>NZ_FOQM01000015.1 GCF_900113735.1 Bradyrhizobium sp. Gha
ACCATGCAGCGTCAGGTGCGGCATCTGAGTGATCCGCTCGACAATGAAGGCGCGGTGCGGATCAAGCACGGGCTTACGGTGACCGCCCATCTTGCCAGGCGCAGCCGAGCCGGTCGCCCGCTGTCGCTGTGACCACTTCACCACTGACGAGACCGCAACACCAAACCGTTCCGCCACAGACCGGCAGCTCTCGCCCGCCAAAACCGACGCCACCACACGCTCGCGAAGATCTAGGGAAAGTGGTCGGGTCATGCGATGCTGGCCTCCAATCCAGCCAGCATCTTGAATCACAATCCGCCAAAAACCGGAATCCCTCCGATTCAATTAAGCAAGGAAATGCTCTAAGCGCGCTCGGCCGCCTGGTCATCCCTCGGATGCTGTCCCGCGCGCTGCGGGATCAGCAACAGGCAGACCACCATGAACGCGGCGATGACGGCGGAAGCCAGTGGCCGGCTTAACGCGAGCCCCCCATGATCGAGTGGCTTGTCGAGGAAATCGCCGACGGTCGCCCCAAGCGGACGAGTCAGGATGAACGCGGTCCAGAACAACGTGACGCGTGAGACGCGGGTCCAGAAATAGAGCGCCGCAATGACGGCCAGTCCCGCGGCGAAGATCAGCGCGCCGCCGCGATAGCCGAGATCGCCGGTATCGGCGATCCAGTCGCCAAGCGCGGTGCCCAGCGTCTGCGAGAAGGTGATCGCGCCCCAATAGAAGGCTTCGACCCGCGGTGTGTTGACGCTGTTGACCGAGATGGTGCCCTCGGCGCGATACCAGAGCCCGAGCACCAGCACGAGGCAGGTGAGGAGCAGCGTCGCGCCGCCGGTATAGCCGATGCCGAGCGAGCGGTCGGCGAAGTCGGCCATCGTGGTGCCGAATGTGGTCGAGGCCACGATGGTTGCCCAATACAGCGCCGGATGGAATCGTTGCGCACGGATCTGCGCGGCGACCAGGACGATCAGCGCTGCCAGGAACAGGCACGTGCCCGCGAGATAGCCCCAGTTCAGCGTCATCGTGACGGTGTCGCCGCCGGTTTCACCCAACGTCGTGGCGGCGATCTTGATGATCCAGAAGCCCAACGTGACTTCGGGGACCTTGCTCTCGCCGAGGATGCTGCCGCTCCTAAAGCGATGTTCCATGATGTCCTCGTCGCGTCTTAGTATGGTCGCAACGAGATCAACCGCGTTGCCGCCTCCAGGCATTCGCAAACGTCGATGGCGGAAATCAGTTTCAATTTGGCCGACAACGAAGACGTGATGAGCGGCAATGCCGCCCGTCACTCTCCCTGAATCCATTCCGCTCCGCCGCGCCACAGCGTGTCGCGATGCTCGGGGCGAAAGAAGCCGAAACGGCCGATCGCCTTGGCGCCGACGCCGGCTGCCGGGTGCCGCCGATGCCCCGATAGCGTCCATGGTGGAAGCTGCGTTGCCGTTCCTCTGCCACCCCCCTAGCAGATGCGAATTCAGCTTTGCCCGCAAGGATTTGCATTGCGAAACGGATTTACAACTGGCGATGTCGTGCCAGCCTGTGTATAAGGCGGCCCTCGCAACCCACAGATCAGGTTGCACTTTTTGCTTTCACGGAGAGATTGCGATGTCCGAGCGGTGGACGCCCGAGTCCTGGCGCAGCAAGCCGGTGCTACAGGTGCCCGATTATCCCGACGCCAAGGCCTTGGCCGACGTCGAGGCGCAACTTGCAACCTTCCCGCCGCTGGTGTTTGCCGGCGAGGCGCGCAATCTGAAGAAGGCGCTCGGGCGCGTGGCGGCCGGCGAGGCCTTCCTGCTCCAGGGCGGCGACTGCGCCGAGAGCTTTGCCGAGCACGGCGCCAACAACATCCGCGACTTCTTCCGCGTGCTGCTGCAGATGGCGGTGGTGCTGACCTATGCCGGTGCGGTGCCGGTGGTGAAGGTCGGCCGTATCGCCGGCCAATTCGCCAAGCCGCGCTCCTCGCCGACCGAGAAGGTCAATGGCGTCGAGCTGCCGAGCTATCGTGGCGACATCGTCAACGACATCGCCTTCACCAAGGAAGCGCGCGTGCCGGATCCGCAGCGGCAGCTGATGGCCTATCGCCAATCGGCCGCGACGCTGAACCTGCTGCGCGCGTTCGCGACCGGCGGCTTTGCCAATCTCGGCAGCGTGCACCAATGGATGCTCGGCTTCCTCAAGGATAGCCCGCAGTCCCGCCGCTACAAGGAATTGGCCGACCGCATCTCCGAGGCGCTCAATTTCATGCGCGCCTGCGGCCTCGATCTCGAGAGCCACCCGGAACTGCGCGCCACCGATTTCTACACCAGCCATGAGGCGCTGCTGCTCGGCTACGAGCAGGCCATGACCCGCGTCGATTCCACCACGGGCGACTGGTACGCGACCTCGGGCCACATGATCTGGATCGGTGACCGCACTCGCCAGCTCGATCACGGCCACGTCGAATATTTCCGCGGAATCAAGAATCCGATCGGCCTGAAGTGCGGCCCGTCGCTCAAGCCCGACGAGCTCTTGAAGCTGATCGACATTCTCAACCCCGACAACGAACCGGGCCGGCTAACGTTGATCAATCGTTTCGGCTCCGACAAGGTCGCCGATCATCTGCCCGGCCTGATCCGCGCAGTGCAGCGCGAGGGCAGGGTGGTGGTCTGGTCGTGCGATCCCATGCATGGCAACACCATCACCTCCACGTCGGGCTACAAGACGCGGCCGTTCGACCGCGTGCTGTCGGAGGTGAAGTCGTTCTTCACGATCCACGCCGCGGAAGGCACCCACGCCGGCGGCGTGCATCTGGAGATGACCGGCCAGGACGTCACCGAATGTATCGGCGGCGCGCGCGCCATCACCGACGAGGATCTCAACGACCGCTACCACACGGTCTGCGATCCCCGCCTCAATGCCGAGCAATCCATCGACATGGCCTTCCTGGTCGCGGAGCTCCTCAAGCAGGAACGCGTCGGCAAAGCCAAGCCGATGCCGTTCGCGTCGGGGCTCTAGGACCTTGCTGCGGATCTGGAAGGCCACGATCAACTCCCGCAACGGTCTGGCCTTTGCGTTCCGCTCGGAACAGGCCGTCCGCGAGGAGATCTTTGCGCTGATCCTGGCACTGCCGGTGGCGTGGCTCGTCGCCGCCACCGCGACACGCGCGGTCGAGCTGGTCTGCTCGGTCGCCTTCGTGCTGGTGGTCGAACTGCTCAACACCGCGATCGAGAAGCTCGCCGACCGCCTGACGTTGGATCACGACAAGCAGATCGGCCGGGTCAAGGACATGGGCTCGGCCGCGGTCGGCGTCGCGCTGTTGATGGCCGGCGCGTTCTGGATCATCGCCATCATCGAGCGATTGGGATTCCTCTAAAGCGAGGACGGCGGCCATGACCGAACGTCTCAACGCCTTCGCGGTCACGCTGGCCCAGCTCAATCCGACCATGGGCGACATCGCGGGCAATGCCGCCAAGGTACGTGCTGCGCGTGGGCGCGCCATCGCCGACGGCGCCGATCTCGTGCTGTTTCCGGAATTGTTCATCGCGGGCTATCCGCCCGAGGATCTGGTGCAGAAGCCGGCCTTCCAGGCCGCCTGCCGCTCGGCCATCGAGGCGCTGGCGCGCGAGACCGCCGATGGAGGCCCGGCGTTGCTGGTCGGCACGCCCTGGGTCGATGACGGCAAGCTCTACAACGCCTGTGCGCTGCTCGACGGCGGACGTATCGCGGCGCTTCGCTTCAAATGCAATCTGCCGAATTACGGCGTGTTCGACGAGAAGCGCTTGTTCGCGCGCGGGCCCGCTTCGGGCCCCGTCACGGTGCGCGGCGTGCGGATCGGCGTGCCGATCTGCGAGGACATCTGGCTGGAAGAGTCCGAGGATTACGAGAACGTGGTCGAGACGCTGGCCGAGACCGGCGCCGAGATCATTCTGGTGCCCAACGGCTCGCCCTATGCCCGCGACAAGAACGATGTGCGTCTGTCGGTAGCTGTCGCGCGGGTCACCGAGAGCGGCCTGCCGCTGGTCTATCTCAACCAGGTCTGCGGCCAGGACGAGCTGGTGTTCGACGGCGCCTCCTTCGCACTCAACGGCGATCTCTCGCTCGCCGCGCAATTGCCGGCGTTCGCAGAAAGCATCACCACGCTGCGCTTCACCCGAAATGGTGGCGATTGGCGTTGCACCGGTTCCATTGCCGAGCAGCCGGAGGGCGATCGCGCAGACTATGCCGCGTGCGTGCTGGGCTTGCGCGACTACGTCACGAAAAACGGTTTCCCCGGCGTGCTGCTCGGCATCTCCGGCGGCATCGATTCCGCGCTGTGCGCTGCGATCGCTGTCGATGCGCTCGGCGCTGATCAGGTGCACGGCGTGATGCTGCCTTATCGCTATACGGCGGCACATTCGATCGCGGACGCTGGCGAGCTCGCAGGCCATCTCGGCATCCGCTACGAGGTGTTGCCAATCGCGGAAGCGGTGGGCGGCTTCGAGACCATCCTGTCGGGCCTCTTCAGGAACCTGCCGCCTGATATCACCGAGGAGAACCTCCAGGCCCGCACCCGCGGTACGCTCCTGATGGCGATCTCCAACAAGACCGGATTGATGGTGGTGACGACGGGCAACAAGTCGGAGATGTCGGTCGGATACGCCACGCTCTATGGCGACATGAATGGCGGCTTCAATCCGATCAAGGACATCTACAAGACGCAGGTGTTCCGGCTGGCGAGCTTGCGCAATGCATGGAAGCCCGATGGCGCGCTCGGCCCCGCCGGCGAGGTGATCCCGCCCGACATCATTTCGCGTCCGCCGACGGCGGAGCTGCGCGAGAACCAGACCGATCAGGATTCGCTACCCGCTTACGAGGTGCTCGATGCGATCCTGGAGCGGCTGGTCGAACGCGAGGAGCCACTCGACCAGATCATCGCCGCGGGCTTCGACCGCGAGACGGTGACCCGCATCGACCATCTTCTCAACGTCGCCGAATACAAGCGCCGCCAGGCCGCACCCGGCGTGAAGGTGACGCGCAAGAATTTCGGCCGCGACCGCCGCTATCCCATCACCAACCGCTTTCGCGATCGCGGCGAGAAGCTGCCCGCGCCCGACGAGACCTTGGTCTCGCGCGGCAGCAAGGCCTCGATCGACGCATTCGAGGGGTAGGTTCGGCGACGTGTGATGGGCGGTCTCGCCAACCACTCCGCCGTCATCATCCGCACAAGCGGATGATCCAGTACGCCGCGGCGGATATCGTGAAAAACCAATCTGCGCCGCGGAGTACTGGATGCCCCGCGTTCGCGGGGCATGACAGTTGAGTTCGGAGCGAACTACTTCTGCTGCGGCAGGAAGGTCGGGCCGACCGAGCGGATCGGCTTGTTCTCCGGCGCGGTCGTGGTGTTCGCGTCCGCGGGCTGCGTTGCGGCCGGTGCATTCGCCGTCGCCTGCGCCGGAGCTGCGCCCTTTTTTCCGTTCGCAGGCGCGCCCTTGGTGAGCTGCCGCTGCTGCATCTTCCTGGCGCTCTCTTCGGTGACGATGATGTCACCCTGCTGCTCGACGGCCGCCTTGTCGTCGGCGGATTTCAGCGCGTCGGCCCAGCTCTGGCCGGCCGCCTTGCAAGAGCAGGACGGGTTGAACTCGCTGCGGAATTTGAACGCGTTCGGCAGCGAGGTGTAGGGCTGGCCGCTGATGGAGACGGCCGAGCTCATGTCCTCACCGGGATTGCGGTGGGCATACAGCACGGCTTCGGCGGCCGGGCAGAGCGCCTTGCAGGTCCTCTCGTCATCGGGAAAGCGCGCCGGCACGGTCGCAAACGAGATCGGGAAATAGGCGCCGTCGCAGGTGCGCACGCAGACGGTGCGATAAGTGCCGCTCTGCGGGCCGAGATCGGCGGGCGGGACGCCCGGCTGCTGATTGTTGGGGTTGTTACCGCCGCCGAACAGATTGGTCAGGAAGTTGCCGCCGCCCTGCGACTGCGCGGCATTGGCATATTGCGGGCCGCAATTGTTCTGCGCGAGCGCGACCAGCACCGAGCGGCGCTGGCTGTCCCGTTCAGGGTTGCCGCCACCGGGACCGCTACGCAGGCGTTCGAGATTGCCGGTGATCTGATCCAGATTGGCGCGCATCTGCTGGATCTGGGTGTTGACAGGACCGCATTGCGCCGACTGGCCGTTGAACAGCGAGAAGAAGCCGGAGGATTCGCAGCCCATGCGCTTGGCCTGCATGGTGACGCGATCGAGCTCGGCCTGCTGGCGGCTCTGGGAATCCTGATAACGGCGGATCTGGTCCTCGCGCGCAGGATCGCCGCTCGCCCCGCGGTCGAGCGCAGCGAGCTGCCCTTCCAGCCGCACGCACATCGGGTTCGACCCAGGGCCGCCTTGGGCAGGCGGAGGCGGTGCGCCGGGCGGCCCGGCCTGGGCAAAGGCGCCAGTGGCGAGCACGATCGAGCTCAGAAGCACGGTGCAGGCAAGGAGAGATCGGGCACGAGACAGAGACAAAGATTCAGGCATATCCGCCATTCTAGCGAGGTCACGGCCCGAAGTGATTTTCCAATGCGATTTGGAGGGCCGAAGCGCGCCCTCCAATAACCGCTTCCTGCGGCATCGTCACGTCGTTTCAGGGGCCGTAAACGGGTCCTAAGGTCCGCCAGTTCCGAGCGAATTCAGCGCTGGCAGGTGATTGCGACATATTCGTCGCAATGGCCATGGGAGCAGTTTGCGCCGGATTTGGGGACGGAGCCGGTAATTTCGTCGGGATCGACCCGGCGGTAGCTTGATGCCTGTGCAAAGTCCCGTGACTGGCAGTAGGTGCGGGCGACCTGCGCGCCGCATTTCCCGCCCTTGGCAAGGCACTGCTCGGTGATGATGAAGACGCGGGTCTCCGCGAAAGCGATGGATGCCGCAAGGATGGAGGCGCAAGACATGAGTGCGAGCAAGGATCGCATGAAAACACCTTGGGGCATAAACGGAGAACTGCCGGTTCCAGAATGGGCTCAAATGGTTAAGGATCATGAACCATCAAGACGGGGCCGCCGCCCCTCGCGGAAATAAGGCGGCATTTTCGCGGCTCTCTTGACGGAAGGCGCCTTCGTGGCCCATATGTCGCCGCATGAACGGTCTCCTCGCCATCTGCATGATTTGCCGCGAGATTACGAGCTAGCGATTCGCTGGCTGGAGCCGTCTTTTCTCAAGACACATTGAGAGCACTGGACGCCCGGCCAACAGCCGACGGGTGCCCCTATGGAATTGCGTCTTTACGATACGTTGAGCCGGGAAAAGCGCACCTTCGTGCCGCTCGATGCGAAGAACGTCCGCATGTATGTCTGCGGACCGACCGTCTATGACTTCGCCCATATCGGCAATGCGCGGCCGGTGATCGTGTTCGATGTGCTGTTTCGGCTGCTGCGCCACATCTATGGCGAGGCGCATGTCAAATATGTCCGCAACATCACCGACGTCGACGACAAGATTAACGACCGTGCCGCGCGGGATTTTCCCGGCCTGCCGCTGAACGAGGCGATCCGCAAGGTCACCGAGCAGACCGGAAAGCAGTTTCACGCCGACGTCGATGCGCTCGGCGCATTGCGGCCGAGCGTCGAGCCGCGCGCGACCGAGCATATCGGCGAGATGCGCGAGATCATCGAGCGGCTGATCAAGGGCGGCTTTGCCTACGCCGCCGAGGACCACGTGCTGTTCTCGCCGCAGGCGATGAACGCGGCGAACTCCACGCTGCCGCGCTATGGTGCGCTCTCGAAGCGCTCGCTCGACGAGATGATCGCCGGCGCGCGCGTTGACGTTGCACCTTATAAAAAGGATTCGACGGACTTCGTGCTTTGGAAGCCGTCGAAACCGGGCGAGCCGTCCTGGCCATCACCGGCGGGCATCAAGACCGAGGGGCGGCCAGGCTGGCACATCGAGTGCTCGGCCATGGCCTGGAAGCATCTCGGCGAGCAGTTCGACATCCATGGTGGCGGCATCGATCTCGTGTTTCCGCATCACGAGAACGAGGTCGCGCAGACCTGCTGCGCCTTCCACCAGCAGCGCATGGCGAACTATTGGATGCATAACGGCTTCCTGCAGGTCGAAAGCGAGAAGATGTCGAAGTCGCTTGGCAACTTCGTCACCATCCGCGAACTGCTCGTGGACTGGCCGGGTGAGGTGCTGCGCCTCAACATGCTGAAGACGCACTACACCTCACCGATCGACTGGACCATGAAGTCGCTGGAAGAGAGCGCCAGGACCCTCAATGACTGGTATCGCTTTGCGGCCGACGTCGCGCCGTCGAAGCCGGGGACATCGGTGGTCGATGCGTTGCTCGACGATCTCAACACGCCGCAAGCAATCGCGGCGCTGCATGGTCTGCGCAATGCGTCCGATGCGGCCGGCCTTTCGGCTTCCTTGCGGCTGCTCGGTTTCCTGTCCGAAAGCGCTGCGCAATGGCAAGGTCGTAAGCAGCAGGCGAGTGGCATTGATGCCGCCGAGATCGAACGTCTCATCGCGGAGCGCACGGCTGCGCGCGCGCGCAAGGATTTCAGGGAATCCGATCGTATCCGTGACGAGCTCGCGGCCAAGGGCGTCGTGATCAAGGATGGCAAGGATGCCGACGGCAAACCGGTGACGACCTGGGAGCTCGCGTGATGGCACAAGCGCATCCCACGCCCGGCCTGCGGCCGTTCCTGCCGGCCGATGTCCCGATGCTGGCCGCGATCTTCGTCGCCAGCATCCAGGAGCTGACCGGCGACGATTACAGCGAAGCGCAGCAGGAGGCCTGGATGGAGGCGGCCGAAACCGAAGAGTTCGGCAAGCGGCTCGCCTCCGACCTGACGCTGATCGCCACGCTGAATGGTTCGCCCGTCGGCTTCGCCTCGCTGCGCGGCCCCGATCACATCCGCATGCTCTACGTGCATCCGGCCGTGAGCCGCCAGGGCATCGCGACCATGCTGGTCGATGCGCTGGAGAAGCTCGCCGGCGGCCGCGGCGCTGCGGCGCTCACCGTCGATGCCAGCGACACCGCGCAAAACTTCTTCGCCAAGCGCGGCTACACCGCCCAGCAGCGTAACAGCGTCACGATGAACGACGAATGGCTAGCCAACACCACGATGAAGAAGACGCTCGGAGCACCACAATGAGCAAGGAGCGCCTTTATCTGTTCGACACCACGCTGCGCGACGGCGCGCAGACCAACGGCGTCGATTTCACGCTCGAGGACAAGCAGGTCATCGCCAGCATGCTCGATGATCTCGGCATCGATTATGTCGAGGGCGGCTATCCCGGCGCCAATCCGCTCGACACCGAATTTTTCGGCAGCAAGCCCAAGCTCAACCACGCGCGCTTCACCGCCTTCGGCATGACCCGGCGGGCAGGGCGCTCGGTGTCCAACGATCCCGGCGTTGCGGGACTTCTTGAAGCGAAGGCGGACGCGATCTGCTTCGTGGCAAAGTCCTCGGCGTATCAGGTGCGTGTCGCGCTGGAGACGACGAAGGAGGAGAATCTCGCCTCGATCCGTGACAGCGTCGCAGCCGCAAAGGCCGCCGGCCGCGAGGTCATGCTCGACTGCGAGCACTTTTTTGACGGCTACAAGGAAGATGCCAGTTTTGCGCTCGCCTGTGCCAAGGCGGCCTATGAGGCCGGCGCGCGCTGGGTGGTCCTGTGCGACACCAATGGCGGCACCATGCCAAACGAGGTCGAAGCCATCGTCACTTCAGTGACTAAACACATCCCCGGCGATCACGTCGGCATCCACGCCCATAATGACACCGAGCAGGCGGTGGCCAATTCGCTCGCGGCGGTGCGCGCCGGCGCGCGGCAGATCCAGGGCACGCTGAACGGCCTCGGCGAGCGCTGCGGCAACGCCAATCTCTGTTCGCTGATCCCGACGCTGAAACTGAAGAAGGAATTTTCCGACGTCTTCGAGATCTCGGTCACGCCGGAGAAGCTGGCGACGCTCGTCAAGATCTCGCGCACGCTCGACGACATGCTCAACCGCGTGCCGAACCGGCATGCGGCCTATGTCGGCGAAAGCGCCTTCGTCACCAAAACAGGCATTCACGCCTCCGCCGTGATGAAGGATCCGCAGACCTATGAGCATGTGTTGCCGGAGAGCGTCGGTAATCACCGCAGGGTTCTGGTATCAGACCAGGCCGGCCGCTCCAACGTGATCGCCGAACTCGATCGTGCCGGCATCCGTTACGAGAAGAGCGATCCGAAGCTGACGCGGCTGGTCGAGGAGTTGAAGCAGCGTGAGGCGGCCGGATACGCTTATGAATCCGCCAACGCCTCGTTCGATCTGCTGGCGCGGCGCACGCTCGGCAAGGTGCCGCATTATTTCGAGGTCGAGCAGTTCGACGTCAATGTGGAGCAGCGCTACAATTCGCACGGCGAGCGCGTCACGGTTGCCCTGGCCGTGGTCAAGGTCGACGTTGCCGGCGAGCATCTGATCTCGGCTGCGGAGGGCAACGGCCCGGTCAACGCGCTCGACGTTGCCTTGCGCAAGGATCTCGGCAAATACCAGAAGTACATCGAGGGATTGAAGCTGATCGACTACCGCGTGCGTATCCTCAACGGCGGCACCGGCGCGGTCACGCGCGTCCTGATCGAGAGCGAGGACGAGAATGGCGATCGCTGGACCACGGTCGGCGTGTCGCCGAACATCATCGACGCCTCGTTCCAGGCGCTGATGGATTCGGTGATCTACAAGCTCGTGAAATCGGGCGCGCCGGCGTAGGGTGTAACCAAACGCACCGTCATTGCGAGCGCAGCGAAGCAATCCAGGCGGTCACCATGGAAAGACTCTGGATAGCTTCGCTATGCTCGCAATGACGAGGAGGAGAGGGAGGAGCGCGCCGCATGATCGACCACATCTCCGTCGGCGTCAGCGAGCTCGAACGCGCCGCTAAATTCTACGAGGCCACGCTGGCCGCCCTCGGGCTCGCGCGCCTCGTCACACGCCCGCGTACAATCGGCTTCGGCAAGGCCTATCCCGAATTCTGGATCAATCTGCGGGAGGCCATGGCGCCTGTAGCCCCGGAGAGCGGCGTGCATATCTGCCTGCGGGCAAAAACAACGGCCGAGGTCGACGCATTTCATGCCGCCGCGCTTGCGAGCGGCGGCGCATCCGACGGCGCACCGGGCTTCCGCCCGCATGACCGCGTGCGCTATTACGCCGCCTTCGTCACCGACCCCGATGGCAACAGGATCGAGGCGGTGACGTTTCCGCAGGACTGACTACAGCTTGCGCGCGACGTCCGGGGCCATCTGCTTTTCCGCCTCGGCGATCTGGGTCACGGCCGATCTCAGCTTCGGCAGGATATCCTCGACGCGATCGGCCTTGAGAATATCGACCGAAAGGCCGGCGCGGATGAACTCGGTCTGGCGCATGTGCGACAGCAGCGAGAACAGCGGCTCCCAGAAATTGTCGATATTGGCGAGCAACACCGGCTTGGCGTGACGGCCGAGCTGCTTCCAGGTCAACTGCTCGACCAACTCTTCCAGCGTGCCGACGCCGCCCGGCAGCGCCACGAAGGCGTCCGAGCGCTCGAACATCAGCCGCTTGCGCTCGTGCATGTCGGGGGTGACGATCATCTCCTGCACGCGGGTGAGCGCGTTCTCGCGCTTGCGCAGGAACTCGGGAATGATGCCGGTGACAGTGCCGCCGTGATCAAGCACGGAGGTCGCCACCGAGCCCATCAGGCCAAGCGAGCCGCCGCCATAGACCAGGCGGATGTTGCTCTCGGCAAGCGCCTTGCCGAACGCCTTGGCGCCTTCGGTGAAGTGGGGATTGGTTCCGGGACCGGAGCCGCAATAGACACAGACGGTTTTGATCGTGCTCATTGACACCATGATGCATTGCAGCGAAGGGGCGTCAAGCCCCTCGGGTGATTCGGACTACACGGGAATCTACCGGTAAATGACGGCAAGCAATCGAATATTCGCCATCTGGCGGGGTGCGTTGGCATCGGGAAGTCTCTATATCATGGGCGCAAATCGTTAATCGCAGCGCCGCCGCCTCCGGTGGGCTCTAGGCTTTCTTGATGGATCAACCTCAATCGCCCGACGGCTCGGACGTTCCTGCTTCCGCGGCTCGACCGCTGGAGCGGGCCACCCTGATGGGCACGCTGGCGCATCTGTGGCCTTATATCTGGCCGGGCGACCGCTTCGATTTGAAGATGCGGGTGGTCTGGTCGATGGTGCTGCTGCTCGCCGCCAAGCTGATCACGCTGACGGTGCCGTTCAGCTTCAAATGGGCAACCGATGCGCTCACCGGCGCCAACACCGCGCCGGTGCAAGCCAGCAACTGGCACCTCTGGGTGGTTGCATCGCCCCTGATCCTGACCGCGAGCTACGGCGTCATGCGCATCGTGATGGCGGTGCTGACGCAATGGCGCGACGGCATCTTCGCCCGCGTGGCGATGCATGCGGTGCGCAAGCTCGCCACCATCACCTTCGTCCACATGCACGAGCTCTCGCTGCGCTTTCATCTGGAGCGCAAGACCGGGGGGCTGACCCGCGTGCTCGAGCGCGGCCGCGAAGGCATCGAGGTCATCGTGCGCATGGTGATCCTGCAGCTGATCCCGACCATCGTCGAGGTCTCGCTGCTGATGGCCGTGCTGCTCTGGCAGTTCGACTGGCGCTACGTGGTCGCGACCCTGATCACGGTCACGCTCTACATGTACTACACCTACATCGCGACCGAGTGGCGGATCGGCATCCGCCGCAAGATGAACGATTCCGACACCGAGGCGAACACCAAGGCGATCGACTCGCTGCTCAACTACGAGACGGTCAAATATTTCGGCGCCGAGGCCCGCGAGGCGCAGCGCTACGACAAGTCGGTCGCGCGCTACGAGGAAGCGAGTATTCACACCTACACCTCGCTCGCCGTGCTCAACACCGGCCAGGCCGTGATCTTCACGCTGGGACTGACCGCGACCATGCTGATGTGCGCGATCGGGGTGCGCAACGGCACCCACACGGTCGGCGATTTCGTGCTGGTCAACGCCATGATGATCCAGCTCTACCAGCCGCTGAATTTCATGGGCATGGTCTATCGCGAGATCAAGCAGGCGATCATCGACATCGAGAAGATGTTCAACGTGATCGGCCGCGAGGCCGAGATCAAGGATGCGCCAAATGCGCAGCCGCTGGCGGTCTCCGCGGGCACGGTGCGGTTCGAGGATGTGCGGTTTGCCTACGAGCCGACGCGGCCGATCCTGAAGGGCATCAGCTTCGAAGTACCGGCCGGCAAGACCGTCGCCATCGTCGGCCCTTCGGGCGCCGGCAAGTCGACCATCTCGCGGCTCTTGTTCCGTCTCTACGACGTTTCCGGCGGCAAGATTTTGATCGACGGCCAGGACATCCGCGAGGTCACACAGGCGAGCTTGCGCGCCTCCATCGGCATGGTGCCGCAGGACACCGTGCTGTTCAACGACACCATCCGCTACAACATCCGCTACGGACGCTGGGATGCCGGCGATGAGGAGGTCGAGGAGGCGGCGCGGCTGGCGCAGATCGACCATTTCATCCGCATGGCGCCTTTGGGCTACGAGACCCAGGTCGGCGAGCGCGGCCTGAAATTGTCAGGCGGCGAGAAGCAGCGCGTCGCGATCGCGCGCACGGTGTTGAAGGCGCCGCCGATCCTGGTGCTCGACGAGGCGACCTCGGCGCTCGACACCCACACCGAGCACGAAATCCAGGGCGCGCTCGACCGCGTGGCGAAGAACCGGACGTCGCTGGTGATCGCGCACCGGCTCTCGACAATCGTCGGCGCCGACGAGATCATCGTGCTCGACCAGGGCCGCATCGCCGAACGCGGCACCCATGCCGGCCTGCTCGCGCAGGGCGGTCTCTACGCCAGCATGTGGAACAGGCAGCGCGAGGCCGAGGCCGCCCGCGAGAAGCTGGCCCGGATGGCCGATTCGAGCGACGCCCCGAACCGGGAGCCGCCGTTTGTCGAGGACACCCTCACGGCGCAGGCGGCTGCGGAGTGAGCTTGTCTCCGGTCCCAACTCTGGCCTAAACAATGCCGGCGCGAGACGACCCGCGCCATCACCCCCTGAACGGCAGACAGCATGTCCATTCTCGATTCGATCCAGCGTCAGATCCCGCCGATCCACAAGGAGGGCTATCCCTTCATCGGCGGCTTTGCGCTGGCAAGCCTCGCTTTGTTCTGGCTGTGGTCGCCTCTGGGGTGGATCGGCACCATCCTGACCGTGTGGTGTGCGCTGTTCTTCCGCGATCCCGTGCGCGTGACGCCCCAGCGTGACGGGCTCGTGGTGTCGCCGGCCGACGGTCGGGTCTCCATGATCACCATGGCGTTGCCGCCGGCCGAGCTCGGTCTCGGCGACCGGCCTCTGCCGCGCATCTCGGTGTTCATGAGCGTGTTCAACTGCCACGTGAACCGGAGCCCGATCGCGGGCAGGGTGGACCGCATCGCCTATCGGCCCGGCCTGTTCATCAATGCCGAGCTCGACAAGGCGAGCGAGGACAATGAGCGCAATTCTCTCGTCATCTCGACGCCACAGGGCCGCATCGGCGTGATCCAGATCGCTGGCCTCGTGGCGAAGCGCATCGTCTGCTTCGTCAAGGAAGGCCAGGCCGTCGGCGCCGGTGAGCGGTTCGGCCTGATCCGCTTCGGCTCGCGGCTCGATATCTATCTGCCTGTCGGCACCAAGGCGCTGGTCTCGGAAGGCCAGACAGCGATCGCCGGCGAGACCATCCTGGCCGATCTCACCGGAGACGACCCCGGCCGCGCCTACCGCGCCAATTAACCAGGCAGGCCGTGTCGGGGGCCCTCCGCCGCAATGGCGGAGTGGAGCGCGGCTTGCTATATCTCGCCTGCAGGTGAGGACGAGCCAATGACGCCCTACGACTTCCGAGATCCAGATATTCGCCGCCGGCGGTTCCGCCCTATCCCGGTGCGCATGCTGGTGCCCAATGTCATCACGCTGCTGGCGATCTGCGCCGGCCTGACCTCGATCCGGCTGTCGATCGAGGGGCGGATGGCGCTCGCCGTATACGCCATCGTGTTCGCGGCCGCGCTCGACGGCATCGACGGGCGCGTCGCGCGCATGATCAAGGGGCAGTCCAAATTCGGCGCCGAGCTCGACAGCCTCGCTGACTTCGTCAATTTCGGCGTCGCGCCCGGCCTGATGCTGTACTTCTGGCAGCTGCACGAGCTCGGCAATGCCGGCTGGATTGCCGCCATGGTGTTTGCAATTTCAGGCGGTTTGCGGCTCGCGCGCTTCAACGCCACCATGGACGATCCGAACAAGCCCGCTTTCGCCGCCAATTTCTTCACGGGCGTGCCGGCGCCGGCCGGTGCGATCACCGTGCTGCTGCCGATCTATGCTGCCTTCCTCGATCTCGGCCGCGCGCCGGCCGCTTTGACCGCTGCCTATACGCTGCTGATCGCCTTCCTGATGGTCTCGCGGCTGCCGGTGTTCTCGGGCAAGACCAAGCGCATGCGTGTGTCGCCGGAACTGGTGCTGCCGGCCTTCGTCGCCGTGGTCGTCTTCATTGCGATCCTGATTGCCTATCCCTGGCACGTGCTCCTGGTCGGTACGGCACTCTATTTGCTCGGCCTGCCGCTCGGCTACAAATCCTACCGCGACCAGGCGCGCGCAATGCAAGCCACTGCGCCCGTGGGCGGCGAAGTTTCGTCGCCGCCTTCGGCGCCGACAATGGCGAGCTTGTCTGAACCGCCGCACGATCATGACCGGCCCGGACGCTTGCACTGAGCGATCGCACGCGGATATCTGCCATGAGAGCGCCTGAGTTGGGTTGAGGCCCGATCTCGGCTATACCGCCCAGTGCCGGCGGCACCGCGTCAACAGCGGCCGCCAATCTGGGAGAGAACGCCGTGACTGATACCGCGACCGGGCCGCTGCCCGCTGCCGTCCTCGAAGCGCTGGGCCGCTACGATACGCCGACCATCTGCAATGCCATGGAGGTGATTGCACCGGAGCGACGTTTGATCGGGTTCACCACCAAGCAGCTGGTGTGCCCGTTCCCCGAGCTGCCGCCGATGGTCGGCTACGCCCGCACCGTCACGATTCGCGCAGTGCAGAAGTCCCCGCTGCCTGCGGCGGAGCAGGCCAAGCGACGCATCGAATATTACGAATATGTCGGCACCGGCCATGGCCCGCGCATTTCGGTGATCCAGGACGTCGACGGTCCCGACATCGGCTACGGCGCGTTCTGGGGCGAGGTGCAGAGCAACGTCCATAAGGCGCTTGGCTGTCTCGGCGTCGTCACCGACGGTTCGATCCGCGATGTCCCGCAATGGGCACCGGGCTTCCAGGCGTTGGCCGGCTCGATCGGTCCGTCGCACGCGTGGGTCCACGCGGAAAGCTTTGGCGGTCAGGTCCGTGTCGCCGGCATGACGGTGAATTCCGACGATCTGATCCACGCCGACCGGCACGGTGCCATCGTGATCCCGCTCGATGTCGCGGCAAAGCTGCCCGAGGCCGCCGAGCTCTGCGGCCGCCGCGAGACGCCGATCCTCGAGATCGCGCGCAGCCCCGACTTCTCGCTGGAGAAGCTTAAGGCCGCGCTGAAGCGGTCGGCGGAGATTCACTAACCCTGGAGTGACCTCATGGACATGCGCGGCAAGACGGTGCTGATCACAGGCTCGACTGACGGTGTCGGTCGCTACGTTGCAAGCCGCCTTGCCGCCGAAGGTGCGCGCGTTCTGATTCATGGCCGCGATGCGGCGCGTGCAAGAGCGCTGATCGACGAGGTCGTGAAGGCCGGTCATGTTGCGCCGACCTTTTATCAATCCGACCTGTCGTCGATGGCGGGCACGCGCGAGCTCGCCACGGCCGTCACGCGGGATCACGCGCGTCTCGACGTCTTGGTCAGCAATGCCGGCATCGGCTCGCAGAGCGACGGACCGCACCGGCAGGAGAGCCGCGATGGCCACGAGCTGCGTTTTGCCGTGAACTATCTCTCGGGCTTCCTGTTGGTCCATCTGCTGCTGCCGCTGCTCAAGGCCGCCGTGCCTTCACGCATCGTCAACGTCGCCTCGCTTGGCCAGCATCCAATCGATTTCGACGACGTCATGATCACGAAGGGCTACAGCGGCAGCCGCGCCTACGCCCAGAGCAAGCTGTCGCAGATCATGTTCACCATCGATCTCGCCGAGGAGTTGAAGGACGCCGGTATCACGGTGAACGCGCTGCATCCGGCGACTTACATGAACACCACCATGGTGCGTGCCGGCGGCATCGCGCCGCTGTCGACCGTCGAGCAGGGTGGTGCGGCGATCCTGCATCTGGTCGAAGGCGACGACGTCGCGGGCCGAAGCGGCCTTTTCTTCAACGGCATGAACGAGGCGCGCGCCAATCCGCAGGCCTATGATGCCGATGCGCGCAGGCGTTTGCGCGCGCTCAGCCTGAAGCTGACCGCACTGTCCTCCTGAAGCGCCTCTTTTATGGTTAGCAAAGCGTTGAGATTGATGTCGCAGAGCGGCAAAGCGGCCGTCCTGTCGACGCAGGCACGCTGCTCCGTCGCATCGGCTGAACTTAACCTTTACGCGGCTTTAAGAGCAGCGCTCTAGGGTTTCGGTGCGGTTCGGGGTTGGACCGCGCTCCGGCCAGGACGGCCGTTGCGGCGTTCGCTTTGGAGACTCCCATGGATATTATGACGGGCGCCGGCCTCGTGGCGGGCATGATCGTCATCGCGACGATGGTGTTTCTGGGCGGCGATCTGCACATGTTCATCAGCGATCATGCGGCGATCATCATCTTCGGCGGATCGTCCGCAGCGACCATGATCCGCTTTCCGCTCTCGGTGCTGGCGCACGGCCTGCCGCTCGGTCTCAAATTCGCCTTCACGATGAGCCGGCTGTCGGCGCATGACCTGGTCGACGAACTCGCCCGCATCGCCGAGATCGCGCGCAAGCAGGGTCCGGTCGGGCTGGAGAAGGTCGAGACCGACGAACCGTTCCTCGCCAAGGGCATCCGCTACGTCGCCGACGGTTACGACCTCGACTTCATCAGGGACAATATGGAGCGCGACCGCGACAATTTCCTGTTGCATCTCAACGAAGGCAGCAAGATCTACCGCGCCGTCGGCGACTGCGCGCCTGCGTTCGGCATGATCGGAACGCTGATCGGCATGGTGCAGATGTTTTCGAACATGTCGGATCCCTCGAAGCTCGGCCCGTTCATGGCGACCGCCCTGCTGGCAACTCTCTACGGTGCGCTGGTCGCAAACCTGCTCTGCCTGCCCATCGCCGACAAGCTGCATGGCAAGCTGATCGACGAGGAAACCAATCGTACGCTGATCATCGATGGCATCCTGATGATCCGCGACTCCAAGAGCCCGACTTTGGTTCGCGAAATGCTGCTGGCCTATCTGCCCGAGAAGCACCGCCACGCCGAAGGCGAGCCGGTTCCGGCGTAACGGCGGACGCCGGGATCTGAGCCATGGCGAAGAAAAAGCGCGAGGAAGCACACGGCGGTCATGGCTGGTTCGTGACGTTCGCTGACCTGATGGCCTTGCTGCTGGCGTTTTTCGTGATGCTGGTCGCGTTCTCGACCCAGGATGCCAACAAGCTGAAGATCGTCGCGGGCTCCATGCGGGAGGCCTTCGGCGTCCAGAGCGAAGCCCGCTACGCCGGCATCATCGAATCCGACGGCCTGCCGACCCGCGCGCGGCTGAAAAACGTCGACCACATCCAGCCTGAGGAATCGTCGAACACACCGACACCGGACCAGGAGGATCGCGACCGCACCTCGGGTGCGAAGCTGAAGGTCGATCGCAATTTTGCGCTCGCCGCCGCCTCGCTGCGCCAGGCATTGCAGGACATGCCGGAACTGACCGAGATGTCCAAGCACATCATGTTCGAGGAGACCAAGCAGGGGCTGAACCTGGAGATCGTGGACCAGGATGGCCGCTCGATGTTCGCCGATGGCTCCAAGGTACCCTACGATCGTACCCGCCGCCTGATCGAGAAGCTTGCGATCCCGCTTAAGGCGACCCCCTTGCGCGTCTCCATCGCCGGACATACTGCGGCCGGCTTCGTGCCGACGCGCAGCGACTACGGCGCCTTCGACCTGTCGGCCGACCGCGCCAACGCGGTCCGCCAGATCCTCGAGCGGGAGGGCCTGCCGCCGTCGCACATTTTTGCCGTCTCCGGCAAGGCGGACACCCAGCCCCTTTTCCCGGACGATCCGTCACTCGCCGCGAACCGCCGCGTGACCATCACCTTGATGCGCGAAGATCCGCCGCTGCCGCCGAACTTGAAGCCATAACCCCCTTGCGCTACCATTGTACCTGAGCTCGCCCCTCACAAGGGGCGGCGAACGTGGCCGCGCCGTCACAGCATCCGTAGAGGCGCCTGCTATGGTGGCAGGCCGATTGACAGGCGCACCGGAAGCGTCAAAAGGCGCCGGATCAATTCCAGGGACGAAGCGTTTTCCACCCCCATGACGGCGAGCATCACATCGACCGAGACCCAGGACGGGCCGGTCACCTCTGGCTTTTGGTCCCTCACGCTCGGGAGCATCGGCGTTGTCTTCGGCGACATCGGCACCTCGCCACTCTACGCATTCCACGAGGCGGTCCGGGGGGCGGCTCACGGCGAGCCGGTGACGCGGATCATGGTACTCGGCGTGCTCTCGCTCATCCTGTGGGCGCTGCTGATCGTCGTCACCGCCAAATACGTGCTGCTGCTGCTGCGCGCCGACAATAACGGGGAGGGTGGCACGCTCTCGCTGATGGCGCTGGGCCAGCGCGCGCTGGGGCGACGGAGCTGGTTCTTGCTCGCACTCGGCGTGGTCGGCGCCTCCATGTTCATCGGCGACTCCATGATCACGCCGGCGATCTCGGTGCTGTCGGCGGTCGACGGCCTCAAGCTCGCGACGCCGGCGTTCGAACATTATGTCGTGCCGCTCACGGTGCTGATTCTCGTGCTGCTGTTCGCAGTCCAGAGCAAGGGGACGGCGCTCGTGGCCTCGGCCTTCGGGCCGGTGATGGTGGTCTGGTTCACATGTCTGGCGGTGCTGGGCGTCATTCATATCGCCGACGATCCGTCGGTGCTGGCCGCGATCAATCCGTATTATGCGCTGCGATTCCTGTTGTCGCACGGCACGATCGGCCTGGTGACGCTCGGCGCCGTGTTTCTCGCCGTGACTGGTGGCGAAGCGCTCTATGCCGATCTCGGCCATTTCGGCCGCAAGCCGATCCAGTCGGCCTGGATGTTCTTCGTCCTGCCCTCGCTGCTGATCAATTATTTCGGGCAAGGCGCTCTGGTGCTGTCCGATCCAAGCGCAATTGAGCACTCGTTCTATCGCATGGTGCCCGAGCATCTGCTGCTGCCGCTTGTCGGGCTTGCGACCGCAGCCACTGTGATCGCGAGTCAGGCGGTGATCACCGGCGCTTATTCGCTGGTCTATCAGGCGGTGCAACTCGGCCTCTTGCCGCGCTTCGAGGTGCGCTACACCTCCGAGACGCATGCGGGCCAGATCTATCTGCCGCGCGTCAACCGGCTGCTGCTGATCGGCGTGATGCTGCTGGTGCTGTTGTTCCACACGCCCAGCAATCTCGCTTCGGCCTACGGCATCGCCGTCTCCACCACGATGGTCGCCGACGGGATCATGGGCTTCGTCGTGATCTGGAAATTGTGGAACTGGAAGGCCGCGACCGCCGCAGCCGTGATCCTGCCTTTCGTCATGGTCGACATGACCTTCTTCAGCGCCAATCTGCTGAAGTTGCTCGAAGGTGCCTGGGTGCCGCTGTTGTTCGGAGCGGCCATGGCGGGGACGATCTGGACCTGGCGACGCGGCTCGGGGATACTGATCCAGAAGACGCGCCGGATCGAAGTGCCACTGGACGATCTGATCCGCAGCCTGGAGAAGCGGCCGCCGCACATCGTCAAAGGCACGGCGGTGTTTCTGACCAGCGACCCCGCCTTCGTGCCGACGGCGCTGTTGCACAATCTCAAGCACAACAAGGTGCTGCACGAGCACAATGTGATCCTGACCATCGAAACCGCGCACACGCCGAGGGTCGATCTCTCAGAGCGCTTCAGGATGGAGAAGATCAGCGAAAAGTTCTCCAAGGTCCGCCTGCGCTTCGGCTTCATGGAGCAGCCGAACGTGCCCAAGGCGCTCGCGATCGCGCGCAAGCAGGGTTGGCAGTTCGACATCATGTCGACGTCGTTCTTCGTGTCGCGGCGCTCGCTGAAGGCGTCGGCGCAGTCGGGCATGCCGCTGTGGCAGGATCATCTTTTCATTGCCCTCAGCAGGTCTGCCAACGATGCCACTGACTACTTCCAGATTCCGACGGGGCGTGTGGTTGAAGTCGGAACCCAGGTCACTATTTGAGGAGGCCATGGGAACGCAAAGGGCGCACCTATGCCGATTTCGCATGCCACAGGCCCGAAAACGGGCTAGGCTATGCCATCAGCGCAGGACTATAAGCCGCGCGCGCTCCTGCGCCGTTGTGCAGTGAAGCATTTTTAGAGGCCACCAGGCTCTCCCATGACGAGTGACGTAGCAGTTCCCGCCCCGGAAACGGCGGCGGCTAATGGGCATGGCGATGCCCACACCACCGCCGGTTTCGGCGCGCTGACGCTCGGCAGCATAGGCGTCGTCTATGGCGATATTGGCACCAGCCCGCTGTACGCGTTCCGTGAGGCGGTGATGGCGGCTTCCGGCGCCGAGGGCGCGCCGACGCCCGCCGCTGTTCTCGGCGTTGTCTCCCTGATCCTGTGGGCGCTGATCGTCGTGGTCACGCTCAAATACGTCGTCATCCTGCTGCGCGCCGACAATAACGGCGAGGGCGGTACGCTGGCACTGATGGCATTGGCCCAGCGCGCGGTCGGCACCCGCGGGGCGACCATCGTCCTGCTCGGCATCATCTCCGGGGCCCTGTTCTACGGCGATGCTGTGATCACCCCGGCGGTCTCGGTGCTGTCGGCCCTCGAAGGCATGAAGGACGTCACGCTGCGCTTCGAGCCCTACATCGTTCCGCTGACCGTGCTGATCCTGGTCGTCCTGTTCGCCGTGCAATCGCGCGGCACCGCGCGCGTCGCAGCGTTCTTCGGACCGGTAATGTGCGTCTGGTTCGCGGTGATCGCGGTCGCCGCGATCCATCCAATCCTCGCGCAGCCGCAGGTGCTGTTCGCGCTGAACCCGCTCTATGCCGTCTCGTTCATGCTTCACCACGGCATCATCGGCTTCGTGACGCTCGGCGCCGTCTTCCTGGCGGTGACCGGCGCCGAGGCGCTGTATGCCGATCTCGGCCATTTCGGCAAACGGCCGATCCAGACCGCCTGGCTGTTCATCGTCCTGCCGTCGCTGGCCCTGAACTATCTGGGGCAGGGTGCTCTCGTGCTCGGCGATCCCAGTGCGATCGAGAGCCCGTTCTTCCAGTTGTTTCCGCAAGGTTTTGTTCGCGGCAGCGTCGTCGTGCTGGCTACCGCCGCCACCGTCATTGCGAGCCAGGCCGTCATCACCGGCGCCTATTCGCTGACGCGGCAGGCGATCCAACTCGGGCTGCTGCCACGCTTCGAAATTCGTCATACCTCTGAAGCCCATTCCGGCCAGATCTTCATCCCGCGCATCAATCAGCTTCTGCTGGTCGCCGTGATCATGATGGTGCTGCTGTTCCGCTCCTCCAGCGCGCTGGCCTCCGCCTACGGCATCTCCGTCACCGGGACCATGGTGGTCACGGCAATGATGGGCTTTGTGGTGATATGGAAGGTGTGGCGATGGTCACCCTTCGCCGCGGCGGCCCTGATCGCGCCGTTCCTGTTCCTCGATCTGACCTTCCTCGCCGCGAACCTGCTCAAGGTGTTCGAGGGTGGCTGGGTGCCGCTCGCGCTCGGCTCACTCATGATCATCATGATGTACACCTGGCGGCGCGGCAGCCGGCTCCTGTTCGAGAAGTCGCGCAAGCTCGAGTTCCCGCTTGCCGACCTCGTGGCGATGCTGGAGAAGCGACCCCCGCAGCGGGTGCCCGGCACGGCCGTGTTCCTGACCAGCGATCCCCTGAGCGCACCGACCGCGCTGATGCATAGTCTGAAACACTACAAAGTGCTTCACGAGAAGAACGTCATTCTCACCATCGAGACCGCGCAGACGCCGCGCATCGATCCGGCCGAGCGGGTGAAGCTGGAGGCGATTAGCCCGACCTTCTCCAAGGTGACGCTGAAGTTCGGCTTCATGGAATCGCCCAACGTGCCGAGGGCACTGGCGATCGCCCGCAAGCTCGGTTGGCAGTTCGACATCATGTCGACCTCGTTCTTCCTGTCGCGGAGGGCGCTCAAGCCTGCTGCCCATTCGGGGATGCCGCGTTGGCAGGACCGGCTGTTCATCGCGCTCAGCCGCTCCGCCAACGATGCCACCGACTATTTCCAGATCCCGTCCGGCCGTGTCGTCGAGGTCGGCACGCAAGTGACGATCTAACCCATCGCTGTCATCGCCCGCGAAGGCGGGCGATCCAGTATTCCAGAGGCGGCGCGGCTAGAATCGAGGAGCCGCGGCGTACTGGATTCCCCGACTTCGCGGGGAATGACAGCGAATGCATGGTGAGAGCTGAGTGATCTCTTCAGGCATTCCGAAAGCTGCACTTCAAGTCGCTGCGATTTAGCTTTAACTTGCGCAAGGCAGCTCAAGCCTTTGTGGCGCTTGATTTTCGCATGCCGAGAGGCGAGGTTGCCGCCGGCCGGGATCGCCCGGCGAGTGCGCCCCGCGACGTTGGAGGATGATGTGGCAAATCAAGTACAGGATCTGACCCCCGAGGACGTTTCCAAGGGTGTCGCGGAGGGCCGCTATCTGCTCGTCGACGTCCGCGAGCCGAACGAAGTCGAGGCCGAGGCCTATCCCTACGGTGTCGTCGTGCCGCTCTCGACTTTCGATCCCGCGGCGATCCCCGATCCCGCCGGCAAGGAGGTCGTGTTCGCCTGCCGTTCGGGCAAGCGGTCGGTCACTGCCTCGCTCGCAGCGCAAGCCGCGGGGCTGCCTTACGACAAGCATCTGGCCGGCGGCATGCTCGGCTGGAAGGCGGCGGGGCTTCCCAGCAAGGTTGGTGGCTAATCTCGCGATGACCAAGAGCGCTTCGCTGAACAAGGTCTTCGCCGACCTTCCCGTCACCATCTTCGAGGCAATGTCGCAGGCCGCGCGCGACAACAACGCCATCAATCTCGGCCAGGGCTTCCCCGATGATCCCGGCCCCGAGGATATCAGGCGCGCCGCGGCCGACGCCTCGCTCAACGGCTACAACCAGTATCCGTCGATGATGGGCATCCCGGAACTGCGCCAGGCCATCGCGACCCATTACGATCATTGGCACAACCTCAAGCTCGATCCGATGAGCGAGGTGATGGTGACATCGGGCGGGACCGAGGCGCTGACCTCGGCGATCCTGTCGGTGGTGCAGCCCGGGGACGAAGTCGTCTGCTTCCAGCCGGTCTATGATTCCTACCTGCCGATCATCCGCCAGGCCGGCGGCATTCCGCGCCTGGTGCGGCTTGAACCGCCGCATTGGCGGTTGAATGAGGACATGCTGAAAAGCGTCTTCAATTCAAAGACCAAGGCAGTGCTGTTCAATAACCCCTTGAACCCTAGCGCGGTGGTCTATCCGCGGGAAGACCTCGAGCTACTCGCACGCTACTGCCAGGAGTTCGACGTCATCGCGATCTGCGACGAGGTCTGGGAGCACGTTACCTTCGACGCGCACAAGCACATCCCGCTGATCACCATCCCCGGCATGCGCGAGCGCACCATCAAGGTCGGCTCGGCCGGAAAGATCTTCTCGCTGACCGGCTGGAAGATCGGCTTCGTCTGCGCGGCGCCACAATTGTTGCGGGTCGCCGCCAAGGTGCACCAGTTCCTGACCTTCACCACCGCGCCGAACCTTCAGGCCGCCGTTGCCTACGGCCTCGGCAAGCCGGACGAGTATTTCCTGTCGATGCGGAAGGACCTGACGCGGAGCAGGGACCGCCTGACCAAGGGGCTGGAGAGCCTCGGCTTCCCCGTGCTGAAGTCGCAAGGCACCTACTTCCTCACTGTCGACCTGTCGCCGCTCGGGCTCAACGAGAGCGATGCCGAGTTCTGCTGGCGGATCGTGAAGGACTACAAGGTCGCCGCGATCCCGGTCTCGGCGTTCTACGAGCAGGACCCCGTGACCTCGGTGGTGCGCTTCTGCTTTGCCAAGAAGGACCAGACGCTCGACACCGCGCTGGAGCGGCTGTCGGACGCGATACGCGGCCGCAAGAGGTAGACCTGAGATGACGAGCGTCGGCCGCCTCAGGCTTTGCCTTGCTTCAGCAGTCGCCGTTGCGCTGACGTTGCTCATCCCTCCCGCTGGGGCCGAGGAGCGGGTCGTCAACTTCTACAACTGGTCGAACTACATGGCACCGGGAGTCCTGGAGGACTTCACCAAGGAAACAGGCATCAAGGTGGTCTACGATACCTTCGATGCCAACGAGACGCTGGAGACGCGGCTGATGGCCGGCAAGTCCGGCTACGACGTCGTGGTGCCCACGGCCTATTTCCTGCAACGCCAGATCAAGGCGAACATCTTCCAGAAGCTCGACAAGTCGAAGCTGCCGAACCTCGCCAATGCCTGGCCGATGGTGACCAGGAATCTCGCGACCTACGATCCCGGCAACGCGTTTGCCGCGAACTACATGTGGGGCACGACGGGCATCGGCTACGACGTCGCCAAGGTGAAGCAGATCCTCGGACCCGACGCCAAGATCGACAGCTGGGACATCGTCTTCAAGCCGGAGAACCTCGCCAAGTTCAAGGACTGTGGCGTGCACATGCTCGATTCCGCCGACGACATCTTTCCGGCGGCGCTGAACTATCTCGGGCTCGATCCGAACTCGACCAGGCAGGCCGACCTCGAGAAGGCTGCCGACGTCGTCGCAAAGGTCCGTCCCTTCGTGCGCAAGTTTCACTCCTCCGAATATTTGAGCGCACTCGCGACCGGCGAAATCTGCTTGGTGGTCGGCTGGTCCGGCGACATCATGCAGGCCCGCGCGCGGGCGGCGGAAGCCAAAAGCGGCATCGAGATCGGCTACGCCATTCCGAAGCAAGGCGCGCAGATGTTCTTCGACAATCTCGCGATCCCCGCGGATGCCAAGAACGTCAACGAGGCCTACGAGCTGATCAACTACCTCTATCGTCCTGACGTCGCCGCCAAGAACTCGGACTTCCTGTCCTACGCCAACGGCAACCTCGCCAGCCAGAAGCTGGTCGATCCGAAAATCTTGAACGACAAGAACATCTATCCGGACGAGGCGACGCTCTCAAAGCTGTTCGTCATCACCGCCCGCGATCCCGCCACCCAGCGCATCATCAACCGGCTCTGGACGAAGGTGAAGACGGGACGATGAGGTGCGCGGTCGATCCGGCAGCGCGATATTCGCAAAACAATCCCATGCACAGTAGAACCATCGCCGGCAAGCCTCGAGTCATTTGACACGTCGGGCAAAACACCGGCAGAATGGCGTCATCGCCATCAGGTCAAGACGCCGCGCTCGATGCGACGCATCGCGAGAGCGGAGCGGTTTCTACGACTCATACCGCTCGGCGCAGTCGCTCGCTGTCATGCCCCGCGAAGGCGGGGCATCCAGTACGCCGCGGTGTGAATTGTGAGAACAAGTTCTCCAACGCAGGCCTCTGGAATACTGGATCGCCCGGTCAAGCCGGGCGATGACACCGAGAATGAAGCGCGCTCTCGGCCTCCACGCAATGACGGAGTACCTACCGCCACCGCCGGTGCAGCCACAACCACTGCTCCGGGTACTCGCGCACCCAGCCTTCCACCACGTCGGTGACGGCCTGGGTCGTGCCCTGGATGTCGATCTTGCCGTCGGCGTCGCGCACCGGGGGGATCTCTTCCGTCAGCTCGGCGCGGAAGCGGAAGCCCGGCAGGCGGATGACGCGCACGCCGTGGACGGGGCACTCGACCTGGCGGAGCAGGCGCGCCAGCGTCGGATTGGCGCGGGTCTTGCGGCCGAAGAAGGTGACTTCGACGCCGCCGGTCAGATACTGGTCGATCAGGATCGCGACATGCTTGCCGTCCCTGAGCGCCTGTCCGAGCCGTAAGGGTGCGTCGCGGCCGGCGGGGATCAGCGTGCCCATGTTGACTTGGCGCATCTCCTGGATGATGCGGTCGGCGGAGGCGATGTTCGGCCGGCGGTAGAGGATCGCCGCATCGAGCCCATGCGCGGGCGCGGCGAGCGCGGGCAATTCCCAATTGGCCAGATGCGCGGCGAAGATCAGCGCCGGCTTGCCGTCGTCCCTGATGCGGTCGTAGATCTCGATGGTGCGCTTGGGCAGCTCGATCCGGCTTCGTTCCGGATGTTCGCGATCGTAATCCCAGACATGGTCGATATGGGCGAACTCGGCGCCGACGCGGCCGAGATTGTCCCACACGCCCATCAGGATCTGTTCGATCTCATCGGGCGATTTTTCCGGAAATGCCGCGGTGAGGTTGGCGCGGCCGATGCGGTGCTCGCGCAGGCGCGGCCCGATCAGCTTGGTGACGCGCGCGAAAAAGTCGGAGGTCTTGACCGGATCGAAATAGCGTGTGGTCTTCAGCATGCCGACGGTAGCCGCGCCAATCAGGCCTCCGCCGATCGACTTGGCTGCATTCCGCGCGCGAATCTTCGTGCTGATGGGAATCAGCGCCATGCTGCGTCCGGTCAGGCCGGTTCGCGGGTCAGGATCAGCGACGCGTTCTGGCCGCCGAAGCCGAACGAGTTCGACATCACCGCAGTGACGCGGGCGTCGCGGGCCTTGTTGCCGACCACGTTGAACAGGATCGTGGGATCCGGCGTCTCGTAGTTGATGGTCGGCGGAATGCGCTGATGCTCGAGGGTGAGCAGCGAGAAGATCGCCTCGACCGCGCCCGCGGCCGAGATGGTGTGGCCGACCATCGATTTGTTCGAGGTGACCGGAATCTTCTGCGCGAGATCGCCGAACACGGCCGAGGTCGTGTTGAACTCCATCTTGTCGTTCTCGGGCGTCGCGGTGCCGTGCGCGTTGATGTGGTCGATCTGATCGGGCGTCATGCCGCCATCGGCCAGCGTCTTCTTCATGCACCCGATGATCGGCTTGCCGTCAGGCGAGGAGCGGGTGCGATGGAACGAGTCCGTGAGCTCGCCGCAGCCGGCGATCACACCGAGGATTTTTGCGCCGCGCGCAGTCGCCGCTTCATAGCTTTCCAGCACCAGGGCACCGGCGCCTTCGGCCATGACGAAGCCGTCGCGGTTCTTGGAGAAGGGGCGGGAGGCCGCCTGCGGCGGATCGTTCTGGGTCGACAGCGCCGAGAGCAGCGAGAAGCGCACCAGCGCCTCCGGATTGACGGTGCCGTCGGTCGCGACGCACAGCGCCGCATCGGTCTCGCCGCGGCGGATCGCCTCGACGCCGAGCTGGATCGAGGTCGCGCCGGACGCGCAGGCCGTCGACAGCGAGATCGGCGAGCCCTTGGTGCCGAAGGTCTCGGCGAGGTGGGCTGCGACCGAGCCGAACATGAAGCGGTGGTGATAGGCGCTGTACTTGCCGCCGCCGGAGATGCGCAGCAAATCGTCATAGGTGAAGTCGGGCCTACCGACGGCGCGGCCGAGCTCGCGGCGCTGCGGCCACTCGACTTCAACAGGCGCGACCGCGAGGAAGAGCGGGCCGGGGAAATCGGCCTTGGCGCCGATGCCGGCCTGCTCCAGCGCTTCCTGCGTGACCAGCTCGGCCATGCGTTCGGACAGGCCAGTGGAGGAGAACGGATCGACGCTGACGAAATCGACAGTGCCGGCCATTGTGGTCTTGAGCCCGTCGACCGGAAAGCGCGTGATGGTGCGAATGCCGGATTCGCCGGCAACGAGCTTCGACCAATTGTCGGCCTTGCCGGCACCGAGCGAGGTCATGATGCCCATGCCGGTGACGACGACGACGGGACGCCCGAGTTTGTCGCGTGGTGCAGTCATGTCGATCGTCCCCCGATAGAGCTAGAGCATGATCCGGAAAAGCGTGACGCGGTTTTCCGGCAAGATCATGCTCGAAACAACAACCGGCTAAAGCGCGGCGCGCCTTAGCTTACAGCCTCGACCAGCGCCATGCCTTCGCCGCGCCAGTGTCCGGCTCCCACCACGACAATCTGGGTGGGCGCCGACTGCATTTCAATCTCGGTCCCGGTCGAATCGTTCGGCGGGAACAGCGCGCCGCGCGAGATCGAGAGCGCGGCGAGCGCAATGCCGAGCGGAAATTGCGTTTCCATGGTGTGGCCGAACATCGTGCCGGTCGCGCGCACCGGGAAGTCGGCGTGCTTCTTCAGGAAGTCGCGTTCCTCGGACGTGGCGGGCTCTGCGCCTGTCGCGCCCGAGATGATCGCGCCCTTGCCGGCGCGCTTGGGCAGCTTGTCCCAGAGCTTCTCCAGCGTCGCTTCCATGTCGCCGGACTGCTTGCGCCGGGCCAGATCCGTCACGACGCTCGTCAGCCTGGCGTACGGTTTTGCGCCGCGCGCTTCCGCATGCGCCCTGGATTCCAGCACGAGGAAGGCGCCGGCCGAGCCGAGCGCGAAGCCGGCGTGATCCTTGCGCGCCCACACGGGGGCGAACTTGTCCTTCAGGTTGAAGTCGCCGAATTCGTAGAGGACCATGAGGTCCTTGCGCTCGCCATTATGCGAGCCGCCGACCAGCGCAATATCGCTTTCGCCCGAGGCGATGCGCGACAGCGCGATGCGCGCGGCGTCCGCGCCAGCGACCTCTTCGCCCATGAAGGTCCGCGAGGTGCCGCCGAGACCGTTGACGATGGCGATGTTGCCGGCGAGCAGATTGGAGAGCTGGGCCAAAAACAGCGTCGGCCTGAGATCGCTCATGAGCCGCTCGTTGAGGAAGCCCGGCGCGTTGACGCCCTTGGCCTCGGCGGTGAGCACGCCGGTGTCGACGTTGAGATCGCGCTCGCCGCCACCGGCGGCCACGACCATGTCGATTTTCGAGAGGATATCCTTGTTGCCCTTGATGCCGGCGGAGTCCAGCGCGAGGCCCGCGGCATAGACGCCGATGCGCTGCCAGGCTTCCATCTGGCGCTGATCGCCCTTTTTCGGGATCTGGCTGTCGAAGGTGACAGGCAGCAGCGGGTGCACGATGAAAGGTGCGAAGCCCTTCTCGTCGACGTTGATGCGCTTCTCCTGGAGCGCGGCCCAGTTGGCATCGAGCCCTTCGCCGAGCGAGGTGGCGAGACCAATACCGGTGATCCAGACTTCCGTCTGGCCCGGCTTCGAAGCTGTGTCATTCATGGCGAGACGGCCTGTTGCGGAAAACCGACGCGCTTGGCGACAGCGTCCATGTATCCGCGCATATCCGGATTGGGGAAGGGAATCAGCGTGAAGGTGAGCGTCGAATTCGCGCGCAGCTTGCCCCCGACCCGGAGCTTGGCCTCGGTCATCGCATAGCCCGAGCCCTCATGGAGGAGGCTCGCCTCGAGGGTCATGAGGTCGCCCGGATACACCGAACCGCGCACCTTGGCATCCTTCACTGCGGCGAGGATCGGCATGCGCTCGAACTTCAGGAGCCCAAGCAGCAGAAAGCCCGAGGCCTGCGCCATCGATTCGATCATCAGCACGCCGGGCATCAGGGGAAAGCCCGGGAAGTGCCCCTCGAAGACGGTGCTCTCCCGGGGGACCTGGGCCTCGACGACGATCGTCTTCTCGTCGACCTTGAGGTCGACGATGCGATCGATCATGTGGAAGTATTCGAGTTGCATGATCGCCCGATTAGGCGCTAGCGCCCTTGGCGGCAACCAGCTCGTCGATGCGCGCGCACAGGTTCTTCAGCACGAAATACTGCTCGGTGGTGGCCTTGCCGTCGTTGACTTCCTGGGTCCACTTTTCGAGCGGCAGCTTGATGCCGAACTGCTTGTCGATCGCGAAGGCGATGTCCAGGAAATCGAGGCTGTCGATGCCGAGGTCATCGATGGCATGGCTATCCGGCGTGATCGTGTCGCGCGGGATGTCGCAGGTTTCAGCGATGATCGTAGCGACCTGATCGAATGTGGAGGACATCACTAAGCCTTTGATATATTGCTGGTATTTTTCAGGTATCCCAGAGTGGCACGGTGGGTGGGCATCGCGCCCCTGATGACACCCTCTAACCCCCCTCTGGACGGGTCGAGAGCCCGTATATCGGAGCGCCGCCTTGAGTTCAATGGAGCCGGACGGGACCGTGGACAGGGGGATGGGGGTGCCGGCTCGAGGAGCGGTTTCCGCCCGCGGGTGTCCTGCGCCCGGGAGGCGGTCTAAATGTGCGGGGTCGTGATCTTGACGCAATCCCGCCGGCCCATCAGCACGCAATCCTGTGTCCGGCGCAAATCGGCGATGCTGACGGCAAGCCAGATTCCGATGGCGGTGAGGGCGATGGTGAAGGCCAGCGCCGCGATATTAGCGAGCATGCGGTGGCGGAAATCGTCCGGCTCCTTGCGCGGCTGCTCATAGCGGGACAGGTCGAGCGGTTCGGGGGCCGTTGCATGCAGCTGCTGCACAATGCCGCCACCCCCGCGGATCACAGGGGAGGGCGTCGTTCGCGGCCTGAACTGGAGCACCTGGTGCTCGTCGTCCGAGGTTATGGGCCGCTGGGATTTCATGGGACGAGGATCACTCCGAAGCAGCGATTTTTAGATAGCATAAGCGCGACGGGGGGTGCGAGAAAATCTTCTCGCCGATGCCAGCGACGTGCCCACTGCGCTGCAATAATGGCCGGCACAAAGCGCCTCCGGTCCCGAACCTATGTTGCCGCCACACGGCCGATGGCATAATCGGAAACCCGGACCACAGACGCCACCAGACGAGAGGCCGTTCGATCATGACCACCAACGCGCGCGAGCCGAGAGTGCACCCGGTGCCGATCCTGTCGCTGCGGCCGACGCAGATGACGGTCGGCATGCGCGAGGTCAAGGAGAAGCGCAAGCGCTGGCGCGAGCACGGCAAGAAGAAGCAGGCCGACCTGCTCGGCACCCATATGATCCCCGTCGTCGCCGGACCTGACGGGCGCTATTACGTCATCGACCACCACCATCTCGGCCGCGCGCTGCACGACGAGGGCATCAAGCAGGTGCTGGTTACCGTCGTCGGCGATCTCCGCATGGTCGAGCGCGAGGCGTTCTGGGGCGTGATGGACAACAAGCGCTGGGTCTACCCTTACGACAGCAAGGGCGAGCGTCGCCCGTTCCGCGATCTGCCGAAATCGGTCGTCGATCTCAAGGACGATCCCTACCGCAGCCTTGCCGGCGAGCTGCGCCGCATGGGCGGCTTCGCCAAGGACACCACGCCGTTCTCCGAATTCTTGTGGGCTGATTTCCTGCGACGCAAGCTGACGCGCAAGGCTGTCGACGCCAATTTCGACAAGGCGCTCGAGAAAGCGCTCGCCGCAGCCAAGAGCAAGGACGCGATCTACCTGCCCGGCTGGTGCGGCCCGGCCTCGGACGATTGAGGCTTGCCGGCGCGCATCAGTCGCGCTGGAAGATCTTGGCGCCGGGGTAGGCACGGCGGGCGTATGTCACGACCAGCGCGCGATCCTGGGTTTCCAGAAAGGGCGTACGGATGTGGCACGACCCGACGATGAGGTGCCACAGACCATTGAGCCTTTGGACGACGATTTTCATCTGAGTATTCCTCGAAGACTCCGCAACTGGCAGATGCTGCCTGTCGCGGCCGTCCTGCGATCCATGATCGCGAGCGCGGGTATGAAATTCCTCGAAACCATCCGCCTCGCAAGACTGCGGCAACATCTATGAATTGGTTACGGCGTGCAGCCCGATAAGCTCAATCCGATCACAGCCGCTTGAAGGAAATCATTTTCGGCGCCGACGAAACCGTCCTGAAACAGAGCGCCCCATCTAATGACGGTACTCGAGCTCACACAGGAGGCTCACATGCGCCGTCTGCTTTTCAGCATTGCCTTGCTCGCAGTTGCTTCAGCCGGAATCTCGGCCTCGTTTGCCGCGGTTCAGCAGGCCAGGACACTGACGTTTGCCGAGCGCTTTGCACCGGCGCTTCCGCTGATGGTCGATCGCTAGCGGCATACGCGCGATCATTTCGGATATGGCAAGCCGGGTTGGGACAGCAACCGCTCCATCTCCACGGCGGCCTCGCCGTCGCGCACCTTCTGCAACAGCGTATGGCGCTCCGTGCCGGCGGGAAGATTCTCGGCCGCGGCGCGGGCATCCTCCGTGAATCTGGTCAGGCGTTCCTGGAGGGACAGGGCCGGTCGCGTACGGTTGCGCTTCTTGGTCATGATGTGCCCTTTCGAGCGCCGACGACACCATGTGCGGCCAAGCCGCGTCCTTAACTTTTGTTGGAACCGGGCAGCGCGATCGCGGGTTTTCTCCGGCAGCGCTTGCTGCGCCGTGAGTTCCATGTCCGCGACCGGAGCCAGACAAAGTGCCCAGCGACGCGATCCGCGCGGCGCTCGTCGAGCGACTGCGCATTTCGTCCGCGATCGCGGACAAGGACGTCAGGGAAATCGAAGCCCTGCCGATCTCGGTGCGTCAGTTCCCCGCAGAGACGGCGGTGGTGCGCGATGGCGAGCGTGCGACGAACTGCTGCCTGATCGCCGACGGATTTTGCGCGCGTTCCAAGACGATCGCGAGCGGCAAGCGGCAGATCCTTTCACTGCACATCCCCGGCGAGATCCCCGATTTGATGAGTCTGTTCCTGCACGTCATGGATCATGACCTCTCGACGCTGACGCCCGCCACGCTTGGCTTCATCAAGCATGACGATTTGCAGAAGCTGCATCGCCGCAACCCCGATCTCGCCGAGATGTTTTGGCGCGATACGCTGATCGATGCCGCGATGTTCCGCGAATGGATCGTCAATGTCGGTCAGCGTCCCGCGCCGGCGCGCCTCGCGCACGTCATGATCGAGTTGCGCGAACGCCTCAGGCTCATCGGCCGAGTGGACGGCGACAGCTTCGAGATGCCGTTGACGCAGGAGCAGGTCGGCGAAACCCTGGGGATCACTTCAGTGCACGTGAACAGGGTGATCAAGCAGGTGCGGCAGGACGGTATCGTCGAGTTCAATCGCGGTCGCGTCACCGTACTCGACGAGCGGAAATTTCAGGAACTAGCGGATTTCGACGTCCGTTACCTGCATCAGTCGCCAACCCTTTGAGGCACCCAACATGCCGCGATTCCATTTCGACATCCACGAGGGCAGCCGCCTCATTGCGGACGAAGATGGGCAGAATCTTGCAAATTTAGGCGTCGCCCGCAAGGAAGCGATGCTGACCGGTGCGTCCATCGCGCGCGAGGCGTTTCTTGTCGGCAGCACAGATCATGTCGTCGTGGACGTGCGCGAGGACGAGCATGCGACGTGCCTGAAGATCTCGATCACCCTCGAGGTCGAAGAGCTGGCCGACGGGTAGCCAAGGCAAGGAGCGCGACGCTGTGCGCGATCGGGGACAACAATCGAAAAATAGGAACGTCGTAACGACGATGACGTCATTCCCGTGCGATCGGCCTTCCGCCCGGCTGGTCGGTTGCACCTTCAGCGGCGGTCCCGGCATGTACGCGTAAGAGCCGGGACCGTCCGCTCTGGCGCACAAACCGGCTAGCGTTTCGACTTGGTTGCGATCGCACGAATGCGCCGGCGACAGGAACGAAATTAACATGGATTACTTTACCCGTCAGTGGGACGGGATTGGGCATGCCGCGATTCTTCTTCAATGTCCGGAACGGCGATCGGTTGAACGATCGCGACGATGTTGGTCAGGAGCTTCCGGATCGGCACGCTGCATGGGAGATGGCGACCCGGTACGCCGGCGACAGCCTGCGCGACCTCGATGGTGATCTGCAACCGGATGATGACTGGCGGCTTGAAGTGCAGACGGAAGACGGCGCATGCGTCTTCCAGATCTTGATACGCGCGCGCCACGGTTGACCTTGCCGGGCGCATCGCGCGGGCTGGGCGGAACGTTTTTGCCCCGACGCGACAAGGAGAGCAGGATGAGCACACGAGACGACATTCACACCACGCGGCGAACAGAACCGAATGGGGTCGAGCCGGCATTTTCCGAAGACGATCTGCAGCGTGAGCAACTCGGACCGCGCGGTGTTCCCGGACAGCCCGATAAGGCCACGATGACCCCGCAGCGCGCCAAGAAAACGCCGGCGGAGGGCCATTTCGACGGACATACGTCCTGAGCGCTCAGGCGCATGCCGGGTGGATCGGTCGCCTGAGAGGGTCGCTAGGTCTGCCGATGGTCCTGATCTGGCTCGCTCTTGCCGCCGAACATTCGGTGCACTTGGTGCTCGATGCGGCGGCCGACCGTGAGCACCATAAAGGCGAGCCCCAGCGCGACTGCAACGATCTTCCATTGCCCGGCCCCGCAGACGATGCCGAGGCAGGCGGCCAGAAAGGTGCAGGCGGCACTGGTCAGGCCGCGGACGCGAAATCGGTCGCTCTCGTGGACGATCACGCCGGCGCCGAGAAAGCCGATGCCGGTAAGAATGCCCTGGATGACCCGGCTGGTGGCATCGACGACCTTGCCGGGCTCGGACAGTTGCAGCGCCAGCAGCACCACGGTCGCAGTGGACAGCCCGACGATGCCGAGCGTCTTCAGCCCGATCGGATTGCCGTGCAGATCGCGGTTGAGACCGATCGCACTGCCGGCCAGTGTTGCGACGCCAAGGCGCAGCAGGATTTCGCTCCAGTCGAGCTCCGTCATGTTTTCGGCAGGCGCCCCATCAGATAGAATTCGTCGTTCGGCCGCATGCTGGTGAAATTCGCCAGCCGATTGGACAGGGCGAAGAAGGCGGAGATCGCGGCGATGTCCCAGACATCGTCGTCGCTGAAGCCGTGCAGGGCAAGGGCTGCGAAATCCTCCTCCGAGCTCCGCTGCGCGTCCGCCGAGATCTTCATCGCGAAATCGAGCATGGCCTTCTGCCGCGGCGTGATGTCGGCCTTGCGATAGTTGGTCGCGATCTGATCGGCAACCAAAGGGTTCTTGGCGCGGATGCGCAGGATCGCGCCATGGGCGATCACGCAATACTGGCACTGGTTGGCCGCCGACGTCGCCACCACGATCATCTCGCGTTCGGCCTTGGTGAGACCGCTGTCCTTCTCCATCAGTGCGTCGTGATAGGCGAAGAAGGCGCGGAATTCGTCGGGCCGGTAGGCCAGCGTCAGGAATACGTTCGGCACGAAGCCGCTCTTTTCCTGCACGGCGAGCAGGCGCGTGCGGATGTCGTCAGGCAGGCTGTCGATGGCGGGTGCGGGGAAGCGTTGCGCGGGCTTTGTCATGGCCATGGATTCCGGCTTTTGGGCCGGCAACCATAGTCGATGCGGGCGGGCGCCTCAACGTGCCTGGTATTCCGCAAGGCGCGAGACACCCTCAGTGTCGTCGCCCGATTTAATCGGGCGATCCAGTATTCCAGAGCCGGAACCGATTGAATCGAGAGGCCGCGGCGTACTGGATGCCCCGGTCGAGCCGGGGCATGACAGCGGAGTTTGTGGAGGCGTGTCGTCCGCTACCGCAGCGGCTTCTTCAGCAGCGAGAAGCGATCCGGATCGAGCCCCAGCGAGGGCTGCAGCATCGGCGTTTCAGCAGGCGCGAGCGACTTGGCGGGCGGTGCGGCGAACACCGGGTCGTTCGGCACGTCGCGCTGCGAGGTGGCACCGCGCCAGCGCTCGAGCACGGCGCCGACGAAATGCATGTCATGGCCGGCGCTGACCGACGGAACGCTCGAGATGGTGGCTTCGCCGCGCGGCAATTGATGGGGGGGCACCTCCTTGAACCGCAGGCGCGTCGGCAGTGCGACGCCTTCGCCGAAGGCCAGCACCTCCCGCGTGCCGAGCGAGGGCACGAAGGACAGGAGGTTCGCGGCCGCGTCCGACACCGCGGCGCGCAGCAGCGCCTGGTCGCGGTCGTTGGCAAGACGCATCGTGAACAGCGTGTTGCACTGGGAGATGATGGTTGCGTCGAGCTCTGCGGGGCGCTGCGTGATCAGGCCGAGATAGACGCCGTATTTGCGGCCTTCCTTGGCGATGCGGGACACCGCCTTGCGGGTCGGTCCGAAACCGATATTGCGGTCGGCGGAGGCATAGCGGTGCGCCTCTTCGCAGACGAACAACATCGGCGAAACGCCGTCGCTCCACAGGCCGAAGTCGAAGGCCATGCGGCAGAGCACCGACACGACGGAATCGATGACCTCTGCGGGAAAGCCGGCGAGCTGCATCACCGTCATCGGCTTGCCATTGGCGGGCAGGCGGAACAGATGGCTGATCACCTCCGCCATGGTGTCGCCGCCGACATTGGCGTTGTCGAACATGAAGGCATAACGCGGATCGTTGCGAACCGCCTCGATGCGCGAGATCAGCTTGTGATAGACGATGCGCGAGGAGCGGTTTTCCAGCTTGCCCATGCGCTCGTCGATCAGCGAGATCAAATCGACCAGGCGATACGGCACCGGCGTGTCGACGGTGAAGCCGATCTGCTTGGGGTCGATTCGCTTCAGGCCGAGGCGGTCGGCGCTCTGATATTGCGTGTAGATGCCCTTGGCGATCGGGATCACTTCGGCGAGGACGTCGAGCTCCTCGGGCACGCCGGCGCGGCCGCCGAACAGCACGTCGACGATTTCCTCGAAATTGAACAGCCAGAACGGCAGCTTCAGGTTCCGCGGGTTGAGCACCAGCGCGCGGTCGCCGAAGCAGCGGCCATATTCGTTGTGCACGTCGAGCAGGAAGATGCGCAGGTTCGGGCGCGCCTTCAGGATCTCGTTGAGCAGCAGCGACACGCCCGTGGACTTGCCGACGCCGGTCGATCCCAGGACCGCGAAATGCTTCGAGAGCATCTCCTCAATGTCGACATAGGCGACGACGGAACGGTCCTGCTGGAGGAAACCGACATTGATCTGATCCGAACCGGTCGGCGCGTAGATCGTGCGCAGCTCCTGGCTGGTGATCAGGTCCACGGCATCGCCGATGGTCGGATAATTGGTGACACCGCGCTGGAATTTCGGCTTCTCGGTGGCGTTGAGAATTTCGCCGAGCAGGTCGACCGAGGCGATGGCGATGTAGTCGGTGCTCGACAAATTCTCGCAGGACACCTCGGTGATCATCGCGACGATGACCGAGCTGGCGCAGCGGATGCTGACGAAGCGGCCGACTGTGGCCCGAACTTCCGAGACCGGCATCCGGCTTTCCGCCAGAAGCCCGACCCGAGCGAGCGATCCGCGTACCGAAATCACGCGTCCAAAGGATGTCACGATGGATGAACCTGAAAAGTCAGACTGTTTGTCCGACTATGCCGGGCCGTCGCTGCACAAACGGTTAAACGACGGGCGCGGGCGCTTCGTTAAATCCGCTACAATTCGGTCGATAGGTTTGTTCCCAATCCATCTGTGAGGGGAATCGGCCGGAAAATGCCGCTTGGTCCGGCTTCTGACCTTAGATCGAATTAAGGAAGATTTTACCATTCGCTCAGTCCGTCCAGTGTTCGGGTGATGGCCGTTCAATTTGGGGGCATGGGCGAATGCCGTAGGGCCCGCGTTGATTTGTTGACGGGATCGAATCATTTGTACATTGGTACAAATGAACCTGCGGCCGGAGTGCCGCTGGGTGCATCCACGACTATTGCGCCCGCGTCCGATTGCGCGATTCCTTGAACCGGATCGCCACGCCTTGGAGGCCAGCATGCAGCCCGAACCGATCCTCGATCTCGCCCATCTCGGCCACATGGAGCTGCTGACGCCGAAGCCCGACGAGAGCCTGAAATTCTTTGTCGACGTCATGGGCATGACCATCAGCGGGCAGAAGGGCGAGTCGGTCTATCTGCGCGGCTGGGACGATTATGAGCGCTACTCGCTGAAGCTCACGGCCGCGAAGACGTCAGGCATGGAGCACATGGCGCTCCGCGCGCGCAGCCAGCAGGCGCTGGAGCGCCGCGTTACCGCGTTGAAGGGCTCTGGCTTCGACATCGGCTGGATCGACGGCGATATGGGGCAGGGCCCGACGTTTCGATGTCGCGACCCCGATGGCCACATCGTCGAGCTCTACTACGAGACCGAATGGTATCGAGCGCCGCCGGAGCTGAAGCCGGCGCTGAAGAACCAGGCGCAGCGCTTTCCCGCGCGCGGCGTCAATGTCCGCCGGCTCGACCATCTCAACTGCCTCGCCGTCGACATCAAGGCCAACCGGGAGTTCTTCGAGAACTATCTCGGCTGCCGCCTCACCGAGCAGATCGTGCTCAATGACGGAAGGGAAGCGGCGATGTGGCTGACCATGTCGAACAAGAGCTACGATTTCGCCTATTCGCTCGACCATTCCGGCACGCCCGGCCGCTTCCACCACGTCACCTACGCGCTCGACAGCCGCGAGGAGATCCTTCGCGCGGCTGACATCTTCCTGGAGAACGGGGTGCACATCGAGACCGGTCCGCACAAGCATGCGATCCAGCAGACCTTCTTCCTCTACGTCTACGAGCCCGGCGGCAACCGCGTCGAAGTCGCCAATGCCGGTGCACGTCTCATCCTCGCGCCCGACTGGAAACCGATCGTGTGGACGGAAGAGGAGCGCAAGAAGGGCCAGGCCTGGGGGTTGAAGACCATCGAGTCCTTCCACACCCATGGCACGCCGCCGGTGGACATGAAGAAGCACGGTTAGAGCGGGATGAGATTGGGTTGAATCAAGCCGCCGCGGGCTCGGTGCACCTCTCCCGCTTGCGGGAGAGGTCGGCGCAACGCGCCGGGTGAGGGTTCTCTCCTCTGGGGGAGTGTCCCGTTGCGGAGACACCCTCTCCCCACCCGCAAGCGGGGGAGGGAGCGCACCTCCCTTGTCGCGGCAAATGGAACCTCATCTTTTCAGGCTAGTGCGCCGACGCCCGCACGCGCGCGATCGTCTCCTTGACTCCGCTCCAGGCCGGTTTGTCCGGCGCGAATTGCTGGCGCAGGAAGGTGACGAGCTCCTCGATCTGCGCGTCGCTCATGCTGTCCTTGAATGCCGGCATGTAGCCGAGGTCGCTCGATGCGGGCTCGGTGATGCCGCGGAGGATCACCTGCACGAGATTGTCCGAGGTCGCGCTGTGCAGATTGCTGTTGAGCGCGAGCGAGGGACGGCTGCCGAACAGCGGCAGGCCGCCGACCTGGTGGCAGACGGCGCAGGCGCCCTGATAGAGGCGCGCGCCGCTGGACGAGGCGACCGTGACGCGTGTTGCGCTTTCGAGCTTCGTGGCCAGTGCGGGGGCGTCGGCCGCGCTGTCGTTGAACGAGCCGAGATAGACCGCCATCGCGCGGATGTCCTGGTCGGGCAGGGCTTTGAGATCCCTCACGATCGGCGCCATCGGCCCGGCCGCGACACCGTGGTAGCGCGAATGGCCGGTGCGCAAATAGGCGAACAGCTCGTCCTCGCTCCAGGGGATCGGCGCATGCGAGAGCGAGGTCAGCGGCGGCGCTTCCCAGCCTTCGGCAAAGCCGCCGGCGAGATAAGCGCTGCGCTGCTCGGCGCCGAGCGCATTGCGTGGGGAATGGCAGCCGCTGCAATGACCGAGGCTCTCGATCAGATAAGCGCCGCGATTCCAGGCCTGCGATTTGGCGGGATCAGGCTTGAACTCCTTGGTCTGGTGGAACAGTGCGTTCCAGCCGGCAAGCAACGGCCGGAGATTGAACGGGAAGGCCAGCGCATTCGCCGGCGCCGCCGCGCGTACCGCGGGCTGTGCCATCAGGTAGGCGTAGAGCGCCTGCATGTCCGCATCATCAGTCCTCGAGAAGTGCGTATAGGGGAAGGCCGGGTAGAGCTGCCGGCCGTCGCGATGCAGCCCGTCGCGCATCGCGCGCTCGAAGGCCGGATAGGACCAGGCGCCGATGCCGGTCTCGACATCGGGCGTGATGTTGGTCGAGTAGATCGTGCCGAACGGCGTCTCCAGCGCGCGTCCGCCGGCGTTGGGCAGTCCACTCAAGCTGGTGTGGCACTCCGCGCAATTGCCGAGGGCCGCAAGCTGCTCACCGCGCGCGATGGTCGCGGCGGAATAAACCGATGCGTCGGGCCGCGCGATCGGCGCGATGGAACGTCCGGGCAGCAGCGCGGCGCCGACGCCGATTGCGGCGGTGCAGACGGCCGCAATCGTCGCGACGATGCCGGCGCGTTTGGCAAACGGATTCTCCCAGACGCGCGATGGTTTCGGCGTAGCCGGCGCGACCAGGGCTTGCGGCTTGGGCGATGTCTCGCCGTGCAAGCCCTTCAGAATTCGTTCCGGGGTGAACGGCGGCTCGCGGAAGCGCACACCGGTGGCATCGAAGATCGCATTCGCGATGGCCGCGGCGCTCGGCACCGAGGCCGACTCGCCGACGCCGAGCGGCGGCTGGTCCTGCCGCGGCAACATCAGCACGTCGATCTCCGGCAAGTCGGGGAACGGGATGACCGGATAGGCGCCCCATTCCCGCGCCGCCACCGCGCCGCGCTCGAACGAAACTTCCTCCATCAACGCGCGGCTGGTCGACTGGATGACGTTGCCCTGGATCTGGTGCCGCACGCCGTCCGGATTGATCATCAATCCGGAGTCCTGTCCGGCGACGACGCGCGTGACGCTGACATCGCCGGTCGTCTTGTTCACCGCGACGTCAGCGACCCAGGCCGACCACGCCGCGCCATAGCCCGGAAACTTGCTGTGGACGTAGAGCGCATAGGCAAAGCCGCGCCCGTGCACGATTTCTCCGTCCTTCTCCGCGCGCACTGGGCGCGGCGTCCAGCCCGCGCGTTCGGCCACTGCGTTGACGAGATCGACGGCGCGCTGGTCTTTCAGGTAGCGCAGGCGGTATTCGATCGGATCGACGCCGGCCTCGAATGCTGCCTCGTCGATATAGGATTCATGCGCAAAGGTGTTCGGCAACGCCGAGACGCCGCGAAACCAGGCGGCGCGCACGATGGGTGCCATATCGTGGGCGACGACACGCATGTGGTCGTAGTCGTAAGGCGGGATCGCGGTACGGTCACCCATCTGGAGCACCGCGGGCTCGGGCGAGATGCGCCCCGTGAGCAGCAGCGCCAGCGTCGGCGCCGCGTTCGAGGGATAGCGCGTGGCGAGATCGTAACCGGCGATGTCGCCGCAGGCATCGAGGCCGCCATTGACGTCGATGAGCTGCGCGGCGCCCTTGGGCTCCCAGGCGTGCTCCTGCTCGCGCGTCAACTGCACGCGGACCGGACGGCCGACGGCGCGGGACAGCAGCAGGGCATCTGCCGTGACGTCATCGGCGCAGTTGCGGCCGTAGCAGCCGGCGGCCTCCAATCTGATGACCTCGACCTCGCTCTCGGGACGCTCTACGAGAAGAGCGAGATCGCTGCGCAACACGTGCGGATTCTGCGTGCCCGACCAGACGCGGATATTGCCGTCCGTGTAATCAGCGACCGCGCAGGACGGGCCGATCGATGCGTGCATCTGGTATGGCCAGACATAGGTGCGCTGCATCGGTTTGGCGGAGCCTGCAATCGCCGCGTCGACGTCGCCCTTCTCGATCAGCGTGCGCGGTGTCGAGGGATGGGCGCGGAGCGCTGTCTCGACGTCGGAGAGATCTGTCAGCGTGGGCGTGGGCTTCCAGCTGACCGCGAGTTGTTGCGCGGCGCGAATCGCATTCTCCTCGCGCTCGGCCACCACGCCGACGAAATCGCCGATGTGGACGACGGCCACGAGGCCTGGAACGTCGCGGACCGAGGCCTCATCGACCGCGATCAGGCTGGTGCCGACGAACGGGCCGGCATCGACGCCGGAATAGGGCGGGCGGACAACGCGGCCGTGCAGCATGCCCGGGACGCGGATGTCGTGCACGAAGGTCAGCTCACCCGTTGCTTTGGCAGGTAGATCGACCCGCGGCACCGACTGGCCGACGATGGTGTAATCGCCGACGGACTTGACGGTGATGTCGTCAGCGAGTTCGAGCCGGATGGTCTCGCCGCCGATCAGCTCGCCATAGCTGACGCTGCGGTTGTGACCGCGCACGAGGCCGTCCTCGATCTTCAGCTCTTCGGCCGGCAGCTCCAGCCGCTCCGCCGCCCGCGCGATCAGAAATTGCCGCGCCTGCGCTGCGGCTTTGCGCAGCGGCACGGCGGTGATCTGGATGGTTTCGCTGGCAATCGTCGCACCCTGGTTCGGCACGACTGCGGTGTCGCCGAGCACGACGACGACGCGGGCAAAGGAGACATCGAGCTCCTCGGCGACGATCTGGCCGAGTGATGTACGGACGCCGGTGCCGAGATCGACATGGCCGTTATAGGCGTTCACCGAGCCCTCCGCGGTGATGCGGATAAAGGTCTCTGACGTGATCTCGTCCACGGTGCGGACGACGACGAGCGAGCCGCGCTCTTCTCGGTTCGAATGCGGGGAGGCCATCAATCACCGGTCTCGGCGAGTTGGCCAGACGCGCGCATCACGGCGCGCAGGATTTCGACATGGGTGCCGCAGCGGCAGAGATTGTAGCGAAGCGCGGCGAGTGCCTCGTGTTCTGACGGCTGCGGGTTGATCGCGAGCAGCGCCTTGGTGGTCATGATCATGCCGTTGAGGCAGTAGCCGCATTGGGCGGCCTGCTCGTCGATGAAGGCTTGTTGCACGGCGTCAGGCTTGTCGCGCGTGCCGAGCCCCTCGAGCGTCACGATGTCGCGCCCGGCGCAGCCGCCCACAGGAATCACGCAGGAGCGTGCGGCCATGCCGTCGATCAGGACAGTGCAGGTGCCGCATTCACCGAGACCGCAACCATATTTCGGGCCGTTGAGTCCGAGATCGTTGCGCAGCACATAAAGCAGCGGCGTCGGGCGCTCTGCCGTGACGTCGTGGATCCTGCCGTTCACGGTGAGGCGGATCGGTGTCTGCGTCATCCTCGTTCCCACGCCTTGCGATCGAAAATTTCTACGTCGCGACGATACCGTTTGTACACAAACGTGCAAGCGGCCATGCCGCAGTGCAGCGCAACTGCCCGCTTTGTGGACAAGGGCGGGAGGCAAATGAGGTTTTATTCGGCAGGCGCGTCTTTTCGCGCGCCGCGCCGCTTGACAGCTATCAGGACCGCGCGCAACATCGTTCGTATACGAATGATAGCCGCGGTCGGCCTCCGGCTTTGAGATGGTGATGGAAACAACGAGCGCTGCCACCGACAAGATCCGCTGCGATGCCTGTCCGGTGATGTGCTACATCAAGCCCGGCGCGGCGGGCGCCTGCGATCGCTACGCCAACCACGAGGGCAAGCTAGTGCGCGTCGATCCGCACGTGATCCTGGAGCGCACCGTCGAGCATGGCGGCAAGCTCGTTCCGTTCAGCCGCACCGAAGACTGGGACGGCAAGCTTGTCCACGAGCCCTCGACCTTCGTGACCGCGATCGGGGCGGGGACGACTTATCCCGACTACAAGCCGGCGCCGTTCATCGTCTCCTCCGAGGTCGATGGCGTCGACATGGTGACCGTCGTCACCGAGGGCATCTTCTCCTATTGCGGCATCAAGGTGAAGATCGACACCGACCGCTATCTCGGTCCCGAGACCGCGACCGTGCGCGCGCAAGGCGAGGCGGTCGGCCACGTCACGACCAGCGAATACGGCTCGCAGATGCTGTCGCTCGGCGGCGTGCATCATCTCACCGGTGGCTCCAAGAAGGAGGGCCGCGTCACCTGCGACACGCTGATGGACCTCGCCAATTGCAAGGCGGTGGAGCTGACCATCGACGGTGGCGCCAGCGTCGTGGTGCAGGCCGGGCAGCCGCCGATCGTCAACGGCGTGAAAGAAGAGCGCATGCGCGTCGGCTGTGGCTCGGCGACGATCGGCATGTTCGCCAAGCAATGGCATGGCAAGGTGGATGAAGTCGTCGTGGTCGACGACCACATCACCGGCGTGCTCTCCGAGCATCAGGCCGGCAAGCTGCTCGATATCGCCGACACCGGAATCAAGATGAAGGGCCGGCGTTCGACGCCCGGCCGCTATTTCCAGGTGGCCGATCCCGGTACGGGCTGGGGCGGCACCAACATCTCCGATCCCTTGGCGATCCTCGGTCCGTTCGATCCCAAGGAGGCCAGGCCCGGCCTCTCGATGCTGATGGTGTCCACCACTGGCGAGCATTCGTCCTACTACGTGCTCGACGATGCCTTGAAGCCGGTCGAGACCGAGATGCCCGCCGACCTGAAGTTCTCGGTCGAGCGCATCCAGGAGAATTGCGAGCCCGCGCTGTGCACGGTGCTGTTCATGGCCGGGGCCGGCGGTTCCTTGCGCGCTGGCGTCACCGACAATCCGGTGCGGCTGACGCGCTCGGTGAAGGACGCGCTGACGCGCGTCACCAGCGGCGGCGCGGCGGTGTACGTTTGGCCCGGCGGCGGCATCACCTACATGGTGGACGTGACGCAGATGCCTTCAGGCGCGTTCGGCTACGTGCCGACCCCGGCGCTGGTCGCGCCGATCGAGTTCACGATGAAATTGTCCGACTATGCCGCGCTGGGCGGCCACATGGATTACGTCAAGCCGCTGTCGGAGGTCAGGAGCGGCGACGATGTCCGTCAGCTCTCCTGGCACAACCCGATCCCGGGACCGCGGCCATGACGAGGCTCCCGCAAATCGCCTTGCTGTCTGATGGCCGGCGGCTGCATTTGCAGGACGGGCCGATTGATCTGGTCGTGGAGGCGAGGGGGCGCGCGCACGAGGTGCGTGCGGCCTATGAGGCTGCGGCGCGCCGCTTCACCGGTCTACTCGATGAACTCTGTGCGGAACTGCCTGAGCTACGCAGGGCCGCCGAGGAGCGCACTGCGCTTGAAGGCGTGGTGGCGCGTCGGATGCACGCCGCTGTCGCGCCTTATGTCCCGGATGGCTTCATCACGCCGATGGCCGCGGTTGCCGGCAGCGTGGCCGAGGAAATTCTCGGCGCGATGCTGAACGCTGCGGCCGTTGACCAGGCCTACGTCAACAACGGCGGCGACATCGCGCTGCATCTCGGGCGCGATGAGCATTTCTCGGTCGGCCTGATGGATCGGCCTGACCGAGATGGCGTGATGCGCACCATGAGGATCGATGCGGATGATGCGGTGCGCGGCATCGCGACCAGCGGCCGCCACGGCCGCAGCTTTTCGCTCGGCATCGCCGATGCGGTGACGGTGCTGGCGGCGACGGCTTCGCAGGCCGACGCGGCGGCGACTGTGATCGCCAACGCCGTCGATCTGCCCGGGCATCCGGCCGTCCTCAGGCAACCGGCCAACGAGCTTCAGCCCGACAGCGATCTCGGCACGCGACGTGTCACGCGCGACGTCGGCGAGATCACGCGGAGCGAGATCACCGCAGCGCTGGAATCTGGCGCGGAATGTGCACGTCAATGCTTCGATCGCGGATTGATCGAGGGTGCCGTCCTCAGGCTTTGTGGTGATATGCTTGTCATCGGAACCAAGGATATAAGAGAGCAACGATCGCGCCCGCTGGTGCTGGGGAACGCGGTCCATGCGTGAACAGGGAAGTGCAACATGAGCGCGATCATCCGCAAGATCGTCACCGTCGTCGAAGAGACGCGGATGGAGATGGGCCGCCAGGTGTCGCCGCCGACCCGGCGCGCGGCGGCGATCGCCGTGATCGAAAATCCCTTTGCCGGACAATATGTCGAGGATCTCTCGCCGCTGATCGCGATCGGCGAGGAACTCGGTGATTTGCTGGCGAAGCGCGCCGTGGCGGCCCTCGGCATCGATGGCGCGAAAGCGCACAGTTACGGCAAGGCCGCGGCCGTCGGCGAGAATGGCGAGCTCGAACATGCCGCCGCAATCCTTCACCCGAAGATGGGTGCGCCTGTGCGCAAGGTGCTGAGCAAGGGCGCGGCGCTGATTCCGTCGTCGAAAAAGCGCAGCGGGCCGGGCACGACGCTGGACATTCCGCTCGGGCACAAGGACGCGGCCTTCGTGCGCAGCCATTTCGACGGGATGGAGGTGCAGATCAACGACGCGCCGCGCGCCAACGAGATCATGGTCGCGGTCGCCGTTACCGACAGCGGCCGTCCGCTGCCGCGCGTCGGCGGGCTGACGGTCGCGGAGATCAAGGGCGAAGACGGATTGAAATAGAAGACGTGACGAGTCGAAAACTGGAGATTGGGATGCGAGCAAGAAATTATGTCGTCGGCGCGGCCTTTGCGCTTCTGGCTGCCGGCATGGGCCATTCGGCCTTGGCAGAGGACATCAAGATCGGCGAGATCAACAGCTACTCGCTGCTGCCATCCTTCACCGAGCCCTATCGCAAGGGCTGGCAGCTCGCGGTCGAAGAGATCAACGCAGCAGGCGGCATCAACGGCAAGAAGCTCGTCGTCATCTCCAAGGACGACGGCGGCAAGCCGGCCGATGCGCAGACCGCGGCCAATGAACTCGTCTCCAGTGAAGGCGTGGCGATGCTGACCGGCACGTTCCTGTCCAACATCGGTCTCGCCGTCAGCGACTTCGCCAACCAGAAGAAGGTGTTCTTCCTCGCAGCCGAGCCGCTGACGGATGCGGTGACCTGGGCGAAGGGCAACAAGTACACGTTCCGCCTGCGGCCCTCCAACTACATGCAGGCTGCGATGTTGGTCGAAGCCGCCTCCAAGCTGCCGGCAAAGCGCTGGGCGACGATCGCGCCGAACTACGAATATGGCCAGTCGGCGGTCGCCGTGTTCAAGAAGCTGATGTCGGAGAAGCGCCCTGATATCCAGTGGGTCGACGAGCAGTGGCCGCCGCAGGGCAAGATCGATGCGGGTCCGGTGGTGCAGGCGGTGGCGCAGGCCAATCCGGAAGCCATCCTGAACGTCACCTTTGGCCCCGACCTCGTCAAGCTCGTGCGCGAAGGCAATACCCGCGGCCTGTTCAAGGGGCGCGAGGTCGTGTCGTTCCTGACCGGCGAGCCCGAATATCTCGATCCGCTGAAGGACGAGACGCCCGAGGGCTGGATCGTCACCGGCTATCCCTGGTACTCGATCAAGACACCCGAGCATGAGGCGTTCCTGAAGGCCTATCAGGCCAAGTACAACGATTATCCGCGCCTCGGCTCGATCGTCGGCTACCAGACCATCAAGGCGGCCGCTGCGATCATCGCCAAGGCCGGATCGACCGACACCGACAAGATGATCGCAGCCGCAGAAGGCATTTCGATGCCGTCGCCGTTCGGCGAGATCACCTTCCGCAAGATCGATCATCAGTCGACGTTAGGAGCCTTCGTCGGCAAGACCGCGCAGAAGGACGGCAAGGGCGTGATGGTGGACGCGACCTACAAGAAGGGCTCGGACTATCTGCCGAGCGACGCGGAAGTCGCGAAGCTGCGTCCGAAGGATTGAGAGTCATTTCGAACGCCGCTGCCGTAGGGTGGGTTAGCCGAAGGCGTAACCCACCGTCTTCGGTGCCACACGCGAAGAGGCGGCGGGTTACGCTTCGCTAACCCGCCCTACAATGTCCGCGCTCGCCGCGGAATCGCACTAAGACCCAACCCGGACCGCCGATGGCCTTTTACGTCGTACAGTTTCTGACCGGTCTCGCCAGCGCAGCGTCGCTGTTCCTGGTGGCCTCGGGCCTGTCGATCATCTTTGGCGTGACGCGGATCGTGAATTTCGCGCATGGCGCCTTCTACATGATCGGCGCCTACATCGCCTTCACGCTGACCGAGCGCTTCTCCGGCGCGTTCGGCTTCTGGGGCGGCGTCGTACTGGCGGCGCTGGCCGTGGCGCTGATCGGCGTGCTCGTCGAGATGGTGCTGCTGCGGCGGATCTATCATGCGCCCGAACTGTTCCAGCTGCTCGGCACCTTCGGTCTCACGCTGATGGTCGAGGATCTCGTGGTGCTGATCTGGGGGCCCGACGATCTCGTCGGCCGCCGCGCGCCGGGCTTCAAGGGCGCCGTCGATTTCTTCGGCCAGAACATCCCGAGCTACGACCTGTTCCTGATCGTGCTCGGGCCCGTCGTGCTCGGCATCCTCTGGCTGCTGTTCCAGCGCACGCGCTGGGGCGTGCTGGTGCGTGCGGCGACGCAGGACCGCGATATGGTCGCGGCGCTCGGCGTGAACCAGAAATGGCTGTTTACCTCGGTGTTCGCCGTCGGTGTCTTCCTTGCCGCGCTCGGCGGCGCCCTCCAGATCCCGCGTGATGCCGTGCATCACGCGATGGATTTGCGCATCATCGTCGAGGTGTTCGTCGTCGTCGTGATCGGCGGCCTCGGCAGCATCGTCGGCGCCTTCGTCGCGGCGGTGCTGGTCTCCGAGCTGAACGCCTTCGGCATCCTGATCTTTCCGAAGATTTCCATCATCCTGGTCTTCCTGGTGATGGCGGTGGTGCTGATCGTCCGCCCATGGGGCCTGTTCGGCAAGCCGGAGGCGGCGGCGCGCAAGACGCCGGGGCTGTCGGTCAATCCCTGGCGGCCGCTGACCTCGAACGAGCGGCTGGCGGCGCTCGCGGCGCTCGTTGTCGCGGCGATGCTGCCGCTGGTCGCCGGCAATTATGCGCTGACCGTCGGCTCGGAGATCGCGATCTTCGTGATCTTCGCCGTCAGCCTGCACTTCCTGATGTCGGTCGGCGGACTCGCCTCGTTCGGACACGCCGCCTATTTCGGCCTCGGCGCTTACGGCGTCGCGTTCCTCGCGAAAATGGCGGGGCTGCCGATGATCGTATGCCTGTTGCTCGGGCCGCTGCTGGGCTGCATGGGAGCCGCCGTCTTCGGCTTCTTCGCCGTGCAGCTCTCCGGCGTTTATTTCGCGATGCTGACGCTCGCTTTCGCCCAGATCGTCTGGTCGATCGCGTTCCAGTGGGTGAGCGTGACAGGCGGAGACAACGGCATTCTGGGCGTCTGGCCGGAGAAATGGGCGGCAAGCCCGTCGCATTTCTATTGGCTCGCGCTCGGTGTCGCGGCGCTCGTGACGATCGCGCTGCGGGTCATGGTGTTCTCGCCGTTCGGCTATGCGCTCCGTGCCACGCGTGACTCGGTGCTGCGCAGTGAGGCCGTCGGCATCGACGCCAAGCGCATCCAGTGGACCGCCTTCGTCATCGCGGGCACCACCGCCGGCATCGGCGGCGCGCTGTTCGCCTATCTGAAGGGCAGCGTCTTCCCTGACAATCTGGGCATCTCGCTCTCGGTCGATGCGCTGGTCATGGTGCTGCTCGGCGGCGTCGAGACTGTCTCGGGCGGGGTGATCGGCGCGATCGTCTACAAGGCCTTGAACATCTGGCTGGTCAGCCAGACCGATCTGTCGAAACTCGTGCTCGGCGGCTTCATCGTGCTGATCGTCGTCGTCTTCCCCAAGGGCATCGTCGGCATGCTGGAGATTTTGGCGCAGCGTCGCAGGAAGTCCTCGCCGCCCGGATCATCTCTGCTTGCCAAGCCGATCGAGTCCGCCGAATGAGCGTCGCATCCCCACTTCTCGAGGTCGAAGGCCTGACCAAATCCTACGGCGGCATCCACGCCGTGCGCGGCGTCTCGTTCTCGCTGCGATCAGGCGAAATCCTGGCGCTGATCGGCCCCAACGGCGCCGGCAAGAGCACCTGCTTCGACATGCTCAACGGCCAGAACCGTCCTGATGCCGGTCATGTTCGCCTGCTCGGCGAAGAGACCACCGGCAAGAAGCCGCGCGAGATCTGGCGGCTCGGCGTCGGACGCACCTTCCAGATCACCGCGACCTTCGCCACCATGACGGTGCGCGAGAACGTGCAGGTCGCGCTGATCTCGCATGGCAAGCAGCTGTTCAATCTGTGGGGCTCCGCGCCGCGTTTCGATCGCGGCGAGGCTGTGCGCCTGCTCGAGCTCGTCGGGATGGCTGGCTACGCCGATCGTCCGTGCGGCGAGCTCGCCTATGGCGACCTCAAGCGGCTCGAGCTCGCCGTTGCGCTCGCCAACGAGCCAAAGCTCCTGCTGATGGATGAACCGACCGCAGGCATGGCGCCGCGCGAGCGGGTCGAGCTGATGCGGCTCACGGCGCAGATCGCGAAGGAAAAGTCCATCGGTGTGCTCTTCACCGAGCACGACATGGACGTGGTGTTCGAGCATGCCGATCGCATCATCGTACTCAATCGCGGCACGCTGATCGCCGAGGGCTCGCCGGCCGAGGTGCGCGGCAACCCGCAGGTGCAGGCGATCTATCTCGGCGAGGGGCTGCTTTACGAAGGCGGGCATCGCGAAGGGGCCTCGGCATGAAGCTGACTGTCGAGGGGCTCAACAGCCATTACGGCCCGGCGCACATCCTGTTCGACATCGGCTTCGAGGTCGGCGCGGGCGAGGTGGTGGCGCTGCTCGGGCGCAACGGCGCCGGCAAGTCGACCACGTTCCGCTCGATCGTCGGTCTGGTCGCGCAGCGCACCGGCCGCATCATGTTCGAGGGTCAGGACGTTTCGGCGCGCCCCACGCATGAGATCGTGCGCGAGGGTCTCGGCTACGTGCCGGAGGAACGGCGCATCTTCACGGATTTGACCGTGGAGGAGAATCTGGAAGTCGGCCGCCAGCCCAAGCGAGCGAATGCGCCGTACTGGACGCGCGAAAAGCTGTTCACGCTGTTTCCCAACCTCGGCGAGATGAAGGGGCGTCCCGGCGGCCGCATGAGTGGAGGCGAGCAGCAGATGCTGACCATCGCGCGCACGCTGATGGGCAACCCGTCGCTGGTGCTGCTCGACGAGCCCTCGGAGGGCCTGTCACCGAAAATCGTGGAGCAGATGGTCGATGCGATCCTGACCATGAAGAAGGAGGGCGTCAGCATCGTCGTCTCCGAGCAGAACCTGCACTTCGCGCGATTGATCTCCGATCGCGCCTATATCATCGAGCGCGGCCGCATCTGTTTTGGCGGGACCATGGCCGAGCTTGACGCGCGTCCGGATATCCGCGACGCGCATCTGTCGTTGTGAGGGGCGGGGCAGGAATGGCAAGAAGCGTCACGGCGAAGAAGAGCCTCAAGCAGGGCAAGTCGCCCTATGTGCTCGACGAGCAGGTCGGATTCATCCTGCGCCAGGTCTGGCAGCGCCACAGCTCGATCTTCTCGCGCGACATCGGCACCAACCTGACGCCGACGCAATGGGCTGCGCTGTCGAGGCTCGCCGAGACGGGACCATGCTCGCAAAACCAGCTCGGGCGTCTCACGGCGATGGACGTCGCCACCATCAAGGGCGTGATCGATCGCCTCACGGCGCGCGGACTGACCGAGACCAGCCAGGATCCCGAGGACGGCCGGCGGCTGCTGGTGAGCCTGACGCGCGCCGGTCAGCAGCTGTCGGAGAAGCTCGCGCCGAATGCGATTGCGATCACGCGGGAAACGCTGGCGCCGCTCGACGCCAAGGAGCGCGAGCTGCTGATGGCGCTGTTGAACAAGCTGAGGTGAATTCCGGCTCTTTAACCGTCACCCTGAGGTGGCCGCTTCTTCAGCGGCCCTCGAAGGGCGACGGCCCGGCTGCATCTTGGCCGATTCATCCTTCGAGGCTCGCCTTGCTTTGCAAGACGAGCACCTCAGGATGACGGGTTAGCGCTTTTTCCTTGGCTCTACTTCGCCACGACCTCCGGCACCCTTCCGGCCGGCGGCGTGTTGCGGCTGCGCTGGGTCCGCACGATGCCGTCGATGATGGTCATGCCGATGCCGGGGAGGTCGCCGAGCTGCACGCTCTCGAGGATGTTCTTGCCGGGCGAGTGCTGCGCCTTGTCCATGATGACGAAATCGGCGGAGCGGCCCAGTTCAATGAGGCCGCAATCGAGCTGCCGCATCCGCGCGGTGTTGCCGGTCGCAAGGCAGAACGCGATCTCGGCCGGCAGATCGCCGAGCGAGGACAGCATCGAAACCATGCGCAGGATGCCGAGCGGCTGCACACCGGAGCCGGCGGGCGCATCGGTGCCGAGGATGACGCGGTGCAGATCGCCCATCTCGCGCGCGGTGCGTAGCGTGAACAGGGCCGAGCGCTCATTTCCGTTGTGCACGAGCTCGAGACCCCGCTTGCAGCCCTCGCAGATGCAGCGGATCTGATCGTCCGGCAGGGCGGTGTGACCGCCATTGATGTGGCCGACCACGTCGGTGTCGGCTTCGAGCACCACGTCTTTGTCGATCAGGCCGGAGCCGGGGATCGAGGGACCGCCGGTGTGGATCGTGCTCTGGATTCCGTATTTGCGGGCCCAGCCGACCATCCTGCGCGCGGTCGGGCCGTCCTTGACGCCGCCGAGGCCGACTTCGCCGAGCAGCTTGACGCCGGCTGCGGCGAGCTCCTTGAAATCCTCCTCGACCATCTCGCATTCGATCACGGGTGCGCCGGCGTGAACCTTCACGCCGCCGGGCCGCAAATTCCAGAAGGCGCGCTGGGCGAAGATGGCCATGGCCTTCAGCCCGACGACGTCGCGCGGGCGGCCGGGCATGTGCACTTCGCCGGCGGAGATCATGGTGGTGACGCCGCCATGCAGATTGCTGTCGATCCAGCCGATCTGGTTCTGACGCGGCGTCCAGTCGCCGGCGACGGGATGGACGTGGCTGTCGATCAGGCCGGGCGCCACCGCGGTGCCGTTGGCCTCGACGATGGTGGTGGCGCCTTCAGTGTCGAGGTCCTTGAAGCGGCCGATCGCGCTGATCTTGCCGTTCTCGGCGACGATGGTGTCGCCATCCAGGATCGGCTTTTCCATCGCGCCGGACAGGATCAGGCCGATATTGCGGATCACGAGCTTCGAGGGTCCGGTGGCCTGGGGTGCGTCATGCGCCATGGAAGGGGCTCCTTATTCCTAACTGCAACGCTTTCGATCTTGGGCAGCCTTGACCGCGGGATCAAGCAGGATTATTCATTTGTATACGAATGATCGTATACAAACGATGCATGGCTGCCCGCCTCGAAAATCGCAGATGACGCGCCAGGGAAGGTGAGATGAGCAATTTCAATCAGGAAAGCGTTTTGAGCGTCCACCATTGGACCGACACGCTGTTCTCCTTCAAGACCACCCGCAGCCCGACCTTCCGTTTCCGTAACGGCGAGTTCACCATGATCGGGCTCCAGGTCGGCGAGAAGCCCCTGCTGCGGGCCTACAGCGTCGCCAGCGCCAATTACGAGGACACGCTCGAGTTCTTCTCGATCAAGGTGCCTGACGGTCCGCTGACCTCAAGGCTCCAGCATCTGAAGGAAGGCGACGAGATCATCGTCAGCCGCAAGGCCACCGGCACGCTGGTCATCGACAATCTGGAGGACGGGCGCAACCTTTACCTGATCGGCACCGGCACGGGCCTCGCGCCGTTCCTGAGCGTGATCAAGGACCCCGAGACCTACGAGCGGTTCGAGAAAGTCGTGCTGCTGCACGGCTGCCGACATGTGAAGGAACTCGCCTATGGCGAGATGATCACCGAGCATTTGCCCAAGGACGAGATGCTCGGCGAGTACATCCGGAACCAGCTGCTCTACTATCCGACCGTGACGCGCGATCCCTTCCGCAACCGCGGCCGCATCACCGACCTCATCACGTCAGGCAAACTGTTCAGCGATATCGGCCTGCCGGCGCTCGAAGCGGCCCACGACCGTGTCATGATCTGCGGCAGCCCGGCGCTGGTGGCCGACACCCGCGTGCTCCTCGGCGAGCGCGGGTTCGTCGAAGGCAATCATGGCGAGCCGGCCCAGTTCGTGGTCGAAAAGGCCTTTGCCGAGCGCTGAGCCTCGAAGAGACCGTATTTTCGCCGTGGCGTGGGCGTTGCCCCGCCGATTCGGGCCTTGATAAACTGTGGGAGCGAATCAGCGGAGTTCCCACATGGTTGCGGACAGCGACAGCAACATCGCCTGGCACCGGGTTCAGTTGAAGAAGAACCGCGCCGAGTTGAAGGCGCTGGAGACCGCGCGCTTCACGATGGGCGAGATCGCGTCCTCGAAGCGGAACGGCCAGACCCAGAAGGCGGTCGTGGAACTGAAACGCAAGATCGCGCAGTCCGAGCGTGTGATCGCCGATCACGACAAGCGCACGCGCCGTCCGCTCGGTACCGACCTGCAAAGTCTGAGCAATGGCAGCTGGAGCCATTGGGACGCCTACACCAGCCAGCAGCAGCGCAAGGCCGGCCCGCGCACGCCGGGACGCGGTTAGTCCGGTCGCGCGAGCAGGGTGGGTTCCGGCCCTTGCATCTGCAGCATCGTACGCCATCTGGTTGAAGCGCCACCAACCTGTCCGGTGATCCCATGGGACCGCGCCTCGATTTCACCAGCGAGGCCTTCTTTCGCGACCCGCCCAACGCCATCGCGGCCCTGCGGGCGCAAGGGCCCGTGGTCGCCACCCGTTTTCCCCTCGTCGGCGACGTCTGGATCACGACCACTCATGACGCCGCCGCACAGGTGCTGAAGGACAGCGCGGTCTTTACGCTGCGCAAGGAAGATGGCGACGTGGCCGGCCTGCGCTGGTGGATGCCGGGCCTGGTCAGGACCATCGCGAACAACATGCTGGCGATGGACGAGCCGGACCATACCCGGCTGCGGAACATCGTCGACGAAGCCTTTCGCCGCCGCGCCATCCTCGCGATGGAGCCGCGCATCCGCGACATCGCGGATGACCTTGCGTCGGAATTGTTCGCGGAAGGAAGTCCGGCCGATCTCGTCGAGCGCTATGCGCGCATCCTGCCACTGTCTGTGATCTCCGAGCTGCTTGGCCTGCCGATGGCGGATCGCCCGCGCTTCATCGCCTGGGCCAATGCGATGTCCTCGCTGACGAACGTCGTCAGCTTCTTTCGCCTGCTGCTCGCGTTTCGCAAGATGCGGAACTATCTCCGGGAGCAGCTGCAAATCGCGCGCGAGCGAGGCGGCGAAGGCCTGATCGCGGAGTTGGTCCAGGTCGAACGCGAGGGCGGCGAGATCACGCCGGACGAAATGGTCTCGATGGTGTTCCTGCTGCTCGCGGCGGGCTCCGAGACCACCACGCATCTCATCAGTGGCTCGGTGTACGAGCTGCTCGGGAATCCGGCGCTGCGCGACTGGCTGGAACAGGACTGGAGCCGCGCCGGGCTTGCAGTGGAAGAGTTCTTGCGTTTCGTTTCGCCAGTGCAGTTTTCAAAACCGCGTTATGTGCGACGGAACGTCGAGCTCGAAGGCGTGCGGCTGAAGAAGGGTGATCGGGTCATGGTGATGCTCGCGGCGGCGAACATGGATCCGGCGGTGCACGAGCAACCGGCGCGGCTCGATCTCGAACGCAAGCCCAACCGCCACATCTCGTTCGGCACGGGAATTCATTTCTGCCTCGGCCATCAGCTGGCGCGGATCGAGGGCGCGTGTGCGCTCCAGGCGCTGTTGACCCGCTGGCCAAGGCTTGGTCTGGCTGTCGATCCGTCGCAGATCCGCTGGCGCAAGCGGCCGGGCCTCCGCGCGATCGCGAAGTTGCCCGTTGTGGCCGATTCCGGCGAGCGGCGTCAGGCCGTCGATTTGCGCGACGCGACCAGATCTCGTTCCCAGCCGAACACGGAGCGGCCGTCGAGATCGGGCGAGGCTGCACGTTCGCCCTCGATGTAGGCCCCGACCGACGGGCCGTCTGCAGTGCGTTCAAGCCGCCGCGCCTGGTCGTCGAGGCGCTTGATCGCCTGCATCTCTTCCTCGCGTCCGAGCTTGGCGCTCTGGATCGCGCCCTTCAGCACGCGGATGGTCTCGTCATAGACCTTGATCGGGACGGGGTAGGGATGCCGGTCCTTGCCGCCATGAGCGAGCGAGAAGCGCGCTGGATCCCTGAAGCGATAGGGCGCGCCGTGCACGACCTCGGCGACCATCGCCAGCGAGCGCACGGTACGCGCGCCGACGCCGGGCGTCAGCAGCAGTTCGGGGAAGTCGACCGGGCCGCGCTCGGCAGCCGCCGCAAGCGTGCCGTGCAGGCGGCGCGCGAACACGTCCTTCGGCCTGACATCGTGATGCGCCGGCATGATCAGATGCGGCAGCATGGCCTGCGCGGGCTCGGGCGCCGTCCCGGAGAGTCGTTCGAATTCGGCGAGGATGCGATCGGGGCCGAACTCGGCGAGCAGCTCGAGTTGCGCGCTGCGCGAGACGTCGGCGCGATGGTCGGTCAGATTGACGATCTCGCCCTGCTGCGGGCCGTCGATCGCGCTGTGAGGCGCATCGACAAAACTCTTCAGTGCCTCGGAATGCCAATGATAGCGCCGGGCCTGGCGCTTGTCGCCATTCATACCCTGCTGCACGACCGTCCACTTGCCATCGGCGGTCACGAAGAAGCCGTGCAGATAAAGATCAAAACCGTCCTGCACGGCGGCGCTGTCGACTTTCGCCACGAGCCGCGAGGCCCGCGTGAGCTTCGCGCCATCGAAGCCGACGCGCTCACCGAGCTGCAACAGCTCGTCCGGCGTCCTGCGCGAATGCTGGCCGCGGCCGCCGCAGACATAGATCCCGAGCTCATCCTGGAGCGGGCCAAGCCCACGCTTCAGTGCACCGATCACCGATGTCGTGATGCCCGAGGAGTGCCAATCCATCCCCATCACGGCGCCGAACGACTGGAACCAGAACGGATGCGACAGCCGCTGCATGAACGCATCGCGGCCGTAATGATGCACGATCGCCTGCGTGACGATCGCACCCAGCGAGGCCATGCGATTCGCGAGCCACGGCGGAACCCGCCCGGTGTGGAGAGGAAGATCGGCGCTGCCGGTACGTCTGGTCATGGTTGCCTCAAACTAGCGCAGTTCGGCGACGGTTGCACCAGAGGGATGCTGCATTGCACGCAGCGGGCGGAGCGAAACAGGGCAGAATGCGTTGGCGAGGGCAAGTGCAATACCGGGGACATGAATGAACTGGCAGGCCCTCACGGCCGACATCGACAAGATGTTCGGGTGGATACCATCATGGTTTATCGGTCTCGGTCTGGTCGCCGGAGCGATGCTGCTTGCGCTGTCGTTCTATCGGCTCGCCGTCTGGCTGCTCAACCGCGCCTTCGGAACCCGGATTCCGCTCCTGAGCGTCTTCATCGAGCGCACCTCAGGGCCGGCGCAGCTCGCCGTGTGCCTTGCCGCCGTCGCGCTGGTTCTGCCGCTTGCGCCGCTCGACGACGCGTTCCGCACCCCTTTGACCCGTCTGTTCGTCGTTGCCGTCATCGCGCTGATCGGCTGGATATCGATTCGCGTCGTGGACATGAGCGCGGCGCGGTATCTGCAGAACTTTCGCGACGTCACCGAGAACTTCGTCGCGCGCAAGCACGTGACGCAAGTGCGCGTGTTCAAGCGCGTCACCGACATCATCATCGTCGTCATCACGGTCTCGACCGCGCTGATGACGTTCGATTCGGTCAGGCAATATGGCGTCAGCCTGTTCGCCTCCGCTGGTGCTGCCGGTCTCATCGTCGGTCTTGCCGCGCGACCATTGCTCAGCAATCTGATCGCGGGCCTGCAGATCGCGATCACCCAGCCGATCCGGATCGAGGATGCCGTCATCATCGAGAACGAGTGGGGCTGGGTCGAGGATATCGCCGCGACCTATGTCGTGATCCGGCTGTGGGACTGGCGCCGCATGGTGGTGCCACTGTCCTATTTCATCGAAAAGCCGTTTCAGAACTGGACCCGCGATACCGCATCCCTGATCGGCGTCATCGCGCTTCATGTCGACTATCGCGCGGACGTCCCGCGTATCCGCCGCTGGCTCGAGGGAGCCGTGAAAGAGTCGAAACTCTGGGATGGCGCAGTGGTCAATCTCCAGGTGATCGACGCGGATTCCCGCACCATCGAGTTGCGTGCGCTGGTCAGCGCACGCAATGCGCCGCAATCCTGGGACCTGCGCTGCGAAATGCGCGAGAAGCTGATCGCTTTCATCCGCGACGAGATGCCGGAAGCCCTGCCGCGCGAACGCGCCATCCTGATCCCGCAGGGCGGGGGCGACGATGATGAATTCCTGCGACGTGCTGCGTCGTCGGAGAGAACGAGGGCGCGTGCGCACAATTGACCGGCGAGCGAGGCATCTCATTGCTCAATACGCCTGATTGAGCGACGGTCGGCACGGCGGCAGCGCCTTGGAGCGCTCGGCCGAGCGTCTTGAGGGGCAACGGTGCCTCGTTTTTGTTGACGAGACCTGATCTTTTGTACGATAGTACAAATCACATGTCACGCAAACCCACCAGCAAGGACACGGCCCGCAAGCCGAACATGCGCGAGGCGATCCTCGCCGCGGCGGAGGAGTTGTTCGCCACCAACGGCTTCAACGCCGTCTCGGTCCGCGATATCGCTCACGCAGCAGGGGCCAATCCCGGCAGCGTGACCTATCATTTCAAGACCAAGGACGGGCTGCTGCTGGAGATCTACCGGCGCCATTGCGCGCCGATGAACCTGCGCCGCTCCGAGCTGCTCGCGGCCGCCAAGCGCGTGCGCGATCTCCAGGACCGGCTGGAAGCGATCGTGCGGGCCTATGTGGTGCCGGCCTTCACCTCGGGCAGCGATCTCGCCGGCGGCGGGGCGCGTTTCACGCGGCTGCGCGCCGTGATGTCGGCCGAGGGCAACGAAGTCGCGCGGAAAATCATCGCGCAGACGTTTGACGACACCAGCCATGCCTTCATCGACGCGATTCATGAGAGCCTGCCGCACATTCCGCGCACCGACGTCGTCTGGCGCAGCCACTTCCTGCTCGGCGCACTCTATTACTCGCTGGTGACGCCGGATCGCGTCTCGCGGCTGTCGCGCGGCGAGGCCGACGGCAGCGATCCCGCCAATGCCATCGAGCAGTTGGTGCAGGCCACCGTCGCCGCGTTTCAGGCGCCGGCGCTGGATCAGGCCGCTCCGGCACGGCGGCGGGCTGTCGCAAGCAGCAAGGTTTGAAGAAGCATTCTCGTCCGGCGGTTGAAGTGATGACGATGTTGTACACGCCGACCATTCCGCCGCCCGATCCCGACACGCGGACACCCAGATTCAAGCTGCCGAAACTGTCCTGCGATGCGCATTGCCACATCTTCGGGCCCGGCGCGAAATATCCATATTCGCCGGACCGATCCTACACGCCGCCGGATGCCCCGCTGGAAGACTTCACGGTGTTGCATGCCAAGCTCGGCGTGGAACGTGCGGTCATCGTCAATGCCAGCGTCCACGGCACCGACAATACGGTGGCGCGCGACGCCATCGCGCAGAGTAACGGGGCCTATCGCGCGGTCGCCAATATCGACGACACCATCACCGAGCGGGGCTTGCGTGTGCTGCACGACGGCGGCTTCCGCGGCTGTCGCTTCAATTTCGTGCGCCATCTCGGCGGCGTTCCCGACAAGCGCGTGTTCAACCGTATCATCGCGATGGTCGCACCGCTCGGCTGGCACATCGATCTGCATTTCGACGCGATCGATCTACCCGAATATGCGGGCATGCTGACGAGGCTGCCGCTGAGCTACACCATCGACCATATGGGACGGGTGACGGCCGCCGAAGGGCTCGACCAGCTTCCGTTCAAGATTTTGATCGAGCTGATGCAGCGCGATGAGAAGTGCTGGGTCAAGATTTGCGGCTCTGAGCGGGTGTCCTCGGCCGGCCCGCCGTTCGCCGACGCGGTGCCGTTCGCACGAAAAATAGTCGAGACAGCCCCTGACCGCGTCATCTGGGGCACCGACTGGCCGCACCCCAACGTGAAGATGATGCCGAACGACGGTGACCTCGTCGATCTCATTCCGCTGTTCGCACCGGAGGCGGAATATCAGCAGAAGATCCTGGTCGACAATCCCGCGCGTCTGTTTGGGTTCGACCGATGATCGCGATGGCGGTCGACAGAATGTCTACTCAAGAAGAGGGGAGTTCTCCCATGAAAACAGGTCTCGTGATCACCGCCCATCCTGGCGATTTCGTCTGGCGCGCCGGGGGCGCCATCGCGCTGCATGCGAAGAAGGGCTACCGCATGAAGATCGTCTGCATGTCCTTCGGCGAACGCGGCGAGAGCCAGTTTGCCTGGAAGGAAAAGGGCGCAACGCTGGAGTCGGTCAAGGCCGGTCGCAAAGACGAGGCGGAGCGGGCGGCCAAGCTATTGGGTGCAGAGATCGAGTTCTTCGATTGCGGCGACTATCCGCTGAAACTCACCGAGGCGCATTTCGACCGCATGGTCGACATCTACCGTGAGCTCAATCCGAGCTTCGTGCTGACGCACGCGCTGGAAGACCCCTATAATTTCGATCACCCGAATGCGGCGCATTTCGCGCAGGAGACCCGCGTGGTCGCACAGGCGATGGGTCACAAGCCGGGCGCGCAGTATAAATATTCGGCGCCGCCGGTGTTCCTGTTCGAGCCGCACCAGCCCGAGCAGTGCAATTACAAGCCGGACCTGCTGCTCAAAATCGACGAGGTCTGGAAGCAAAAATACGAGGCATTCCAGATCCTGGCCGCACAAAAGCATCTCTGGGGCTATTATGAGCGCGTCGCGCTCAACCGCGGCATCCAGGGCAGCCGCAACACCGGCGTGCCGATGACTTATGGCGAAGCCTATCAGCGCCTGTTCCCGACCGTGGCGGAGGAATTGGCATGAGGCCGGTCGTCGTTCGCAACATTGAGCGAGCCGATCCCGCCGGGATAGCCGAGTACGGCGTCTCGACCGTGCACGAGGCCTATGGCCGCCTCGGCCTGATGAAGCCATACTTGCGGCCTGTTTGGGCGGGGGCATCGATCGCCGGTCCCGCGGTGACCGTGCTGGCGCAGCCCGGCGACAACTGGATGATCCATGTCGCGGTCGAGCAGTGCCGGGAGGGCGATATCCTCGTCGTCGGCTGCACCACCGACAATACCGACGGCATGTTCGGCGAGCTGCTTGCAACCTCGCTCCAGGCGCGCGGCGTGCAGGGGCTGGTCATCGACGCCGGCTGCCGCGACGTCAAGGCGCTGCTCGAGATGAATTTTCCGGTGTGGTCGCGCGCCGTCTCGGCCAAGGGCACGGTGAAGGCCACGCTCGGTTCGGTCAACGTTCCCGTGGTTTGCGCCGGCGTCAATGTCGATCCGGGTGACATCATCGTTGCCGATGACGACGGCGTCGTCGTGGTGCCGAAGCGTTATGCCGCTGAAGTCGCCGAGAAGGCGAAAAAGCGCAACGCGGACGAGAGCGGCAAGCGCGCGCGCCTCGCCTCGGGCGAGCTTGGCCTCGACATGTACAGCATGCGCGAGGCACTGGCGAAGGCCGGGCTGGTCTACGTCGATCGTTTCGAGGACGTCTGAAGAAAAAAGCGGAGCGAGCGGATGGATTGTCTCAAGCTGAAGGCCGTGCTCGGCAATCACCCCCACGTCAAGGCGGTGAAGAGCGGTGAGCTCCGCTCCGATCTGTTCGATCTCGACTTCATCGAGTACACACCGACCAACACCGCGTTCAAGCCGATGGTGCGCGAGCAGGCCTTCGACGTCTGCGAGATGGCGATCGTGACCTATCTGATGGCCAAAGGTCATGGCAAGCCGCTGGTGCTGCTGCCGGCGACCGTGCTCGGCCGCTTTCAGCATTCCTACGCGCTCTACAATCCGGCGCACGGAATGCTCGGGCCATCCGATCTCGAAGGCAAGCGGGTTGGTATCCGCTCGTTCACCACGACGACGGGCGCCTGGATCCGCGGCATTCTCGCCAACGACTACGGCGTCAACCTCGACAGGATCAAATGGGTGACGTTCGAGGACCCGCACGTCGCCGAATATGTCGACACCACCGAGCGTGCGCCGAAGGACAAGAAGGTATTGCAGATGCTGCTCGACGGCGATGTGGATGCCGTGCTCGGCGAGACCTCGGACAATCACAGCCTGAAGTCGCTGTTTCCCGATCCGGCCGCGGAGGCCGCCAAATGGTATGCGCGCCGTGGCGTCGTGCCGGTCAACCATCTCGTGGTCGTGACGGAGCAGCTTGCAAGATCACGCCCTGACGTGGTCGCGGGCCTCTATGATCTGCTCAAGCGGAACAAGGAGCAGGTGGGACCTGCGGGGGCGCCCGACCTTTTGCCCTTCGGGATTGAAGCGAACAGGAAGCCGTTGGAGCTCATCGTCGACTACGCATTCCAGCAGGCGCTGATCCCGCGCCGCTATGCGGTCGGGGAACTGTTCGACGCGACCACACGAGGACTGGACTGATGGCGGATCCGAAGCGCTGGCAGATCGGGCTGGTTGGCTATGGTGAGGTCGGCCGGATCCTGGCCGAGGATTTGCGCCAGCAGGACATCAAGGTCGCGGCTTACGATATCAAGCTTGGCGGCGAGCAGGGCGCTGCGCTGAGGGAGCACGCGGCCAAATTTGGCGTGACGCTCGCCGCCTCTCATGCCGAGCTGACGGCGAGATCCGACTTCATCATCTCAGCCGTGACGGCGAGCCAGGCCGTGCCAGTCGCAAAGGCTTGCGCGGCTGCAATCAACCAGGGCACCTGGTTCCTGGATTTCAATTCGGCTTCGCCCGGCGCCAAACAACGCGCGGCAGCGCTGATCGATGGTGCCGCGGGACGCTATGTCGAGGGCGCTGTGATGACCTCGGTGCCGCCTTACCGGATCAAGGTGCCGCTGCTGCTCGGCGGTCCGGGCGCGAGGGAGCTCGAGCCGCTGCTCAACGCGATCGGTTTTGCGGCGAAGGTCGCGAGCGACAAGCTCGGCGTGTCTTCGGCGGTGAAGATGTGCCGCAGCATCATGATCAAGGGTCTCGAGGCCATGGTGATCGAAAGTTTTACGACCGCACGCGCCTATGGCGTCGAGGATGCCGTGCTGGCATCGCTTGCGGAAACCTTTCCCGCCATCAATTGGGAGAAGCAGGGCGCCTATTTCTTTCAGCGCGTGATCGAGCACGGCCGCCGCCGCGCCGAGGAGGTCCGCGAAGTCGCCGAAACCGTGCGCGAGGCCGGGCTGACGCCGTGGTCAGCGCAGGGTACGGCCGAGCGTCAGGCCTGGGTCGCCGATCTCGCCGATGAAGGCTTGTTTGGGATGAAGGGTACCAAGGAATTTGCCCGGAGCGCCGATTGGCGCATCGAGGCAGATCGTATTCTGGCGAAGATCAAACATTGAACGCGCGGGCTCAGCCCAGGATTTTGCCGCTGTCGAGGTAGCCGGAGATCTCGTCGCGCGCGGTCTGGATCAAATCGATCAGGCTCTTGGCCCCACGGACAACGTCCTTGGTGCGCTCGGTGCGGAATTCGGTCAGGATCATGCGAATGCACTTGTCGGCGGTATCGAGCGTGCGGAGCGCACGAGCCATGTCGTCCTGCGTGTGGATCGCCGCTATATCGAGGCCCGACAAAACTTCGCCGATGCCGTTCAATCGCTTGACGGCGGTCTCCGCAGGCGTGCTGGCCCGGATGGATCGATAATCAATGCTGCTGAATGCGCTGAACATATCCATAACTTCCCCAGAGAACGCAGCCGGTCGGGGCGCACGTCCTAGTATGGTTAGTGCGGCCCTTCCCGCAACGCGGGGAGCTACGGTCCGGGATTTTACTGGACTCGGATTTGGAGAAGGATTGCCGGTGAATTGGTCCGGCGATCAGCGAGCTTTCCCGATCATCCTACCATTTTCCGCGACGAGCATGCCTGCCTTGTACACGGCGCGGCCCTGTGGCACCGCGACCACGGCCTCAGGCACATGTTCCGCAGCCAGCGTCACGAAGTCGGCCTTGGCGCCGACACGCAAACCGTAGCCTTCGAGCCGCAGAGCCTTGGCGCCTGATTCGGTGACGACATCGAATGCAACCCGTAGTTCCTCGTCGGTGTTGAAGCCCGAACGATAGCCGAGCGTCGTCGCCCGGCGCAGCATGTCGCCATCGCCATAAGGCCACCATGAATCGCGGATGTTGTCGTTGCCGCTGAACACGGTCACGCCGGCATCGCGCAGGACGAGGATCGGCGGGAATGCCCGGGCGCCCGGCGCATTGGTCATGATCGCGACGCCGGAGCGGGCGAGGGTTTCGGCGACAGTCTTGAGGTGATCCGCCGCGATATCGCCCAGGCCGTAAGCGTGGCTGATGGCGACATGGCCCTCCATGCCGAGCGCGCGCGTGCGCGCCGCGATCTGCTCGATCTCGAAGGCGCCCAACGAGCCCATGTCGTGCAGGTGGATATCGACATCGACGCCGTGCTTCCCGGCGACGCCAAACACCACATCCAGATGCTTCTCGACGTCCCGGTCAAAGCTCGCAGGATCGAGGCCGCCGACGAGGTTCGCGCCGAGGCCGATGGCCTCATCCAGCAATTGCGGTGTGCCCGGGCTCGCCAGAATGCCGCTCTGGGGAAACGCGACGAGCTGGATATCGATCAGGTCCCGATACTCCTCGCGCACACGCAAGATCGTCTCGAGCGATTTCAGCCCGACCGAGCCATCGACCATGACGTGGCTGCGCATTTGCGTTGAGCCATTGATGATGCACAGATCGAGCTGGTTGCGGGCTCGCACGTCCATCGGCGCTGACAGGGCCATGTTCTGCGCCTGGAAGGCCACGCGTTCGCTTACGTCGAAGCCATCGGTGCACGGCTTGTGGGGACGCCAGGCGTCACCATAGAAGCTGGTGTCGAGATGGATGTGGCCCTCGACGAAACCGGGAACGACGAGAGCGTTGCCGAGATCCACAGTCGCGGCGTCGCCTGCGGGCGCATCAGCGGGCAGGAGCGCGGCGATACGACCGTCCTTGACCGCGATGTGGTGGCGCGCTCCGCCGTCGAAGCGTGCGTTCATGAAGAGTTTGTCGAAGGCCATCCGGTCGCTCCCCTTGGGTCGATGTGTAGCGCTCATTGTGGGCGCCGTTCAATTCGCGGGTGAAGCAGCTTGGCCGGCAGCCGCTCAAAGGTCTGCCGTCCGTCCTTGAAACCCATCAGGATATCGGGCAGCTCCGCGATGGCGAAACGGCTGTCCTTGATGTCGAGTACGACGAGATCGGCGCGCTTTCCGACCGCGATCCCGTAATCCCCGAGGTTCATGAGCCGCGCCGGCAGCTCGGTGACAAGATCGAGGCAGGTGTCGAAGTCGCCGACGGAGGCGTGGGCGACGTTGGCGTAAAAGTTCGCCATGCGCAGCAGCGATGCATCCCCGAACGGCGTGAAGGGATTGAGCACGTTGTTGGTCGCGACCGAGCAGACGATGCCGCCGTCCGCGAGCTTGTGCGCGAGCGTCAATCCACGCGGCGCGTTGTGGGTGGCCTCACGCCCCATCAGATAGAGATCGGTGGCGGGTAGCACGGTGACGGCGATTCCGGCCCTCGCCAATTGCGCCGTGGCCGCCTTCAGCCGATCCGGCGGCATGGCCGAAAGTTTGGTCACATGCCCGATCGCCACGCATCCCTGATAATTGCGCTGCTCGGTCTGCCTGACGACTTCGTCGAGATGCGACCAGGAGGGATCGAGATCGAAGTCGAGATGGAGGTCGATGTCGAGGTCGAATTGCTCGGCGAGCTCGAAGATGCGTGCGAGATGCGCGTTCGGGTCGGGGTCGGTATAGGGGCAGCCGCCGATCGCGTCGGCGCCCTGGCGCAAGGCCTGGATCAGCAGCTCCTCCGCGCCAGGATCATTGGTCAGGCCTTCTTGTGGAAAAACGCAGAGCGAGAGATCGATCGCCCAGGCGTAGTCGCGCTTGAGCGCCTTGACCGCCTCGAAGCTGCGCAGGCCGATGCGCGGGTCAATTTCGACATGGGTGCGCATCCGGGTCGTGCCGTGCACGATGGCGCGTTCGAGCACTTTTGCGCCGCGGGCATAGACATCGTCGATGCCGAAATCCCGCTTCATCGCCGAGACGGCACGGATGGCATCGCCGAGCGTGCCGTGGATGTGCCCGCAGCGTTCGAGCAGGCAGGCCTTGTCGAGATGGATGTGGGTGTCGACGAAGCCGGGGAGTGCGAGCCGCCCTCCGACGTCGATCTCGATGGCCTCGCAGGCGAGCCGGGATTCGATCGCGGTGATGCGTCCGCCTTTCACTCCGAGATCGACAGGTGTCACGGATGATCGCAACAGGGCGTTGCGGAAGATCAGGTCAAAGGCGGTCTGGGCGGTCATGGCGGAGAATCTTGGTGGTGGGCTCGTGAGGCTCGGCGAGGGGGCGCCTGCGCAGCAATGTAACTGACATGGAGGGCCAGCCGCCACATCGAAAGCGGCGACAGCTGATGAACGGAGGCTGGTCTGGCGCTTGGCGCGCGCCTGCGCTATCAACCGATCGATGGCGCCCGGCATGGAGGCGCAGCCGCTTTTCAGGAGCCCGCCGATGCGTTTTTCCGCCGTCCTCTTGGCCGTCACATGTCTTGCCGGCGCAGCGTCTGCCGAAGATCTGTCGGGCACGCTTCAGAAGGTCAAGGACACCGGGAAGATCACGCTCGGCTACCAGGAAGCCTCGGTGCCCTTCAGCTATCTCGACGGCAACCAGAAGCCGGTCGGGTTCGCCATGGACATCTGCCTCAGGATCGTCGACGCCGTGAAGAAGCAGCTCGGCATGCCCGACATTGCCGTCGAGACTGTCGCCGTGACCTCGTCGAACCGCATCCCGCTGATGGTCAACGGCACGCTCGATCTCCACTGCTCGGCGACCACCAACAATGCCGACCGCCAGAAGCAGGTCGCCTTCACCAACACGCATTTCCTGAGCGCGACGCGGTTTGCCGCCAAGAAGGCTTCCAAGATCAACACCATCGACGACCTCAAGGGCAAGGCCGTCACCGCTGTGGCAGGCTCGGTTAATTTGAACCAGCTCGCCAAGGTCAATACCGAGCGCAATCTCGGCATTAAAATCATGCCGGCCGTGGACCAGGCCGAGGCGTTCCTGCTGCTGGAGACCGACCGTGCTCAAGCCTATGCGCTCGACGATGTCCAGCTTGCGGTCGCAATTGCGCGCTCGAAGGAGCCGGCGCTGTTCATGATCAGCGAGGAGACGTTCTCCAAGCCTGAGCCTTACGGGATCATGCTGCGTCGGGACGATGCGGCGTTCAAGGCGCTCGCCGATCGCGCCACGGCCGAGCTCTATGCGAGCCCGGAGATCGAGGTGCTCTACAAGAAATGGCTGGAATCGCCGACTCCGCCGAACGGCCTCAACTACAACGTTCCGATGTCGGCAGCCTTGCGCAACGCTTTCAAGAATCCGAGCTCGAGCGCCGATCCGGATGCGTATCTGGTGAAGTGAGGCGAGGGGCTGGCGGCGCCACTGGAGTTCCTGAACTCCGCGTGCGCGTCAGCCGCGATTCCGTCACTGGATCGTGATTGCACGCTAATAGATAGTTTCCTATCTATTTTGCATGGCGCCCTCGCAGGCTCACATCCACGGCGAAATCGGCCGGCTGGTCACGCGTCTGGCCCGCCTCTGGCGGCGCGAGTCGGATCAGGCGCTGTCCGACCGCGGCCTGTCCTATGCGACCGCGATTCCGCTCCTGGTGCTGTCGCGGCAGGGCGAGAACGTCCGCCAAGGCGTGCTGGCCGACGAACTCGGCATCGAAGGGCCGTCGCTGGTGCGACTGATTGATCTGCTCCAGGCCGAGGGTCTGGTGGAGCGACGCGAAGACCGCAACGATCGCCGTGCCAAAACGCTCCATCTGACCAGCGCGGGCGAAGCCAAGGTCGAGGAGACCAACCGGATCTTGCGGCGCGTGCGGGCGCGCCTGCTCAAGGATATCGCGGCCGAGGAACTTGCGATAACGTTCGAGACCCTTCAGCGCATCGAACAGAGGGCCAGCCGGCTGCAGGACGCCAGGACCGGTCCAGAGGCGAAGTAGCTATGCGTCCAGATGAGCCGTTCCTGGTCCGCCATGCGGACCTCATCTTTGCTTTGAAGACGTTCGCCGCGTCGATGCTCGCGCTCGTCATTGCGCTCGCCATGGATCTGCCGCGGCCCTATTGGGCGATGGCGACCGTCTACATCACCTCACAGCCGCTCGCAGGTGCGACCAGTTCAAAGGCCTTCTTCCGTGTCATGGGGACGCTGGTCGGCGCGATCATGACAGTGGCGCTGGTCCCAAACCTGGTCAATGCGCCGGAACTGTTGTGCCTCGCGATCGCACTCTGGGTCGGGCTCTGCCTCTATCTGTCGCTGCTCGACGGCACGCCGCGCAGCTATGTCTTCATGCTGGCCGGCTACACGGTCGCGCTGATCGGCTTTCCCTCGGTGTCCGACCCCGGTGCGATCTTCGACACGGCTGTTGCGCGTCTGGAAGAAATTTCCCTCGGCATCATCTGCGCCAGCCTGGTCTCCACCATCGTGTTTCCCCGCAGTGTCGCCCCGGCAGTCGCAGGCCGTGTCGACAGCTGGCTGTTCGACGCACGCCGCCTCAGCCAGGTCGTCCTGCTGCGCGAGGGTACCGTTGAGACCCGCCGCGGCAAGCGCCTCAAGCTTGCCACCGATATCGTCGAGATCGACACGCTCTCCACCCATCTCGCCTATGACCGGCTGACCGATCGCAGCGCGGTGACCGGCCTCGGCGAGATCCGGCTGCGGATGCTGATGCTGCTGCCCGTGATCGCCTCGCTCGAAGACCGTCTGGCGGCGTTAGGGGAGGACGCTCTGCGGCGGCAGCCCGAGCTGAAGCGACTGCTGGAGGATCTTGCCCAATGGATCGTCAGCGAGGTCAGCACACGGCAACCGGCTGAGCGGATCCGCGCCATGATCGCGGAACGGCAGGCGGTGCTCGATGACAGCGCGTCCTGGGAGCGGATCATCATCACCAGCCTGCTGGCGCGGTTGCGCGAGCTGGTCGACCTCTCGCGCGATTGCCGGGAATTGACCGAGGCGATCGCCGACAACCGCAATGTCTCGACGCTCGATCTGGCGTTCCACTCCGAAGCCGGCGCTGCGCCCGTCCGCCACCGCGATCGCGGCATGGCCCTTTGGTCAGCTGCCGGCGCGGCCGTGGCCATCCTGATCTGCTGCGCGTTCTGGATCGGCACAGGCTGGCCGGATGGCGCATCGGCGCCGATGATGGCGGCGGTCGCTTGCTCGTTCTTTGCTGCGCAGGACGAGCCCGCGCGCTTCATCCGCAGCTTCGGCCTGTGGTCGCTGGTCGCCATCGTGGTCGTCGCGATCTATCTGTTCCCGCTGGTGCCCGCGATCTCGGACATCGAGCTTCTGGTCGTCGCGCTGGCGCCGACCTTCCTGCTCTATGGCTTCCTGATCGCGCGGCCGGCCACGGCGGGCACCGGCATGGCGCTCGCGGCCAACACCGCAACGCTGCTCGCGTTGCAATCGACCTATATCGCGGATTTCGTCTCCTACGCCAATTCCGCCGTCGCCTTCTTCGTCGGCGTCCTCATCGCCGAGCTGGTGACGCGGATCGCGCGCGGAGTGGGGGCGGAATGGATTGCCAATCGCCTGGTGTTGTCGAGCTGGATCACGATCGCGGTTGCGGCCGAACGGCGGGGAAAACGCGACCGCGCGGAGTTCGCAGGGCTCATGCTGCACCGTCTCGGGCTACTGGTGCAGCGCATCGCGTTCCTCTCCGAGAGCGACCGGCGCGACGCCGACAGCCTCGTGCAGCTCCGCATCGGGATCAACATCATCGATCTGCGCCGCGCGCGTTACGGGCTTGCGGCATCGACCATCGCCGTCATCGACGACATGCTCGATCAGCTCGCCATCGCCTGCCGCAACTATGCGGGCGGCGGAATGCCGCGCGAGCTTCTGGTCAGCGTCGACCGGGCGTTGGCGCAGGCGGTGAAAGATCCCAATGACAGCCCACGCGAAGACGCCTTGATCGGCCTCGTCGGCATCCGACGGGGCTTATTCCCGGACGCGCCGGCCTATCGGCCGCGTGCAGATGCGAGTGTGGCGGCATGAGATATGTCATCGACATCTATGGCGTGCTGGTGCCGGCGCTGCTGCTCTGGATCATCGTCGCCTATCTGCTGAGCGCGCTTCTGCGCCGGCTCATGCAACGCTTCGACCTGTACCGGCTGGTCTGGCACCGCGCGCTGTTCGATTTCGCCGTTTTCGTCTGCCTTCTCGGCGGCGTCGTCTATCTCTCGGAGTACCTCTCATGAAGGGAAGTTTTGCCTGGATCGGCCGGCTTGCAGTGACCATCATCGTGGTCATCGCTGCGGTCGGGGTCGGCCGCGAGCTGTGGGCCTATTACATGGAGTCGCCCTGGACGCGTGACGGCCGTGTGCGCGCGGACGTGGTCCAAGTCGCGCCTGATGTCTCCGGCTTCGTCACCGATGTGCTCGTCAAGGACAACCAGAAAGTCCATCGCGGCGATGTGCTGTTCAGGATCGATCGCGAGCGGTTTGCCCTGGCGCTGCGGCAGGCCGATGCGTCGGTCGCCGGGCATCAAGCGACGCTCGATCAGGCCAATGCTGATCTGAAGCGCTACAGTGCGCTGACGACCGATGCCGTGTCGCAGCAGAAGCAGGAACAGGTGCTTGCGACCCAGCTTCAGGCCAAGGCGGCCTTCGACCAGGCCGTCGCCGACCGCGCGGTTACCCAGCTCAATCTCGATCGCAGCGAGGTCAAGGCTTCCGTCAACGGCGTGATCACCAATATGGATCTGCGCCCCGGCGCGTACGTTTCTGCCGGCAAGGGCGTGATGGCGCTGGTCGACAGCGACACGTTGCATGTCGAAGGCTATTTCGAGGAGACGAAACTTGCGCGCATTCGTACCGGCGACAAGGCGGTGGTCCGCCTGATGGGCGAGAAGGCAACGCTGACAGGCCGCGTCGAGAGCATCGCTGCCGGGATCGAGGACCGCGACCGCGCCGAGGGCGCCAGCCTGCTCGCAAACGTCAATCCGACCTTCAGCTGGGTGAGGCTTGCCCAGCGCGTGCCCGTGCGCATTGCGCTGGATCCGGTGCCGGAGGGAATGTCGCTGGTTGCCGGTCGCTCGGCGACCGTGGAGGTATTGGACTAACGCAGCGACCAGATGATCACGCTTGGCTTGGGGAAAACCGGTACCGAACGTTTCAAAGCCAAATCGTAAGGCTAATCCTGACTCGCGCGTGTGTGAGTCGGGGGACTGTATGAGCGTTTGGTTTTTAGTCCTAGCAGCCTGCGTCGTCGGCGCGTTGCTCCTTCTGGCGTTCTGCCGGTAGGACCGACAGCAGATGTATTTGTTGCTGCGACGCATCAGCGAGCCGCGGAATAGCGGTTCCAAGCGGATCGTTTTTGACTGTGCACAGATGAACGCGTTCACTTCCGGCATCGGAGGCGGACGTGAGCTGGTTGTTTGTGTTTCTCATTGCCGCGAGCGCAGTCGTTCTGATCGCCCATGCGATTGACGCGATGCGTTCTTGAAGTTGGCCGTGACTCGGTTTCGTCGGTAGCTCGGTAAGCGCCGACAATGTTCCGAGGCGTGAGACTGTCATTTGAGGAGCTGGCCCTGCGGCCCAAGCTTGTCACGGGAGGAATACGATCATGCTTGCGTTCTATCTGCCGATCATCATTTTCGGAGCGATGCTCGAAGCGTTTTCGATTCGCAATGTATCGCCGCCAAGCGTCGACCAGATGCCGACCACAGCACTGGCTCCGTCAGGCACCTCGGCGACGGGCAGCGGGCGTGCAGCGGCTTCAGCTGAGCGCGCCTTGTCCTTGTCCGTGTCGTAGCGCGGGTTTGGAGGTCGCGAGCCGGGCTCAGCCGACGCGATAACCTCGAAACTTCTCGCGCAGCGCTGATTTGAGCACCTTGCCGGTACCGGTCATCGGGAATTCGTCGAGGAATTCGACCGCATCAGGCATCCACCAGCTCGCGATCTTGGGACGCATGTGATCGAGCAGTGTCTTGCCGTCGATGGTCGCGCCCTTCTTCCGGACGACGAGCAGAAGAGGGCGCTCCTGCCATTTTTCGTGCGGGATTGCGACCACGGCGGCTTGCAGCACATCAGGGTGGGACAGCGCGATGTCCTCGAGCTGGATCGAGGAGATCCACTCGCCGCCCGACTTGATCACGTCCTTGGAGCGGTCGGTGAGCGTGACGTGGCCGTGGGCGTCGATCGCGGCCATGTCGCCGGTGATGAGCCAGCCATCGCGATCGAGGCCCTCGTCCAGCTTCATGTAGCCGGAGGCGACCCAGGGGCCGCGGGCGCGCAAATGGCCGACGGTCCTGCCGTCGCGCGGCAACACGTGGCCGCCATCGTCGACGATGCGCAAGGTGGTGCCGAAGCAGGCGCGGCCCGAGATCTGGCGCCGGTCGAAGATCTCGGTTTCGCTGAGATGCTCCGAGCCCGGCCGCAACCCCGGCATCGAGCAGCCCAGTGCTTCGGTCATGCCCCAAGCCTGAATGTAGTCGACACCATAGTCGCGCTTGAGCTTCTCGACCATCGCGCGTGGCGGTGCCGATCCCGACGACAGCGTTGCGCGCAGCGCCGAGAATTTGTTGCCGGTACGGCCGAGCCAGTCGAGCAGGATCAGCCAGAAGCTCGGCACGCCAGCTGACAGTGTCACCTTTTCGCCTTCCAGCAGCTCATAGAGCTTGTCGGGCTCGTAATTGCGGCCGGGCAGCACCAGCTTCGATCCGGTATAGGGTGCAGTGAACGGCATGTTCCAGCCATTGCCGTGGAACAGCGGCGCCATCGGCATCATCACTTCGCGCACGCCTTCGCGATGCCCGGCAATGAAGTCGAAACTGGAGCTCGTCATGGTCTGCAAGATCGCGGCGCGATGCGAATAGATTACGCCTTTGGGATTGCCTGTCGTGCCCGAGGTGTAGCAGATGGTGGAGGCGGATTTCTCGTCGAACTCCGGCCAGGCGAAGCCTGCGTCGCTCTCCTTGTCCAGCAGCTCCTCATAGCAATGTACGTTCGCAAGTTTCGTCTCCGGCATGCGTTCGCGCGATGACATGATCACATAAGCTTCAACCGCCGTCAGCTGCGGCGCGATTGCCTCGACGATCGGCAGAGTGGCGCGGTCGACGAACAGGATGCGGTCTTCGGCGTGGTTGATGATGTAGACGAGTTGTTCGGGGAACAGTCGCGGATTGACGGTGTGCAGCACATAGCCCATGCCGGGCGCTGCGTAGAACATCTCGAAATGGCGGTGCGTGTTCCAGGCCAGCGTGCCGACGCGGTCGCCTTGCTTCATGCCGAGCCGCTTGAGCGCCAGCGCCATGCGCTTGATCCGCGGATGGGCCTCGGCATAGGTGTAACGATGGATGTCACCCTCGATCTCGCACGCGACGATCTCCGCCTCTCCGTGATAGTCGGCGGCATATTGGATCAGGCCGCTGATCAACAGCGGCATGTCCATCATCAATCCCAGCATCGTCCCCTCCGAAAAATGCCGTGCACCTTCAATGATGCGTTCGCGCTTGCTGGCAAGGTAGCGGAACGTCGCGCGACGTCCACGCAAAAAGCGGTGGACGCGATTGCCTGCGCCACTTTATCAGGGCTAACTGGCGCAGATTGCAGGCCGAAGCAGTGCCGCCGTGAAGGAGATTGATGTCAGCGGAAAGACACATGACCGGTGCAGCCGGCAGAGTTGGTGACGGCGACCTGGAGGGGTTGGAATTGACCTATGGGGCTGACGCGACGAGCGACAGCTATCCGGTTCAGGCATGAGCGGCATGATCCCGGCCCCTACGGGGGCGACGCGGCTCTACGTCATCATCGGCGATCCCATTGCGCAGGTGCGCTCGCCCGCCGGTGTTTCCGCGGAGTTCTTAGCCCGCGGCCATGATGGCATTCTGGTGCCTGTTCAGGTCGCGACCAGCGATCTGACCGGTTTCCTCCCGGTCGCGACGCGCTTGAAGAATCTCGACGGCATCGTGGTGACGATCCCGCACAAATTCGCCTGCTACCAGGCCTGCGCCAGTGCGACCGACCGCGCGCACTTCCTGCGCACCGTCAACCTGATGCGCCGGCGCGCCGATGGGGCGTGGCATGGCGACATGGTGGATGGCCTTGGTTTCGTCGGTGCCGCGCGGGCGAAGGGGATCGATCCAAAGGGGATGCGGGCGCTTCTCGTCGGTGCGGGCGGGGCGGGCTCGGCCATCGCGCTCGCCCTGGTCGAGGCCGGGGTGAGTGAGCTTGCCATTCATGACAGTTCGGCCGAGCGGCGGGATGCCCTCGTCGATCGGCTCAATGAGCTCGGCAAGGCGCGCGTGCGGGCAGGCACCATCGATCCCTCCGGCTTCGATTTCGTCGCCAATGCGACGCCGGCCGGAATGAGGGATGGCGATCCGCTGCCGGTCGATACCTCGCGGCTGGCGACGTCGGCCTATTGCGGCTGCGTCATCACGAGGCCAGAAATTTCGCCCTTCATCGCAGCAGCCCGCAAGCTGGGCTGCGTCACCGCGACCGGCACCGACATGTACGGGCAGCACCAAGGCATCATGGTGGATTTCCTGCTCGGGACCGATGGCGGACGCTAAGGTTTGATCATGTCAAGTGCATTGCTTGCATTGATTGCACTCATCGGGGCTTGAGCTGATACGCCTGACGTAGGATCATGCCCGCGCGCGGGCCGGGCGCGCAAAGTCGAGGGAAGGGAACGCAGGAATGACTGAGGGCAAGACCGTTGCGACGGCGATGATCGGCGCGGCCGCGCTGCTGTTGTCCCTGATGCCCGCCGCTCAGGCCGCGCAATGCGGCAACGGGCCCGGCGGCTTCGAGGCCTGGAAGCGTGAGTTCAGCGCTGAGGCGCGGGGCAAGGGCATCGGCCAGACCGCGATCTCGGCCCTGATGCAGACCAATTACGCCAGCGCCACCATCAATGCTGATCGCAGCCAGCACAGTTTTTCACTCTCCCTCGAGCAGTTTCTGGCCAAGCGCGGCGCCACCACCATCGTGGCGCGCGGCCGGTCGCTGAAGCAGTCGCAGGCGGCGATGTTCGCCTCGATCGAGCAGCGCTACGGCGTGCCGCCGGGACCGTTGATCGCGATCTGGGGCATGGAGACCGGATTCGGCAGCCAGCGGGGCAACCAGAACATGCTCTCGTCGATTGCGACACTCGCCTATGACTGCCGTCGTCCTGAGTTCTTCACCGAGCAGCTCTATGCGGCGCTGAAGCTGGTCGACCGCGGCGTGCTGTCCGGGGCGACCCGCGGCTCCATGCATGGCGAAGTCGGCCAGACCCAGTTCATGCCCAAGAACATCCTGGCCTACGGCACCGGCAATCTCGACGTCGCCGCCAACGCGCTGAGCTCGACCGCGAATTTCCTGAAAGCCAATGGCTGGCGCGCGGGAGCCGGTTACCAGCCGGGCGAACCGAATTTTGCCGCCATCCAGGCCTGGAATGCGGCCGGCGTCTACCAGAAGGCCATCGCGCTGATGGGCCGGCAGATCGACGGGGGTGGCGGAGCGGCAGCAGCCCGTTGAGGGTACTCCGCAAGGCGTGACCTGCTTGAGAGAGAAAGTTGTTGCTTTCAGGAACCGACAGCACGAGGTTTGCTTAGATCAAGTTCAGGGCTGGGCATGAGGAGAACTCAACATGGCTACCCAGATCGTGATGGACCAGACCGGCGATACACGCCACGAGTTTGATCCCGAAAATGCTGAAGCGTTGGCGCGGGCCGAACAGCGCTTTCGGGAGTTGACCGGCGCGGGCTTTACCGCGGCGTATCGGACCGGGCCGGGCGAAGTCACGCGTATCAAATCGTTCGACCCGACCGCGCAGGAAACGCTGTTCTATCCCCGCCTGGTCGGCGGTTGATCTGAACGGCCGATGATCGCGGTCTTCAGGCTCGGCGCGCCCGCGCGAGCGCGTCTGCACGCGCTCCGCGAGCTCTACCGCCGCTTCTTTGGCGAGAACACGCCTGAGGCGCGGGGAAGGCGGCTATTGTCCGAATGGCTGTCCGAAGAGCAGCGTGCCCAATTCGAGCAGCACCGGCATTTTGACGTGATCGGCTCCGACAGCGGCAAGCGCTATCGCATTCACTACGGCACCGCCGCCAACGTCCACGAGGTCGATGAGGCCGGGATTGCGACGATGGGGTGGTGCTTCGTGCCGTCAGGCTTCCTCGTGCCGGGCGATGTGATGCTGGCCCAGAAGATCGCGCTCGAGACCGACGAGAAGGGAGCGCTGGCGCTCGCCAACCGGTTCCCACCGGCAACGCATTCAGAGCACTTTTACCGGCGGCCGTTCTAGTGGTCGGAGCTGCCGGCGCGGTCGATCAGAGGTGCGTGGTGCGGTAGGCGTCCAGCGCGTGCGCCGCAAATACGCCGATGCTGCACAGGGCGAGGAGGGCTGAGATCAGTTCGATCATAGCTCGTCGCTCCTGAGTGGCTGGGCGACGAGATGCTGGCAACAAGCATATTCCCTGATCAGGTCGAGGATGAACTGCATGACGCACGTCCCTGTATGATTTTGACGATCACTTAAGCGGGCATCTGTTTCAGGCGTGTTTCGTCGGTTTGGGAAAGAGGTTTCGCGAGGAAGCAGGTCTGGCCCCGGAGCGGCGGCCAAACCGCTACATCCGGGCCACCAACCCCTATTTTCGCTGCGCCTATCGCGCGCGGCGCATCGCATTTCGAGGCAAAATCATGGCACAGGTCGCTTGGTTCGACGATCTCACCATCGGCATGCGTTTCAAATCCCCGGAGGTCGAGGTCAGTGAAGCCGACATCAAGCGGTTTGCGGCCGAGTTCGACCCGCAACCGATGCATCTCGATGACGAAGCCGCCAAGGCGACCCTGTTCAAGGGCCTGGCTGCATCAGGATGGCACACCGCGGCGATCGCCATGAACCTCGCGGTCCAGACCCGTCCCTTCGGGCCACACCCCCTGATCGGTGCCGGCGTTGATGGGTTGCGCTGGACCATCCCGGTACGGCCGAATGACCGGCTGCATCTGGTCGGCGAGGTCATGAGCCTGACGCCATCGAAGTCGAAGCCGCAGGGCATCGCCTTGGTGAAATGGACGATGTTCAACCAGAACGGCGAGGAGGTTTACACGTTCACTCCGATCGCGATCGTGCCGCGGCGCGCCTAGGGCACTTCGCATTGTTGACGTTGACTCTGGGGAAGCCGAGCGCCTGACGTTTGATCTTGCGGATGACAACGACGACGGCATCGAGATGCAGATTCCGCGCGCGCCGCCATCTAGTGGCCGCGACTGGTGATCGAACCCTGGGCCGCCGCCGCGCTGATGTCGCTGCTGTGATGGACCAGCGGCTTCATGCCCGTGATCGTCCGCAGCAGCACATAAAATACCGGCGTCAGGAACAGGCCGAACACGGTGACGCCGATCATGCCCGAGAACACGGCGACGCCCATCGCACGGCGCATCTCGGAGCCGGCGCCGGTCGAGAGCACCAGCGGCAGGACGCCCATGATGAAGGCCATCGACGTCATCAGGATCGGGCGCAGCCGCAGCCGGCTCGCCTCGATCGCAGCCCGGATCGGGGTGCGCCCGGCGAATTCGAGCTCGCGCGCGAATTCGACGATCAGGATCGCGTTCTTGGCGGAGAGGCCGACAAGCACGATCAAGCCGATCTGGGTGAAGACGTTGTTGTCACCCTTCGAGAGCCACACGCCGAACATGGCGGCCAGCAGCCCCATCGGCACGATCATGATGATCGAGAGCGGGAGCGTCAGGCTCTCATAGAGCGCGGCCAACACCAGGAACACCAGCAGGATCGCGAGCGGGAACACCCAGAGGCCGGAATTGCCGGCGATGAACTCCTGATAGGTCAGGTCGGTCCATTCGAAGGCAAAGCCTGGAGGCAGCACCTCTGCCGCGATCCGCGTCGCCGCTTCCTGCGCCTGGCCGGACGAGTAGCCCGGCGCGGCCGCCGCGTTGATGTCGGACGACAGAAAACCGTTGTAGCGGATCGCGCGCTCCGGACCCGCGCTCTGGCGGATCGTGAGCAATGCCGATAGCGGCACCATGTCGCCGGAGGATGAGCGCACTTTCAACTGCCTGATGTCGTCGGCACGGGCGCGGAACGGCGCATCGGCCTGGACATAGACTGAGTAGGTCCGGCCAAACTTGTTGAAGTCGTTGACGTAGTAGGAGCCGAGGTAGATCTGGAGCGTGTTGAAGACTTCGGTCACGGGTACGCCGAGCTGAAGCGCCTTGGTGCGGTCGATGTCGGCGAACAACTGCGGCACGTTGACCTGGAAGCTCGAGAACACGCCGGCGATCTCCGGCGCCTTCTGCATCGCCGCCATGAACGCCTTCGTCGCGTCGTTGAGGGCCTCGTAGCCGAGACCGGCGCGATCCTCGATCTGCAGCTTGAAGCCACCGATGGTGCCGAGGCCGTTGACCGGCGGCGGCGGGAACATGGCGATGAAGGCTTCCTGAATGCCGGCGTACTTCTTGTTGAGATCGGCGGCGATTGCATTGCCGCTCAGGGCCGGGCCCTTGCGCTCATCGAACGGCTTCAGGGTCGAGAACACGATGCCGGCGTTGGACGAGTTGGTGAAGCCGGAGATGGACAGGCCGGGGAACGCGACCGAGCTTTCGACACCGGGTTGGGTCAGTGCGATGTCGCTCATCTTACGGATCACTTGTTCCGTGCGATCCAGCGTGGCGCCGTCGGGCAGGCGAGCGAATCCCACAAGATATTGCTTGTCCTGGCCGGGCACGAATCCACCAGGCACCTGCTGGAACAGGAAGGCGGTGAGGCCGACCAGCGCTACGTAGAGGCCCATCACGGCAGCCTTGCCCGAGATCACCTTGGTGACCGTGCCGCTGTAGCTGTTGGAGGAGTAGGTGAAGGCACGGTTGAAGCGGCGGAAGAACCAGCCGAGGCTCTTCTCCATGACGATCGTCGGCCGGTCCTTCGGCTCGTTGTGGCCCTTGAGCAGCAGCGCCGACAGGGCCGGCGACAGTGTCAGCGAGTTGACGGCCGAGATCACGGTCGAGATCGCGATGGTCAACGCGAACTGCTTGTAGAACTGACCGGTAAGACCGGAAATGAAGGCGAGCGGCACGAATACCGCGATCAGCACCATGGCGATCGCGATGATCGGCCCGGACACCTCGCGCATGGCCTGATAGGTCGCGTCGCGGGGCGACAGCCCGCCCTCGATGTTGCGCTCGACGTTCTCGACCACGACGATGGCGTCGTCGACCACGATGCCGATGGCGAGCACCAGGCCGAACAGGCTGAGCGCGTTGATGGAAAAGCCAAACAGATGCATCACCGCGAAGGTGCCGACGATCGACACGGGGACAGCGAGCAGGGGGATGATCGAAGCGCGCCAGGTCTGGAGGAACAGGATCACCACCAGAACCACCAGCGCGATCGCCTCCAGCAGGGTGTGGATCACGGCCTCGATCGAGGAGCGAACGAACTGGGTGGGATCGTAGACGATCTGGTAGGACACGCCCTCCGGCATGTTCTTCTTGATCTCGGCCATGGTGGCGCGGACGTGATCGGAAATTTCGAGCGCGTTGGAGCCCGGTGCCTGGAAGATCGGGATCGCCACCGCCTGCTTGTTGTCGAGCAGCGAGCGCAGGCCATATTCGGATGCGCCGAGCTCGATACGCGCGACGTCGCGCAAGCGCACGACTTCGCCCTTCGAGCCCGTCTTGACCACGATGTCGCCGAACTGCTCTTCGTTGCCGAGCCGTCCCTCGGCATTGACGGACAGTTGTAGATCGATCCCTTTGACGTTCGGCGACGAGCCGACCACGCCGGCCGCAGCCTCGACGTTCTGCGCCTGGATCGCCCTGACGATGTCGCTTGCCGTCAGGCCGTGCTCGGCCGCCTTCTGCGGATCGACCCAGACCCGCATCGAATAGTCGCCGGCGCCGTAGAGCTGAACGTCGCCGACGCCGTCGATCCGCGCGAGACGGTCCTTGACGTTGAGCACCGCGTAGTTGCGCAAGTAAGTCATGTCGTAGCGGTTGTTCGGCGACAACAGATGCACCACCATGGTGAGGTCGGGCGACGATTTCTTGGTGATGATGCCGAGCTGACGCACCACGGCCGGAAGACGCGGCTCGGCCTGTTGCACGCGGTTCTGCACCAGCTGCGTCGCCTTGTCGGGGTCGGTGCCGAGCCGGAACGTCACCGTCAGCGTCATCGCGCCATCGGTCGTCGCCTGGCTCGACATGTACAGCATGTTCTCGACACCGTTGATCTGCTCCTCGATTGGAGTAGCCACGGTCTCCGCGATGACCTTGGGATTGGCCCCGGGATAGGTCGCGCGCACCACGACGGAGGGCGGCACCACGTCGGGATATTCCGAGATCGGCATCGCGAACAGCGAGATCAGCCCTGCGAGGAAGATCAGGACCGACAGCACGCCGGCGAAAATCGGACGATCGATGAAGAACTTCGAGAGATTCATGGTTTTGCGCCTGCGCGAGAGATAGCTCTCCCGTTGACCGGGACGCGGGCTTTGCCCGCGAACCCGGAATCGAGATGCGATGTCTTGGTCGTTAAGTCGTCGTTCCGGGCGCGTGTTGCGTGTCCCGGCAACGTAACTAGCGTTGCACCACGTCCTGGTTACTGTGGTTGGAGGCCTGCTGTCCGCGCGCGCCCATTGCCGCCACCTCCGTCTTGAGGAGGGCTCCGGGCCGCACGCGCTGCAGTCCATTGACGACGATGCGGTCGCCGGTCTTCAGGCCCGCCGTCACGATGCGAAGGCCGTCGACCGAGCCACCGAGCGTGATCGGCCGATAGACCGCGCGACTGTCGTCGCCGACGGCCATCACGAACTTCTTGTCCTGGTCGGTGCCGATCGCGCGCTCGTCGATCATCACGAGCGTCTGCTGCTTCGGCTGGCCCATGCGCACGCGAGCGAACTGGCCGGGAATGAGACGCCCGTCGTCGTTGGGGAATACCGCGCGCACACGGATGGTGCCGCTCTGGCCGTTGACCTGGTTGTCGATCAGCTGGATGTGGCCCTTGGCGGAGAGACCGCCTGATGTCGCCATCTCCACGGGGATCTGGTCGAGATTGCCGCGCTTGCCGGTGCCGTCTGCGATCGCGTTCAGCGCCCGCAGCACGACCTCCTCGTCAGCATCGAACGACGCGTAGATCGGATTGACCGACACCAGCGACGTGAGCACTGGCGAAGCAGTGCCTGCGGCGACGAGATTGCCGACGGTGACCTCGATCTTGCCGACGCGGCCGTCCACGGGCGCGCGCACCTCCGTGTAGTCCAGATTGAGCTTTGCGGTCTGGAGCGTCGCTTCCGCCGCCTTGACGTTGGCGATGGCTTCGCGATTGGCGTTGTCGCGCTGGTCGTAGTCGCGCCGCGTGACCACGGCATTGCCGACCAGCTGCGCGCCGCGGTCGAGCTCGCTCTGCGTGAACACCACGCGCGCCTTCGCGGCTTCGAGCTGCGCGTTGGCCTTGTCGACCTCGGCCTCGTAGGGCGCTGGATCGATCTTGAACAGGACGTCGCCCGCCTTCACCAGCGCGCCCTCCGTGAAGTTGGTGGAGAGGATCGCGCCCGCCACACGCGGACGTAGCTCGACGCGCTCGATGGCCTCTAACCGGCCGGAAAAATCATCCCACAGTACCGTCTGCTTCGGCTCGATCATCGCGACGGTCACGGAGACGGCCTGCTCAGCCGCGGCCGCCGTTGCGGTCGCTTGCGCTGAACGGAGGTAGTGCCCGGTCGCGATCGTGCCGGCTACGGCGAGGGCGCCCACGACAGCAACGCCGCCGAGCAGGCTGCGAATACGGCCGGGGTGAGAGGTGCTTGGGGAGGGGGGCATTTGCGCGCTCCAGATATGTAATGTTCACTACAGATGTGGAGCTGGATATCGCAGCGCAAGATACTTATGTATCATTCACTAAGAAAATTGTAGCCGCTTGCCGCAAATCTCGGAAGGCGGAAGAGAAAAGAAAGCTAGAACAACCAGATAGAATGTGGCGTTAGGTTGGGGCGAGCCGCCGATTCCGAGGAGAGAGGCACATGGGCATGGGACGCCCCCGCGAATTCGACGCCGACATCGCGTTGGACCAGGCTATGGAAGTGTTTTGGCGCCATGGCTATGAGGGCGCCACGATTGCCCAGCTCACGGAGGCCATGGGCATCAACCCGCCAAGCCTCTACGCCTGTTTCGGCAACAAGGAGGGCCTGCTGAAGGCTGCCCTCGACCGCTACACCAAACTGCGCGCTGCGTGGATGGACGAAGTCGTCGCGGCGCCCACCGCCCGCGAGGTCGCCGCGCGAATGCTGAAGGGCATCGCCGAAAAGCAGACCGATCCCGCCAATCCGCCCGGCTGCCTGCTCGTGCAAGGCGGCATCGCCTGCGGCACCGGGTCCGAAAACGTCCCCTTCGAGCTCGCCACCCGCCGTGCCCAGAACGAAGACCAGCTCCGCGACCGCTTTGTGCGCGCCAAGGCCGAAGGTGATCTCAAGCCGACGTCGGATCCCGCCGCGCTCGCGCGCTACATTTCAGCGGTCTCGGTCGGCATGGGCGTGATGGCCTCGTCAGGCTCGGATCGCGAAGCGTTGCGGCAGGTTGCCGATGTCGCGGTGCAGGCCGTCGAGGCGCAGTCGGAGCAAGGCTAGGGCTCAGCGGCCTCCTCGAAAACGAGTCACGCATGTTCGCCCTGACATTTCTCGGCACGTCAGCCAGCGTTCCCTCGGCAGAGCGCAACCATCCAGCACTCCTCCTGGAGGTCGCGGGCAAACGCATGCTGATCGATTGCGGCGAGGGTACGCAGCGCCAGCTGCTGCGGAGTGGCGCCGGCTTTCGGCGGCTTGATCGCATTTTGCTCACGCATGGTCATCTCGATCACGTGCTCGGTATCCCCGGCCTGTTCTCGACCCTGGGGCTGCGGCAGACTTCCGAATTGATGACCATTCATGGCGGGCCTGAAACGCTCGACGTCGTCATCCGCTTGCTTGCAGGCCTTTGGGGCGCGGGCCGGGCGCCGATCGCGATCGAGTTCGCGCCGCTGTCCGAAGGACAGGTCGCCGATGCCGGCGACTTCACCATCGACTGTTTTCCGGTTCGCCATCGCGACACCGACAGTTTTGGCTTCTCATTCCAGAGTCGCGCGCGGCGCCATCTTCTGTCCGATCGACTGTCCGCACTCGGCGTGCCCGATGGCCCCATGCGCGGAGAACTGGCCGCGGGTCGGCCGGTCACGATTGAAGGCGGCCGAACGATCGATCCCGAGGAGGTCCTCGGCGCTCCCAGCGGCGGCAGGAAGCTGGTCGTCATCGGCGATACCGAGACCACCGAAGGACTCTCGAAGCACGTGACGGATGCCGATCTGCTGGTGATCGAGGCGACGTTTCTGGATCGGGACGCGCCGATGGCACGAGACTACGGCCATCTCACCGCGGCCGAGGCGGCGCGGTTCGCGGCTGGCAATGATGTCAAGCAGCTTGTGCTGACGCATCTGTCGGGTCGCTATGAGGATGACGAGATCCTGGCGGAAGCAGCCGGGATATTTCCGAACGTCCGGATTGCCGCCGACTTCGATCGCATCGCTGTTTAATCAATGCGTTGCACGGCCGTTAATCTTACCTGTCAAGGTTTACGCGACTTGATTCCCGCAGTCGCACGCCAGCGCGATATTTTCGACCGATCAGAAAACGGCTTTGTAATTGTGAGTGCCATGTCTCGTTCCGTCGAATTGATCGTTGAGGGCTATGTGAGGCTGAACGATCGCGATGCGCTGGAGAATATTCTGACGCATCGCCGGGAGCTGTTGCGGCAATTGGTGGCCGTGACTGGCGTCGATCCCAAGCAGACGGTCGCGCAAGTGAGCCAGGAAATCACCATCATCGAATCGGGACTTGCTACGCTCGTCCCGGAATAGCCGACGTCGGGACCAGGCTCGAGCGCTCAGCTCGACATGCCCGACTTGATCGTGATGTCCTGCACCTTGCGCGTCAGCTGCGTCAGCCTTGGCAGGGCCTGGTCGCGAAAAGTCGGCATATCCATACGTGTTGCATCGACCGTGACGCTCAGCCCCGCGATCACGGATCCCTGCGCGTCGAGGATCGGCGTCGCCAGTGTACGCAGGCCATAGGCGTTCTCGCCGTCGGAGACGGCGTGGCCTTTCTTCTTCACCTGATCGAGCCGGGTCAGCAAGGCATCGAGATCGGTCAGCGTCCGCTCCGAGAGCTTGACGCGGGGGCGCGACTCCAGCCGCTGGATCTGCTCGTCGCGCTCAAGATGCGCCAGCATGGCATGGCCGAGCGCGGCGCTGTAGGCGGGGATGCGCGTGCCCGGCCGGCGATCCATCTTGTAGCGGTCGAGGCCCGCGCTGACACGCGCGAGATAGATGACATCGCCGCCATCGAGGATGCCGAGCGAGGCCGCATCACCGACATCAGGCACCAGGTCGCGCAACATCGGCTCGACGATGGTGCGCAAGGATCCGTGCGACAGCACGGTATAACCGAGGTCGAGGCAGGCGACACCGAGACGGAACCGGCGGCTCTGCGGCACGGCCTGCAGATAGCCGAGCTCGATCAGGGTCTGGATCAGCCGGAACGCGGTGCCGCGATCGAGATCGGCGCGGACGGCAACTTCACTGAGCGTCAGCTCGAACGCCTCGCTGGTGAAACTCTTGAGCACGGCAAAGGCCTTGCCGACCGAAGCGACATAGTTCTTGGGATTGTTCCTGGGATTGTTCCTGGGATTGTTCCTGGGATTTTTAGTATCCGATGTCTTTGGGGCCGCGTCGGATGCGCGCTTTGCCGCCTTCTTTTCGACCTTGGCCATGCCTGAATGCCCTGCCTGACAGCCACAGCCCTTGACGCGGCGGCAGCCTGATCCTACCAACGGGACAGATTGTAACAAATGTTCGCATTCCGAACAATATCGATCTGACCGATCGGAGGAAGCTTTATGCTGCATCCCCAGTCCTTGCACCCACAGTCCGTGCACCCCCTTGGCGTGTTCTCCGCCGCGCTGACACCGCTCGACGCCGAGCTCGCGCCCGATCATGCGCGCTTCATCGCGCACTGCCGCTATCTCCTGGACGAAGGTTGCGATGCCATCGCGATGCTCGGCACCACCGGCGAAGCGAACTCCTTCTCGGTTGCCGAACGCACCGCGCTGCTCGAGGCCGTGGTCGCCGGCGGCATCAGGCCGAACCAGCTGCTGCCGGGCACCGGCGTAGCTGCGTTCACCGACACCATCGCGTTGACCCGCCACGCGCTCTCCCTCGGGGTCGACACCGTGGTGATGCTGCCGCCGTTCTACTACAAGAACGTCAGCGACGACGGCGTCTATGCCGCCTACAGCGAGATCATCCAGCGCATCGGTGATGCCAAGCTCAAGATCGTGCTCTATCACATCCCGCAAATGTCGATGCAGCCGATCTCGCATGCGCTGATCGAACGGTTGCGGGCGGCCTATCCGTCGACCATCGTCGGCATCAAGGACTCCTCTGGCGACTTCGCCAACATGACCGCGATGGTCGAGCGCTTCCCCGGCTTCTCGGTGCTGACGGGCGCCGACCCGCTGCTACTGCCGTTGCTGCGCAAGGGCGGCGGCGGCTGCATCACCGCGACCTCGAACCTCGTCGCGCGCGATCTCGCCTATGTCTTCAAGCATTTCCGCGACAGCGACGACGATGCGGCGCTGAAGGCGGCGCAGGCGCGCATCGTGAAGGCGCGCGAGCTGGTCTCGCGCTTCGCACAGATGCCGTCCCTGAAGGCGCTGATGGCCGAGCGCACCGGTCACGCCGGCTGGCAGCGCCTGCGGCCGCCGCTCGAAACATTGCCGGCGGAGCAACGGAAAGAGCTGCTCGCGAGTGCCGCTGCATTCGCTTCAGCCGCTTAAAGCGGAATCGGCATGTCGATGACACGCGTCCGCATGATCGCCGACGATCTCACCGGTGCGCTCGACACCGCGGCGGAGTTCGTCGGTCTGTGCGGGCCGTTCGACGTGATCTGGGCAGATGCGCCTGCGCCGTCCGGCTCTGCAAGCCTCGCGGTCGACAGCGGCACCCGGGAGCGTTCGAAAACCGAAAGCGTCGGGATCGTCGGGCGATTGGTGCCGCTGCTTCGCGACGGAGAGATCGCCTATAAAAAAGTCGACAGCCTGCTTCGCGGCGCCTGGGCGGCCGAGCTCGGCGCCTGCCTGAGCACCGGGCATTGGACGTCGTGCGTGGTCGCGCCTGCCTTCAACTATCAGGGCCGCCGCACCGTCGATGCCCAGCAATATGCGCGCACCGTGGCGGGCGCCTGGCATCGCGTCGGCGACAATCTGCTGGATCAATTGAAGCGGGGCGGCATCGAGGCGCGGCCGGGCAGTTCCGAGACGTCGTCGCAGGGCGGCGTTCAGGTGTTCGATGCCGAGAGCGACCTCGACCTCGATCGCGTCGTCGAGATGGCGCGGCAGATGCCGGGGCCGGTGCTGTGGTGCGGCAGCGGCGGGCTTGCCGGCGCGCTCGCGCGCGGCCACCGGTCGGACGCGCATTCGAAGTTGAAGCTGCCGGTGCTGGGCCTGTTTGGCTCGGACCAGGCCGCCACCGCGGCACAGCTGGATGCCTGTGGCAAGGCCACTGTCGCGCTCGCCGAGGGTGAGGGCAGCGCAACCGTTCGACGCAGATTGGCCGAAGACGATGTGGCGCTGGTGAAGTTCTCGCTTGCCGAAGGACTGTCGCGCGCGGAGGCTGCGCAACGGATCACGCACGAACTGACCAAACTGATCGCAGCGCTCGATCCTCCGGGAACCCTGATCGTTGCCGGGGGCGAGACCCTGAAGGCCGCATGCCTTGCACTCGGCGCGCATGCGCTTCAGGTGACAGGGCGCATCGTGCCGGGCCTTCCGCGCTCGGTGCTGCAAGGTGGCCGCTGGGCCGGCGTCGACGTCATCTCGAAATCCGGAGCCTTCGGCGCGCGCGAGCTGTGGCGCGATCTGCTTCGAGACAATCAATTGCTCAACATGGAGGGTCCATCATGACCTCTCGTCATCTTGCCATCACCATGGGCGATCCCGCCGGGATCGGGCCGGAGATCATCGTCAAGGCCTGCCTCGCCTTGAAGGAGCGGATCGCGAAAGACGATCTTCGCCTGCTGATCATCGGCAGCGGCGCGGCGCTGCACGGCGCGAAGGCCGCGCTCGGCGCGGACGTTGCAATCCCGCAAGTCACGGCCGACGACCGCGATTGGCCCAACCTGTGCTATCTGCAGGCCGACGCCGAGGGTGATCCGATCAAGCCGGGCGTGCTGAGCGCCGACGGCGGCCGCTTCGCCTACAAGGCGATCGAGCAGGGGGTACGCCTGACACAGGCCGGCCGCACCGCGGCGATCGTCACCGCGCCGCTCAACAAGGAAGCGCTCAACAAGGCCGGCTATCATTTCCCTGGACATACCGAGATGCTGGCGCATCTCACCGGCGTGCGCGGCTCGGTGATGCTGCTCGCCCACGGCAATATGCGCGTCAGCCATGTCTCGACCCACGTCGCGCTGGAGGACGTGCCCAAGCGACTGACACCGGAGCGGCTGCGCCTGGTGATCGATCTCACCAACGACGCGCTTCTGCGGCTCGGGATCGCCAAGCCGAAGATCGCGATCGCCGCGCTCAACCCGCATGCCGGGGAGGGCGGTCTGTTCGGACGGCAGGATATCGACGTCTCTGCGCCGACGATTGCCGAGGCCGTCGCCGACGGCCTCGACGTGGTCGGTCCCGTGCCGGGCGACACCATCTTCGTCAAGCTGCGCGCCGGCCAGTTCGATGCGGCGGTCGCGATGTATCACGATCAGGGGCACATTCCGGTCAAGCTGCTCGGCTTCCAGGTCGATCCCGCCACCGGCCGCTGGCAGGAGCTCTCCGGCGTCAACATCACGCTGGGCCTGCCGATCATCCGCACCTCCGTCGATCACGGCACCGCCTTCGACATCGCCGGCAAGGGCATCGCCAACGAGCACAGCCTGATCGAGGCCATCGACTATGCCGAGCGGCTCGCCACCGGCGTTTCCAACTCACGGGATCGAGCCTGAGATGACCAACGCCTTCACGCCCATCGAAATTCTCCGCCCCACCATCCTGGAGTTCGGCAACGGCACGATCACGGCGGCTGCGCGCTTTGCCGAACGGATCGGCGCCAAGCGTCCGCTGGTGATCTCCGACCCGTTCAATGCGCGCCGCGTCGACAAGCTGGCGCTGCCGGGCGCCGTGAAAGTCTTCGGCGAGGTCAAGCCCGAGCCCGATCTGCCCAATCTCGAGAAAGCGGTGGCGATGGCGAAAGAAGCCAGGCCCGATCTCGTGGTCGGCTTCGGTGGCGGCAGCGCGATGGATCTCGCCAAGCTGGTTGCGGTGATGTGCACGGGTGATGTCGCCTTTGCCGACATCGTCGGGCCAGAAAAGGTCGCGGGCCGCAGCGTCGCGCTGATGCAGATCCCGACCACCTCGGGCACCGGCAGCGAAGCCGGCACCCGTGCGCTGGTCACTGATCCCGTCAGCCAGAACAAGCAGGCGGTGCAGAGCCGCTTCATGCTGGCCGACATCGCCATCATCGACCCTGACCTGACGATGAGCGTGCCGAAGGAAATCACAGCGGCCACCGGCGTCGATGCGCTGGCGCATTGCGTCGAGGCCTACACCAGCCGCAAGGCGCATCCGACGATCGACCTCTACGCGCTCGAGGGGGCGCGGCTGGTCGGGCGTTATCTGAAGCGCGCGGTGGCCGATGGCGGCGATCGCGAGGCCCGCGCGGGCCTGTCGCTCGCCTCGCTCTATGGCGGCTATTGCCTGGGCCCGGTGAACACCACCGCTGGTCATGCGGTGGCCTATCCGCTCGGCACGCGTCATCACATCGCCCATGGTCTCGCCTGCGCGATGATCTTCCCGCACACGCTGGCGTTCAACATGCCCGCGGTCGAGGTGAAGACGCTTGCGGTGCTGGGGGCACTCGGCCTGCCGGAGCAGAAAGATGCCAAGCTTGCGTTCGAGGCGACCTACGCATTCTGCAACAATCTCGGCGTCGAGATGCGGCTATCGGCACTCGGCGTGCCCAAGGCCGATCTCGGCGTGATGGCGGACGAGGCGTATGCCATCAGGCGCCTGCTCGACAACAACCCGCGCGATCTGAGCCGGGATGCGATCCTTGGGATGTACGAGGTCGCGTTCTAGCCGTCTGCGCCGCGGCAGGTGATCGAGGAGGAGGCTGTGATCCATCCACCGCAGCGCTTGCCAGCCCGGGGACGAGCAGGTAGAAGGCTGCACGCCTGAGCCGTGATTTGCGCCATAGCGCTTCCGGCCGCAGTCGGACAAGTCGGTAAGATATTGAATTTGTTCGACTATTCCGTTGGGGAATGGTGTAACGGTAGCACAACAGACTCTGACTCTGTTTGTCTTGGTTCGAATCCAGGTTCCCCAGCCAGTTCCAGGCGCTTTCCGAACTCCTGAAATACCTGATATCGGGCCGCTTGCCGCGGGATCGCGGCGGCTTGCCTCACCGGAATATCGCCATCGCCAGTCGGATCGCCGCTCCGCCGATCGTCCTAGGGACACACAATCCTGGGAGATCCGTAATGCCCTATGTCGATGGTTTCGTGCTCGCCGTGCCGAAGGACAGGATCGAGGCCTACAAGGCGCTGGCACGGACGGCCTGCGCGGTGTGGATGGAGCATGGCGCGCTCGATTATGTCGAATGCATCGGCGACGACGTGCCCCATGGCAAGCTCACGTCTTTTCCGCGGGCGGTGATGGCGAGTGAGGACGAGATCGTGGTGTTCTCCTGGATCGTTTACCGCGACCGGGAGACCCGCGATGCCGTCAACAAGAAGGTGATGGCCGATCCGAGGCTCAAGGGCTCGGACATGCCGTTCGACGGCAAGCGCATGATCTATGGTGGCTTCACCACGCTGCTGCGGGCGAGCGACGCAGGCTGAACCGCCTTACGGCTTCGCTGGCGGCGGTTGCAGTGGCGCGACCGCGGGGGGGCGCGGAGCCATCGGTGATGCGTTCGCGCGTCGTGCGAATGCGCTTCACGTCTGACGTGGACGTCGAGGCGCCGGAATCTGGCGTCTGCGAGAATTTGCCGTCGGTGAGGTCGTCGCGGGGCCGCACCTTTGCGTCATGCACCGTGGGCTCAACCGCCGGCGCAGTCAGCGGCTGCAGTTGGGTCTGCGCGCTCGCGGCGGCGCCGAGCATCCCAAACAGGATGGCCGGGAGACCAAGCCGATTGAGACGTGACTTCTCGAGCCCCATGTTCCACCTTCAGGTCTGGCCCCGCCGACGGCAGGATAGCCCCGCCCGCGCGGCTCGGAAAGCCGCCCCGCTGCGAGCAACCGGCACGTGCGGAACTACTTGATCTTGTCGTAGGCGGCCGCGAAATCATTCAGCGGCATCGGGATTGCGATCGTTTCCTTCGCCATGTTCTGGAACGAGACCTTCAATTGCTTGCCTGACTTCAGGCTTGCAAGCAGGTCCGGCGCGATCGGGGTCGAGGCGTAGCAACCGCGATTCTCGCAGGTCTGGATCTGGAGGTCGATGGTCTTGCCCTCGTCGACCTGGAGCTTCGCGCCGACCGGGATGTTGAGGCCGAGCGGCAGCTGGAGCAGCGCGACCGGCGTGCGGGTGTCGGGCGCGATGCGGATGTTGATCAGCACGATGGTCTGGCCGGTCTTGGTGAGAACGGCGTTCTGCTCGATCGGGCATTCGAGAGGAGCATCGCGGCTCGCGCTGGTGCAGCGCGCGATCCAGCCGGGCTGCGGCGGCGCGCCTTCGGCCTGCGGCTGGTTCGGCGCGGCCGCAGGCTGTGCGGCCGCGGCAGGCGGAGCAGCGTTCTTCTTGGCGGCTTGCTGGGCATACACGGCGCCCGTCGACATCAGGGCAGCGGCGGTGAGGGCGGCAAGTCTGGACTGCATGGGCATGGCAAGACCGCGTTGGCGTGAACCGAGGATTTGGCTGTAGCGTCGGGCCGGACCCGACGCAAGCTTACTCGGCGGCTTCCTTGACGGTGCCGTGCGCGGCCGCGTCGTGGCCTTCATCCTCGGCCGAGTTGCCCTTGAACAGGTTCGAGAACTTGTCGAGGTAGAGATAAACGACCGGCGTGGTGAACAGCGTCAGCGCCTGGCTGACGATCAGGCCGCCGACCATGGCATAGCCGAGCGGCTGGCGAATTTCGGCGCCGGTGCCGTGGCCGAGCATCAGCGGCACGCCGCCGAGCAGTGCTGCCATCGTCGTCATCATGATCGGTCGGAAGCGCAGCAGCGCGGCCTGGCGGATCGATTCCTCCGGCGTCTTGTGCTCGTCGCGTTCGGCGGCGATGGCGAAATCGACCATCATGATGCCGTTCTTCTTCACGATGCCGATCAGCAGAATGATTCCGATCAAGGCAATGAGGCTGAAGTCGAATCCAGCTGCCATCAGGATCAGCAGCGCGCCGACGCCGGCTGAGGGTAGGGTCGACAGGATCGTGATCGGATGGATGTAGCTCTCGTAGAGAATGCCGAGGATCAGATAGACCACGACCAGTGCCGCGAGAATCAGGAGCGGCACGGTGCCCAGCGACTGCTGGAATGCCTGCGCCGTGCCCTGGAAGCTGGAGTTCAGCGTCGCCGGCGCGCCGAGATCGGCCATCGCCTTCTGCACAGCGACGGTGGCCTGTCCAAGCGCGACGTCCGGCGCGAGGTTGAAGCTGATGGTGATCGCCGGAAACTGGCCCTGATGGCTGATCGAGAGCGGGCGGACCGGATCGGTGGTCCAGCTCGCGAAGGTCGACAGCGGCACTTGGTCGCCGGTCAAGGGCGACTTCAGATAGAGCTTGTTCAGCGACTCGAGGCTGCCCTGCATCTCCGGCAGGATTTCCAGGATCACATGGTAGCTGTTGAGCTGGGTGAAATACTGCGCGACCTGACGCTGGCCGAATGCGTCGTAGAGCGTGTCGTCGATCAGCTGCGGCTGGATGCCGTAGCGCGAGGCGGTGTCGCGGTTGATGTTGAGCTGGACCGTGGTGCCCTGGGTCTGCTGGTCGGTCGCGACGTCGCGCAGCTGCGGCAGCGTCTGCATCTTGGCGAGGATTTTCGGCGCCCACGAATTGAGCTCGCCGAGATCGGCGTCCTGCAGGGTGAACTCGAACTGCGTGCGCGTCGGTCGGCCGCCGAGCCGGACGTCCTGCGCCGCCTGCATGTAGAGGCGGGCGCCTTGCACCTTGTCGAACTTGGGACGCAGCCGCGCGATGATCTCTTGCGCAGATGCGTTCCGCTCGTCGCGGGGCTTCAAGGTGATGAACAGATTGCCGTTATTGCCGGCACGACCGCTGCCGCCGATCGCCATCGCGACGCTGGCGACGTCGGGATCGGCCATGATGATCTTTCCGAGTTCCTGCTGGCGGTTGACCATTTCCCTGAAGGAAATGTCCTGCGACGCCTCGGAGGTCGCGGTGATCAGGCCGACGTCCTGCTGCGGGAAGAAGCCTTTCGGGATCAGGACGAACAGGTAAATCGACAGCGCCAGCGTCGCGAAGAAGATCGTGAGCGTGGTGCGGCGCCAAGCCAGCGCATGGTCGAGCCCGTATTCATAGCCGCGCAGCAGCGCGTCGAAGGCGCGTTCGCTCCATTGGTAAAATCTGCCATGGGTCACCTCCCCATGTGCGCGCAGGAAGCGCGAGGCCATCATCGGCGTCAGCGTCAGCGACACGAACATCGAGACGAAGATCGTCATCGCCAGCACGACCGCGAATTCGCGGAACAGGCGGCCGATGATGCCGCCCATCAGCAGCAGCGGAATGAGCACCGCGACCAGCGAGATGCTGATCGACATGATGGTGAAGCCGATCTCCTTGGAGCCCCTGAAGGCGGCGGCGAGCGGCTTTTCGCCTTCCTCGATGTAGCGCGTGATGTTCTCGAGCATCACGATGGCGTCGTCGACGACGAAGCCGACCGCGATCGTGAGCGCCATCAGCGACAGATTGTCGAGCGAATAGCCGAACACCCACATCAGCGCGCAGGCGCCCAGCAGCGCCAGCGGCACCGTGATGGCCGGAATCACGGTCGCCCAGAAGCTGCGCAGGAAGACGAAGATCACCATGACCACGAGGAAAATGGTCAGCAGCAGCGTGAACTGGACGTCCTCGACTGCGGCGCGGATCGTCGTGGTGCGGTCGCTGATCAGCTCGATCTTGATCGCGGGCGGGATCGCCGCGACCAGCCGGGGCAGCGTCGCCTTGATCCGGTCGACGGTCTCGATGACGTTGGCGCCGGGCTGCTTGAACACGACCAGGAACACGCCGCGCTTGCCGTTGGCCCATGCCGCCTGTTTGGCGTCCTCAGGACCGGTGACCGCCTGGCCGATGTCCTTGATCCGCAATGGACCACCGTTGCGATAGGCGATGATGACGTCGTTCCAGTCCTTGGACTGCAGCAATTGATCGTTGGCGTAGATCGTATAGGCGCGCTTCTCGCCGTCGATATTGCCCTTGGGACTGTCGACCGTGGTGATGCCGATCGCGCTGCGAACGTCTTCCAGCGACAGACCCTTGGCAACGAGCTTGCCCGGATCGACCTGGACGCGCACGGACGGCTTCTGCTGGCCGCCGATGAAGACCTGGGCCACACCGGAGAGCTGGCTGATCTGCTGGGCGAGCTGGGCGTCGACCGCGTCGCTGACGCTGGTCAGCGGCAGCGTGTCCGATGTCGCCGAGAGCAGCAGGATCGGCGCGTCGGCGGGGTTGACCTTGCGATAGGTCGGCGGCGAGGGCAGGTTCTTCGGCAACTGGCCGCTGGCGGCGTTGATCGCGCCCTGCACGTCGTTCGCCGCACCGTCGATGCTGCGGTTGAGGTCGAACTGGATGGTGATCGAGGCGGTGCCCAGATAGCTCGTCGAGGTCATCTGCGCGATGCCGGGAATCTGGGCGAATTGGCGCTCCAGCGGCTGCGCGACCGACGAGGCCATCGTCTCCGGGCTGCCGCCCGGCAAATTGGCCGTGATCTGGATGGTCGGGAAGTCCACCTGCGGCAGCGGCGCGACCGGCAGCAGTGGATAGGCCACGAGGCCGACAAACAGGATGCCGGCCATCAGCAGCGACGTGCCGATGGGATAACGGATGAAGGGTGCCGAAATCCCGCCTTCGGTCATTCCTGCTGAACCTTGTTTTTCTGGACCGGATCCGAACTCGCCACGGTCGTCGAAACGACGCTTCCGGGCTGGACTTTGTACTGACCGCCGGTGATCACCTGCTGGCCGGGGCTCAATCCTTCATCGACGACCGAACGCCCGTCGATGGCGTAGCTGACCTTGATCTTGTGAACCTCGGCCTTGTTGTCCTGACCGACGGTATAAGCGTAGAGGCCGTTGGTCGAATGCTGAACCGCGTCATCGGGGACGATGGTCGCGTCTTTCAGCGTCCGCACCAGAAGGCGTGTCGATACCGATTGTCCCGGCCACAGCGTGTGTTCCTTGTTGTCGAACACCGCCTTGAGCCTGATAGTCCCGCTGGTCGTGTCGACCTGGTTGTTGATGACTGCGAGCTTGCCTTCCGCCAGCGTCTTCTTGCCGTCGGTGGTGAACGCGATCACCTTGAGGTCGCCGGACTTCTGGCCCTCGCTGATATAAGGCAGTTGATCTTCAGGCGCGGTGAAGATCACCGTGATCGGCTCGACCTGAGCGATGGTGACGATGCCGGTCTGGCTCGAGGCATTGACGATGTTGCCGATGTCGACCTGGCGCAGGCCGGCGACGCCGGTGATCGGCGATTTGACCTGGGTGTAGTCGAGCTGGGTCTGGGCGTTGGCGATCGCGGCTTCGTCGGCTGCGATCTGGGCGGTCAGCTGGGCGACAGTCGAGCGTTGCGTATCGGTCTGCTGCCGCGTCGCGAATTCGCCGAGCTTGGTATAGCGCTGAAGATCGAGATTGGCGTTGGCGAGGTTGGCCTCGTCCTGCGACTTCTTGGCCTTGGCCTGATCGAGGGCGGCCTGGAACGGGCGCGGGTCGATCTCCACCAGGAGATCGCCCTGGTTGACCATTTGGCCTTCGGTGAAGGCGATCTTGTCGATCTGGCCATCGACCCGGGTCCGGACTTGTACGGTGTTGAAGCCCTGCACGGTGCCGAGGCCGGTCAGGTAGACCGGGAAGTCGGCCTTCTGGACCGGCGCAATGCTGACGGGCACGGCGGCGACCCGCGGCGCACCCTTTTGCGCGGCCTGGGCTTTCGCTGCCTCAGCGGCCGAGAAGCGCTGCCAGCCGTAATAGCCGCCGCCGGCCACGGCTGCGATGATGACAATCCACAGGATCGGCCGTGACTTTTTCATATGTGAGCGTATCGGCTTGTATGCCCAAAACAACGAATTGCGGGGCTATCAAAGGGTTCCAGAACGGCTTGTATAATACACGCCAAGTTCCAGTGTAAACAGCACTATCAGGCGAGAATCCTAAACAATTGGAAAGCTTTGCACCCCGTAGGCAAACGGATGCCGACGCAGCGTGCAGCGCTGCATTTCGTGTCGCAAGCGAGGAGCGTGCAAGGGACGGGAAATGCTCGCGCGCGGTGTGAGGCGCAGTGCGCGGTGCGAGTGATGCGTTCTGTGCAGGAGAAGGGCTGACCGTGGCGAGAACGGTTCTAAACGGGCTACGCGGTGTTTCGGTTGTCAGTAAAATCAGCGTCGTTCATATCAGCGCCGCCACAACAGGAGTGCGGGATGGACGAGCTGAACGGCAAGCTGATCGCGTGTCAGATTCTGATCACGGGATTGATCGCGCGTGTCGCCAATGAGCAGCGCGATCCGTTGCGCTTCCTCACCGACTTCCGCGACGAGATCAAAGCCGTCGTCAAAGGCGTCAACATCGCAGGCATGGAGAACTCCGATCATGTGCGCGCGACGGCGCAGCGCACCGTCGATGAATTGTTCTCGCTGATGAAGCCGCCGATCAGCGACTGACGCCGATCGCGACGCACGAGACCGGCATCGCGAGAGCAAACATTGGCTTCAGCTTTAGAACGCTTGCAAACCTGAGTTTAGAACGGTTTCAAACTCAAGTTTAGAATCGTTTTGATCTGGATGGATTCAAGGTTGCAGATGGGGTGATTGCGTTGACCCTCATTGCCCCGCTCGATACCACCAGCCTGTCGCATGGTTGCAATGCGACACGTTGCAGAATTGGAATGGGGCACAGGATGGGTATGGCGAGGGCTCCGCGGTCGTTGCGTTCGACTGCGGCACGGACTTCATTGGGCAGCAGTTTCGATGCCGCAACCGGCAAGACTGTTTCCGCGGTCGCAAGCTTGATCGCGGTCGCGTCCGTATCGAGCGGAGCGCAGGCACAGCAATCGACACTGCCGCCCGTGAATGTCGACGCGCCGAAGGAGCGGCCGCGCTCCACCACGGCGAAGCCGACGCCCGATCAGGTCCGCGCCCGCAACGCACTGCGCCGTGCCGCACAACAACGTCAGCAGGCAGCAGTGGCCCCGGTCGTCGATACGGCCGCACCGGCGGCCGATCGCAATCCCTTTGCCGATCAGGCAGCGCCCTACAAGGTCGATCACGTCCAGGCCGGCGGAAAGTTTCCAGAGAAGCTGGTCGATACGCCGAAGTCGATCACGGTGCTCAGCAAGGAAGTGCTTGCGGACAAGAACGCCACCAATTTGAAGCAGGCTATTCTCAGCACCGCCGGCGTGACGCTCGGCACGGGCGAGGGCGGCAATGCCTTTGGCGACCGATTCTTCATCCGCGGCTTCGACGCCCGCAACGACATCTTCATTGATGGCGTGCGCGATCCCGGCGTCAGCGTCCGTGAAAACTTCTTCACCGAGCAGGTCGAGATCCTGCGCGGCCCCGGCTCTACATTCTCCGGCCGCGGTGTCGCCGGTGGGGCGATCAACATCGTCACCAAGCAGGCGAACACGGAGAAGAGCTTCTACAACATGGACACCTCGTTCGGCACCGACAAGACCAAACGCGTGACGCTCGATGTCAACCAGGTTATCAATCCGGCCTTTGCGGTGCGCGCCGGCGGCCTGCTCCAGGATGCGGGCGTTGCCGGTCGCGACTTCGTCACGGATGACCGCAGCGGAGCTTTCGTTGCGACCATTTGGAAGCCTGTCGACGCGGTCAAGGTGACGACGGATTACATCCATACGTATCAGCATGGTATCCCGGATTTTGGCGTGCCGTACTACCGGCCGGGGTCTCCGGCACCGGGCAATGTCTACAGCTCGACTGCAGGCGGTCCGTTCCCGGATTTCGGTTCGAACCGCAATAATTTCTACGGCTTCGTCAACCGCGACTTCTTCAAGGTCAAGCAGGACATCGGAACGGTCGGTGCCGAAGTTTACGTGACGCCCGATCTCGTCTTCACCGACAAGATCCGCGCATCGCGCTCGGTCAACGACTACGTCGGAACGCTGGCGGAATCTCCCATCGCCACGTCTCCATTGTCAGCTTCGACCGTGACCCTCAATCCGCAAAGCCGCTACCAGGTGACCAGTGTCTTGGCTAACCAGAGCGAGGCGACCTACAAGTTCGACACGGGTGGCTTCAGGCACACGGCGCTCGGAGGCGTCGAGATCTCGCGCGAGACGTCGTTCATCGACAAATATGCTGGGCTCGACTCGGAAGTGACGAGCGGGCCGTCGTTCACATCAGGCGGCTCGACCTCGGGCGTCAGTGTGTTCGCGCCGCAATACACCTTCCTCGACACGTTCACTCCACCACGGATGCTGAGAGCGCCGACCAACCTCTCGATCGACACCAAGAGTGCCTATGCGATGGATAGCGCGAACTACCGCGATTTCGTCATCCTCAATGGCGGCGTTCGCTACGACGATTACACCATCAACAGCAATGGTTACGGCACGATCGGCGGAAAGCAGACCTTCGGAACGCAGAGTGCCGAGTTCGGGCTGCCGAACTTCAACCTCGGTATCACGCTGAAGCCACTGCCGAACGGCAGCGTCTATGCAGCCTATGCGACCTCGTCCAATCCGGTCGGCGCCGAGTTCGATGGCACCAGCACGGCCTATGGTGGCCTCTCGCCGGTTCTCAACGGCAGCTCGAACCAGATCTTCGGGCCCGAGAAGAACACGGCGATCGAGCTCGGCACCAAATGGGAGCTGTTCGATCGCCATCTGTTGCTGACCGCCGCGCTGTTCCAGACCGAGAAGGAAAACGCACGCGAGTCGCAGAACGTCACCGCGGCAACCGCAAGCGCGACTTGTCCGTATCCTGCTGCGACGACGGGCGCCGTGTCCTGCATCACGGCCGGCGCAGCCTATCGCATCCGCGGCATCGACCTCGGCGTCGGCGGCAAGATCACGGACAAATGGAGCGTGTTCGGCGGTCTCGTGCTGATGCAGTCCGAGGTCACCAAGTCGCTGGCGCCGTCGCCGCAGCCCTTGCTCTATCCGACCAATGTCGGGCGTCCGCTCGCCAACATCGCGCATCAGTCGTTTAGTCTGCTCACGAAGTACCAGCTCACCGATGTCTGGGAGCTCGGCGGACAGGCGGTGTACCGCTCTCAGATCTACGGCGGCACCTTGCTCGCGGCGAACCAGGGCACGTCGATCCCCGGCTACTGGCGGTTCGATGCCTTCGCGGAAGCCAAGATCAACAAGAATTGGCAGGTGAAGCTGTTCGTCAACAACATCTTCGACAAGCGCTACTACGACGCGCTGTACCAGAGCGCGACGCCGTTCGTGCTGGAGGCGCCCGGGCGCGCCGCCTATCTGGTGCTGTCCGCGCGCTACTGAATGGAAACATGACGAGGTGCCATGCTGACATGCATAGAAGGCGTCCTGAGCAAGGATGATGTGGCGGAGTTCCGCCGCATCATGGACGCCAGCGAATGGGAAGACGGCCGTTCCACCGCGGGCGCGCAGTCGGCGATGGTCAAGCGCAACGAGCAGTTGCCGCCGGATGGCGAGGTCGCGCGCAAGCTCGGCAACCGGATCATCTCGGCGCTGACGTCGAGCCCGCGCTTCCTGGCGGCGGCGATCCCGCTCCAGATCTTCCCGCCGCTGTTCAACCGCTATACGGCGGACAGCGGCCACCATTTCGGCCTGCATGTCGATAACGCGATCCGCGGCGACCGCCTGACCGGCCTTCGCATCCGCACGGATCTGTCGGTCACGCTGTTCCTCAGCGAGCCCGAGGATTACGACGGTGGCGAACTTGTGATCGAGGACACCTACGGTTCGCACGAAGTCAAGTTGCCAGCCGGGGACTGCGTGCTCTATCCCTCGACCAGCCTGCATCTGGTCACACCGGTCACAAGGGGGGCGCGGGTTGCATCTTTCTTCTGGCTCCAGAGCATGATACGGGACGATCAAGCCCGCAGCATGATCTTCGACCTTGACACCGCCATTCAGGCGTTGGTGGCACGGCTCGGGCGTGACGATCCCGAAACGGTCAAATTGACGGGTATCTATCACAATCTCATTCGCACCTGGGCCGAAGTATGAAGATCACAACTTTCCAAGCCAGCCTCGCTGCAGCCGTGCTGCTCACGGCCACCTGGCTCGCAGTTCCTGCGTCTGCCCAGACACAAACCCAGCCGGCGGCACCGGTGCGGCCGGTTGCGGCACCGGCACCCGTCGCGGCTCAGCCGCTGCCGGCCGCTCCCGCGATTGCTGCAACCGGGCCATCGACTGTGGCCCCCGCCGCTGCCGCGCCTGCGGCGACGCCCGGCGTGCCTGCGACCGAGGCTGCCGTCGCCCGGCCAGCCGAGGCCACGCCGAAAGCCGGCATCGCGCCGGCCATGAAGGAATTGTCGCCCTGGGTGATGTTCATGTCGGCCGACATCATCGTGAAGGCGGTGATGATCGGGCTTGCCTTCGCCTCGCTCGTGACCTGGACCGTCTTCATCGCCAAATCGATCGAGCTGTCGGTCGCCTCCGCCAAACTGCGTTCGGCGTTGAAAAAGATCGCTGAAGTTCGCTCGCTTGCGGAAGCCCAGATGGCGCTCGGCACCAAGGAGGGCATGTTGTCGTCGTTCGTTACGGCCGCGCTACGTGAAGCGCGGATGTCTGCGGGGCTCTCCAGCGACGACGGCATCAAGGAGCGCGCGGCCTCGAGCTTTGCCGAAATCGTCCGCGCTGAAGCACGACGCATCCGCATCGGCACGGGTCTCCTCGCGACCATCGGTTCGACATCACCCTTCGTCGGCCTGTTCGGCACCGTGTGGGGCATCATGAACAGTTTTATCGGCATCTCGAAGTCGCAGACCACGAACCTCGCGGTGGTCGCGCCCGGCATCGCCGAGGCGCTGCTCGCGACTGCCATCGGCCTCGTGGCGGCGATCCCCGCCGTTATCATCTACAATCACTTCTCGCGCGTGACGAAAGGTTATCTCGAACTCGTCAGCCGCGCCTCGGGCGCGGCGGCACGTCTGTTGTCGCGCGATCTCGACCGCAGCCACGGCAGTGCCCATTCGCGCGCGGCGGAGTAAGCCATGGCAGTCTCGCTGACGGACAACGATGACGACGACGACTTCTCGGAAACGCATGACATCAACGTCACGCCCTTCATCGACGTCATCCTGGTCCTGCTGATCATCTTCATGGTCGCAGCCCCGCTGTCGACGGTCGATCTGCCGATCGACCTGCCTACCTCGAGCGCAACGCCGCAGAAGAAGCCGGACAAGCCGACCTATGTCAGCATCAAGCGCGATCTGGGGCTTGCGATCGGGGAGGACCCGGTGAGCCGGGCTAACCTGATTACGACCCTCGACGGCTTGTCAGACATGAGCAAGGACAAATACGTCTTTCTGCGTGCCGATCGTTCGGTGCCCTATGGCGAGCTGATGGGCGTCATGGAGCTGCTGCGCTCCGGCGGCTACACGCGGGTCAAGCTGGTTACGTTGGAGGCTGCTGGCGCGCCGGCGGCGCCAGCTGCGACAGGCCCCGCGCAGCCATAGGGGTCGCCATGTCGGTTGAGCTCGAACCCAAATCATCCAGGAGGCTTTGGATATTGGCGGCGGTCGCGGCGCTCGCGCTCCATTTGGGCGGGGCTGCGCTCGCGCTCGCCAGCTTGCGGACCGATGATAGCGATGAAGGCTTGGGCGCTGCGGGTGCCGAGTTCGCGGTCGAGATGGCTTCTCCGCCGATTCAAGATTCCAATCAGGCCCTTGGTCCGACGGATTCCGAAGAGCAGGAAGAGCGTCCGGAGCTTCAGCAGCAGAAGGCCGAGACGAAGGAAACGGATCTTCCGCAGGATCGACCGCAACAGCTCGAGGATGCTGATCGCCTTGTCTCTGAGAACAAGGCGAAGAAGGAGCAGGACGACGATCCGAAGGTCGCCGCCACCGAAACGCCCGCGATGGAAGCTCAGCAGAAGCAGGTTGCCATGGAGCGGCAAACCTTCGAGGACGCCACGCGCGAAGCTGACAGGGCCATGGCTCCGGTGCTCGGCATTGGTAAGGACGTGCTTAAAATCACGGCGGACTGGAACCGCAAAATCAGCGCGCACCTCGCGGCTCACAAGGTCAATCCGGAGGGCAAGCAGCCCAATAATCAGACGACCAAGGTGAGCTTTTCACTCAATCGACGAGGCAACGTGGTGTCGGTCGACGTGGTCGAATCCTCCGGAGACGCCGCTTTCGACGCGGCAGCGGTCGCCATGGTCCGCAAATCAGATCCTTTCCCGGTACCACCTGCCGCGTTGACCGAGGACCGGGTCGAGCGCACCGTCGATATCGTTTTCAAGCCGCCGGAAGACAAGAAAAAGAAGAAGACGGCTCAGCGCCAGTAGTACTTGATCCCGACATACACCACGACCAGGCAGGTGAAGATCAGCGCCACCGGGAGAGGACGCTTCTGGGTTCCACTGACCGCGGCTGCACCGAAGAAGCCAGTCTTCTTCGCTTTGGGCCCCGGCCGGCGGAAGGCGGTAACATTGTCCGTCACCGGCTCGGGCGCCCGGGTGCGGACGTCGGGCGGGTTCCCGCCGCCGCCCATCTCCAGATAGTAGGCTTTGTAGACCTCGGTGATGGTGGCCTCGGACGCTTCGTCCTCGCTCATCCGATCCAGCAGCTTCTTGTAGCCCTCGAGGAACCCCTGGGCGTCGGGAGGCAGCGCCGACAACCCATTCAGCTTGGCCATCATCTTCCAGGTGGCGAAATCGGCGCGGGCACGGGTATCGGCGCGTCGCGCGATCAGCATATCGGCAGCTTTGACCAAGTTGGCCTCTAGCCCTTCGGCTTTGTTTTAAAAGTGCAGGAACTCAAAACGTAGCGCTTCAACTATGCGTTGCCGGTAGCGAAGAGAACAGCTTGAATCACATAACCGGTCAACGTTCGCAGTATTGCTGAAATAACATCAAGATTTAGACCGAACTGGGAACCCGCCATCGGCAGCAGAATCAGCAGGGCGATCAGGATCAGCATGCCGAACGGCTCGAGCCGCGCCAGTGGCAGGGCGAGCGGGCGGGGCAACAGCCCGACCGCGACCCGCCCGCCGTCGAGCGGCGGGATCGGCATCATGTTGAAGACGGCCAGCACCGCGTTGATCAGCAGCGCGTTCTTGAGGTTGTCGAAGATCCATTGCGCTGAACCCGCGGGAGCCCAGGGCAGGGCGTGGAGGGCGAGGCCTGCTGCGAGCGCCAGCAGGATGTTGGTGATCGGACCGGCGAGGGCGACCCAGACCATATCCAGCTTCGGGTGGTTGAGCTTGCGGAAATTCACCGGCACCGGCTTGGCATAGCCGAACAGGAACGGCGAATGCGCAAACAGCAGCATCGCGGGCAGGATCAGGGTACCGAAAGGGTCGATGTGCCTGAAAGGATTGAAGCTGACGCGGCCGAGCTGCCAGGCGGTGTCGTCGCCGAGCCGGTGCGCGACGAAGCCGTGCGCGGCCTCGTGGAAGGTGATGGCCAGCACCAGCGGCAGCACCCACACCGAGAGATCATAGAAAGAAATGTTCACGTCGCATCTTGCCCGTTTGTGCCCGTCGCCTTGCAGACGACCAACCGGCGGTGCAGCAACGCTTCAGCTCAACATAGGGTCGCCGGTTCCGAAATGCCACGCTGCAAATGATCGGCGAGCAGCGCCGCCGGGTGCGGCAGGTTGCGCGCGCGGTGCAGGCGGATGTCCGCCGCGGGCAGCGACGGCAGGCCGTCGCGCGAGCCGAGCGGGCGCAGGCAACGCGGGCAGAGTGCCTGCCTTCACCACGGTGACCGCGAGGCCCTGCGCCACGATCGCTTCCACCGCCGTCAGCATTCGGCTGACAAAGACGAGCCGCCAGGGCCGACCGAACAGGCATCCGCGCGGGTAGAGCGCCACGGGCCGGCATGGTCGCGGTCAGTCCGGTCTCGACCTCGACCCTCACAGTCGGATGGCTTTTGGCAAAGCTCGCCAGCAGCGGTGGAATCACGATCGTGCCATAGTCGTCCATCACGCCGAGGCGGATCACGGCCTCCGGCTTGCGTGCGCGCAACGCGCCGATTGCTTCGGCATGAAGGGCAAGGATTCGCTGCGCATAGGCACGCAGCTCATCTCCCGCGGCGGTCGGCACGACGATTCGCGCCGTTGCTGTCGCTGGTGATCGGCGCCGCGCTCGACAGCGAAGCCCTGACCTGGCGCAAATCGATCGGTGTCGTGGTGGCGACATCAGGTGTCGCCATCGCGCTGCTCTCCGACTTGAGTTCGGCGCCATCATGGCCGCAGGCGCTGCCTGTCTCTTCGCGCTCTCGAGCCTGCGCGGCAGCTTCGCGCCCGTCGCAGATTTCGGCAGGTCGCAATGGCTCGCGGCGCTCTATGTCGGGCCTGCTACACGAGCCGCTGCGCTGGAATCTCGCAGCCGGCATCGTCGCGGTGTTCGCCGGCATTTGGTTGGCCACGACGAGCGGACGGCGCGTTGAGGCCGCCGGCCTGTCTGCTCAAGCCGACCCTGAGCGTCAAGCCGGGATCGTTCCCTGATATTGCATCAGACCATCGTCGAGCTTCACCCAGGCGAGCTTTTCCGAGACCCAGATGTGCTCGGTCGGCGCGAAGGCGTTGCGGTCGTCGAAGGTCGCGAGGGCGACGCCAGCCAGCGTGCCGTTGCGGCGCCAGGAGAACAGCCGCGTGCCGCAAGTCTTGCAGAACACGCGATCGATCGCTTCGGACGACTTATAGCGGCCGGTGTCTCCCTCGACCGTCAGCATTTTCTGGTCGAACTGGGCGCGGGCGAAATAGGGCGAGCCCATCGCCTTCTGGCACATGCGGCAGTGACAGATGCGCACGTTCAGCGGCTCGCCTTCCGCCTTGAACCGCACTGCGCCGCACAGGCATCCACCTTCTCGGATCATGGCTGTCTCAGTAGGTTGCACGTCCACCGGAAATGTCGAAAACTGCGCCGGTCGAGAAGGCGCAATCTTCGGACGCAAGCCAGCTCACCATCGCGGCAAGCTCTTCCACCAGCACGAAGCGGGCTTTGGGGATTTTCGACAGCATGAAATCGATATGCTGCTGCGTCATCTGGTCGAAGATCGCGGTCTTGGCCGCGGCCGGCGTTACCGCATTCACAAGAATGTCATGCGCAGCGAGCTCCTTGCCGAGCGACTTCGTCAGCGCGATCAGGCCGGCCTTGGAGGCCGAATAGTGCGAGGCGTTCGGATTGCCTTCCTTGCCGGCGATCGAGGCGATATTCACGATACGCCCGTATTTCTGCTTGAGCATCACGGGCACGATGGCCTTGCAGACGATGAAGGGACCGTCAAGGTTGATGCGCAGCACCTTGCGCCATTCCTCGAGATCGGTCTCCCAGACCGGCTTGTTGATGCCGGCGATGCCGGCATTGTTGACGAGGATGTCGATCCTGCCAAAAGCTGCCAGCGTCGCATCGCGCGCCTGATCGACGCCTGCCGTGTCGGTGACGTCGACCTTGAAGGCGCGGACGTTGTCGCCGATGTCCTTTGCGGTCTTCTCGGCGAGCGCAGCGTCGAAATCCCAGATCGCGACCTTGGCGCCGGAGGCGACGAAGCGCTCGGTGATGGCGCGGCCAAAGCCCTGCGCGCCGCCGGTGACGACGGCGACGCGGCTGTTGAGATCAATCTTGTTCATCAGATGTGATCCCGGTGGAGGTCAGAGCATGTAGCCGCCGTCAACAACCAGGTCGACGCCGGTGGTGAAGGCGCTCTCGTCGCTGCCGAGATAGACCGCCATGTTGGCGATTTCGTCGGCGGTGCCGAGCCGGCCCATCTTCTGCCGGGAGATGAACATCTCCTTGCCCTGCGGTCCCTGCGCGGCGGCGCGGTCCAGCATCGAGGGGGTCTCGACGGTGCCGGGGCAGATCGAGTTGCAACGGATGCCCTTGGTGATGAAGTCGAGCGCGACCGCGCGGGTCAGCAGCGACACCGCAGCTTTCGAGGAGCTGTAGACGTAGCGATTTGCCGGCGGCCGCAGCGCGGCGCAGGACGAGATGTTGACGATGCTGCCGCCCCCGCCGGCCAGCATATCCGGCAGGAACGCCCTGATGGTCCGGTGCATCGACTTGACGTTGAGGTCGAAGGAAAAATCAAAATCCTCTTCCGAACATTCCAGGATCGTGCCGTGATGCACGAAGCCGGCTGCATTGAGCAGGATGTCGATCCGGCCGGTCCGCTTGGCAAAGGCATTGACGTCGGCGGTGTTGCGGACGTCGAGTTTGGCGACCTCGGCGATGCCGTCCTTGGTCAGTTCAGCGATGCCTGCTTCGTTGATGTCGGTGGCGATGACGGTTGCGCCTTCACGCGCGAATGCGAGGGCGCATGCGCGCCCGATGCCTGCCGCTGCGGCCGTGATGACGGCGCGCTTCCCCTTGAGGCGGTTGGCCATGTTTTTGTTCTCCCTATTGTTCATTCCGGTGCCAACCCCACGTCATTGCGAGGAGCGAAGCGACGAAGCAAATCCAGGATATTCCATGGGGATCAACTGCATTGCTTCGCTTCGCCCGCATGACGGTGTGGCTGTCAGTGATTATCCCGGGGCACGCCGAACGCCGAGGCGACGTTCTGGTAGCGCGTGGCGAGTTCCACGCAGGCGCCGGTCTCGTGCTGGCCGACGGTATCGCGGTAGATCTGCTGCCACGGCGTCTGATTCGGCGGATGCTTGAAGCCGCCGGCGGCCTTGAGCTCGGCGTGGCGCTTCTTCAGCTCCTCGTCCGAGATCAGGATGTTGGCGCTGCCCTTGTTGAGGTCGATGCGAACCTTGTCACCGGTCCGGAGCACCGCGAGCCCGCCATTGGCGGCGGCTTCCGGCGAGGCGTTGAGGATCGATGGCGAGCCCGAGGTGCCGGACTGGCGGCCATCGCCGATGCAGGGCAGGGCGAGGATGCCGCGTTTGATCAGCGCGGCCGGCGGCTGCATGTTCACGACCTCGGCGCCACCAGGGTAGCCGATCGGGCCTGTGCCGCGGATGAACAGCACGCAGTGCTCGTCGATGCCGAGCGCGGGATCCTCAATCCGTTCATGATAATCCTCCGGCCCCTCGAACACGACCGCGCGTCCTTCGAACGCGTTCAGGTCCTTCGGGTTGCTCAGATAGCGCTCGCGGAACTCCTTTGAGATCACGCTGGTCTTCATGATCGCGGAATCGAAAAGATTACCGCGCAGCACCAGGAAGCCGGCATCCTTCACCATCGGCTTGTCGTAGGCCCAGATCACGTCCTGATCGGGCTTGGGCGCATGCGCGCAGTTCTCGCCGATGCCGCGGCCGTTGACGGTGAGCGCGTCCTCATGGATGCGCTTGTGCTTCATGAGTTCGCGGATCACGGTGGGCACGCCGCCGGAGCGATGGAATTCCTCGCCGAGATAGAAGCCGGCCGGCTGGAGGTTGACCAAGAGCGGCACGTCGTGGCCGAATTTCTGCCAGTCGTCGATCGAGAGCTCGACGCCGATGTGGCGCGCGAGCGCGTTGATGTGGATCGGTGCATTGGTCGAGCCGCCGATCGCCGAATTCACCACGATGCAGTTCTCGAACGCCTTGCGGGTCAGGAAATCCGAGGGCTTGAGATCCTCCCAGACCATGTCGACGATGCGCTTGCCGGTCTCGTAGGCGATCTGGCCGCGCTCGCGATAGGGCGCCGGGATCGCCGCGCAGCCCGGCAGCGAGAACCCGAGCGCTTCCGCGAGCGCGTTCATGGTCGAGGCCGTGCCCATGGTGTTGCAATGGCCGACCGAAGGCGCCGAGGACGCCACGATTTCCATGAACTCTTCATAGTCGATCTCGCCGGCGGCGAGCCTTTCGCGCGACTTCCAGACGATGGTGCCGGAGCCGGTGCGCTCACCCTCATGCCAGCCGTTCAGCATCGGGCCGCCCGACAGCACGATCGCGGGCAGGTTGACGGTCGCCGCCGCCATCATGCAGGCAGGCGTGGTCTTGTCGCAGCCGGTGGTCAGCACCACGCCGTCGAGCGGATAGCCGTAGAGGACCTCGACCAGGCCGAGATAAGCGAGGTTGCGGTCGAGCGCCGCGGTCGGGCGCTTGCCGGTCTCCTGGATTGGGTGGGTCGGGAATTCCATCGCAATGCCGCCGGCCTCGCGGATGCCCTCGCGGACGCGATGGGCGAGCTCGATATGATGGCGGTTGCAGGGGGAGAGGTCGTTGCCGGTCTGGGCGATGCCGATGATCGGCTTGCCGGACTGCAGCTCGGCGCGGGTGAGGCCAAAGTTGAGGTAGCGCTCCATATAGAGCGCGGTCATGCCCGGATTATGCGGGTTGTTGAACCAGTCCTGCGAGCGAAGGTGGCGGCGGCCCCCGTTACCGGCGGACGCATGCCCATTGGTTGGCTTTTTTGTCATTGGTTTCTCCTTCAATGCAAACGCAGCGGGCGACGTCGGGGGTGTCGATCGGTGCGATGCCCGGCAGCGCGAGCATGTAAAGACGGCCCGCCTGCTGGCGAACGTTTCTCATCGTTGCGATACTACTCACGGGTCGTTGGTAACGCTATCATTTTGTACGGCGGGCGCCCGCTCCGGCGGGCGGGGGCTGACGGCCGACCGCTGCGTCTGCGAACTCTGCCGCTCGATCACGGTAAAGCCGAGATCCAGCACGGGCTCGTCCGGCCGCCTGCCTTCGATCGCCTCGATCAGCATCGCAGCAGCCGTGCTGCCCATCTCGTAGCGGTTGGTTCGCACGCTGGTCAGCGTCGGCACCGAGGCGGCCATGAATTCGAGATCGTTGAAGCCGACGATCGCGATCTGATCGGGCACCGCGATCTCACGGCGTCGGCATTCAAAGAGAACGCCGAGCGCAAGGTCGTCATTGGCGCAGAACACCGAGTCGATGCCGGATTCGCGCGCGAGCAGATCGGCGAACAGCGCGCCCCCGAGCGTGACCGAGGTCGGCGTCGCCGTGGTCACGATCAGTCTTTGGTCGTAGAGGCCGGCATCCTTCATGGCCACGACGTAGCCATCGAGCCGGCGTTGAACCCGCGGGTCCATGCGCGCCCCAACGAAGCCGATCTTGCGATGGCCCTGCGCGAACAAATGGGCTATCGCCGCCCGCGCGGCGTCAAAATGCGAAAAGCCGATCATCATGTCGACGGGATCAGGGCCGATTTCCATGATCTGGATGATCGGGCAGTCGGCCGCCTCGAGCATCGCGCGCGATTCCGTGGTCTGGTCGATGCCTGTGACGATCAGCCCCGCCGGCTTCTGCGCCAGAAACAGGCGCAACAGCTTCTCCTCCTGGAGAATGCTGTAGCGCGTGTTGGACAATTGGATCGAGTAGCGGCTGCCTTCGGAGGCATCATAGATGCCGCGCAGCACGTCCGAGAATACGTTGTTGGTCAGTGATGGAATCAAGACACCGATCACTTCGGTGCGCTGGGAGGCCAGCGCGCGTGCCGCAAGGTTGGGCACGTAGCCCAGCTCGCGGGCCGCGCTTTCGACCCGCGTCCGTTTGGCGAGCGACAACGCCTCGGGATTGCGGAAGAAGCGGGAGGCTGTAATCGGGCTGACGCCGGCCAGCTCGGCCACTTCCGCCAACCGAATCTTGCCAGACTTGGTGCGCTTTCGACCCATTTGTTGCTCATAACACAGCCGCTTGCGCAAACAAAGGATCGTTGACAGCGCTACCAGCAGCGACTAACCAAAGACAAATTGCCAAACCCGCACAAACTGCCGACAATGCCACCTGTTAAGAGGGGCTTCGGTTCGGCGAAGTTCAGAAAAAACAAGACGGTGGCGGCGCGACAGTTGCGCCGTCTAAGTCGGAGGAGGGAGCTAGATGTCGTCTGTGCAAATCCGCGACGTGCGGAAATCGTTCGGCAATTTTGAAGTCCTGCACGGCGTCTCGATCCCGATCGAGGATGGCCAGTTCGTCGTCCTTGTTGGCCCCTCCGGCTGCGGCAAGTCGACGCTGCTGCGCATGCTCGCAGGCCTCGAAAACATCACCTCCGGCACGATCTCGATCGGCGACCGAGTCGTCAACAATGTCCAGCCCAAGGAGCGGGACATTGCGATGGTGTTCCAGAACTACGCGCTCTATCCGCACATGACCGTCGGCGAGAACATGGGCTTCTCGCTGAAGCTGCGGAACGCCAGCTCCGACGAGATCAGCAAGCGCGTCAAGCGCGCCGCTGAAATCCTCGCGCTGTCGCCGCTGCTCGATCGCTATCCCCGCCAGCTCTCCGGCGGCCAGCGCCAGCGCGTTGCCATGGGCCGTGCCATCGTGCGCGATCCCCAGGTGTTCCTGTTCGACGAACCCTTGTCGAACCTCGACGCCAAGTTGCGCGTCGCCATGCGCACCGAGATCAAGGAGCTGCATCAGCGGCTCAAGACCACGACCGTCTACGTGACCCACGACCAGATCGAGGCCATGACCATGGCCGACAAGATCGTCGTCATGCATGACGGCATCGTCGAGCAGATGGGTACGCCGCTCGAGCTCTACGACAAACCGGAAAACCAGTTCGTCGCCGGCTTCATCGGCTCGCCCGCGATGAACTTCCTCAAGGGCCACGTGCGGGTCAACGGCGTCGCCACATTCGAAGGTCCGAACGGTGTCAAGCTGCCGCTCAAGAGCGTGCCGGCCGGCTCCGACGGCAAGCCCGTCGTCTACGGCGTCCGCCCTGAGCATTTCACCATCGCCGACGACGGCGCCGATGCCGAGATCGTCGTCGTCGAGCCGACCGGGTCCGAAACGCAGGTGTTTGCAAAGCTCGGCGGCGAGCAGGTCGTGGCTGTGTTCCGCGAGCGTCATCAGTTCAACCCGGGCGACAAGGTCCGGCTGAAGCCCGATCCGTCCGTGGTTCACTTGTTCGACGAGGCGACCGGTAAGCGCATGTAGCGACATAAAAACCGACCAATACAAATATAAAAAACCAGGGAGAGAACGATGAGCGATTTCAACAGGCGTAGTGTGCTTAAAGCCAGCCTGGGCGGCGCAGCTTTGCTCGCCGGCCCAGGGATCGTCCCCGTCCGGGCTGCGGAGTGGACGAACACGCCGGAGCCGAATGCCTCCATTCGCGTGCTGCGCTGGAAGCAGTTCATCCAGGCCGAGTTCGACAAATTCGCCGAGCAAACCAAGAAGTTCTCCGAGAAGACCGGCGTCAAAGTGAAGCTCGAGGCCGAAAGCTGGGAGGACATTCGTCCGAAAGCCGCGGTCGCAGCCAATGTCGGCGCCGGCCCCGATCTCATCATCGGCACGCTCGATGATCCCCACAAATTCCCGGAAAAGCTGATCGACGTCACCGACGTCGCCGACTATCTCGGCGCCCAGTATGGCGGCTGGTATCCGGTCGCCCAGAAGTACGGCAAGAAGGGCAATGGCTGGATCGCGATTCCGCAAGGCGCCACCGGTGGCTGCCTCAACTACCGCATCAGCCACGTGAAGGCCGCGGGCTTCGAGGAATTCCCGAAGGACACCGATGGCTTCCTCAAGCTTTGTCAGGCGCTGAAGAAGAACAACACGCCGGCCGGCTTCGCGCTCGGCCATGCCACGGGCGATGCCAACGGCTGGTGCCAGTGGGCGCTGTGGGCGTTCGGCGGCAAGGTCGTCAACGAGAAGAACGAGGTCGTGCTCGATTCTCCGGAGACGATCGCGGCGCTCGAATACGTCAAGCAGCTCTATGCGACGTTCATTCCAGGCGTGCTGTCGTGGAACGACTCGAACAACAACAAGGCCTTTCTCAATGGCGAGATCAGCCTCACCCTGAATGGCATCTCGATCTGGACCGTCGGCAAGACCTCTCCTGATCCAAAGCAACAGGAGATCGCCAAGGACATGAACCACGCGCCGATGCCGGTCGGCCCCGTGGGCAAGCCGACCGAACAGCAAAACATCCTGGTCTACTACGGCTACAAGCACTCGAAGTATCCGAAAGCCGTCAAGGAATACATCAAGTTCATGATGGACAAGGAGAACTACGACGCCTGGGAGGTTGCCTCCAACGGCTACGTCTCGCCGCCGCTCCCGGCCTACAATGACAACCCGGTCTGGACCTCCGACCCCAAGATCACGCCGTACCGCGACTGCCTCAAGCGCTGCCTGGACAACGGCTATGCCGGCGATCTCGGCTACGCCTCGGCCGCCGTCATGGGCGACTTCGTCGTGGTCGACATGTTCGCGGAAGCCGCCTCCGGCTCGGCCACGCCGCAGGAAGCTGCGAAACGCGCTGCCGAGCGCGCCAAGCGCTACTACCAGGTCTGATCTGCTACGGCGGCGGCGTTCACTTGCTGGGCGCCGCCGCCGACGCCTCTAAGGGGAGTCCGACATGGCCGTTATCGCCGAGCCCGTGGCCGCGCACGTCAAGCCCAGGAGTTTGTGGAGCAGGGCGTTCGAAAGCCGGAATTTTCTCGGCGCCATGTTCATGGTGCCGGCGATCGCCATCCTGATCCTGTTTCTGGCTTACCCGCTGGCGCTCGGATTCTGGCTCGGCATGACCGACACCAAGATCGGCGGCGTCGGCCGTTACATCGGCTTCCAGAACTTCGTCTCGCTGTCCAAGGACAGCGTGTTCTGGCTGTCGGTTTTCAACACCATTTTCTATACGGTGTTTGCGAGCATCGTGAAGTTCGCGATCGGGCTTTATCTGGCCCTGCTGCTCAACGAGCGGCTGCCGTTCAAGTCGATGGTCCGCGCCATTGTGCTGTTGCCTTTCGTGGTGCCGACCGTGCTGTCGGCGATCGCGTTCTGGTGGATCTATGACAGCCAGTTCTCGATCGTCTCCTGGGTGCTGATCAAGGCCGGCCTCCTGAGCCGTTACATCGATTTCCTCGGCGATCCCTGGAATGCCCGCTGGTCGGTCGTGATCGCCAATATCTGGCGGGGCGTGCCGTTCGTCGCCATCACGCTTTTGGCGGGATTGCAGACCATCTCGCCCTCGCTCTACGAGGCGGCGAATCTCGACGGCGCCACGAATTTGCAGCGCTTCCGCCACATCACGCTGCCGATGCTGTCGCCGATCATCGCGGTCGTGATGACGTTCTCGGTGCTGATGACGTTCACCGACTTCCAGCTGATCTACACCATCACCCGCGGTGGGCCGATCAACGCCACGCATCTGATGGCGACGCTCTCGTTCCAGCGTGCCATCACCGGCGGCAATCTCGGCGAGGGCGCCGCGATCTCGAACGCGATGATCCCGTTCCTGGTTGCGGCAATCCTGTTGAGCTTCTTCGGACTTCAGCGGTCCCGCTGGCAGCAGGGCGGGAGGGACTGATCATGAGCACCGTAGACGACCAAAGCGTCGGAATGGACTACCTCGAGAGCTTCCCGCGGAAGTTTCTCCGGGTGTATCTCCCGCTCGGCCTGATCATCTTCTTCCTGCTGTTTCCGTTCTACTGGATGGCGGTGACGACGTTCAAACCTGACGCGGAGATGTACGATTACGAGAAGTACAATCCGTTCCTGATCGCCCATCCGACGCTCGAGCACGTCAAGAAGCTGTTCTTCGACACCGACTATCCGCTGTGGATGTGGAACACCGTGATCGTCTCGGTGTCCTCGACCTTCATCTCGCTGTTCGCCAGCGTCTGTGCGGCCTATGCGATCGAGCGTCTGCGCTACAAGGGCTCGCGCTATGTGGGCCTGGCGATCTTCCTCGGCTATCTCGTCCCGCCGTCGATCCTGTTCATTCCGCTCGCCGCGATCGTGTTCCAACTCGGCCTGTTCGACGGCAATCTCGCGCTGATCCTGACCTATCCGACCTTCCTGATTCCGTTCTGCACCTGGCTCCTGATGGGCTATTTCCGCACCATCCCCTACGAGCTCGAGGAATGCGCGCTGATCGACGGGGCGACGCGGCTCCAGATCCTGACCAAGATCACGCTGCCGCTGTCGCTGCCTGGGGTGATCTCGGCAGGGATATTCGCCTTCACGTTGTCCTGGAACGAGTTCATCTACGCGCTGACCTTCATCTCTTCATCGGAGAACAAGACCATTCCGGTCGGCGCCATCACCGAGCTCGTCAACGGCGACGTCTATCATTGGGGCGCTCTGATGGCGGCGGCCCTGACCGGCTCGGTCCCCGTAGTTATCCTTTATTCCTTCTTCGTAGAGTACTATGTGTCGGCGATGACCGGCGCCGTGAAGGAATGACCAGCGGGGCCTGCGTGAAAACGCGCCACACGGTTCAAGAGCGGCGCGTTCCTGCCAATAAGAAGGAGTAGGCTCTTGCACATTCTGGTTCTGGGCGCAGCCGGCATGGTCGGCCGCAAATTGTGTGAACGGCTCTTGCGCGACGGCCGGCTCGGCAAGAGCGACATCACCAAATTGACCATGCATGACGTGGTCGAGCCCAGAAAGCCGGAAAAGGCCGGCTTCCCGGTCGAGACCGTCTCGGGCGATTTCGCTGTCCCGGGTGCTGCCGAAAAGCTGATCGCTGGCCGGCCCGACGTGATCTTCCATCTCGCCGCCATCGTCTCGGGCGAAGCCGAGCTCGATTTCGACAAGGGCTATCGCATCAACCTCGACGGCACGCGGATGCTGCTCGATGCCATCAGGCTCGTCGGCGGCGGCTATAAGCCGCGCGTGGTGTTCACGTCCTCGATCGCGGTGTTCGGCGCGCCGTTCCCGGATGCGATCGGCGACGAGTTCTTCCACACGCCGCTCCTGAGCTACGGCACCCAGAAGGCGATCGGCGAGCTGCTGCTGGCGGATTACTCGCGCCGCGGCTTCCTCGACGGCATCGGCATTCGCCTGCCGACCATCTGCATCCGGCCGGGCCTGCCCAACAAGGCGGCATCGGGCTTCTTCTCCAACATCCTGCGCGAGCCGCTGGCCGGCAAGGAAGCCGTGCTTCCGGTGTCCGAGGATGTCCGCCACTGGCACGCCACGCCGCGCTCCGCCGTCGGCTTCCTGCTCCATGCCGGCACGATGGACCTTGCCCAGGTCGGTCCGCGCCGCAATTTGACCATGCCCGGCTTCTCGGCGACGGTCGGCGAGCAGATCGCAGCCCTCAGGCGCGTCGCCGGCGACAAGGTCGCCGCGCGCATCAAGCGTGAGCTCGATCCGTTCATCGTCGGCATCGTTGGCGGCTGGCCGCGGAATTTCGAGGCGAAGCGGGCGCGCGAGCTCGGCTTCACCACCGAAGAGAAGAGCTTCGACGATATCATCCGCATCCACATCGAGGACGAGCTCGGCGGCAATTTCGTCGCCTGATCGTTTCAGATGAATAGCATGGGAATGACGATGGCGAGCGTGGCTTGCATCGGTGAATGCATGGTCGAGCTCCGGCAGGCGCAAGGCGCCCAGTCGGGCGGGCAGGGCGGCGGGCTGTTTTCGCGCGGCTTCGGCGGCGACACCCTCAATACCGCCGTGTATCTGGCGCGGCTCGAGGTCAAGGTCGACTATTTCACCGCGCTCGGCGACGACGGCATGAGCGAAGAGATGATCGCGGCCTGGAATGCCGAGGGCGTTGGCACAAGACGCGTGGTGCGGCTGCCGGGCAAGCTGCCCGGCCTCTACATGATCCAGCTCGATGCCGCCGGCGAGCGCCAGTTCTTCCACTGGCGCGACAGCGCGGCGGCGCGGCAGCTGATGAGCCTGCCGGAGACCGACGAGCTGCTCAACTCGCTGATGAGCTACGACGTCGTCTATCTCTCCGCGATCACGCTCTCGATCTACGACGCGGCCGGGCGCGATCGCCTGTTTGCGGCGATCAAGCGCGCGCGCCTGCTCGGCACGCGCTTCGTGTTCGACACCAATTTCCGTGCACGCGGCTGGCCCGATCGCGAGGTCGCGCGCGAGGTGTTTGCCACTGCCTTTGCGGCCGCCGACATCGTGCTGACCTCGACCGAGGATCTGCTCGCGCTCTATCCCGGCGAAAGCCCGGAGCAATTGATGGCGCGCATCCCGACATCAGAACTGGTGTTCCGCCTTGCCGAGCCCGTCAGTTTGTTGCGCTTCCCCGGCGGGACGAGCGAGGTCCGCGCCGAACCAATGACCAAGCCGGTCGTTGACACCACGGCCGCCGGCGACAGCTTTGCCGCGGCCTATATTGCGGCCCGGCTCGGCGGCTCTGATCCGGTGGAGGCGGCCCAATCAGGACATCGCCTCGCCAGCCTCGTGATCTGCTATCCTGGCGCCATCATTCCGGGCTATGCCATGCCGCCGAAGAAACGGCCCCGGCCGGCGACCACGCGTCAAGCGACCAAGTGAAACGAACATCCGAGATAAGATTCACGATATGACCACGACCGCCCAACAGAACCACCTCGTCGCGCTGTTCAAGGCCGCGACCGTCATTCCCGTCCTCACCATCGAGCGGATCCAGGATGCCGTGCCGCTGGCAAAAGCCCTGGTGGCCGGCGGCGTCCGCACGTTGGAGGTGACCCTGCGCACCCCCATTGCGATCGAGGCCGCGCGGGCGATCATGTCCGAGGTCCCCGATGCGGTCGTCGGCATCGGCACCATACTCAATCCGGCCGACTTCACCCGTGTCGAGAAGCTCGGGGTCGCGTTCGGCATCAGCCCGGGCCTGACCCCTGACCTCCTCAAGGCCGCCACGCACAGTTCTTTGCCGTTCGCGCCGGGCATTGCCACGGCGTCCGAGCTGATGATGGCGCTGTCCTACGGCTTCGACGTCGCAAAGTTCTTCCCCGCCGAGCAGGCCGGTGGCATCAAGGGCCTCCGCTCGCTGGGCGGGCCGTTTCCGAATGTGCGGTTCTGCCCGACCGGCGGCGTCGGCGAAGCCAATGCGGCGACCTGGCTTGCCGAGCCCAATGTGGTCGCGGTCGGCGGTTCCTGGCTGTGTCCGACGGCCGAGATCAAGGCCGGAAACTGGGCCGGCATAACTGCCATCTGCCAGCGCACCCTCCAGGCGCTTAAACCTGCGTGAAGTCTTGCCATCCCTGCGCTAAGACTTAGGTCAGCAAGAGACCGCCAGGGAGAGAAGACCATGACCGCCAGCATCGTCGGATGGGCGCACACGCCGTTCGGCAAGTTCGACACCGAAACCGTCGAAAGCCTCGTCACCCGCGTGACCAATGAGGCGATCGCCGATGCCGGCATTTCGGCCTCCGACGTCGACGAGATCGTGCTCGGCCATTTCAACGCCGGTTTCTCGGCGCAGGATTTTACCGCCTCGCTGGTGCTCCAGGCCGACCCGAAGCTGCGCTTCAAGCCGGCGACCCGCGTCGAGAATGCCTGCGCCACCGGCTCCGCCGCCGTGCATCAGGGCCTGCGCGCGATCGCCGCAGGCGCGGCTCGAATCGTGCTGGTCGTCGGGGTCGAGCAGATGACCCGTACCCCGGGGGCGGAGATCGGTAAGAATCTCCTCAAGGCGTCTTACTTGCCGGAGGATGGCGACACGGTCGGCGGCTTTGCCGGCGTGTTCGGCAAGATCGCCAGCTCCTATTTCCAGAAATACGGCGACCAGTCCGATGCACTGGCGCTGATCGCGGCCAAGAACCACAAGAACGGCGTTGCCAATCCCTTCGCCCAGATGCGCAAGGATTTTGGCTTCGAGTTCTGCCGTGCCGAGAGCGAGAAGAATCCCTATGTCGCCGGTCCCTTGAAGCGCACCGATTGCTCGCTGGTGTCCGACGGCGCGGCTGCATTGGTGCTGGCCGATGCCGAGACCGCCAAGACCATGGGCAAGTCGATCGGCTTCCGCGCCACCGCGCACGCCCAGGATTTCCTGCCGATGTCCAAGCGCGACATCCTCCAGTTCGAGGGCTGCACGGTGGCCTGGCAGCACGCGCTGGAAAAGGCGGGGGTGACGCTCAACGATCTCTCCTTCGTCGAGACCCATGACTGCTTCACCGTCGCCGAGCTGATCGAGTACGAAGCGATGGGCTTGACGCCGAGGGGGCAGGGCGCCCGCGCCATCAAGGAAGGCTGGACGCTCAAGGACGGCAAGCTGCCGGTCAATCCGTCCGGCGGCCTCAAGGCCAAGGGCCACCCGATCGGCGCCACCGGCGTCTCCATGCATGTGATGACCGCAATGCAGCTCGCGGGCCAAGCGCCGGAAGGCATGCAGCTCAAAAATGCTAAACTCGGCGGCATCTTCAACATGGGCGGCGCGGCCGTTGCCAACTACGTCTCGGTGCTGGAGCCGCTGAAGTAGATCTGGTAGGGTGGGCAAAGGCGCACTTGCGCCGTGCCCACCCTTTTCTTGCGCTAGATCATGGTGGCCCGCTTCGCTTGGCCCACCCTACGGCTCCTGATTGATTGGCGAGACGCGCATCATGAGCAACGACTACGACTATCTCTCGATGGATCAACTCAACGATCGCATCGCGATCCTCGAGGACAATATCCGCCAGCTGATCGAGCAGGCTGCCGCGGCGTCCGGCGAGCAGAACGAGTCGCGCATCGCCGATCGCATCAACCAGCAGAACGACGAGCTCGACCGTCTCGTGAAAATCCGCGAATCCCGCCAGAAGAAATAGGAGGCATCGCCGCGCATGCGGCCATACGCCGGCCGCCCTTGCGCGCGCACGGTCGCTGCCTTTAGCTGGTTCGAAATCGCGGGCCGCTTCGAGTGCCCGCGCAATCGGGAGCGAACGCATGGGGCCGCTGAAGGGCATCAAGGTCGTCGACATGACCACCGTGCTGATGGGTCCTTATGCGACCCAGATGCTCGGCGATTACGGTGCCGACGTGATCAAGGTGGAATCGCTCGACGGCGACGTCACCCGGCTGATCGGCCCGATGCGGCACACCGGTATGGGTCCGGTGTTCCTCAACACCAACCGCAGCAAGCGCTCGATCTGCCTCGATCTGAAGAAGCCCGCGGGGCGCGAGGCCGTGCTGCGGCTGCTGAAAGACGCCGACGTGCTCGTCTACAATGTCCGCCCGCAGGCGATGGCGCGGCTTCAACTCGGCTATGACGTCGTCTCCGCCATCAACCCGCGCCTCGTCTATGCCGGCGTGTTCGGCTTCGGTCAGGACGGGCCCTATGCCGCAAAACCCGCCTATGACGATCTGATCCAGGGCGCGACCGCGCTGCCCGCCTTGATGGCGCAGACCGGCGACGGTGTGCCGCGCTACGTGCCGAACGCGCTGGTCGACCGCATCGTCGGCCTCACCGCCGTCGGCGCGATCTGCGCCAGCCTCGTGCATCGCGACCGCACCGGCCGCGGCCAGCGGGTCGACATTCCGATGTTCGAGACAATGGCCGGCTTCGTCATGGGCGACCACATGGGTGGGCTCACCTTTGATCCGCCCCTCGACAAGGGCGGCTATGCCCGCCATCTCTCGCGCGACCGCAGGCCCTACAAGACGTCGGACGGCTATCTCAGCGTCATCGTCTACAACGACAAGCAGTGGGAGAATTTCTTCAAGGCTACAGGGCGCGACGATCTGCGCGCCGACCCCAAATTCGCGACCTTCGCCGGCCGCGCCGCCAATATCGACGTCGTCTATGCCGAGCTAGCCCGCATCTTCGAGACGCGCACCACGGCCGACTGGATCGAGCTTCTGACCGAGGCCGACGTGCCTGTCATGCCGATGCATGATCTCGCGTCGATTCTGCACGATGAGCATCTCGAAGCCACAAATTTCTTCCCGGTGGTGAACCATCCGACCGAAGGGCGGATTCGCAGCATGAAGGTGACGGCGAGCTGGTCGGAGACCGAGGCCGAGACTGTCAGGCTCGCGCCACGGCTCAACGAGCATGGCGCGGAGATCCTGCGCGAGATCGGCTATTCCGCGGACGAGATCGCCGCCATGGTCCGGGACGGCGTCACGCGTTCGGTGCCGGAGTAGGAAGGGGCGTCATGAGCTTCGTCACCGGCGTCGGCCTCACACCTTTCGGCAAGCACGAAGGCTCATCCTCGCTCGACCTGATGAGCAAGGCCGCCCAACTCGCTCTCGACGACGCCGGGCTCAAGCGCACCGAGATCGACGGCATCCTTTGCGGTTACTCCACGGTCTCACCGCACATCATGCTGGCAACCGTGTTCGCCGAGCATTTCGGCATCCGCCCGTCTTACGCGCACGCCGTGCAGGTCGGCGGCGCGACGGGGTTCGCGATGACGATGCTCGCGCATCACCTCGTCGTATCGGGCGTCTGCCGCAATGTGCTCGTTGTTGCCGGCGAAAATCGTCTGACCGGACAAAGCCGCGACGCCTCCATCCAGGCGCTGGCGCAGGTCGGCCACCCCGATTACGAAGTGCCGCTCGGTCCGACCATTCCCGCCTATTACGGCCTCGTCGCCAGCAGGTACATGCACGAATACGGCGTGACCGAACAGGACCTCGCCGAATTCGCGGTGCTGATGCGCGCCCATGCCAGCACCCATCCCGGCGCTCAATTCCACGATCCGATCACCGTCGCTGACGTCATGGGCTCGAAGCCGGTGGCAATGCCGCTCAAATTACTCGACTGCTGTCCGGTGTCCGACGGCGGCGCCGCCTTCGTCATCAGCCGCGAGCGGACCGGCGAGGCCGGCGTGCGCATTCGCGGCTGTGCCCAGGCGCACACGCATCAGCACGTCACGGCCGCGCCCGCTCTCGGTGAGCTTGGTGCCGAGATCTCCATCGCTCGCGCCAGGGAGGCGACGGGGCTTGCGATCTCCGACGTGCGCTACGCCGCGATCTACGACAGCTTTACCATCACGCTCGCCATGCTGCTGGAAGACCTCGGTCTTGCCCAACGCGGCGAGGCGTCCGCGCGCGCAAGATCCGGCCATTTCAGCCGCGACGGCGCCCTGCCGCTCAACACCCATGGCGGCTTGCTCAGCTACGGCCATTGCGGCGTCGGCGGCGCCATGGCGCATCTGGTTGAGGCCCATTTGCAGATGACGGGGCGGGCGGCTGCCCGTCAGGTCCGCGACGCATCGATTGCGCTGCTGCACGGCGATGGCGGCGTGCTGTCCTCCCATGTCAGCATGTTTCTGGAGCGGGTGCGATGAGCGATCGCTTGGCGGACTGGACCAAGGGCGAACAGGCGATCACCTACCAGGCCTGCAGCTCATGCGGCCATGTGCAATATTTCCATCGCGACTTCTGCGCCGCGTGTGGAATCAAAGGTCCGCGCGTGGCGCGCGCCAGCGGCAAGGGCAAGGTCTACGCGACCTCGCTGGTTTGCCGTGCCGCTACGCCCGGAACGCGCGCGCACGTGCCCTACAACATCCTGCTGGTCGACTGTGCCGAGGGTTTTCGGATGATGGCCCATGGCGACAATGATCTCGTCATTGGCGACGAGGTGATCGTTGGCTTCAAGCCGTTTGCCGGTAAGCTGGTCCCGTTCTTTGTGAAGATACAGGAGGGGGATCCGTCATTCGGGGGCGGTCGAGAGACCGAGCCTGGAACGGGAATTCTGGGCCTGGCTTGCTAGGGCCGCGCTTTGCGCGGTCCCGGGAAGGCCACCCCGGAATGACGAAAACTCCGAAACTAGCTCAACGCCCGTAGAACAAGATGCTGGCGATGACGAGCATCGCCATCACCGCCAGCATATGCGCGAGCGCTTCCGAGGCGGCCCCCTTGGTGGCTTCCTTCATACCGTATTCTCCCTAGACTTGGGCGTGACACGTCGTTGCGTGGTGAGCGCGTGGACGGCCAACTGTTTTTACTCGGAACACCCCACTTCGAGTATTCACCGCAATCAAGTCCCCACGCGGCGAATATCGATTGTGCCAAGGTCGATCAGCAATGCGGCGGCATTTTGACTCGATAATGTTGCTCCCGGGGTCGGGCGCGAATACAGTTTCGGGGAGCTGTTCCTGACAACGACAATGAGCAAAAGCTTCGAAGAAAACGTCAGCAAAACTCAAGGCAAATCATGGCCCGCATCGACTACAGCGATCCCTCCAAGGCGTCCGACCGCACCCGCGAAATTCTCGAAAAGAATCGCAATGCCAACATCTTCCGCATGATGTCGCACTCGCCGAGTTATTTTGAGCAATACTGCCGTCTCGGCGGTGCCATCAGGCACAAGGGCGAGCTCGATCCCGTGGTGCGCGAGCTTGCGATCACGCGCACAGGAATTTTGTGCGAAGCGCCATATGAGATCGTCGCGCACAAGCGCATCGGCAAGAATGTCGGCGTCACCGACGCGCAGAACGAGGCGCTGGAAAATTGGCAGGCTGCGAATTGCTTCGACGAAACGCAGCGCGCTGCGCTCGCTTTCACCGACGAGATCGTCAAGCTGAAGAAGCCGACGGATGCGACCTTCAGGGCGATCGCCGCGAAGCTGACACCGGCCGCCCTGGTCGAGCTCCAGCTGTCGGTCGGCTTCTACATCATGACGTCAAAGTTTTTGGAGACATTTGAGATCGATCTCCAGCCCGTCACCGAAGTTGTCGGCTGATCCAGGCCTGGCTAGCGAGGGATGTCATGACGATCGACGAATATGCGGTCTGGGCCGCAACCATTGCGAAAGTCGACGAGCATCCGTCGAATGAGCGGCTCTCCTATCTCGGGCTGGGCCTCGCCGGTGAATCCGGCGAGGTCGCCGAGCACATCAAGAAGCTCCTGCGCGACAACTGGCTCGACAAGGCAGGGCTCGTCGAAGAGCTCGGCGATGTCATTTACTATTGGGCCTGCCTGTGCGCCGCGACGGGCCAGCAGCCGTCGCAATTGCTGAACGCCAGTGCCGCCAAGATCAAGCGACGTATCAGCGAGGCGGCCAGCCGCTAACGTAGACAGTCTTCACAGCGTCATGGCCGGGCTTGTCCCGGCCATCCACGCCTTGACACGCGGCACAAAGAACGTGGAAGCCCGGGACAAGCCCGGCAAGACGACCCGATGTGAGTGAATGCCAATCGCTCACGTCGAGGTCAAAATATCGACCTTGGTGTTGGCGACGATCAGGCGATCGGCCAATAGCTGGGCCAGATTGCGCATGATGCGCTCGCTCGCCCGCGGGTGCTGCCTGCGAAAACGCTCGAAATCTTTCAACTGCACTTCGAACGCGGTCGCCGCCATGTCCGCGAACACGTCCGCGGAGCGGGTCGTCTCGATCAGGGCCATCTCGCCGAAGGCCATGCCGGCGGTCAGCGTCGCCAGCCGTACGCCGTCGGGCAGGGTGACATGCACCGCGCCGCTGCGCAGGAAGAACAGGACGTCGGCGGGATCGCCCGTACTGAGGATCTTTGCGCCGGACTGATAGGTCCTGACGGCGCAGATCGAGGCGAGGTCCGTCAGCTCCTCGGCGTCTAGGCCGTCCAGCAATGGCTGCTCCGACAGCTCGGTGGTCTCGTGAAAATCGATCGAGCCGCCGTAGCGGTAGACGATCTGGTCTTCCGCCCATTCGATCGCGGTGTCGAGCAGATAGAAGTCGCGGACGTTCTTCAGCTCCGCCGTCCACTCGCGTAAGCTGTCCCATTCCCTGGAGGCGCGACGAACTCCTGAAATCACCACAGTGACATCGAGCGCGGCGAGCTCCTCGAAGGCTTCAGCAATCAGCCGGGCGCCGGCGCGGGTGGTGGACGTCACGCGATGCAGGTCGAACACGACGATTTGCGGCCGCGGCTGCCCTGCGAGCCTTCGCGTCACGTAGTCGACGGCCGACAGCGACAGCACGCCGACCAGCTCGATCACGCGCACAGCGTGCTCATGGGCGGCGAGGATGTCGCGCTCCTGCTGGCGGCGGACGCGGCGGGACGGGCTCTTGCCGATGTCGTAGTCGGCGATCACAGCGTTGCGCGCATCGTCGCTGCGGTTGAGCATGTGCAGGTCATAATGCGAGGACAGCGCCTCGCAGACCTTGATGCCGCGCAAGCTGTTGCCGTGCTTGTCGAGCTTTGGGGAATAGCTGCCGAGCCCGAGGCGGGCCGGAAGCGCGGCCAGGATGCCGCCGCCAACGCCGCTCTTGGCGGGGATGCCGATGCGGTAAATCCACTCGCCGGCATAATCGTACATGCCGGAGGACGTCATCACCGACAGCGTGCGCGAGATCGCATATGGCGTCAGCACCTGCTCGCCGGTGACGGGATTGACGCCGCGATTGGCGAGCGTGGCCGCCATCACCGCGATGTCGCGCGCGGTCACCAGCACGGCGCATTGCCGGAAATAGACGTCGAGCACGCCGGCGACATTGTCGGAAATCACCGCATTGGTCTTGAGGAGATAACCGATGGCACGGTTGCGGTCGCCAGTCTGGCTCTCGGATGTGTACACGGCCTCATCGAAGGCGAGGTCGCGCCCGGCAAAGCGGCTGAGAGCGAGCCTGATCTGCTCGAAGGCTTCTTCGCCCTTGCTCGCATGGATCAGCCCGGTGCAGGCGATCGCGCCGGCATTGACCATGGGATTGAACGGATGGTTCTCAGCATTGAGCCGGATCGAGTTGAAGGGATCGCCGGAGGGTTCGACGCCGATCGCGCTCTCGACCTTGTTCGCACCGAGCAGATCCAGCGCCAGCGCGAACACGAAGGGCTTTGACATCGACTGGATGGTGAAGGGCACCCTGGAGTCGCCGACCTCGTAGACATGGCCGTCCAGCGTTGCGAGGCTGATGCCAAAATGGGCAGGATCGGCCTTGCTCAACTCGGGAATGTAATCCGCGACATGGCCCGCGGTCTCGGCGGAGAATTCGTTGAGGCATGCGTCGAGAAACCGCAGCAGCGGCGGCTTCGAGCGGGTCCAGGCAGAGGCGGGGAACGGTTGCGCTATCATCGCTTCACTTGTGCAACGCAATCCTGGCATGCGCAAGCCGCCCGGTCCCATCGTAAATGCCCCAGCGCAAGCTGTCGTGCGCCATCGCGAGACCGTGTGATTCAGAATGTCGCGGATGAAAGCCGTTGCGGTGCGTCCTCAGCTCGCGACGATCGCAATCGCTTGGCCTTCGGCAACAAAGTCATCGATCTTCACGAGCAGTGATTTGAGCGTGCCCGATACGGGCGAGGGCACCGGTATCTCCATCTTCATGGCTTCGACGAGCACAATTTCGTCTCCATCGCCAACGGTTCCTCCAACTTGCACGGGAGTTGCGCAGATGCGGCCGGCGACCTCCGTGATGATCTTAATTTCTGGCATGCCATCGCCTTTTTGTTGTCGTTGCAAAATGCCTGAGGTAGCGTCGTTCACAAAGTGGAATTTAATTCCGCAGAGCGGAACAAACGGTAGGGATCATGGGACGACGTTCGGAGCGGTTGAGCAGGCAAGGTGCACTCGCTGGCGATGCCGGTGAAGGTGATGTCATTCAGGTCGTGTCGCGCGCGTTCGACGTGTTGCGATGCTTCGAGGGCCACGAGGCGAGGCTCGGCAATCTCGAGATTTCGAATCGCTGCGGCTTGCCGCGCTCGACGGTGTCGCGGCTCACGCACACGCTGACCCGGATGGGCCAGCTCGTGTATCTGCCGCGCGACCAGAAATATCGAATCGGTCCGAGCGCGGTGGCGATGAGCGCCTCGATGATGAAAGGCGCGCAGCTGCGCAGCATGATCCGGCAGCGGCTGCAGGAAGTCGCGGAGCAATTGCCTGGTACCGTCGGCTTCGTCGTGCCCGATCGATTCCATCTCGTCTACCTCCAGTTCGCGCGCTCGGCCTCCGCGCTCGGCTTGCACGAGGGCACCGGCAGCCGCATCTCGATGGCCTCGACAGCGGCGGGCGCGGCCTATACGGCGGCCTTGTCGCCTGACATCGGCGACGCTTTCATCAACGAGATGGAACGCGAAGCGCCCGAGGCTGCAAAGATCCTGCGGCCCCGCATCGAGGCCAACAGGCAGTCGCTGCGCGAGCGCGGCTATGTCGTGGCCTGCGGCCTGTGGAGCCCGCACATCAACGGACTCGCGGTGCCGATCTGGTCACCGCAGTATCAGACCTTCGTTGTCATCACGATCGGCCTTCTCTCGGCGATGTATGACGAGCAGCGTCTGCATGCCGAGGTCGCGCCGCGGATGACAGCGCTCGGCCGCTCGCTCGGCAGTCTGCTCGAAGGCGCCGAAGGCGACGTTTTCAACAACAGGATCTCGCGCAAGCCGGTCGCAATGGCGGTACACAACAACAACAAGCCGATGAACTCGGAGGGAGTGAATGAACTGGAAGCCGGAACTCGACGAGCTCGCCAGGCGCGAAGCCTTCGCGCGGGAGATGGGCGGCGTTGACAAGGTCAAGCGACAGCATGACCAGGGCCGGCTGACTGTTCGGGAGCGTATCGACAAACTGATCGACAAGGGCAGCTTCCACGAGATCGGTGCCGTCTCCGGCATCGGTGAGTATGATCCGTCAGGCGAGCTGAAGACGATGACGCCGGCGAACTGCGTGTTTGGCCGCGCGCGCGTCGACGGCCGTACGGTGGTGGTCGTCGGCGACGATTTCACCGTGCGCGGCGGCTCGGCGGACGCCTCGATCTCGGCAAAGCCGCTGATGGCCGAAGAGATGGCGCACGATTTTCGCCTGCCCATCATACGCCTCATCGAAGGCTCCGGCGGCGGCGGCTCGGTCAAGACCATCGAGACCAAGGGCGCGGCGAATTTGCCCGGAGGCATCGGCGGCACCCGCTGGTATCGCTTCACGACGGAAAACCTGTCGCGCGTACCCGTTGTCGCGCTCGGCCTCGGCTCGGTTGCGGGCCTCGGTGCCGCGCGCCTCGCCGCCAGCCACTATTCCATCATGACGCGGACGTCGGCGATGTTCGTCGCGGGGCCGCCGGTGGTGAAGGCCTTGGGCCAGAACCTCTCGAAGGAAGAGCTTGGCGGCGCCGACATCCAGACTCGCGCCGGCGCGGTCGATCATGCCGTCGACACCGAGGAGGAGGCCTTCGCCTGTGCGCGGCGCTTCCTCTCTTATCTGCCGTCATCGGTCTACGAGCTGCCGCCGACCTTGCCCTGCACTGATGATCCGGAGCGCAGCGAGGAGGCGCTGATGAATGCGGTGCCGCGCAACCGCAAGCAGGTCTACAAGATGCGACCGATCATCGAGCAGGTCGTCGACAAGGGCTCGTTCTTGGAGGTCGCCGGCAATTTCGGCAAGCCTGTTATCGTTGGTCTTGCACGCCTCGAAGGCAGGGCGGTGATGCTGCTTGCCAGCGACAGCTTCCACTATGGTGGCTCCTGGACCGCGGATGCCTGCCAGAAGGTGGTGCGCTGGGTGGATTTCGCCGAGACCTTCCACCTACCGATCGTCTATCTCATGGACTGCCCCGGCTTCATGATCGGCCTCGATGCAGAAAAGGCGGCCACCATCCGTCACGGCGTGCGCGCCATGGCGGCGGTCAACCAGACCACCGTGCCCTGGTGCACCGTGATCCTGCGCAACGCGTTTGGTGTGGCTGGAGTCGTGCACCAGCCCGCCGACCGCTTCTCGATCCGCTACGCCTGGCCATCGGCCTATTGGGGCTCGCTGCCGCTCGAAGGCGGCATCGAGGCCGCCTACCGCGCCGACATCGATGCGGCCGAGGACAAGGCGGCGAAGCTGAACGAGATCCAGGAGCGGTTGAACAAGCTGCGCTCGCCCTTCCGCTCGGCCGAGAAATTCTGGGTCGAGGAGATCATCGATCCCAGGAAGACGCGTCCGCTGCTCTGCGAGTTCGCGCGTCTCGCCGAGCCGCTGCGCAAAGCGGGGCCGCCGCAGAATTTTTCGATTCGACCGTAGGGTCCTCGCAAAAAGGCGCGATGCCAGCGAAACGCGGCGGGCAATCGTTCTCACTCTGCGAGTTAATCATTCCGCTCGCAACGTGTGGCATATGAGGATGGACGCGGGCGGCTCACAATTGCAGCCATTTTCGGCCGTCCTTTAGGCCCATTTCAGCCAAACTGCTATTGGTTTCTCATTGCCGGGGTAGGGCTTCAAATTTGGAGTCCTGCAATGTTCAAGTCGGTAATTTCTGCGTTTCTCTTCGTTATCATTAGCTCAATTGCTTCGGAAGCACGACCCTACCGCATCATTAGAGCGACTGAATGCAATGTCGTCATGCCCTGCGACTTCTCGAATGCGCAAACGCCTCGCGAGCACGTGTCGAGGTACTCACTACAAGCATACCGTTCAAAACAACTCACGGCTGAGAGCGGCGCCGCCGCCACAGTGGTGACTGTCTCCGGCGATCGGATCGTCGGCGGCCGGCCGGCCGGTTGCCCTTCGGCCTTTTGCGGCTGCGGCGCGTCGCTGCGCGTGTTCGGACGTATCGTGCCGGAGCTAAATCTCGCAGCCAACTGGCTGCGCTTTCCGCGCACCGCGCCGGCGCCCGGAATGGTCGCCGCGCGTCGCGGCCATGTCTTCGTTCTGGAGCAGTCCCTCGGAGGCGACATGTGGATGGCGTACGACGCCAATTCGGGCGGTCACACAACGCGAATGCATGCGCGTTCGCTGCGGGGCTACACTATCGTCAACCCGCGCGCCTCGATGAGTTGAGAGTGAGTTCGAGAGAATGGCGAGGTGCCCGGGCCCAATCACACCCGGAGCACCTTGCCGGGATTCATGATGTTCTGCGGATCGAGCGCGCGCTTGATGGTGCGCATGATGTCGAGCTCGGTCTTTGACCGGTAGTGGCTGAGCTCGTCGAGCTTCTCGATGCCGATGCCGTGCTCCGCCGAGATCGAGCCGCCCATGGAGGTGACGAGATCGTTCACGGCGCGCGTGAGGGCGGCGGTGTACTGGTTCAGTGTCGGCTGATCCATGCCGATTGGCCCCATGAACGAGAAGTGCAGGTTGCCGTCGCCGATGTGCCCGAGAGGGTAGGGGCGAATGCTCGGGAGAATGTCGAGCACGGCCTTGAGCCCCTTGTCGATGAATTCGGGAATCCTGGAGATCGCGACCGATATGTCGTAGCTGATGCCAGGACCCTCGGCGCGGGAGGCCTCGGCCATGGCTTCCCGGATGCGCCACATGTTGCGCGATTGGCTGACGGTCTGCGCGATCACCGCGTCGAGCACGCGACCGGCCTCGAGTTGATCGGCGAGAAACGCCTCCAGCTTCTCCGACATGCCATCAGCTCCGTCTTGCCGTGCGCGCGAAGACGACCATTCCAGCAGCAGGTACCACGGCGTATCCGCCTTGAGCGGATCCTGGACGCCGGGAATGTGGCGCATCACGAGGTCGACCGCGGCGCGGCTCAGCAGCTCGCAGGACCCGACATTGTCCTCGGAGGCCGCATGCGCCTCCGACAGGATCTCGAGCGCCGCGCGCGGATCGCGAACGGCCAGCCACGCGGTGCACACGTCCTTCGGCGCCGGCCACAGCTTGACGACCGCCTTGGTGATGATGCCGAGCGTTCCCTCGGCGCCCATGAAGAGATGCTTGAGGTCGTAGCCGGTGTTGTCCTTCTTCAAGGCGCGCAGTCCGTCCCAGACGTCGCCATTGGGCAAGACGACCTCGAGGCCCAGGACGAGATTGCGGGCGTTGCCGTAGCGCAGCACCTGCACGCCGCCGGCATTGGTCGAGAGATTGCCGCCGATCATGCAGGAGCCCTGTGCGCCAAGGCTGAGCGGCAGGAATCTGTCGTGACTGGCCGCGGTCTCTTGCAGGGTCTGCAAGACGCAGCCGGCCTCGACCGTCATCGCATAGCCGACGGGATCGATGTCCAGCACGCGGTTCATCCGGCCGAGCGACAGCACGATGCCTGTATGCGCCGGCCAGGGCGTGGCGCCGCCCATCAGTCCGGTGTTGCCGCCCTGCGGCACGATCGCGACGCCGTGCGCATTGCAGAGCCGGACCACCTTCGAGACCTCATCGGTACTGGCGGGACGTACGACCGCGCCGGCGCTGCCGAACAGCTGTCCGCGCCAGTCCGTGACGAACGGCTGCTTGCCGTGCTCATCCTCGATGAAACCCTTCTCGCCCACGATCGCGCGCAACGCGTCGCGGAGTTGGGCGGTCAAAGGAGCAGTGGGAATGGCAGGGACGGGTGACGGAAAGGCGGTCGGCATCTTGTTTCCTCTGGCGCATCTTGGTGTGCACTGCGCGCGAAGCGCTTGAGGAGCATTGTCCACGTTTGGGACAGGAAGTCTAACGGCAATATCGGTAACCTCAGGAGAATTTCCCGCAACGTCTCCCGACAGGTTCGCCAACATCCTGCGCCTGCGAGACCAAGGTCCTCCGGATACGCCCGGCTTCAACTGCACGGATACTGCACGGCCGAGGAAACGCGCGGATACAGGTAGTAGCTCTCGCCGATCGGGATGGTCCCGCTGATCGTATAGCCAAGGTTGGGGGTGTATTGGTACGTGACCTCGCCGAGCAGCAACGATACATTGGAGGGCGAGGGAGTGCCGAGGGCCGTTGGCAGAGTTATCGGCTGAGCCACTGGGCGTGGGGTGCCGTTGAGTGCTTTGCTCCAGGTCACGGTCGCTTTGCCGTTGGCGTCCGTGGATACTTCCGACACGATGACCGTCGTGTTCGCCGAAGAATAGGGAGCGATCGTCGCCGCCGATGCGCCAAGCATGGCGCTCAGCGTCGTGTCGGTGACGCATGCGTTTCGCGACACCAGATCCACGACCGTGTGGGCGGTTTCACTGACCTTGACGCTGATCGCCATCCCGTTGCCGAGTTCGACGCCCCCCACATAGAGCACCAGCATGAACGGCACTACGATGGCGAACTCCGTCGCGGCCACGGCGCGCGTGTCCACCCAGAACTTCCGCATGCGATGAGGCGTCGGGCTCATGAGTTGACGAAAGCCTCGTTCATGAAAGCCGTGGACGACATTATCAGGCGGCTGTTGCTATTCGGTTGGTTTGCCAAAGTGAAGCCGAGTGGACCCAGGAAAACCGGCCACAGATACATCACCCGCACGACGACGATGTCTCCCTGATTGCCGGGGTTGAATTGCCAGACGTTCGTCACCTTTCCATTGCCGTCATAAGTGAGGCTTGGCAGGGCCGTGTTGGTCGAACTCCATGAGTTGGCAACCTGGACGTCGATCATCAGGCCGCTGCAGTCGAATAGGATCACGACGTTGGAGCAGACCGCGCTCGCAAACTGGGCCTGCGTCATGCCCTGGGCCTGCGCCTGCCCCGTCAGGATCGCCCGGCTCGATTGGTTCACCACCTGTTCCAGGAGCTGCTGCGCAAAGAAAACCAGGAAGGTCTGGATGATCGCGACCAGCAAAGCGATGAAAGCCGGGGCGATCAGCGCGAACTCGACCGCGGTTGCGCCCTTCCGGTCGGCAAAGAACGCGCGCCAGCGGCGGCGTCTGGTTGTGGGCACGGCGTGCGTGGCGGTCATGTTTGCTTTCTCTATTGAGTCAGGCGGGGGTCGGACGCGACCTTGAGGAAGAGAGCCTGGAGAGCGCTGGTGATGTCGCCGTTGGTCGACACCTTCTGATACAAATCGGGCGATGAGGCGCAGCTTTGCAGATTTGTCTCGATCTGGCTGGTCGAGCCGGTGGACGTTCCATTGAAGGGGTAGATCCAGCTGTCGTACCAGGAGTTCGTTTTATGGAGCGCCGCGTCGTCATATTCGGTGTAAAGCACCGCGATGCGGATCTTCCTGTTCTTGATGGTGGTGCAGATCGTGGGATCGAGCGGCGCCTGGCAGCGCTTGCCAGTGAGAGTCTTCTTGCAGGAGGTCGTGTACGCGTCGGTCGTAATGTTGACGTCCTCAACGCCGTCGGTCACGAGGAACACGACTTCCTGTGGCGTGTCGTTGGCGACGTTGGTACCGTTCCCCGGATTCGGCATGATCTTGTTGAGACCGCTCAATGCGCCCGCGATGCTGGTGTCGGCATCGCTATTGTTGTTCGACGATGTCAGCCAGTTATTCTTGTAAACTGGCAGGACCGCGATGTTGTTGGCGTAATTCTGGATGGTCGCTACCGTGTAGCTGGTTGTCGAGTTGGGCGTCACGGGAGTTTGCACCACCCCCGGTTTTCCGGAAGGCGCGAAGATCGGCGAGCTGCTGTTCAACTGCCAATCAAACGTATAGATCGCAACCCCATAAGTATTTCGATTGGTGGTCGATACGCTTTGGGCTGTCGTCATCAGGGATTTGACGGCCTGGGTTACACGATCGATGCGTAACGTGAGGCCGAGATTGCGAGCAAGCTGGTAGTTGTCAATTCCACCTGGATTGCCCAGATTGTCTGCGGCGGGATTGGTTTCGTGGCATGCGAATCCGCACCCTTTGGTGCCGCTTGAGTCGACCTGCTTTTGCGTGTTGGCGATCAGCGTGTTGATGTCGCTCGATGTTGCGCCGATGGCCATCGAAGGCGAGTCGTCCAGCAAGAGATAGAAATTGATGTTGGGGGCGCCCTGGTTGCGTGCCAATGACTGACCTGCGAACGGCCAGCTTGCCTGTTTGAGCAGGGTTGGGAAGGCATTGGTCGCGGTCGCGTTGTAGCAAATCTGGACGTTGCGAACGACCTGGTTGTTCGAGTTGACAGGGTCAGCATAGACTGCGTCCACGCCCGGGCACGGGGCGTAGGTACAGTAGCCGGTTGTGGCATCGGGTCTGCTGCAATTGACAGCGACCGTGAAATTTGGCTGCGCGGGCAAGTTGTTGTTGCTCACCAGAGCGTTCGCGGTGACGTTGAAGACGTTCTTCGCTGCGGTCTGGGCCGCCTGCGGGCTCTGCTGCATCATTGCCGAGGTGACTGTGGCGACGGCGGCAGCGTCGCTGGCCGAGTCGAGGTTCACCTTCATGTGCTGCGTATGCGTGTAGTCCAGCGCCATGCCCAGCAGAAAGACGGTCGGAACCATCACCAGCGCAAAGATCACGGCGACGTTGGCCTTGCGATCTCTGGCAAAACGACACAACCAAGCGCGGAGCATGATCTTCATCCTAATCGCCGTGAGTCTCGGCAAAGGCAATTTTCCCTGGCTCATCAAGGATCGAGGAACGCGACCGGGCGGCCTCTGCGGACTTCTCGGCAGAGCGAAACTTTGAAGATCGCCCGTTAAGCAAGGCTTACGCGGATCGCGCGAACATGGGCCGCCGAAATCCGCCGTTGCCGGATTGAGCGGCATCATTAACGAGGGCTAAACGCAGCCAGGACAATCGAAGCGAGCTGTTGCAGAAGACCGGCTGGGGGCTCGCCACCTGATTGATGCCGTGATGGGCCCGCGGCATTGCGGGCGGCTTCGGTCGCCAGGCCAGCTGTCGGTTGCGCGGGCAGGTTCTTGCTTGCGCGTCCTAAAATTTCAGTGTCGTTCTCAGACCCAGCACCGCCGCGTTCTTGAGCGCCTTGCCCGGCATCGGTCCCAAGGGGTCGGTCGCCCCCCCGCCGGGATGGATGATGTATTGGAAATTCGGCTGAAGGGTCCAGCCATCGCGTAGCTGATACTGGTAGACGGCCGTCAAAAGTCCTTCGAAGGTGCGCGCCGGCCAGGATGGTCCGATCATCACCCGATAGTCGGCGTCGAGCGCCTGGGCTCGCCGCGAGACGTGCGCGTAACCTGCCGCGATGCCGAACTTGTCGTCGGGACGCTTGTCGCTCAGTCCGATGAACTCGAACCCGGCGTCCGCATAGAGATCGATCAGGTTGCGGTCGGCTGGCGCACCCGAAACGCGGGCGAATACGCCGATCCCGCGATCGTCGCTCTTCGGCACGCGATAGAGCTGCTGCTCGAAGACGGCCCATCCTCCAATGTCACCCGCCAACATGAGGGGCGTACCGCTGCTGGCGGCAGCGGCGAGAGACACTCCATTGTTCGCAAGTTGCAGATCGGAAAACGATCCGAAGTGACGCCAGCCGCCGAGCTTGATCTGCCCGGTCAGATTGGGATCGCCCTTTTTGTTGTTCCACGCATACTGGATCTGGCCGAGGAGGAGGGGTGGATCGTTGACGCGGAAATTGACGCCATAGCGGTCGCGTTGCTGCGGATCGTCGGGCCCAGGTCCCGCCTGGTTGCCGTCGAACACGCCGCCAAGCACAGACAGGTGGTCCGTCACGTTGACCAGCAGGCGGGTGCCCATCGCCGCCAGCGGCGGTGAAGGCCCGCCGCTTGGCAGGTCCAGCGATGTGATCGCCGGCCAGCCCATCGAAGCGTTGGTAAAGACGTCGGTGTATTTCGTATTGAAGAACTCGCTGTCGGCGGCGAGCTGACCAAACTTGAGCGAGACCTTCTTGTCGCCCCACTGCTTCTCGAAATAGGCTTCGTACAAGCGGGTGGACGGCAGTGCTTCAATGCCGCTGACGACCAGAAAATTGCCGAGATAATTGCGCGACAAGCCCTCGCCGTGAATCTGGAACATGTTGGCGTGAAAGGTCAGCTTGTCAATTCCGGCGAGCTTCTGCAGGTCGACATCAACGGCGAGATTGAGCCGGCCTTCGTAGATCGCACCTTGCTTGAGGCCGCCCGTCACATTTCCGAGCGTCTCGCCAATGTAGGTCACGGCAAACTTGACTCCATGTTTTTCGAAGGGGTTTGGAAGAAGCCCAAGCGTCTTTTCCTCAACGGTGCTTTCGCCGGTATCGGGATCGGCGGGCTTGTCGTCATCGGTTTTCTTGTCGTCCTGTGCGAGAGCGTGCGAGCCTGCAAGCAGGCTTGCAAAAGCCGCGGCCTGTATCAGGCACTTGGCTGACCTGCTCAGCTTGAATCGCAACAAGATGCAGACCCCTGAAACGGGAGGGTAGGCGACCACTCGAGGCGCGCCCCGAGAATGCCGGCCGCCGAGGGGCACAGTGGCACCTGAAGGGCTTCCGCGCACCTAACATTTGTTGATGTTCCGACGTTTTAACCGGACAAACGTCTGATGGTCTTGACGGCGTGCCGGGGACCACGCCAGCCCAGGAACTCGAGCTCCTTGTTCTCGAGCACGTTGGTGGCACGGAAGAACTCTTCGAGTTCACCTCGCGCGCGCGAAGGCAGATGGCGGATGTCCCTCAGGTCCGTTTCGAGGGGCGATCGATCGGGTACCGCGAACACGCGATCATTGCGCTCCTTCTTGCCCTTGCTTTTCTGCTCCATCTCCAGAATGCCGATCGGTTTGCATTTGAGGACGACGCCAGGATACGTGCGCGCATCATGGATGATCAGGACGTCGAGGGGATCTCCATCCGGAGCTTTGGTCGAAGGGATGAAGCCCCAATCATAGGGATAGCTGAGCCCCGCCATCAGCGGCTTCGCGAGGGTGAAAATGTGGAGTTTCGGATCGAAGTCCAGCTTGCATGTGCTCGCGCGGGGAGTTTCAACGACCGCGAACACGTGGTCATCGTCCGCCCATGTCGGAAGCTTCAGTACATTCGTCATCTCGTACTCTTTCCCTACACTCTCATACCTCCGGCTCTCTAAGAACTGAAGCAAGTCAACGATCGTTCCAGATTTGGCAGTGGATGTCCGATGATGGTCCGCTGCCGGCCAAAGGACACAATGCCAGGAACGATTTCCGGCCCGCCGCATTCAAAGCGTATGAAGAACCTATATTTCGGCATCAGCGCTCTCGCTGGTGCGCTGGTTCTCTTCACGATCTGGCTGGGCCAGCATGAACGGCAAGCGTCGATCGAGCGCCTCGAGCAATGGGAGCTTCGGTCTCCGGCTAAGCCCTAGCGGCGACGAGCATGTCACTACCGCCGGTTCGGCGGCGGCAGTGACGTGTAGATCGATGATGAGCGCTTGACGGTCAACGTTTGGGGAGTGACGCCATGACCTCGCCCGCGTCTCCGTCCTCGAGACAAGGCGTGACTGTCAATGGAAGCAGGTCGGCCCATTGCGCGAGCCAACGATACATGGCTTTCGGATCACTCGATTCAGAGATCGCAAATCCCTGTCCATTCATGCCATGCCAGCGACCGAGCATCTTGACTCCCTCCGGGGGCGCGCCACCGGTCTCCAGAAAGCGGGCGACGGCTGCGTTGAAGGTTCCTTGGGGTACGCTCCAGGTGGTTATGAATTTCATGCGATTCTCCCATCACTAGAATTATCGGATGAATGTCGCGGCTGTGCCGCGTACGCACGATAGCGCAGGCGTCTTGAATGACAACGGCGAATGAACAGGTGCGTCGGCCTGATCCAGCTGCCGTAAGACGCTATTTGCCGTCGTTCCAGATGTCGGTGGTGAGCTTCCAATCCTCTCCGACTTTCTCCCACACGACGACGTATTTGCCGGTCACCTCCTGCGGGGATGCCCCCTTGGTCTTCAATATGAACGTGCCGATCTCGCGTGCCGCGGAAGAGCCGAGCGGTTTGACGTCCAGTGTTGTGAGCTTCGGATCGGTCACTTGTTCAGCCATGCTTTTCCACATTGCCTCGATGGCCGTTCGGCCCTGCACCATCGAGGACCCGGGTGGCAATGCGATCGCATCGGCGCTGTAGAGGGACGCAATCCCGGAAAAATCGCCCTTATTGAACAGTTCGAGCCATTTCGCATTGTTCGCGTCGATCTCGGCCTTCTGAGCCAAAGCCGGCGCGCTCAACGAGATCACGATTGTCATCGCTGCTGCTAGGTTGCGCATGATCATCTCCAGAGGATGCAGGGCAGTCGTCTGTCTCGATGGCGGATGCGTTGGATGACGCATCCCAGACCCGCCCAGGTGCAACAGCAATTCCGGGGAATTACCGTCAGCACCATTGACGAAGCTGCGCAGTGGATTGAGCCGCGAGATAGCGGGCGTGTGTCCCGACAGCACTACGCCATCACAGGTTTTGCCTGCGGCTTCGGCTGTCGCGCCAGCGCCAGCACGATCAGAGAAGCGAACACGCAGAGCGCGCCGGCGATAAAGAAGGCGGGCAAATAGCTCTGCAGCAGCGTCCGCGACAGGCCCGCACCGAACGCGGCACTGCCGGCGCCGAGTTGATGGCCGGCGAAGATCCAGCCGAACACCAGGTTGGCGCGCTCGGGTCCGAACTTCTGTGCGGTCAGGCGCACCGTGGGCGGCACGGTCGCGATCCAGTCAAGGCCGTAAAACATCGCGAAGATCGACAGGCCATAGAAGGAGAAATCGCTGAACGGCAGGAAGATCAGCGAGAGCCCGCGCAGGCCATAGTACCAGAACAGGAGATAGCGATTGTCGTAGCGGTCCGACAGCCAGCCCGACATGATGGTGCCGAAGAAATCGAAGATGCCCATCGCCGCCAGCAGGCTCGCGGCCTGAACCTGCGGGATGCCGAAATCGAGGCACATCGGGATCAGGTGCACCTGCACGAGCCCGTTGGTCGAGGCGCCGCAGACGAAGAACGTCGCAAACAGGATCCAGAACGCAGATGACTTCGAGGCATCGCGTAGCGTGCCGAGCGCGACTGCCGTGATCGAGCCGTTGCTGACGGGCGGAGCGGGCAGGGGCTCGCTGCCTTCGTCGCCGAAGGGACGCAGGCCCACATCGCTTGGCCGGTCGCGCATCACGAGCGCGACAGCGGTTGCAGAGACGCCGAGCATGATGCAGACGAAGCCGAGCGCGAGGCGCCACCCGTAACGTTCGGTCAGGCTTGCGAGCAGCGGCAAAAACACGAGCTGGCCGGTGGCGACGCTCGCAGTCATGACGCCGATGACGAGGCCCCGGCGCGCCGCAAACCAGCGCGTCGCGATGGTGGCCCCTAGCACCAGCGCGGTCATGCCGGTCCCGATGCCGATCACCACGCCCCACAGGGCCACGAGTTGCCAGACCTGGGTCATGCCGAGCGAGAGCACCAGCGCCGAGACGACGATGAGCTGCGCGGTCAGGGTGACGTTGCGCAGGCCGTAGCGATTGAGGAGGGCGGCGGCAAACGGCGCCATCAGTCCGAACAGGACGAAGCGGATCGATAGCGCCGAGGAGATTTCAGCCGTGCTCCAGCCGAACTCCTTCTGCAAGGGAACGATGAACACGCCGGGTGCGCCGACCGTGCCGGCGCTGATCAGCGCGGCGAAGAAGGTCACGCCGACCATCACCCAGCCATAGTGGATGTTGCGACGGCCGAGTGCGGACGAAAGCCAGTTCGAGATCATTGCCCCTCGATCCAGGTTGGCGGGGTCAGCGACACCCGCGTCATTGTTGCAGTCTGGCACGGGAACGGGAAGTCTGAAATGACAGACTTCCCTCATTTTCGGACTTCGGCGCGTCAGTGCGCGAGACGCTCCACCGCGATCGCAGTGGCCTCGCCGCCGCCGATGCAAAGCGCCGCGACGCCGCGCTTGAGATGATTGGCCTCGAGTGCATGCAGCAGCGTCACGATCAGCCGCGCGCCGGTGGCGCCAATGGGATGACCGAGCGCGCAAGCGCCGCCGTTAACGTTGAGCTTGTCACGGGGAATGCCGAGGTCGCGCTGCGCCGCCATCGCCACCACGGCAAAGGCCTCGTTGATCTCGAACAGGTCGACGTCACCGGCGCTCCAGCCGACCTTGTCGAGCAGCTTTCGGATCGCCGGAATGGGCGCCGTGGTGAACCATTGCGGCTCCTGGCTGTGGGTGGCATGGCCCTTGATCTCGGCAATCGCTTGCAGGCCATTGCGATCGGCGAGCGACCGTTTCGTCAGAACCAGCGCTGCGGCGCCGTCGGCGTTGGCGGAGGAGGCCGCCGGCGTGATGGTGCCGTTGGCGCGGAAGGCCGGCTTCAGTCCGGGGATCTTGGCCGGATCGACCTTCAGCGGATGCTCGTCATTGGCGATGATGCGCGGACCTGCCTTCTCGGTCAGCGTGATCGGTGCGATCTCGGCCTTGAACGCGCCGCCCTCGACCGCCTTGCGCGCGCGGCTGAGCGTTTCCATCGCATAGGCGTCCTGGTCCTTGCGGGTGAATTGATAGGCTTCGGCCGTGGCTTCGCCGAAATCGCCCATGGAGCGGCCGGTCTCGTAGGCGTCCTCGAGACCGTCCATCATCATGTGGTCGATGATGCGGTCATGGCCGGCGCGATAGCCGCCGCGCGCCTTCGCCAGCAGGTACGGCGCGTTGCTCATGCTCTCCATGCCGCCGGAGACGACGAGTTCGGCCGAGCCGGCGCGGATGATGTCGTGCGCCAGCATGGTCGCCTTCATGCCGGAACCACAGACCTTGTTGACAGTGGTGGCGCCGGTGGCATCGGGCAGGCCCGCCGCTCGCGCCGCCTGGCGCGCCGGCGCCTGGCCCTGGCCGGCCGGCAGCACACAGCCCATGAACACCTCGTCGACCTTTTCGGGCGGAAGCTTGGCGCGTTCCAGTGCGGCATTGATCACATGCGATCCGAGCTTGTGCGCGGCAAGCGGCGACAACTCGCCCATGAAGCGGCCAAGCGGGGTGCGGGCGGCGGAGACGATGACGACGGGATCGGCGGTTTCAGCCATGACGAAGCTCCCTGCGATGGCGTTGCATGATGTTCATCATATGATGCGGCGCAAAAAATGCAACCGTGCCCGGCATGAGAAATTGTCGTGGTTCGGATGAATTGGGGGCGCTCGATCGCAGGGCGTCCGCTTACCGCTTCCTGTTCACAAACGCCTGCATCAGTCGCGTCGGTTCGTCCGTCAGGAACGATTGGCCGAACACCTTGACGCTGAGGTTGACCGATTCCGTCAGCGGCAATTCCTCCCATTGCCGCAACAGTGCCTTCTGCGAGCGCAGCGCCTCGGGGCCGCATTCGAGCAGCGCGGTCACGAGGTGATTGATTGCGGCATCAAGCCCGCCGGCCGGCGCGACCTTGTCGACCAGGCCCCAGGCCAGCGCCGTCGGCGCGTCGATGTTCTCCGCGGTCATCACCAGCCACCGGGCGCGGGCCCAGCCGATCAGGCGCGGCAAGAGCGCGGCGTGGATCACCGAGGGAATGCCGACGCGAACCTCGGGCATGCCGAAATGCGCATCATGCGCGGCGATCCGGAAGTCGCAGGCCGCCGCCACCTCGAGCCCGCCGCCGAGGCACCAGCCGGGCATGCGTGCGATCATTGGGGCAGGGAACTGGCGTACGGCTTCGCAGAGGTCGCGCAGCCGGCTGATGAAGGCTTCGGCGGACGTCTGGTCGAGCTTCGCCATCTCCTTGATGTCGGCCCCGCCGATCATGCTCTTCTCGCTTTGGCCGCGCAGCACGGCGACGCGGATGCTGCGGTCGTTAGCGAGCTGTTGCAGGCCTTCGCGCACCGCATCGATCACGGGCGAGCCCAGAATGTTCAGAGTGCCGGCATTGCAGATCGCGACATCGACGACGCCGCGCGCATCGCGCGTCACGCCGCAGTGGTCGTTGAGCATGTCCATCGTGAGATCTCGAAGTTTCGCGGACCAGCGCGAGGCGCGCCGGCCGGGATCACTTCCGGGCCGAAACGGCTCCCGTGTCAAGCGCCGGGGCGGAGTTGCAAGTGCGAAGTCCGCCACATAGTATGATGTAAATCATATAAAGAGGCGACCCATGGCTGAGCCCACTCAACTCGACCTGTTTTCGTCAGCGCAGCGGCGCGAGCGCGTGGTGGATTGGCAGGCGCCTGCGCCGGTTGCGAAAGTGGCGATGCGGCTCTCGGGCATGGACGCCATGCTGGGCATCCGCGACGGCCGGCTGCCGCCGCCGCCCTTTGCGAAGCTGATCGGCTTCATCATGGCCCTGGTCGAGCCAGGCCGCATTGTGATGGAACTGGAGCCCCGCGAGGATCTCGAAAACACCATCGGGCTTCTGCACGGCGCCACGGCCGCCGCGCTCCTCGACACCGCCATGGGATGTGCGGTTTCGACCAGATTGGAGGCAGGGCAGGGATCCGTCACGCTCGACCTGAAAATGACCTTCCTGCGTCCGCTCTCGGTGCGGTCGGGGCTGATCTCGGCCGAAGGCAAGGTGATCAAGCTGGGGCGCCAGACCAGCTACACCGAAGGTTTTGTGCGCGACGCCAAGGGAGCCCTCGCAGTCCATGCAACTGCAACCTTTTCCATGATCGGCAGCAATTTTGCCGGGAATTAATGCGCCCGCCGGTCGATATCCGTGTTATGAGATGACCTCCGACATTCAATGAGAGCCGCATGCGCTATTCCCGGGAACACAAGCAGGAAACCCACGACCGCATCGTGAAGAAGGCGTCCGTCCGGCTGCGCGAAAAGGGCGCCCATGGCATCGGCGTCGCCGATCTCATGAAAGAGGCGGGCCTGACCCATGGCGGCTTCTACGCGCATTTCGATTCCCGCGAGGCCCTGGTGATCGAGGCGTTTGCCTACGCCATGGACCGCTCGATGGAACACTGGCGCAAGCAGTCCGATCAGGTCGCGCCCGAGAAGCAGTTCGCGCAGATCGTCGAGACCTATCTCTCGGCTTTGCACCGGGACAATCCCGGCCATGGCTGCTCGATCCCCGCGCTCGGCGCCGAGATCGCGCGCGAGAGCCCGAAGACGCGAAAAGCTTTTGCGGGCAAGCTCGACGAGATGCTCGAGATGATGACCGATTTCATCCCGAACATGCCGCGCAAGGCCGCGCGGAAGCAGGCGATCGCGACGCTGGCGACCATGGCCGGCACCATGCTGCTGGCGCGCATCGCTGGCTCTGGCGAGCTGTCGGATGAGGTGCTGAAGGCGGGCAAGGACAGCGCGTTGGAGGGGGCGAAGCGGGAGCCGGTGAAGGCTGCACCAGCCAAGAAGAAGCAGAGCTAGCCGGGATGCCGCTGAATGCGTAGGGCGGGTCAGCGAAGCGTAACCCGCCGCTGTTACTCTCCGCGGCGACGGAAGTGGTGGGTTACGCTTCGGCTAACCACCCTACGAAGCTCGCCCCGCGAACAAAGCCCGTTCGCGCTCTACGATCTCGCCGATGTAATCCGCCACGGCCCTGATCCGCGCGAGGTCCTTGCTGTCGGCATGCATCAGCATCCAGAACGTCCTGACGATCGAGACCTCCTCGGGCAGCACCGCCACGAGCTGCGGATAATCGCTGGCCATGAAATGCGGCAGCACCGCGATGCCGAAGCCTGCGAGCGTCGCATTGAGCTGCGCGATCAGATTGGCGCTGCGCAGCCGCGCTGAAATCCGTGGCGACACCTGCGGCAGGTAATCGAGCTCCGGCGTGAACAGCAGCTCCTCGATGTAGCCGACGAAGCGGTGTTGCGGCAGCATCTCGCGCGAGGTGATTTTCGGGAAGCGGTCGAGGTAGGCTGGCGCCGCATAGAGCCCGAGGCGGTAGTCGAGCAGCTTGCGACCGACGATGCGGCCTTCCTTGGGCATGGTCAGGCTGATCGCAATGTCGGCCTCGCGCTTGGAGAGACTGAACAGCCGCGCCGTCGCCACAAGTTGCAGATCGAGGTCGGGATAGCGATCGGCGAACGGCGCCAGCCGTGGCGCCAGGAAGGCCGTGCCGAATCCGTCAGGCGCGCCAATCCGCACCGTCCCGGTCAGCCGCGCCACCGAGCCGCCGACCTGCTCCTGGTTGGCGACGATGGTGGATTCCATGGCTTCCGCGCTGTCGGCGACGCGCTGGCCGGCCTCGGTGAGGAGATAGCCGGTCTTGCGCCGGTCAAACAGCTTTGCCGAGAGGTACTTTTCCAGCCGACCCACGCGACGGATCACCGTGGCATGGTCGACGCCGAGCTGTTTTGCCGCAGCCGATACCGAGCCGCCCCGCACGATGGCCAGCACGAAGCGAAAGTCATCCCAATCGATGGTGCCTTGATCCAGCATTTTCGCACATCTATGGTGCAATATATCAGACTTGAATCCAAATAAATGCAGGTCGATAGGATTTGTCAAAGCGTTCCAGCTCGCCCTCAAGGAGATCATTCCATGCGTTCAGTCGGACATTTCATCGGTGGCAAGGAAGTGAAGGGCACGTCGGGCCGGACGGCCGACGTCTTCGAGCCGATGACCGGTGACGTTCAGGCCAAGGTCGCGCTCGCCTCGAAGGCCGAGGTTCGCGCCGCCGTCGAGAACGCGCGTGCGGCACAGCCTGAATGGGCTGCGACCAATCCGCAGCGCCGGGCCCGCGTGATGACGAAATTCGTCGAGCTGGTGCAGCGCGACTACGACAAGCTCGCCGAGTTGCTCGCGCGCGAGCACGGCAAGACCGTGCCGGACGCCAAGGGCGACATCCAGCGTGGTCTCGAGGTCGCCGAATTCGCCTGCGGCATCCCGCATCTGATGAAGGGCGAGTACACCGAGGGCGCTGGCCCCGGCATCGACATCTATTCGCTGCGCCAGCCGCTCGGCGTCGTCGCCGGCATCACGCCCTTCAATTTCCCGGCGATGATCCCGATGTGGAAGTTCGCCCCGGCGATCGCCTGTGGCAACGCCTTCATCCTCAAGCCGTCCGAGCGCGATCCCGGCGTGCCGATGAAGCTTGCCGAGCTGATGATAGAGGCGGGCCTGCCGGCCGGTATCCTCAACGTCGTCAACGGCGACAAGGAAGCGGTCGACGCGCTCCTCGACGATCCCGATATCAAGGCCATCGGCTTCGTCGGCTCCACGCCGATTGCGCAGTACATCTATGAGCGCGCCGCCCAGACCGGCAAGCGCTGCCAGTGTTTTGGCGGCGCCAAGAACCACGCCATCATCATGCCTGATGCCGACATGGACCAGGCCGTCGACGCGCTGATCGGCGCGGGCTACGGCTCGGCCGGCGAGCGCTGCATGGCCGTTTCGGTCGCCGTTCCCGTCGGCAAGACCACTGCGGATCGCCTGATGGACAAGCTGATCCCGCGCGTCGAGAGCCTCAAGATCGGCACCTCGATCGATCCGTCCGCCGATTACGGCCCGCTGGTCACGCGCGAGGCGGTCGAGAAGGTCAAGAGCTACATCGACATCGGCATCAAGGAAGGTGCGACGCTCGCGGTCGACGGCCGCGGCTTCAAGATGCAGGGCTACGAGAAAGGCTTCTATCTCGGCGGTTCGCTGTTCGACAACGTCACCAAGGACATGCGAATCTACAAGGAAGAGATCTTCGGTCCCGTTCTGTCGGTCGTGCGTGCGCATGACTACAAGGAAGCGCTGGCGCTGCCGTCCGACCATGATTACGGCAACGGTGTTGCCATCTTCACCCGGGACGGCGACGCGGCGCGCGACTTCGCGGCCAAGGTGAATGTCGGCATGGTCGGCATCAACGTGCCGATCCCGGTGCCGATCGCCTACTACACCTTCGGCGGCTGGAAGAAGTCTGGCTTCGGCGATCTCAACCAGCACGGCCCGGACTCGATCCGCTTCTACACCAAGACCAAGACGGTGACCTCGCGCTGGCCGTCCGGCGTCAAGGAAGGTGCGGAGTTCTCGATCCCGACGATGAAGTAGGGCTGTTGCCCAGCCCGTCATTGCGAGCGTAGCGAAGCAATCCGGAATCTTCCCGCAGAAACAATCTGGATTGCTTCGTCGCTTCAGTGCAAAATTGCTCCGCAATTTTGTCACGAGCTCCTCGCGATGACGAGGAAGGTGAGGAGCCCAGCATGCAGTTCGCCCTGAATGAGGATCAAGTCGCGGTTCGCGACATGGCGTTGGCGTTCGCGGCGGAAAAGATCGCGCCGCACGCGCTGCGCTGGGATGAGGAAAAGCATTTTCCCGTCGACGTGATGCGCGAGGCCGCCACGCTCGGCATGGGCGGCATCTACATCCGCGAGGATGTCGGCGGCTCCGCCATGACGCGGTTCGACGCGGCGCTGATCTTCGAGGCGCTGGCGACGGGCTGCCCGACCATTTCGGCCTTCATTTCCATCCACAACATGGCGAGCTGGATGATCGATGCCTTCGGCAGCGATGCCCAGCGCCATCAATGGCTGCCAAGGCTCTGCACCATGGAGCTGATCGCGAGCTATTGCCTGACCGAGCCGGGCGCCGGCTCGGATGCGGCGGCGCTGCGCACCCGGGCGCTGCGCGACGGCGATCACTATGTGCTCAACGGCCAGAAGCAGTTCATCTCCGGCGCCGGCGGCACCGATCTGCTGGTCGCGATGGTGCGCACCGGCGGCGACGGTCCCGGCGGCATCTCGACCCTCGTCATCGACGGCAAGACGCCGGGTGTCTCGTTCGGTGCCAATGAGCGCAAGATGGGCTGGAACGCGCAGCCGACCCGCGCCGTGATCTTCGAGAATGCCCGCGTGCCAGTTGCCAACAGGCTGAGCGAGGAGGGCATCGGTTTCAAGATCGCGATGGCTGGGCTTGACGGGGGCCGTCTCAACATCACGGCTTGTTCTGTTGGTGGTGCCCAAACCGCGCTCGACAAGGCGCGCGCCTACATGACGGAGCGCAAGGCGTTTGGGAAACGCCTCGACGAATTCCAGGCGCTGCAATTCCGCCTCGCCGACATGGCGATCGAGTTGGAGGCCGCGCGTACCTTCCTGTGGCGCGCGGCTGCGGCGCTCGACCGCAAGGACCCTGACGCCACCATGCTGTGCGCGATGGCCAAGCGCTTCGGCACGGATGTGGGCTTCGAGGTCGCCAACCACGCGCTCCAGCTTCACGGCGGCTACGGTTATCTCAGCGAATACGGCATCGAGAAGATCGTGCGCGATCTGCGCGTGCACCAGATCCTCGAAGGCACCAATGAAATCATGCGGCTCATCGTGGCGCGCAAATTGATCGAGGGCGCGCGATGAGTGAAGCGGAAGAGGGCGATCTGATCGTTCGCCGCGAGGGTGCGGCGGGCGTGATCCGCCTCAACCGTCCCAAGGCGATCAACGCCATGACGCTGGAGATGTCGGAAGGCATCGACGCGGCGCTTGATAGGTTCGAGACCGATCCTGACGTCGCTGTGATCATCCTGGAAGGCGCGGGCGAGCGCGGTCTCTGCGCCGGCGGCGACATCCGCGGCCTCTGGGAAAGCTCGCGCGAGGGCGGCGATCTCGGCGCCCGGTTCTGGCGCCAGGAATACGTCATGAACGCGCGGATCGCGAAATATCCGAAGCCCTACGTCGCCTTCATGGATGGCCTGGTGATGGGCGGTGGCGTCGGCCTCTCGGGCCATGCCAGCCATCGGATCGTCACCGATCGCACCAAGCTCGCCATGCCCGAGGTCGGGCTCGGTTTCTTCCCCGATGTCGGCGGCACCTTTCTGCTGTCGCGTTCGCCCGGCGAGATTGGCACTTATTTCGGCCTGACTGGCCAGACCATGAACGGCCCCGATGCGGTCCACGCGAAATTCGCTGACGCCGTGATATCTGCGGCCAAATGGCCGGAGCTGCGTGCGGCTCTGACCAAGGTTCGCCAAGGCGCCACTGCGGCCGATGTCACTAGACTCATCAACGGTTTTGCGACCGGTGAAACCGCGGGACCGGTCGCCGCCAAAGAGCCCGTCATCGACGCGCTGTTCGGCTTCGACCGCATGGAAGACATTTTTGCCGCGCTGAAGCGCGACGGCTCCGAATTCGCGCTGGCGACGCTGAAGACGCTCACCGAAAAATCGCCGCGCGGCATGGTGGTGACGCTGAAATTGCTGCGGCTCGCGCGAACCGCGTCAACTCTGGAAGAGTGCCTGGTGCGCGAATATCGCGCCGCCTGCGAAGTGTTTCGCAGTGATGACTTCCGCGAGGGCGTGCGCGCCGCTGTCATCGACAAGGACCGCAATCCGACCTGGTCGCCGCCGCGGGTCGAGGATGTAACGCCGCAAATGCTTGCGCCGTATTTCGCCGAGATCGGCGCCGACGAGCTGAAGTTCAATTGATCAACGCTACATCTGGAGGAAACGACAATGGCCACGATCGCATTCATCGGTCTCGGCAACATGGGCGGCCCAATGGCCGCCAACCTGGTCAAAGCCGGCCACAACGTGGTGGCGTTCGATCTCGTCGAGGCCTCCCGCAATCAAGCCAAGGCCGATGGCGCCGGCATCGCTGATAGCGCATCGGGCGCGGTGAAGGGCGCCGATGTCGTCGTCACCATGCTGCCCGCAGGCAAGCATGTGCTCAGCGTCTGGAACGAGGTCGTACCCGCGATGACCAAGGGTGCGCTGATCATCGACAGCTCCACCATCGATGTCGAAAGCGCCAGGGCCGCGCATGCGCTCGCGGCCAAGAATGGCGTGCTCTCGGTCGATGCGCCGGTTTCCGGCGGGACCGGCGGTGCCAAGGGGGCAACGCTCACCTTCATGTGCGGCGGCGAGGAGGGCGCGTTCGCGGCAGCCAGGCCCGTGCTGGAAAACATGGGCAAGAAGATCGTGCATTGCGGCGGCGCCGGCGCCGGGCAGGCGGCCAAGATCTGCAACAACATGATCCTCGGGATTTCCATGATCGCGGTGAGCGAAGCCTTCGCGCTCGGCGAAAAGCTCGGCCTCTCGCATCAGGCGCTTTTCGACGTGGCCTCGACCTCGTCGGGTCAGTGCTGGTCGCTCACGACCTATTGCCCGGTTCCCGGTCCGGTGCCGACCTCGCCCGCGAACAACGACTACAAGCCGGGCTTCGCCTCGGCGCTGATGGTGAAAGACCTGACGCTGGCGCAGGACGCCGCCAAGGCCACTGGCGCCGCGACGCCGCTCGGCAAGCATGCACAGGAGATCTATCAGTCTTTCGACGCAGCCGGCCAGGGCGGGGTGGATTTTTCCGGTATTATCAAGCACGTTAGGGAGCTAGCCGGGAAAGCCCAATGACGACGTTTCAGGACGCGCGCGCGTTTCTTCTTCAGCACCGCACGGATTACGAAACAGCGGTCAGGGATTTCCGCTGGCCCGATCCGGGCCCCTTCAACTGGGCGCTCGACTGGTTCGACGAGCTCGCGAAGGATGCGGATGCCAAGGACCGGCCCGCGCTCTGGATTGTCGATGCCGCACAGGACAAGCAGACAAAACTATCCTTCGCGGCGCTCTCGAAGCGTTCCAACCAGGTCGCCAACTTTCTCCGTGCGCAAGGCCTGAAGCGCGGCGACCATCTTCTGCTGCTGCTCGGCAATGTGGTTCCGCTATGGGAGACGATGCTGGCGGCGATCAAGCTCGGTGTCGTCGTGATTCCTGCGACCACGCTGCTCACCGCCGAAGAGCTGCGCGACCGGCTCGATCGTGGCCAGGCGAAAGCAGTGGTGGCTGCGGAAGACCAGGTCGCGAAAGTCGCAAGCCTTGGAGCCGGGAACACCGTCCGCATCGTCGTTGGTGCGGCCTCCGATGGCTGGCTCGCTTTTGACCAGGCGGCGAAGGCTTCGGAGAGTTTCACGCCCGACGGCCCGACCAATGCCGACGACCCGATGCTGCTCTATTTCACCTCGGGCACCACGGCAAAGCCAAAGCTGGTCCGGCACAGCCAGCGCAGCTACCCCGTCGGGCATCTCTCGACCATGTACTGGATCGGACTGCAGCCAGGCGACATCCACCTCAACATTTCCTCGCCCGGCTGGGCCAAGCATGCCTGGAGTTGCTTCTTCGCGCCGTGGAATGCTGGCGCCACCGTGTTCGTGGTCAACCAGCCGCGCTTCGACGCCAAGGGGCTGCTCGCCACCATCGGCCGCTGCGGCGTCACCACGCTGTGCGCGCCGCCAACGGTGTGGCGGCTGTTCATCCAGGAGGACCTGGGCTCGTTCAAGATGAGCTTGCGGGAGGTCTGCGGCGCGGGCGAGCCGCTCAATCCTGAAGTGATCGATCAGGTGCAGGCAGCCTGGGGCCTCACGATCCGTGACGGCTACGGCCAGACCGAGACCACGGCGCTTGCCGGCAATTCGCCGGGCCAGAAGATCAAGGTCGGCTCCATGGGCCGGCCGCTGCCGGGCTATCGCGTGCAGGTCAGCGATGCCGATGGCCATCCCGCCAAGGAGGGCGAGGTGGCCTTGCTGCTGGGCGCGGATCGTCCTGCCGGCCTGATGCAGGGCTATCAGGGCGACGACGGCAAGCTCTCCGGCGCCGAAGGCGAGCTCTATCGCAGTGGGGACGTCGTTTTTGAAGACGAGGATGGCTATCTCACCTTCGTCGGCCGTTCCGATGACGTCTTCAAATCTTCGGACTATCGCATCAGCCCGTTCGAGCTGGAGAGCGTGCTGCTCGAGCACGAACTGGTGGCGGAAGCCGCGGTGGTGCCGAGCCCCGATCCGATCAGGCTCGCGATCCCCAAGGCCTTCGTGCTGTTGACCTCGGGCGCGGAGCGGACGCCGGAGACGGCGCTCTCCATCTTCAAGCACCTGCACACGCGGCTTGCGCCGTTCAAGCGCATCCGCCGGCTCGAGATCGTCACCGAGCTGCCGAAGACGATCTCTGGCAAAATCCGCCGCGTGCAGCTACGACGGCTCGAACGCGACAATGATCGCGACGACCCGCTGCGCGGCCGGGAATTCCGTGAGGAGGACTTTCCCGAGCTGCCGAAAACGAGAAGTGAGACCTAAGTGAACGAAATCTGGAAGAAGCCGCCAATCACGCTGGAGGCCTATCAGGCCATGGTCGGCAAGGAGATCGGCGTGTCGTCCTGGCACCTGATCGACCAGCCCCGCATCGACACCTACGCCGATGTGATCGAGGATCACCAGTTTATCCACGTCGATCCGGAACGCGCGAAGAAGGAAACCTCCTTCGGCACCACGATCGCGCACGGTTTTCTCACGATGTCGCTGCTGTCAATCATGTCCTATGAGGTGATGCCTGTGATCGCCGGCACCACGATGGGCGTCAATTACGGCTTCGACAAGCTGCGCTTCATCTCGCCGGTGCGCTCGGGCAAGCGCGTTCGTGGCCGTTTCGTGCTGGCCGAGGCCAAGCTGCGCAAGCCGACCGAGTTGCAGTCGCGCACCAACGTGACGGTGGAGATCGAAGGCGAGGACAAGCCCGCGCTGGTCGCGGACTGGCTCGGGTTGATCTATTTCGCGTAACCCTGGCCGGGCTTGACCCGGCCATGCATCGCTGCTCAAAAGCTGGCCAAATCTCTCGCGGAGCGCTTTTACCCTCTCCCCCTGTGGGAGAGGGTGGCTTCGCGGAACGCGAAGCCGGGTGAGGGGTATCTCTCCACGAGCTCGGCTGCTGCGAAATACCCCTCATCCGGCGCTTCGCGCCACCTGCTCCCGCAAGGGGAGAAGGAAGAAAGGAAGCATCATGCCAATCAGGTTCGACGGACGCGTCGCCATCGTCACCGGCGCCGGCAATGGTCTCGGACGCGCGCATGCGCTGGGCCTTGCCAGCCGCGGCGCGAAGGTCGTCGTCAACGATTTCGGCGGCGCGCGCGACGGTAGCGGTGGTTCGCTCTCGCCGGCCGAAGCGGTGGTCGAGGAGATCCGCAAAGCGGGCGGCACGGCGATGGCCGACGGCGCTGACGTCTCGAACTTCGAGCAGGTCACCGCCATGGTCGAGCGCGCCACCAGGGAATGGGGCAGCGTCGATCTGATGTGCGCCAATGCCGGCATCCTGCGCGACAAGTCGTTCGGCAAGATGGAAGCGGCCGATTTTCAGAAGGTGCTCGACGTGCATCTGGTCGGCACGTTCTATTGTTGCAAGGCGGTCTGGGCCGGCATGCGCGACCGCAACTATGGTCGTATCGTGTTGACGACCTCATCCTCCGGCCTATACGGCAATTTCGGCCAGGCCAATTACGGCGCGGCGAAATCAGGCATGGTCGGTCTGATGAACGTGCTCGCCGAGGAAGGCCGCAAGAACAACATCCGCGTCAACATCATCTCGCCCACGGCGGCGACCCGCATGACCGAGGAGCTGCTGCCGCCACAGGCGCTGCAACTGATGAAGCCCAACGCGATCACGCCCGCGGTCGAGTACATGCTGAGCGAGGACGCGCCGACCCGCACCATCATGGGCGCCGGGGCGGGCTCCTTCGCCGTGATCAAGATTTTGGAGAGCGAAGGCATCAACCTGCCGGAGTCGGAGTGGACGCCTGACGCAGTCGCCGCGCATTTCGCCGAGATCAGCGACATGTCGAAGGCCAAGGCGCTGGCCGGCGCATTCGAGCAGACGCAGAAATACGTGGCGCAGGCCGCGGCGCGGGCGGGGATCAAGCTCTGACCGACGTCGCCGTCATCGGTGCCGGTCCCGCCGGGCTGATGGCGGCGGAGGTGCTCGCATCGGGCGGCGCCCGCGTCACCGTCTTCGACGCGATGCCGTCTGCGGGCCGCAAATTCCTGATGGCTGGCCGCGGTGGGCTCAACCTGACCCACAGCGAGCCGCTGGCGGATTTCCTCCCCCGCTACCGCGAAGCGATGCCGCACTTGCGCTCCGCGGTCGAGGCGTTCCCGCCCGATAAGCTGCGCGACTGGAGCGCAGCGCTTGGACAGCCGACCTTCGTCGGCAGCAGCGGGCGGGTATTTCCGAAAACCTTCAAGGCCTCACCCTTGCTGCGCGCCTGGCTGCGGCGGCTCGATGCCGCTGGCGTGCAGTTCGCATTTCGGCATCGCTGGACCGGCTGGGACGATCAGGGGCGGTTGCAATTTCAAACGCCCGACGCCGCGCGAGCCGTCGCGTCCAAGGTAACCGTGCTCGCGCTGGGGGGCGCCAGCTGGCCGCGGCTCGGCTCGGATGGCGCGTGGGTCGATTGTCTCGCCGCAAAAGGCATTGCTGTCTCAAAGCTGCGGCCGGCCAATTCCGGCTTCACGGTCTCGTGGTCCGACGTCTTCCGCGATCGCTTTGAGGGCCAGCCGCTCAAGGGCGTGGCGCTGACGGTCGGCACGCACACGGTGCGCGGGGAAGCAATGATCACCCGGGCCGGCATCGAGGGCGGCGCGATCTATGCGCTATCGGCGGAGCTGCGCGAGGCGGTGCTGGGGATCGGGCAGGCGACATTGACGATCGCATTGAGGCCGGATCTCACCACGGAGGTGCTGGCCACGCGCCTGTCAGGCACGCGCGGCAAGCAGTCTCTCGCAAATTTCCTGCGCAAGGCGGCGCAATTGTCGCCGGTCGGCATTGGCCTGATGCAGGAAACGGCCATTGCGTCCGGCCGGCAACTGGCCGTGTTCTCGCCGGTGGAGCTGGCGCATCTGGTGAACGCCATTCCGGTTCAGCTCACCGGCGTCGCTCCGCTCGACCGCGCCATCTCGACCGCGGGCGGCATTGCCTTCGACGAGCTCGACGAAAATTTCATGCTGCGCAAACTGCCCGGCGTGTTCGCCGCCGGCGAGATGCTGGACTGGGAGGCGCCGACCGGCGGCTATCTCCTGCAGGCCTCGTTTGCCACGGGAGCGGCTGCGGGCAGGGGTGTGCTGCACTGGTTGGCACCATCCCGATCATGATGTGCCCGTCTTGGTCAGCAGATCAGTGAGGAGGCCGAGCACACCAAACGCCGCTGCAACGGCGCAGACCGCGGTCCAACCGCCATAGCTCCAAGCCAGTGACGCTGTTGCAGCTCCGATGCCCCCGCCGATGAAGAACAGCGCGACGAACAGGCCATTGATGCGGCCGCGCGCCTCGGGGCGCAGCAAATTGACGGCGCGGCGTCCGAGTGTCTGGTCGGCAGTGATGCCGACATCCAGCAGGATGGTGCCGAGGCCCAACACCAGCAGGGCAGCGGTACGGGACTCGATCATGCCCGCCCAGGCGCAAAGAGCCAGGGAGCCGATGATGCACACATGAGCCGCGAAGAACATCGGGCGTGCCCAGCCCTTGTCACCCCAACGGCCGGCGAGCGGTGTCGCCGCGGCGCCGGCCACGCCGATCAGCGCGAAAGCGGCAATGCCTTTGGCGTCGAGCATGAACGGTGCATCCGGCAGGCGCAGTGCAACCGCGGACCAGAATGCTGTGAAGGATGCCATGACCAGCGAAGCCGTCCAGGCCCGCACGCGCAGCACAGGCTCTTCCCGCAGCAGTCTGGGGAACGAGCCGAGCAGTTCCCCGTAGCTTACCCGGGTGGCCGGTTGCAGCGCTGGCAAAAAGCGGCTGAGTGCGCCGGCCAGGACTGTCATCAGAGCGGCCGAGGCGAGATAGTACGCGCGCCAGCTCCAGAGGTCGGCGATCAGGCTCGCTGCCGGCCGCGACAGCAGGATGCCGATCATGAGTCCGCCCATGACCTCGCCGATGGCCTGGCCGCGACGCTCAGCTGCGACCATCGAGGCCACCAGAGGAACCGTCATCTGGATCGCCGCGCAGGAGGCGCCGAGAATGAACGTGGCGAGCAACAGGAGCGCGGGTGACGGCGCGAGCGCGGTCGCCAGAGCCGCGGCGATCGCGCAGCCGAGCGTCCGCAGGATCAGCCGCCGGTTCTCAATGAGATCGACGAGCGGCACCAGCAAAACCAGGCCGAGTGCATAACCAAGCAGGGTCAACGTGCTGACGAGGCCGGCCTCAAAGGCGGTCATGGCCAGGGATCGGCCGATCAGGCCCACCAGAATCTGCGGCGCGAACAGATTGGTGACAACGACGCCCGTGGTGATCGCGCCGAGCCAGATCAGGGATCGCTCGGCGAGCTGCTTCGGGGAGGCAAGCTTGGTGGTTTCGGAGATGGTCATGGGGCCTCGCGGACTGGATGCGTGGGCCCTCTTTAAGCGGGAGCTCTAATATGCTACAAATCAATTAAGTCTATAAAGAATATGCGTGTCTCTCATGAATACCCATGATCTCGTCGCCTTCGTCGCCGTAGTCGAGACCGGCTCCATCGTTGCGGCCTCGATGCGTCTCAACCTCACGCAGCCCGGCGTAACGCGGCGCATCCAGAATCTCGAGGAGATGCTGGGCGCGCAATTGCTGGACCGTCTGTCGAAACCGTTGAAGCCGACGGCCGCCGGTCATGAGGCCTACGAGCAGGGCCGGCGCCTGCTCAGAATGCTGGACGATCTCAAGGCCGGCGTCGCCAATGACGGTGTGGTTCGCGGCGAGTTCAGGCTCGGTCTCACGCCGTTCCTCTCCGAGGCCGGGCTCAGCGCGCCGCTCGATTCGGTGCGTGCCGAATTTCCGGCGCTGAGCGTGCGCGTCGTGTCGGGCTGGTCGCCCAACCAAATCGAGCGTGTCAGCCGCAACGAGCTGGATGCCGCCGCGATCTGCCTGCCCGATGGTGCGGCCCCGCCCGCCGATCTCGTCGCCGACGATCTCGGTTCGCAGCCGGTGATGTTCGTCGTCGCGCGCGAGATGAAGATTCCCCGCACCGTCGATCTGGAACACCTGTCGCAGCTCTCATGGGTGATCAACCAGGACGGCTGCGGCTTTCGCGACACCCTCAAGCGCCGCTTTGATGCCGAACATCTGCCGTTCACCGTCGCCGTGGAGGCGCTCGACAGCGAGCTTCGCCTGTCGCTCGTGGCGCGCGGCCTTGGTGTCGGGCTGGTAACGCCGCTTGCGCTGAAGCGCAGCGCGTTCCGCACCAAGCTGAAGCCGGTTGTTGCACGTGATTTCAATCCCGCGGTGCGCGCATGGCTGGTGCATCGCCCACCGGCCGGGCGGCTGGCCCGCCCGATCAACTTGTTCCGCGAGGGCCTCGATCGCGAGCTTCAGGCTCTCATTCGCGCCTAGCGCAGCTTTCCCCGCGCCGCCACCGGCAGCGTGCCGATGATCTCCTCGCCGCGCACCATCACCACTTCGTCCATCATGTTGACGACGACGCAGACGTGGTTCGGCACGATGCGGACGACGTCGCCGACGTTTGGTCGTGTGTTGCTGCGGGAGAGGTCGAGAAAGCCGTGCTCCTCGGCGAAGCGGGCGATCTTGGCCTCGGGGTGCTCCAGGATCAGGCCGTGGCCGTCGAGGCCGCCGGTATCCGTCGTGAGCGTCTTCGAGCCGGCATCGAGAATGCCGCGCTCGGGGGCGGCACGGCTCACCACTGTCGAATAGATGTGCAGCGCGCAATCGTCCCAGGTGGCGGAGCCGGCCGCGACCTGCATGCGGTCGTTGTAGATATAGGTGCCGAAGCGGTGCTCGGTGCCGCCCTTGAGCTTGCCGATGTTGACGAGGTTCGGCGTGCCGCCGGTCGAGACCATTTTTGCGTCAAGCCCGTGCTCGCGCACGCCGGCCAGCGCCTCGTCGAAGAATGTCTGCGCATCGCCCCAGCCTGTTTCGGTCGGGTAGAGCATGAAACCGGCAAACTCCAAGCCCTTGGACGCGGCAATTTCGCGCGCGAGCGCGATCGCCTCCGCCGGCGTCTCGACGCCCGCGCGCTTGCGCCCGGTATCGCATTCCACAACGACCGAGAGCGGACGGCCCGAGGCCGCGGCGGCCTTGGGCAGGCCAGCAACGACGGTCGAATTGTCGGCGGCGACCGTCATCTTGGTCTTGGCATTCAGCGCGCCCAGCCGCGCCATCTTCTCTTCGCCAAGCAGATTGTAGCTGATCAGGATGTCATCGATGCCGGCATTGGCCATGATCTCGGCCTCGCCGATCTTCTGGCAGGTGATGCCCTTGGCGCCCGCCGCGATCTGCATCTTGGCAAGGGTCGGGTTCTTGTGCGTCTTGATATGCGGCCGGTTGGCGATTCCGGCGGCGTCGCAAGCCTTCTGGATCCGCGCGATGTTGCGCTCGACCTTGTCCATGTCGATGACGGCGCACGGCGTGCCGTATTCGCGGGCGATCTTTGCAGCAAGAGTCGTTGTCATGGGTCAAGCCTGTTCTATCTCTTCGCGAAGCATTTCAAGTTCAAGCCAGCGCTCTTCAGCTGCTGACAATTCGTCATGTGCCCTGGCGATCGCGGCCGAGGTATCGTCGAATGTCTTGCGATCCCTGACATAGAGATTGGGATCGTCAAGCACACGCTGCAGCTTTGCGATGTCGGCATGCAGCGTCTCCATCCTCTTCGGCAGCGTTTCCAGCGCGTGCTTTTCGTTGAAGCTGAGCTTGCGCTTGGGAGCGGACGAGGCAGCAGCGGGGCGCTCCTCCTTCTTCTCCGCAGGAGCTTGCGCCTTCGACGTTTCGCGCCTCAAATCCGCGCCACGCTGCGCCAGCATGTCGCTATAGCCGCCGGCATATTCGATCCACTTGCCATTGCCCTCCGGCGCGATCACCGAGGTGACGACGCGGTCGAGGAAGTCGCGATCATGGCTGATCAGTATGACGGTGCCCTCGTAGTCGCCGAGCATGTCTTCGAGCACGTCGAGGGTCTCCAGGTCGAGATCGTTGGTCGGCTCGTCCAGCACCAGCAAATTCGAGGGCTTTGCCAGCGCGCGCGCCAGCATCAGCCGGCCGCGCTCGCCGCCCGACAGAACCTCCAAGGGCGTGTTGCGTTGCTCCTGGGCGAACAAAAAGTCCTTCATGTAGCCGACGACGTGCTTCGGCTTGCCGCCCACCATGATCTGGTCGCCACGGCCGCCGGTCAGCGCCTCGGCCAGCGTCGATTTCGGGTCGAGGCTTTCACGGTGCTGGTCGAGCGTCGCCATCTCCAGATTGGCGCCGAGCCGCACCGTGCCGGAATCCGGCTGAATGCCGCCGGTAAGCAGATTGACCAGCGTGGTCTTGCCGGCGCCGTTCGGGCCAACGATACCGAGCCGGTCGCCGCGCTGGATCCGGGTGGAGAAACTATCGACGATCACGCGCGCACCAAAGGCCTTGGTGACGGCCTTCGCCTCGATCACGAGCTTGCCCGATTGCTCTGCTTCCGCCGCGGCAAGATTGGCGCTGCCGGCGGTGCCGCGGTAATTTCGGCGCTGGTCGCGCAGCGCGTGCAGATTGCCGAGCCGCTTGACGTTGCGCTTGCGCCGGCCGGAGACGCCGTGGCGCAGCCAGTGCTCCTCGTCGACGATCTTGCGGTCGAGCTTGTGCTGGTCGCGCTCTTCCTCCGCCAGCACCTCGTCGCGCCAGCTCTCGAACGAGGCAAAGCCTCGGTCGATTTGCTTGATCTTGCCGCGGTCGAGCCAAGCGGTGGAGCGCGACAGATTGGTGAGGAAGCGGCGGTCGTGGCTGATGATGACAAGCGCGCTGCGCCGGGAGTCGAGCTCCCTTTCCAGCCATTCAATGGTGGAGAGATCGAGATGGTTGGTCGGCTCGTCCAGCAGCAAGATGTCGGGCGAGGGCGCCAGCACCCGTGCCAGCGCCGCGCGGCGGGCTTCGCCGCCGGAGACGTTGGCCGGGTTTTCGTTGCCGGTGAGCCCGAGCTGCTCGACCAGGTAGCGCGCCTGATACGGATCGTCGCCGGGCGCGAGACCGGCCTCGACATAGGCGAGCAGGGTGTCGTGCTCGCCGAAGTCGGGCTCTTGCGGCAGATAGCGAACGGTCGCGCCGGGCTGCACGAAGCGGGTGCCCCCATCAGGTTCGACCAGGCCGGCCGCGATTCTGAGCAGCGTCGACTTGCCCGAGCCGTTGCGGCCGATCAGGCAGACGCGCTCGGATGGCGCGACATTGAGTTCGACGCCCGACAGCAGCGGCGTGCCGCCGAAGGTGAGCTTGACGTCTTTCAGTTGGATCAGCGGCGGCGCCATCCTCAGCCCTGACTTGTTGCGGCCTGATCGGCGCGGCGACGCTGGATCCGGCGCAGCGTCTGGTCGAGCGCCGAGAGAAATGTCGAGCGGTCGCGCGGCGAGAACGCGCGCGGGCCGCCGGTGACCTCGCCGGCCGAGCGCAGATCCGTCATGAGATTGCGCACCGCCAGCGTCATGCCGATCGACTCTTCGGTGAACGGCTTGCCGCTCGGTGCGATCACGTCGGCGCCGGCCTTCACGCAGCGGCTCGCCAGCGGGATGTCCGAGGTGATGACGACATCGCCGGCCTTGGCCCTCTCCGCGATCCAGTCGTCGGCCGCGTCCATGCCGGCACCTGCCGCGATGCGTTCGATCAGCGGGTCCTGCGGCACGCGAATGAAGTTGCCGGCGACGACGCTCACGGGCACGCCGTGGCGGAGCGCGACGCGATAAATCTCGTCCTTCACCGGACAGGCGTCGGCGTCGACATAGATGCGGGTGGGGGTGTCGGTCATTCGCCGCGTGGTACCCCATTCGGGCCGCAAAGGCGAGGGGATTGACCGGTGTTCCCGAGGCCCTACGATCGGCCCTAAACAACAAGAAATATGAGGAAATGCGCAATGCCGCACCGGCTCGAAACCTACCGCGTCGAGGCCTACAACACCGCAAAGCAGTCCGAAAACAAGATGCACGACGACGCGGTGGCGCGCCGCTTCGGCTTCTCCGGCGGGCTGGTCCCGGGCGTCGATGTCTTCGCCTACATGATGCACGTACCGCTGGCGCACTGGGGCCGCGATTTCCTGTCGCGCGGGCTGGTCGAGGCGCGCTTCATCAAGCCTGTTTATGACGGGGAGACCGCCGATGTCGAGGCCACCGAGCATAACGGCCTGCTGACGATCGAGGTGTTCAGCCGAGCCGAGCTCTGCGCCACGGGCACGGCGTCGCTGCCGGCGGCCGCGCCCGCGGTATCGTTGAGTGACTATGTCGAAGTCCGCGCCGTGGCCGATCGCAAGCCGGTCAGTTCTGAGATCTTCGCAACAGGCAAATGGCTGGGGACGACGCCGCGCCGCTGGTCCGGGCCAGATGCGACCGGCTATCTCGCCGATATCAGGGAGACGGATCCGATCTTCGCGCGCGAAGGGCTCGGGCATCCCGGCCTGATCCAGCGCGTCATGAACCGTGTGCTGACCGACAACACGATTCTCGGCCCGTGGATTCACGTCGGCAGCCGCATGCAGTTGCTGTGCGCCGCGCGCGCCGGCGACGAGATCGCAGCGCGGGCGAGGGTCACCGCGAACTACGAGAAGAAGGGCCACCGCTTCGTCGAGCTTGACGCGCTCGTCGTCGCCAACGGCACCACGCCGGTCGCGCATTGCCAGCACACCGCAATCTACCAACCGCGCGAAGAGGCCGCGGCGTAGCGCGGGGAGAAGGCAAGGCCGTCACCACAGAAGCGGTGTCATGCCCCGCGACGGCGGGGCATCCAGTACGCCGCGGCCCATCAGCGCCTCACGGCTGCCTCGGAGTACTGGATCGCCCGGTCAAGCCGGGCGATGACAGCATCGTTGTGGAGGCAGAGGGACGTCCCTTACGCTTTCCCCTTCGCGTCCTGAATGGCCCGCCACACCCGTTCCGGGGTCAGCGGCATGTCGATTTGCTTGATGCCGTAATCCGACAGCGCATCGAGCACCGCGTTCACGACCGTCGACAGGCTGCCGGCACAGCCGGCTTCGCCGCAACCCTTGCTGCCGAGCGGATTGGTCGTCGCCGGCACCGGGTGGTCACCGACCGTCATGTTCGGCACGTCCTCCGCCCGCGGCAGGGCGTAGTCCATCAGCGAGCCAGTGATGGGCTGCCCGCTCTCGTCGTAGCGAACATGCTCCATCAATGCTTGTCCGATGCCCTGGACGACCCCGCCGTGGAGCTGGCCGGCGACCAGCATCGGGTTGATCACGGTGCCAAAGTCGTTCACCGCGCTGTAGCGCACGATCTGCACCACGCCGGTCTCGGGATCGACCTCGACCTCGGCGACGTGACAGCCGTTTGGGAACGCCGAGGGCACGGGATCGCTGGTGTGGTCGACGTCGAGGCTGTCAGGCACGCCATCAGGCACCTTGCCGTCATGCAGGCGCTTGGCGAGCTCCATGATGTCGATGCTGCGGTCGGTGCCGGCGATGGTGAAGCTGCCGTCGGCGAACTCGATGTCGGCTTCGGAAGCCTCCAGCACATGTGCGGCGGCGCGCTTGCCCTTCTCGATCACGAGCTTGGCGGCCCCCACGATCGCCATGCCGCTCGCGGTGATCGAGCGCGAGCCGCCGGTGCCGTTGCCGGTATGGACGATGTCGCTGTCACCCTGCACCAGCTTCACGCTCTCGAAGGGGACGCCCAGCTGTTCACACAGCACCTGTGCGAATGGCGTGGCGTGACCCTGGCCGTAGTCGAGCGTGCCGGTGATCAGCTGCACGCTGCCATCGGGCTCGAACACGATCTTGCCGAGCTCGGGGCCTGGCGGTGCGGTGACCTCGAGATAAGACCCGACAGCGATGCCGCGCAGCTTGCCGGCCTTCTTGCTTTCCTTCTTGCGCTTGGCAAAATTCTCGTGGTCGGAGAGTTCGAGCGCCTTGTTGAACACGGCCTGGAAGTCGCCGCTGTCATAGGTGACGCCGGACGAGGCCGCGAACGGCATCTGGTTCGGCTTGATGAAGTTGCGCTTGCGCATGGTCAGGCGGTTGATGCCCATCTCATCGGCGGCGCGGTCGATCAGCCGCTCCATGTAGTAATTCGCCTCCGGCCGGCCGGCCCCGCGATAGGCGCCCATGAGCGTCGTGTTGGTCAGAACCGTCTTGATGTCGACTGCCATCAGCGGCGTGCGATAGACGCTGGAGAAGTTCTTGCCGGTGTTGAGCGAGAGCGGGCTCGGCGCCACGCCGGTGATGTAGGCGCCGAGATTGCCGTAGCCGGAGAGTCTTGCCGCGAGGAAATGCCCCTCGGCATCGAGCGCCAGCTCGGCATGGATGCGCTGGGCGCGGCCGTGGCTGTCGGAGAGGAAGCTGGTGGAGCGCTCGTCCAGCCACTTCACCGGGCGTCCCAGCGCCTTCGCCGCATACAGGATGCACATGTATTCGGGGTAGTTGACGTTCTTCATGCCGAAGGAGCCGCCGACATTGGCGGTGAGGATGCGCACCTTCTCGTTCGGCACCTTCAAATTCTTGGCGAGGTTGGCGCGGTTGCCCGCAACACCCTGCGTCGGCATCTGGATGGTGTAGCGCTCGCTCGCCTTGTCGTAGGAGGCAAGGCCGACGCGCGGCTCCATCGACACCACGGCAACGCGGGTGTTCTCGATGTCGATCCTGGTGACGTGGGCTGCGCTTGCGAAGGCCGCGTTCACCTTCTCCGCGTCGCCATAGTGATAGTCGAGCGCGACATTGTTGGGGATGTGGTCGTAGAGCTGCGGCGCGCCGGGTTTTGCCGCCTCCTCGGGATCGGTCACCGCGGCCAGCGGCTCGATATCGAGCTCGACCGCCTCGGCCGCATCGCGCGCCTGGGCCAGCGTCTCCGCCACCACGAAAGCGACGGGATCGCCGACGAAGCGGACCTTGTCGGTCGCCAGCGGCTGGCGGTTGGTCTGGCGCAGGGGCGTGCCGTCGCGGCTCTTCAGCGGCAGGCCGCAGGTGAAGGGACCATAGCCGGCGGCGTCGATGTCCTTGCCGGTCCACACCCCCAGAACGCCCGGCATCGCCTTGGCAGCATCGGTTCCAATGCCGCGGATGATTCCGTGGGCATGGGTCGAGCGGACGATCACGGCATAGGCCTGGCCAGGCAGGTTGAAATCGTCGGTGTAACGGCCCTTGCCGCGCACCAGCGTGTCGTCTTCCTTGCGGCGGACCGGCTGCCCGACGCCGTATTTTTGCAGTGCAATAGCGTTTTCGAGCGTCGAGGATTTGGTGTGTTCTTGCATGGAAATGACCTGAAAGCCGGCAATTGCGCGAGATGTGGGCGCCTGGGGGACCGGGACCTCTGAGATAACCCGCCACTGCGTTCACGACAACGCACGAATGGGCATGGTCCTATGTGATGCGATGTTGCGCATGTCAGCCGCGCTGGTAATGTTTCAGGCGAAAAATCAATTCCAGACCGGCCCGACCGGCCGCGGAAAGACAGTTTGTATGAATGACCACACGGGGCTCCGCGACGGCCATGTGCCGCACGGTGAGCTGGAGGGGTCGATGGCGGCGGTGGCATTGGCCACTGAGCCTGCCGTCCCCGCGCAAGCGGGAACCGGCGTCTATGCGGCGCTGGACCTCGGCACCAACAATTGCAGGCTCCTGATCGCCTGTCCGACCCACGACGGCTTTCGTGTGGTCGATTCCTTCTCGCGCATCATCCGGCTCGGGGAGGGCGTCTCGGCGACGGGGTGCATCAGCGAGGCCGCGATCGATCGCGCCATCGCGGCGCTCAGCATCTGCCGCGACAAGATCAATTTGCGGAAAGCGCGGCGGTTGCGGCTGATCGCCACCGAAGCCTGCCGCGCGGCCTCGAACGCAGAAGGCTTCCGCAACCGCGTCGCGGCCGAGACCGGCATCGAGCTCGAGGTGATCGACCGCGAGACCGAGGCCTCGCTCGCCGTGCTGGGCTGCTCGCCGCTGGTTGATCCCAGGGGGAGGGGCGCCATCCTGTTCGATATCGGAGGCGGCTCGACGGAGCTGGTGCGGATCGAGCGCGACCCGCAAAATCCGGAACCGCGCATCAAGGCGTGGATGTCGATCCCGCTCGGCGTCGTGACGCTGGCCGAGCAGTTCGGCGGCCGCGACGTGACGCCGGAGATCTATGCCGCGATGGAGCGGGAGGTTGCCAACCACGTCGCGCCGTTCGCCGCGGAGCACGGCCGCGATCTCACCGGCATGCATCTGCTCGGCACGTCGGGCACGGTGACGACGCTCGCCGGCATCCATCTCAATCTCGTGCGCTACGACCGCCGCCGCATCGACAGCATCTGGATGAACGACACCGACATCAGCGCGACCATCACCAAGCTCCTCGGCATGAGCTATGAGGACCGCGCCAACAATGGCTGCATCAGCGTCGAGCGCGCCGATCTCGTGCTCGCCGGCTGCGCCATCCTCGACGCCATCAGGCATGCATTCCCGCTGCCGCGCCTGCGCGTTGCCGACCGGGGGCTGCGCGAGGGCATGCTGGTCGAGATGATGCGCGAGGATGGCGCGCTGAGGAGCTGGTGAGATGGCCAAAGACACCACCGGCCGCTTGCACGTCCAGGTCAAGACCGGCGGCAAGCGCAAATTGTCGTCCAAGCTGTGGCTGGAGCGGCAGCTCAACGATCCCTACGTCGCCAAGGCCAAGGCGGCTGGCTATCGCTCGCGTGCCGCGTTCAAGCTGCTGGAGATCGACGACAAGTTCCGCCTGTTGAAGTCGGGCATGGCCGTGGTCGATCTCGGCGCTGCGCCCGGCGGCTGGAGCCAGATCGCCGCCAAACGCGTCGGCTCGGTCGACGGTAAGGGCAAGGTCGTCGCGATCGATCTGCTGGAAATGCCTGACATTCCCGGTGTCGACTTCGCGCAGCTCGATTTCATGGACAATGACGCGCCCGACAAGCTCACGGCAATGCTGGGCGGCGGCGCGGATATCGTGATGTCCGACATGGCCGCCAACACCACCGGCCATCGCAAGACCGACCAGCTCCGCATCGTCGGCCTGGTCGAGACGGCGGCCGCGTTCGCTTGCGACGTGCTCAAGCCCGGCGGCGCGTTTCTCGCCAAGACCTTCCAGAGCGGCGCCGACGCCGATCTGCTCGCCCAGCTCAAGCGCGACTTTGCGACCGTGCGTCACGTGAAGCCGGCGGCCAGCCGGCAGGATTCGTCGGAGCGCTATGTGCTGGCGACCGGATTTCGCGGCGAGGCGAAGGCGTAACTCCAAACGCCGTCATTGCGAGGAGCCCTTGCGACGAAGCAATCCAGGCTGCTTTCGCGGAAGGATCCTGGATTGCTTCGCGGAGCCTGTCATCGGGCCGCGCTTCGCGCGGACCCATTGGCTCGCAATGACGAGAAGAGAGACTATCCAAGCCGTTGATCCCGCATGTCCTGGGTATCCTCTGTCGCGACCTTGACGGCGGCGGTGGCCGCGCTCTTGGCGGCGCCCTTGCGACTGGCGACCTCGACCGCCTTGCGGCCGGAGATCTCGTGGCCGGCATCGCTTGGCATCTGCCAGAAGAACCAGCTCGAGACCGCCGAGGTCAGCCCGACCACGACGAAGGCAGGAGCGAACACCGTGGCATTGATCTCGCTGACGTGGTTGAGCCACATCGTCGTCTCCACCGAGGCGGCGCCGACCGCGACGCCGGCGGAGACCGCGAGCTGCTGGTTGACGCTGACCAGCGTGGTGGCGCGGCTCATCTGCGGGCTCTCAACGTCGGCATAGGCCACCGTGTTGATGGCGGTGAACTCCAGCGAGCGGAAGAAGCCGCCGACCACCAGGATCACCATGATGATCAGCAGCGGGGTCGTCACCGTGAACAGCGCGCAGACGGCGAGGAAGAACGCGCTGACGATCGCGTTCACCGTCATCAGGTTGCGGAAGCCGAAGGCGCGGATCAGACGCGCCGCCAGCGTCTTCATGCCCATGGCGCCCAGCGAGGAGGAGAACGTGACAAGGCCGGAATGAAACGGCGACAGCCCAAAGCCGATCTGCATCAACAGCGGCAACAGGAAGGGCAGCGCGCCGATGCCGAGCCGGAACATGAAGCCGCCCACGATGGCCGCCCGCAGCGTCGGCAGCCTCAGCAGCGAGAAGTCCAGCACCGGCGATCCCGTTCGCCGGGCATGAATCACGTAGAGCGTCATCGAGATCGCGCCACCCGCGACCAGCGCTGCAACCGTGCTCCAGGGCAACAAATTGAGGCCGGCGACGGACAGTCCGAAGGCGATGCCGGCGAGACCGATGCCCGCAAGGACCATGCCATAGAGATCGAACTTCTCCTGCGTCTCGCTCTTGATCGGATCGATGAAGCGCAGCGCCATGAAGATGCCGAGCAGCCCGATCGGGATGTTGATCAGGAAGATCCAGTGCCATGAGGCGTAGGTCGTGATGAAGCCGCCGAGCGGCGGGCCGATCACGGGACCGATCAGGGCAGGGACCGTCACCCACGCCATGGCGTTGACCAGCGCGCTCTTGTCGACCGAGCGCAGCAGCACGAGACGCCCGACCGGCGTCATCATCGCCCCGCCCATGCCTTGCAGGATGCGCGCGAACACGAAGTCGGTGACCGAGCCCGACAGTGCGCAGCCGACCGAGCCAATCATGAACACGCCGACCGCGATCGCGAACACCATGCGCGCGCCGAACCTGTCGGCCGTCCAGCCGCTCGCCGGGATGAACACCGCGAGCGACAGGAGGTAGGAGGTGATCGCAAGCTTCAGCGTGAGCGGGCTGGTGCCGATGTCGGCCGCGATCGCCGGCAGCGAGGTGGCGATGACCGTGGAGTCCATGTTCTCCATGAAGAGAGCAGTGGCCACGATCAGCGGAATGATGCGTTGCTTGTTGACCATGACGGATCGGTAATGGAAATCAGAAGGGAAGGATGAGAAATCCGGCTTATCACCGCCTTCAGGCCGGGGCCATTGCGCATCAACGCATAGCACCTAAATCCTGCGGAACACCGCTCTGACCCTGGCCCTCGTCACTCCGCGGCGCGACGAAGTTCGCGAGCCCGGAACGACGGTGTGGGGCGGCTATCTCAGCTGAATTGACGAAAAAAGCCTGTGCATGGCTGGCCAGCGGTCCGATTTGCTTTGATTCGTCGCGCGGCCGTGCTATCGACCCGCGTCAACCCCACCGATGGGCTCCGATTCTCAGGCGATGCCGCAAGGTACGCCGAGGGTGGCGCTCATCCATAATCATTTGCGGCACGGCCGCAGGAAGGAGTTGGCATATGGCCACGGTGCAACTTCAAGGCATCCGCGAAGCCTTTACGTTCGACGACGTGCTGCTGAAGCCGGGCCTGTCTGACGTGATGCCGGGCGAGGTCGACATCCGCTCCCGCGTGACCCGCGCGATCCCCCTCAACATTCCGATCATGGCCTCGGCCATGGACACCGTCACCGAGGCCCGCATGGCGATCGCCATGGCGCAGGCCGGTGGCCTCGGCGTCATCCACCGCAATTTCGATCCCGAAGGCCAGGCCGCCCAGGTGCGGCAGGTCAAGCGTTATGAGTCGGGCATGGTGGTGAATCCGCTCACCATCAGCCCCGACGCCACGCTCGACGACGCGCTCAAGTTGATGAGCGACCACGGCATCTCCGGCATTCCGGTCGTCACCGGCGCCGGCAAGAACACGCCGGGCAAGCTGGTCGGCATCCTGACCAACCGCGATGTGCGCTTTGCCACCGACCGCCGGCAAAAAGTCTCCGAGCTGATGACGCACGAAAACCTCGTCACGGTGCGCGAGAATGTCAGCCAGGACGAAGCCAAGCGAATGCTGCATCATCATCGCATCGAGAAGCTGGTGGTCGTCGACGACCAGTATCGCTGCGTCGGCCTGATCACCGTCAAGGACATCGAGAAGGCGGTCGCCCATCCGCTCGCCTGCAAGGACGCGCAGGGTCGCCTGCGGGTCGCCGCGGCCACCACCGTCGGCGATAGCGGCTTCGAGCGCACCGAGCGCTTGATCGATGCCGGCGTCGATCTCGTCGTCGTCGATACCGCGCACGGCCATTCCCGTCACGTGCTGCATGCGGTCAACCGCATCAAGCGTCTCTCCAACTCGGTTCAGGTCGTCGCCGGCAACGTCGCCACGGCCGAAGGCGCTCAGGCACTGATCGATGCGGGCGCGGATTGCATCAAGGTCGGCATCGGTCCGGGCTCGATCTGCACCACGCGCATCGTCGCCGGCGTCGGCGTGCCGCAGCTCACCGCCATCATGGACGCGGTCGAGGCTGCCAAGAAGTCCGACGTCCCCGTCATTGCCGACGGCGGCATCAAGTTCTCAGGCGATCTCGCCAAGGCGCTGGCCGCAGGTGCCGACATCGCGATGGTCGGTTCGCTGCTCGCCGGCACCGACGAGACGCCGGGCGAAGTCTTCCTGTGGCAGGGCCGTTCCTACAAGGCCTATCGCGGCATGGGCTCGGTCGGCGCGATGGCGCGCGGATCCGCCGACCGCTACTTCCAGCAGGACATCAAGGACACGCTCAAGCTCGTGCCTGAAGGCATCGAAGGCCAGGTGCCCTACAAGGGTCCAGTCGGCAACGTCATGCACCAGCTCGCCGGCGGCTTGCGCGCCGCCATGGGCTATGTCGGTGCCAAGGACATGAAGGAGCTGCACGACAAGGCGCAGTTCGTCCGCATCACCGGCGCGGGCTTGCGCGAAAGTCACGTCCACGACGTGACCATCACGCGCGAGGCGCCGAACTATCCGGGCGGGGGCTAGGCGCGCCACATACCGCTGTCATGCCCCGGCTTGACCCACGGCTGTCCGGTTGAGCGCTTAGCATAGACTGAGGCTCATCTGTCTGTGATCTTGAAGGACTGGCTCGGGCGCGTCCAGATTTT
>NZ_FOQM01000023.1 GCF_900113735.1 Bradyrhizobium sp. Gha
CTGCACAATCGATGGCGCGTCCGTCAACGTGGTTCCCTCCCGGATAAGCTTTCCGGTCTCGTCCACCGCACATACCGCAACAGAATTCAGCGAAACATCGAGGCCGACGTAGATCATGGCTTCTCTCCTTTCCGGATGGAGTTGGTCTATGATCGTCAGCCAAAACGTGCCGCGCGGCAAATCGGTCAGGCGATCGGGACCGAATACCCCATCTCTTCCGTAAAGCGGTTGCGCTTCATGCTCTGGTCCTCATATGGGCCAGAGCGAACTTCAATCTGGATTAAGTCCAGGGGGCAAGGTCATCGCCCTTGGCCTCCCGTACGGCCTCCAGAATTCGCGGCTTGGTGACCCGGCCGAGATAGTTGTCGACGGATGGCTTCCACCCTGCTTGAACCATGTCGAGCCCGACCGCCCGCGCCAGCACATCAGCCTGGTCGAGGCGCGTGCGGACGCCGTGGGCTGACACGCGACGCCCTGATTGTAACGATTGGCCGGCTCATAGACGGCATTGACCGCAAATGACGCACAGTGGGCGAACAGCGATGCCTGCGCACCACCATGGAGAGCCGTCAGCGCATCCCAAAGATCGTTCTCGGTCTTCGGCAACCGTGCTTTCCAGGCCTCATGTCGCGCCTCGACGGCCTTGGCAGAGATGCTGTCCCTCAGCCCCGGAGCTTGGGCGGGAAAGTTCGGCGTGCGAAGGCCGATCTCAAGACAGCTCCCAGACGACGCGAACCGGTAAAAGGCCGTCAGCACGAAGTTATGCAGCACTGCCTGGAACGCGACCGCTGGATTTTCTGCCAATGCATCCCGCAATGCCAGCGTACGATGCGCCGTCAGCTCGCTGATCAGCCGATCCGGCAGAGGCTTGGCCGCGTCGTCGTCATCTTCTTCACCCGCGACCGCGATAACCGTGCGCTGGACGGAAGGGCCCTCTTCTTGACCTTCGGTCGACGACACATCGGCGCCCTGCCCGACATCAGGATCAGTTGCCGGCACCTCGTCCTCTGGACGGACATAGCCCCGGTCCACGGAGAGGCGTCCCTCGGAATCGATGCTGATGAAGACACCAGCTCGGGAAATCTCGGTCGGTTCGTAAAGCATCGGCCGGCTTTCGAATGCCGCCAGTGCAACTTCGATTTCGCCGAGACGCTGATCGACATCTTCGGGCAGCTCGTCGGCATCCTGATAATCGGTTTCAAGCCTGGCCCGCTCGGCATTCAGGGCATCGATGGTGGCCTGCTCCTCAGGCGAGAGATCGACAGGCTTTCCTTCGATTTCTCGTAGGCCTTGAGTGTGACCGTAGGAGAACTCTACGGCGACTGAGATCCACTTCCAGCCTTCGGCCGCAATCGTCTCAGCTTCTGTTTTGAGCTTTTCGGTTACGAGGCGGTCGAGCAACACGACGTCCTGGAGCCAACCGCCGTCGTCGTGCTCGAACAGATCCCGCAGAACGCCGCCACCCGCGTGTTGATAGCCATCGAGGCCGACAAATTGGGCCCGACGATCGGACCCGCGCACGGTGTTCTCGGTGAGCATGCGGCGGATCTGGTATGGCTCGTCATAACCGCAACGGCTGACGTTCTCCCAGACTTGCTCCTGGCGAGCGTGATCGATAGTGACTGAGAACGCCATGAGCTGCTCGAGCGTCATGCCATCTTCGGCATAGACGTCATGCAATTTCGGCGAGATTGACGCTAGGCGCAGGCGCTGCTTGACGATCGCCGGGTTCACGAAATGGCGCGCCGCAATGTCTTCTGCGCTCATGCCGAGGTCGCGGAGGATCTGGAAGGCCCGAAACTGGTCAAGCGGATGCAGGCCGACCCGCTCATCGTTCTCCGCCACGGAATCGTCCTCGGCGGTGCCCCCTTCGCGAACGACGCACGGCACCGCCTGCGCCTTCGGCATCCGCTTCTGTTTCACCAAGAGTTCGAGAGCGCGATAGCGCCTGCCGCCCGTCGGCACCTCGAACATGCCGGTCTCGTTGCCGTCTGCATCAACGATGGCGCGGACACTCAGACTTTGCAGAAGGGTACGTTGCGCGACGCTCTCGGCTAGCTGCTCGATCGAGACACCGGCCTTGACGCGGCGAACGTTCGACTGGCTGAGCACGAGCTTGTTGAAAGGGAGTGCGGGAAGGCGACAGCGTGATCTTTTGTACGGCTTTCGTCATTTTAGCTCTCCACGACGGGCGGCCGTGAGACTCTCTCTCGGCTTCCAACCCGTCGCGAATAGCCTCCCCTCCTCTCACTCTCGCACGGGCCAACCGTCACGCCGCCACGTGATCGGCGACAACCGAATCCAGCGACGTGGGCTCAATGGACTCGGGAATGAAGCCGAGCAAATAGTCCGCCGCCTTGCTGGCCTGCGAGGCGGCACGCACGATGGCCCGATTGTCTTCGCGCAGGACTTCAAGCCAGGAGCCGATATAGTCGGCATGGCGCACGGTCGGGACGATCCCGAGCGACGCGCAGCTGAACGCGGAGCTCAACTCGGCGACCAGTTCTTCGAAGGCATATTTCTTCGTTCCGTAGGATCCGCTCTGGTCGCGATTGAGACGCGAGGGATGCCCGGTCGCATGACCGAGTTCATGCAAGGCCGTACGGTGCCAGTTGATGGGTTCGAAATAGGCCTGTGGCGGCGGGACCTGAACGAAGTCTTCGGCTGTTGCATAGAACGCGCGATCTCCACCGATCCGAAACGGAATTCCGCTCGTCTTGATCAGAGTGTCGACCGTGGGTTCGATGAGCCCAGCCGGAGGTGGCGGCGCAGCGGTGGCAATGTCGTCAGGCAGTTCCGCGCACTGATCGATGTTGAAAACGGTGAATCGTTTGAGGAATGGAATTGCCTGAGCCTCTTCGCCGGTCTCGGCGGCGCGTCGTTTTTCGTCATTCGGCACGAAACGATCAGCGTAGACGACAGTGGTGCCGCGCTCTCCCATGCGAACGTGGCCGCCAACCGAGAGCGCCTGGCGAAAGGTCAGCCAACTTTGCCCGGTGAATCCCCGCTCGATTACGGCCCCCCAGAGAATGAGGATGTTTACGCCGCTGTATTGCCGGGTGGTCGACGCATTTTTCGGCATGGCCAGCGGCGCTTTCGCCGCGGCCGTACGCCAGGGCTGAACCCAGGGGACGCGTCCAGCCTCAAGCTCGGCAATGATCTTGTCGGTGATTTCGTTATAGAGGTTCGCGCGGTCCTGGCCGGCGCGCGCGCAAGCATTAGGGTTTGACATCGCGGGTCTCCGCGACGGGCGCCGCAAGCCTCTCTCGCAACTTGTAACCCGTCACGGAAAAACCCAGCCTGCACTCTTACTCTCAGCCTCTAGCGCCATCTATCTGGGCCGCCGGCCCGGTCAGGCGTGCGCCAGGGGCGCATCGCCTCAACGGAAAATGGCACCCGGAGGGCGTGAGCATAGCGACCCGAAGGGGCACGCGGGTCCCAGTGTAGCGACAAGACCGGTTCAATAGCGGCACCCGGGAACGGGGCAGTGATAGCGATCGCCGCAGGCGAGCCTCTTTCCCGAGTGCCCCCGGCGAGGAGCACCAAAGGCCTAGCGCGAGGGATCGAAGCCGCGAGCCGCGCGCCGTAGAGGCGTGGAGAAGAAGGGAGTGTTCGAAAGAACGGAGCCTGCTGGTTATGGCTCTTACTTGCCCGGCTTACCGGTGTCGGAAACGACTGAAACTCCGAAAGGGGAACGGGACCAGAGCATGCCGGGGAAACGTCTCGAAGTCGGGCCCCGCAGCCTGGTGGAGAGCACAGAGTAAGGTATGCCTGGTGACGGTTGCCAAAGGGCTGGCCGTAGCGAACGCGGCTTACACGCTATGCCACGCGGGGCGGATCGCACCTCCCAGTGCGAACTGCCACCAGTCCGCGTGGGACGACCACCGTCAGTGGATCAAGGAGACGAACGGGACACCTAAACATGCCGCAACTCCCCACGCACGTAACTACGGGATCGCCTACAGCAGGTTCTTTCGAGAACCTGTATGGTGACGGAGCCGTCATAGTACCCAAATGCCCGGCGTAATGGCCGGGGACAGCCGCCGCGAGGTGGACGATCATGCGTATAAGGCGGGCGACCGGACCGAAAGCGCCTCCGACCCGGGGGAAGGACGATGCCGCCAAAAACGGCATTTGCATGATGCGTAGAAGAGATTTTTCGACGGAGAGGTTCTGCTGATACAGGCCGCTACCATCCAGCGAAGAATTGAATCACTGTCGACTTTGTCGCGGTCGGGTAAGCGCGTAAATGGCCTTCATCGCCTGATGAGATCTCCGCATCTCTTCGAGCGGGCCTACGAAAAGGTCTCCAATAAGGGAGCCCTGACGCCCGGTGTAGATGGCAAGACTTTCGACGGCATGTCGCTGGAGAAGCTTGACGATATTGCCAGGCGGGTAGCACAGGGTACTTATCGCTTCCGGCCAGTCCGGCGGGTTTATATCCCGAAGGACAACGGCAAAACAGACCGCTGGGTATCCCACGGTGGAAGACCGGCTCGTCCAGGAGGCGGTCAGGATCTTGCTCGAAGCGATCTACGAACCTGTGTTCCTCGATGAGTCGCATGGGTTCCGCCCGGGCCGATCCTGCCATACCGCTCTCAAGACCATCAAGAAGACCTGGCAGGCTGCAAGTGGCTGGTCGAGTTGGCGTGCGTGGGTTCTTCGACAACATCGACCATGACATCCGGCTTGGGCTTCTAAAGAAGCGGATCGATGACGATAGGTTCATCGGCCTGATCGATGAATGCTCAAAGCAGGCTACATGGAACATTGGATCTACGGACGCACGTACAGTGGTACGCCATAGGGCGGCGTTGTGTCGCCCCTGCTCGCCAACATCTATCTGCATGAGCTCGATCAGCACATGCAGATAATGAAAGCGGACTTCGACAAAGGCCGCGTGCGGCGCCCATTCCCGCGCTATGCCGCGCTGGAACGGAGCGTGCTCCGTCTCCGCCGAAAAATTGAACGGCTCCGTGCCGACGTCGCGGATCAGGCCGAGATCGATGCTGCACTTGCAGAGATCAAAGCCGTCAACAAGGAGAGGCGGAAAGTGCCGTCCGTCGATCCGATGGACCCCAACTTCAAACGGCTCCGCTACTGCTGCTACGCCGACGACTTCCTCATCGGCGTGATCGGAAGCAAGCGGGAAGCGTGTGAGATCGCATCTCGACATACACATCCACGGGGCAGGACGGAAAACCAGCCGCACGGGACCGGATGGACGGACATGGCGCGTGGTACGCCGCCCGACCACCGACAATGTCAGCTTGCGAGTGCCGCGGAACGAAGTCACCAAGTTCTGTAAGCGACACGGCTATGGCGACCTCGCCAGGAAGACTGGCCGTCATCGCGCACAGTTCCTTGTTACCAGCGACGTCGCAACCGTCCTCGCCTATAACTCAGAGTTCCGTGGATTCGCGAACTACAATTCGTTGGCCGACGACAACAAGAGCGCCTTGGGACTGCTGGAGCTTGTCGTGTTCCGCAGTCCCGTGAAGACGCTGGCGATGCGACATCGGACGACGACAGCGAGAACCATGAGGCGTCTGTGGAATGGGACGGACTACGAGGTTAGCTCTGTAGTTCGTGGCAAGCTTCGCAGCATCAAACTGTGGAGACTGAAGCATCTCACTCAAACCTTCTGGCCGAGTCCTGTTGTGGACAACGTCACGGCAGGTGCGTGGTGGGTCAAAAACCCAAATGATCTGATCGATCGACTTAGCGCTCGCAGGTGCGAAGCGTGCGGCGGCACGAGCGGACCATTTGAGATGCATCACCTCCGCCGCGTAGGAGATCTGCAAAGCGTGCTGGCGGTTTGGAAACAGTCCGGTTGGCGGCGCAAGACCATTGTCCTGTGCCCGTCGTGCCGAACAACCGTTTCTGGTCGAAAGCATGCGCGTACGGAAAGCCGTGTGCGTTGAAAGGTGCCCGCACGGTTTGGAGGGGGGCGTAGGGATATCCTCGCGGCTCGGTTCACGAGAGATTCTATGAGTATTGTGCACCCTCACAGAAAGGAGCAATCGTCAGTGCACGCCGCTCAAGCAAGCGGTTGCAACTCACTACCAACCCAAACGATGAGTACGCATATCAAGGGAGGGATACACATGGCCCAGCTTGTGCCTCTGCCAGCCGATAGTCTTCCAACCAATTGTGCGAATGTTTATGTCGCCGTCGAGCTTAGCCGCTCAAATTGGATTGTCGCCGTTCATGCGCCGGCGCTTGGTGACAAGGTAAGCAGTCATCAGCTCGCCGGTGGCGACGTCGCGCATCTTCTATCAGTTATCGATCGAGTATGCCGGCAAGTTGCGCATACCGGGCACGCAGAGCCGATCGCTTATTGCTGCTATGAGGCTGGCTATGACGGATTTTGGTTGCACCGCTTGCTCCTCGCTCATGGCATTCGGAATTTCGTTCTCGATGCTGCAAGTCTTCTCGTTGATCGACGTGCAAAACGCGCCAAGACCGATCATCTCGATGCCCGTAGTTTGCTGCGGGCGTTGATCGGACTATCGCAAGGCGATACGTATGGCTGTCGAGCGGTTCGAGTCCCGACGGTTGATGAGGAAGATGCCCGGCGTTTGCATCGTGAACGGCAGCGCCTGGTCCGTGAGCGAACCGGTCACATCAACCGCATAAAAGCGCTCTTGTCGGCGCAAGGCATCCGAGCGCTCCGGATCACCGATAAAACTTGGCTCAATCGGCTTGGTCGGCTACGGACCGGGGACGGCCGTCCACTTCCAGCGCAGCTTCGCGCTGAGATCGCGCGGCAATGGCGACGGCTCATGCTGCTGGAAGAGATGCGGCGACAGGTGGAGGCCGAGCGTGATGGGCTATTGCGCGGCAACACAGGAGCAGACCAGAGCGTTGGGAACATCCAACGCTTAGCGAAGCTTAAAGGCATTGGACCTGAGTTCGCGACGATCTTTGCCCGCGAAGTTTTCTATCGACACTTTTCGAACCGGCGGCAGGTCGGCAGTTATCTTGGCCTCGCTCCGTGTCCGTACAATAGCGGATCCTCGCGGCGCGACCAAGGAATCAGCAAGGCTGGCAATCCTCGCGCGAGAACCGCCGCGATCGAGATGGCGTGGATGTGGCTTCGCTATCAGCCCAACAGCGCGCTGTCCCAGTGGTATCGCAACCGCGTTGGGACAATGGAGGGGCGGATCAGGCGCATCCTAATTGTCGGCCTTGCCAGGAAATTGGTGATCGCGCTTTGGCGCTATGTCAGCACGGGACTCGTCCCGACCGGCGCGATTATCGAGACCTGAGAAAAGCCAAAGCAGGAATCGGGCTGGTGCCCCTAGCCCGAATGCCGGGACGGATGTGTGACTGGGCAAACCGGGTTGGCTGTAAGATGCCTCACGAGAGATGAGTCCCATCCTCCTTGGAGCCCTCCTCCGATGAATGAGGGATTGTGGTTAGGGTAAACGGCCCGACCGGATATAAGTTGATGCGGTGGTTCAGCTGCATGCGATGACGGGCTCCAGCTCCGAGCATGAAAATGAAAATGCAAATATGATGGAGACGCTTTAGAACCGATGTGATTTTCCCCCGGGCTGTAGTTTCCGCGCCGTGCTCGCGCCGTCAAGACCGCTTCGCGCCGGCATCGCCGGTGGCCGATGGCCAGTCTTGACAGCGCTTGCGCGCGGCGCTTTGCACGCCCTCCGTTGGGATGAAAGGAGGTTTGTGATCAAACCAACGAGACTTGACAGAAACACTCTATAAGCCCGGTGCGGCTCTTGCCGCACGCGCCAAACCCTGAACGAACGGGATGCAGGCAAATGATACGAGAACCGCCCGGCATTTTCACAGGAGTCTCGCAATTGTGGAAGAGAGGCCTGTGGGCGGAGCGAAAGGGAAGACCGCTAGCGGGGCACAGCGAAAGAGGCACCAGCAGGAGAGTCAGCATAGCGCCGACGCGTAGCGGCGGGACTCGGACCGAGACCGGTTAAGAAGGCACCCGACCCGAAGGGCAGTGATAGCGAGGCCGGCATGCAATGACGGCGGGCCCGAGGGCGAGTGCCTCCGGCGAGCGACACAAGGCGGATTCATGTCTGCTTGGTATCAATTTTGCTTTTGTGATATCGTCTCACCCGTGCGCATGTCTATGCACGGCGTGGGCATGTTCACTGAGAGCCAATTCTTACAGAGGACGACATGGCCAAGAAAGCGAAGAAGGCAAAGAAGACGGCGAAGGCAGCCACAAAGAAGGTGGGAAAGAAGACTTCAAAGAAAAAGAAGTAGTCGTATCGGCTACTGATCTATTGCCGCTTCCGGGTCGCAACCCGGATGAAAAGCGAGACCTCCCAAAGGATATAACGCGTCCTTTGCAGCCGTTCGGTATCGCGGCACGCTGAGATAAGGCCGGACCTTTGTGCAGGTGGCTGCTGCATAAAGGTCCGGTTTTTCGTTTCTGTCCCGCTAGGGCGTGATCTGCTCGTGCGCGAGGGATCGCAGCCGCAGGGCCGGGACGCTCCGCGGCTCGGTTCAGGAGAGCCCGGTGCGTCGACAGCCGCACGCGCAAACGGACAAGGAGCACCACCTGAGCTCGGACGTCTGAAGTATCGGAAAAGCAGTTCTTCGTTCATTCTTGCCCGCCTTGGCACCTGGCCGGGCGGAAACTTCGGCCTTCGAAAAACACACGAGATCCCACAATCCGGAATCCCAGTCGTGTGTTAGCGATGGGGAACATCTGCGGGACTAAGCGATTCGTCTCAGCGTGGGAGAACCTTTCAATGCTGATGACCAGGCAGAGACGGCCAGTGATTCGCACCCTGCGGGGTTGGGCGATGAACGTGCTGAACGAAGCCGGCGCCATCCGCGAGTGCGAGGAGCACGGTTGGATGCAGGACCGCGCCGATCCGCATGCCCGAGAGCGGGCCTTCGATATCGCCCGTCGAGACCTGCCGGAAGGCGTATCCCGTCAAGCAGCGGAGGCCGCGCTTCGCGCCGTGCTGGACTCGATTGGTGATACCTGCCCACAATGCCCCTCTGTCGAGCAGGACCGGCGCTAACCCCCGACGTCGACACGTCTCCGACTCAGCGGCCCAGCCGTTTCTCCACACGCTTGCGCGAATTGGCGACCTTTTTGACTGCCTTTTTCACCGCCGATGCCGACTTTCGCGTCTTCTTCGCCTCGTACTGCACTTCGTCGTGCTGCCCGCCAGCCACCCGCGCCCGGTCCTGTTTTCGTCCGCGCGCCGTCTTGCTCTTCTTCGCTACCGCCATCGGTGCCTCCTGTTGTGACATCGAAGCAACGTTGCAAGGATTCGCAGGTTCCGGAACGATTTGAACTGTGCCAATTTGAATCGCTGTCGCGTGGAGTTCTTCAGTGGCGTTTCGCGCGTAAAAGGCCGGCGGCTATCGGCGTCAAGGCGCTTTTCCCCGGCTTCATCGGACCGGCCCCGGCCACCTTGAGCGATAAGGTGCCGTCCATGCATTACGCAACACGCTCCGAAGGAATGGCCCTTGAATGAGCCGGACGTCGACCCTGCCCAAGCGCCTACAGCCAATGCTCGCTACGCTCACCGACGCGCCGTTCGACGACCCGACTGGGTTTTCGAGGATAAATACGATGGCTTCCGGATGATCGCGGAAATCCGGCGGGGCAAGGTTTCGCTGTATAGCCGCAACGGCAAGATCATCAGCCGCAGCTATGTCGAGGTCGCCAAAGCGCTGGAGGGCGTGAAGCGACGCGGTGATCGATGGCGAGCTCGTCGCGATCGGAAAGGACGGCGTCTCGCATTTCCAGCTGCTTCAGAACGCGCTGCGCCATGAAGCAAAGCTCCTGTATTGCGCCTTCGATCTCATGTTTCAGGGCACAGCGGACCTGCGCAAACAGCCTCTGCTCGAGCGCAAGGAGCGGCTGAAAGCGATCCTGCCGAGCCACCGGTTGATCGCTTTCAGCCGCCACCGCAAAGCGAACGGCACGAAATTCTTCGCCGAGGCCGAGCGGAGGGGTCTGGAAGGCGTCATGGCGAAGCGCGCCGACAGCGTGTATGCGTCCGGAAGCCGGACGGCGGATTGGCTGAAGATCAAGACAGCAAAGCGGCAGGAAGTGGTGATCGCGGGCTTCACGGCGCCGAGGCGCACCAGGCCGTTCTTCGGCGCCCTGGTCCTCGCCGTGCGGGAAGACGACACATGGCGCTATATCGGACATGTCGGCACTGGCTTCAGCCACAAGGTCCTGGAAGACCTCGACGCCAAGCTCGTGAAGCTGACGACCCCGAAGTCACCCTTCCCTGCCAAAGTGAAGGACGAGGCCGCCACGACCTGGGTCAAGCCCTCGTTGGTTGCCGAGGTCAAATTTGCGGAGTGGACGAGCAAGGGCGAGCTGCGCCAGCCTGTCTACCTTGGGCTCAGGTCGGACAAGCGGGCGAAGGACGTCGTGCGTGAGCGAGAACCTCCGCGAAAATAGCGCTTCCCTCCGGGCGTAACCCGGCAAACGGAAGGATTGACGCACTCGCCTCCTCCGCGCTCCGCGGTGGGCACTCAGTCGCCTCCAAGGTCGTGGATTTCCGGCCGCATGCCGTCAGGCGTGAGTTCGAGCGTTGCAAGCGTGATCGGCAGCTTGAAACGCCGGGGTCCCGCGCTGCCGGGATTCAGATAGAGAACGCCACCGACCGTGTCGATCTTCGGCACGTGGGAATGCCCGGAGACGATGACATCGATGCCGGCGCCGGGATCGACCTTCAGCGTCTTCAGGTCGTGCAGAACGTAAATCGACTTACCCGCCAGGCGCACGAGTTTCGTGTCGGGGTAGTCGCGAGCCCACTCACCACCATCCACGTTTCCACGAATGGCCGTCACGGGCGCAATCCGGCGAAGCGCGTCGACGATTTCGGGGCGCCCGATGTCGCCGGCATGGATGATGTGATCGACGCCCGTCAGGCCTCGTTCCGCCTCGGGTCTCAACAGGCCGTGTGTGTCCGAAATAATTCCAATCCTGAACATCATTTCCCGGCGCTCTCAACTGCGATTGGCAAAAGACGATCGAGAAACTCTACCTGAGCGGACAGCATCTTGGTCCGCGCGAGCTCGATATCAAACCATTCCGCCCGATCGACTTCGGGAAAGCTCTGCCGTCGACCGCTTCGAGGCGGCCATTCGATATCGAAGGTATTGCTGGTCAGCACTGCCGGATCAAAGTGGCCCTCGCCGGCGAACGCGATGACGCGCTTCCCTCCTCGCTGTCGGACTTCCCCCAGCGCCTTGAGTGGGCCAATCGAAGCGCTTGGGCCGAGTTCTTCGGCAAATTCGCGTCGAGCGACGTTCTCCGGAGCATCATTGGCATCGATTTCGCCCTTTGGGATGGACCAGGCGCCATCATCCTTCTTGCGCCAGAACGGACCGCCGGGATGAACCAGCAGTACCTCGAGCCCACGAGCGCCCTTGCGGTATGCGAGAATGCCCGCGCTCAAGGTCGATCTCCTGGAAGTCTCTTTCACCGCAGCCATATCGCTCCTACTTTGCAGAGCAATCGAGCGCCGGCGAGCCGCCGCTCGGCATACCGGACCGCGCTCGCCGAGCGCCTGCTTAGCCTCGTCCACGGTCCTACCGCCGTTATTTCGGCCTCGCGGTCGCCAGCCTTCCTGGCGTCGCGCACCGCTCGCCGGGCCGCCATTAGACTGCCGACGAGATGATCTCGCGTTACCTCGTGGAGATTGGGATTTGCCATCCGCCAGAGCCTGTCGCGGACGACGAAGGAGTGGCCGTCCGGCGTCACCGGATGCTTCACGACACCTAAGCCGACTTCCGCTGCGGCTTGGCCGCCGGCTTCTTCGCCGAGGCCTCCTTCGCCGGCTTCTTGCCTGCGATCGGCATCAGCATTTCCTTCTGCCCGGCCGCCGCCTTGCGCGGCTTCTTTCCTGATTTCTTCGGCGCCTCTGTCGCGGCCGCCCCCTCTCTTCCGATGCTCTTGCGCAGCGCGTCCATCAGATCGACGACGTTCTCGCCTCGAGGGCGCGCTTTCGCGGTGATGGGTTTGCCAGCGCGCTTCTGATTGATGAGATCGATGAGGGCGGTTTCGTACTGGTCTTCGAACTTATCCGGCTCGAAATGGCCCGCCTTCTGATTGACGATGTGCTTGGCAAGGTCGAGCATGTCCTTGGTGACTTTGACATCCTGGATATCGTCGAAATATTCATCCGCAGCACGGACTTCGTAGGGATAGCGCAGCAACGTGCCCATCAGTCCCTTGTCGAGAGGCTCGAGCGCGATGATGTGCTCGCGATTGGTCAGCACCACGCGACCGATCGCAACCTTGTTCATTTCGCGGATGGTTTCCCGAATGACGGCGAAGGCATCGTGCCCGACTTTACCGTCGGGACGCAGGTAGTAGGGGCGAATAAGATATCGCGGATCGATCTCGCTGCGGTCGACGAACTCGTCGATCTCGATGGTTCGGGTCGATTCCAGCGCGACGTTCTCGAGCTCCTGCTTGGTCACTTCAATGAAGGTATCGGTGTCGACCTTGTAGCCCTTGACGATGTCCTCGTTTGTCGACCTCCTCGCCGGTGTCGGCGTCGACCTTGGCGTACTTGATCCGATGGCCGGTCTTTCGGTTCAGCTGGTTGAACGACACCTTTTCGGATTCCGAGGTGGCCGGATAGAGCGCGACCGGACAGGTGACGAGGGAAAGACGCAGGAAGCCTTTCCAGTTAGCGCGGGCGGCCATGCCGGGGGAACTCCGATACTGATACCGGATTCAAGACGAACGAACACGCTTGGTTCCGACATGGCGACCCCGTCCCACAGGAGGATTTTTCTCAGCGGCGGCCCGGTCGCACTCGACATCTTGTTATGTTCTAATTCAGGCATGACCGACCGACCCGCGAGCTGGCGCATGCCGACCCCGAAACAGTTGGAAAAATTGGCCGCTGAAGCGGACCGTAGACGAGCGCCGTCCGCTACGGGTCCGGATGCCCCCCTCCCGGCCGAATATTGGGAATCGGTGCTCAAAGATCCTCGCGCCGGCGCGACCGGGACCCATGCCCGAGAGCGACGCCTCTCGGAAATTAAGGCCCACGTGCTGCGCGTCTCCTGCCGCCGCTGCAAGCGGTCCGTAGAAATCCAGACCGCCGATGCCGTCCGCTTGTACGGCGCCAACGCAGTCTGGAACGACGTGGCGCAGCGGTTGCTCGACAACACCTGCCAGCAGCGCACCGGCAGGCATGAAGAAGACGGGTGCTGGCCCGCGTTCGAGACGCCGTAGTCGCTCTGCATTTGCCGATCCGATCTCGTTGCGCCTGGATGTGCGGATGGCCCCGAAGTATCTCCCTACGCCCCTATCGGGCGGCGATCGCAAGGCTCTGGCGAAAGAGCTCGGCAAAGCACGCGCGATGGCTAACATCCTGGCTACCCAATCGGCGGAGATGCGGGCCAAAGGCGAGGCAATGATCCAGCAAGCCGACAGGCTGCTGTGCGAAAGCTGGAACGAGCGGATGTGGAGTGACGGCTACCCGTGGATTGCATCTAAGACACCAAGAGCCCCTTCCCCCAGCAGCCTAGCGGATTACCGAAACCGGAAGCACAATTGACTGACAATACCCTCTGGGCCGAGTTACCTACTGTTCGAGGCAGCAACGACGATCCTGCCGTCCAAGCCGAATACAAGCTCAGCAGCTCAAACGCGATGAAGAGCCCGCAGAGGAGCTTCAGGAAGGGCGAGATGACCACCCGGGTATGTAGCGGATGATCGGCGCGACAATGTTTGACACGATCCCGTTCATGACTCGTCCGCCGGTACTGCGGCGCGCTGATCCTGAGCAGGCCGGGGTGGGGACGCCACCCGCGTGGGGAAGGGCCTCGTAGTTCCCAAAGTGTTACAACTCTGCGAAATGTTCGAAGCTGCCAGTAGGCGCGAAGAGCCCAGATCATGAGGAGACGCTGATCCCGAGCGATGTCGTTTCAGAGGTTGGCCGGTGCGACCCGTACGTGACCAGCGGCCCCGTCAGGCTCTCGAAAGTTTGCCCGACTACAGTGACTTGTTCGGATGATCCTGAAGGTGAGGTTAGCGTGGACCCGCAACACTTTAATGCATTTAATGTACCAGCTTCGTCGCACGTGCAGCACGCGGTCTCCGAAGCGCCGCAGAGGGACGAGGCCGTGCAATTTGAGCAGCACTTGGCCGAGGCAAGCCAAGCCGCTCCCGTCGCCATCAGGGACCCCGCCTATCCCAATCTGTCTACAGAAGACCAACACCTTATCGAGCGCGTGATCACTCAATATAAGGATCAGAAAAAGCCAACACCTGGAACGGTTAGACACTATACGCAGGTACTTCATAGACTGGTGAATGATCTTCGCACGCGCGGCCAAACGACCGATCTAGCGGACCATGAGTCCCTGCTCGAATACGCAAATACTTACTTTCCGAACGACTCAAATATTAAGGCGGGGCTGAGGGTTCTTGGTGCGTATCATGGCATTGACTCCAACTACCCCCGTCTGTCTCCGGAGGACCTGAGCCTTATCGATAGAATAATTACTCAATATGCGCCTCACAAAAACGTACTACCTGCAACGGCTACACAGTACTCTACGGCACTTCGTCGACTGGCGAATGACGTCCGCGCTCGCGGCCAAACAATCGATCTAGCGGACCACAAGTTCCTGCTCGATCACACAAATACTTACTTCCCGAAAGACGAATATATGAAGAGAGGGCTAAGCGTCCTTCTTGCATATTATGGCCGTGACCCCGCCTATCCCAATCTGTCTACAGAGGACCGAAACGTTATCGATCGCGTCATTACTCAATTTGCGGCTCGGAAAAACCCAAAACCTGAAACGGTTGAACGTTATACTCGAGCGCTTCGTCAACTCGCGAATGATTTCCGCGGTCGCGGCCAAACGACCGATTTAGCGGACCACAAGTCCCTGCTCGAATACGCAAATTCTTATTTTCCGAAAAACGGGCAGATGAGGTCAGTGGTAGGAGTCCTTCGTAAGTATTATGCCCCCGATGATAACGCCGCTCCTTCGAGAGCAGCGAAGAGACTGAGGACGCTGAACGATCTGGAAGAGATTGTGGTATACCGACAATCAAGTGCAAACGTCGCTTCAGAAGGAAGTAGCGCAGCGCCGCAGGTTGACTCAAGAGGCGTCATAATCCGGGGGCAGTCGGACAGGCGGCCTGTTTATTCCGAGGATGCTGCCGCCGTCTCGGAGCTTGAGCAGGCGCTCATCAAGGGCGGCATGACCTCCAGATGGGCAGGGCAGCTTGGAAGCAGCCTCGTTGGCTTTAGCCGCTGGCTGTTCGAAAACAACAGATCGAGCATTGTTGCTCGGCTGGACCGCGAGGCGCTGAGCGACGATGGTGCCATACTTAAGCACAAAGGAGGGAATAATACCATTCTCCTCAAAGCCCTGAAATATTTCCACACCTTTCGGACCACGGGAGTGGTCGTGCCCAAGCAACCCGGTCGCGCAAGCGCCAAGCTTAATGCTTCCGACCAGAACGTGGCGCTCAATCCCGAAAGCGCTGTGCAGATGGTACCGCGGCGCATCGACGACGCCGCTGCGCAGCACAGCGCGCCGCACGAAGCGAGTACTCGGCTAGAGGAGCTTGGGGAGGGACAGGACGGTCAACACGCCCCCTGGTCTCTCATTCAGGAGCAAACCGCATTGGATTCAGAGCAGCTCCCTCAGGGAGAGCTTCGGCGAGTGCTGGATCATCTGGATGATGAAGCCATGCCGCCGCCAGCCTCCCTGGCTTCAGAGGAGCTCCAGCGGCTGGTAAAACAGTTGCATAACGAACTTCACGGGCCTGGAGACAATGATCCTGCTCTTTCGTTTTCCATCGATCCGGAAGAGTTTACTTTGGACCGCGAGCTGTTCTCTCCAGAGGAGCTTCTGCGACCGCTTGATGACGAACCTGCAGAGGAGCTTCAGCGTCTGGAGAAACAGTTGCATGACGAGCTTCACGCGCTAGGAGCCAATCATCCAGCTCCGTCGGTCGATCCGGAAGAGTTTACTTTGGAGCTCGAACAGTTCTCTCCAGGGGAGCTTCGGCAACTACTTGATCACGAGCCGGCAGAGGAGATTCAGCAAAGGCGACATGATCAACTGGCCCCGTCAGCTTCCGCCCAAGCCGGATTGGATTCAGAGCAGCTCCCTCAGGGGGAACTTCGGCGACTACTGGATTATCTGGGTGATGAAGCCGTGCCGTCGGCAGTCTCCTTTGCTTTAGAGGAGTTGCAGCGAATAGAAAAACAGTTTCCCGACGAGCCAAGAGTCAATCATCCTGCTTTGTCGTTTCCGACTGATCCGGAAGACCTCACTTTAGATCGCGAACTGTTCTCTCCAGAGGAGCTCCTGCGACCGCTTTCCGACGAGCCAGCAGAGGAGCTTCAGGAAAGCCGAGATGATCAACCCGCGCCGTCGGCTTTCATGCAGGCGCAAGCCGCATCCCACTCAGAGCAGCTTCCTCAGGCGGCGCTTCGGCGAGTGCTGGATCATCTGGAGGATGAAGCTATGCCGTTGCCAGCCTCCGTCGCTTCGAATGAGCTTCAGCGTCTGGAAAAACAGTTGCGTGACGAGTTTCACGGACTTGGAGACAATCATCCTGCTCTGTCATTTTCTGTCGATCAGGAAGACCTAACTTTTGATCTCGAGCGGTTCTCTCCGGGGGAGCTTCGGCGACTACTTGATGAAGAGCCCGCAGAGGAGCTTTAGGAAAGGCGAAATGTCATCCATGTATGTAGCGAATGATCGGCGAGACATTACCGGACACGATCCCCTCGACCATTTGTCATTCGGCCTGCAATATTGACCCCTAAGCCGGGGGATCGGCGTCCAAAATTGGCTCTGACTCACTTTTGATGCAGTTTGGGGGATGTCTGGCGCTTTGATTGGGGGAGAATCAGCGCCATGCAGCAGGCACTCCAAGCTTGGTCGAGGCCCGCGACATCATCGCCGAATTCCACGTGATGATCCGGCGAAAGGTTGAGGAAGGGCTTACCGCATGGATCGAGCGCGCTCGCATCAGTTTCGTCGCCTCGTTCCGAGCGGCGTCGTCAGGGACGAAGCGGCGGTTCGGGCGGCAATCACCTCGCCCTGGTCCAACGGACAGACTGAAGGTCAGATCACGCGCCTCAAGCTCGTCAGGCCTCAGATGTATGGCCGCGGGAAAATCGATCTGCTTCAGGCCAGACTAATCGGCGCAGAATAATCGGAGCTGCACCAAAACTGCGACAGAGCACAATTTGCAAACCGATTGACACCAATGAGTTTATTTGCCGGAGGTATTGCCCGACGAGCACACGCACGTGCATACCGTTTACGACGTGGGCTGGCATCATCACGCCCCGGAAAAAGGCAAGTCCCGTTTTCTCCAATCCTTCCTCTTCGTCCGGCGACCGTCCAGTGCGACCGGGCATTAACCTGTGTAGATCGATGTCGTTTCCCGATCGATCCCGAATTTCGGCCCGCACCGCCCAAAGAGCATAGACTACCAATGATTGTCTCCGGGATTCCTGTCGTCGCATTCTCTCCGGCCGATGTTAAAAACGATGCGTCCGCGTGCGTTGAAGAGATCGGCTGCGGGCTGTCGGTTCTCGCGCAGGAACCGTTTGCGATGCTCGGTCTTGAATCTCCACCGTGGCTGGATTTTCGTCCACGCGGTGAGCGATCATCGGGCTATAACCGGCTATCCTCCCGTCGGCTCGCTCTCCTGAATATCTTCCGGGATTTCCTGTCGCAGCTTCGGCCCTTGACTAAGCCGTCGCCCGAGCGCCGCAACGAAATTGTCCCACCGCGCCCCCCTTGCGCCCGCGCCGCCTTTGCAGCCGGTTCGGGGAGTGGCGGTGTCGTCGCGAGCCAGAACCGAACGAATAACGCCAGGGTTTCGACCGAGATCCCGATGTCGCGTTCGAGCCGCGCGATGCGGCGATCGACCTGATCGAGTCGCTTGGCAATGGCGGCCTCCCGCCGCTCGTCGGCGTCCGGCGACAGGAAGGACGCGATCGCGGCTTCGGCGATGAGCGACATCGGCTGCTCGCGCCGGGCGGCATAGGCCGACAGCGTCTTCATGACCTCCGGATCGAGATAGACCGATATCTGGGCTTTCTTCTTCGGCGCGGTCATGCCTGCCTCACAATCCGAGATCGTCGCCAGGATCGAGTGATGCCTGGCGCGCGACGCCCTGCATCATGTCGTTCATGCGCCTGATCCGCGGGGCATCCTCATCGAGTTCGTCGGCAAAGTCCGGCGCGAACTCGTTGTCGAGGGGTTCCTTCTTCTCCACGGCCTCATGACCCAGTTCAGGCTGCTGCCGGCGGTCAGCCGTCTTCGGATCCTCTACGTCGGCCTGGTCGTCGGTCGATGTCGGGGGCACCTTGGGGCGCGGCGGCCGTGGCCTTGCACTCCAGTCGTCCGGGCGGCTGTCATTGGGTCTGGCCAGCGCCGGCGGCGCCAGGATGCGCTCCTGGAAGCGTCGGTCCTCGTAATAGCGCGCCTTCTTGGCGCGGATCGGATGGAGGCCCGACATCATGACGATCTCGTCGGACGGCGGCAGTTGCATCATCTCCCCGGGGGTGAGCAGCGGGCGGGCAGTCTCCGACCGCGATACCATGAGGTGACCGAGCCAAGGGGCCAGCCGGCTGCCAGCATAGTTCTTCATTGCCTTCATCTCGGTCGCCATGCCCAGAGCGTCGGACACCCGCTTGGCTGTCCTTTCGTCATTGCTCGCGAAGCTGACCCGAACGTGGCAGTTGTCGAGGATCGAGTTGTTGGGTCCGTAGGCCTTCTCGATCTGGTTCAGCGACTGGGCGATCAGGAAACTCTTGATGCCGTAACCGGCCATGAAAGCCAGCGCCGATTCAAAGAAGTCGAGCCGGCCGAGCGCCGGGAATTCGTCGAGCATCAGGAGGAGCCGCCGCCGGCCGGCTTTGGCCTGAAGATCCTCGGTCAACCGGCGCCCGATCTGGTTGAGGATCAAGCGGATCAGCGGCTTGGTCCGGTTGATGTCCGATGGCGGAACGACAAGGTACAGCGTGGTCGCCCGCTCTCCTCCGACGATGTCGGTAATCCGCCAGTCGCAGCGCCGCGTCACCTCCGCCACGACCGGATCGCGGTAGAGGCCGAGGAATGACATCGCGGTGCTGAGAACACCAGAGCGCTCGTTGCCGGACTTGTTCAACAGCTCGCGCGCGGCCGAGGCGACGACGGGATGCACGCCGGCCTCGCCGAGATGTGCGGTGCGCATCATTGCGGCGAGCGTCGATTCGATCGGCCGCTTGGAATCGGATAGGAAAGCCGCGACGCCGGCGAGCGTCTTGTCCTCCTCGGCATAGAGGACGTGGAGGATGGCGCCGACCAGTAGCGCGTGACTGGTCTTCTCCCAGTGGTTCCGCTTCTCCAGGCTGCCCTCGGGATCGACGAGGATGGCGGCGATATTCTGGACATCGCGCACCTCCCATTCGCCGTGCCGGACTTCCAGCAACGGGTTGTAGGCTGACGATTTCGCATTGGTCGGATCGAATAGCAGAACGCGTCCGTGCCGCGCGCGGAAGCCGTCGGTGAGCTGCCAGTTCTCGCCCTTGATGTCGTGCACGATTGCCGAGCCCGGCCAGGTCAGCAACGACGGAATGACGAGCCCGACGCCCTTGCCGCTCCGGGTCGGCGCGAAACACAGCACATGCTCGGGTCCATCATGACGGAGATAGGTGCGCTCGAACCGGCCGAGAACCACGCCGTCCGGCCCAAGCAGACCAGCCTGCCCGATCTCCCTGGCCTCGGCCCAACGTGCGGAGCCATAGGTTTCCGTATTCTTAGCTTCGCGGGCGCGCCAGACCCACATGCCGATCGCGACGGCGGCGGCGATGATGCCGCCGGAGGCCGCGATGTAGGCGCCGTCAATGAAGATATGGGGCGCATAAGCATCATAGGCGTACCACCACCAGAGGAAGGCGGGAGGCAGGTAGACTGGAAAATGGAGCAGTTCGAACCAGGGCTGCCCGAGTTGCGATTGGAAGCCGAGCCGCCAGGCCGTCCATTGCGTCGCGGTCCAAAACGTCAGCAGGACGATCGCCAACACAATGACGACTTGGCCCCAGAGAATCTTGGCTGCGGACATGGTCGCCGCCCTTTCTTGAGGTCCGTGATTGGAAGGATCGCTCACAGTCCGATCCCCCGGCTCCGCCCAAAACCCCAATCGACGCCACCGTCATCGCGGGTGACGCCGGAGACGTGCCGGCCGAGCTGCTTTTCGAGTGAGGGCGTCCATGGCACAAGCTGAAAGCCGAGACCGTCGTCGATCGTCGCGAAGCGGCCGGAGGCAAGCGCGAAGCGCTGGCGATAGGTCCCGGCGACATATTCGCCGGCGGCCGACAGATTAAACGGATGACCCGTCTCGGCAGCGAGCCGTTCACCGAGAGCCTCTAACTCGCGGCGGCGCAGCGTGCCACGGCTGACGAGCCAGGAATGTCATAGCCACACGGCTTATCCGAAGCCAGACGGAGGCACCTTGCAGCTGATCTGCTGCTCCGCGGTGCGCGAATTCTATGAGGTCTCGCACGATGTAAAGGAAGAACACATCTGGCGCGAAACCAACACATTCTACACGACCATTATAACGATCCGCCGGGCATTCGCCTCGTCGTATGGAGGGACATTTTAGATGGATGCCGAAGACGATCTCTTCAGGCCGCCGCCGAAGCGGCCGTACCAACCGGTCGAAGCGCAACTAAGGATTCCAGCCGAGGGCCTCCGCGCGACTCTTGCGCTGCTTCAGCGCGCTGGACAGCTCGAAAGCGGGCTATTCTGGTATGGGCCGCGTGACGCGGTCGGCAACGGCCAAGTTCAGTACATCGCGGCTCCCCGCCAGCGGATGAGTTGGGGAAACTACCACGTCTCGCCCGCGGCGCTGGCCGAGATCGTCCACCGGCTCCCTGACGGCTGGAAGCCGCTCGCGCAAGTGCATAGCCGTCCGGGCCAGCGCGTCGAACATTCAAACTATGACGACAAAATGTTGAGTAGCCGCCGAGCTCTTTCGCTTGTTTTTCCTTTTTACGGCCGGACAAATACAGTCTTTCCTCAGGGGGTGGGGATACACGAGTGGCAGATCGATTGTTGGTATCTGCTGGATGACAACTTGGCCGCGCGGCGCGTGATTGTTGCCGAGGGCCCCCTCACGGTCGAGGATCTTCGATGACGGACGCCCCTGACATCGCGAATCGCCACCTGTTGCAAGCTGAGGGATTAGCCGAGAAGCCGATGCATCCGGCCCAACGCGTTCGCATCGTGGTGGCCAACAAATGGGCCGCTTCGCGCGCTGGCCAGTTGCTCACGTCATGCCTCGTCAATCTCCTGGTCCGCCAAGTGACAATGGTGAGCGCTATCGACATCGTCGCTCCCGAAGCCAATAACACAATTCCACTCCCCAATTGTGAAGCGGGTGAGCGGTTTCCGGTTTGCCTGACGCAAATTGCAGCCTGGGCAATCAAAGACCATATTCCAGTGTCGATATCAAAGGCTCCCGACGGTGACGCCGATATCACCGTGTTGATCGGCGCACGGGCACCCGTTACCGCTGGTATCGTGATCTTCGCTGTCGGCAATGGCTGGAAGGCGTGGGTGGGCGATCCCAGTGTGGCACCTGCCGATGTCGTCCCAGACAGCGAAAATCCTCTTGGACCCTTCTTCGCAGCGGCGCTCGCCGCGGGTGAAGTTTTCAAGCGTTGCCGCGGTCTCTTGCGGGGACGGTTCGTCGAGGCCGATGGTTATTCGCTTTGGTCCGGTCAAACCTCGGCCGATTGGAACACGCTTGAGGATGGCCCTGAACTTACGGGCGCGGACCTTCCACCAGCGCATATTGTTGGCGCGGGCGCTGTCGGGAAGGGGCTTGCTTACATTCTCGCGAACGCGAGATTGGGCGACGCTTACGCCGTCATCATCGATGACGACCACTATGACGATACTAGCCTAAACCGCTGCCTTCTCGCAGGCTGGGAGGATCTCAAGCATCCTAAAATCGAGGCTGTCGCCGCTACGTTGAAGAGGTGTGGCATCGGCGCGCCCCCCTTTCCCGGAACGGTCAGTCAGTATCTGGACTCCGACCGACCAGGACTGCGGCCGGACGTTGCCAGTCAGGTAGGCGACCTCACGTTCGAAGTCGTGGTCTCTTGCGTGGATCGTGGTGTTTCACGGCAGCATGTACAGGGCCTGTCGCCTTCTCTGCTGTTTGGCGGAAGCACGCTCGGCCTTACGTGCCGCGCTAATTTTTACGCCGATCGCCCGGGTGCCGCGTGCCTCTCATGCTTCAATCCAGCCGAACGCGACGGCGACAAACTGCGAGCTTTTGGTGCAGAAACTACGCGACATGAAGCAGACCGAACGCGTCGCCTTTCTCTGCGACGAAGGGATCGATCCGCAGATCGTCGATGAGTTTCTTAGCAGCCCGAAGTGCGGCCGCCTTGGTGAGGCAGCTCTGCGTGATCTCGCCACCCGAGCCCCGTCCGAGTTCTCGGTCGGATTTGTGTCCCTCGGCGCCGCCGTTCTCCTGGCGGCAAAGTTGCTTCAACAGCTGCTGTTCGAGAAAAAGTCGAAGCGCGGTGATGTAACCTCATTTAACTTCAAGAATTGCGGATATGGGGATTCGTTTTTGGCTCCTGACGAGCATTGTGAATGGGGATGTCAGGAAAGGCGTCGGTTCTAACCGAATCCAAACAGCCTAGCCGGGCCCTCGCCACGTTCAAAATCCCAGTCACTCGCCCCATGTGGCGTTTCTGGGGTAGCATGTTGCTGGGCAATCGGGCGAATGTGGGGCCCCGCCGCGGCGGTCGCCAAGCTGATCAGCCTTGGCTGTCTACGCCATGGCCATCGAACAAACGCGGACGCGCGATATCGCCTTATCGGCCGCGGAAAAACGCCGGTATGACATTTGCCGCGAGATGTCTAATTGCGACGGGCCTAAGTCGTGACGGAGCTTCGTTTTCGAGATGCACCCCTCCAACCCATCATGAGACAGGCTGCGCCAACGTGCCGAGTAGCGTCGTGAAACTGCCTACCTTGGATTTACCGACCGCACCAGTTTCGCACCAGAAACGACGTGAACAAACCACGACGAACGCAATCAAACTCGAGCGAAAACGCTGCAAAATCAACGAGGCTGGTCGATAGTCTGCCGCTCATAACGGTCTGGTTGCAGGTTCGAGTCCTGCCGGGCCCACCAGCCTTCGCTCGCTTCGCGAGCTTCGGCCAGGCAAGCCGGTGCTGCACATCAGAAGCGAAGCGAGCGAAGGCTGCCGCGCCGGAGCCCAACGGGCGAAGGCGGGCTGGGCCGATAGGCGCGAAGCGTGGTGTCCGGCGTAGCTGGAGCGAAGCGGACGCGAAGACGGGCGATCGCTCGGCCGGCGGCATTGATCCGGATTTGAGACGAGACAGCAGTTTTCCGGCACGTCGAACGTCGTGCGCCTCGCCGGGGCTCAACGCAAGCCGTACCGGTAGACCATTGCTATCAACCACCGCATGAATTTTGCTCGTCAGACCGCCGCGTGACCTTCCCATCGATTGACGCCGGTTTCTTGTGATGCAGGCCCCATGTTGATGTACGCGAACAATAGAAGTGTCGATCATCTGCACGGCAGCATCGTGGGCCCAGTGCGCTCATGAGCTTGGCCCACACGCCCGCCCGTCGCCAGCGAACGAATCGATTGTAGCAAGTCGTGTACGGACCGAAGTTTTCTGGCAGGTCGCGCCATGGCGCTCCGGATCGCAAGACCCAGAAGATGCCGTTGAGGACACGACGGTCATTCACTCGTGGCACGCCGCGCGATGTATTCGGCAGCATCGGCTTACTCATAGTCCGTGAGTTCGTAGCGCATGATTCCGCACCTCCGTTGGGTGGCTTGAATCATGGCTGGGCTGTCGGGCTCAACTGGTCGTTATGCACCCGAAAGCGGGCTTATTATGCTCACCTTGAGTTTTGTCGTTCATGACCCGCAGCGGTCATCTTTGCGCGTCTGAATGTGGAAGTGTCTTGTTTGATCCTGTGGTAGGGTTAGGCATCGGCTCAAGGCGAAGATCATGAGACGTCGTGATTTCCTTGGCTTTTTAGGCGCGACAGCGGCTTCGAGGTCGCGTTGGCTACATGCGCAGTCCTCGGCCCCTCCGGTAATTTGCCTACTAAATGGCAGAAGCAGCGAGAACAGCGGCGCTTTGGCTGACGAATTCCGTCGGGGCTTAAGGCAGGTAGGTTTTGTTGACGGGACAGATGTCCTCGTCGAATACCATTGGCTGGACGGTCATTACGACAAGATTTCCTCGATCATCGGTGATGCTGTTCGTCGGGGTGTGGCCGTCATTGCGACGCCTGGGAGCACGCCCAGCGCCCTTGCCGCCAAAGCGGCGACCCAAACAATCCCGATTGTATTTGGCGTGTCCGAACATCCGGTAACGCTAGGGCTAGTAAAAAGCATCGCGCGGCCGGGCACGAATGCGACCGGGATAAATTTTTTCGCGAGCGAGATCGACAGCAAACGGCTCGGGCTGATGCACGAGTTGTTGCCTAACGCGACCTACTTTGCAGTCCTCACTAATCCAACTAATCTTACGACTGCCGATGCGACGGCGAAAGCCCTTAGAGAAGTCGCTCCCGGCCTTGGCCTTGAACTGATTTTTTTCAAAGCAAGCACGCCCGCTGAGATCGAAGACGCCTTTGCGGCCATCGGTGGTTCGGGAGCGCAGGCCCTTTTCATCGCGCCTGACGCGTTTTTCACAAGCCACGGCACGCAGTTTGGGATGCTTGCGGAACGCTATCGCCTGCCAGCGAGCACTTTTTCGAGCGAGATGGCCGCAGCTGGCCTTCTGATTGGCTATGGCACCAACCTCGGCGACATGTTTCGCCAAGTTGGAGTCTACGCGGGCACGATCCTTAGAGGTACCAAGCCCGCCGAGCTTCCTGTTTTGCAGTCCACTAAATTCGAGTTCACGATCAATTTGAAGACTGCACGTTTGCTTGGGGTGGACGTATCTCCCGCAATGCTGGCCCGCGCTGACGAGGTGATCGAGTAGCCGCCGATGTCTGGTTGTGTGCTCTGGCCCATCGCTGCCGCATCCCACTGCTGAGGATTCGTCGGCTATCGGCGGTAGACCGGACCTAACTTAAACCGTACCAAACCGTCGCGACTGAGCCGTTGCGGACATTGGCGTCGCAGTCATGCCCCCGATTGATTGTCGCATGCAGGCATGTGGACAATAAAAAGAGGCTCGCTGCGGCATCGATTACCGCCGAGCAACGCCACAAGCTGCTATGCTCGATCATGAACGGCCGAAGAGGATCGAATGAGACGTCGGGGGTTTGTTTCTGGTCTCTTTCTCACGGCGATACTGCCCAAAGCCGCTATTGGGCAATCTCTTGCAAAGAGGCGAGTTGCAATCGCTCACGCTTCAAGCCCCCTAAAGGATTTGCAGATCTACGGCGATAACCCGCTGGTAAATGCGTTCTTTGACGAGCTGTCAAAACTAGGACGTGTTGAGGGGCGCAATCTTGAAATTGTTCGCTTTTCAGCAGACGGTCGCACTGATCACTTCGCCGAGCTATCTACCGAGATCATAAAAAGTAGTCCTGACGTGATTGTTGCAAACACGTCTCCGTTTGTCCTGGCGTTGAAGAAGGCGACTTCAACCATCCCTATTGTCGGCATCACGGCTGATCCCATCGCCTATGGTCTGACGACCAGCTTGTCCAGACCGGATAGCAACGTTACTGGGGTCAGCGTTGATGCTGGTCTTGAACTTTGGGGAAAGCGCTTGGCCATCCTACGGGAGTTGGTCCCATCAGCGTCCCGTGTGGGCTTCCTTACGATAAGAGCTTCATGGGAGGGGCCACAGGGGCAAAGCATCTCCCGTGCGGGACGCGACATCGGAATTAGTATTATTGGCCCTCCACTCGACGATCCCGTCCGTCCTCCCGAATATCGGCGTGTGCTGAACCAAATGCGCTTGGATAATGCTAACGGCGTTATCGTGGGTGATGCTGCTCCCAACTATACGTTTCGTCGCGATGTCGTGGCGCTTACGAACGAGCTTCGTCTTCCGACGATGTTTCCGTATCGCGATTTTGTTGAGGAAGGGGGGCTCATTGCCTATGCGATCGACATTCAAAATTTGTGGCGTCGCGCCGCCCATTGCGTCGATGAATTACTGCGCGGAGGTAAGGTCAGCGAGGTGCCAATCTATCAAGCGTCGCAGCTCAGCCTAGTAATCAACACAAAAAGCGCGGAACGTCTGGGACTACCAGTCCCGGCGTCCTTAGCATTGCGTGCCGACGAGTTGATTGAATGACCGGCGACCAGATCGCCTCATAGCCCATCGCTGCCGCATCCCACGACCGGGGATATGTCGGCTGTCAGGGGGTAGACCGGACCTGATTTAAAACCGGTCTAAACCGTCGCGATTGACCCGAAGCGGACTCTCGCATCGGCTACGAGTCAGCTTCAACGTAGCGAATGATGCTCTGATTTTGAACCTTTGCTACCAATTCATCCGTGCGGGACAAAAGACGGCGGAGCAGGGGCGACGGATTGGTCCGATTGTATCCCAACGCCAGATCGACCGTGGGCGTGCCGCCCTCGAGAGCTCTGGCGACGACGTTCGGTGCAAGCATGTTCTGCGCATAGAGCGGGACGAGGCTAATTCCGCCTGTGGAAGCCACGAGCGACATGGCCGATGATATGTTTTCGCCTTCATATCTCGCCTTGAGGGTAATGCCGATCCGAGATGTGTAATTCTGTATGACCTCTTGCAAGACCGGCGATGTTCTTGCCGAGCTGACATAGATCTCGCGGGTGAGATCCTGCGGACGAATCTTCTTCCGTGATGCCAAGCGGTGTTCGGCCGGCAGCACGGCAATCAAGGGCTCCTTCGCCAATATTTTGAAGACGACGTCATCGTTGTCTTTCTCCGGACGAAGGAAAGCGATGTCCAGCTTTCCCCGCACCAATGCCAGTGCGAGTTCTGGCGAAGATTGCGTGCTGAGCGTCACGTCGACATCGGGGGCTTCCTCGCGGAGGATGCGCAGCAACTGGGGGAGCCACATCACCTCCAGCCCGACGAGAAAGCCCATCGAGAGGACGGGCCTTTGCGGTTGGGCAGTCTGCCGGGCCCCTTCCGTTGCGGCCTCGACCTGCAGCAGCGCCAGCCGCGCATGATCGAGAAACACGCGTCCGGCAGCGGTCAGCGTCACGCCTCGCGCCTGGCGCTCCAATAACTGGACGCCGACTTCGGCTTCCAGATCGCGAATTTGCCGGCTCAAGGACGGCTGGGAGGTGTTCAGTCGCCGTTCGGCGGCGTTCAGCAGGCTGCCTTCTTCAGCGACGGCAACGAAATAGCGCAGGTGCCGGAGCTCCATGATCCCTCGTATATCTTTCAGGCATAGCTTGAAGCCTACAAGGTATTGGTCAGGAGCCAAAGAGGGATTTACCGTTTCGCAGTCTTCAACAAAAAAGGACAACGAACAATGTCTTCGCCGAAACATAGTATCGTCTTCAGCAAAGTGATCCCAGCACTCCAGGCCGATAGGCACGGCGTGATCGCAATTCAGTACGGCCTCGACAAAAATGAAACGCGCGCGAATGCGCAGGAGCGACGAATAGCGCCGCGCCGGCGATAACGCGTCGGCGGTCGGGTGTTACGACGGCAAAGGCTCGCCGGCCAGGCCGCTGAACATCGTTTCTTCTGGAAAGACAGGGGGCGCGATCTGTGCCCTGATCAGCTTGGGCCTGCCTAATTTTTTTAGACCCCCCGTCCGCAAACTTTTCAACAAAGATCTAACAGCGCAGATGGAGCGACTCGATGCCCACGATCACGACTACCGACGGCGTAAACATCTTCTACAAGGACTGGGGCTCAGGCCAACCGATCGTTTTCAGCCACGGCTGGCCGCTGACAGCGGACGACTGGGACGCCCAGATGACCTTCTTCCTTCGACACGGCTATCGGGTGATCGCCCATGACCGCCGCGGCCACGGCCGGTCCGACCAGCCCAGCACCGGCAACGACATGGACCACTGGGTTGCCGACCTCGCGGACCTGACTGAACACCTCAACCTGCGCGACGCGATCCACGTCGGCCACTCCACAGGTGGCGGTGAGGTGGCTCGCTATGTCGCTCGCCACCAGGAGCGCGTCGCGAAGGCAGCGCTGGTCGCTTCACTGACGCCGAACCTGTACCGGGGCAAGGACAACCCGTCCGGACAGCCGCCAGAGTGGTTCGAAGCGATCCGGGCAGGCGTGCTGGGCAACCGGTCGGAGTTCTACCGTTTCGTCCCTGAGAATCCGTTCTACGGCTACAACCAAGATGGAGCCAAGCCTTCGGAGGCGATCATTGCGAACTGGTGGCGCCAAGGCATGGCCGGCGGTGCCCTCGCTCATTACGCAACCGTAGACTCCTGGCTCGAAGATTATACCGAAGATCTCAAGAAGATCACCGTGCCGGTGCTGGTGATGCATGGCGAGGCTGATCAAGTCGTCCCGTTCGCAAGTTCAGTGCCGCGTGCGGTCGACCTGCTCAAGAACGGCTCGCTGAAGACCTATCCCGGCTACCCCCATGGCATGCTAACAACGCATGCGGATGTCCTCAACTCCGACCTGCTTTCGTTCATCAGATCTTGACGACATCTCTCATCCATCATCGCCTTCCCGCACGAAGGAGATGCCGTTTGCAAGGCGGCCTCTCCTTCCAGTTCAGGAGACGGTATACGACAGCCGCTTTTGGCCCCTTCTCGGAAGTCCGAGAACGTCCACTTTCGCGCCGCTGTTGGAGGACAAGCGGACATCAGGTACGCCTACTCTCAGCGGCAGATTTTATGAGTACGCACCCTAGTGCCGGAGCTGCTTGATCAGGGCATCGATCTCGCGATTGCCTTGCATCAAGCGCGAAAGTCGCTCGGCATAGCTCAACGCGGCTGCGGCATTTCCCTGTTCCCGACTGAGGCTGATTGCTGCAGAAAGGACGTCTCGATCATTGGGATGGGTTTGCAAGCTGTCCCTCAGAACCGCAAGCGCTTCCTCGCGTCGGCCTGCCGAATGCAGAGCAATGGCATATACGTAGGCGTAGCGCGACTGACCGGGGTCGAGCGCGGTTGCCTGACGCAACTCATCGAGCGCCGCCTCGGGGCGCTTCTCGCGAACCAGGGTCAAGCCGAGCGCGTGATGGAGCGAAGCGCCCTTCGCTGCTCCGGCGAGAGCCTCCCGCAAGACCCGCTCGCCATCGCCGTCGCGTCCAAGCTGGCGAAACAGGTCGGACAGATTGATGGCGGCCGGCGCAAACGAGGGATCAAGCCGGAGCGCCGCCCGGTATTCGGTCTCCGCCGCGCTGGCGTTGGCTTGTCGCACAAAGAAACTGCCGAGTGCGGTATGCGCGTCCGGCCGGTCGGCGTTCAGCTTTTGTGCGGCGACGAATTCGGCGGCGGCTCGCTCGAACCTGTCGCGATCGACGGCAGGCCGTTGAGAGGAAGGTACAGTCGCAAGAAGCTCGCCGGCGCGGATTCGGACACCTCGTACCGGATCGTTCAATTGCGCTGAGGCGAGTGTCCAGAGCTGATCGGTCGGCACCCCTTCCAGGCCATCGAGCGCTCCCAACCTGACGAGTGGATCGGGATCCGAAAGCCCGCGGCGGATCAGATCGAGATCGGGGGCGGGCAATTCGGCGAGCGCACTGGCGCGGACAATGCCGGGGACATCGCCCGATGCGGCGACCGCGGCCAAAAGAGTTTGCGCATCGGCTGCCTCGGTCCAGGCCGCATGAAAAGTACGGGCATAGGTCTGATAGCCATGCCGCTCCGGCCCGAACCAAGTCTCGACCTGCTGGGCCGCCCAGGCCGCGGACTTGTCGCGATGGCAGTCGTTGCACGCGTTAGGCGTGCCCGTTTGCACCGAGACATCGGGGCGCGGGATACGGAAGCTGTGGTCGTGGCGCCGGTCGACGACCATGTAGCGCCGCTCCGGCATGTGGCAGGACGGGCAGCCAAGTGGCGGCGAGACATCGCCATGGTGGCGGTGGGCGGGTGATTGGTAGTTGTCGGGCGCATGGCACTGCGCGCATACGCCATCCCCGGGCGCCTTCAGCGCGGCGCTGTGCGGATCATGGCAGTCGCTGCAGGTAACGCCCTTCGCGAACATCTTGCTCTGCTTGAACGGCGCGTAGTTGTAGGTCTCCTCGTCGTCGCGCATCTGCCCGTCTGCATGAAAGTGTTGGCGGTCCAGCAGCGACACGCGATGCGTGTCCGAGAGCGGCCGTCCCGGCGTCCAGTCCTCGGAAAGCTGCCCGCGGCGCGCATGACAGCGTCCGCAGGTCTCGACTTCCTTGCGCAAGCCCGGCGCCGGCCCGCTGCGTGCAGGCATCAACGTTCCGGCGGAAGCCGACCAGACGATGCCGGTCCGTTCGTCGAAGCGGACGAGCAGACCGTCGTCGGGGCCGCGCGAAGCCGGCTCGCCGCGCGCCCAGGCAACATGCCGCGAACCCGCGCCGTGGCACGCCTCGCAGCCGACGCTGATCTCCGAGAAGGTGGTCGAGAACCTGTCCTTGTCGGCGTCGTAGCCCTTGTGCACGTCAGTCGAATGGCACTCCGCGCACATGAAATTCCAGTTCTGGTTCAGCTTCGTCCAGTGCAGGGGATCGGCGGCCGTGACGGCGCCGTCGGGATAAAGATGAAACCAGCGCTGACCGCCCTGCTCCCGCGGGCGTGTATCCCAGGCGATCGACAGCGCCTGAATGCGACCATCCGAAAATTCGATCAGATATTGCTGCAGCGGGTCGATGCCGAAGGTGTATTTCACCTCGAAGACGGCGAGCTTGCCGTCAAGTCCGTCGGTTTCCACCAGGAACTTGCCGCCCTTGCGGAAGAAGCGCGAGCGCGTGCCGGCGTAGTCGAATGCTGCATCGTTGAAATCGCCGCGGACAGTTTGCGCGGTCGCATGATCCATGGCGTGGCGATGCTGCGACGTCTGCCAGAGTCGTGTCTCCGTCTGGTGGCAACCCATACAGGAATTGCTGCCGGCAAAAGCCAATTGGACCGGCTCCGAAGGCTGGACGAAACTCTTGGTTGTCTCGAACCAAAGCAGTCCAGCGGCGATCGCAACAACAAGCGCGCCAATGATCCGCCGCCTCCTGGTGCGGTGGGTGGTCAGCGGCTGCAGGGCGGACCGATCCGGCTCGGGTGTCCGAGCCTTGCGGACCTTGTCGCGCCTGCGGTTCTTTCGCGACCCCGGTGCCACGTTCCGCTTACAGCTCCAGCCGTTCGCCGCCACCTGGCTTACAAGTGAAGGTCATTGTCGTGAAGTGCAATTCTGGTTTCGCGCGCCAGATCGACCAGGGCGGCGCTGAACATCAGCATGGCCGCCATGAACAGGATCGCCACGCCGTATTCGTGCGCGATCTGCAGGAGCGCGCTGACGAATGCAACGAAGATGATGAGGGCCGTGAGGATCGCGGCGACAATGGAGCAGAACAGCGACCGGTTCAGAAGCCGCGCTCTTTCCCGAAGCCGCGGCAGATCGGCTTTCAGGAACGCCCTTGCAGAGTCGCCTGCGGGAATGCCGTGAATGAACTGCGAGCGGTCGATCACGCGGTTGATCCGTGAGATCACGACAGAAATGAATGCCGCGACGGCACCGAGCAAAAACGCCGGCGCCGCCACGTTGGCGATGATGCGGGCAAGCTGGTCAATCGAGGGGGTGACCGGGATCAAATCGGTTACGCTGTGCATGTCTCGACCGATCGATGCGACGCTACCAACTTCGTCACCGAAGCGGCTCGACTTTCGCGGCCATGTCGGGCGCACGGCTCACCCGATAGTTCGCGTTGCTGCATTTGAGCACCCAGACCGCATGGTCGGAGCGCGAGCGCTTCGTGTCTTGCGTTGCTCCGAGTGCCTTGTCACAGGCAAAGCCCTGCGAGCGGATCTGTGCGGCGAGCATCGTCTGCACCGTCTCTGCCGCACCTTGCGCCAAGCTGCTGCCGGGAGCCAAGGCGGCGATTTGTGCAAGCATTGAAAGGGGGATCGAAAGACCGTGCTTCATGAGCTTCTCCGATCGCGACATCATGTAACTGCGGCCGGCGGGAAGCCGATGGGCTTCCCGCCGGTTTCGTGCCCGAACTATTGTTGCACGCACTCCTGCATGAACTTGATGCGATCCACCACGCCGAGAGCCTTTGCCTCGGCCTGCTTGCGGCAGCCCTCGCGCTTGTCGATCCGTACCTGGATCTTGTCGACGAGGCTGAGGCCGATGGTGCCCACTTGCGGTTCGGCCGAAGCCATCTTTCCGTCGTCGGCCGATGGACCGTCGCCGGCGACACGTGCCGCCTCCTGGAGCCGCTTGACATCCTCCGGGCTCAGCTTGGGTCGATCGATGTCCAGCGCAATCCGGTTGATCTTGCCCGTGAAGGCGAACGGGGTTTGATAGTCGTTGTCATCGACCGGCGTACCGCTGTCGGAGCCGATGTCGAACGCCTCGTCCCACTGCAGCATCAACGGAAGCGTGTGCTCCATCTTTTCCGTCGCCACCACCTTGCCGTCGACTTTCAGCGTGCCGGTGCCGCCTTGTCCGATTCCACTATAGTTCCCGAACACCATGGTGCCCGGACCAAGGCCGTCATACCTGAAATCAAACTCGATCATGTGTTGCCCTGACGTCAGCTCGGGTCCCTCCCAGCGCACCCGCTTGAGATCGACGAGATTCCAGGTGAACACGGGCTTGTTCTTCAGGACATAGAGACCGTAACCGCCAAAACGGCCGCCCTGGGTCACCAGCACACCCTCTGCGCCACCTTGCGGAATGTCCACGTCGGCCTTGAAGGTGTAGGAGGCGTTGAGCAGACTCGGCGCGTCGCCGTTCGGCGTGCCGGTCATCGGCCGCGTCCAGGCGAAGCTGGTTCGGCCGGCACTGAGGCTCGGACGTGGCGTGATGAGCCGGGTCGCCACCGACGAGTCGAGCGGCAGCACCTGGTATTTTTCCGCCTCCTTCCAGAACAGCGCCTGCAGCTCCTTCAGCTTGTCCGGATACTTGGCGGCGACGTCCTCGGCCTGGGTCCAGTCATTTCGCAGGTCGTAGAGCTCCCAAGGGTAGTCGCCCGGAGCCGGCAGCTTCGCGATCGTCACCCATGGCGGGCGCAGCACTTTGGTGCTGGCGATCCAGCCGTCATGGTAGAGCGCGCGATCAGCGAACATCTCGAAATACTGCGTCGTGTGCGTGGACGACGCATTCGCGTTGTTCTGATCGAAGGTGTACATCATGCTGACGCCCTCGATCGGACTTTGCTTGATGCCGTCGACGATGTCGGGCTGCTTGATCTGCGCCGCCTCGAGGATGGTCGGCACGACGTCGATCACGTGGTGGAACTGGTGGCGGATGCCGCCCTTGTCCTTGATCGCCGCCGGCCAGGAGATCGCCATGCCCTGGCGCGTGCCGCCGAAATGGGAGACGATCTGCTTGGTCCAGGAGAACGGCGTGTCGAACGCCCAGGCCCAGCCGATCGACATGTGGTTGTAGGTGCGATCGGTGCCCCAGACGTCGTAGAAATATTTGAGCTGATCCTCGACCGACGGATTGATCTGGTTGAACATCGCCACTTCGTTCGGCGTTCCGTTCGGCTGGCCTTCGGCACTGGTGCCGTTGTCGCCCTCGATATAGATGACCAAGGTATTGTCGAGCTTGCCCATGTCATCGATCGCCTGGATCACCCGGCCGATCTCGTTGTCGGCATAGGCGGCATAGGCGGCGAAGACGTCAGCCTGGCGGATGAACAGCTTCTTCTCGTCGGCCGTGAGCTGATCCCATTCCTTGATCAGATCTTTCGGCCACGGTGTCAGCTTGGCATTCTGCGGAATGACGCCGAGCCGTTTCTGGTTCTCGAAGATGGTGTCGCGGAGCTTGTTCCAGCCCTGGTCGAACAGATGCATGTCGCTGATCTTCTTCGTCCACTCCGGGGTCGGATGATGTGGTGCATGCGTGGCGCCCGGCGCGAACTTGACGAAGAACGGCGCGTCCGGCGATAGCGCGTTCATCCGGTTGACATAGTCGATGGCATCGTCGGCCATGGCCGTCACCAGATTCCAGCCGGGCTTGCCTTCGTAGGGGTGAATCGGCGTGGTGTTGCGAACGAGATTGCCTGGCTCCCATTGGTTGGTGTCGCCACCCATGAAGCCGTAGAAATATTCGAAGCCCATGCCGGTCGGCCACTGATCGAAGGGGCCAGCCTGACTCGCCTGATATTCCGGCGTGTTGTGGTTCTTGCCGAACCAGGCGGTGTGATAGCCGTTGTCGGTCAGGATTCGACCGATCGTCGCCTTGTCCTTGGTGATGACGCTGTCATAACCGGGATAGCCGGTGGCCTGCTCGGCGATCACGCCATAACCCACCGAGTGATGATTGCGCCCCGTGATCAAGGCCGCGCGCGTCGGCGAGCACAGCGCGGTCGAGTGGAAATTGGTGTACCGCAATCCATTGTTGGCGATGCGATCCAGCGCAGGGGTCGGGATCACGCCGCCGAACGTGCTCGGCACGCCGTAGCCCGCGTCGTCGGTGATGATGAGCAGCACGTTCGGTGCGCCTTTCGGCGGCACGACGCGCGACGGCCAGTACGGCTTGGAGTCCTTGGCGTCGCGCTCGATCTTGCCGCCGAACTTCTGCGGCGGTGGCGGGAGCTGATCGCCCGGGATCGTGATGGTCGCGGCCGGAGATCCCAACGGCGCCGCGGTCGGTGCGGCTTGCTGCGCAAGCGCGGGAGCTGAGATTGCAGAGGTCAAAAACAGCACGGCAATAGTTGTGCGGAAATTCATTGCCAGACCCTCCCAAAGAGGCGAACGCAAGACTACGAATTCTGTCGTTTGGAGTATTCCGCAGCGCCCCGCGTTGATGCAAATCAACGAAAGGATGTAACGAGTGTCAGGGCCGGCTCGTATTCGATTGCCCCGTTGGAATACGCTGGAGACTTGGGGCGCGTTGATAAGAACCAGAGGCGAAACATCTTGAGCCGGATCAACAGAAGAAGCTGATGAAGCGGCAATATCAAAATCAGCGGTGTCCTGCGCGGCGACTCTTGTTCGTTCACAAGCCGAATCAACCCGTTGCTGGTACCGCGCCAGCCATCGGCGTGCTCGTGGTGCGGGCGCTCGTCGTTTGGCTGCAGCATGCGTCAGAGGACCGAATTACCGTCAAGGCGCGATCGTCTCGAGCAACGCCTACCTAAGCAGGAGTATCGAGATAAAGGCTGCTCGCACGTCGCTCGGCCTTTGGGTGCGGCTGGCAGCTTCCTGTCGCGGACAGCCTGACGAGAAGACATTCGCCGGCGACGACGCGGCGGAGCCCGGGGTCCTGGCGTCTCTTGTCCCGAATGATCATGCGCCTCGTGGTCGTCCTCACGAGCTCCTTGATTTGAGTCAACGCGCTATTCCCGACGTCATGGCTCACACCGCCCTTACAATGCGTGACCCGCATGCGGTTGCAACTCGTATTCGTCCTGCGAAGTCGAAGGGCACCATCACTGCACGTGCACTCGGCTGGTCGAGGTTTGATCATGACAAGGCTTAGCTTGCTTGCCCTGTTGGCGATTTTCGAGGCTGTCCTTGCGACAACTGTCATGGGCGCAAGCCGACATGACCACGCAGCCGAGAAAGCCCACGAACGACGTTCGCCAATTCCCGATGGTCAGGCCAAGCGACACTTCCTCACGCGACAAGATCTATTCGATCGCGGCAATCCCAACAATCTGAGGTCCGATTGGCCTGCGCCGCCGGCTCAGCCTGGACAGTTTTAGCCATGGAGAGATAGATGAAAGCGATATTGTTTTCGCTTGCGATGCTCGGAAGCCATTCATTGATACCGGTGTCCGACCGCGTTCCGGCGCTGAAGGTAGAGGCGCTGTGCCAGTCGACTTCTGAAACCGACACGGCGATGGGGCTCGCGTTGGCCCAGAGCTTCTCGGACTGCATGCGCGACGAGACCTCGGCACAACAGCAACTCGTCACACTCTGGTCGTCGACGAAGCCTGCTGTCCGCGAAAGTTGCGAGGGTGAAGCGACCTCAGGCGGAATCGAAAGCTACGTCGATCTGCTCACCTGCATTCAGATGGCGGACGCCGCGAATACCCTGGCATCAGCACCGCCTCTGAGAGGCGCCAGCAAAAAGCGAAACAAGCAGTAGCGAGCCTGCTCCAGGAGCCACATCGTGGTCATCACCCGTCTTTCGCGTTGAGCAGGTTTTTACCGCAGGTGCGCCGCTGCGTCAGGTGAACGCGCGCTTACACGAGAATGAAAGCGCGCGAACACATCGGGTCTAAATCTCTCATGCCGTATCCATAGTCAAAACACCGGAGCAAGCTGATGCATTTCACACGCCGCCATCTTATGACCGCTGCTTTGGGCACCGCGCTTTCCACTCTCGCGCTATCCTCGAGCCGCGCCGACTTTGAAGGTCCGCTCCTTCGTGCGATCGAAGGGGGTGAAGACTTCTGGCTCGCCACCGATGCCTATGTCTATGGCTATCCGCTGGTGACGATGGAGCTGACTCGCCGGGTGATCACGAACGTCTCCGCGGTCGAGGGCACAAGAGGTCCGATGGGGCAATTCATCAAGCTCCGCTCCTATCCCGATGCCAGCTTCCGGGATGTCACCGCGCCGAACGCCGATACCCTCTACACCACGGCATGGCTCGATGTCGGAGACGAGCCGTGGGTCCTGAGCATGCCCGACATGAAGGACCGCTATTTCCTGTTTCCGATGCTGGATGGATGGACGAACGTCTTCCAGGTCCCCGGAAAACGAACCACCGGCACCAAGGCTCAGACGTACGCAATCACCGGCCCCGGATGGAAGGGGACGCTTCCGGCGGGCGTCAAGGAGTACAAGTCGCCGACCAGCATCGTCTGGATTCTGGGGCGTATCTACTGCACGGGCACACCCGAAGACTACGCGGCCGTTCATGCTGCGCAGGATGAGTTCAAGCTCGTGCCGTTGAGCTCCTATGGCAAGACGTTCGCGCCGCCAGCGGGCAAGGTCGATCCTTCCATCGACATGAAGACGGCAGTGCGCGATCAGGTGAACCGCATGGACGCTGTTGCCTATTTCACGCTTCTTGCTCAGTTGATGAAGCGCAATCCACCCGCCCCGGCTGATGCAGCGGAAGTGGCGAAATTCGCGAAGATCGGCCTGGTTCCCGGCAAAGATTTCGATGCCAGCAAGCTCGACGCCGCATTTGCCAAGCGCATTCCGCAGGTCGCCTTCGACAGGATCATGCTGCAGTTCAAGGCGAACAAGGCGGTCAAGAACGTCAATGGCTGGATGTTCGACACGGAAACCGGCATCTACGGCACCGAGTATCTCAATCGCGCCTTCCTCACGGCCATTGGTCTCGGTGCCAATCGCATTCAGGACGCCTGCTATCCGACGTCTCAGAAAGGGGCCGATGGTAAGGCTTACGTCGGAAGCAACAGGTATGTCCTGCGTTTTCCGAAGGGACAACTTCCGCCCGTTGGCGGCTTCTGGTCCCTCACAATGTACGACGAGAACTATTTCTTCGTGGCGAATCCGATCAACCGCTACTCGATCAGTGCCCGGCAAAGCCTCAAGCCCAATGCCGACGGTTCCACGGATCTCTACATTCAGAAAGATTCGCCCGGCCCTGACAAGGAATCGAACTGGCTGCCGGCGCCGGCCGGCAAGTTCGTCTTGATGTTGCGGATGTACTGGCCGAACGAGAAGTCGCCATCAATCATCAACGGCAGCTGGTCGCCGCCGGGCGTTCAGAAAGTAGCTGGCACCTAAACCCAAGCCTGTGAGCCCGAGCAGGTCGAAGCGCACATCGGGCTCACTGCCCGCGCATGATGCCGCGGATGTGACCGCCCCGCGCGGCGGTCGCGGATTGCGAGGACGTGGACCGGGGCTCACTTAACTCCTCACCGTAGGTCCATCGGAGAAATGACCATGCGATCGGGTCTGGTTTTGAGCGTTTTGATTGTCCTTTCGGCATCTGTCAGCAGCGCCATGGCAGCGCAGGGACATCGGCATCATGCAACTGCTCGTTCTGCCCGTGTTTTAACGACAGGCCCCGCTGCGGCCTGGGCCTATTCACCGGCGGCGCCTGGCCGCCCTCAGCCGGCTCCGCACTACGATGATCAACCTGAGCCAGGTCATAATCCGTTTGAGCGATGGGGTGGCTAGCACGCGGCGCCGTCACTGCGGCCGGGTCGCCGCTCGCGGGCGGGCGTCCGGAGTTTGCCGTCCGGATCGGCGTTGGTCCCGATCGCCGGTGAGAACGGCAGAGAGGCCGTCTTCGAGGCGGCCTCTTTCGTTGCGCCGTCTCTCTCGTCGGCAATGCTATTTGCTGCTGTTCAAGGTCCTGTTCGTGGAGGAGTGAAGCTTGCCGTTCGTGCCGGCATGCGCACCCGCCGAACCAACCGTCGAGTTCGCGGTCCCGTTCATGCTCTTGTGTCCGCCATTCAGGCGGGCATTGGCTGAGGAGTGAAGCCTGCCGTTCGTGCCGGTCGCAGCCCCCTTCGAGCCGATCGTCGCGTTCGTCGTTCCGTTCACCGATTGCGCGGACGCCGCGGTGCCGAAGGTCAATGCGAGTGCAACGGAAAGAATAATCGCTTGGATTTTCATGCCTCGTCCTCTGTGTAGGCCCCAAAGGCAGAACAGCGATCTCCATCGCCACGTTCCGGGAACCTGCCTATTTTTCCCAATGAAAATTCCGATCGAGAGTTACCTTTGATCGCCCTCTCGTCGTGATTTCTCTGCTCTCTGCCACCGTTTCCCGATCTGGAACCGACTAACATTGGTTAAGTCGAGTTTTGATTTTCACCACCATCAGTGTGGCGCGTCAGTTACAGCAAGCCGTCGCCAAACTCGTTACGTTTTCTCTCAGGGCAGGGATTCTCAAGATCACGTGGGATGGAATTGAATGAACAAGCTTTTGGCTTCGGCCTCTTTCGGCGTTTTGCTCCTGGGGGCAACGGCTGCTTCTGCCGCCGATCTCGCCGCGCGTCCTTACACCAAAGCGCCTCCGGCCGCGATCGCGACCGTCTTTGACTGGAGCGGCTTCTATATCGGCATCAACGGCGGCTGGGGTCAGTCCCACGATCGCCGCACGTTCGATCCCACGGGAACTCTCGTCGGAAGCTATGATGCGAACGGCGGTACCGTCGGCGGCCAGATCGGTTATCGGTGGCAGACCGCGGGCTGGGTGTTCGGCCTCGAAGCGCAGGGCAATTGGGCAGACATCTCGGGCAGCCGGGCTGCGTTGGTGCTGCCGCCGCCGGGCGACACGCTCCGCTCGAAAATGGACGCCTTCGGTCTGTTCACCGGTCAGCTGGGCTACGCCTGGAACAACGTCCTGCTCTACGTCAAGGGCGGTGCGGCGATCACCGATCGCAACTATCAGTTCCTCACGGCGGGCGTCGTGACGGCCCAAACCGGCTACGCCACGCGTCTCGGCGGAACGGTCGGCGCCGGCCTCGAGTTCTCGTTCGCGCAGAACTGGTCGCTCGGCGTCGAGTACGACCACATCTTCGAGAACCGTCACGGAGCGACCTTCAACGTTCCGGGCGGCGTTGCCCTGGCCGGCTTCAGCACCGGCGGCGACACCGATCTGGTGCTCGGCCGTCTGAACTATCGGTTCGGCGGACCGGCAGTCGCGCGCTACTGAGCCGACATCAATCCCGCCATCAACTTCAAGCCCCGCTTTGCGGGGCTTTTTTGTCGAGGGTGCGCTCGAGCACGCCCGGCTTCATCAGCCCCGTTCGACAGCTATCCTGATCTCCCCCAACCCCTCGATCCCGCCCGTCATCACTTGCCCACGCTGCACGGGGCCGACGCCCTCGGGCGTGCCGGTCATGATGATGTCGCCGGGTTTGAGGGCCATCGACTGCGAGCAGATCGAGATGATATCGGCGACGGGCCAGATCAGCTTCGAGATGTCGGAGTCCTGCTTGAGCGCGCCGTCGACGGCGAGCCAGATGCGGCCCGCGCCGGGGTGGCCGACCTCCGAGACAGGCCGCAGCGGAGCGATCGGCGCGGAGAGATCAAAACCCTTGCCCCAGTCCCAGGGACGGCCCTGCTCACGAGCCTGAAGCTGCAGATCGCGCCGGGTCAGGTCGATGCCGACGCCGTAGCCCCAGACATGATCGAGCGCGCGCGCGACGGGGATGTCGGTGCCGCCCTGCCCGATCGCGACGATCAGCTCGATCTCGTAGTGGAAGTTGCTGGTCTGCGGCGGATAGGGAACGCTCGCGCCATCGTCGACGACCGTGTCGGCGGGCTTCATGAAGAAGAACGGCGGCTCGCGATCGGGATCGCGCCCCATCTCCCGGGCGTGCGCCGCGTAGTTGCGCCCGACACAGATGATCCGGCGCAGCGGAAAGCGCGCCGCCGAATTGTGGACCGCGACGGAGGCTTGCGGCGGCGGCGGCAGAACGAAATCGGAGTGCGTAAAAACGTTAGGCATTGCCGCGGTCCTCTCGGAATAGATGCAGGGCTTCCTGAATGGGTCGATCGGAATAGGAGAAGATCACGGCGTCACCATCGATCGCCTCGTGACGCACGCGATGCCAGGAGGGCACGACGAAGATGTCGCGCTTGCCCCACTCGACCACGATCTCCTCGCCTGTCCGAGACGAGATGACGCTGCGGCCCCTGCCCTCGATCGGCACGAACACGGTGGCATCGGTCGAACGGTACGAGGCGGTCGCAAAGCCCTTTGGCAGGAGCTGGATGAAGGTCGCCATGGTGGCCATGGCGTGATTGCCCGTGATCGGGTTGGTGTAGCGCATCTTGAGCCCGTGACAGGCATCCCAGGCAGCAGCGCGCCGCAGCCGTTCGAGCGCCTCGCGCGTGCGTGCATAGGGATAGTTGAACACCGGCGAGGTGCCGCCGCCGCCCCTGTGATCGACCGGAAGCAGATTGTGGCCGTAGCGCGCATCGCTGTCGCCGACCGGCCGTGTGATCGGCTGCTCGTCGACGTCGAGATGCTCGGCGAAGGAGGCATCGAGCATCTGGATGACGGGAATGTCGAGACCGTCGAGCCAGAACACCGGATTGGAGCCGGGGTTGCCGTGATCATGCCACGCCCAGGGCGGGGTGATGATGAAATCGCCTTCATGCATGATGGTGCGCTCGCCGTTCACGGCGGTGTAGGCACCCTCGCCTTCGAGGATGAAGCGCAGCGCGGATTGCGTATGGCGATGGGCCGGCGCAACCTCCCCCGGCATGACGAGCTGCACGCCGGCGTAGAGATCCGTCGTGATCTTCGATTGCCCCCGCAGGCCTGGATTTTCCAGGACGAGAACGCGCCGCTCCGCCTCCTTGGCGGTGATGAGGCTTCCGGCCTCGAGCATGTGCGCGCGGATCTCGTCAAACCGCCAGGATGCGGGGCGGCATGCGCTTCTCGGCTCTGGCGTGACGAGATCGGCCAGCGACAGCCACAGCGCCGTGAGGTTCTTCTTGTCGATCTTGTCGTAGAACGCCCGGCGTTCCGGTGTGTCGGCGGTGGGCGCCATGATCGTATCGTGGGACATAGCCTGTCTCGCTGTTAGTGATGGAGCGTCGCGGTCGAGGGCACGAGCTTGAGCGACGGCTCTCGTCTACGAAGCGCGATCACCGCGAGGCCCGCCAGCAACGCCGGGACCGCCGCGGTCAGGACGACGGACTGCGCAGTCCACCCGAAGCCGAGCAGCACGCCGCCTGCGACCGGACCGATGATCGAGCCGATGCGGCCGACGCCCAGCGCCCAGCCCACGCCGGTGGAGCGGATCGCGGTCGGATAGAGGCCGGCGGCAAGCGCGTTCATGCCGATCTGCGCACCGACGACGCCGAACCCGGCGAGGAACGTCGAGATCATCAACGTCCAGACGTTGGCCGAACCAAAGGCGATCCCCGCGATGAAGAGCGCCGAAGCCAGATAGGCGCCGCCGAGCACCAGGTAGGGATCGAGCCGGTCGACGAAGCGGCCGAGGACGATCGCGCCGACCACGCCTCCGGCGTTCAACACCGCCGTCGAGAGGATCGCGACGTTGAGAGGCAGTCCGCTCGCCTTGAGCAGTGAGGGCATCCAGTTGACGAGGAAGTACATGACGAGCAGGTTCATGAAGAACGCGACCCAGAGCAGCACCGTCATGGATGCGCGGCCCTCGGCAAGGAGCTTGGTTACGGGAAAGCCTGACGCGTGCGAACCGGGCACGACATAGCGGCTCGCCGCCGCAGGCGAGATGGCGGGATCGAGCCTTGCGAGCAATTTCGCGATCCTGCTGTCTGCAACGTCGCGTGTCACGAGATAGCGGATCGACTCGGGCAGCCACGCGAACAGCACGATCAGCGTGAGCAGCGGAAGCACGCCGCCCACGACGAACACCGCCTGCCAGCCGAACGCACCGATCAGGGGCGCGCTGATGACGCCTCCGATCGTCGAGCCCAGCGGAAAGCCGCAGAACATGATGGCGATGAGCAGCGCGCGCATCCGCTTCGGCGCGTATTCGCTGGTCAGCGCGACGATGTTGGGCATGGCGCCGCCGAGGCCGAGGCCTGTCAGGAAGCGATAGACCAGAAGCTCGTTCAGCGTGGTCGCGCGCGCCGTGACAGCTGCGAAGATGCCGAACAGCAACACCGAGAGCAGGATCACGCTCTTCCGTCCGAACCGGTCGGCCGCCGGGCTGAGCACGAACGCACCAACGGCGAGCCCGCCCAGGCCCGCACCGAAGATCGGTCCGAAGCCGGCCATGGCGATCCCCCATTGCTCGGCAATGACAGGCGCGACATAGGCGATCGCCTGGGTGTCGAAGCCGTCGAGCAGTGCGATCCACGCGCAAAGAACCAGGATCAGAAGCTGGAGGCGCCCGAACCGCGCCTGTTCGATGACCTCGGTAACGTCGACGATATCAGCAGCGGACATCACGAACTCCAGTGAGCGTGGTTTTCTTGGGCTGTGACTTTCAGCAGGTTTTGGGAAGGCGGCTGCGCGTTCAGGCCACCAATGGGGCGCTGCGCAACTGCTGCCGGTCGATCTTGCCCGTTCCCGTCTTCGGCAGATCGGGCCGATATTCGATCAGGCGGGGATATTTGTAGGGAAGCAGTTTTGCCTTGACGTAATCCTGCAGTTCCCGCGTCAACGACTCGCTCGCGGTATGACCGTCGCGCAGGATCACGAAGGCTTTCGTGGTCATGCGGCGATCAGGAAGCTCGAGGCCCAGCACCGCGCATTCGCGGACGGCGGGATGGTCCGACAGGCAGAGCTCGATCTCGACCGGGTAGATCCACTGGCCGCTCACCTTGATGAGATCGTCGACACGGCCGACGAAGGTGAAGAAGCCGTCGGCGTCCTCGACGAGCCTGTCGCCGGTCCAGATCCAGCCCGCCTCGCGCATGGTCTGCGCGGTCTTGTCGGGCCTGTTCCAGTAGCACGGCGCGTTGGAATGACCGCGGACCCACATCACGCCCGGTTCGCCTTGCACGACGGGCTCGCCTTCGGGCGTGGTCAGGCGGATCTCGTAGCCCGGAACGCGCTTGCCGGCGGTGCCGGACTTCTTCTGCGCACGCGTGTTCGAGAGATAGATGTGCAGCACCTCGGTCGATCCGAGCCCTTCGACGATCTCGAGGCCGAAGCGCCGCTTCCAGTCGTTGAAGATGTCCTGCGACAGCACTTCGGCGGCCGACAGGCTGAGGCGCACGCTCGACAGATCGGCCGTTTCGATGCGCGGATGATGCAGCAGCGCGTTGTAGAGCGTCGGCAGGCCGAAGAAGAGCGTCGGCTTGAACCGTTCGATCAGGTCCAGAACGGCGCCGGGCTCGGGCCGGCCGGCGAGCAGGATCGTGCTGGCGCCGACCGAAAACGGGAACGTGATCGAATTGCCGAAACCATAGGCGAAGAAGATTTTTGGCACGGAGAAGCAGACATCGCTCTCCGTCATGCCGAGGATGTGCCGCCCGAAGCTGTCAGCCGTGTAAGCCATGTCGTGCTGGAGATGCACGATGCCCTTCGGCCGGCCGGTGCTGCCCGAAGAGTACATCCAGAACGCCATGTCGTCACGACGCGTGGGGGCAGCTTCGATCTCACCGGGAAATTCGGCAAACCACCGATCGCCGTTCAGCACCTCGACCGCGGGCGATTCGAGCGCAGCCTCGCCGTTGACCACGATCAGCGTGTGCAGCCGCGATCCCCCGGTCGTTTCCCGATCGAACAAATGGGCAAACTCGGCGTCGACGACCGCGACCTGGGCAGCGGAATCCTGCAGGTAGAAACCGATGAGGTCCTTCGGCGACAGCGTGTTGATCAACATCGGCACGAGGCCGGCGCGGACCGCGCCGAAGAACACGGCGGGATAGGACGCAGTGTCGTTGAGCAGGAGCAGCATGCGGTCGCCCTGGACGAGCCCGAGCGAGGTGAAGGCGTTGCCGCATCTGGCGGCGTTGGCGCACAACTCGCCATAGCTGGTGTTGCCGGAGGCCGTGTAGATCGCGACCTTGTCGGCACGACCCGCTCCGAGGTTGTCAAACAGGATCTCGCTGGCATTGTAGCGCTCCGAGATCTCGAAGCCGATTTCCCGCGCGCCGGGCGCATCATCGGGCACCCGGTCCACGATCGGGTCCACGAATGCGAGATCCATTCCTTCCGTCAGCATGGCGTCCTCATCATCACGAATGAATGGGGGTCATTGACTTCGCGTCGTACCGCGCCATGAAGTGCGGCGACATCGCGCGGAGCTGGTTGTCGTCGATTCGACCCGAACGGGTGATGTAGCTGTAGCCGAAATCCAGCGGCGCCAGCTTCATGTGGTCGGCGAAGCGCTCGTACCAGGCTGCGCTGGTCCTTGCGGCCTTGACCAGCTTCTCCACCACCGGGCGGCGCGCGGCCTCATAGTGTTCCAGCGCACGACGGAGATTGCCGGGCTCACCGTCGAGTGCATTGACGAGGGCGATGACGTCCTCGAGCGCGAGGCGCGTGCCGGAGCCGATCGAGAAATGCGCGGTGTGGAGCGCGTCGCCGACCAGGACCATGTTGCGGTGTGACCAGCGGTCGTTCCAGAGCCATGGAAAATTGCGCCAGACGGACTTGTTGTTGACCAGAGGATGCCCGTCGAGCGTATCGGCGAACACCGTCTCGCAAAGCGCCTTGCTCTCTTCCTCGGATTTCTCCGCAAAGCCGGCGCGGAGCCAGGTTGCCCGATCGCACTCGACGATGAACGTGCTCATCGTCGGCGAGTAGCGATAGTGATGGGCGTTGAAGCAGCCGAACTCGGTTTCGACGAAGGTCTGGGTCAGGGTTTCGAAGCGCCTGGTGGTGCCGTACCAGGCGAACTTGTTGTGGTCGTAGGACAGCGATGTGGCGAAGTCACCTTCATGGCTCCGTCGCACCAGCGAGTTCACGCCGTCGGCGGCGACGATCAGATCGTATCCCGCGAGTTCGTCGACGGAACGCACGAGCTTGCCGAAGTGCAGATTTGCACCGGCCGATCGTGCGCGCCCGGTCAATTGGGTGATGAAATCGAGCCGGCCGACCGCAGAGAAACCGACGCCGTCGAGCACGACACGTGCGCCGCGATGCACGAGCGTGATGTCGCGCCAGGTCTCCATGCGCGCCGACACGGCTTGCTCCGTTTCCGGATCATCGGCGCGAAGGAAGTCCAGCGCCTTGTCGGAGAAGACGACGCCAAAGCCCCAGGTCGCGCCTTCCGGATTCTGCTCGAACAGGTCGACGTGGTCCTCGGGATGCCGACGCTTCCAGAGCGCGGCGAAATACAGGCCCGCGGGACCGCCTCCCATCACCGCGATGCGACTGAGCCGCATGACGTTTCCTTCCCTGTTGCGCTTTGCTGACCTCTTATGTTTACGTATTATGCAACAGATTTCATTTCACGCAATATATTTCTTGCACGTCACGAAATTAATTTCCTTATATGCAAAATATAATCTGGGCAGCCAGACGTCGCGCTGACGCGCCGCGGGAGGAGTCGGATGTTTGAGACAGCTTTTACGGTCGAGTGGGGCGATTGCGACGAAGCCGGAATCGTCTTTTATCCCAATTACTTCTACTGGTTTGACTGCACCTGGCAGCGCTGGCTGCGGAAGCTCGGCTTGAGCCAGCGGGAGCTCAAGCGCCGCTTCAACAGCGTCACGCCGTTGGTCAATGTCGGCGCCAACTTTGTGGCGCCCGCCAGCTACGACGACGAGCTGACGATCCGCGCAGAGGTGGCCGAGTGGCAGGAGCGGCGGTTTCGAATCGATTACAAGCTGTCGGTCGGAAGCTTGCAGGTTGCGAGCGGCTTCGAACAGCGCGCCTGGGCCTCGGTCACGGATACGGGCGCACTCCGCGGCGCCAGCGTGCCGCAGGAGTTCAAGGATTTGTTGCGATGAAACGGACGCAGGCGAAAGATACCGATGACGAGAGCGGCGGCACGGCCCCCGGCGGCATCCAGGCTCTCGACGCCGCGCTTTCGGTCCTGCGAGTCCTCAGGTCCTTTGATGGGCCGGCGACCTTGTCGGACATCGCGCGCGAAGCCGGCATGCCACCGAGCAAGGTGCATCGCTACCTCGCGAGCTTCATTCATGCGGGCCTTGCCGTGCAGAAGGAGCGCTCCGGCCGCTACGACCTCGGCCGCGAAGCGGCCGAGCTGGGTGTTGCGGCCATCAGTCGGAACAACTTCGTCGTCCGCGCCTCCGACGAACTCGAGGAGCTGGCGACAGCGACGGGCCAAGCGGCACTGCTGGCCGTCTGGAGCCACAATGGCCCGACCGTGGTCCGAATGGAGCGAGGTCCCCATCTCACGACCACCTCGATCGGTCTTGGCAGCACGTTTCCCTTGCTGGATTCCGCGACCGGACGCGTCTTCCTGTCTTACCTGCCGTCTCCACAGCTCAGCGCGCGGCTGCAGAACGAACTCGAGCGTACCGCTTCCGCCGGCCTGAGCTGGCCGGATCTCGAGCCCAACCTGGAAAGCGTGGAAGCCTTGACGACGAAGATCCGGCGCGAACGCATCGCCTATGTCGATGGCCGTTACATTCCGGGCTTGATCGCGATCTCATCCGCGATCACGAACTGGCAAGGCGAGATCGAGCTCGCCGTGACCCTGTTCGGCACGCACAGGGAATTACTGCAACCGGATAGTCCGGCGCGGGCCGCCTTGATCGACTTTGCCTCCCGCCATTCGATCGCCCCGCCGGCTCAGCTGGATAGGCCGCGCGACGCGCGAGCGCGCTAGCAACGGTCATTCCGTGCCTAGCCGTCGACATCCTCGCTCGAGCCGAGACGCTCGATGGCCTCCAGGTCGTGAATCGTAACGGACGTGTACCTCGCGGTCGCGATTCCATCCTGTTCGAGGCTCTTGAGCAAGCGATTGATGGTCTGACGGCCGACCCCGATCGCTCCGCGACATCATCGGTGATCACCGTCGCCACAAGCCGGACAACCTCGTAACGACAAGGGATGGACCATGACCAATTCAGACGATGTGGCTGACCTGCGGGCAAGGATCCACGCGCTCGAGCTACGCCTGGCCCAGCATGACGATCGGGAGGCCATCCGGACGCTCCGCTGCACCTACCACGAATACGTCAATCAGCACCGGGTAGCTGAACTGGCGGATCTTTTTTCGGAGAATGCCACCGTTTCCTACGGCGGCCGGCCATCCGTCACCGGCCGCGAGGCGATCCGGTCCTTCTTCATCAACTTTCCGATCAAATGGGCACGCCAGTTCATCCACGCGCACGTCGTGGAAATCGATGGCGACCGCGGCAAAGGTTATAGCCATCTCGACGGCCGTCCCGTCCTCAACGGCAAAAGCATCCTGGTCGGCGGCCGCTTCGACGACGAATACGTCAGAGAGAACGGCCGGTGGCTGTTTTCCAAGGTCGTGTTGACGACCTGGTACATGGTCCCCGTCGAACCAGGTTGGGAAGCCGCAGCGGCGGGCAAGACAGCATAGGGTTCAATATCTCACGCCAAATCGCGCGAGAAAATGCAAGCCGACGACCGCGACCACGAACATGAACCACATCGGATTCTGGCGGTCGAGCAAGAACGTTTCCGTCGTCCCGTAGTAAAGTCCGAACAGCCACACCACCAGGCAAAACCTGGCGAGGGACTGGCCGGTGCCACGGCTCTGGACCACGTGGAAATTCTTCAGGGGCGCGCATACGAAGATGAGAACGACGAGAATCAACCCCGGCAAGCCGATGGTGACGGCGAGATCGAGGTAGCTGTTATGACTGTGGGCCGCCGTGGCCACCCACTCGGACCCCTGCTCGGTCTTCTTGTCCTTCACGCCGTCCCAGAAAGCCGCATAGCCGTGGCCAGCGAAGGGCCTTGCGGCGACCGCGCCGAGGGCGAACTCCCAGACTTCGGTGCGCCCGGTAAAGGTCGTATCGATGGGAAGCGCGTTGGTGAGCGGTATCAGTTGCGGGATGGCGACGCTGCCGACGGTCAGCAGATTCATCAGAAGTAGCGGCACGAAGCAGATCACGCATTTCTGCCACAAACCCTTCGTTGCCCCGACCACCGACGCCACGGCCCAGACGACCAGGCAAAGCATGCTGGCCGTCTTCCCGCCCGTAAAAAACAGGAAGACGGCGGCAAGAACAAGGATTGCCGGTCCGGATAGAAACGCTCCCGCCGAGATCAGATACGCCCCAAAATAAACCAGGATCGCCATGACGGGCGAGGCGACGTTCTTGTGCTCGAAAGTTCCTCGCCAGTCGCCTGCGAGCCCCGGCTCTGCCGCATCAGCTGCATTGTGGACTGAAACAACGGGCGCCAGCATCACCCCGAGATAACAGAGCAGCAGGAGGCCGATTGCCGCCACCGCGAAGCATCGATTGAAGGACCTGAGGCTCGGGGGCAGCAGGGGCATCATGATGGCGAGCGATATGACGCTCGCAGTCAAGGCAAATCGCTGCAGCGAGATCGCCGGATTTTCGGAAAGAAGGATATTGAGTGCCATCCAGCCGAGAAAACATAGATGCAGCGCCGTGCAGAGCGTCCTGAAGGCCGCGACATTTCGCGGTACTGACAGCAGCACACCCGTCACAGCGAGGGCGGCGAAGCAAAGATAGGTGGCGGCGAGCTTGCCGGAAGCATCGTCGATGACAGTCAAATCCTTGAACGGCTCGAGTGTGACCAGCACACAGAGCAAGGTTGCCACGACCACGGCGCAGCGGAGACAATCGAGGACATCCAGCTTTGCCAGCGCCGTCCGCACGGCTTCAGCGAAGCCTCGATCGTGCCCGTCAGCCAGTTCGGCGCCTTGCATCCGCTGCGGTTCCTCTCGGTCACGATCAGGGTAAAGACATCGATGGTTACCGCAGCCTTGTTAACCGAACGTCAATTTTTGATCTTTTCGGCGCCGAGCGGATTGAACGGCCCGGCGATCGCCCGTCGAGCAACTCCAACCAGGTTGGCGATCTGCCGCGGTTTATTAACGAAGCAGTGCGAATTGGCTTCTGCAGAAGGCCTTCCTTGATAAAATTAGGTGGTCGATCAGTTCGGCGGCAAGGAAAGATGAGATGCAGGTCAGATCCGCGCTTCAGATCAATTTGCATCCGCTGGACGTGCGCCATGCGGTCCACACGCTTCCGCATCAACTCGAGGTCTGGGGCGATCAGGTCGATCGCATCGTCTTCACCGTCGACACCAGGCAGAGCAAGAGCGGACGCTACACCGGCGACGCCTACGAGGCGAGCCGCGGACGCCTGTTTGCCCTGCTGGAGGCCATCGCACGAGAGTCGCCGAAGGCGGAAATTTCCGAGGTGGACTATTCGCCGGTGGCGCTCGAGTCCGTGCGGCAGCGTTATTTCTCGGCAAGTCGTGCCTATCCCGAAAAGGCCTTCGATGGCGGACCGTTCCATGCCTATTTCTACGGCCTGCTGAAGGCGAACGCGGACTATGTGGTTCATATGGATAGCGACATGCTGTTCGGCGGCGGCAGCCAGGTCTGGCTTGAGGAGGCGATCGGCTGGCTGAAGACGACGCCGGACGCGCTGTTCGCCGGACCACTTCCTGGTCCGCCCCGCGCTGACGGCACGCTCGGCGATTTGCATGGAGCGTTCCCGGGGCTGACCGATATCCAACCGCCCGAGCGGCTCGCCGCCGCCTACCCGGCCTACCGCTTCCGCACCGTGAGCACGCGGATCTTCGTTCTGGATCAAAACAAATTCGATGCATCGATCGGCGCACTCGGCCTGGTGCGTCCCAATCTCCGGCGCCGGATCCGCGCAAAATTGTTTCGCCAGTCGCCACTGACGATGCCGGCCGAGGAGATCATCTCCGCGGCCATGATCCGCAACGGGCTTTCCCGCGTAGACTTTCTCGGTTCAGGAGCCGGGCTCTACTCGCTCCATCCACCGTATCGCACGGATAAATTCTATCGGGAATTGCCACATCTGATCGCCCGAATCGTGGCCGGCGCGATACCGGACGCCCAGCGCGGCGACTATGATGTCAATTCGAGCATGTTCGACTGGACGGAGGCACTTCGGCAGAAGACCGTCGGTCGCCGCCTTGCCCGCGCCGCACGTGCGCTGCTGTCGAGCTGAGCATCACACTTCGCGGGCGACCGAACGTAGCGGCGTGATATCGGCTCGCACTCAATTGGCGGCAGCCGCCTGATAGAGGCGGTCGCGCAACCAGGCATGACCTGCGTCCTCCTGGTTGCGCGGGTGCCACAGCGCGACGATGCGTGCGGGCGGCAGATCGAGCGGCGGAGGGATGAGATCGAGCTCGTGGGCGAAGCGCATCAGAAATCGCCGCGGCAGGGTGCAGATGCAATCGCTGTGCGCAAGGATGACCGGGGCCAGCGCATAGGTCTGAATCGAGACCGCGACGCGCCTGGAGCGGCCGAGCGCGGTCAGCGCGTCGTCGACCAGACCAGCAAAGCCGCCGCCGTCCGCGGAGATCAGCAGATGGTCGAGCTCACAAAACGTGTCGAGATCGAGCGTGCCTGTTCCGCGCGGGTGGCCCTTCCGTTGCGCGGTGAGGAAGCTGTCCTCGAAGAGCGGTCGCTGCATCAGCTCGCCGCTGATCCGGTCGGGCCCCGTCACCAGAATATCGATCTCGCCACGTTCGAGGCGATCGACGATGTCGGGCGTGGGGTGGACGAGGGCGAGCCGCGTGCGCGGAGCCATCGCCGTTAGCTGCGCAACGAAGCCTGGCGCCAGCGTCACGGCCGGATTCTCGTGAATGGCCACGACAAAGGTGCGCTGGTCTCGCGCGGGATCGAAGGCGGCCGGTCCCTCCACCATCCGGCGCAGCCTGCCGAGCACCTCGGCAAGTTCCGTCTGCAGCTCCACTGCCCTCGTCGTCGGCACCACGCCGCGGCCCGCCGCCGCAGGTACGAACAGCGGGTCGGCGAACACCTGCCGCAGCCGGTTCAGCCGGGCCGACAGCGCCGGCTGCCCGATGTTCAGCCGCGACGCCGCGCGGGTGACGTTGCGCTCGCGCAGGAGCGCCTCCAGAGCGAGCAGCAGGCCGAGGTCGATCTCGGCGAGATCGGAATCATCGGCCGGCCGGCCCGGACTGCGTTCGACATCCGCCATCGAGGCATCTCCGTCTGAGGGCGCGGCCGAATGAACCGCGATGAGAAAGGCTTAAGGCCTTCACGCGGCCATGAAAAGGCAGACCGCTGGAAGACCGGATATCACCGGCATCGATGGGACGTATCGAGCCCACCGCCCTCCCGCGAGCGCAGGCCGGCTCGTACCTCACGGCCACGGCGGCAGGTCCGGGACGTCGGCAATCACGCCGCGCCGGGCGCCGATCGAAGCGGAGGACGCCTCAGTGACGAAGACTTATCATATCGGCGATGCAGCCATCACGCGGATCGACGAATTGGCGTTGGCAGCGTTTCAGTTCGACGCGCTCTATCCCGGCGCGGACCCGGAGGCACTGCAGCGCCAGCAGGCGCGGCTCGAGGCCGGCTCGTTCGATCCTGCGACCGGCACATTCATCCAGAGTATCCACAGTTGGCTCGTCAAAACGCCGCACCACACGATCCTGATCGATACGGCCACCGGCAACGACAAGAACAGGCCCGACATACCGCCGCTGCACCGGCTCAACGAACCTTTCCTCGCGCGGCTGGCGGCTGCGGGCATCACGCCTGAAGATGTCGACTACGTGCTCCTCACCCACGTCCACGCCGATCATGTCGGCTGGAACACGAGGCTTGTCGATGGTCGCTGGATGCCGACGTTCCCCAACGCGAGCTACATCTTCTCTCGTATCGAGCAGGCCTATGGCGAAGGCCTGGCTGATGGCGACGAGCCGGCAGCGGATCCCGCATTGGGCCCTGCCCTGCGAAAGCCCGCCGATCGCGTCTATGACGACAGCGTGCGTCCGGTGATCGATGCCGGCCTGGCACGGCTGGTGACGGTCGATGGCAGCGAGGTTCTCGAGGGAATTTCGTTCATCCCGACGCCAGGCCATAGCGTCGACCACGCCTCCATCCGTCTCGTCTCGCGTGGCGAGAGAGCGCTGTTCGCGGGCGACGTGATGCACCACCCACTCCAGGTCTATGAGCCGTCGCTCAATTCCTGCTTCTGCGAATTCCCGGAAGCCGCGCTGCGCTCGCGCAGCATCGTGCTCGAAGACGCGGCCGAGAGCGGGGCGACGGTGTTCACCACTCATTTCGCGCAGTCCTCGGCCGGCCGCATCACGCGCAGCGGCGAGCGCTTCGGCTGGCAATTCCTCTGACAGAAAGGAGAATGACGATGGACCAGACCGTTCGTGCACAAGGATACAAACCCGACCTCGTGGTCGAGGATCTCATGATCCCGAGCGACACCGTCGGCATTTCGCTTCACCTTCGCAACAAGCGCGCGAGCGCACGCAAGACTTTCCCTGCCGAGCGGACCGTCCTGCTGGTTCATGGCGCGACCTATTCCTCGGCAAGCCTTTTCGATGTGCCGCTTGGCGGCCGCTCATTCATGGATCATCTCGCCGCGCAGGGCTACGATGTCTTCGCACTCGACGTGCGCGGCTATGGCGGATCGACCCGGCCGCCGGAAATGGACGCGCCGGCGCAGGACTCGGCGCCCCTTGTTCGCACCGACGTCGCGGTGCGCGACCTCGCCAGCGCGGTCGAGCATATCCTTGCACGTCGCGGCATCCCGCGCCTTAATCTCGTCGCGATGTCCTGGGGCGGATCGGTTGCCGGTGCCTATGCCGCTGACAATAACGACAAGGTCCAGAAGCTCGCACTGATCGCGCCGCTGTGGCTGCTGAACGCCCCCGCTCCGATCGATTCCGGCGGCGCGCTCGGCGCCTACCGCAAGGTCCCCGTGCTCGATTTCAGGGAGCGCTGGCTCGCGGCTGCGCCGGAAGCCGCCCGCGCGAGCCTGATTCCGGAGGGCTGGTTCGAGCGTTGGGCGGAGGCCTCGCTCGCAACGGATCCACAGGGCAACGCCGAGCGCCCTCGCGTGATGCGCGCGGTGAACGGTCCGATCCAGGACATCCGCGATTACTGGGGCGCGGGCAAAGCGTTCTATGACGCGAATGACATTCGCGTTCCGGTGCTGCTCGTTCACGCCGAATGGGACCGCGACGTGACCACGGCGTCGACCCAGGACTTCTTCCGCTCGCTCACACGGGCGCCATACCGGCGGTGGGTCGAGATCGGCGAAGGCACCCATATGGTGCTTCTCGAAAAGAACCGTATGCAGGCCTTCGACGCCATCAGTCAGTTCCTGGCCGAGCGCGACATCCACGGAACTCCGCCATCCAGTTGATGCAGCGCGACCCAGAACGTCGCTGGAACCGAGCCCGCTGCGGGGAACGTCAACGGCGGGGCGTCGTTGGTCCGTGGTCAAAACTGGAGGACAGACATGAAGATCGTTCCAAGCATTGGCGTCATCGCAGCGGCCATCGCGGCGAGTGCCGTGGCGACCCCGAGCTTCGCGCAAGGCCCGGGTCCCTGCACGAGCTCAGGCAGCTACGCCGTCGGCGCAGAGGGGCCCGCCATGAGCGGCGGTCAGTTGATGGCCGGCGTCGGAGATTGTCGCCACCATCGCCACGCAAGGTGGCGCGACAGCTACGGCTATTATCAGGCGCCGGCCCGCGGCTATGGCTATTATGACCGCGGCTACTACGATCGCGGATATGGATATGACGGCCCGGGCGTCACGATCGGCGTCGGTCCCGATCGCTGGTAAGAAGAGAGGAGAGAGGCCGCCGTCGAGGCGGTCTCTTTCTTTGAACGAGGACAGCACCGGGCTTTAGGGGCCAGGGTCTTGGCGAGTGGGGATGGCTCCCGTCAACCTTCCACCCGATACAACCGCCACCGCGTCGGCACGCCCTTGAGCTGGTGGCTGCCGTGATCGGTGAGGCGGATCTGGGATTGCGCCGCGAGCAGGTCCTTCACCGCGCTCGAGACCAGGACCTCGCCGGCACGCGCCTTGGCGGCAACGCGGGTGCCGATGTGGAAGGCGAGACCGACCATCTCGCCGCCGCTGATCGTGTATTCGCCGGCGTGCAGGCCGACCCTGATGTCGAGGCCGAGCGTGCGCACGGCCTTCCGGATCGCGGTCGCGCAATTGATGCCGGCGGCCGGCACCTTGAAGGTCGCGAGCACGCCGTCGCCGGTCGTCACGACTTCCTTGCCGCGCGACGACTTCAGCTCCTTGCGGACCGCGGCGTAATACAGGCCCATCACCTTGGTCCAGCGCGCATCGCCGAGCTTGGCGGCCTTTGCCGTGGAGCCCACGATGTCGACGATCAGGATCGTGGCGAGCGCCTGCTTGAGCTCGGCGCTGCCATTGGCGGATTTGCGCCGGGCCACGATGGCACCGCTTAGCGGTTCATAGTCATGGCTGCGCCGCCGCGCGATCGCGGATTTGGTGTAGTCCTGGGCGCGCTGCGCGGTACCACAACGGATCGTCTTCTCCTGCGGCAGGCGCGTCCAGTAAACCTTGCGGCTCTTCCCGGCGCCCTGAACTTCGACGGCGCCCCATTTCAGGAACACCGCCGAGCCGACCCGCCGCACACACCACGCCTTCGACGTGTATCCTGAGACGTTCGACTGATGGAGACCGATGCGGAGGAATTTGGGCATGAGTTTGCGGGCCAACCGCTGGACCATTTCGCGGACCTGGAGCGTAGTTGGACGCTCGCGCCTTGGCAACAGCGCGCGCTCGAGCAGTGCGACGGTTACGCTCCCGCGCCGGGCTCAAACGCAAACAGCTCGATCGGCTCGCTGAAGCCGCGGACCGCGTGCTGGCCGACTCGCTCGAGCGCGAACTCCGGCGTGACCAGCTCGGCAAAGTCGCGCGACAGCAGCACCGGCTTGCCGACCTGCTTGGTGAGCGCCTCGAGCCGCGAGGCCATGTTGACGGCAGGACCGATCACGGTGAAGTCGAGCCGGCTGGTCGAACCGATATTGCCGTACATGACGTCGCCGACATGGACGCCGATGCCGTAGTTCAAAGGCGCACGGCCGGTGCCCTGGTTGCGCTCGTTCAGCGCGGCCATCGCCTGACGGGCCTCGGTGACGGCGCGCAAGAGATTGGCGCAGGCATTGGGCTGACTGAGCGGAAAGATCGCGAGCAGGCCATCGCCGATGAACTTCAGGATCTCGCCGCCATGCCGCGCGATCGGGTCAGACATCGCATCGAAATAGTCGTTGAGAAGATCGATGACGTCGTCGCGCGGCCAGTTGTCGGAAATCTTCGTAAAATCACGCAAGTCACAGATCATGATCGCGGCGCTTACCGTTGTGCCGGTGCCGCGCCGTGTGGCACCGGCGAGAATCAGCTCGCCGGCATGGGATCCGACATAGGTCTCCAGCAGCGTGCGCGCCAAGCGGTTCTTGATGCGGATCTCGCTGACCAGCGCCAGCACCGGCAGCACGCTCTTGAGAGCGGCGAGGTGCGAATCGCCGAAACCGCCGGGCCGGTCGGTCGCGAACGTGATGAGATGACGCTTGCCGAGCGTGTGATAGAGCGGCCAGGCGACGTAGTCGGTGAGGCCCTTGGCCCGCATCTCGTCATAGAGCGCATGCTTGCGGCCGAGCGCCGGATCGCGTTCGAGATTCTCGCGCACTTCGGTGGCGCCATCGATCAGCTCGTTGGCGGGGCTGCCGATATATTCCGAGCGCTCCCTCACATCGAAGTCGACCCGCCCGATCTCGGCCTCGCGCATGCCATCGGACCACATGATGCGGGCCCCCAGCCATTGCGGATGCTGGATCTGGACGTGAAGCGTCGCCCGCTTGAGGGGAATGCCGGCCTGCTGAAGGCGGATGCACATCTCGGCAAAGATGTTGTCGATGAAGCGCTGGTCGCGCGTACCGTTGGTCAGCCAATCGACGACGCCGGCGGCTTGCGTGGCGGAGGGAATCCTGTCTGGCGCGTTCATATCCTGGCCTTCAGCGGCGATCTTGATCCCCGCAGATATCGTGTTCCGGATCGGCCGCGTCAACCTGGCCAGTTGCACGGATTGTGCGCACTCGAAGGATCGTCGTCTAGCCGACCAGCCGGATCGACCCCAGCACAGTCAGCCCCGAAACGAGCGTCAACCTGGACGCCGCGGTGAGCTCGATCTTCAGCGTGTTGCCGCCGGGAATGACAAATGCCTCGCTATTGAGACGAATGCCGCAATCGCCTGATACCGCATAGACCAGATGCGTGCCGGCGGTGAGCGGCCGCTCGCAGGGCTCACGGAGCGCCAAAAGCTCGATCTCCGCCGCACCGCGCCGCGCCATCAGATTGACGACCTCGACCGGGCCGGCTTCGAGCTCCGTCACGATCTCCATCTCGCCTGCGAAGCGGACGGTGGTGAACGGCTCGCGCTCGTCGAATTGCTGCCCCGGCGCTTTCAGCACCAGCCCGCGCCCGCGGACCACCATCTGCAGGCGATCGATACCAGGCATGTGGGAGAACGGGCCCGGCGCCACGATCGGCGTGGCAGCAAAGCGCCACAGCAGGCTGTCCCAATCCTTCTCGGTCGTACCGGGCCGGTGCGCATCGGCGATGTCGGTCAAGATGCCGCCACCGTTCTTCCATGGCGAGCGGGTGTAGTCTTCGGATTTCAGCAGCGTGGTCTTCATGTGAACGCCCAAGCGAACGAATGCCTCCGTCATCTCAGCCGGCTATTTCCTGCCGCTGTCATAGACCTTCATGCCGGCCGCGGGATCGAGATCGGTTTCAGTCGCCTCGGTAACGCGCGCCATCATCATGTAGAAGCCGAGCGTGACGATGGATTCGACGATCTCCTGATCGCTGAAATGTGCGCGAGCAGCGGCGAAGATGGCGTCGGGCACGCGGACGTTCTCGACCACCTCGCGGCCGAATTTCAGCAAGGCTCGCTCCGCCTCGTTCAGCGCGACCGCCTCGTAATCGCCGCGTTCCACCGCATCGACCTGGGCCTGCGTGCAGCCGACGCCGAGCGCGATGGGGACGTGCTGGCGCCACTCATAGGCGCCGCCTTCGAGCTGGGCGGCCTGCAAGATCAAAAGCTCGCGGTTGACGGCCGAGAGCTTCTGCTTGTGCAGGATCGAATTGCCGAGACGCATCGCGGGGATCATGTTGGCCTCGGCATGGGCCATCATCCGAAAGATGTTGAGCTTGACCGGCATGCGGTCGAACGAGGCGCGGATGTCGCCCCCCGTCGTCTCCGGATCAATCAGGGGCAGCCTTGCCACGGTTTTCTCCCTTGGGTGGACAGCCATGACTGTTGACTAACGACCGATCGTTTCGCTAGTCAACCGCCGCGACGATCGAGCTCAAGTGAGTGGGTCGACAGCGGGAGCGCGGGCATGAGCCGCATCTTCGGCGCGGTGCGCCAGAACGGATATGTGGTGCGGGACATCCACGCCGCGATGACGCACTGGATCGACGTGATGGGCGTCGGTCCCTGGTATTACATGGACCGGGTCAAGACCGACTGGTTCCGTCATCGCGGCGAGGACTCGTCCGTCGAGATGAGCATTGCGCTCGCCAATTCCGGCGATCTCCAGATCGAGCTGATCCAGCAGCGCAACGATGCGCCTTCGCTTTACAAGGAGTTTCTGGACGCCGGCCATGAAGGCCTCCAGCACATGTCGTACTGGAGCCACGACTACCAGGCGCTCTACGACAAGGCGATCGGGCTCGGCTACAGGATCGGCCACGAGGGCCAGATCGGCGGTGACAAGGGACGCTTCGCCTATTTCGACACGCAGGCCCATCCGGGCACGATCATCGAAATCTCCGACATCAGCGGCACCAAGGGACCGTTCTTCGAAAAGGTAAGGCAGGCGGCTTTGAGCTGGGACGGCACGCGGCCGATCCGGGAAGTGGGTGGCGGGGCGTCATAGGCTTCCTCGCTTGCCGAATGACAGGACGCGCCACGCCGTTGCCGGCCGCGCGATCCGTGCTAGCGTCTCCCCCCTTCCTGTCCCAGAGTTCAGCGAGGTAAGCATGTCTGCGGCTGACAAGGTTTTCGCCGGCTCGGTCCCGAAACTCTACGATGAATATCTGGTTCCGCTGATCTTCTCCGTCTATGCCGACGACCTTGCGAGACGCATCGCCGCGCTATCCCCAGCAGACTTGCTCGAGATCGCAGCCGGCACCGGGGCGGTGACGCGGGCCGTGGCGGCACGGCTGCCTGCCGGTATCCGCTATGTCGCAACTGACCTCAACGAGCCGATGCTCGCGGTCGCAAAGCAGCGTCAGGGGGAAGATCCCCGCATGTGCTGGCGTCAGGCCGATGCGCTGGCCCTGCCCTTCGACGATTCCACGTTCGACGTCGTCTGCTGCCAGTTCGGCGCCATGTTCTTTCCGGATCGCAGCAAAGGTTACGCCGAGGCGAAACGGGTGTTGAAGCCTGATGGTACCTACCTGTTCAGCGTCTGGGACCGCATCCAGGACAATGTGTTCGCGGATGATGCGACCGTCGCGCTCGGCAAGATGTTTCCCGACGATCCGCCGCTGTTCATGGCGCGGACGCCGCACGGCTATCACGACAAGGCCGTCATCAAGGCCGATCTCGAACGCGCGGGCTTCAAGGACATCTCGATCGAGACGCTGATAGCGATGAGCCGCGGGCCGAGCGCTGACTATGTCGCGATCGCGTATTGCCAGGGCACGCCGCTGCGCGGCGAGATCGAGGCCAGGGATGCGAGCAAGCTCGAGGCCGCGACCGACGCCGTTGCCGAGGCGATCCGAAAACGCCACGGCTCGGGGCCTGTCGAGGCGAAGATTCAGGCCTTGGTGATCACGGCAAGGCCGTGAAGCGGGGCCGTGGACCCCATCAGGGGCTTACCAAAAGCTCCGCTGCATCGGCTGTGGCGGCTGAAAGTACTGGTACTGGCCGCTGCGGCGGCGCGGACTGACGGGTTGCGGATCGCGCTGCCCAAAGAAGAAGAAGCCGTTTCCGCCATAGCCGCCGCCCCAGCCATCGTCGCTCGCCATTTCCACCGGCGGTGCGGTCGGCTTGCGCGTGATGAAGCCGCCTTGCGGATGGTTGCTCAGCACCGCGACGAACTCGGTGCGGTAGTTTGTCTCGCCGCTGAGCGGCTCGTCCGAGACGATGATCGACGAGCGCGGCAGCGCGGTCGGCCCGATACGATCCCAAACCTCCCGCGGGATGGTGATGCGGTCGAGCGCGTCCTTGGCGTTGTCGCCGTCGTCGATGGAGACGACGCTCCAGCGCAGGCCCGTGTCGTTCTTCGCCATCGCCGTGAAGATGTGCGTGCCGAGCGGCTGGTCGGGATTGCGGATGGTGACGGGAACCTCGATGCTGGTGTCGAACACCTCGCCACCGCCATCCGGCGCCGGCTTGTGCGTGTTGCGGCGCACGTAAAGCTTCTGCGTTGCACGGCTGATGTAGACAGAGACCGGCTCCATCGCGAGTTTTGCGTCCGTCGCGGCCTTCACGGCCTCGGCCTTCTTGGCCGCGGCGGCCTTGAACGCCTCCTTGGTGGCGGCAACGGCGTCACGCTTGGGCTGCGCGGCGGCCTTGGCGGCATCGAGCTGGGTTGTCGCATCCGCAGCCTTGGTCGCAGCCTTCTGCTTCAACTCATCGGCCTTTGCCTTGGCCTGGTCAGTCCTGGCGTTCGCAACCAGCTTGTCGGCATAGGCGTTCTCGGCGTCGGCGCGGGCTTTCTGCTGCTCGAGCTTGCGCAGCGACGCCGGCAACGATTGCGCCTCTTTCGCCGCCGCTGCTGCGGCCTTCTTGGCCTCGTCGGCCGCGCTCGCGGCTTCCTCCGCTTCCGCGGAGAGCTTGGCGGCACGCGCCGGAACCGCCGCGATGGCCTCCTTGCTCGGCACGAACAGCGAGGGGTGCGAGAAATCGACCGGAGCGGCGTCGTTCGGCGAGATGATCACCCGCATGCCGATGCTGGTCTTGTCGAACAGGTTTTCGGCGAAACCGAAGGGCATGCGCACGCAGCCGTGCGAGGCGGCATAGCCGGGCAGCGGCCCGCCGTGCAACGCGATGCCGTTCCAGGTGATGCGCTGCATGTTCGGCATCCAGGCATCGTCATACATGGTCGAGTGGTGATCCCTGTCCTTCTCGATGACGGCAAAGACGCCGGCGGGCGTCTCGCGTCCGGTCGTGCCGGTCGAGACTGGCGCGCGCAGGATCCAGCCCTCGGAATCGTAGAAGGTCACCTGCTGGCTCTTGAGCGACACGATCGCCATGATCGGCTCGCCCGCGTCGCGCGGCGCCACCGCCTCGGCGGCCTGGCGCGGCTGCTTGGCAGCGAGGATTTGGCTGGGGGCGGCCAAAGCGACCGCCGCCGCGAACATCACAATTCCGGGGGTCCCCCAACGCCGGATCACCCGATGGGATTGCGCCGTCGTCATCAGGTCTTTCATGCCATTCCCCGGTTGCCTGTCCGCATTAGGTCCATCATCGGTCAGATTGCGGCCTTTGGATTAAGAATTCGCAGCCACCATCTGTTCCGTATTTGGCGATATTCAGTCCGTCCCGGCGACGAAACTCTCTTATACGAGGGTCCGTGCGGGCGGAAGGCGGTTCACGGCCGAGGCCGGGCGGAGCTAGCGGTGACCGAGGCGGGATGCGGCGGAATGTCCGCTTTTAGAGGGGCGGCACAGGTGTGACCGGAATCACAGAGGTTGCGTCGGCAGTACGCCGGTGTGCTGGTCGTCGGTCAGACCTCGAGCCATTCCTGCCGCACGGCGGCGTTGGCCTTGAGCTCGTCAGGCGTGCCCTCGAAGACGACGCGGCCGTGGCCCATGATGTAGACGCGCTTGGAGATGCGCATCGCGATCGACAGCTTCTGCTCGACCAGGAGAATGGCGACGCCGGCCTGCGCGATACGGGCGATGAGATCGCCGACCTGCTGCACGATCAGCGGCGCGAGCCCCTCGGTGGGCTCGTCGATCATGATCAGGTCAGGGTCGCCCATCAGCGTCCGGCACGTCGTCAGCATCTGCTTCTCGCCGCCGGACAGCACGCCCGCCGCGGTATCGGCGCGCGCGGCGAGGTTCGGGAACATGTCGAGCATATCCTGGAGGCGCCATTTGCCGGGACGGCGCGTATCCTTGATACCGAGCACGAGATTTTGGCGAACCGTCAGGCTCGGGAAGATGTCGCGATGTTCAGGCACATAGCCGAGCCCGAGGCGCGCGATCTTGTAGCTCGGCAGGCCGGCGATGTCCTTGCCCTTGAAGCGGATCGTGCCTTGCGGGGCGACCTCGCCCATGATCGCCTTGACCGTGGTGGAGCGGCCGACGCCGTTGCGACCGAGCAGGCTCACGACCTCGCCGGCGCCGACGTCGAGGTCGACGCCCTGGAGGATGTGGCTCTTGCCGTAATAGGCGTGGAGATCCCTGACCTCGAGCATCAGTGCGCTTCCTCGCCGAGATAGGCTTCCTTGACCTTGGGATCGCGGCGGATCTCTTCCGGCGTGCCCGAGGTGATGATGTGGCCGTAGACCAGCACCGAGATGCGGTCGGCGAGACCGAACACGACGCTCATGTCGTGCTCGACGATGACGAGCGTCTTGCCTTCGGTCAGCCGCCGGATCAGCGCTACGGCGCGGTCGGTCTCGGCGTGGCTCATGCCCGCGGTCGGCTCGTCCAGCATGACGACGGTGGCGCCGCTCGCGATGGTGATGCCGATCTCCAGCTCGCGCTGCTCGGCATAGGTGAGCAGCCCGGCAGGAACGTCACGCCGGTGCGTCAGATGAATATCGTCGAGAATCTGGGCCGTGCGCTCGCGCACTTCGGGCAGGCTGTCGACGTTCTTCCAGAACGCGTAGCGGTGTCCCGTCGCCCACAGCACGGCGCAACGGACGTTCTCCCACACCGTCATGCGCGCGAACACGTTGGTGACCTGGAACGAGCGCGACAGGCCACGGCGGTTGATTTCGAACGGCCGAAGGCCGGAAATCAGATCGCCGTTCAGCCTCACCTCGCCCGAGGTCGGCGCGATGTGGCCGCTGATCAGGTTGAAGGTCGTCGACTTGCCGGCGCCGTTCGGGCCGATGATGGCGTGGCGCTCACCCTTGGCGACGCTGAGATTGAGATCGCGGATGATGCCGACATTGCCGAAGCGCTTTTCGACGGCACGGACTTCGATGGCTGCAGAGACCGCTCCGCTCATGCCAGATACCCCCGGTCACGCGCCACCGTCGCAGCCTTGTCCCATGCCTCCGCGATCCGCCGCCAGGCCAGCCGCGCGACGAAGAAACCGCCGACGACGAGAATTGCCGCGGTGAGCCATGTCACCGGCGATGTCGCGATAAAGGCAATGCCGAACAGGTTGATGGGATCGCCGCCGGAGAAACGCGCGACGGTCTCGATCGCGAGGATCACCCCGCAAGCCAGGGCAACCGTCGGGACCACAGCGACGAGATAAGACGGGATCACCGTCCACAGCGTTCCGGCGCGGATCAACGGCCGATGCATCATCAACAGGCCGGCGATGCCGCCCGGCGAGTACATCACGATGCCGATGAAGATGATGCCGAAATAGAGCTGCCAGGCCGTGGTGAGATTGGTCAGTCCCAGCTGCAGATAGGTGACGAGGATGGCGCCCAGGATCGGACCGAAGAAAAACGCGGTACCGCCGATGAAGGTCGAGAACAGCACGAGGCCGGACTGGATCGCGCCGAGATAGGCGGAGTTCGCGATCTCGAAGTTGATCGCGGCAAGACCACCCGCGATGCCGGCGAAGAACCCGGCAAAGCAGAAGGCGATGTAGCGGACGACGTGCGGATCGTAGCCGATGAACTGGACGCGCTCCGGATTGTCGCGGACTGCGTTGCAGATCCGCCCGAGCGGCGTCCGCGTCAGCGCGTACATCGCGATCGCCGACAGCACGAGCCAGAACGCGATCAGGTAATAGACCTGAAGCTGCGGCCCGAACGACCAGCCCAGCATCTTCGGCAGCGCCGTGCGGTCCGTGGTGATGCCGGACTCGCCGCCGAACACCGAGCGCAGGATCAGGGAGGACGACGCCACGAGTTCACCGATGCCGAGCGAGATCATCGCAAACACCGTGCCGGCGCGCTTGGTCATGACCCAGCCGATGATGACGGCAAAGGCGAGGCCGCCGAGCCCGCCGAACAACGGAATGAACGGCAGCGGGATCGGCCAGCCATGCGACACCACCGCGTTCATCATATGGCACGCCGCGAAACCGCCGAGGCCATAGTGTACGGCGTGGCCGAACGAGAGCAGGCCGGTCTGGCCAAGCAGGATGTTGTAGGATAGCGCGAACACGATCGCGATGCCGATCAGGCTGAACGAGGTCAGCGAGCCGCCCGACGAGAAGATCATCGGCAGCACGATCAGCACGAGGATGCCGAGCAGCCAGACGCCGTAGAAGCGCAGCCCACCAGCGGGCTCTGCCGCCATTTTGGAGGTCGAGGTCGCAGCAGTGGTCATGTCTCACGCGTCCCCATCAGGCCCATGGGCCGCACGATCAGAATGAGCACCAGCAGGACATAGGGAACGATCGGTGCGACCTGCGCGATCGTGACGTTCCAGACATCGGTGAGAACGGAGGGACCCGAGGACGGATCGAGCGGGCCGAAGGCACTCGCCAGCGAACCATCGAGCGCCACTGCGAAGGTCTGGACCAGTCCGATGACGAGCGAGGCGATGAAGGCGCCAGGCAACGAGCCGAGGCCGCCGAACACGATGACCACGAACAGGATGGGCCCGAGCGAGGCGGCCATGTCGGACTGCGTCACCAAAGCAGGACCTGCAATGACGCCGGCAAGGGCGGCCAGCGCGCTACCGACCCCGAACACTGCCATGAAGACGCGTCCGACATTGTGGCCGAGATGCCCGACCATGTGCGGATGCGTCAGCGCCGCCTGCACGATGAGGCCGACGCGGGTGCGCTTGAGCACGATCAGCAGCGCCACGAAGATGATGACCGACACGGCCAGCATGAAGATCTTGTAGGCGGGATAGTTGGTCGAGAAGATCGTGAAGGCCGGGAAATCGAGCAGCGCCGGCACGCGATAGTCGAGCGGGCTCTTGCCCCAGATCATCGAGACGATCTCTTCGATCGCGAACGCCAGACCAAACGTCAGCAAGAGCTCGGCGACATGGCCGTGCTTGTGGGTGTTGCGCAGGCCATAGCGCTCCACCGCCATGCCGATGGCACCGACCAGCAGAGGTGCCAGCACCAGCGCCGGCCAGAAGCCGATCCATTTGGTGAGCTGGAAGCCGAAGAAGGCGCCCAGCATGTAGAAGCTGGCATGAGCGAAGTTGAGCACGCCCATCATGCTGAAGATGACGGTCAGCCCGCTCGACAGCAGAAACAGCAGCATGCCGAACAGCACGCCGTTCAGGGTCGAAATGACAATGAGTTCAAGCACAGCGCACTCATGGCTATCCGGGGCCGCCGGGCCCCGGTGAATATCGTCCAACCGATCAAGGCATTCCGGCCGCCGTCTTCCCGCAAGCGTAACGGCTCGCGGGAAGATGACGGGTGTCGTGATTAGGGTCGCGTCATCTTGCAGGTCGTGGAGACCATAGCCTGCGGCGTATCGACGCGGGAAACGATATGCCAGCCCCAACCGGTATTTTCCTCGTCGAACGGCTCATTGGCGGCGAGCTTGCCGAAGGAGGAAATGTAGATCGGCTGGAAGAACTGGTGATCGTCCTTGCGCATGATGCCCTGGCCGCCATCGAGGACCTCGAACTTCATATCCTCGAGCGCCGCCGCGACCTTCACGGGGTCGATCGAGTTGGCCTTCTCGGCCGCCGCCTTGAACATGTGCATCTCGTTGACCGCACGCGGATACCAGAGCGACAAATTGACCTTGGCACGGAAGGCTTTCTCGAAGTCCATCGCGGCCTGGTTGCCCGAATTGGGGATGCCTTCGCTGATCTGGAAGACCTGGTGATCGAGACCGGTCTGCTTGATCGCGGTCGGACCGCCGGCGCCGCCGGCGTAGTAGGTATACCAATTGACCTTCAGGCCGGCATCGGCCGCAGCCTTGAGCAGCAGCGCGAAGTCCTGGCCCCAATTGCCGGTGACGACGCTGTCGGCGCCTGATGCCTTGATCTTGGCGATATAGGGCGAGAAGTCCGTGACCTTGAGCAGCGGATGCAACTCGTCGCCGACGATCTGGACGTCGGGCCGCTTTGCGCCCAGCATCTTGCGCGCGTCCGAGCGTACCGACTGGCCGAACGAATAATCCTGGTTGATCAGGTACACTTTCTTGATCGACGGAACGTCCTTCATGTAGTTCGTGAGCGCTTCCATCTTGATGTCGGAGCTGGCGTCCCAACGGAAATGCCAGAAGCTGCACTTCTCGTTGGTCAGGCTCGGATCGACGGCGGCGTAGTTGAAATACAGGACTTCCTTGCCGGGATTGCGCGTGTTGTGCTTGGTGACGAAGTCTTCCAGTGCGGCGCCGACGGAAGAGCCGTTGCCCTGCGTGACGTAGTGGGCGCCGGCGTCGATCGCCTTCTGCGCCTGCACCAGGCTTTCCTGCGGATTGGTCTTGTTGTCCAGCGGCAGAATCTCGATCTTGTGGCCGAGGATACCGCCCTTGGCGTTGAGCTCGTCGGCCAGATACTGGAAGGTCTTGAGACCGCCCTCGCCGACACTGGCACCGCCACCGGAGAGCGGATCGATATAGCCGATCTTGACGGTGTCCTCAGCCGACGCTGCATGACCGAGCATCGGGGCGATCACGGCAATGGCCAAAGTGAGCTTGCGCATTATTTCGTTTCCTCGCTGGGTATCGACTTTCGTCGACGGGTTTTTTTGCGCATGATTCAGCGCAATTTCAAAGCCCTAATGAGCAGAACGAACTGCGCTTTTCAAGCGCAACAGGACATGGCCGAGGCAGCCGCCATGAAATGTGATGCGGCTATCAGTGCCGCCTCCAACATTCCGCGACAAGGAATAGAACGCAAGCAGGAACGTGTGGGATCGCTTGGTGACGGCGCCGGGTCACAGACTGCGATAGTCCGCGATCCCCGACAGGTCAGGCGTGAAACCAAGTCCCGGCTCCTCGCCGAGGGTGATCGCACCATCTGTTACATCGGTGACGGGGCCGCAGAACAGATCGCGCAGCGGGTTGTCGTTGGCATCGACCTCGAGCCAGCCGTCACCGCCGATGCCGGCGAGCAGATGCGCTGAGGCCAATAGCCCGATGCCGCCGCCGAGATAGTGTGGGCAGAAGGTCTTGCCCGATTGCAGAATGCCGCGTGCGAGGCCCGCGCAGGCGCTGAGCCCGCCCCATTTCGCGATATCGGGCTGAACCACGTCGAGCACGTCTTCAGCCAGGACTTCGCGGAACCCCTCCGCCCTGGAGATGTTCTCGCCCGCCGCGATCGGCATCTTCGCGCTCATACGCAGCTTGCGCCACTCCTCGCGCGGGCGGTCGGCACGGATCGGCTCCTCCAGCCAGCGCAGATCGAACGCGGCAAGCCGCGGCAGCATCTCCAGCGCCTGATCGACCGACCAGCCCTGGTTTGCATCGGCGGCGAGCATGCCGGCTCCGACGATGGCGCGCAGCGCGGAGAGATTGGCGAGGTCGGTCTCGGCACCGAAACCGACCTTCAGCTTCAGCGCGCGATGGCCGCGCTTGAGCGCGGCCTCGGCCGTCCGCGCGGCGCCGCCGGGATTGATGCCACTGGCATAGACCTTGATCCTGCTCGAGCGGCCTCCGAGCAGCCGCCACAGCGGCAAGCGCTGACGGCGTGCTGAGAGATCCCACAAGGCGAGATCGATTCCCGATATTCCTTGCGCAAACGGGCCGGGCTCCCCGCACTGAAGTGCGAGGACTTCGGTACCCCCAGTGAGAGCCTCGAAAGCTTGAGCGGGTTCGCTGAACTCCCGGCCCATGAGGCCCGGCGCAAGCACTTCATTGACCAGCCGGGCGCGATGTTCCGCGCCCGGTGCGGGGAAGTTGGACCAGGCCTCACCCCATCCCTCGACCCCATCTTCGTCGACGACGCGAACGAAGACGGCGGGACGGTTGAGCATCTTGCCGAACGACGTCACCACCGGCGTCGCCAGCGGATAGCGATAGCAGAACGCCTCGATCGAACGGATGGTGAAGCTATCAGTCATGATGCAGATCCTGCGAGACCACGCGCAGGCTAGCATCTCGGTTGATGCGCGCGAAGTCACCTTCATGCTCGGCATCTGTGAAACCCGAAAGCGCGCCCTCCACGGCGTGCCTATGCACCCAGCGCCTTGCGATTGAACGTCCGCAGGAATCGCAGCGACAGCGTCCGCACATTCGCGACGTTCAAAAGCCACGCAGCAGTGACGTAAGCAAGACCGCCGGCAAGGCTCACGGCGATCAGCGCCACGATGCCGGTGCCACTGACCTGCGAGCGCGCGACGAAGATCGCCCCCGCCATGGCCGCGGCCGACGCCCCAACACCGGCGAGCCTGGCGACGTCGAACGGCACGGGATGGGCCCGGTGCATCAGCCCGACGGCGACGACAAAGCCGATCACTTCGGTTGCGAGCGTCGCCAGCGCCGCGCCATAGATGCCGTAGCCTGCGACGAGCGCGACCATCAGCGCCGCGCTCACGACCAGAGTGAGGAACGACTGGGCCGCCAGCATGAAGGGCCGCTCGGCGAGCTGGAAGCTCAGCTGGACGTAGAATTGGTTGGCGATGCCGAAGAAGCGCGCCAGCACCAGCATCGGCAGCAGCGCGGACACGCCGGCGCGAAAATCGACGCCGACGAGCGTGCCCGCGACCTGGTCTGCCGCGAGCGCAAGCCAAATCGCGACGGGCGCAACGACGACGAGCAGCAATTCGAGGCTCTCGGTCAGCCGCTCCCGCGTCGCGCCACTGTTGTTCTCCGACAGAGAGCGGAACACCAGCGGCACGGTGGCCGCGGCAACGCTGCCGGCGATCATGACCATGAACTGGCGCGGCAGGTCGGCGGCAACGCCGAAAATGCCGGCAGCATCCTTGCCGAGCAGCCAGGCGACGATGAGCCGGCCGCTGGCCGAGTAGACCGCAACCGAGAGCCCCGCCAGCGTCAGGGGCAGACCATAGCGTGCGAGCTGCATGAACTGGCCGCGCGAAAAGCCCGCCATCCTGGTGCGATCGCCGACGAGATTGAGAACGATGCCAGTGAGCGAGCCGAGGCCGAACGCCGCGAGCAGGCCCATGCCACCCCAGCCCACCCAGATTCCGAGCAGCCCGAAGCCCACGCTCGACACGCTGCGCACGATCGAGATCGCCGCGAAGCGATAGGGCCGCAGCTTGGCGCGCTCGAACTCCTGGCCGACATCGACCGCGTTCGACATGATCGCGACGAACATGCTGGCGAGCACCAGCTCGACACTGACATCGCTGCGGAACAGGAACACCAGTGGGGTCGCGGCGCACATGGCGACCACCGTGAGCGCGAAGGCAACCATAGCGGTGCCGCGAAAATCCACCTCTTGCGACATTGCCTGATAGCGCGACACCGACAGCTTGATCCAGACGAAGAAGATCGCGCCCAGAATGCCGGCGATGCTCATGCCGACGACATAGACGCCGTACTCCGCCGGGGTCAGCAGCCGCGTGTAGGCGGTGACCGCGAAGAAACCCACCGCCGCAGGCAGGATATGGGCGACCAGATAGATGGAGAAATGGCGATTGAGCATGCGTGCACGGGACTGGCGGCGTTGAAATCGGCCGTTAATCAGTTGGACGTTGACGTGGTGGTTCGACTGCGCCGCAGCATCTCCCAAGATAGTCATTTAACTCTGCAGATCGGCCACCGAATGGGGCGGCCCCGCCGCTTTCGCGCGTTAGCGTTAAATTTGCCCTGTCCTTGAACGGGCCGCCGCGATCACCGAAAAGAAACCATGATTTCAGGTCGTTGCCCGACCTTCGGATAATGCGTGGACGTGACTGAGATGGACGTCGTCGAACGTTTACCGCCAAACCCGGCCGCCCTGCCCCATGGCGGGACGGACGTGTCCCTGGTGCCGGCCTCCCCTGCGGACGGGGGCGGGCGGATGACGCTCAATCTGTTCTTCGAGGAGCGGGACGACCGCTGGTTTCCAGGCGACCGCCACGTCCGGCCGCTGCTGCGGCGCATGCTGCTCGGCGAATCCTGGATCAGCGGTCAACGGCGCGTGTTCCTCAATCTCTGCGCCGGGCTCGACCGGGTCGGGATTCCCTATCGCCTCAACGACTACAGCTACATCCGGAAGCATCCGGAGGAGCTTGCCTGCATTCTCGGACGCCCGTTCGTGCTCGATCGGTTCGCATGGAAGAACCCGCTCCTGCTCGGCGTCGTCATGTACAACCATCCCGTGGACGTACCCGCGCATCACAAGGCCCCGCTTACCCAAACCATCCTGGTGCCCTGCAACTGGTATGCGGAGATGTGCCGGCCATACTGGCCTGACGTCCAGGTGTGGCCGGTCGGCATCGAAACCGATCTGTGGACGCCAACGCCAGCCGCACAGAAGAGTGTCGACGTGCTGCTCTATGACAAGGTGCGCTGGGAACACGAGCGCTATGAGAGCGAGCTGATCGGCCCGATGCGCCGGCATCTCGAAGCCGCCGGCCGCTCGGTCGAGGTGATCCGCTACGGCCGATACAAGGAAGACGACTACAGGGCCGCGCTGGCGCGCTGCCGCAGCATGGTCTTCCTCTGCGAGCATGAGAGCCAGGGCATCGCCTGCCAGCAGGCGCTGTCCAGCGGCGTGCCTGTGTTCGCCTGGGATCGCGGCGGCCCATGGCGGGATCCCGAGTACTTCCCGGACCGCGTGAGGTACGAAGGCGGCGTGTCCTCGGTGCCCTATTTCGACGCACGCTGTGGCCGCACGTTCGCCGACGCGGCCGGCTTCGGCTCCGGCTGGAGCGAGTTCTGGTCGCATGTGAGCGCGAGCGACTTCGCGCCTCGCGATTATGTGATGGACAATCTCACGCTCGAAAAGGGCGCGCTGCACTATTACCGCATCGCTGAAGCGGTGATGCAGCGCCAGTTGCGTTGAGACGGCCGCCCGTAAAAGTTTAACCCAACGAGGGGAAAACACGGCGTCGCAAGGCACCGCTTGGTACGATGGCGCGTTGGTTCCGGAAGGACTGCAGCCACGTCATGAAGCTCGACAGACGCGAACTTCTCCTCGGCAGCGCCGCCACGCTCGCGGCGGGCGCATCGGCATCGGCCGTGCCGGCATCGAAACTTGCGCAGCGCCGTCCAGGTTTCGGCGCGGCCGCGACGCTATTGGATTTGCAAGCCGATCCGCGCCTCGGCGAAGCCATCAGCACCTATTGCACGCAGGTGGTGCCGGTGCAGGAGCTGAAATGGCCGATGCTGCGGCCGGACGCGCACACCTTCGCTTTCGAGCGCGCCGACGCGATCTATGATTTCGCCCGGACGAACGACATGACCATGCGCGGCCATGCGCTGGCCTGGTATGCCGACATTCCGGACTGGACCAAGCAGATCAAGGATTCGAAGAGCGTCGAGCGCACCTACGTCGACCACATCAACACCGTCGTGTCCTACTACAAGGACAAGCTGACCTCGTGGGACGTCGTCAACGAGCCCATCCCTGACGATCCCAAGAGCGTCAAGGACCGGCGTGACACGTTCTGGACCCAGCATCTCGGCGATCGCTGGATTCCGCTGGCGTTCCGCACGGCCGCAGCAGCCGATCCCTACGTCAAGCTCGCGATCAACGAATACGACATCGAATCGGCGAAAGACTCGTTCGTCGCCAAGCGCGCCGCCTACCGCAACCTCATCATGGATCTGCTGGATCAGGGCGTCCCGCTGCACGCGGTCGGGCTGCAATCGCATCTGCATGCCGAACTCGAGATCGACACCCATGGGCTCGCCGAATTCGTCACCGAAGTTCGCTCGTGGGGCCTCGAGGTCTTCGTTACCGAGCTCGACGTCGACGACCAGAAGCTGACGGGAAGTCCCGCGGAGCGCGACGCCATCGTCGCCAAGCGCGTCGACGATCTCCTGACCGCGATCTCGACCAGCGGACCGGTCCGCTCGATCCTGACCTGGGGCATCTCCGACCGCTACTGCTGGATCAACGCCATGTTCAAGCGTCCGGACAAGCAGCCGAGCCGACCGCTGCCACTCGATGGCGAGTTCAAGCCGAAACCGTTCATGGATGTCATCAGCAAGTTCGCGAAGGACGCGTGATCAATCATCCGACGGCAGTCCCTGCGCGATGCCGCGAAAGCGCAGCGGCGCCAGCGCGGAGGCGCGCTGCCACCAATCGGCGACGCGATCGTCGAGCGCGGTGAGCCCGCGGCCCTGGCCGGGGAATATCCGGATCTGCTGCACCGCTTCGGCCTCGAACCCCTTGCCCTTGCGCGTGATCTTGAGCGCGGCGCCTTCGCGGTCGCGCTGCGTCAGCGGCACCAGCAGGCGACCGCGCGGGCGGAGCGAGGCAAGCCAGAGCGGATGCGGATGCGAGAACCCGGCGTGCACGATGATGATGTCGGCCGGCTCGCTGATGTCGCGGCAGCCGTCGCCGTTGATGACCTCTACATTAGAATAGGCGCGAAGGTATGCCGCGGCGCGCGATGCGAGCCGCGCGTTGCATTCGATGGCCTGCACCTTCCCCTTCGGCCCCACGATCTGCGAGAGGATCGCCGAGAAATAGCCGAGCCCGCAACCGATCTGGACCACACGGTCCTTCTCGCGGATCGTCAGCACTTCGATGAAGTGCGCCCATAGGCTCGGCAAACCCGTGTCGAGCTTGCGGCGCGCGTCGATCGCGACCAGCACATTGTCGTAGAGATGGATGGGATCGGCGTCGGACGTCAGGCGGTAGCTGCGCGCTGCCTCGCTCTTGATGCGCCACGGCCCTTTCGCCAGAAAATCCTCGCGCGGCACCGTCGCAAGGGCATTCAGCAGGCGTGGCGAGGCAATCCGCTCCCGCTTTGCAATCAGCGCGACATAGCGTGCACGCGCCGCGGAGAGGTCGCTCATTTCACCGGATCTGCCTGCGGACGAGCCGGCATGTCACCACCGAGCTCGTGCACGAGCTGCATCGCGAGCTTGAGGTCCGGCGTCAGGAATCCCTCGTTGAACTTGCCGACGATCGGCAGCAGCAGAAGGCTGGCATGTTCGCGCTTGCCCGATTCGTGCGACAGCCGCGCGAGACTCACGGCGGTTCTGAGCTCCCAGGACAACGCACCCTGCTTGCGCGCCGTCTCCAGCGACAGATCAAACAGATCTTCGGCCTCCTGCACCGAGACCTGATTGCCGTCCGACATGGTGATCTCGCCCTGCAGGCGATAGACCTCGGCGAGATAGGAGTGATCACCGGTCCGTCTTGCGGTTGCAAGCGCACCGTCCAGCGCGCGCAACGCAGCCTCGCGCATGCCGACCTTGGCATAGGCTTCCGCGAGCAGGCAGCGGAACCAGCAGCCGGCGAGCCAGGAATCCATCGCCTCATATTCGTCGAGGCCGACGCGCATCTGGCTGATACCCTCGTCGGCCTCGCCGAGCTGGGTCAGCGCCCAGCCGCGCAGGATCGCGGCCTGCTGCTTCCAGTGCAGGAAATTGTGCTCGGTGGCGATGATCATGGCGCGGTTGGCGTGGTCGCGCGTGCCCTCGATATCGCGCAGATGCTGGCAGAGATAGGCGCCGAACACCAACGCGAAGGCGAGCGAGAAGGGATGGCGGATCTTCTCCGCAAGCAGGATCGCCTGCTCGCTGTGCTGGCGCGCCGCGTCGGGCCGGCCAAGGAACCAGAGGAGATAGCCGAGATAGGACAGCGAAACGACGCCTGGATCCGTGCCGTGACGCTCCATCAGGTCGGAGTGCAGATCGGGACTGTAGAGATCGATGCACCGATTCAGATGATGCTGCGCCGCGGCGAAGCGGCCGCGGTAAAGCATGGTCATCGCGATCGAGCGGTGCGCCTCGATCAGATAGCCGGTTTGCTGCGGCGGTTCCGTCCGCTCCTTGAGCCGCTCCCGCTTGGCGAATTTCAACAGCTCGACGCTGAGGTCGTGCGCGCGGGTCAGATCGGCGCGGATGAAATGGCAGACCCAGAGCCCGCGGGTCGCGGCAAAAGCCTTTTCGTCGTCATCGAGCTGCTGGCCGAGCTCGAGCGCGCGGATATAGTTCTCCTCGACCTCCTGCACGGCATAGCCCTTGGCGGCGATCAGCGCGTTGCCCAGCGCGATCCGCAGCTCGAGCTCCATCTCGTCGGCGCCCTGCATCCGTGCATTGGCCTGCACGACGCTGAGGCCGCGGCGGAGATGGCCGATCGCCTCGAGATTGGCGCCGCTCTTGGCCGCCTGCTTGCCGGCCTTGAGCCAGAAGCTCGCGGCGCCCTCGCTCTGACCGGACTCGGTCAGATGATGGGCGAGCAGCTCCGGCTCGCGCTCGGTCTTCTCCGGATACATTTCGGCGAGAACATGCGCGATGCTGGCGTGCAGCTTGCGCCGCTCGCTGTGCAACAGGCTCGCATGGGCTGCGTTCTGGATCATCACGTGCTTGAAGGAGTAGAGCGCATCGGGCGGATGGCCGCGGCGCACGATCAGCCCGGCCTCCTCCAGATGAGCGAGCGCCGCCTCGATCTGCTCCGCCGGCGTGTTGGCGACTGCGTGCAGGGTCTCGTAGGAAAATTCGCGACCGATGGTGGCGCCGATCTGTGCGATCCGCTTGAACGGCCCCATCCGGTCCAGACGCGCCATCAGCGAGTCCGTCAACGTCGCCGGGATCGCGAGCTGCCGCCATGGGCCCGACAGCACGTAGCGCCCGTGGCGTTCGGTCAGGAGGTTGGATTCGAGTACCGTCTTGGTCAGCTCCTCCAGAAACAACGGCACGCCGTCGGTCTTGACGATGATCTCCTCCACGACTTCCTTGGGAAGCTCGCGGCCTGCAACGCGCTCGACCAGCGTCGTGCGCAGCGGCCGGCTCAGCCGGTTCAGCACCAGCGTCGTGACATGCGAATGCGCGTTCCAACTCGGCTGGAATTCCGAGCGCGCGGTGATGATGGTCAGGATCGGCCGGTTCTGCACCCGGTCGACCAAGAGGTCCACCACCTCGCGCGAGGTCGGATCGATCCAGTGCAGATCCTCGAAGGCCATCACCAGCGGCATCTCGCGCGCGAGCCCCAAGAAGTGGTTGACCAGCGCAGCGACGGTCGCGTCCTTCTGCTGCTGCGGCGACAGGTCCAGCGGTGGATAGCGCTCCCCGGTCGGGATCGACAGGAGCGCGGCAAACAGCGGCGCGACTTGCTCGATGTCACCATGCGCAGCGGCGATCGCATTCTCCAGGCTCGCCAGAGACAGCGCGGACACGTCCTCGCGATCGAGGCCGAGGGAGAATTTCAGCTGTTCGACGAACGGATAGAAAGCGGTGGACGTGTAATAGGGGGAGCACTGGAACGAGACCTGTCCATGCCGGTCGCCTGCGATCCGCTCGAAAATCTCCTGGATGATGCGCGACTTGCCGATGCCGGGCTCGCCGAACTTGACGACGACCTGGCCGTCGCCGTCCTTGACCTGCTGCCAGCGTCCCATCAGCAGCGCGATTTCCTCCTCGCGATTGACCAGCGGGGTCAGCCGCGTGCCCATGGCGGCGGCAAAGCGGGTCTCCACCCGCGTGGCGCGCATGACGTGCCAGGCCTGGGTCTTTTCCGAGATGCCCTTCAATGAATGAGCGCCGAGATTGCGATAATCGAACTTGCCCTTCAGCAAGGATTGCGTCGAGCTCGAGATCACGACGCCGTTGGGCGGCGCCAGCGCCTGCAGGCGCGCGGCAAGATTCACCGTCTCGCCGACCGCTGAATCGCGCTCTTCGGTGCCCTGACCCACGAGGTCGCCGACCACGACGAGGCCGGTCGCTATTCCGATGCGAACGGCGGGCGCGTGACTGAGCGCCCCGCGCGGCTCGATCGCACGAGCTGTCGACAATGCCCGTACGATCTCGAGGCCAGCGCGCACCGCGCGCTCGGCGTCGTCCTCATGCGCGGTTGGGTAGCCGAAATAGACCAGGATGCCGTCACCCACGAACCGCGCGGCGAAACCTTCGTAATGCTTGACCACGCGCACGCAGGTCTCGCGGAAGCTCGCAATCATGTCGCGCACGTCTTCGGGGTCGAACTGGGCGGACAGCGCGGTGGAATCCACCATGTCGCAGAACATGGTGGTGAGCTGACGCCGCTCGGCGCCGACCTCCGCACGGGTCTGCGGGCGTGGGGCTGCGGCCGGCATCTCCGCCGTCTCGGCCCGCATCAGCGCGGCCATTGCCCGTTGCAGCCGCTTGCGATCGCCGAGTGGCAGTCCAAGCTCGGCAAGGTCGGCCTCGGTCAGATCCGCCATGACGTCGAGATCGAGGCGATGTTGCGCGAACAGATCGGTGTAGTGGCCGAGGCCGACGCCTTCGAGCCAGCTCTTCAACCCGACTTCCGTCCCCGGCTCTTTCTCCAGCATGGTGATTCCACCCCGACACGCCCTCCGCCGAAGGGCTTAAGGTCCCTCAACCACAGATTTTGGGGCCTAAACTTCACCTCAGACTGGACGCGTTCCCTAACTCCAGGGAAGAATAGCCCAATCGGATCAAAAGGAAATGGCATTGTCGGGAATTGCATCCGGAGCGGCAGACGGAATGGACGGCGCGAGCGCCGAAACCGAGATCTTTGCCGATCTCGGCCGCGGTCTCGCCTTCCATGCGCGAACGATAGGCGCGGCGCCTGCTCTGCTCGCGCCCGGCCGGTCACCGCTGACTTATGGCGCGCTCGGCACTCGGATCGAGCACCTCGTCCAGACGCTGCGCGGGGTCGGCATTGCGCCTGCCGACCGGATTGCCGTCGCGCTCCCGCGCGGGGCTGACAGCGCACTGGCCTTGATTGCCGTCGCATCGGCCTGCGCTTGCGTCCCCATCAACCCGGACCTGACGGCCGACGAGTTGCAGCGGTATTTCAGCGAGCTGAAGCTGACGGCGCTGGTCACGCGGGCCGACATGAACTCGGCGAGTCGCGACGTTGCCAGGGCACTCGATATCGCAGTCATCGACTTCGTGCCGGGACCGGAGACGGATCTCGGGGGCTGCGAATTCATCGGCCCGACGATCGGTCCGGCCTGCACGAGCGGCGCGGCATGCGCCGACGATGATGCGTTCATCCTGCTGACGTCGGGCACGGCGGCACGGCCGAAAATGGTGCCGCTGACACACCGCAATGTGTGCCTGTCCGCACAGAATGCCGGTCGCGTATTGTCGCTCGCCCGGCACGATCGCCTGCTCAACGTCCTGCCGCTGTTTCACGCTCACGGCCTGATCTCCGGCCTGCTGACAGCGCTGGCCGCGGGCTCCAGCGTGATCGTGACCGGCGGCTTCGATGCACCGTCCTTCTTCGGCTGGATGCGGGACCTGCAGCCAACCTGGTACACGGCGGTACCGACCATTCATCGCGCGCTGCTGACGGCCGCCGAAGCGAACCCGAACCGCGCCCGGTCGTCCTCGTTGCGCGTGATCCGCTCGGCCTCATCCTCGCTGGCGCCGGCCATTCTCAATGGGCTGGAGGCGACGTTCGGCGTGCCCGTCCTGGAAACCTATGGCATGACGGAAGCGGCCTCGCAGATTGCCGCCAATCCGTTCGAGCTGCGCAAGATCGGCTCGGTTGGCCGCGCCGCAGGTCCTGAGATCGCGATCATGGATGATGCTGGCCGCACGCTTGCACACGGCGAGCGTGGCGAAATCATGCTGCGCGGACCGAATATGAGCCGCGGTTATCATAATGACGAGGCGGCGACGCAGGCCGCTTTCCGCAACGGCTGGTTCCGGACCGGTGATCTCGGCTATCTCGATGCCGACGGCTATCTCTTCATCGTTGGCCGCATCAAGGATGTCATCAACCGCGGCGGCCAGAAAGTCTCTCCGCTGGAGGTTGAGGAGGTGCTGCTGGCCCATCCGGCGGTGCTGGAAGCCGGCGTCTTCGCTATTCCCCACGCGAAGCTCGGCGAGAACGTCGCCGCAGTCGTGGTGCTACGATCCAATTCCGAGGCGACGTCCGACCAATTACGCCAATTCGCGCGCAAACGCCTCGCCGCCTACAAGGTGCCGAGCCTGATCCGCAGCGTGGCCGCGCTGCCGAAGGGCGCAAGCGGCAAGGTCAAGCGCAACGCGCTGGCCGAGCTGATTTCAGCGTCGGATGACCACGAGACGCAACTGCCGCGCGGCGAACTGGAGACCCAGCTCGCGGACATCTGGGCCAGCCTGCTCGAGCTCCCGCAGGTCGGCGTTGATCAGGATGTCTTTGCGCTCGGCGCGGATTCGCTCGCGGTCACGCAGATGCGCTCGCGGCTGCGCGAGCACTTCAACGTCGACTTCTCCTTCGAGGACATTTTTGACTGTGCTACGGTCGGCGCGCTTGCGGCCCGGCTCGAAAACACTGCGCATCGCGATCCCTCGCTGCCGGCATGGCGTCAGGCGGCTTCCGAGGCAGATGCGCCGCTGTCGTTCCAGCAGCAGCGGATGTATGTGCTCTCGCGGCTCGACCGGACACGGTACAATTATAACGTGGTCGAGGTCGCGCTGCTCAGGGGCGAACTCGACATTGCCGCGCTCCAGGCGAGCCTCGCGTCGATTTGCGAGCGCCACGAGGCGCTGCGCTCGGTCTTCGTCGAACGCGAGGGCGAGCCTGTGCAGCACGTGCTTCAGGCGCCGCCGCAATTCGAGCGGATCAAGTTGAGACCTTGCCCTCCGGATCGGCGGCCTGCGGTCGTCAGGCGCGAAGCCCTCCGGCTCGCGCAATATGAGTTTGATCTCGCCCGCGAGCCGCCGCTGAAGGTCACGCTGCTCTCGTTCGACAAGTCAAGCCATGCGCTCGTCGTCAATGTGCATCACCTCGTCACCGATGGCTGGTCGCAGCGCTTGTTCTGGGAGGCGCTTGCCGCCGGATATTCGGCCGCCCGCAAGGGAAGCGCTGCGGGGCTGCCTTCGCCCGGCTTTCAGTATCGCGATTTTGCACTCTGGCAGCAGGGTTGGGCGCAGACACCGGCCGCGAAAGAGCAGCTCGACTATTGGCGGACCCAGCTCGACGGCGTCACCACGCTGCCGTTGCGGACGGACCGGCCAAGGCCTGAAGTCTGGAGCGGCCGCGGAGCCCGTCATTATTTCGAGTTCACCAAGGCCCTTTCGGCCGACATACGCGCGCTAAGCCAGGACCAGGGCGTAACGCCTTTCATGGCGCTGCTCGCGGTGTTCCAGTGTCTGCTGTTCCGCCATACCGGGCACGAGGATGTCGCGACGGGTTCGCTCATTGCGAACCGCAACCAGATCGAGAGCGAGCGCCTGATCGGGCTGTTTGCGAACACGCTGGTTCTGCGCAACGATTTCGGCGGCGATCCGACCTTCGGCGAATTGCTGCGGCGGGTGCGGCAGGTCACTCTCGACGCCTACCGCAACCAGGACCTTCCGATCGAGGAGGTCCTGCGCGCGTTGCAGATCGCGCGAAGGAGCGATGGCAATCCGCTGTTCCGGATCATGTTCATCCTCCAGAACCCGTCGATCGAGGCCGCGCGCTTCCCCGGCCTGACGGCACGGCGGCTGGAAATCGACCCGGCAGTCGCACGCTTCGACATCACGCTCGAGCTGGTCGAAGCCGAGGGCCGCTTCAGCGGTTTCTTCGAATACGCCACCGATCTGTTCGATGCAGGCACGATCGAGGGCATGGCAGATCAGTTCAAGACCTTGCTCAAGGCGGCCATCGCCAATCCCGAGCAGCGGATCACGCGCCTGCCTCTGCTCACCGACGCCGAACGCCGGCGACTGCCTGCGAAAGGCCGTTCGGCTGATTTTGCGACGCGCGGCAATCTCTGCGAACGTTTCGATCAGCAGGCGAACGAGACGCCGAATGCCGTTGCTGTGTCCGACGGACTGTCGTCCCTGAGCTATCGCGAGCTGGTGCGCCGGAGCCAGGCGATCGCGCGCTGGTTGACGCGCGAAGGGCTCGGCACCGAGAGCGTGGTCGCCCTGCTCGCGGAGCGTGGGCCGAACCTGCTCGCCGCAATGATCGGCGTGCAGCGCGCAGGCGCGGCGTTCCTGAACCTCGATCCCGAGCAGCCGCCGGCGAGGCTCGCAATCATCCTCGGATCGAGCGGCGCAAAGGTGCTGCTGACCGGACGCGCACAGTCCACCATCGCCGGCGCGCTGCTCGAGCCGCTGCCCGAGCGCATCCAGGTCGCCGAGCTGGAGGACGCAATCGCGCTCAACCTGATCAAGCCGACCCGCACGAGGAGGCGGACAAGCACGGGCCTTGCCTATCTGATCTACACGTCCGGCTCTTCCGGTACGCCGAAGGGCGTCATGATCGAGCAGCGCGGCCTGACGAATCATCTGGCGTCGCTGATTGCCGAGCTTGGCCTCACGGCCAAGGACGTGATCGCGCAGACCGCGCCGCAGAGTTTCGTGATCTCGGTCTGGCAGTTCCTCGCCGGTCCCATGACCGGCGCGCGCGTCCATGTCTGCGGCAACGCAGTCGTGCAGGACCCGATGCTGCTCGCGCGCGAGATCGAACGCGAGGGCATCACGGTGCTCGAGATCGTCCCTTCGCTGCTCCGCGTCATCCTCGAACGCCTCGACGAGGCGCCGATGCTGCGTGCTTTCGCGAAGCTCCGGCTGCTGATCTCGACGGGCGAGCCGCTGCCCGTCGATCTCTGTCGCGCCTGGTTCGCCCGCTGCCCCAAGGTGCCGCTGATCAACGCCTATGGTGCGTCGGAATGTTCCGACGACGTCTCCCTGCACCGGCTGACCCGGGCGCCGGACGCGGCGACCAGCAATGTCCCGGTCGGCGCCCCCCTGCCCAACACGCAGCTCTACGTACTTGATCATAACCTGGAGCCGCAGCCGGTCGGCGTGGTCGGAGAGCTCTGCATCGGCGGCGCCGGCGTTGGCCGCGGCTATGTCAACGATCCCGCGCAGAGCCGGCAGCGCTTCATCCCCGATCCGTTCGCGCGCGAGAAAGGCAGCCGGATGTACCGCACCGGCGACCTGGCCCGCCGCCGCGCCGACGGGACGATCGAATGCCTCGGCCGTGCCGACCTCCAGGTCAAGGTCCGCGGCTATCGGATCGAGCTCAAGGAGATCGAGGCAGCACTCGCCGACCACGCAAGCGTGCGCGCCGGCATCGTCGAGCCGCGGCGTGACGGCAATGGCGATGTCAGGCTGATCGCCCATGTCGTCGCCAAATCCGGCAGCCAGGCCAGCGCCAACGAGCTGCGCGACTTCCTCAAAAGCCGGTTGCCAAGTCATGCGATCCCCTCGGCGTTCCTGTTCCTGGATCACGTTCCGCTCAATGCCCACGGCAAGCTCGATCGCTCCGCGCTGCTGGCACCCGCGCAACAGGAGGCCGCAGGCACTGAAGCCGCCGTGCCGGCCCGCCGCTTCACCGAAAAGGTGCTGTCCGACATTTGGATCGACCTGCTGAAGGTCGAGAGCATCGGTGTCACCGACAATTTCTTCGACCTCGGCGGCCATTCGTTGCTGGCGGGCCAGGCGATGGCGCGCGTCGCCCGCGCACTCGGGGTCTCGCTGCCGATCAAGACCATCTTCGAGGCACCCACGATCGAGAAACTCGCCCGGCTGGTCGACGAGGCCGTGGCCATGAAACCGCAAAAGCCCGCGGCGGACGTCCCGCGCCTCGCTGAAAGCGGACCTCCCGCGCCGTCGATTGCGCAGGACCAGATGATGCGGATCGAGCAGAACCTGCCCGGTCTGCCGCTGTTCAACCTGCCCTTCGCATTCCACCTCGAGGGCCCGATCGATCCGCGCAGGCTGGCGCAGGCCATCGACGACATCGTGCGCCGACACGAATCGCTGCGGACGGCCTTCGGCTGGAATGGCGGCGAGCCGGTCAGCCGCGTCGTCGCGCCCGCCGCGCTCGGGCCGGTCCTGACCGTCGAGACCATCGGCGACGGGCGACCGCATAACAACAAGCGGCGCAAGGCACTCGAGCTCAGGAAGCTCGAGCTCCTGATGACGCAGGAGACCTATACCCGGATCGACACTGCGCGAGCGCCGCTCCTGCGCGCACGGCTGCTGCGCTTTCACTCCGAGGATCACATCCTGCTGCTGACGCTGCACCATGCCATCGCCGATGGCTGGTCGGTCGGCGTGCTGTTCGAGGAATTGTCGAACTGCTATGCTGCGCTCGCGGGCCATCGGTCGGGACCTCCGCCAAGGACGCCGCTCGCGTTCTCCGACGTCGCCCGCTGGCAGCGCTGGTGGTGCGGCACCGAGGCGGCCCGCCGCCAGGCCGCGGACTGGGCCGAGAATCTGCGCGACGCAGCTCCCCTTTTTGACGGCGGAGCGCATCCGGGCGCATCGACCGGCCATCATCCGCTCAGCATGGCGCGTGAACTTGTCGCCGGGCTCACGGCCTATGCGCGCCAGCACAACGCCACGCTCTTCATGTCTCTGCTCACCGGCCTGAAGGTCCTGCTGCTGGCACGGACTGGACGCACGGACATTTCAGTCGCCACAGCCATGGCCAACCGCGCCCAGCCGGACACCGAGCGGATCATCGGCCCGTTGGAGAACACCGTGATCGTCCGCAGCCGAATGACCCCGGATCTGTCGTTCACGCAGGCCCTGGCGCGGGTGCGTCAAAGTGTGCTCGACGCGCATGCGCGCCAGGAGCTGCCGTTCAACATCCTGGCCGACCATCTGGAGCAGGAAGGCATCGATCCGGCATCGCTGCTCCAGGTCTATTTCACGCTGCAAAATCCGCTACGCCAGCCGCTCGACCTGCCTGCCGTCACGGTGCGATCGATTGGAAACGTGGCGCGCGAGGGCCAACCGGTGCTTCCGGTCGACCAGACCTGGCTCTCCCTGATGCTCAAGGAGCGCCCGACCGGGATCACAGGCACCTGCAATTACAAGCGCGATTTGCTCGACGGCGGCATGGTCGGCACGTGGATGGAGGATCTCGTCGCGCTGCTGGCGTCCGCCATCGCGCACCCCAATACGCCGCTCGACCGGCTGCTCGCGCGCAGAGCGGCATGAGCTGCGGTAAGGGCAGACGAATAAGGGGGCACTCGCCAGAGCTGCGAATGAGCAAGTTGCATCTTGATTATTTGGCGCCAGCGCGCAAGATTATTCCCGCGTTTCGATTTGTACTGATTTCAACCGGGGGAGTGTTATGGGTTTCATCAAATTTACCAAGGGCACCTCGCTGAGCGACAAGGACCGCAAGGCGCTGCAAAAACTTCTCACCGACGAGAAGAAGAAGCTCCAGTCCGCTCTGAAGGAAGTCGATGCCAGTCTTTCGGTGCTGGGCGCCGGCAAAAAGGCCAAGAAGAAGAAGTAACATTCGTCGGCTGAGACGCCGCACGAATTTCGGATTTCACGTCCAGATTTGGGCCGCTCGCCTGTCGAGTTTGGGTCTTCCATAAGCTTGCGCCTGTAGACCGGCAAGCATCGACAAGAATTTGCCCGGGTGGACCGCGAGAAGCGGTCTGCTCGATCGGTTCAGGTCGGTTGATTCTTCGGTCAGGGTCGGATTTGAACCTCCGCCCGGCGCTGTGGGACCGTTTGGATGACAGACGACGGAATTGAACTGTTTGTCGGATTGCTCGAGAGCATCGACACGCCTGACGCTGTCGATGCGTTTCGGCGGTTGCTCTCGGTCGACGAGCGGGTACGCGCCGAGCGCTTCAGGTTCGATCGGCATCAACGGCAATATATCCTCGCGCACGCGATGTTGCGCCTGGCGCTCTCGCACGCAGCACCTGAGGTCGCACCCAGCGACTGGTCGTTCTCGACCGGCCGCTACGGGCGGCCCTTTGTCGCGGCACCCGCCGCCGCGACGGCACTGCATTTCAGCCTGTCCCATACCGACGGTTGCGTCGCCTGCGTCGTGTCGAAGCATGAGACCGTCGGTGTCGACGTCGAGACCGTGTCGCGGCGTGGCGCGCCGCTGTCGACAGCGCTGCGATTCTTCGCGCCGGAGGAGGTCGAGGCACTGCGTGGCCTTCCCGAGCCCGCCGCAACCGAACGCTTCTTCGACTATTGGACGCTGAAGGAATCCTATCTGAAGGCCAGGGGCTTCGGGCTCAATCTGCCGCTCGATTCGTTCGCGATGCAGATCTCGCGGGAGGCGATCGGGATCAGCTTCAACAGCGATATCGCGGACGATCCCACCGGCTGGCGCTTCTCGCTGTGCTCGCCGTCGCCCTCGCATCGCCTCGCGATCGCAGACGGCTCGCGCGCCGCGGGTGGCCTTCGCATCACCCGCAACGCCTGGCCGCTCCAGGAAGCTGTGGCATGATGCAGGCGCGGCTGCGGGTCTTTCCGGCGATTTCGCGCAACCGCGATCCCAAAAACTATGTCGGCGAGCTGATGCGTGTGGCAGAGTTCGCCGATCGCAACGGCTTCGAAGGCATTTTGCTGTTCGAAGGGAATGACGTCTTCGTCGAGCCGTGGGCCATGGCCCAGCACGTCATCGCGGCGACGACGCGATCTTCGCCGCTGATCGCCGTCAATCCGGTCTATATGCACCCGTTCACGGCGGCGAAATTCGTGTCGTCCTTCGCGCAGCTCTACGGCCGCAAGATCTATCTCAACATGATCACCGGCACCGCGGTCAGCGATCTGCAGGGACTCGGTGACGAACAATCGCATGCCGACCGCTATGTCAGGCTCGGCGAATTCATCGGGCTGACGCGCCAACTGCTCATGAGCCCACGCCCGGTCAATGTCGAGGGGCGGTTCTATCGCGCCAGAAATCTGCAATTGCGACCGCGCCCGCCGGCGGAGTTGATGCCGGAATTCCTGATCGCTGGGCAATCGGACGCGGCGCAGCGCGTCGCAGAGGAGACAGGTTGCATCAAGATGCAGATGCTGCCGCCCGATCTCGACCGCGGCATCAACGCATCAGGAATGAATTTCGGCATCTTCGCGCGCGAGAGCGGCGAGGAGGCACGACGGGCCGCCAAGGCGCGCTTCCGCGACAACGCTGACGATCGCGAGCTTCTCGCGCTGACGGTGGAGAACTCGGATTCCGTCTGGAAGCGGCGGCTCTATGAGGGGCAGAGCGGCGAGCTTGCCGACAATGGCTATTGGCTGCTGCCCTACCTCACCTTCCAGGCCGACTGCCCGTATCTGGTCGGCGGCTATGCCGAGATCGGCGCGAAGCTGAAGGAGTTTGCCGGCAAGGGCCTGACCACCGTCATGCTCGACATGGTCGCGGATGAGGCCGAGATGCAGCACGTCTGCAAGGCGCTGAGGGCGAGCGGGATGCTTTAGCTACTTATCACACTGCATCTACGCCGTCATCGTGAGCGCAGCGAATCCAGAGTTTCTCCGCGCGTCTGGATTCTCTTCGCTGCGCTCGCAACGAGGGAGAATGAGGCCACTTCACCGCGTTTCCTCGAACCCCGCCAGCACCGAGGTCAGGTTGGCGCCGAGAATGTCCGAGAGATAGCCGCCCTCCTGCACGAACACGGTCGGCAGGCCCAGCTTCGCGATGGCCTGGCCGATGCGGCGGAAGCCCGCCGTGGTGACGGCGAGCCCCTTCAGCGGATCGTGCTCGGAAGCATCGAGGCCGAGCGCGATCACGAGCGCGCCGGGCGCAAAGGACTCGATTGCCCTGCGCGCGACGTCCATCGCCTTGAGATAGCCGTCATCGCCGGTGCCGATCGTCAGAGGGATATTGAGATTGGCGCCGAGGCCAGGGCCCTCGCCGCGCTCATGCGCGTAGCCCCATACATAGGGATAATAGGCGATCGGATCGGCGTGGATCGAGATCGTGTAGACATCAGGCCGCGCGTAGAAGATGCCCTGCGTGCCGTTGCCGTGATGGACGTCAACGTCGAGGATCACGATGCGCTCGTGCTCGAGCCGCAGATGCGCCGCGGCGATCGCGCTGTTGTTGAGGAAGCAGAAGCCGCCGGCCATGTCGCGATAGGCGTGATGGCCGGGCGGACGGCAAAGCGCATAGGTGGCGTCCTCACCGTCCATCACCATCTGCGCCGCCGTCACCGCAACGTCGGTGGCGGCGCAAGCGGCGGCCCAAGTGCCGGGACCGATCGGCGCCGCCGTATCAGCCGTGTGCCAGCCGAGCTTGCCGACGATGTGTGTCGGATACGTCGCGGCGTGGCGCACGGGATGGACGTTGCCGATCATCTCGGGACCGGAATCGCCGAGCGCCGTCCAGGCGTCCCAGGCTTCACTCAGGAACGACAAATATTCCGGGCTGTGAATGCGGGCACGCGGGCCCTGGCCGAACCTGGTCGGCTCGACCAGTTGATGCTTGCCGTCCTTCAAACCCTTGAGCAGGCGATCGGCGCGCTCGGGCTGCTCGGTGGTGCGCTTGACGACACCGCGAACCAGAAAGAATTGCGGATCGTGGCTACGATGCAGTTCGGTATGGACGGCTTTCACTCAACACTCCCGTAGTCACGTTTGACGATGCCCCTGACGTCTTGATCCCTGTAGCCCACGGATGCAAGCGAGAAGAATACCGCCTCAGGGCCGCGGCTCTGCGCCGAGAGCAGAGCGCTGTGACCTCCCTAACAGCGGCCGCGCTGGAGACAGTGCTCGCGGCCTTGCTGGTCCGTGCGGAAGGATTCGATGAAACCGCCCTGGCGCTGGGTAACGAAGACGGTCTTGCCATCGCTGCCACCGAAGGCGAGGTTGGTCGGCTCCTTCCCCTTCAGCGCGATCTCATGCTCGACCGCCCCGTTGGGCTTCATCAACGCGATCGTGCCCTTGAGAATGCGCGCGACGTAGAGGCGGCCGGCGACGTCAGTGCGAAGGCCGTCGATGGTATCGGGCTGGAACGCCTTGACCAGCCGTGCGCCGGTGAGGTCGTTGCCGCTGATGGTGTAGGACCAGACCTGGCCATTGCTGGATTCGCCGACATAAAGCGTCTTGCCGTCAGGGCCGAGATCGATACCGTTGGTAGTGCCCATCGCACGCGGCGCCGTCATGATTTGTCCCTGCACCGCGCCGTCGGCAGTTTTCGCGATGCGCCAGATGTGGCCTTCCCGGCCCTTCCAGTTCGGATCGCTCGCATAGATCGTGCCATCGTGGGCGATGGTGATGTCGTTCGGCTGGTTCATCTCGTCGGAATGAAACCAGACAACCGGCTCGGTCGCGCCCTTCGGGATCGCAAAGATGTTGTGCTTCTTGTAGTCGGCGATGAACATCGTGCCGCTGCGATCGAAGCGGATGGCGTTGCCGATGCTGCCTTCGGGAAGTGCCGTGAAGGCTTCCGACGCCGCGCCGCCCGCGGGCAATCTGCCGATGGTGCCGGGCTTGCCGAAATTGACGACGAAGAGGTTGCCATCGAGATCGACGGCGGGCCCTTCGATACCGTGTGTATATTCGTCGGCGGGCGTCACCTGCACGCTTTCGAACAGCTTCGTCTCGGCAGCGAAGAGCGGCGTCGCGACGACGAGCAGAATACTACTGCACAGGCACCAGAAATTCCTGCCGGATGTAATAGCCATCGTCGTCGCTGCACTCGCCGTTCAAGTAAGGATCGGCCGGCCGGAAGAAACGGCTGAAGCCCGGTTTGTCTACAGCGTTCCTTTGTGTCACGACGACGACCCTGGCAGCCGGTATTTCGCCGCATTCCTTGTTGGTCTTGTCGGTCTTGGCAAAGAATTTGCGCTGCGGCAGGCCGAGCTTGATGCGCATCGGCGTGCCCGGAACCATCTTGGCCACGAGCAGGTCGACGGTGGTGAGCAAAGCCGCGTAACCGGGCTCGGTCTTCGGCAGTCCCTCGCCGCCCGGCGGCATCAGCTTTTCCGCGCCGATGCCGCGCAGCCGTGTGCGCAGCTTGCCGGAGGTCGGATCGCCCGGAAAGATCCATCCGTCCTGCGACAGCATGAACCGGAGCACGGTGGCGTCCTTGTCGGCGTCCGACTGTCCTTCCTTCAGGCCGAAATCGGAATGGCAGCCGACGCAGTGCTTCTCGACGAGGTTCTTGCGCAACGTGGTGAGCCGGATCCTGTCCTGTGCATCCTTGGCGACGAAGCCAGCGAGCTGGTCGATCAGCGCCTGGCTGCGGGTGTCGCACGGCAGCGGCGGCGGGGGATCGCCCGCGGCACGATCGATGCGGATGATGGTCTGGTTCTTGTCCTCGACCAGCCAGATCGCGCCGTCCTCCGCGATCGTCATCCCGACCGGCGCGCCCTGCGGCCGCGCCCCGTTGACGCGGTGCCAGCCGGCGATCAGCTCATCGAACGGTGCGGCGGCGACATCACCGGCGTCGGTCTGAAAGCTGTGGGTCGGGTCGGCCGCACAACTGACGTGATAGCGCACCGGCGCCGGAGCCGGCTTCGGAAAACCGTGATCGTCGACGTCATAGATCAGCACGCGGCTGCCGGTCGGGCGATAACCGTGCAGGCCGACCAGCAGCTTGCCCTCCAGCTCCGGAAATTTCGTACCGTGATAATACAGCATCGCAAGCGGCGCGCCGTGCGGCGGCAGTAGCGAGAACGGCGCCTTGTAGAGCGCATTTCCGGTGCAAAGCGATTTGTAGACGCCGGATAGCAGCACCAGTTTGAATTCGGGGCTGGGCGTCGACAAGTCGTAGCAATAAGGCCAGCCATAATGCTTGCCCTGCTCGATCGCGTTGATCTCCTCGTTCGGCTTGAAGAGATCGGGCAGGTCCCGGCCGTTCTCGCCCTGCAGGAAGGCGTAGCCGGCATCGGGAAAGCTGGGGTGCAGCGCCAGCGCCATCGAATTGCGCAGGCCTCGCGCGTAAATCGTGTGGGGCGGATCTGGATCGTTCGCCTTCAGGGCCGCGAAGACGCCGCCCGACGGTGGCGTGAACAGCCAGATCGCCGCCATGGCGGAAGGGCCTTCCGCCGGCGCACAGGGTTTCGTGATCGGCGCCGGCGAGATGCAATCGTCGCTGTGGGCGCCGACATTGACGAACAGCCGCCCGTTACGATCGAACACGAATTGCTTGAGCGGATGCGCACTTTCCTCGATCCTGGTGCCGTCGGGCAGCGTGATGCGGCGGCCGGGCATGTGGCGGATGATGGTCTCGAGCGTGCCGCGCGGATTGTCCGCCAGCGGATCAAAACGAAAGATCGTCTCGTCAGTCGAGGCATAGAGCTTCTTGTCCGGCCCGATCACGAGGCCGAACGGATATTCCACCCCGGTCAGGAGTTCCTTGAGCCGCTGGCCGCCCGCGGCATGGGGATCGAGCAGCAAAAGCCGTCCATCGTTGCGGCCCCAGCCGCCCATGTCGGCGACCACGAACAGATCACGGCCGGGCACCTGGATGATCGACCGTGGAAACTTGAGATGCTCCTCCTCGCTGGCAACGAGGCCAGCGCAAAAGCCCGCCTTCATGTCGATCTGAACCCTGGGAAAAGCGAGATCGCCGCTGCCGCAGGTCTCGGTCCCCACCACATAACCGCTCTTCCTGACCGGCTCGGATGCGGCCGGCGACGCGAAACCGAGAAGGATCGCGACGACGGCAGCGACACCCACGCACAAGCTTCGGCGTCCATCCTGGAATGTGAGCTGAGTCACAGCGGCCTCCCCGACCTTCGGCCGATGGTTGTTCCATGCTGTACCGGCGCCGTCCAGTTGAACCTCACCCGGCTGTGATCAAACCCGCGGGGCTCTTGGTGCCGACCAATCTCCGTAGATTCCCTTACCGGGTTCAGCCCGAATATTTTTCGCGCTGTGCGGGTGGTACCGATATGCGATCCAAATCGCTTTCCAGAGGAGGCGTGTATGGTTCAGATGTATTTCCACTGCTCGAACACCGAAGGCACGCTGATCGACCACTATGGCGCGGCAGTTGCCAACCTCGCCGAGGCGCGCGACCGCGCTGCCCAGATCATGCGCGCGATGATCGAGACGCCCGGCGCCGAAGACTGGCGTGACTGGGTGATCCATGTCAGCGACGACGACGGCGAGGAGATCTTCGATCTTCCCTTCACCGCGATGCTCGGCAAGCCGCATTGAGGTGATGCCATGCTGTTCGCTTCATTGACCCTGTTCCGCCAGCCCATCACCTTCGTCGCCGGCAAATTGCAGAAGCTGCTGCTGATCGCGGGCAACCCGTACCGTCCCGAGCTGCACTACATGCGCGGCCCGGGCCCGAAATGGCACGCCAAATATCAGGCCAGCCGGCTGAACCGCGGGCTCTGAACGGGCCCGCTTCCTCCTCTCCATCTTCTGCCATCTCGACGACGGCGGCGCGCCGAGCAGGCCTGACGTCGTCGCCTTCAGGCTTGCCGGCTCGTCGAGCGTCAAGATCCCGACGGCGCCATCACGCGCCTGTTTCACACCTGCCATGTCGCGTCTCGCTTTGGATGTTCTCGTTGATGGCGATATGCCATTCTTCGCCCGCCCGAAGCCAAAGCGAGCACAAGCGACATCATGCCCGATCAGTTCAGCCCCAACCAAACCGTCCGCAAACCCGCCATCACCTCCAAGGGCGGCATCGTCGCCTCGCAATCACGGCGGGCGGCCGAGGTGGGCGCGCAGGTGCTGGCTGCGGGCGGCGATTGCGTCGATGCGATCGTCGCGACCACTTTTGCGCTGAACGTGCTCGAGCCCTGGAACAGCGGCATCGGCGGCGGCGGCGCGATGGTGCTCTACCGCGCCAAGGAAAATCGGTACGAGGTGATCGACTACGGCATGTGCGCGCCGCAGAGCTTGCGCGTATCGGACTATCCGCTCAGCGGCGAAGGGGCGGCCTCCGACCTGTTTCCCTGGTCGCGGGTGACGGACGACCGCAACATTCACGGACCCGGCGCGATTGCCGTGCCGGGCGTCGTCGCCGGCATGGAGGAGGCCCATCGCCGCTACGCCAGAATGTCGTGGAAGGATCTGGTCGCACCATCAGTCGGCCTCGCCGGCGAAGGTCTGTTGGTCGATTGGTGGACCGCGCTGACGATCACGGCCTCGGCGGCCGATCTCCGGCGCTACCCCGCCAGCGCGGCTGCATTCCTGAAGGACGGCCTGCCGCCGAGCCCGCCATGGGGGATCAAGTCCGAGGTGCGGCTGCCACAGGACACGCTCAAGGCGACGCTGTCGCACCTTGCCGAAGCCGGTCCACGTGATTTCTACCAGGGCGATCTCGCCAAAGGCATCGCATCCGACATCAGGTCAGACGGCGGCTCGCTGTCGGTGGAGGATCTCGCCGCGTTTCGCGCGCATCTGCGCGAGCCGCTGGCGATCCCCTATCGCGGCGGCAAGGTCCATGCGACGCCGGAACTCACGGCCGGACCGACCATGGCGCATGCACTGCGCCTGCTGCAGCAGAGCCTGAAGCCGGCAAGCGCACCCGATGCAGCCGCCTATGTCGAATATGCGCTCGCCCTGCAGGCGGCCTTCCGCGAGCGGCTCAAGGACATGGGCGATGCCGACGGCAAGCGTTCGCTCGGCGCCGAATATCTCGCGCCCGCCTGCACCACGCACTTCTCGGTCGTCGACCGTCACGGCAACATCGCCGCGGTGACGCAGACGCTGCTGTCCTCGTTCGGCTCGAAATACGTGACGCCGCACAGCGGCATTGCCATGAACAACGGCATCATGTGGTTCGATCCGACACCCGGCACCACCAATTCGCTCGCGCCAGGCAAGCGCTGCCTCTGCAACTACACGCCCGTCATCGCCGAGACCAGGGATGGCAAGCGCCTTGCGGTCGGTGCTTCCGGCGGACGCCGCATCCTGCCCTCGGTGATGCAGCTCGTATCGTTTGCGATGGATTTCGGCATGGACCTCGATGCCGCCATCCACCAGCCGCGCATCGACGCCAGCGAGGGCGCGGTCGTGATCGGCGATGTCAGGCTGCCAGCGGAGATACGTAAAACCCTGGCCGCTCGCTTCGATTATGAAGAGAGCCAGGTGCAGGCCTTGCCGCAGAAATTCGCCTGCCCGAGCGTGGTGATGCGCGACGGCGACCTCAATTCCGGCGCGGTCGAGATCTTTCAGCCTTGGGCCGACGCCGTGGCGGAGTCTTGAGCGCCACGACTCCTCCATATTTGCCCGCGACACCGCGATCGATGTCCATCGAACGGACAGATGCGTGCCCAAGAGGAGATAGTTAGGATGAAGAAGCTCGCGCTCGCCGCAGCATTGATCATTGCGGCCGGCTTCACGATGCCCGGCGCGGCATTTGCCAAGGGCGGTCATGGCCACGGATACGGTCATGGCCACGGGTTGGGCCATCACCACCACGGCACGCCGCCCGGATGGTGGCATGGGCGCAAGGTCGGCTGGCGCGGTCACGGCTGCCCGCCCGGCCTGTGGAAGCAGGGCCGCTGCTGACCTTCAACCGGTTAATCATCCAAGGCGCCGCTCCAGCGGCGCCTTTTTCAAATGCCGAGCCGGTCGCGTACCCGGCCTGCGATCACGGCGGTGGTCACACCGACCGGCCAGAATGCGTGCATCGGGATCGGCTTGATGCCGGTGATGGGCATGTCGATCTCGGCTTTGGGACCGCCGATCAGACGGCGCGCGAGCTGCGCGCCCATGGCGGTCGAGAGCGCAACGCCGCGGCCGTTGCAGCCGAGCGAGATCAGGATGTTTTCCGCGGGCTCGTGCACATGCGGATAATGATCCCCGGTGATCGCAAGCCGGCTGTTCCAGCCATGGGTCCAGGTGACGCCCTTGAGCTGCGGCCAGAGACGCTCGGCGTAACGAATGAGATAGGCCACATCATCAGGCGACTTGATCCAGCGCATCGGGCCGCGGCCGCCCATCAACAACCGGTTCTGCTGGTCGATGCGGTAATAGACAGTGATGTGACCGCTCTCGTAGAGCACCGGCCGCCTCGGCATGATCGAGCGCGCGACCTCTTCCGTCAGCGGCGCAGTGGCAGCGATCGAGGAAAACACCGGCACGATGGTGCGGCGGAGCGCGGGCCAGAGATCGTCGGTAAAGCCATTGGTCGCGAGCAGCACCTTGTCGGCATGCACCACCGCGCGCGGCGTCGCGATGCGCCAACGGCTGCCGTCGCGGCGCAGCGATAGCGCCGGCGTCTCGCCATGCACCTTCGCGCCGGCAGAGAGCGCGGCGCGCGCAAGGCCGCGGGCGTAGCTGAGCGGATGCAGGTCGCCCCCGCGTGTATCGAGCATGGCGCCGATGTAGCGATCCGTACCGGTCATCTCGCGCAACTGCTCGCGGTTCAGATACGTCACCGGCATGCCGCGACGGATGCATTGCTGCGCCGTCTTCTCGATCGCAGCGGCGCTGGCCTCGTTGTAGGCCGCGCGCAACGTGCCGTTCTGTCGCGCCTCGCAGGGGATCTGGTAACGGCGGATCAGATCATGCGTGAAATTGGTGGCACCGTAGGAGAACGCGATCATGCGGCGGCCGAGATCGGCGCCGAAATCTGCTTCGATCTTGTCAGGGTCATGCTTCAGGCCGGGGTTGGTGTGCCCGCCGTTATTACCGGACGCGCCCCAGCCCGGCTCCTGCGCCTCCAGCACCAGCGCCTCGACGCCCTGCTCCGCCAGATACAATGCCGTGGAGAGACCGGTGTAGCCGCCGCCGACGATCGCGACGGATATGCTCTTGTCCATGTCGAGCGGTGGCGTGGCCACCGGCGCGACGGCGGTGTCGGCATAGAGTGAGGGTGGCAGAGACAGACGCGTCATGGCGAGAACCGGTCAGAGCGGATGCAGCACGCGGCGCAAAAAGTCCTGCGTACGCGGATGCTGGGGTTGATTGAGCAACGCCTTGGCCGGCCCCTGCTCGACGATGACGCCACCGTCGATGAACAACACGCGATCGGCAACATCGCGGGCAAAGCCCATCTCGTGGGTCACGACGACCATGGTCATGCCCTCGTCGGCGAGCTTGCGCATCACGCCAAGGACGTCGCCGACAAGCTCGGGATCAAGCGCCGAGGTCGGCTCGTCGAACAGGATTGCCTTCGGCTGCATGGCTAGCGCCCGCGCAATCGCGACGCGCTGCTGCTGGCCGCCGGACAGCTGCGGCGGGTGCACATCGGCCTTCTCGGCCAGCCCGACGCGAGCAAGCAGCGCGCGACCCCGCTCGTACGCCTCGGCTCGCGGCTCTTGCTTCACGAACAGCGGCCCCTCGACGACATTTTCGAGCGCGGTACGATGCGGAAACAGATTGAAGCGCTGGAACACCATCGAAACCTGGGTGCGGATCTCGACAATCGTCGGCGCATCGCGGTGGACTTTCAAACCTTCGATGCTGATCTCACCGCGGTCGTAGCTTTCGAGTCCGTTGATACAGCGCAGGATGGTGGACTTACCCGAGCCTGACGGTCCGATGACGCAAACCACCTCACCCTTCTGCACGGAGGCTGTGATGCCCTTGAGCACCTCCACGTTGCCAAAGCTCTTGTGGACGTCGCTGAGCTCGATCATTTCTTGCCCGCTCGCTTCTCGAAATGACGCACCAGCAGGATCAGCGGGATGCTCATGGTGAGATACATCAAGGCTACAAGCGTGAACACGTTGGTGTTCTTGAAAGTCGACGACGCGATCAGCTTGCCTTGCAGGGCGAGCTCGGCGACCGTGATGGTCGAGGCCTGCGACGAATCCTTCAGCATCATGATCATGACGTTGCCGTAAGGAGGCAGCACGATGCGCACCGCCTGCGGCAGCACCACGCGCCGCATGGTGAGCCACCAGCCCATGCCGATCGACTGCGCGGCCTCGATCTGGCCCTTGTCGATCGCCTCGATGCCGGCGCGGAAGTTCTCGGCCTGATAGGCCGAATAGGCGATGCCAAGGCCGAGAATTGCGGCCTGCAAGGCCGATAACGTGACGCCGAGATCCGGCATCACGAAGTAGAGGTAGAACAGCAGCACGATGATCGGGATGCCGCGGATCAGATTGATCATGCTGGCGCTGAGCATCGCCAGCGCCTTGATGCCGGAGACCCGCATCATTGCCCAGATCAGGCCAAGAGCCGTCGATAGCAGCAGCGAGCCGATCGTCACGATGATGGTCAGCGCGACGCCGTTCATCAGGATCGGAAAGAACTCGGCGGCGTCGCGCCAGAAACCTTTCATGGGCAGCCTTCGATGCGCGATCAGCCTCGATCAACCCTGAGCCTTCAGGCCCCATTTATCGAGGATCTTGTCGATGGTGCCATTGGCTTTCAGCTTGGCGAGCGAGGCGTTGATCTTGCCGAGCAGCGCACTCTCGCCCTTGCGGACGCCGATGCCGACGGAGCCGACCGTGACGGGCTTGTAGCCGTCGACGAGGCGCACCTCGGGGAAGCCGCCCTGTTTCAGATTGTAGGCAAGGATCGGATAGTCGGCATAACCGGCCTTGAGGCGGCCGGTGTTCACGTCGCGCAGGATGTCGGGAATGGTGTCGTATGCCTTCACCTCGGCGAACAAGCCGGATTTTTTCAGCGCATCGACGAAGGCGGTGCCGACCTGGGCACCCACGGTCTCGCCCTTGAGATCCTCCTGCGTGGCATAGGCCTTGTTGTCGCTCTTCGGCACCACCAAGCCTTCGCCATAGGTGTAGATCGGGTCGGAGAAGTCGACGACCTCCTTGCGCGGCGCGGTGATGAACATTGCGGCGGCGATGATGTCGATCTTGCTCGAGGTCAGCGACGGGATCAGCGCCGAGAACTGCATCGGCTCGATCTGCACGTTGAAGCCGGCGTCCTTGCCGATCTCGGTGACGAGATCGACCATGATGCCCTGGATGGAATTGGTCTTGGTGTCGAGAAAGGTGAAGGGAATACCCGTCGGCGTCGAGCCGACCTTCAGCACCTGCTGCGCCGAAACGGGTGTCACCGCTGCAATCGCGAGCGCCGCAACCGCGGCCAGACCAAAAAGCTTCATCGCGTCCCCCTTTGGGCTTGCCGATGACGGCGCTCGCGCATGTCGTGATCAGACGTTGCGGGCCAAACCGTTTCGACCTATTTTCACCAATATGAAAATTTGGTCATAGTTTCGCGAATCATGCAAGCGGTTTTCATGCACATGAAGGAAGCGGTTTGACGTGAGCGGTGGCAAAAGAATGCGCAAACCGGCCTCCGCGAAGCCGGCGAAGAAGGCCACGAGCGGCAAGAAGGCGACGGCGAAGCCGGCGGAGCCCGCGATGGACGTCGCGGTCGGCCGCCGCATCCGCGATCTCAGGCGCGTCAGGCAGTTCTCACTCGAAACAGTTGCGGCGCGTACCGAGCTGTCGATCGGCTTTCTCAGCCAGATCGAGCGTGGCCTGTCGTCACCGTCACTGCGCGTGCTGGCCACGCTCGCAGACGTGTTCGGCGTCGGCATTGCCGCGTTGTTCGGCGCAAGCCCGAGCGCCGACGGCGCATCCGATCAGGTGGTGACGCGTGGATTGCAGCGGCCAGAGCTGAAGCTCTGGCGCACTGGCGTCTCAAAGCAATTGCTGAGCCCGGCGAACGCCGACAACAAGCTCAACCTGTTCCTGGTCCATCTGGAGCCCGGCGGCTCCACTGGCGATGAGCTGTACACCCATGACGGCGAGGAAGCCGGTCTCGTGCTCGAAGGCGAGATGATGCTGACGGTCGACAGCGAAACGTGGTCGCTGAAGACCGGCGACAGTTTTCGGTTTGCAAGCCGCAGGCCGCACCGGTTTGCCAATCCAGCGCAGCAGGCGAAGGCGGTGGTGCTGTGGGTGAATTGTGTGACGGGGGCGTAAGCTCTCTCCCCCGTCATTGCGAGCGAAGCGAAGCAATCCAGAATCTTTCCGCGGAGACAGTCTGGATTGCTTCGCAAGGGCTCCTCGCAATGACGAGGAGAGAGAGGCGCCTACCCAAACCGGTGCTGATACCGATCCACTGTCAACTCACTCACATCGACATCCGGCTTCTTGCCCGACAGCATATCCGCGAGCACCCGCCCCGAACCGCAGGACATGGTCCAGCCGAGTGTGCCGTGGCCGGTGTTGAGGTGCAGGTTGGCATATTGCGTCGGGCCGATCACGGGCGGACCGTCCGGCGTCATCGGACGCAGGCCACTCCAGAACGTGGCCTTGGAGAGATCGCCGCCGCGCGGGAACAGGTCGGTCAGGGAATGATCGAGTGTGGCGCGGCGCGCATTATAAAGGCGGGTCGAGAAGCCGGAAATTTCGGCGGTGCCCCCGACGCGGATGCGGTCGCCGAGACGGGTGATCGCGACCTTGTAGCTTTCGTCCATCACGGTCGATTCCGGTGCACCGGAGGCGTCCTTGATCGGCACCGTGATCGAATAGCCCTTCACCGGAAAGACCGGCAGGGAGATGCCGAGCGGCGCGGCCATTCGCGATGAATAGCTTCCGAGCGCGAGAACATAGCTATCTGCCTGCAACAGGCCGGCGCTGGTCGCGACACCGCTGACGCGGTCGCCCTCGGTGACGATGCGGTCGATGCCGGTGTTGAACAGGAAGCGCACGCCAAGCGCCTGGGCGTGCTTGGCCAGGGCCTGCGTGAACATGTGGCAATCGCCGGTCTCATCCTGCGGCAACCGAAGGCCGCCGACGAATTTTTCCTTCACACCCGCGAGCGCCGGCTCGACCGCGATGCAACCTTCGCGGCTCAGCGTCTCGTAGGGCACACCGTACTGCTTGAGCACCGCGACGTCTTCGCCGGTGCCGTCGAGCTGGGCCTGGTAGCGGAACAGCTGCAGCGTGCCCTGCGAACGCTCGTCATATTGAATCCCGATGTCGCGGCGCAGATCACGCAGAGAATCGCGGCTGTATTCCGCGATCGGGATCATCCGGCTCTTGTTGACCGCATAGCGCGCGCTGGTGCAGTTGCGCAGCATTTTGAGCAGCCAGACCCACATCACGGGATCGAGCTTCGGCCGGATCACCAGCGGACCATGCTTCATCAGAAGCCACTTGACCGCTTTCACCGGCACGCCGGGACCAGCCCATGGCGAGGAGTAGCCGGGCGACACTTCGCCGGCATTGGCAAACGAGGTCTCCAGCGCGGGTTCGGGCTGACGATCGACGACCGTCACCTCATGACCGGCACGGGCAAGGTAATAGGCAGAGGTGACACCGATGACCCCGCTGCCGAGGATGAGAACTTTCACGCTTGGTCAAACTCCCGCGGCATCACGCTCGCCGCTGCAAGATAGAACCCTGCGGCGGCGAGAGCAATTATCAGGCCACCTTCTTGATGGCGTCGCCAAGAATCGAGACGATCTGGTCGATGTGGCTCTTCTCCACGATGAGCGGAGGCGACATCGCGAAACTGTCGCCGCTCATGCGCAGATAGAGGCCCGTATTGAAGCAATCGACCATGACGTCGTAGCCGCGCGCGCCGACGACGCCGTCGCGCGGCGCCAGCTCGACCGCGCCCATCAGGCCGCAATTTCTGATGTCGACGACGTTAGGCAAGCCCTTCAGCTGATGCAGCGCATCGCGCCAGTATTCGGCCATGGTCGCACCGCGCGTGAGCAGGCCTTCATCCTTGTAGATGTCGAGCGTGGCGATGCCGGCGGCGCAGGCGGTCGGGTGCGCAGAATAAGTGTAGCCGTGGAACAGCTCCATCTGGTTCTCGGGGCCGACCATCATGCCGTCGTGCACCTTGCGGCTCGCGAACACCGCGCCGCATGGGATGGTGCCGTTGGTGATGCCCTTGGCGGTCGTCATCAGGTCCGGCGTGACACCGAAGAAGTCGGCGGCGAACGGCGTACCCAGGCGACCGAAGCCCGTGATGACTTCGTCGAAGATCAAGAGGATGCCGTGCTTGTCGCAGATCGTGCGCAGGCGCTGCAGATAGCCCTTCGGCGGTGGCAGCACCGCCGTCGAACCCGGCACCGGCTCGACAATGACGGCGGCGATCGTCTCGGCACCGTGCAGGGCGACCAGACGCTCGAGATCGTCAGCGAGCTCGGCACCGTGGTCCGGCTGATCCTTGGCGAAAGCGTTACGCGAGAGATCATGGGTGTGGCGGATGTGATCGACACCAGGCAGCAGGGTGGCGAAGGCGCGACGGTTGGCGACCATGCCGCCGACCGAGGTGCCGCCGAAGCCGACGCCGTGATAGCCGCGCTCGCGGCCGATCAGGCGGGTGCGGCTCGACTGGCCCGTGGCACGGTGATAGGCGAGCGCGATCTTCAGCGCAGTGTCGACCGATTCAGAGCCGGAGTTGGTGAAGAAGACACGGTCGAGGCCTTTCGGCGCGATCTCGGCAAGGCGCTCGGCGAAGTCGAACGCGAGCGGATGGCCCATCTGGAAGGTCGGCGCGAAGTCCAGCGTCATCAGCTGCCGCTCGACGGCGGCGGCGATCTGCTTGCGGCCATGGCCGGCATTGACGCACCAGAGGCCAGCAGAGCCGTCGATCACCTTGCGGCCGTCGACGGTGGTGTAGTGCATGCCCTCGGCCGACGAGAACAGGCGCGGCGCCTTCTTGAACTGGCGGTTGGCCGTGAACGGCATCCAGAACGAGTCGGTCTTGATAGTGTTCGGAATCTGATGAAGGGTCACGGCCACGCTCCTGTGCTGACCGCCTAGCAGAGCCACGGCTTCGATAGCGCAACAAGTCCTTTTCTGGCGATCTGCAAGCCATTGATTTCACGGGGCCTGCTGGTCCATATTTGCGCGATCCGCAACACCTGCAACAGAGGCCAGAGCCATGAGCGTCGACATCGGTGGACGGCTGCGATTCATCCGGGCCCGCCACAAGCTGTCGCAGCGCGAGCTGGCAAAACGCGCCGGCGTCACCAATTCGACGATCTCGCTGATCGAATCCAACCAGATGAACCCGTCGGTCGGCGCGCTCAAGCGCATCCTCGACGGCATCCCGATGGGGCTCGCCGAGTTCTTCGCGCTGGAGCCGGAATCGAGGCGCAAGATCTTCTACCGGGCGGAGGAGCTCACCGAGGTCGGCAAGAAGCCGATCTCGTATCGGCAGATCGGCGACAATCTGTTCGGCCGCAGCCTGCAGATGTTGAAAGAGCGGTATGAGCCCGGCAGCGACACCGGACGCGTGCACCTCGTCCATGACGGCGAGGAAGGCGGCATCGTGATCTCGGGCAAGCTCGAGGTCACCGTCGAGGACGAACGCCGCATCCTCAATCCGGGTGACGCCTACTATTTCGAGAGCCGCCGCCCGCATCGCTTCCGCTGTGTCGGCGGCAAGCCGTGCGAAGTGATCTCGGCCTGCACGCCACCGACGTTCTGAGGCGGAGGGCGCGAGATGATCGCGCCCCACCCGGTGCCGTTAGAGGCCCTTCAGCAGCTCTTCGATCCGGATCGGGAAGCGGCGCACCCGCACGCCGGTCGCATGCCAGACGGCATTGGCAACCGCACCGGCGCTCCCGGTGATGCCGATCTCGCCGACGCCTTTGATGCCGAGCGCGTTCACATGGGGGTCGTGCTCCTCGACCGTGACGACGTCGAGCGGCGGCACGTCGGCATTCACGGGGATGTGGTATTCGCCCAGATTGGCATTCATGACCCGTCCGCTGCGGCGGTCGGTGACGGCCTCCTCGTGCAGTGCAAAGGACATGCCCCAGATCATGCCACCGAACAGCTGGCTCTTCACCAGATGCGGGTTGACGATACGGCCCGCGGCAAAGGCGCCGACCATGCGGGTGACGCGGATCTGGCCGAGCTCGGGATCGACCTTCACTTCAGCGAACACCGCGCCATGGGCGTGCATCGCATACTCTTCCATCGCCGCCGGATTCGGCGCACCGGTGCCGCGCGCCTCGACTTCGGCGACGCCGGCACGCGCGAGAATCTCGGTGTAGCTCTCGCTGCGGCTCTGGTCGTCGCGCCGGATCAGCCGGCCGTCGCGCGCGATCACACCGGCATTGCCGGCGCCGAACAGCGGCGATCGCTCGTCATTGGTGGCGAGATCGGCAAGCTTGGCGATCACGGCCGCGCCGGCGCTATGGATCGCAGCTCCCGCGGTTGCGGTGTGCGCGGAACCGCCGGCGATGCCCGCATCAGGAAGATCGGACGTGCCCGCCTTGAACGTGATGCGGTCGATATCGAGGCCGACGGCGTCGGCTGCGATCTGCGCAAGCGCTGTCCAGGCGCCCTGCCCCATGTCGTGCGCGCCGATCTCCATTGCGCCAGTACCGTCACCGCGGATCGCGGCGCGCGCTTCGGCCTGGAACATCAGCGCGGGGAACGTCGCGGTGCCCATCCCCCAGCCGACCAGCAGTCCGGCATCGTCGCGCATCTGTCGCGGCTGAAGCGAGCGCTTCGCCCAGCCGAAACGCGCGGCGCCCTGATCGTAACAGGCACGCAGCGCTTTCGAGGAAAATGGCTTTCCGGTGATCGGCTCGACCTCGGCATAGTTCTTCAAGCGGAAGGCGAGCGGATCCATGCCGCAGGCCCAGGCCATCTCGTCGATCGCGCTTTCCAACGCAATCGACCCCGTCGCCTCGCCCGGCGCGCGCATGAACAGTGGCGTGCCGGTGTTGACGCGCACGGCGTCATGCGAGGTGCGGATCGCGGGCGCCGCATAGAGCGTGTGCGAGGCATCGGCCGCTGGCTCGTAGAAATCGTCGAACGTGCTCGACACGGTTCGCGCGTGGTGATCGAGCGCGGTCAGGCGGCCATCGGCGTCGGCACCGATGCGCAAGCGCTGGCGAGTCGGCGCGCGGTGGCCGACCGGGCCATACATCTGCTCACGGCGCAGCACGAGCTTGACCGGCTTGCCGACCAGCTTGGCGGCCATGATGCCGAGGACGGGAGGACCGGCCATCAGCCCCTTCGACCCGAATCCGCCGCCGAGGAACGGGCTGCGGATATGGATCTTGTCGGGCGCAATGCCGAACAGCTCGGCCACACGTCCGAGCGACAGCATGAGCCCCTGTGTCGGCATGTCGATCTGCAGTTTGTCGCCGTCCCAGTGCGCGACGATGGCATGCGGCTCCATCGCGTTGTGATATTGCGGCGGCGTCTCGTAGATCGCATCGATCTGCTTGTCCGCGGCCGCTAGACCGGCCTCGACATCGCCGCGGTGAATTTCCGCAGGATTGCCGACACCGACGACGGGCGGCACGAAGCTTTCCCCGGCATCGAGCCCAACGAGGGCGGGGAGCATCTCATAGCGCGGCGCCAGCAGCACGGCGCCTTCCGTCGCCGCCTCGAGCGTTTCCGCGATCACGACCGCGATGGGCTGGTTTGCATAACGGACTTCGTCGCTCTGCAACACCTCCATCCGGAACACGAACGGGTTGGTCTTGATCTCAGGATCGATCGCGAGCTGCGGCTTGTGGTCGGGCGTCATCACGTCGATGACGCCGGGATGACGCTTGGCGGCGGCGACATCGAGCGAGGTCACGCGGCCATGCGCGATGCTGGACACCGCCATCACCGCAAACAGCATGCCGGGCGGATGATTGTCGGCGGCATAGGTCGCCTGTCCCCTGACCTTGAGCACGCCGTCGCGGCGGGTCATCGGCTGGCCGATGCTGGAGCCGTGGCGGAGATGCGCGGGTGCGCTGGTGAGATTGAGCTCAGGCATGAATGGCTCCAGACGTCGAAGCAAAGGGGGAAGCGGGCAGCGCGGGGATACGCGCGGGCGTACCGGCCGCAGCAAGGGTCAGCGTACGCACGACGATGCGGCGCGCCAGCTCGATCTTGTAGGCGTTGTCGCCGGACGGTTTTGCGTCGCTGAGCGCGCGCCAGGCGGCTTCCTGGAAAACATCCGCCGTGGGCGCAACACCCTTGAGGATATCCTCCGCGGCGCGTGCGCGCCAGGGCTTTGCGGCGACACCGCCAAGCGCAAGCCGCGCCTCCGCGATCTTGCCGTTCTCGATTCGCAGCGCCGCCGCGGCCGAGACGATGGCGAACGCGTAGGACGTGCGCTCGCGCACCTTGAGATAGCGCGCATGCGCAGCAAAACCACGCGCCGCCGCCGGCAGACGCACTGCGACGATGAGATCACCCGGTTCCAGCGCGGATTCACGTCCGGGCGTATTGCCGGGCAGGCGATGCAATTCGTCGAGCGGGATCTCGCGACGGCCATTTTTGCCTTCGATCTCGACGATGGCATCGAGCGCGACCAGCGGCACGCAAAAGTCGGATGGATGGGTCGCGATGCAGCTCTCGCTCCAGCCGAGCACCGCATGCGCCCGGTTCTCGCCATCCCGGGCATCGCAGCCGGAGCCGGCCTCGCGCTTGTTGCAGCGGCTCGCCGTGTCGTAGAAATACGCGCAGCGCGTCCGCTGCAGCAGATTGCCGCCCACGGTCGCCACGTTCCGGAGTTGCGCGGACGCGCCGGAGAGCAACGCTTCGGCAATCGCGGGATAAGACTTCGCGAATTCTGCATCATGCGCAAGGGCGGCATTGCTCACGAGCGCACCGATCCGCAACGCCCCATCCGCGAGGCGCTCGATGCGATCGAGCCCGTCAAGATGAGTGACGTCGACCAGCCGGTCCGGACGGCTGACATTGCCCTTCATCAGATCGAGCAGATTGGTGCCAGCCGCGAGATAGGTCGCGCCCGGCTGGGCGGCGGCAGCAACGGCTTCAGCGACCGTGGCGGGCCTGACATAATCAAACTGTTTCATGCGGAGCGCCTCCGGTTGGTTTCGTCGGCACCGGCCTGCGCCTCGAGCACGGCGTCGACGATGCCGGCATAGGCGCCGCAACGGCAGAGATTACCGCTCATGCATTCACGGATGCGTTCGGGATCATTGCCGGCCTGGGCTTCCTGCATCATGCCGATGGCGCTCATGATTTGACCGGGCGTGCAGAAGCCGCACTGGAATCCGTCATGGGCGATGAACGCGGCCTGGACGGGATGGAGCTGGTCGCCACGGGCGACGCCTTCGATGGTGACAATGTCGGCCCCTTCATGGCTGATGGCGAGCGCGAGGCAGGAATTGATACGCTTGCCGTCGACCAGAATGGTACAGGCGCCGCACTGGCCGCGGTCGCATCCTTTCTTGGTTCCGGTGAGATGGAGGCGCTCACGCAGGAGATCGAGCAGCGTGACGCGGGGATCGTCGAGGACGAAGTCGCGCCGTGCACCGTTCACGGTGAGGCTGATGGAGTGGTTCATAAATGGCTCCGATCAGAGATGGACATGGCTCGTCGTTCGGCGCGCCACCGCCGTGGCCGCCGTCGATATCGCGCCAGCGCGGACATGTTCCGGGCCGGCACCCGCGAAGATACGGAGGCACCCTCCGTTTAACAAGAGCCACCCCAAAATATTTGGAATTCGTCAAAAGCCCGTGCGCAGACAACGCGATGCAGGCCTGCAAGGGTTCAGCAAGGGTTCAATCTAACCAATTCGTGATCTACATTGCCTGATATGGACGACCACACCGACCAGAGCCGAAAGCCTCGCGCGGATGCCGTGCGCAATCGCGAGCGCGTGCTTGAAGCTGCCAAGCTCGTGTTCAACGCGGGCGGATCAGAGGCAAGCCTGGAGGCCGTGGCCAAACGCGCCGGCGTCGGCATCGGCACGCTCTACCGGCATTTCCCGACGCGCGAGGATCTGTTCGAGGCGGTCTACCGGCGCGAGGTCGAGCAGCTCAGCGAGCTCGCCGAGCAACTGAAGAACGCCAAGGACCCGGTCGATGCGCTCAGGCGCTGGCTGCGCTCAGGTGTCGAATTCGTTGCGACCAAAAAGGGGATGGTGGCGGCCCTGGCTCTCGCGGTGCAGAGCGGGTCCGAATTGCAGACCTTCTCTTTTGAGCGCCTGACCAAGGCAATCGGCTCGCTGCTCGATCGCGCAGCCGCGGCCGGTGCGATGCGTGCCGACATCAGTCCCGAGGACTTGCTGCGCGCGTTCTTCGGCATGTGCTACATGCACGACCAGCCCGGTTGGCAGTCCTCGGTGCTGCGGATGCTCGACGTGTTTGTGGACGGACTGCGCGTGCAGCCCGCCGGCAAGATCAAGACGCGCGCTGCCAGTTCGGCAAAACCGGCCGCGAAACGGAAGCGATAGCAGGACCGTATTTGTGCAAGGCCATGCTAGGATCAGCATCGCCGGCATATCAAAGCGGAGCCTGTCATGCGCATCGCAGCCCTGGTCGTCGCCCTTGCTGTTGCCTTCAGCCCCCTCACCGCTCGCGCTGACGACGTCACGACAGCGCAAGGCGTGATCCGCGCGCAGGAGCAGGCCTTCGTCCATGACGATGCGACCGCCGCCTATTCCTATGCCGCTCCGGCGATCAAGCAGCTCTTTCCCGCACCCGACATCTTCATGTCGATGGTCCAGAACGGCTACGCGCCCGTCTACCGCCACAAGAGCTTTGAGTTCGGCGACAGCAAGACCGAAGGCAGCGCGATTGCGCAGCGTGTTCACATCATCGATGCCAATGACGAAGCCTGGGAAGCGCTCTACACGCTCGAGCAGCAGGCGGACGGGAGCTACAAGATCACCGGCTGCTCCCTGTTGAAGGCGGGACAGGCGGTTTAGGCCGCGAAATTCGGTCCTGTCTTGACCGAACTGAGGCGTGAGCGGATCAGCAGCGTCAAGACGATGCCGACATTGAGGGCATTCCAAGCCACGCCGTTGGCGAACGCGGCCGCGTAGGAGCCGGTCGCATCGAAGATGATGCCGGAGACCCAGCCGCCGAAGGACATGCCGAACACGGAGGCGAAGATCACGATGCCGACGCGGGTTGCGGCTTCAATGGCCGGCATCGCCTCCCGGACGATGATCGCATAGCTCGGCACGATGCCGCCCTGGAACAGGCCGAACATCGCGGAAATCAGATATAGGGAGGTGAGGCTGTCGAAGAACAAATAGAACACCAGCGCAAAGCCTTGCGCCAGTGACCCGAGCAGCAGCGTGTGGATGCCGCCGATCTTGTCGGCGAGATAGCCCGAGCCGATGCGGCTGACGATGCCGCAGGCCATCATCAGCGACAGCATCTCGGCGCCGCGCGCCACGCCATAACCGAGATCGCCGCAATAGGCGACGATATGGACCTGCGGCATCGCCATGGCGACGCAGCAGGAGATGCTGGCGACCGAGAGCAGCACCGTCAGCGTGTTGGTCGAGAGCTTGAGATCGACCCGCGGCGGCGGCGCATTGGCGTGATTGCGGACCTTGTCGTCGCCCATCTGCGCGCGCAGAACCAGCACCAGGACCGACATCAGGCTCGCACAGACGAGGCCAATACCGATGTGAGTGGTGCGCCAGCCCACGGTATTCATGCCGTAGCTCACGATCGGCGGCCATATCGTGCCCGCGACATAGTTACCGCTTGCCACGATGGTCACCGCGAGCCCGCGATAACGCTCGAACCAGTGCGAGGCCTCCGCCATCAATGGCGCAAAGGTCGCCGAGGTACCGAGGCCGATGAGAAAGTAGGCCGCCACGAATTGCCAAAGCTGCGTCGACAGCCCGGCCAGTACGTTAGCGATGCCGAGGAAGGCGATACTGATCGCCATCGCCGGCACAATGCCGAAGCGGTCGGTGATTCTGCCTGCAATCACGCCGCCGAGGCCGAAGCCGAACATCATGAGTGTGAAGGCGAGCGACACCGCACCTCGTGTGGCAGCGAATTCGGCCTGTACGAGGGGAATCACAACCACCACAGCCCACATGCCGACGCTGCCGATCGAGCCGATCACCAGTGCGAGCAAAAGCCGCACCCAGGCCTGACGCGAGTCAGGAGTAAATGAGGCCGGTTTCTGTTCTGGGTGATTTGGTGCGTGCACGGCGCGGACCATGTTCGCTGAACACCTCGCGGTCAAGCATCGTGCCGCGATAATGGGCATGCGCGGTGCGCTGCGGTAAGAAGGAGCTTGGCGAAACGCCGCTTTGCCATTAGTTTGCAATCTGCGGGGCGCAACAATGCCGCGCGGAGAGCATGGCTGTCGGAATCTTGCTGCGGATGACGCGATCGATGCGGATGAGGGTGGGGCGGATCATCGCCCTCGCCTATCTGTTCTGCGTGCTCGCGCCGGCCGCGAGCCTCGCCTGGAGCAGCGGCGCTGCCTCGTGCTTCGACGACGATCTCGTGCTCTTGCCAGCGCATCGTGAGATGTCGGCCAGCCACATCCACGGGGACGTGACACACGACCACGCCGGCATACACGCTCATCACCAGGCGCAGGACGCGCCCGGCCCGCACCCTCATCAAAGCAAGGGCCATGTTGGCCCGTGCTGCGCCATGATGTGCGCCAGCGCGCTACCGGCCGATCTGCCCGATGTCGGCAAGCCGCAGCAGCCGATGTCCGCCTGCGTGCCTGAGATCGTGGTAAGCCTGCACAGTGCGGCGCCACCCCGGCACTACCGCCCTCCCATCACCTGATCTGACACGCGACGACGTCAGGACGAGCGCGCATTCCCGCGCGCGCGAACCTGTGGTCTCCAGACAGATCAGGAATTGCTCATGCTTACGCTTCTCGGGGCGAGATCCGCCGCCGCATCTGCGGCGCGGGGAGGACGCTTTTGGTTCCATTGGCCGCTGCTGGCCGTGATTGCGCTCGCACTATCCGGCTGCATACCGGCAACGACACAAGTCGCCAGTGCTGACCCTGCCGATCCGGCTGCGAAGGTGGCACGCGTCGACCATCGCTCGAGCATCGCGCCCTACACCAGCCTGCGGCCCGCGACACCGGCACCATGGCGGGACCGCAACGACGCCGTCGCGCCGCAGCCGAAGCAAGACCGGTAGGAGCGCGCCATGGCACATCATCTCGCGCGGGGCCTGCTCATGCTCACCGCGTTCGGGCTCTTATCAACGAGTCTTGCCGGTTGCATGTCGTTCTCGCCGGACGGCGGCATGACGACGGTCTCGGACCTCACCAGCCAGACCATCAAAAAGGACGTCGCCTTCGTCCGATCAGCCGAAGGCGCCGAGGCCGTCGATGCGACCATTCGCCGGTTGCTGGCGCGCTCGCTGACCATCGAGACCGCCGTGCAGATCGCGCTGCTCAACAACAAGGGGCTGCAGGCCGCCTATAACGAACTGGCGCTGGTCGAGACCGATCTGGTCGAGCAGAGTCTGCCGCCCAATCCGGTATTCTCGATCTCGCGGATCTCGGGCAATGGCGCCAGCGAGATCGAGCGCCAGGTGGTCGGCGATATCCTGGCATTGGCTACGCTGCCATTTCGCTCCGACATCGCGCGCGGGCGCTTTCGCCAGGCGCAATTGCGCGCGGCGCTGGCGACGCTGCGGCTCGCCGCGGATGTGCGTCGCGCTTACGTCCGCGCGGTTGCCGGAAACGAGATGGTGGTGCTGCTCACCGACGCGAAGGCGACGGCGGAATCCACCGCGCAGCTCGCGGTCAAGCTCGGCGAGACTGGCTCGGTCAACAAGCTCGATCAGGCCCGCGAGCAGGTGTTTTACGCCGAGACCACCGCCGATCTCGCAACGGCGCGCCAGGCGGCAACGAGTGCGCGCGAAAGACTCGCGCGTTTGATGGGGCTGTGGGACGACGGCCTCGACTTCCGTCTGCCCAACGCGTTGCCGCCGCTGCCGCGCCGACCGCAGACGCTGCCTTCGATCGAGGCAGATGCAGTCGCCCATCGCATCGATTTGCAGATCGCGCGGCTGGAGCTGACTGCGCTGGCGAAGTCGTTGAACCTGACCGAGGCAACCCGCTTCCTCACCTTGCTCGATCTCGCCGGGATCTCCCGCCGGACCCAGGATCCGGACGGCGCGCCGTTCCGCGAGCGCGGCTTTGATGTTCAGTTCCAGATCCCGATCTTCGATGGCGGCGAGGTGCGCGTGAGGCAAGCCGCGGAGACCTACAATCTCGCCTTCAACCGCCTGACCGAGCGCGCCGTGAACGTCCGCTCGGAAGCGCGCGATGCCTATCGGGTGTATCGCTCGACCTACGACATCGCGAGCCACTATCAGCGCGAGATCCTGCCATTGCGAAAAATCATCACCGAGGAGATGCAGTTGCGCTTCTCCAGCATGCAGGTCGACATTTTCGCGCTCCTGACAGAGGCGCGGCAGCGCCTCGCCTCGCTGCGCGGTGCGATCGACGCCAGGCAAAACTTCTTCCTCGCCCAATCCGGGCTGCAGACCGCCGTCAACGGCGGCGGCGTGCCTGCGTCCGGCGGCGACAATCCAACCAATATCGCCGCGGCCGCGCCTGCCGATGGCGGCCACTGACAGGGAGGCCAGCATGTTTTCCCGCCGAGGATTTTTGGGCACCGCCGCGCTCGTGGGCGCGTCTGCCGTCAGCGGCCGCGTCCAGGCCGCATCGATTCCGGAAGCAGTTCACATGGACAAGGCGGTGATGCAGCCGCCGCTGCACCCCACCAGCGGTCCGGACTATCGCCCCGTCGTCACACTCAACGGCTGGACGCTGCCGTTCCGCATGAACGGTGACTGGAAGGAATTTCATCTCGTGGCCGAACCCGTGGTGCGCGAATTCGCCGAGGGCATGAAGGTGAATCTCTGGGGCTATAACGGTCAGTCGCCGGGGCCTACCATCGAGGCGATCGAAGGCGACAAGGTTCGCATCTTCGTCAGCAACCGCCTGCCCGAATACACCACCGTGCATTGGCACGGCATGATCATTCCGAGCGGCATGGACGGTGTCGGCGGGCTGAACCAGCCGCACATTCCACCCGGCAAGACCTTCGTCTACGAGTTCGAGATGAGGAAGAGCGGGACCTTCATGTATCACCCGCATTCCGACGAGATGGTGCAGATGGCGATGGGCATGATGGGCATGGTCGTCGTGCACCCGCGCGATCCGAATTTCCGGCCCGTCGACCGCGACTTCGTCTTCGTGATGAGCACCTATCGCGTCGATCCCGGCACCTATCTGCCGCGCGTCAACGAGATGACCGATTTCAACATGTGGACCTGGAATGCGCGGGTGTTTCCCGGCATCGATCCGCTTCCGGTGCGGCTCGGCGACAAGGTGCGCGTGCGCATCGGCAATCTCAGCATGACCAACCATCCGATCCATCTGCACGGCCACAGCTTTGCCGTGACCTGCACCGACGGCGGCTGGATTCCCGAGACCGCACAATATCCGGAGACGACCACCGACGTTCCCGTCGGCGCGGTGCGCGTCTTCGACGTGCTTGCCGACAACCCCGGCGACTGGGCGTTTCACTGCCACAAATCGCACCACACCATGAACGCGATGGGACACGACATGCGCAACATGATCGGCGTGTCGCGCAAGGATCTCGCCAAGGCCGTCGGCAAGCTCGCGCCCGACGCCATGGTGATGGGGCAATCAGGCATGGCAATGGGCAACATGGAGATGCCCGCCCCCGACAACACGCTGCCGATGATGTCGGGCGCCGGCCAGTTCGGTCCGATCGAGATGGGCGGCATGTTCACGGTGATGAAGATCCGCCAGGACCTCGCGCACGGCGATTACCGCGATCCCGGCCCCTATCAATTTCCGCAAGGCACCGTCGCCTACGAGGTCGCTTCACCCGCGGCGGAGCCCGCGCGGCAACCCGCAGCGCCGATGCCGAAGATGAAGATGTGACCAGCGTTTCGATGAACCACCAACCGGAGACTACAATGAAGAAGACGACCAAACTCGCTCTCGTGCTGGCCGCGCTCTCGGCCGCACCAACCCTCGCGCATGAGGGTCATGATCACCACGGTTTCTCGGCTGGCGAGCCCGGCGATCCCAACAAGCCGGCACGCACCATCGAGATCGCCTTGAGCGAGATGGCCTATGAGCCGTCGAACATCACGGTCAAGCGCGGCGAGCAGATCCGCTTCGTGCTGCGCAATGTCGGCAAGGAGGATCACGAATTCCTGCTCGCCACCACGAAGGAAAATCTCGCGCATGCCGAGGTGATGAAGAAGCATCCGCACATGGAGCACGACGATCCGAACGGGGTGCGGCTGGCGCCGAACAAGACCGCCGAGATCGTCTGGAAGTTCACCAAATCAGGCACCTTCGAATTCTCCTGCCTGATTCCCGATCATCGCGACTACGGCATGGTCGGCCACGTCACCGTGAAATGAAGACAATGGAGACATCAATGAAGCCGATCATCCGCACCGCCGCAGCGCTCGCCCTGACGCTGGGCCTGGCCATGGGCGCGCTCGCGCAAGCCGCCTCGATCAGCGGCGAGGTCAAGAAGATCGACGAGAGCGCAGGCAGGATCACGCTCAAGCACGGCGCCGCCACGAGCCTCGGCATGGATGAGCCCATGACCATGGTCTACCGCGTCAAGGACCCGGCCATGCTCAAGCAAGTGAAGGTCGGCGACAAGGTGTCGTTCGAGGCCGAGGAGGAGGCGTCGGGATACACTGTGACGAAGCTGCAGAAGGCGAAATAGGGCAGCCCCCTCAGCCGTCATTCCGGGGCGATGCGCGGCATCGAACCCGGAATCTCGAGGTTCCGGGTTCGGCTCTACGAGCCGCCCCGGAACGACGCGGGAAAATCCCCGAATACCCCGGCCTGACCTCCTCCCGCATCCTTTGTTAACTCTTTGCTAACCATACACCGGGCAAAAATTGCCGGGTGAAGTCGAGTGTCGTCGGCCGCGTAGAACGGGAGGACCCCCGTGGACGCCAGTGCGGTGCCTCACTTTCGGAGCGGCGGCCCGTCGGCTGCCGCGCAGACGTTTGGGGCGCGCGGACGGCAGTCGCGCGGGGAGGCAGCTACCATGGTCGACGTCACCGCAGGACAGGGCGTAGGCGCAGCGAAGCCCGGGATCCCCTCCCTCTCCGATATCATCACCATCCTCAAGCGCGGCGACATCGCGCTGGCGCTCGGCATCCTCACCATCCTGGTGGTGCTGATCCTGCCGCTGCCATCGGTCGTGCTGGACCTCTTCCTGGCGATCTCGATCACGCTGTCGATCCTGATCCTGATGACGTCGCTGTTCATCCAGGCGCCGCTGGAATTCTCCGCCTTCCCGACCATCCTGCTGATCTCGACCATGCTGCGGCTGTCGCTCAACATGGCCTCGACCCGCCTGATCCTGTCGCACGGGCACGAGGGCACGGATGCGGCCGGTCACGTCATCGAAGCCTTCGGCAGCTTCGTGATGGGCGGCAATTTCGTCATCGGCATCATCGTCTTCGCCATCCTGATCATCGTCAATTTCGTCGTCATCACCAAGGGTTCGGGCCGCATCGCCGAAGTCGCCGCCCGCTTCCATCTCGACGCCATGCCGGGCAAGCAGATGGCGATCGACGCCGACCTGTCCGCCGGACTGATCGACGAAAAGGTCGCCAAGGAGCGCCGCAAGGCGCTGGAGGACGAGAGCGGTTTCTTCGGCGCCATGGACGGTGCCTCGAAGTTCGTGCGCGGCGATGCCATCGCGGGCCTGCTGATCGTCTTCATCAACGTGGTCGGCGGCATGATCATCGGCGTGGCGCAGCAGGGCCTGTCCTTTGCCGATGCCGGTCGCAGCTACACGCTGCTGACCGTCGGTGACGGCCTCGTCACCCAGGTGCCGGCCCTGATCGTCTCGACCGCAGCGGGCCTGCTGGTCTCCAAGGCCGGCGTCTCCGGCGCCGCCGACAAGGCGCTGATGAAGCAGTTCTCCGGCTATCCGCAGGCGCTGGCGATGTCCTCGGCCGTCATGCTGGTGCTGGCCGCGCTGCCGGGCATTCCGACCATCCCGTTCCTCGCGCTCGGCGCCGGCGCCGGCGCGCTGGCCTGGACCGCGCGCAACCACAAGAAGACCACCGCCTCGGCCGAGGCAGCAGCCAAGGCCGCGCCGGTGGCCGGCGCACCGGGTGCGCCGGGCGCGGCAGCGGCGGAGGAGCCGATTTCCGCCGCGCTGAAGATCGACGACCTCAAGATCGAGCTCGGCTATGCGCTGCTCCCGCTCGTCAACGGCCCCGACGGCACCGATCGTCTCACCGAGCAGATCAAGGCGCTGCGCCGCTCGCTCGCCATCGAGATGGGCTTCGTGATGCCGGCGGTGCGCATCCTCGACAACGTTCAGCTCGAGGCCAACACCTACATCATCAAGATCAAGGAGGTCGACGCCGGCACCGGCAAGATCTGGCCGAGCCAGTTCATGGTCATGGATCCCGGCGGCAGCCAGGTGCAGGTGCCCGGCATCCACACCACCGAGCCGACCTTCGGACTGCCCGCAACCTGGGTCGATGCCAGCCTCAAGGAAGAGGCCTCGCTCAAAGGCTACACCGTCGTCGACGCCGCGACCGTGCTCTCGACGCACCTCACCGAGCTGCTCAAGGCCAACATGTCGGACCTGCTGTCCTATGGCGAGGTGCAGAAGCTGCTCAAGGAGCTGCCGAAGGAACAAAGTGAGCTGGTCAAGGACATCGTGCCCGGACAGGTCACGGTCTCCGGCATCCAGCGCGTGCTCCAATTGCTGCTCGCCGAGCGCATCTCCATCCGCGACCTCTCGACCATCCTCGAAGGTATCGCCGACTCGCTCGCCTTCTCGCGCAACCCCGCGACCATGGTCGAACATGTCCGCGCCCGGCTCGCGCGACAGATCTGTGCGCAGAACACCTCCTATGCCGGCTATCTGCCGCTGATCGCGCTGTCGGCGCGGTGGGAGCAGGCCTTTGCCGAATCCATCATCGGCCAGGGCGAGGAGCGCAGCCTCGCGATGCAGCCCTCCAAGCTGTCGGAGTTCATGACCGCCGTGCGGGAGGCCTTCGAGCGCGCCGCCCGCGAAGGCGAGGCACCGGTGCTGGTCACCTCTGCGGCAATTCGTCCCTTCGTCCGCTCCCTGGTGGAGCGGTTCCGGGCCCAGACGACCGTGCTGTCGCAGGCCGAAATCCACCCGAGAGCGAGGCTGAAGACGGTTGGAAGCATCTGATTTGCCTTAAGAAGCCGCGTGTTTTTCGGCCACAGGCAAATGGTTTCCGAGCTCCTGGCGCCTTTCCGACCAAACGTTGATAAAGGCGCCTGACAAGCACATTACATCATTGAAATAATTATATGATTTAGCGGTCAAGGCTCCGGTTCCGATCGCGATGTTTCACGCCCTGTCACGCTGTTGTGATGGCCTCTTGGGAACGAATCCTCCCGATACTAGGTTGTTGGGCACCGGAAGCATGAACCTGCCTGAACTGGCTGGCGACTACTTCGGGTAGGTGGCGGCAGGAGGCTTCCATGAACCACTCGATCTACAGCGCAGATCGCTCGACCCACCTGAAGGTGGTGGCCGTGGCGCTCTTTGCTGGCATCGCGCTCGCGGGCTTTGGCATCTCGGCGCGGACGAGTTCGGATGAAGGCCTGACCCAGACTGCTCGCGTCATCAAGGCCGGCAAGCCGGTTGTGATCACCAGTTCGAACGCATCGCTCGTTCGCTAAGGAGATTTTGAGTTTCAGGAATTCACGCGGCTCTTTACCAGCCCCCCAAAGTCGCCACGTGGATATGTAGACGACCCCAACCCCAAGTCGACTACGGAAAGCGCCCGCCCCCCACGGGCGCTTTCTCATGTCTGGGGTGGGTCGCATGATGGCGACGGCACGCGCTTGAACTCGTCTCTCGTGTTCCGGAAGCTCCAGCGTTTTCACGCTGCCGCGCAGCTGGCTCAACGTCGCTTTGCCCCATAAGTCGGCGGCGGCGCTTGCACCGTCGGCGCCGCGGCGGCAAACAGTTCATCCCTGCTACCCGTGAGCGGCGGATAGATGCGCTTGCGGTTGATGGTCTGCTTGGTCGCCTTGGCGGCGGCGCCCGTGGTCCGCACCTCGCGATCCCAGCCCTCCGTGTAGAGCGCGCCCCAACCGCCGAGATCGAGCACGGTGACGTACCAGTCGATCCGCAGCGGCAGCATCGGCCGGCCGACGAGATCGGCGACCACATTGTGGCCGGCGAAACGGCCCATGGGGCGGGCGAACTGGCAGGACATCACGGTCGGATGCAAGCCATCGACGACGCTGGAGGCGACGTCGCCGGCGGCGAAGACGCCGGGCAGGTCCGCCACCCGCATGAAGGGATCGACCAGCAGGCGCCCATGGCGATCGCGCGCGCGTGGAAAGTTTTCGGCGAGCCGGCTCGCGCGCAGGCCGGCGCACCAGATCACCGTCTGCGTCCGAATGAATTCGCCTGAACTCAAGCAAACACCCGAAGCCTCGACCGACGCCAGCCGCACGCCCAGCCGCATCTCGACGTCGAGCGACGACAGCGCTGTCTCGATGACGGGACGCGCGTGGCCGCCGATGGTGGCGCCGACCGCGGGACTTGAATCGACCAGGATGATGCGGCGGCTGCCGGTGATGCCGGCGCGCACCAGCCTCTCAGGCATTTCGGCAGCGACCTCGATGCCGGTGAAGCCGGCGCCTACCACCACGATGGTCGACCGTCCCGGCGCGGGCGCGCTACGTCCCAGCGAGGTGAGATGATCATCCAGCCGAAGCGCCGCAGTGTAGGTGTCGACGTCGAACGCGTGCTCGGCGAGACCTTGAATATTCGGCCACATCAGTTCGCTGCCGAGCGCAAGTACGAGACGATCGTAGCGCAGCGTCTCCTCGCCGCTGCTCGTGACCAGCGAAATTTCGTGGTGCACCGGATCGATGGCTTCGACCTCGCCGATCCCGTGCGCGACGCCGACAGGATCGAGCAATTGCGACAGCGGCAGCGCGAGCTCGCTGAGATCGACCTCGTAATTCCGCACCCGGATATTGTGGTAGGGATTGCGGTCAATGAGGCGGATCTCGATGTCGCGGCCGGCGTTACCGATCTCATCGCGCATGCGCGCGGCACCAATGGCCGCCCACAGGCCTGCAAATCCGGCGCCGAGCACGACGATACGCGCCATGTCCGTTGACTTCGCTATTCCCTGCTATCCGGCGATCTATTCGCGAGACAGGTATAGCTCATTCACCCCGCTCGACCAAATGCGGCCGCAGCGCCTCAGCACAAGATCGGAATACTCACGCCTCGCGCAGCTCCGACGGTGTCGCACCAAAACGCTTGCGGAAAGCGCGATTGAAATAGGACAGATCGGAAAAGCCCGAGGAATGCGCGATGTCGCTGATCTTGCGCGCTCGCGCGCGGGGATCGCCGAGCAGCTTTCGCGCCAGCAGCAGGCGCTGCTCGAGCACGAATTCGGTGAACGTGGTGCCCGCCTGCTCGAACAGCCGCTGCGCCTGGCGCGAGCTGAGCCCCGAGCGGGTCGCGACCTCGGACAGGCAGAGATCGTTGCGGCCGAGGGCTGCCATCACGTCGGCGCGCATGAGATCGAGACGGGCTGCCGCATGGCCGCGACCACGCGCGAGCGCCGCATGCTCGGCATCGGTGCCGAGCAAGAGGCCGACGAGATCGATCATGTGTTGCGCGGTCAGGCGCTGGCCGACCGCGTCGAGATGCGGCGCGTGATGAGCAGCCAGCGCATGATAGCGGAAGATGGTCTCGGCGACGGCGCCGTCGGACAGCACCTTCGACAGCTTCTCTTCGGCGCGCGGATTGATGTCGAGCAGCGCGCGGCGCGGCATTCGGATGGTGGTGAAGCGGTTCTCGTCGGTGTGACCGACGCTGCCCATAATGCCCATGTCGGCCAGCACCATCTGCGCCGGTTCGAGCTCGACGGTGTGACCGTTCTGCCTGATGCTGACGAGGCCCGCATGCGCCGCGATCAGCACCAGATCGTCGCTGCCATCGGCGAGCCCGCTTTGGGTGCGCGAATATTGTGCGGAAGCACCTTCGGGAATGGCGAGCGCGATATTGTCGACCACGCTGACCTGCAGGCGGCAATCGATGCTGTCGCCATGGCTCGGCCCGATCTCGAGGCCACAAGCCCCCAGGGCCCGCTCGCGCCAATGTTCGAAGGCCGGGCCCTGCGGCAGCCCGGTATATTGGTGAATAAAAATTCCTGGCGGCTTGGCTGCATCCATCTGATTTCTAGCCCCTCTCCGGCACCATGATCGGCGGCGCGGACTGCAAATTCCGGGCATTTGACGCCGGGAAATGCATGGAGGTTCAAATCAGGGGCGGATTCGGCGGGATTTGTCGGATTACGACGGCGGAATGGACGGTGGCGACAGTTCGGCACCGCGCTACTTCTTCGCGGGCGCCTGCGGCTGGGACGGCGGCACGGTCTCGATCAGCTTGCCTGAGAATACCGGCGCCGAGGTCGGCTGGCCGTTGGGCGAGCCGCCGGACTGCTCGACAGTGACGGCATAGGTCGCGCCGTTGACCACATCGGTATCGTAGCCGGCGAGCAGCGGACGTGCAGTGAACTCGCCATTGCCGATCACGCCCAGCGAACGCGGGCGCGGCAGCTTGTCGGAGATCAGCCAGAGCTCAAAACTCTTGCCCGGTTCCGGCGTCGCACCGACCTTGCGCACCGTGAAGTTCTTGGTCGCGCCGTCAATGGTGAGGATGAAGGCAGGACCGCCGCTCTGGCCCTGCAACAGGGCGACATATTGCGCAGGCGAGGACAGCGGCGCGGCCGGTGTCTTGACCTCGACCGTCTGGATGCGTGGCGCGGGGCGCAGCGCGCCGGGAAGTGCATCGGGCTGGAGGATCTGAAGCGACAGCGTCACCAGCAGCGCGGCCGCGAGCGCGCCCACGGCGGAGGCGATGGTGCGCCAGCGCTTCACGCGGCGCTGGAGAGAGACCACGTTAGCGTCACCGACGACAGTCGCGGGCGCCACCGGCGCAACGTGCGGATCGGGCGCATGGGTCTGCGGCACGAATTGCGGCGGAAAAGTCGGAACGGCGTCAGAGCCGGATTCAGGTGGCGCCGGTGGCTGCATCTCAAGCGGCGGAGCATCCGGCGAGGAAGGTTCTGGGGATGAGACTTGCGGCGAAACGGACTCCGGCGGTGGCGGCGGCGCGTCAGACAGCACCGGCGGTGTCCCGGACGAATCCTGCGACGACACCGGGAGCGCGATCTCGCGCCTGATGTTCTCCCATACGATCGGCCGCGGCTCGATCGTGCCGACCATCTGGTTGAGGACGGCGAGCCTGTATTCCCAGCTCTGCACGACGGCCGCGAACTCCGGATCCACCGCCATCATGGTGGCGACCTGCGCGCGCTCGTCGGCATCGAGCGTGCCGAGCGCATATTCCGCGGCGAGCGCGATATGGTCCTCGCTATAGGCCATCACTTTCCTTCACCTCTCCCGCGAAGGGAGAGGTGGACAACCGTCGCCGCTCTGGTTCGTGCCACTCTCATCATCCTCTAAAGTCCGAGGCACTCCCGGATATCCAGAATGCTGCGCCGCAGCCACGTCTTCACCGTGTTGACGGGCGCTGCGAATTTCTCCGCCAATTGCTCGCGGCTCCAGCCGTTATAGTACGCGAGAAGCACCAGCCGCTGACGGTCCGGCTCGAGCCGGCCGATACATTCCAAGAGTCGCTTCAATTCCTCCGACATCTCCCGGCGCGCCAGGGGATCGGGACTGTCGGCGGCAACTTCCATGGCCTGCGGCTGCTCCTCGATGGAGGCTTCCGTCTTCCTGCGCACGATATCGATGGCGCGGTTGCGCGCGATCGACGCCATCCACGTGATCGGCGACGACAGCGTCGGATTGAACTGGCCGGCGCTGTTCCAGATCTTGACGTAGGTCTCCTGAATGACCTCCTCTGCGAGATCCTGTCGGCGCAAGATACGAAGGACGACGCCATAGAGTTTCGCGCGCGTGGCGCCATAGAGGCGCTCGAACGCCGCCTGATCGCGCTTCGCCACCGCCTCGATCAGCCCGACCAGTTCTGCTGACGTCAGCATTCAGCCCCCCAACGCGCGGCCCCGTCGCGTCCCTTTTCACCTGTCCCCGAACGGGGAGAGGTCGATTTGCGCAGCAAGCCGGGTGAGGGGGTACGGGGCTAACGGGAGACCGTCACCCCTCACCCGGCGCTCCGCGCCGACCTCTCCCAAGGGAAAGGTGGACACCGCCGTCGCTGACACAGCAATCATTGCCGCTACCATAGCGCGCGGCCGAGCCCGTCACCAAGGGGCGGCGCGGCACGCTGTGGACAGCGCACGCAAAAACCCGGACCTTGCGGGTCCGGGCTCGCAAATTCACTCGTGGTTTTGACCGCCGGCTGCCTTTAGGCGACGGCGCCGATGCGGGAGCGCATCAAACCGATGCTGTCGAGATCGGCTTGCTCGCGGGCATTTTCCTCGGCGCGCTCGCGGGCCTGGTCGCGTTCGTCCAGCAGCTCGACCTTCTTCAGCTCCTCGAAGGCTTCGCCGAGCGCGGCCTTGGCTTCCTCGAGCTGGCCCCTGAGCTCGTCGGCCGAGCGGGTCAGGTTCTCGCGGCGCTGGATGGCGGCCTTGGCATAGGTCGGATAGGCGAAATGCGCGGGGTCGTTGATCCCGGCGCGGTCCTGCTCGGTCTGGATCTCGCGATCAAGATCGATCGACATCCGCTGGAAGTCGGCGATCATGGACTCGATCTGGGCGACCCGGCGGCGCTTCTCGTCGACCTGAAACTTCTTCAGGCGGATGAGGGTATCACGTGACTTCATCGACTCGTACTCCCCAGAAGTCCCTTGGCTGCAAGACACGCACACATTGGGACGGCACCGGTCCCCCACAGGCCCCGTATTGGCCAAGACCGGTTCTGCTACTCTGTGGGAGCGGATGATGACGGGACAAAGTTAGCGTTCCGTTTCCAAATTACCGAGGATTTGCGCCAATTGGCGATAGCCGTCGGCCAATGACGCATTTTCGTCCTTGCGCTGGCGCAGGAAGGCTTCGAGCGGCTCGTGCAGCCGGATCGCCTCGTCGACCTCGGGGCTGGAGCCGGCCCGGTAGGCCCCTAATCGGATCAGCTCCTCCATATCAGCGTAAGTCGCCATCACCGCCCGCGCCTTCTGGATGACAGGCCAGAACTGCGGATCCGCCGATTTCGGCATGGTGCGGGACACGGATTTGAGGATGTTGATGGCGGGGTAGCGGCCGCGCTCCGCGATCGAGCGCTGCATCACGATGTGGCCGTCGAGGATGCCGCGAACCGCATCCGCGATCGGCTCGTTATGATCGTCGCCGTCGACCAGCACCGTGAAGATCGCGGTGATGGCACCCTCGCCCATGCCCGGGCCGGCGCGCTCCAAAAGCTTCGGCAACTCGGTGAAGACGGTCGGCGTGTAGCCCTTGGCGGTCGGCGGCTCACCGGCGGACAACCCGATCTCGCGCTGGGCCATGGCGAAGCGCGTCACCGAGTCCATCAGACAGAGCACGTCCTGGCCCTCGTCGCGAAAATATTCGGCGACCGCGAGCGTCAGATACGCCGCCTGCCGCCGCATCAGGGCCGGCTCGTCAGAGGTCGCGACCACGACGACGGAGCGCGCAAGCCCCTCCTCGCCCAAATCGTCCTGCAAGAACTCCTGCACCTCGCGGCCGCGTTCGCCGATCAGCCCGATGACGCTGACGGCGGCATCGACGTTGCGCGCGAGCATCGAGAGCAGCACCGACTTGCCGACGCCGGACCCTGCGAAGATGCCCATGCGCTGGCCGCGGCAGCAGGTGAGAAAGGTGTTCATCGCGCGCACGCCGAGATCCAGCGGTGCGCCGACACGCTTGCGCGAATGCGCCGGCGGCGGCGCATTCCGATACGGCATCGGCGAGGCGCCTTGCGGCAACGGCCCCTTGCCGTCGATCGGCTCGCCCAACGCGTTGACGACGCGGCCGAGCCAGGCCGAAGACGGACGTACCTGATTGGCGGCGTTGGCGATCACCGCCTTGCAGCCGCGACGCACGCCGTCGAGGCCGGCGAACGGCATCACGACAGCGTTGTTGCCGGAGAAGCCGATCACCTCGCAGGGAATGGACCGGTTGGCACCGGTCTCGATCACGAGCCGCGCGCCGACCGACATCGCGTGAATGGGTCCGGCCACCTCGACCATCAGGCCGCGAACGCCGACCACACGGCCATAGATGTTGACGCCGTCGATATCGCCGATCTGTTCGGCCAAAGCCTTCATGGGGCGCGCGCTTTCATCATCCAGGCTTTCACGGCAAAACCCTTAAATTTCGCCATATTTCTGAACGGCGCTTAACTTCGTGTTTACCCGCATCATTAATCATTGCGTCACTGTCTTTGTGACTGAGCGTGGCTCCCTTTCAGAAGAAGGCTGAGTCGCGGGAGTCGGTTAGACCCGTCTCTTAAAGTGGAACTTGAACGGAGCCGGATAACGAAAGCTGCTTCACGCGCAAGACCTTAGGGCGATTCGGCAAAAATTGCACCGGGGGGACTTGCGTTCCAGAATCAGGATTTGTTAACCATCTGTTGTCAGGATCCGAATCAGTTGTTCAAAGGCGTTTTGTTGAGTGCCGCGAATGCGGCCGACCTGACGCCCAGGAGCGGCGACTATGGGGAACTGGCATGCGCGTTTTGCTGATTGAAGATGACAGCGCCGTCGCGCAGTCGATCGAGCTGATGCTGAAGTCCGAGAGCTTCAACGTCTACACGACCGATTTGGGGGAAGAAGGCGTCGACCTCGGTAAATTATACGATTACGACATTATCCTTCTCGACCTCAACCTGCCCGACATGTCCGGATACGACGTGCTCAAGCAGCTTCGGGTCTCCAAGATCAAGACACCGATCCTGATCCTCTCCGGCCTCGCCGGCATCGAGGACAAGGTCAAGGGTCTCGGCGTCGGCGCCGACGACTACATGACGAAGCCCTTCCATAAAGACGAACTGGTTGCCCGCATCCACGCGATCGTGCGCCGCTCCAAGGGTCACGCCCAGTCGGTCATCCAGACCGGCGACCTCGTGGTCAACCTCGACACCAAGACGGTCGAAGTCGGTGGCCAGCGCGTGCATCTGACGGGCAAGGAGTACCAGATGCTGGAGCTGCTCTCGCTCCGCAAGGGTACCACCCTGACCAAGGAAATGTTCCTCAACCATCTCTACGGCGGCATGGACGAGCCCGAGCTGAAGATCATCGACGTCTTCATCTGCAAGCTCCGCAAGAAGCTCGCCAACGCATCCGAGGGCCGCAACTTCATCGAGACCGTGTGGGGCCGCGGCTACGTGCTGCGCGAGCCGCACGAGCACGAAGAGCGCATTCCCGCCTGATCTCTGGGTTTACGTCGCGCGCCCGAATCGGGCTCGCTCCTCCCAGCCTGGACCCCGCCGCAAATGGCGGGGTTTTGTTTTTTTGGTCGCGTCAAGCACGGGCCAGCAGCGGTGTGGCGACGCCGGCGCCGGACCCGCAACGCGCTGCGGCCTCCCGCGGGCAGCTAGTTTGTTTCTGGGGATCGAACCTATCGGCCCGGTGCAGCGACCAAGCGATCGTGCCAGAATTCGCAGGCGCCAAATTGGACCTCCCATGATCCTGCAATCGCTCGCCGGCCTGCCCGCCTTCCTGGTCTATTTCTGCACGGGGCTGATTGCGATAGTGGCATATCTGTTCGTCTACACGCGGATCACACCGCACAACGAGTTCCAGCTGATCCGCGACAACGATCCTGCCGCGGCGATTGCGCTCGGCCTCAGCCTGCTCGGCTTCGTGGCGCCGCTGTTCAGCGCGATCGCGCATTCGGCCAACGTGCTGGACTGCCTGGTCTGGGCTGCAATCGCGCTGATCGTGCAGGTCGCCGTATTCTACATCGTGAAGATCCCGGTGCCGAACCTGTCGGGCCGGATCGCCGCGGGTGAGCTCGCGCCCGCCATCTGGCTCGGCCTGTCCTCGCTTGCTGCCGGCCTCCTGAACGCCGCCTGCATGATCTACTGACCATGGCCGCGAAGCCTCCTCCCAAGGATTTTGGCAAGCGCAGGCCGGCGGCAATAGCGTCGGCACCGCGGCAGCCCGTGAAGCGCTCCGGCCACGTCGCCCTGCTGGTGATGGGGACGATCGCGGTTGGCGCCAGCGCCTACACGCTGATGCCGCGGCGGAGTTGCGATCCCTTGCCTGCCGGAACGACACCCCCCGGGGTGACCGCGCCGGGCACGGCTGCGGCAGCACCAACGAGGACCGATTGCAGCAGCAGCGGCCATGGCTCGTCGGGAAGCTCGCACTGGTCATCGCGGTCCGGCTTCTACAGCAGCGACTCCTCAACTCATTCCTCGTCGGGCGGCCCGTCCGATGCAGGTTCCGGCGGCGTCACGCGCGGCGGCTTCGGTTCGTTCGCGCATGCTTTCTCGGGCGGCAGTTGACACGCGAGGTTTTGAACAACGCTGCGCGCCGGTCTGGTTTAAGACGCGCGGGAGGACGCACCATGAAACGCTCGCGACGGGTCATGCTCACGCTGATGGGAAGCGCCGCGGTCAGCGCCATCTCGACGGGATTTACCAGGCGCGAGCGTCCCTGCGGCTCCGCCCTCGAAGCTGTGCCCGGTATCGACGGCAAGCCGTATTGCCGGCCGAGCTATGGCGGCTTCGGCGGCACGCTGCATCGCATGCAAGGCAGCCATCATGGTCAAGGTCATGGCGGTCATGGTGGCCACGGCGGGCACGGTGGCTGACACATGCAACGCATCATTTGTCCCGAGCGCGACGACTGGCAACAGACCGCCGAGCAATGCGGCTTCGCCTTCCACACGATCGATGGCGAGCGCTATTGGGACGAACGCGCCTATTACGCCTTCACGCTCGATGAGATCGAACGCGCGATCGAAACCCCGACCGGCGAGATCGATGCGATGTGCCTGGAGCTCGCCGGCCGGGTGATCGGCAACGAGCAGCACTTGCGGCGCTTGAAGATTCCGGACGCGTTCTGGGATCTCATCTCCGAGAGCTGGGAGCGCGACGACCGCAGCCTGTATGGCCGTCTCGATCTCAGGTTCGACGGTCAAAGTCCGGCAAAGCTGCTCGAATACAACGCCGATACGCCGACCTCGATCTTCGAGGCCGCGGTGTTTCAATGGACCTGGCTCGAGCAGGCGATCGAGCGGCGCATCATCCCTGCGCGCGCCGACCAGTTCAACTCGATCCACGAGCGGCTGATCGCTGCGTGGAAGGAAGTTGCCTCGAACACGCATCTGCACCTCACCGGCACCACCGCCAACGAGGAAGACGCCGGCACGCTTGCTTATCTCGAAGACACCGCGCGTCAGGCAGGCCTGTCGACAACGCTGCTCGACATCGAAGAGATCGGCTGGCGTGAGGACGTCGGCGGCTTCGTCGATCTCGACAACAACGAAATGAAGCTGGTCTTCAAGCTCTATCCCTGGGAATGGATGTTCCACGACGCTTTCGGCACGAAGCTCAGGGACGCACCGACACGCTGGATCGAACCTCCATGGAAGGCGGTGCTCTCCAACAAGGGCATCCTGCCGCTGCTCTGGGAGATGTTTCCGAACCATCCCAATCTGCTGCCGTCCTTCTTCGAGGACGACCCGCGCGCCGCGGAGCTCGGCAGCTCCTACGTCCGCAAGCCGCTGCTGTCGCGCGAGGGCGCCAATGTCACGCTGGTCTCGGCTGGAATGTCCCTCGACGAGCACCCCGGCCCCTACGGCGCCGAAGGCTTCGTGCGCCAGGCGCTGTCACCACTGCCGAAGTTTTCGGGTGTCTATCCGGTGATCGGAAGCTGGCTCGTGAACCACGAGCCGTGCGGGCTTTCGATCCGCGAAGACGGGAGCCCGATCACGGGCAACGGCTCGCGCTTTCTGCCGCACGCGATTTTGTGAGCGCTCGGTCATTCCTGGGGCGCTCGCGAAGCGAGCGAGCGAGGCCGGAATGACGGAGAGATGATTACCGCGCCGCGGCGACCTTCAGTGGCTGCGGCATCAGCCCACCCATCGGGCGGCCGGAGCGCGCGGGATTGAGTTGATACAGACCACGGCGGTCGGACGCGGGGCGGAACGCGTCGGTGATCCCGACGACGGACTCGGCAGCGCCCAACAGCAGCGTGCCGTCGGCTTCCAGGCCCTTCGCCATCCGCTCAAAGATCATGGCCTTGGTGTCCTGATCGAAATAGATCAGCACGTTGCGACAGAAGATCACGTCGAACGTGCCGAGATGCGAGAAATCCTGCAACAGATTGAGCTGGCGGAACTGCACCATCGACCGGACATCGGCATTAAGCTGCCAGACGTCGCTGCTTTGCGTGAAGTATTTCATCAGGAGCTGGATCGGCAGGCCGCGCTGCACCTCGAACTGGCTGTAGATGCCAGCCTTGCACTTCTCCAGCACCTCTTGCGACAAATCGGTGGCAACGATCTCAATGCGCCAGCCGGCGAGTGCTGCGCCCATCTCCTTCAGGCACATCGCGATCGAATAGGGCTCCTGCCCGGTCGACGACGCCGCCGACCAGATGCGCAAGCTTTTGCGCGCCGCGCGGGCCTTGATCAGGCCGGGCACGATGCTGTCGCGCAGATGATCGAACGGGATCTTGTCGCGGAAGAAGAACGTCTCGTTGGTGGTCATGGCCTCGACCACGTCTGTTGCAAGCCTTCCGTCGCCGTTCCTGATCTTCAGCACGAGATCGGGGATTCCGGGCAAGCTCGCCTTGCGGGCCAGCGGCAACAGCCTGCTTTCGACCAGATATTGCTTGTCGGGCGAGAGATCGAGGCCGGAGCGTTCCTTCAGGAACTTGCGCAGATAATCGTAGTCAGCGGGCGTCACGAGCGGTCTCCCGCGAACAGGCGGTTGACCTTGGCGCCGATCTGGTTGAGCGGCAGGATCGCCGCGCAGATGCCGGCATGGGCGGCCGCACCCGGCATGCCCCAGACCACGCTGGACGCTTCATCCTGCGCGATCACGTTGCCACCGGCGGCGACGATGTCCTTGCCGCCGCGCATGCCGTCCGAGCCCATGCCCGTCAGGATCACGGAGAGGATGTTGCCGTGCCAGATATCGACGGCGGAGGTGAAGAGCGGATCGACCGCCGGCTTGCAGAAATTGACGGCGGGACCGTCGTCCAGCGCGATCGCGGCGTCCGCGCCGCTGCGCATGACGCGCATGTGCTTGCCACCGGGCGCGAGATAGATGCGACCCGGCTTGACCTGCTCGCCGTCAACAGCCTCGGCTGCAGGCTTACGGCTCGTACGCGCCAGATGCTCGGCGAGAATGGTGGTAAAGGTCGGCGGCATGTGCTGGGTAATCAGCACCGGGTAACGGTCGATCACCGGGCCGAGCTCGGCGACAAGCGCCATCAGCGCCTGCGGGCCGCCGGTCGAGGAGCCGATCAACAGCACCTTCGGCGTCTGGGTCGAGAACGGACGCATCGTCACCGGGCCTGAGAACAGGGCATGCGGGGCGGCCGGAGACGATGCGGGCGCAGCAGCGGGACGTGCGACAGACGGTGGACGTGCAATCGGTGCAGCAGGGCTCGCGGGCGCCAGCGGCGGGCTCGCCAGGGCCGGCTTCCGACGGAGCCGTGCGCCGAGGTGACGAATCTTCTGGATCAGGTCGTGATGGAAGATATCGGCGGCGGAGGTCTCGCGGGTCGATTCCGGCTTCGGAATATAGTCTGCAGCGCCGAGCGACAACGCCTTGAAGCTGATCTCCGCGTTGCGGCGGGTCAGCGTCGAGGCCATGATGATGACGAGATCGCGCTTCTTCGCGAGCAGCTGCGGCAGCGCCGAGAGGCCGTCGAGCTCGGGCATTTCGATATCGAGCACGGCAACGTCAGGGTTGATGCGTTCGATCTGGTTGACCGCTTCGAGCCCCGTGCGCAGCGAGGCCGCGACCTCCATGTCGTGCTCGGCGCCGATCCAGCGCGAGATGAGGCCACGGATGACGACGGAGTCGTCGACGACCATCACCCGCAGCGGTCCCGCTTCGCGCGACGGGCCCGTGGTCGAACTACCTGCGAACGCAACACTCATTACTCACCAACTCAGACTGAAACGGTTCAGTTGAAGACAATCGCCGAAGGAGCCTCCGGCGTTCGCTCAGATAAGGCCGACTTCCTGGAACTTCGCCGTCACGATGTCCTTGTCGAACGGCTTCATGATGTACTCGTTGGCACCCGCATGCAGCGCGCGCGCGATATGCGCGACGTCATTTTCGGTGGTGCAGAACACCACCTTCGGGTGGTCGCCGCCGGGCATCCGACGCAGATGGCCGAGGAACTCATAGCCGTCCATGACCGGCATGTTCCAGTCGAGCAGCACGGCATCGGGAAGCCCGCGCTTGCAGGCCTCCAGGGCCTTCTCACCGTCCTCGGCTTCGAGAATCTGGAAGTCGAGGCCTTCCAGGATCCGGCGCGCGACCTTGCGGATGACGCTGGAATCATCAACGACGAGACACGTTCGCATGTGAACCTCCTGTCCCCTGGGCGGGGGCATTTCCAATTGCTTGGCCGTCGGCGGCAATGCCGCCGTATCAGGCCGCCATCATCTCGGGCGCGAGCTCGAGCACGCGATCGACGTCGAGGACGACCATGAGCTGGCCCTCGAGCCGGTGAACACCGCCGGCGAGCTTGGCCATGCGGGGGTCGAGGTTGACCGGGTTCTCCTCCTTGCCATCCTCGGGCAGGCGCAGCACCTCGCCGATCTGATCGATCAGGAGGCCATAGGATTCGCCGCGCAGGTCGACACCGACAGCCATCGGCGTCTTGCCGTCGTCGTCCCTGGGCAGGCCGAGACGGGCGCGCATGTCGACGACGGTGACGATGCGGCCGCGCAGGTTCAGAACGCCTGCGATCTCGTGCGAGGACAAGGGAACGCGGGTGACGCGCTCCGGCATGAACACGTCCTGGACGCGCGAGATCGGCAGGCCGAACAGCTGGCCGCCGATCATCGCGGTGACGTATTCGACCATGGCGCCTTCGCCGATCTGGGTCTTCTTGCTCATCTCGTCTCCCCTGGTCCCTGGCCGCACTGTTGCCTGAGCATGATCTTTTCGGAAAACCGCTTCACACTTTTCCGCATCATGCCTACGCCGCGGCCCGGCTCAGCTCGGAGGCACCGGCGGCGCCCGCGGTCTGCTCCTTCAGCGCCGCGATCAGACCGGGACGGTCGAACTTGGCGACATAGTCGTGGAAGCCGGCCTGACGGCCGCGCTCGATCGCCGCCGGCGACACCAGGGCGGACAGGCCGATGATCGGCATCGCACCCAGATTGCTGTCGGAGCGGATCGTTTCGGCGAACTCGAACCCGTTCATGTCGGGCATCTCGATGTCGGTCAGCACCACGTCGAAGTTCTGCGCACGCAGCGCGGCGAGACCTTCCTGCGCGGTCGGCGCGGTGCGGACGCGGTAGCCGGCCGCTTTCAGCACCGGCGCCAGCATGTTGCGGAAGAAGGCCGAGTCGTCGACCAGCAGCACCGACTGCGAATGCATCGACGGCTTCATCTCCTTGCGGGTGAACCAGTCGGCGAACGCCATCGGCAGGAAGTGGCCGACGTCGATCACCTCGGTGGCCTGGCCCTTGATCACGGCCGAGCCGAGGATGCCGCTCGCCGAGCCGCCGACCTCGATGTTGAGGCGTTCCTCGACGATGTCGATGATCTCGTCGACGACGAGGCCCATGGAGCGGCCGTCATCGGCGAACACCAGGATCGGCTGGGCGCCCTGGCTCGCGATGGTGACGCCGTCCATGGAGACGAGCGGCATCAGCTGCTCGCGGTACTGCACCATGTAGCGGCCGTTACTGAACTCGATCTTGTCGGCGGGGAGCTCTTCGAGGCGGGTGACGAGCCCGAGCGGGACCGCCTTGGGCTGGTTGGAGCCGGCGCGGAACACCAGCAGCGAGGTGGTCTGCTCGCCCGAGCCGATATGGTGCGCGCCATTGTCATCGCCCATATCATGGGCCGAGGAGCCGGCGGCGCCCAGCGCCTTGGCAATGCCGTTGGGGTCGATGATCATGATGACGGCGCCATCGCCCAGGATGGTGTTGCCCGAGAACATGTCGATGTGACGCAGCTTCGTCGACATCGGCTTGACCACGATTTCCTCGGTGTGGAACACGCCGTCGACGACGATGCCGAAGGTCTGGCTGCCGACCTGCGTGACCACGATGAAGCC
>NZ_FOQM01000082.1 GCF_900113735.1 Bradyrhizobium sp. Gha
CCTGGGCCAGACCGAGGCTGCGGGCAACGGCGCGCTGCGACATGCCGACGCTGTAGTGCAGGCGTAGAACTTCGCGAATGTGGCGCATGGACAGTCTCTCTGTCGGCATCTCGATCCTCTGCGGTTGGGCAAAAGACCGAGCTACCCCGGTTACAGACTGTCAGCGGTGGACGCCTCCTGGTTGTCCCCGATCATGATCGCGCGAAATAGCGATCACGATCGGCTGGAAACGGTGATCACGATGCTTTGGAATGGGTGATCACGATGGCCTGGAATCCGTGATCACGATCGGCTGGAACACGCACAAGAGAAGCTGAGCAAAATGTGCTCTGGTCGGGGCAATGACGCGGCCCGATCTCAACCTCCCAAATGACGTGGAGACGCTGAAGGCCATGGTGCTTGCCATGGCCGAGAAAGCGGCCCCGCCGATGCTCTGGAGAGCGAGGTCGCCGATCTCAAGGCGAGCAACGCCGATGCCGATGCGCGCATCGAGCAGCTGACGCAGATCCTCAAGGCCTTCGACCGCGCGCGGTTCGGCCGACGATCGGAAAAGCTCGGCTCTGCGAATGGCGACGTTGAACAGCAAGCCTTTGTCTTCGAGGAGATCGAGACCGGCATCGCGGCGATCAAGGCCCGGGTCAGCAAGGGCCGTGCGCAAGCGGATAGCAAGCGTGCACCGCGTCGGCGCAAGGGCTTTGCGCCCCATCTGGAACGGGTCGAAATCGTCATTGAGCCGGAAGAGCTGGCTGAGCATGCCGGCAAGCAGAAAGTGCTGATCGGCGAGGACGTGTCGGAGCGTCTAGATGTGGTGCCGGTCAAGTTCCGTGTGATCGTCACGCGCCGTCCCAAGTATGCTTTCAAGAACGCGGACGGCGTGATCCAGGCGCCGGCCCCGGCCCATATCATCGAAGGAGGCATTCCGACGGAAGCGCTTCTGGCCCAGATCGCCGTCGCCAAATATGCCGACGGCCTGCCGCTCTAGCGGCAGGAGGCGATCTACGCCCGCGACAAGGTCGAGCTCGACCGCCAGTTGATGGCGCAATGGATGGGCAAGCTCGGCTTCGAGCTCGAGATCATGGCGGACTACATCTTCGGCGAGGTCAAGAAGGCCGAACGGGTCTTTGCCGACGAAACCACTTTGCCGACGCTCGCTCCAGGCTCCGGATCGACGAAGACGGCCTATTTGTGGGCCTATGCCCAGGATGACCGAACGTTTGGCCGCAGCGGTCCCCCGATGGTGGCTTATCGCTTCGAAGACAGCCGCTCCGGCGAATGCGCGGTCCGGCACCTCAATGGCTATCGCGGCATACTGCAGGTGGATGGCTATGCCGCCTATAACAAGCTCGCGCGATCCGATCGCGGCAATGAAGGCGTCACCTTGGCTGGCTGCTGGTCACACTGCAGACGCAAGTTCTACGAGCTGCATGTTGCAGGGAGCTCAGAAGTGGCAACGGCGACGGTCGAGCAGATGGCAAGACTCTGGCAGGTCGAGAAAACCGTGCGCCGTCAAAGCCCGACGCTCGCGTTGCCGCGCGCCAGCAGGCCTCCGCGGCGATCGTCGCAGATCTCTTCGACTCCTGGCAGCGGACCTTGCGGCGGATCTCCGGCAAATCAAAGCTCGCTGAGGCGATCCGCTATGCCGTCTCGCGCCGTGCCATCTTCGAACGCTTCCTGACTGATGGTCGCATCGAGCTCGACTCCAACATTGTCGAACGCGCCATCCGGCCACAAACAATTACGAGAAAGAATAGCCTCTTCGCTGGCAGCGACGGGGGCGGACAAACCTGGGCGACCATCGCAACACTGCTGCAGACAGCGAAAATGAACAACGTCGATCCGTTCGCCTGGCTCGCCCTCACACTTCAGCGTATCGCCAACGGCTGGCCGAGCAGCAAAATCGACGCGCTTATGCCGTGGAACCATGCCGCCTGACGGCCTCAGCTTGCCCTTACGACTTATCCGTTATTATCGCTGGCAAACCGCGCTTTGCTCGGGGAAGTTCGTTGCTCGCTTCAGGGCTAGGGCGGGAAGCTGATAAGAATTGGTTTCGGCCATTGCACGGAAGTCCTGAGGGGGCGTAACAACTGCGCCGTCTGCACTTCAGCCAGCAGCGACGCTCTGGCGTGATAATGCGCCTGTCATGCGGCTGAGAGGCCGTCGGTAACTTGAAGCTAAACAGCGCCCACATGAAAAGGTGCGCATTCCTCATGTTGCGCGCAGGACTAGGAGCATCCGGATCATCAGTTCGGTCGATCGAAGGCCGGCCGATGCCGCCAGATCCCGCCTGATCTCTTGCAGGTCGACAAACCTGTCGATCGACCTAAGCAGGTGCTCGGAGCGAATATGCTTCTCGAGCGAGAACTCAAACAACAGAACAACGCAGTCTGATTGACTTGCTGATGCCCATCATGATCTTCAGTCCTGCCAATTCAGGCTGAATCACTGCTATTCTTGAGTCGCAACTACGGCCTTTCTTCAACAAAATCGGACATTGGCGCAAATGAAATCGATGTGAGCTCGTGCAGCGCGCGGCCACACTGCTTCATCCCGTCGCCGCAAATGGCGGCGACCTTGTTGACCCCGGAACGTTGCGTGGTCGTCTGAGTAGAACGCAATGGGCTTGCCATAGCGCTTCAGATAGCGCGATCGGCGCCCTGGAGTAGTCAAAGTGCGTCCCCTTTTGGACAAACAGATGCACCTATCGAGTGGCCGCCGTCGATGAAGACGAATAGGCTGCATTGCGGGCCGCGGCTCTCAAACCACCAGTGTTCTGAGCCGTCGATCTGGACCAACCAACCCAAGCGCGGCTATGCCGCGGCTGGTGCACCGGTTTCAATCGACGCCGGCGATCCTTCGAAATCCCGTGCACCAGTTCCAGCGCCGCACCGTCTCAATTCCGGATGTAAACCATGCCGCTTCGCCAGCTTCCTGCAGCAAGCATCGGACCAAAAATGCACGCAGTAGGTCTTGATCAGCGCCAGTGCCTCGCTCCGTACGATCGACGGATAGACTCAATTGCTCGGGGTGTCGCTTTCTTTGACACAAGTGTCGCAGAACCTCCGATCCGATAGCCCTTCAGCAGCCGCAATGCCTGCCGCGATATAACTCGAAGCAGTTGCCGCTGCCTCTCGATGTCATACGTTCGACCAGGACATACCGCAAACACATGCACCCAGTCGATCTCAGCCCGGCTCATTCACGGCACGTCATCACTCAAAAGACAAATGCGAGCGTGACATCTCCGCTGGGGAGGCTGGTGACCTCTCTAATTAGCGTCGACAAATCGGGCTCCCATAGTATGCGTTATGTTTTTGGCGTCTCGCAAACGTCGAGCCAGGACGCGGCCGTCAATCATCAACCAATAGACCTTAGGCGCCGTTTACCATCAAGGCGGGTAGTTGACCGGATTCGTGCAGAAATGGCACTCATTCGAACACTGTAAACAAGTCGAGCTACCTGCATGCATCCACACATCTTGCCGGTGAAGCTGATGGGGAGCCAACCCGTAGCGGGGAGCGCTTGTCGCGAGCATTCGTTCGTCTTAGCAAGTTTGGGTCGGCTCAGTCGTTTCGGCAGGGCCAGATTCCATACGTCTGGGTGTCGTTTGTTTCGGTGCATTTGCGACCAGCACGCGTCACACGATGATCCCGATCCGTTCGGGCGCTTTGATCGTGCCATTTCTGCATTTGACCGGAGCAATCAACTGGAGGATACCGGCGCGAACCGCGACGGGAGCTGCCGCGGCCTCAATGGTTTCTGGCCGTATCAACTGCTTTCGGAGATATGACCATGGACGCGAGAGCACTCGCAAGCCCGAGCTCACAACGATTCAGAGACAGAGCGATCTCCCCTGATGGTGTGATCCAGCTCACGCTGAACCACCCTCCACCAGTTCCCGAGATTTTCAATACAATGGTCTTCAAGGCGCTAAACCGCGTTTTGGCCGAAAGTCTTCCAGCCGAATTGATGGCGACGCACCGCTGGATGGGCACTGACCATGAGAGACAGCAAGGGGCTCTTTTTGTCGGTCGCCGCCTCGGAGTAGTACCAGATCGGAATCGAATAATCGTCACCCACAGCACTCAAGCCGCACTTCAGGTACTTCTTCCAGGAATCGTTGGAAACAGGCGGCCGCTTGCCATCGAACGATTGAGCTATTCACCAGTTCGCTCGTTCGCAGCGCGCTACGGTATCTCCGTCGTCGATGTCTCGATAGACGGAGATGGCCTCAATCCGGAAGCGTTCAGGGAGATTTGTCATCGGAAACGACCAATCGCCCTCTACTTGGTGTCTACCTATCAGAATCCGACTACTGTGACCATGTCTCTTGGCCGGCGGCAACAGATCGCTGAGATCGCGCGTCGTTATCAGGTCCGACTCATTGAAGATGATATCTACAGCTTGCTCACAGAATCACCCCTTCCGCCTATTTCATCGCTCGCGCCTGAGCTTTCTTGGTATTTGCTTGGAACGGCAAAAAGCCTTTCAGCGGGCTTAAGGCTGGCGTTCGTGGTTGCACCGGATGTGGCTGAAGCGACGCGGGTATTCTGGCCCGGTCTTCCGGCAACCTATTGGATGGCGAGCCCGATTAGCGCAGCCCTAATGGCTGAGCTAGTTTCAAATGGCGGCGATCTTGCAATCCTTGCTGCTGTAAAGGACGAACTCGCGGCGCGCCATCGCTTGGTAGTAAGCGGCCTCAAAGGTAAGCCGCTGGCCAGTGACCCAGGTTGCCTTCATGTTTGGATTCCGCTGAAGGGCGCATCAAGCAACGAAATCGCTGCTGCACTTCTGGAGGCCGGTGTTCAGGTTGCAGTCAGCGCCTCTTATGCTGGTGATGGCTGGGCACCACCGCAAGCAATCAGAATTAGCATCGGAAATCCTGAGAAACGCTCCGTCTTAGAGAAAGCAATGTCCATAGTTTGCCGCGCTCTTCCTTGAGCTATCGTGACAGTGTACATTCCCGCAACACGAGACAATGATCCTCGAACCGATTGCTGGCCATTTTCAAATTGTCTGTAAAAGAGTGTTCAGGCCGTTGAGCGGTATCGCTGTTTTGTACCACCTTGGTTTTGTGGGCGCAGGACTTTTCGGGATTTGACGCCTCGAAGTCTTGCAACTTAATCGGGATCCAACGGCTTAGTTCCTGCTGTGTTGCGCCTCATGCAGCGTCATCGTGCAACCCGATCGCTAGGGTAGGGCCGGCAACCCGTGAAGACGATGTTGGCCGCCTCGCAGTAGGGTTTCAGCGTCTCGTTTATGAACACCGTATCATTGTCAGTATCGAAGCCAAGCAGCGAAAAAGGCAATTGTTTGCGCAATTCCGTCAGCACCGTGCTCAACAGCGTCCGTTCGCGCACGATCAGAGGAGCGCACTCCGTCCAGCCGGTAGCAATGTCGGTGAGCACGAGGGTCTGGATGAAGCTGCCGCGCGCAGATGGACCGCTATGCGCGGCAAGGTCGGCCTCGACGAATCCGGGCGCCGGATCATTCCAATCTGCCGACGTCCTTATTGGAACACTGCGACGCAACGAGTGCGTCGCGTGCCACCGACGCTTGCGACCTAATCCTTCTCGGACCCGCACCAATGCGCGGTCGATCGTCGCAGCGCTCATTGCCAAAAGTTTGTCGCAGATCTCGGGGGCAAGGTCGAGGTGGCCATGCCGTTCCATCGCCTCAATCAACGCAGGCATCAACGCCTTCAGCCGCTTCCCGCAGATCCGGTCTGACGCCTC
>NZ_FOQM01000019.1 GCF_900113735.1 Bradyrhizobium sp. Gha
GATTGCTTCGCTGCGCTCGCAATGATGTTGTGGACGGCCCCACCTAAACGGCATCAAGTGCCAAAACGTGGTCGCCGCAGCGCCACAAAGAGGGGGACTGTCCATGACGAAGTTTATCAGAGCCGCGATTGATCTGGGCAAGAACTATTTTCAGGTTCATGGGCTCGAGAGCGAGGGTGGCCGATCGATTTCGCGCAAGGTGAAGCGTTCGAAGCTGCACGAGGTCTTTTCGCAGATCGATCTCTGCCGGGTCGGTATGGAGGCGTGCGGTTCGGCGCATTATTGGGCTCGCCAATTGGTCGCGATGGGACACGAGGTAGTCCTGATCCCGCCCACTTACATCAAGCCCTATGTCAAGCGGGGCAAGAACGACGCGGTTGACGCGGCTGCGATCTGCGAGGCGATGTCCCGACCGGATATGCGCTTCGTGCCGATCAAGAGCGCGGAGCAGCAAGCCATTTTGATGCTGCACAAGACCCGCGAGCTGCTGATCAAGCAGCGCACGATGGCCGTCAATGCCTTGCGCGGCCACCTGGCCGAGTTCGGCATTGTCGCCGCCAAGGGTATCGGCCGCGTCGATGAACTCCTGGCGCAGGCGAAGGCGGATGCTGCGCTTCCGCCCATTGCCGCGGCCGCAGTGACCTGCATCGCTCAACATCTGGAAGGGCTCAACGCCTCGATCACGACCGTGGAAGAGGAACTCGCCAGGGCGCACAAGCAAAACCCGATCAGCCGCGTGCTCGACGAGATTCCAGGCGTCGGGACCCTGGTTGCGTCGGTGGTCGCGGCCAGTGTTCCCGATCCGGGCGTGTTCAAATCGGGGCGTGACTTCGCGGCATGGCTCGGTCTGACGCCCCGGCAAAATTCGAGCGGCGGCAAGGAGAAGCTCGGCGCAATCACCAAGCAGGGCAACCGCTACATCCGCAAAATGCTCGTCACGGGGGCAACCTCAGTGCTGCGTGTCGTAGGCAAGCGCACAGGCGCTTTGGCCGACTGGATCAACGCGCTGCGGGCCAGGAAGCCCGAGCGGCTGGTCGCCGTGGCTCTGGCCAATAAGCTGGCAAGGATCTGCTGGGCGATCATGACCACGGGCGAGGGCTTCCGTACCGACACCTATGTCAAGGCGTGAGCGCACCTCACCGTCTCAAACAGCCTTCACGAGGAGTATCCCGGTTCAAGATTGGTAAGCACGAAAGAAGTGATGAGCGATACGGTCACCGCCGAAAACCATGGACACCCCGACATCGTCACGAGCCACCAAGCTCGCCGCAATGATAGGGACCAGGGCAATCGGATTTCATCAGGGCCAGCGGTCATAAAGCCCGCACCAAAAGGCCGGACATATGACCGAAGCAGACCAACCTCGCTCCACACTTCAAAAAGCGCTTGCCAATAGGGGCCGTCCACATATGACGATGGGGCGTTGGGTGTGCGTACCACCTCACGCCGTCTTCGCGGCCTTCAGCCCCAGCCGCTGCTCCACCGCATCCCGCATCACGAATTTCTGGATCTTGCCGGTCACGGTCATCGGAAATTCGTCGACGAATTCCACATAGCGCGGGATCTTGTTGTGGGCGATCTGGCCATCGCAGAAAGCACGGACCTCCTCTGCGGTCAGCGTCTCGCCCGGCCTGACGCGGATCCAGGCGCAGAGCTCCTCGCCATAGCGGGTGTCCGCCACGCCAAAGATCTGCACGTCCTGGATTTTGGGATGACGATACAGAAACTCCTCGATCTCGCGCGGATAGAGGTTCTCGCCGCCGCGGATCACCAGGTCCTTGATGCGGCCGACGATGTTGCAATAGCCCTCGTCATCGATGGTGGCGAGGTCTCCGGTGTGCATCCAGCCATTGGCATCCAGCACATCGCCGGTCTTTTCCTTCTCCTCCCAATAGCCCAGCATGACGCTGTAACCCCGGGTGCAGAGCTCGCCGCGTTCGCCGCGCTTGACGATCCTGCCTTCGAGATCGACGACCTTCACCTCGACATGCGGATGAATTCGCCCGACGGTGGAGACGCGCCGTTCCAGCGGGTCGTCCGTCGCGCTCTGGAAGCTGACCGGGCTGGTCTCGGTCATGCCGTAGGCGATGGTGACCTCGCTCATGTTCATCTCGGTGTTGACGCGCTTCATCACCTCGATCGGGCAGGGCGCGCCGGCCATGATGCCAGTGCGCAGCGATTTCAAATTGAAGTTCTTGAACTCGGGGTGGTCGAGCTCCGCGATGAACATGGTCGGCACGCCGTACAGCGTCGTGCATTTCTCCTGCTCGATCGCGCGCAACGTCGCGAGCGGATCGAAGCCTTCGCCGGGATAGACCATGGTCGCGCCCAGCGTGACGGAGGCGAGGTTACCCATCACCATGCCGAAGCAATGATAGAGCGGCACGGGAATGCAGATGCGATCCCGTTCGGTCAGCCGCATCGCGCGTCCCGTGAAATAACCGTTGTTGAGGATATTGTGGTGGGTCAGCGTCACGCCCTTCGGTGATCCCGTGGTGCCGCTCGTGAACTGGATGTTGACGGGATCGTCGAACTGAAGCGCCGCGCCGAGCGTGGCGAGCTGCTCGCGATGCTTCGCGCCGCCCATGCGCCCGACGTCCTCGAAGGCGACGGTCCCGGGCGCTGAAGGTCCGCCGATCTGGATCACCATCCGCAACGCCGGCAGCCGCGCCGCCTGCAACTGCCCGGGCCTGGCGCTCGCGAGCTCCGGCAGCAGCGTGTTGAGCATCTCCATATATTGGCTGGACTTGAACGCCGTCGCGGTCACGATCGCAGCGCAGCCGACTTTCTTCAGCGCGAATTCCAGCTCGCTGAGCCGATAGGCGGGATTGATCGTCACCAGGATCAGGCCGGCCTTGGCAGCGGCAAATTGAGTGAGCGTCCATTCCGGACGGTTCAGCGACCAGATGCCGATCCGTTCGCCGCGTTCCAGCCCGAGCGCGAGAAAGCCTGCGGCGAGTGCGTCGACACGTTCGGCGAATTCCGTCCAGGTCCAGCGCACGCCGTGGCTGGGCGCGACCAGTGCCTCGCGGCTGCCCCAGCGCCGCACCGCATGATCGAGACTGCGGCCGATGGTGTCGCCGAGCAGCGGCGTGTCCGAGATGCCGCAAACGTAGCTGTCGGCTTTGCCTGCAAGATCGTTGGCCAAGTTCGTCTCCTCCAATCACTGCCTCGTGCCCTGGAGCCGATGGCTTTCGGGCACGAGGTTATCCCTTGCCGGGAAGGTGCGCGACGCCGCGCGCCTCATACTAAGGGGTTAGGCCGCCTTCTTGCCGCTGCCCGCATCGAGCCCGGCATAGACGCCTCGCTCGAATCCCGCGAACGCCTGTAAGCATTTTGCGTCGACGAACGGCAACACCTGCATCAGGATCACGCCGCAAACATCGCGCTGCGGGTCGATCCAGAAATAGGTGTTGGCGAGACCAGCCCACGCGAGGCTGCCGGCACTGCGACCCTCCGGCGTCTTGGCCGTATTGATCAGAAAGGACAGTCCCCACTTCTTCACGATGTCGGGGAAGAGATCGACGTCGTTGGTGTACATGGGCGCCACGGTGGTCATCTTGCCGATGGTGAGATCGCCGATGTGGTTCTGGCGCATCAGCGCGACCGTCTCGGGCTTCAGCAGCTGGTTGCCGCTGCCGCGGCCCTGGTTGAGGATCATCTGGGTAAACTTGATGTAGTCGCCGGCCGTGCTGTAAAGGCCGCCACCGCCCATGTGGAATTCCGGGTTCTGCTCGATCTCGAACGGTATCGGTGTCAACGATCCATCCTCGCCGCGCGCATGCGTGGCGACCAGCCGCTTGCGCATGTCCTCGGTGATCTTGAACGCGGTGTCGTTCATGCCGAGCGGCGCGAAGATGTTGTCGCGCAAGTAGGCATCGAGACGTTTGCCGCTCACGGCCTCAATCGCCTTGCCGACGAAGTCGATGTTGATGCCATATTCCCAGCGCGTTCCGGGGTCGGACATGATCGGAGTCTTCAGCGCGACGTTCTGGCAGGAAAAGATGTTCGGGGTTCCGGTCTTCTCCAGATATTGGGCGCAATCGCCGTTCCACACGTTGTAGGCGAAGCCGGCAGTGTGGGTCATGAGCTGGCGCAGCGTGATCGCGCTTTTCGCCGGCCGCAGTTTCGGCTCACCCTTGGCGTCAAAACCTTCCAGCACCTGCGGGTTGGCGAGATCGGGCAGCAGCGAACCGATCGGCGCATCGAGCGACAGCTTGCCCTGCTCGACCAGCTGCATCGCGCCGGCCGATGTCACCGCCTTCGTCATCGAGGCGATCCAGAATACGCTGTCCATTGTCATCGCATCCGGCTTGGATAGATCGCGCTTGCCGAACGCGCCCTGATACAGAACATCGCTGCCGCTGGCGGCGATCGCGACAACGCCGGGAATGTCCTTGGCGTCGCTTGCCTTGCTCAGAATCTGATCGATCTCAGCTTTGCTTTGCATCGCGTTTCCTCCGGTTTGATTATTGTTGGAAGTGATCGATTGTCCTCCCGCATCCGCTGCGCGGCAAGCGTGGCGATATGCATCCTGCGGTCGCGATGTCGTGACTTGACCGTCTGCGCTCCGCGCGGAACGACTGATCTGCAACACTTCTCCACAATCTGCGGTGGATGGCTGCAGCTCACCGTGACCTTGGATGGGCTCAGGCGGTATGTTTCGGGCGTTTGAGCACTTGAAACATTTTGTGCGTTGCGGCGTTCAGCTCGTGGCCCGATCGGCGGCTGCGTTAAGACTTGAAGCAAATTTGGCGACCGCTTGGCGGCCGCGGGGGACCTGAGATGATTTCGACCTGGAGCGAATGGAAGCGCTATCCCCGTCCCGGACGGGGCGACAATCTGGAAGCGCCGATCTCGCCCGGTATTTACGAGGTTCGCATCGCAGGCACTGGAGCGCTTTATTCGTTCGGCGCGGTCGACAATCTGGCGCAATCACTGGCGCTGCTGCCGGTCGGGTCGAAGTCCTGGTTCGGCCGCCGCGATACCTCCGACGTGCCCGATCTCGAATACCGGACCTGCGCGACCTCCTCGAAGGCCGGTGCCAAGGCGGCTGCCGAGCGCATGATCGGCCGGCGCGAGACCTATATGAACGGCGCAGCGTAGTTGCTGCGGGCATTTGCTTCCGCGTTCGCAATGCCCAACGTCTCCCCGCCGGTTGACTCTCAGCAGATGTGCGTTGCGGGACGGTGCATTGTGCACCTGATATCCCTATATTCCGGGCCGATCCTGACCGTCCGAGGAGTACGCCATGACGCCGACCGCCGCACGCGCCCAACATGCCACTGCCACCCTGCGTGACCGGTTGAAGGACCCGTCGCTGCTGAAGGAGGCCTGCTACATCGACGGCGCCTGGGTCGGGACGCCCGTGTTTGCCGTGAATAATCCCGCAACCGGTGTCGAGATCGCAAAAGTCCCGCAGCTTGGCGCGGACGAGACGACCAGGGCGGTCGAAGCCGCCCAGCGCGCGTTTCCCGCTTGGGCCAGGCATACCGCCAAGCAGCGCTCCAACATTTTGCGCAAATGGTTCGAGCTGATCATCGCCAGCCGCGAGGACCTCGCGCTGATCCTCACCTCCGAGCAGGGCAAGCCGCTGTCGGAGGCGCTGGGCGAGGTCGATATCGGCGCCGCCTATATCGAGTTCTTCGCCGAGGAAGCGAGGCGCGTCTATGGCGAGACCATTCCGACGCAGCGCCCCGATGCGCGGCTGCTCGCGATCAAGCAGCCGATCGGCGTCTGCGGCGCCATCACGCCGTGGAATTTCCCGAATTCGATGATCACGCGCAAGGTCTCGCCCGCGCTCGCGGCGGGCTGCACCGTGGTGCTGAAGCCTGCCAACGAGACGCCGCTGTCGGCGCTGGCACTGGCCGTGCTCGCCGAGAGAGCCGGTATCCCCAACGGCGTGCTCAACATCATCACGGGTGACGCTCCGCCGATCGGCAAGGTGCTGTGCGAGCATCCGGCAGTGCGCTTCGTCGGCTTCACCGGTTCGACCGCCGTCGGCAAGATCCTGTACCAGCAGGCTTCCGTCGGTGTGAAGCGGCTCGGCCTCGAGCTCGGCGGCAATGCGCCGTTCGTGGTGTTCGACGATGCCGACATCGACGCCGCGGTCGAGGGCGCGATCGTCTCGAAATACCGCAACATGGGCCAGACCTGCGTCTGCGCCAATCGCATCTACGCCCAGGACAAGATCTACGACGAGTTCGTCAAGAAACTGTCCGCAAAGGTCGCGGCGATGAAGATCGGCGACGGCACGGAGGCCGGTGTCACGCAAGGCCCGCTGATCAACATGAAGGCAATCGACAAGGTCGAGCGCCACATTGCGGATGCCGTCAAGCGCGGCGCCAAGGTCGTGACCGGCGGCAAGCGCAGCGAGCTCGGGCGGTCCTTCTTCGAGCCGACCGTGCTGGCTGATGTGAAGCCCGACTCGCTGGTATCGCAGGAAGAAACCTTCGGCCCGCTGGCGCCGGTGATCCGATTCAAGGACGAAGCGGACGTGATCGCGATGTGCAATGCCTCGCCGTTCGGCCTCGCGTCCTACTTCTACTCCCGTGATATCGGCCGCGTCTGGCGCGTCGCCGAAGCGCTGGAGTCTGGCATGGTCGGCGTCAACACCGGCCTGATCACCACCGAAGTCGCGCCGTTCGGCGGCGTCAAGGAAAGCGGCCTCGGGCGCGAAGGCTCGCGTCACGGCATGGAAGAATATGTCGAGATCAAATACGTGATGATGGCGGGGGTCTAACCGGCGGAAGGCGGCTTCAAGCCGCCTCCCGCTCGCGCGTTTACCGGCTTTACTGACAGCGATACATCTGGCCGTCGGCCATCTTGGTCATCGTACCGGGTTCGCAGACCATGCCGTTTCGCCTGCGCCATTCCTCCGGCGAGTAGGCGTAAGAGGCGTAAGGACCGCTATTCGCATAATGGTCCGTGCCGTAGGGGACGGTCCCCCATGCCGGTGACGTCGCGGCTATCGCGGCGGCTGTGCCAGCGGCTACGGCGCCCGCCCCGACTGCGGCGGCACCGTATCCGTACGCGGCTCGCCGCGTGTGTCGACGCGCCACGCCGGCAACGCTCACCGGAGTCAGCGGGCGACCGACGCGCGCCTGTGCGCTGTCGACCGATATCGAGACGCCGCGCTCCCCGGACCAGGCGAAGGAGAACAGCGCCGCGCAGGTGAACGTCGAGACTGCTATTGCAATTCTTGTCGCACGTGTACGTGTCATGTTTCGTCTCCATTGCTGTCTTCCAAATACGCTTTCGATGTCCAGGGGCCGTTGCGCGGTCCCTGGCGGTCTTCCTCGCGCTGGTTCAGGAGCGGCAACCGCGGCCGCACTTGCAATTCTGACAAACAAAGCTTCATTGGAGGCACGTCCGGTCGTGCTCGCAGTGCCAAATGGCACACGGGATCATAGTGGAAACCCGGGGCCAGGGGCTATTGTCCTAAGCGGCGCAATGGGTCACGCCAATTGCCCTATCAGCGTCGCGCAAGCCGCGCGGCGTCTCCTTCCCGGACGCGGGCTGGATTTCGCCACGCTCGCAATGACGGAGTGTGCTGGCGCAACTCGGCCTAAATCTTCAGCTCTTTCCCCGTCACCCGCCGATACGCTTCGAGGTACCGCTTGCTGGTGGCGTCCACCACGCTCGCCGGCAGTGGCGGCGGCGGGGCGTCGCCGTTCCAGCGGCCGGCGCGGCGCTCGACGTCGAGATAGTCGCGCAACGGTTGCTTGTCGAAGCTCGCCTGCGGCTGGCCGGGCTTGTAGGCATCGACCGCCCAGAAACGCGACGAATCCGGCGTCATCACCTCGTCGATCAGGATGATGCGGCCGTCCTTGTCGCGGCCGAACTCGAACTTGGTGTCAGCGATGATGATGCCCTGCTCGCGCGCCAGCTCCTCGCCGAGCGTGTAGATCGCACGCGTCATGCTTTCGAGCGTGTAGGCGACGTCATCGCCGACGACCTGGCGCATCTTCGCGATGGTGATGTTCTCGTCATGCCCGGTCTCCGCCTTGGTCGCCGGGCTGAAGATCGCAGGGTCGAGCTTCTCGCTCTCGACGAGGCCGGGTTTCAGCGTCTCGCCCGCCAGCGTGCCGCTCGCCGCATATTCCTTCCACGCCGAACCGGAGAGATAGCCGCGGATCACGCATTCGATCGGAAACACGGTGGTGCGGCGCGACAGCATGGCGCGGCCGAGGATTTCGCTGCGATGGGCTTGGAGCGCCGGGACGGCCGCGATGATCTCGTCGGTGTCGGCGCTGATCATGTGATGCGGCACGATGCCTTCGAGCTTGTTGAACCAGTATGCGCTGATCTGGGTCAGCACCGCGCCCTTCATCGGGATGGTCTCGCCCATCACGACGTCGAAGGCGCTGATGCGATCGGTGGTGAGGAGCAGCAGGCGGTCGTCGTCGACGGCGTAGACATCGCGCACCTTGCCGCGCCCGATCTTGGTCAGGGGCAGGTCGCTGGAGAGCATCGTGGTCATCGGCAGAGCTTTCGGAAAGGTTTTCGGCCGCACCTGATGGCACGGCCGAAAACCGGATTAGCCTATTCCGGCAGCGGAATGAACTCATGTTCCTGCGGAACCGCCGCGAAGCGGCCGGTTTTCCAGTCCTGCTTGGCCTGCTCGATCCGCTCCTTGCTGGAGGAGACGAAATTCCACCAGATGTGGCGCGGGCCCTCCAATGCATCGCCGCCGAGAAACATCATCCGCGTCGCTTTCAGCGCCTTCACGGTGATGCGGTCGCCGGGCCGGAAGATCAGCAGCCGCGGCCCCTCGTAACGTTCGTTCGCGATCTCGACCTCGCCGTCGACCACATAGATCGCGCGCTCCTCGTGGTCGGGGTCGAGCGGCACGCTCGCGCCGGCGGCCGCGGTGACCTCGGTGTAGAACCAGGGCGAGACCATCTTGACCGGCGAGGTGATGCCGAACGCGGAGCCGGCAATCACCCGCGCGGTGAAGTCGCGCTCGGAGATCATCGGCAGATCGCCCGCCGCATAATGCTGGAACGAGGGATCGATCTCTTCGGAGCCTTCAGGCAGCGCGATCCAGCTTTGCAGGCCGAGCATCTGCTGGCCCGAGGCGCGTTGCGCATCCGGGGTGCGCTCGGAATGCGCGATGCCGCGCCCCGCGGTCATCAAATTCATCGCGCCCGGCGCGATCTCCTGCACGTTACCCTCGCTGTCGCGATGCATGATCGAGCCGTCGAACAGATAGGTGACGGTGGCGAGCCCGATGTGCGGATGCGGCCGCACATCCATGCCCTTGCCGGAGACGAACTGCACCGGGCCGAAATGATCGAAGAAGATGAACGGCCCGACCATCTGCCGCTTGCCATGCGGCAGCGCGCGCCGGACGACGAATCCGTCGCCGAGATCGCGGGTGCGCGGCACGATGACGAGATCGAGCGCATCGCAGGACATGGGATCGCCGAGCACGGGATCGTTGGAGGGTTGCCAGCTCATGGTGGGCTCCTTCTTTATCAAGTGGGTCTGATCGTAGCAGGATTTGGCGTCGCCGTCGCGACAAAGGCCGACCACGTACTCCGCTGTCATCGCCCGCGAAAGCGGGCGATCCAGTACGCCGCGGCTCATCGGTTCAATCACGGCTGTCTCGGAGTACTGCATCGCCCGGTCCTGGTGCGCAATTGCGCACTGGCCGGGCGATGACAGTGGTGGTGAGGATGCTTCTTGAAAAAGCCGGCGCGACGAACGATGTTCGACCAACCGCAACCGCGACCGATCGCATCGCCTGATGACCCTTGCCGCCCTCGACCTCGCCTTTCGTGCTGCCAGCGTTGCGCTGCTGCTGATGCTGGCGGTGTCATTGCTCGCTGATTTTCGCAATGTGCTGGCGGCCCGCCTCGGTGCGGCTTTCGCGCTGAGCTCGGTCGCGCATGTCGTGAGCTATTCGCTGGATGTCACGTCGCCCATCCCGCTCTGGCATGCGCCGCTGATCGCAATATCGACCGGCACCATCGTGGTGTTCTGGCTGTTCACCCGCGCCGTGTTCCACGACGAGTTTAGCCTGCGCTGGTGGCACGGCCTGATCTGGGCGCTGGTAGCGGCTTTCAGCTTCGCGGGCTGCGTCTGGATTGCACCCGGCGGCCATGTGCGGTTCTCGGTGACGGTCGTCAATCTGATCTCGCTCGGCTTCATCACGCTTGCGGTCGGACAGATGATCGCCTCGTGGCCGGCCGATCTGGTCGAGCGCCGCCGCCGCGTTCGCGTCTTCATCGTCTGCGCCATCGCGCTCTATGGCGGGCTGAACGCGGTGCTCCAGATCGCCACCGCCGGCCGCCACGTCGGCGCTGCAGCCGAAACGATCAATGCCGGCGTGCTCGCCTGCACCGTCGCGGCGATCGTCCATGCCATGATGCGCATCGACGGGACGGATCTGTTTCCGGCCGAGGCGGAGCCCGCGCCGCCCCATGTTTCCAGTCAGCCCGCGGCCGATGATTGCGCCGATCAAAAGCTCATCGACGCCCTGATGCGGCTGATGGCGGACGAGCGGATCTATCGTCAGGAGAACATCACCATCGGCGCCCTGGCCACCCGGCTGAAAATTCCGGAATACCGGCTCCGGCGGTTGATCAACCAGCGGCTCGGCTATCGCAACTTCAATGTCTTCCTGAACAACCACCGGATCGAGGAAGCCAAGACCGCGCTCGCTGATCCCTCGCAGGCCGAGGTTCCCGTCATCACCATTGCGATGGACGCCGGCTTCCAGTCCCTCGGCCCCTTCAATCGCGCCTTCAAGGCGGTCACGGGCGTGACGCCGACGGAATACCGGCGCCTCAAGGCCGATGCGGCCTAGATATCTATACCCTTGAAATCGCGTAAGAATTCCAGAATCGACCAGCCTCGATCAGTTTCAACCAGGTCGTTTTCCAAATCCGGCGAGCGCGTATCGCCCGCTTCCGGCCTGCTCTCCCGCAACCCGCCCCGCAGCTGGAGAAAGCCCGTGACCCGTCGCCGTAAGATCATCCTCGCTATTACCGCCATCGCGTGTGCCGGCCTCGCCCTCGGCGCGGCGCGGGCGCGTGACGTGCCCAAGATTGCCACCGGCTTCATCGCCCATACGCTCTGCTCCGAGACGTTCGTCTCCGGCCTCGATCCCAAGCGCGATCTTGCCGAGACCATTGATGCGATGCCGGGTGCCGATCTGCTCACCTGGGCGATGAATCTCCAGGTCGATCGTGCCCGCAAGGACGTCACGGTGACACTGTTCGGCATCGGCCGCAGCCATGCCGTCTATCGCGAGGGGCTCGGCTGCACGCTCGAGCACGGCCAGGGGATCGCCGACCTCGCGCTGCCGCCCGACGACAAGCAGCCCGCATTGCTGCCCGAGATCACCGGTCCGGGACTGGTGACGCCGCAAAGCGAGGGCCTGTCGGTGGCGCTCGACCGCGCCTTCGCCGAGCCAACACAGCCGCCTTATCGCCGCACCCGCGCGATCGTCGTCATGAAGAATGGCCGCATCATTGCCGAGCGCTATGCCGACGGCATCGGCCCGCAGACGCAGCTGCTCGGCTTCTCCATGACCAAGTCGGTGACCTCGGCACTGACAGGCATCCTGGTGCGCCAGGGCAAGTTGAAGCTCGATGGGCCCGCGCCGGTCGCCGCCTGGCAAAATCCTGATGATCCGCGTCACGCCATCACCATCGATCAATTGCTGCGACACACCGCCGGCATTGCGCTTGGAAGCTCGTTGCAGGCCTCGCTGGGCTCCGTGCTCGAGCCTGTCAACACCATGAAATACGCCGAGGACGATATGGCGAGCTTTGCCGAGCGCGCGTCGCTCGCGACAGCACCGGGCACGGCATGGAATTATCACGACGGCAATACCATCATCCTCGCGGATCTGATCCGTCACGCCGCCGGCGGCAAGCCGGCCGATGCGCTGGCCTTCGCGCGCCGTGAATTGTTCGCGCCGCTCGGCATGCACGATGTCACGCTTCAGCTCGATGCTTCAGGCACGATCGAGGGCTCCGGCGAGATGATGGCATCCGCACGCGACTGGGCCCGCTTCGGCCAGCTCTATCTCAACGACGGCATCGTCGGCGGCAAGCGCATCCTGCCCGAAGGCTGGGTCAACTATTCCGCGTCTGCCACGCCCAGCGCGTGGGTCGGCATCGGCGCGGGCTTCTGGACCAACCAGGGCAACAGTTTTGGCGCGAAATTTCGCGTCGACCATGGCTGGCCGCGCGATGCGTTCTTCGCCAAGGGCACGATCGGGCAGTACACGATCGTGATCCCGTCGGAGAAGCTGGTGATCGTGCGTCTCGGCCGCTCGCCGAACTTCCCGCCGGATGCGGACGGCGTGTTCGATCTGGTGCGCGATGTCGTGGCGACAACGCGCGAGAAGGGGAAGCTGGCGGGGGCGAATTAGCGCGCTTTCTTCCTTCTCCCCGTGTGGGAGAAGGTGGCGCGAAGCGCCGGATGAGGGGTATCCATCCGGGCATTCAAATGAGCGCTGGATTCGCGGAGAGAACCCCTCACCCGGCTGCGCTTCGCGCATCCACCCTCTCCCACAAGGGGCGAGGGTGCACCGTCTGCGGTGAGAATCTACTGCCGTCCCAGCTCCGTCGCCTTCGCCACGCGATCGAAACGCTCCAGCGTCATGATCGCGTCGGCGAACTGGTCGGCTCGCGCATTCAGCACGGGCCGCGCCAGGGTCAGAAACTTCTGCTGCATCGCCTGCGCATCGGGGAAAGAGGTCGGCTCGCCGGAGGGATCGGCATAGACCCGCTCATGCACGCCGTCATCAGTCGTGATGCTGACGCGCGCGCCGAAAGGATGCGTGCGGCCAACCTCCAACCGGTCGTCCTGCACGACGTCGAACTTGTCGGCGAGAGCGTCGATGGCGGCATCGCCCAAGCGGTTGTAATCGTCCCAGCCGAACGAACCCTGGTCGAGTGCGAGCGCGCCGGTGAAGAACATCGAGAACTGGCCGCCGACGATCGAGGTCGGATGCCGCTTGGTCGCGGCATCGCCGGTCAGGGTGATGCCGTTGCGGTGCAGGCCGATCTCGACGCGCTTGACCTGGTCGGGCGTCAGATTGTGCTCGCGCCGCATCGCGATCAGCGCGTCGATCGCGGCATGGGTGTAGCGGCAGCTCGGATACGGCTTCACCCCGATCTTCATGGTCTCGTAGGTCTCGCCGAGGCCGGCGACCGCCTTGTCGGGATGCGCGTCGTCGGTGTAGCCGGCGAGCAGGCCGTGCTTGCCCTCGACCGATTCCGTCGCGCCGACGAAATCATTGCGCGCCAGCGTCGCCGCGATCACACCGTTCATCGCGGCGGCGCCGACCTGGTAGCGCTTGTTCCAGGCGCCGTTGACGAGGAACTGCAGCGAGCCCGCGGCCTGGCTGCCGGCAACGCCGAAGGCCGCGATGATCTGCGCTTCCGAGAGGCCGAACAATTTTGCCGCCGCCGCGGCCGAGCCGTAGGTGCCGGCAGTCGCGGTCGGATGGAAGCCGCGGGCATAATGCGAGGTCGGATCCAGCGCATTGCCGAGCCGGCAGCAGACCTCATAGCCCGCGACAACGGCCGTCAGCACATCGCGGCCCGAGGCGCCGACCATCTCGCCGACGGCGAAGGCGGCCGGAACCACCGGCGCGCTCGGATGCAGCGAGGAATCCGCGTGCGTGTCGTCGAAATCGAGGGAATGGCCGAGCGCGCCATTGAGCAGGGCGGCGATCGCCGGCGTCCAGGTCTTGCTGTCACCGAAGACGGTCGAGTGGCCCGTGGTGTCGAGCGCGAGCGCTTCCAGCATCTTCAGCAGCGAAGGCGTGGATTCGGCTTCGCTCCTCGCGCGGATGGCGCTGCCCAGGAAATCCAGCGTCAGCACCTTGGCGCGGCCCAGCACCTCCGCCGGAATATCGGCGAATTTCAGGTTGGCGACATACGTTGCGAGCGTTGCGGTTTCGTGGGCCATCGTGTTTCCTCGTTTTGGCCGGCAAGTTAGGCGGGCTGATTTTGCCTTTCAAGCGGCCTCGGGGCTGCGGGCATCAGCTATGCTTTCGGCTGGCTTTGAAGAGGATCGGGACATCAGACGATGGCAGGGGCAAAGGAGCTGTTCGACCGGATCCGGTCGCGGCGAACGCAATTGGGGCTGGCGATCCGGGTCACGGTCGCGGCGGTGGCGGCCTATGCGATCGCAACCGCGCTGCATCTGTTGCTGCCGCTCTGGGCGGTGCTGACCTCGCTGATCGTGACCCAGATGAGCGTCGGCCGCTCGCTGAAGGCGACGCGCGACTACATGCTCGGCACGATTGGCGGCGCGATCTATGGCGGCACCATCGCGATCACGCTTCCCTACTCCAGCGAAGCGGGCCTGTTGGGGCTCTTGGTGCTGGCCGTCGCGCCGCTCGCCTTCGTCGCTGCGATCTATCCGAACCTGAGCACCGCCACCGTGACCGCCGTGATCGTGCTGCTGGTTCCGACCATGCATCATGCCGATCCCATGGCGTCGGCGATCGATCGCGTCTGCGAGGTCGGCGTCGGAGCCATCACCGGGCTGCTGGTCTCTTTCCTGGTGCTGCCCTCGCGCGCTGTCAGGCAGATTCGCGCCAGCGCGGCGAAGCTGCTCGAACTGATCGCGGACGCTTTCAACGAATTGCTCGCTGGCCTCACGCGGGGCCGTGACAACGATGCGCTGCACCGGATCCAGGACGGCATCGGCACCGCGATGGTGGGCATGAATGCGATCGGGACCGAGGCCGAGCGCGAGCGTTCGGCGCGGCTGTCGAGCGGCCCTGATACCGGTCCCTTGCTGCGCACGATCCTGCGGCTGCGCCATGACGTGGTGATGATCGGCCGCGCCACCGTGGTGCCGCTGCCCGTCGAAGTGCAGGTCAGGCTCGCCGCACCGCTGGCGGAAGTCAGCGCGGCGATCGTGCGGTTCCTGAAATCGGCGGCTGAAGCCATCCGCGAGGGCGCCGGCGCGCCGCCGATCCATCCCGTGCATGTCGCGCTCCAGCATTATTCCGAGGCGGTTGCGGCCGTGCGCCAGGACGGCCTGATCCGCGGCCAGCCCGCCGAGACCGCGGAGCGCTTTTTCGCACTCGGTTTCTCGCTGGAGCAGATGCACCAGAACCTGTGCGATCTCGATCGCGTCGTCGGCGAATGGTCGGAAGCCGCGGCGGATGGGCCGGTGAAGGTCGCGAAGTGAGGTAGCGACGGCAAAGGAGCCGCGTCACCGCGCCGGCTGCTCGATTCTCGCCATCATGCCGCGGGCCACGAGCTTGTGGAACGGTGTGATCAGCGTGAGATAGATCCGGCCGAGCAGATTGTTCGTTTTCACCAGGGTGGTCAACGTGACCCGGCGGCTCGCTGCATTCCCGGCCACGTCGACCACAATGCGGAAATCGAGGTGAGAATCGTTGAAGCCGGCGATCAGCCGCTCCGGTGTCTCGCTCAACACCGGAAACAGGCCGATCAGGCCGCCGGGCGCCGGCGCGCCTTCGCCCGATGTCTTGAGCCCGAACGGCGTCACGAGAACGTTGCGCAGCCGCACCAGCGCATCGACCCAGCGCGGCCCGTTCAGCACCATCCTCGTGCAGGCCTCGCGGGCGTTCACCGCCGCTTTGCCGATGTCGACGCGAAACGCGTCGATGAATTGCGCGCCTGCCAGCACGGTGCCGGCCTCGACATCAGGGGTGATTTCGCGAACACGGCCCGTCATCCCGCGATCTTGCGCGTCAGCATCCGGAAACGCAAGATCAGGAGTGCGGCATAGACGAACGATCCGATCGACAGTCCGATCCAGACGCCGACCGCGCCAAGGTCGGCATGGAAGGCAAGCATCCAGGCGATCGGGAAGCCGACGCACCAATAACCAATCGCCGCGAACACCAGCGTCATCCGGGTGTCATTGATGCCGCGCAGCGCGCCGCCCATGATGGTCTGGAGCGCATCGGCCACGAAGAAGGTCGCGCCGACCAGGAGCAGCGTTGCGGTCAACGCGACCGTCGGCGCACTCGCCTCGCTGCTGCCGAGGAAAAGCCGGCCGATTTCATAGCGGCCGAGGATGATGGCGATCGTCAGGCCTGCGACGAACGTGATGCCGAGCACCGCTGCGACGAGGCCAGCGCGTCGGACGCCGGCCGGCTCGTTACGGCCGAAAGCGTGGCCGACCCGAACGGTTGCAGCCATACCGATGCCGAGCGGGACCATGAACAGCACGGCCGTGACCTGGAGCGCGATCTGGTGCGCGGCCAGCGCGGTGGTCGAGATCAGCCCCATCAACAGCGCCGCCGAAGAGAATAGGCCGTATTCCAGCAGCAGCGAAAACGAGATCGGCGCGCCGATCACGATCAGCTGGCGCATCAAGGGCCAGTCGATCCGCCAGAGATGCGCGAGCGGATGATAGTTTGCGAACGGCTTGCGCCAGGCGGCGATGGCGAGCGCGGCGACGAAGGTGCCCAGATTGACCAAAGTGGTCGCGAGCCCCGCGCCGAACAGGCCGAGCTCCGGCAAGCCGAACAGGCCATGGATCAGGCAATAGACCAGCGCGAAATTCGCGGGGATCGCCGCAAGCGTGATCCACAGCGGCGCCTGCGGCCGGTTCACTGCGCTCATCATGCTGCGGATCGCGATGAAGCCGAGCGCCGGCGCGATGCCCCAGGCGAGGCCATTGAGATAGCGCTGCGCGAGCGCGGCCGAATGCGGCGCCTGTCCGAGCGCCGTCAGGATGTGCTCGCCATAGAGCGGCGAGGCCATGATCGGCAGCGAGATCAGCAGCGCGGCCCACAGGCCGACGCGCAAGGAGAGGCGGATGCGTCTGATGTCGCCGGCGCCGAACGCCTGGGCAGCCAGCGGCGACACCGCGGCCATCAATCCAAGCCCAAAGGTGAAGCTGACGAAATAGACGGTGTGCGCAAGTGCCGCAGCCGCGACCGAATCCTCGCCGAGCCTTCCGATCAGCACCAGATCGCTCGTGATCATCGCGATCTGCCCGAGCTGCGTCAGCATCATCGGCACGGCCAGCCGCAACGTCTCGACGAATTCCTGCGCGAGATGGCTGGTGTGGACGCCGGCTTGCGGCGGCTGTTGTGATTGGACGCTGTCGAGCATGGCGGGTCACTAGCACAGCCGCAAGTCGAAAACATGGCTCAGCTTCTCACCCCTCTCCCCCTGCGGGAGAGGGTGGCTCGCCCGCGCAGCGGCGAGACGGGTGAGGGGTCTCTCTCCGCCAGTTCAACTCTCACTGAATTCGCGGAAACAACCCCTCATCCGGCGCTTCGCGCCACCTTCTCCCACAAGGGAGAAGGAAGAAAGCGCTCACCCGTTGCGTTCGGGCACGCGCCGGATCTTCGCGCCGAGCGCGTTCAGCCGTTCGTCGATGCGCTCGTAGCCGCGTTCGATCTGGTCGGCGTTGTTGATGGTGGAGGTGCCCTCGGCGCACACGGCTGCGAGCAGCATCGCCATGCCGGCGCGGATGTCGGGCGAGCTCAGCGTCGCGCCGTGCAGCCGGCTGGGGCCCGCGATGATGGCGCGATGCGGATCGCACAGCACGATGCGCGCGCCCATGCCGATCAGCTTGTCGACGAAGAACATCCTGGACTCGAACATCTTTTCGAACATCAGGATCACGCCCTCGCATTGCGTGGCGGTGACGATCGCGATCGACATCAGATCGGCGGGGAAGGCCGGCCAGGGCTGGTCCTCCAGCTTCGGCACGTGGCCGCCGAAATCGTCCTGGATCTTCAGCGTCTGGTTCGAGGGCACGATGAGATCGTCGCCCTCGACGCGGCAGACGATGCCGAGCCGCTCGAAACCCATGCGGATCGAACGCAGATGCTCGACGCCGGCACGGACAATACGAAGTGGCGAGCGCGTCACGGCGGCAAGTCCGATCAGCGAGCCCACCTCGATATGATCCGGCTGGATCGAATAGCGTGCTTCCCCCAGCGTCGCCGCACCGTGGATCACCATGGTGTTGGTGCCGATACCCTCGATCGTCGCGCCGAGCGCCACCAGGAAATTGGCGAGGTCCTGCACATGCGGTTCGGAAGCCGCATTGCGAAGATAAGTGATGCCGCTGGCCGCAACGGCGGCGATCAGCGCGTTCTCGGTCGCGGTGACGCTCGGCTCGTCCAGGAACACGTCGGCGCCCGTGAGTTTTGGCGCGCGGAATTCGAGACGGTCGGTTGCAGTGACCTTGGCACCGAGTTGCTCCAGTGCGAGCACATGCGTGTCGAGCCGACGCCGGCCGATGACGTCGCCGCCCGGCGGCGGCAGCATCACCTCGCCGCAGCGCGCGAGCAGTGGGCCCGCGAGCAGGATCGAGGCGCGGATGCGGACGCAGAGCTCGGGATCGAGATCGGCGGCGCGGATGCTCCTGGCGTGGATGTGAAGCGTGTTGCGTTCCGTCCACTCCGCGGACGCACCGACCGAGCGGATCAACTCGACCAGCGTCTCGGTGTCGCGAATCCGCGGCACGTTCTGAAGCGTCACCGGATGCTCGGTGAGCAGCGCGGCCGCGATGATCGGCAGCGCCGAATTCTTGTTGCCGGCCGGCTCGATCGAGCCCGAGAGCCGGTGACCGCCCTCGACGATGTATTGGATGGGCGCCACTTGGATCTCTCCGTCCTGGTGTGGTGGGGCGGGCTGGTTTGGAGGCGGAAACTACCCAGAAACGGGCAGGGTAGCAATTCGAGCTTGATTGGTTGCAACGGAGACGGTGCGCTCCCTTTCCGCTTGCGGGAGAGGGTCGGGGAGAGGGTGCCTCCGCAGTGGGACAATACCCAAGAGGAAAGAACCCCACCCGCCGCCGCGCGGGACGATGCTTCGCATCGCCCGGGGCGCGTCGGCCTCTCCCGAGAAGCGGAAGAGGCGAAGCAAGCCTCAAATGTCGATCGTCGCGCTGAGCGAATGTTCCTGGATGAAGTCGCGGCGCGGTTCGACCACGTCGCCCATCAGCTTGGTGAAGATGTCGTCGGCCTCGTCGACCTCCTTGACCTTCACTTGCAGCAGCGAGCGCACGTCGGTGTCGAGCGTGGTCTCCCAGAGCTGTTCCGGGTTCATCTCGCCCAGGCCTTTGTAGCGCTGCAGCGTGATACCCTTGCGGCCGGCTTCGGTGACGGCCTCGAACAGATCGGACGGACCGTGCACCACATGCTCTGAGTCCTTGCGGCGCAGCTTGCCGGAGCGGGCATAGACGTCCTGGAGCTTGGGCGCGTATTCGTCGAGCTTGCGGGCTTCGGCCGAGCCGAGCAGCGCATCGTCGATCACGGCTGCTTCCTTGACGCCGCGCACGGTGCGCTCGAAGACGAAGCCCTGGCCCTCGACGAATTGCCCGACCCAGCCGCGCTCGACCTCCTCGGCCTGGCTGTCCAGCCGGGTCGCGATGTACTGCGCCGCCGCCGTGGCATTCTCGGGATTGCCGTAGACCGACTTGTTCAGCACGCCGGTGATGGCGGCCTGCTCGACCACCTTGCGGTTATAGCGGCTGTGCAGATTGCGCAGGATGCTGCGCACCACGCGGGCATCGTCGACCAGCGAGCGCAGATCGCGGCCGGTGCGGTCGCCGCCGGTGCCGGGAATGTAGACGCAATCGTCGAGGCCGGCGTCGATCAGATAATCCTCCAGCGCGCGCTCGTCCTTGAGATACTGCTCGGACTTGCCTTTGCTGACCTTATAGAGCGGCGGCTGCGCGATATAGAGATAGCCGCCGTCGATGATGGCGGGCATCTGCCGGTAGAAGAAGGTCAGCAGCAGCGTGCGGATGTGGGCGCCGTCGACGTCCGCGTCCGTCATCACGATGATCTTGTGGTAGCGCAGCTTCTCGATCGAGAATTCGTCGCTGATGCCGGTACCGAGCGCGGTGATCAGCGTGCCGATCTGCTCGCTTCCCAGCATCTTGTCGGGGCGAACGCGCTCGACGTTCAAGATCTTGCCGCGCAGCGGCAAGACGGCCTGGAATTCGCGGTTGCGGCCCTGCTTGGCGCTGCCGCCTGCCGAGTCACCCTCGACGATGAAGAGTTCGGACTTGGCCGGGTCCTTTTCCTGGCAGTCGGCGAGCTTGCCGGGCAGCGAGGAGACCGAGAGCGGGCTCTTGCGCGTCAGCTCGCGCGCCTTTCGCGCGGCTTCACGGGCGGCCGCGGCCTGGATCACCTTGCCGACGATCATCTTGGCCTCGGACGGGTGCTCCTCGAACCAGGCCTGGAGCGCCTCGTTGAGCACGTTCTCGACCACGGGACGCACTTCCGAGGACACCAGCTTGTCCTTGGTCTGCGACGAAAACTTGGGATCGGGCACCTTCACCGACAGCACGGCGGTGAGGCCTTCGCGGCAGTCGTCGCCGGTCAGCGCGATCTTTTCCTTCTTGGCATTGGCCTCGGCGTAGCCGTTGACCTGGCGCGTCAGCGCGCCGCGGAAGCCGGCGAGATGCGTGCCGCCGTCACGCTGCGGGATGTTGTTGGTGAAGCACAGCACGTTCTCGTGGTAGCTGTCGTTCCACCACAATGCGGCCTCCACGCCGATGCCGTTGGCCTCGGAACGCACCATGATCGGCGCGGGCACCAGGGCCTTCTTGTTGCGGTCGAGATATTTGACGAACTCCTCGACGCCGCCGGAATAGTACATCTCCTCGCGCTTCTCGACCGCGTGACGCATGTCTGACAGCGCGATGTTGACGCCGGAGTTGAGGAAGGCGAGTTCGCGCAGGCGATGCTCGAGCGTCGCGAAATCATACTCGATGTTCCTGAAGGTTTCGGTCGATGCCAGGAACGTCACCTCGGTGCCGCGCCGGCCCGGTGCATCGCCGACGACCTTGAGCGGCGCGACCGCGTCGCCATGGGCGAACTCGATGTAGTGTTCCTTGTCGTCGCGCCAGATGCGCAAGCCGAGCTTGCTCGACAGCGCGTTGACGACGGAGACGCCGACGCCGTGCAGGCCGCCGGAGACCTTGTAGGAGTTCTGGTCGAACTTTCCGCCGGCGTGCAGCTGGGTCATGATGACCTCGGCCGCCGAGATGCCTTCGCCCTTGTGGATGTCGACGGGAATGCCGCGGCCGTCGTCGCGCACGGTGACGGAATTGTCGGCGTTGAGCACGACATCGACCCGCGTGGCGTGGCCCGCCAGCGCCTCGTCGATCGCGTTGTCGACGACCTCATACACCATGTGGTGCAGGCCCGAGCCGTCATCGGTGTCGCCGATATACATGCCGGGACGCTTGCGCACGGCATCGAGCCCTTTGAGCACGCGGATCGATTCCGCGCCGTATTCGCTCGCGGTGGAGGGCTCGTTTTCGGCAGCAGGCTGCCGAGCAGGTTCTGTCATGAGAGGCCTTCGAAATGTCGCCCGAATCAGCGGCGCAAAAGGCGCTGATTTGGAAACTATTTGTGCCATGAAAGAGGGCTTGCGCCTAGCGCAAAGTATCGCCTCGCAACCCTTTGAGGAGATGGGGTTTTTGGGCCCGATGTCAAGGCGTTCGAGGGCCGATTCCGAGGCGCGCGAAAAGCCCGATTCGAGCCCCGGTTCGGGTCCTTCGAAGGCGTGGATTTTGCGGGGTGCGGAGGCCTGTTCCGAGTCGCCTTGGCGCCGGAACGGTCCTTCGGTTCAGTAGATCTGATCAGGCTTCTTGTCGTCGTCCCCCAATCTGAGGGACCAGGCCTCGCCTGCGGCCACGGTGATGGTACTGGACGCCACGGTACGGCCTGACAGCAGCAGCTGGTAGGAATAGGTGCCGGGCGGCAGATCCAGCGTTTGCGGGTGATTGACGCCGCCCGCGATCTCGATGGTTTGACCGTTGATCGCAAGCGCAGCCACATCAGGCACAAGATATCCGAACATCAGCCTTGCGTGTCCTGCGATCGGAAGCACATTGGCCTTGGCTGCGGCTTCCGCATTCCGCTGCACCAGCTCGATTGTGGTCTCGTCCTTGGCGCGGCCAAGCTTCAGGGTCGCCGGCCCCTTCGGGGAGACGAAGGCGAGTTGAGCGTGTCCGGCGCCGACCGCCGCGCCATCAGGCGTCTCCTGCCAGCTGCGCTTTCGGAGCTCGGTACGATAGAAAGCGAGCACGTCGCCAAGCTCGGCTGGCACATGGGTTTCCACCCCGCGCCGGAGTGGAGCCTCAACGCCGGACATGCTGGTTGTCTTGAAGCTGATGGAGTTGTGCTGCTTCGGCACGGGCATGTCGGCGTCGGCATCTGCCGACACCAGTGGGGACGACGATGTCAGCGGCGGATGCCGCATCCATCCGATGACGCCCGCGCAACTTGCAAGGAGAGCGAGGCCGCACACAGGCAGCCACCATGGTCTCATTCCACGCCTTACCGTCGTCATGCTTGCTCTCCGCATCACCGCATCACCGGATCAATACATCTGCAGCGGCAGCAGCCGTTTCGCCGGCCTCGAGATCGGTGGGCCGGCTGCGACGTCATCAACGCGGCCCCCACACCTAGTCGCTGACGGAACCAGGCAGGTTCAATAGAGCTGGAGCGGCGACCACAAATCGCCTTCGGGGCCGACGGTGACTTCCCAGGCATCGCCGGCCGCGAGCTCGATGGTCGTCTCGCAATCCAGGCCGCACACGAGCAGTCGCCATCGTGCCGGGGCGTTCGCCCCGCGCCTTACCGTCATCATGGTCTCTCTCTCCAGGGATATCGCGCGTCTCGATCACGCGATGGCAACGGCTGCGACACCGTGAGCAGCGGCCGCACTGCCCTAGTCGCGGCCCGAATAGGCCGGGTTCAACGCATCAGGCTATCGCCGGGCCGAAACGCGTCCGCTCTCGACGTCAAAGACTTCGCCGCCCGCGCCGATTTCGGCAAACGCCGCCGGGTCCGCGCCGGTCAACCAGACCTGTGCGCCGAGCTTGCGCAGCTCGTCGAACAGTGCGGCGCGCCTGTTGGGATCGAGATGGGCGACGACCTCGTCGAGCAAGAGCAGCGGCACGATGCCGGTCATCTCGGCGACCAGCGTCGCGTGCGCCAGCACCAGCCCGATCAGCAGCGCCTTCTGCTCGCCGGTGGACGCGTCGCGCGCGGGCATGCTTTTCGGCGCGTAGATCACCTGGAGATCGGTGAGATGCGGGCCGTCGGTGGTGCGGCCGGCGATGGCATCACGCGGCCGGTTGTCGCGCAGGATCTGGCGGTAGCGGTCCTCGACCGAGGTTGCGGTCTCCTCAAGCAGCGCATTCTCCATCCAGCCGTCGAGTGCGATTTGCGCGGAGGGGAAAGCCGATTGTTGTGCGCGTGCGTTGAGCATGCCGGTGAGGCGTGCCGCGGTCTGGCCCCGCGTGGCGGCGACAGCCACCGCAAGCTCGGCGGTCTCGCGCTCGATGGCGTCACACCAATGGTCGTCGTAATTGCGCGTCTCGAGCAGGCGATTGCGCGAGCGCAGCGAACGTTCCAGCGCGTTGATGCGGCTGGAATGCTCGACGTCGATCGCGAGCACCAGGCGGTCGAAGAAGCGCCGCCGCTCGGACGCGGCGCCCATGAACAGCCCGTCCATCGCCGGCGTCAGCCACACCATGCGGATATGGTCGCCGAAGGCGGAGGCGGAATTGACCGGTTCGCGGTCGATGCGGCAGCGCCGGCTCACCGCGGCATCAGCGCGCGGCGGCTCAAGGCCGGTGCCGAGCGTGGCCAGCCCCAGCGCGCCCTCGACCTGGGCCGACACGGCCCAGGAGCCGTCGCCCTGGTTGTCGGCGACGTCCTCCAGCGTGGCGCGCCGCAAGCCGCGGCCCGGCGACAGGAACGAGATCGCCTCGATGCAATTGGTCTTGCCTGCCCCGTTCGGCCCGACCAGCGCCACCATGTCAGCCGCCGTCTCGAGCCCCGCCGCCCGATAATTGCGAAAATGCGTCAGCGTCAGGCGATGTATGCGGGAGGGGGTCATGGCTATTCGTTATGGACGCGCTTCTTCCCCTCTCCCCTTGTGGGAGAGGGTGGCACCTCACGAAGTGAGGCGACGGGTGAGGGGTATCTTACCGCCCGGCAAGCTTTGCAAGGATATCCTCCAGTACAGAGGTGGGCTGCTGTAGCACGTCGTTGTTCCAATAGCGGGCGATCGAGAAACCTTCCGCGGCAAGTGCGCCGTCCCGGACTGCATCACGCTGCGATTCCGCATGCTGACTGCCGTCGATCTCGATCACGAGGCGCTTGTCGAAACAGACGAAGTCGAGGATGTAATTCTCGATCGGAACTTGTCGGCGAAACTTGTAGGCTGATAGCCGACGATCCCTCAGCAGACGCCACATGGCTGCTTCCGCATCAGTCGGCTCGTGCCGCATGTTCTTCGCGAACTGGCGAAGATGCTTGGCTGTCGGCCGATGGTGTGGGTCTTCCGGCATCGGCGTTCATTCTGGATGTAGTTGCGGCGCGGTGTCTTCACCCTCTCCCCTTGCGGGAGAGGGTGCCGACGCGTAGCGGCGGGTGAGGGGTTGTCTCCACATAGAAGGCGCCGCGAGAGGACCCCTCACCCTGATGAGGTTTTGGCCAACGGCGGAGCTGCCCTCTCCCGCAAGGGGAGAGGGCGCAGTCACGCGCATCGCGTTAGGTACTTGTAGTAGGGTTTGCTGGTGAGGGACCACGCCCCTCACACCCGCATCGGCATCAGCACGTACAGCGCGCTCTTGTCGTCCTTGTCCTGCACGAGCGTTGGTGAGCCGGGGTCGGCGAGGCGAAGCACTGCGACGTCGCCTTCGATCTGGGCGGCGATGTCGAGCAGGTAGCGGGAGTTGAAGCCGATATCGAGCGCGTCGGAGGCGTACTCGACCTCGATCTCTTCGGTGGCGCTGCCGGAATCCGGATTGGTCACCGACAGCACCAGTTTGCCCGGCGACAGCGACAATTTCACCGCACGGCCGCGCTCGCTGGAGATGGTGGAGACGCGGTCGACCGCGTTCTCGAAATCCTTCTTGTCGACGACGAGCTCCTTGTCATTGCCCTGCGGGATGACGCGGCCGTAGTCGGGGAAGGTGCCGTCGATCAGCTTGGAGGTCAGGACCACATTGCCGATCGTGAAGCGGATCTTGGCCTGCGACAGCTCGATCGTCATCTCGGCTTCGGTGTCCTCGATCAGGCGCTGCACTTCGCCGACGGTTTTGCGCGGCACGATCACGCCGGGCATGCCTTCGGCGCCCCTGGGCTGCACCAGGTCGAGCTGGGCGAGGCGGTGGCCGTCGGTGGCGACGCCGCGCAGGGTCGCAGCCTTCGCCGTGCCGGCGGCATGCAGATAGATGCCGTTGAGATAATAGCGCGTCTCCTCGGTGGAGATCGCGAACTGGGTGCGGTCGATCAGCCGCTTGACGTCCTTGGCGGCGAGGCTGAACGAGTGCGAGAGCTCGCCGGCGGCGAGATCGGGGAAATCATTCTCCGGCAGGGTCTGCAGGGTGAAGCGCGAGCGGCCGGCGCGGATCGCCAGCACCGCGCGGTCGCCGTCGGCCTCCAGCACGATCTGCGAGCCGTCAGGCAGCTTGCGCACGATGTCGTAGAACATGTGCGCCGGCACGGTGGTGGAGCCGGCCGTGGCGGTTTCCGCCGCAAGCGTTTCGGTCACCTCGAGGTCGAGGTCGGTCGCCTTCAGCGACAATTTCGCGTTCTCGGCGCGCACCAGCACGTTGCCCAGGATCGGAATCGTGTTGCGGCGCTCCACCACGCGGTGGACATGGCCCAGCGATTTCAGGAGTTGCGCGCGTTCGACCGTAACCTTCATTGCACTACTCGCCCGATCCCCAAAGATGAAAAAGCCGGGCGGAGGAGAGCGCGCCACGGCACCGAAGACCCCAAAAGCTGGATCATCGCGGAGAGGATCGAAAAGCCGTCGGGGCCGCGTAAGGTGGCGCGGAAAGCCATCCGTTTCAAGGTATTGGGGGCTGGTTCCCCACGATTTACAGCCAAAAACACCACCGCCGCCCCGGCGTGGCCGGAGCGGCGGCAGATTGGCGGGAGCCTTAGGCGTTTATTCCTTGGCCGTTTATTCCTGCAGCTGGCGCTTGAGCGACTCGACCTCCTCGGACAGCGCGTTGTCCTTGGAAACCAGCGCCTCGATCTTGCGCACGGCGTGCAGCACGGTGGTGTGGTCGCGGCCACCGAAGCGGCGGCCGATCTCCGGCAGCGAGCGCAGGGTCAGCGTCTTGGCGAGGTACATCGCCACCTGGCGCGGCCGCACCACATTCGCGGTCCGGCGCGAGGACAGCAAATCGGAGCGGCTGACATTATACTGTCGCGCCACCACGCGCTGGATGTCCTCGATCTTGATGCGCTTCGGCTCCGAGGGGCGGATCAGATCGCGCACCTCGTGCTCGGCCATTTCCAGCGTGACCGGCCGGTTGTTGAGCTTCGAATGCGCCAAGAGGCGGTTGATCGCGCCTTCGAGGTCGCGGCCGTTATGGGTGATGGCGCCCGCCAGATAGGTCAGCACCTCCTCGGGCACTTCGAACGTCGCATGGTGGCTGCGGGCGGCTGCGACGCGCGACTTGAGAATGCCGTGGCGCAGCTCCTCGCCGAGCGAGCCCATCTCGACCACGAGGCCGCCGGCCAGGCGCGAGCGGACGCGATCGTCCAGGCTTTCGAGATCGGACGGCGGACGGTCGGCCGCGATCACGACCTGGCGGCCGGCATCGATCAGCGCATTCAGCGTGTGGCAGAACTCGGCCTGCGTCGACTTGCCCTGCAGGAACTGGAGGTCGTCGATCACGAGCACGTCGATGCCGCGCAGCGCTTCCTTGAAGGCCAGCGCCGTCTGCGTCTTCAGCGCAGCGACGAAGCCGTACATGAATTTTTCCGCGGTGAGATAGAGCACCTTGCGCTCGTTGCCGGAATTGCCGGCCCAGGTCACCGCCTGCAGCAGATGCGTCTTGCCGAGGCCGACGCCCGCATGAATGTAGAGCGGGTTGAACATCACGGGGTCGCCGCGACGACCTTCGGCGACCTGACGTGCGGCGGCATGCGCCAGCGTGTTGGAGCGGCCGACGACGAAGCTTGCAAAGGTCAGGCGCGGATCGAGCGGCGAGCCGCCGAGCGCATCATGATTGGCGGACACCGGCGCCGTCGCGGTCGAACGCAGCTCCGGCGCAGGCGCGCGGCGCGTCTCGACGGGAGCCGGCACTTCCTTCGACTGCACCACGGGGCGCACGGCGGAGCGAACGGTGAGATCGATGCGATGCACTTCGGGCATCTCGGCCTGCCAGCACGACAGCACGCGCTCGGCATAATGGGCCTGGATCCAGCTCTTCAGGAAGCGGGTGGGCACCGAGAGCCGCACGCTCTCATCCTGCACGCCCTCGAGATCCATGCGCGCAAACCAGCTCGTATAGACGTCTTCGCCAACGTTCGTGCGCAGGCGATTCTTCACGCGTGACCAGCGATCCTGTTCCGATGTCGTCATCATTTGAAAACTTTTCTCGAGAGATAAGGTTGCGTGGTGGACGCCACCCAGAGGTCCCAGGAGGACCTCTGCGGTGACGCGACCTCAAGCGAGTCCATCCTCAGGCATGGCTCAACGATCCGGCGGGAACGCCGTCGGTCAGATCAGCGATGTCAGGGATGGAGGGGTCGCGAGGTCAGCGCGTACTTTGCGCGCTCTCACAAATGGGGGGATGATCGCAGGACGGATTGGAAACGGGATCGTTGGACGATGATACTTCAGTCAACACCGCGTTGATTCCGTAGGACATGATACCTCCCCGTCCTGCCGTGATTGCTCACGGCAAGGTCCTGCGTAAAAGAACTCCCGCGCCGTAGTCCAGTCGCGGATGTCCTGCCCGTCTGCACACATCGTCCGTTCGGCGTCGCCATCAGGCGTGTCGGGGCAGCCTCAGGGTGTCTCTCGTGCGCAAAGCGCGAGGGACACATCAAGACAAAGAGCTACCGTTCCCATATTGCTATGGGTTTTATCCGACAATCGCTTGTTGAAGCGTCGCCTACGTGCACATCGCCGCCGATTTGCACGCTCGCCCCGTTTCTTAATCCGCGCTGGTCTCAAGATCGTGGGCGCCGCGAACGACTTAAGGAATACACTATGGGGAAAGACTCGCAACGAAATTGATTCACCCTTGAGGCATCAAAAAACTTGACCAGCGTTAATGCCGCGCACGGGTTGTTCACAGGCTTGAGAGCAAGTTTTTGGATTCGTGCACAGATTCGAAAATCGCGGGCATCATGTGACAACGACTCCCCTCCCGCCAAAAAATTTTTACAAAATCGTCACGCACGCGCCGCGCACGCGCATTTTCCAAATGCTTGTCGCTGCTATGTCCATAAGTGATTAGCGAGTCATCGTTTTTTGAGTCTCGTTTGGAAGGGTAACCCGAGAGCGCGAAAGCTGCCCCGGTGAAACTACGGTGTGCAGAACGCGCGCGCACGAATTCAACTTGAGCCCGCCCCGCAGGGGTTTTTCGCACCGCATTGAAAGTTTCCACTGTTGCAAAAACAGCGACAGGTAAAATACGGATACCGCTTGGCGAAGACGAGAGGAGTCTTTCAGGGATAGCGCGTCGCCCAAAACGCCGCAGGCGTGAATTGTGACAGGCAACAAAAAGCCCGGCGCGAAGCCGGGCTGATTGAGCGCTTGATGTTCGATTGCTTCAGTCGATCGAATGACGCGACCGCTTGTCGAACTTGCTCTGCGAATTTAGGTCGCGAGCTGACTTCGCGAGCTTACTTCGCGAGCTTGGCAATCTGCGCCGTGAGGCGCGAGACTTTGCGGCTGGCGTTGTTCTTGTGAATGATGTTGCGCTGGGCAGCACGCATCAGCGCGGGTTCGGCATTGGCCAGCGCCTTGACGGCGGCGGCGCGATCGCCGGTCTTGATCGCTTCCTCGACGTTACGCACGGCGCCGCGCATCTGGGTGCGGCGCGACTTGTTGACAGCGGTGCGGCGGGCGATCTTGCGCGTCGCTTTCTTGGCGGAGGTGGTGTTGGCCATGGTCTCAATGTCCTTTGCGGGTACCGGTCGCGTCTTGGTCTGATAGCGCCGGCAGCTTGACCGCGGAATCGACGCTCGGATTTAGGGTGTTCGGTTGCTGGGCCGTCCCCGGAACATGAGCGATGGCTTTGCGGCCATCTCTGAGGCTCAAAAGAGCCTGCAACTGCTCAAAGAACAGCGGCGGCAGGATTGCGCCCACCGCCAGTTGGCGCCCTTATAGAGGGGGTCTTTGGCACCGTCAACGCTTTAGGGGCTGGAAAAACAGCTCCGAGGGCGTGCCAAGGGGGGCCTAACGCCCTGATGAGGTTGAATTTCTGCCGTCTCCCGGCTATTGGCTGACGGCATTTCCAGGGGCTCGTCCGCTCGGGCGGCCATAGAGGGTGAGGCATGATCCGCGGCTTTTTCCGTCTGATTGGCTTGTTGCTGCTGGCCTGCGGGTTCTTCTTCGTGGTCTATGACGGCGCCCGCTGGGTGGCCGACCAGACCCTGCGCTTCACCCGGTTCGGCCAGTTCTGGAACGACATCAACCAGGCCAGCCAGTCCGCCTTCCGGACCTGGGTCGAGGCCAAGGCGCCCTGGCTCTGGACCTCGGTGATCCGCCTGGTGCTCGACCAGCCGGTTTTCGCCGTTCTGGGCATTCTGGGCATCGTGTTGATGATCGTGTTCCGGCCGCGCAAGCCGCTGATCGGCTATTCCCGGGATTGAATCTTCTCGATTCCCGCCGGGGATTGAATCTTCTCGATTCCCGCCGGGGATTGAACCTTCTCGATTCCCGCCGGGATTGGGCTCGCGAACGGCGACGTAACGAGACTGCCACTTCCTCCGTAGAGACCTATATTCCCACTCGATCGCGAGCACGCCGCCTGAACACCTGGTTCAGGCGCGCGCCAACTCGTTTCCCGGAGATCCCATCATGCTGTTCATGCGCAAGTCCACCACGTTGCCGAGCGCGGCTGACGCGCTGCCCGGTCGTCCGCAGCCGATTCCGACTGCGAGCTTCCATTTCGTCAACGGCAGCAAGTTGCAGCCGCCTTACCCCGATGGCCTCGAGCAGGCCGTGTTCGGGCTCGGCTGCTTCTGGGGCGCCGAACGGAAATTCTGGGAGCTTGGCGAGGGCATCTACACCACGGCCGTCGGCTATGCCGGCGGTCACACCCCGAACCCGACCTATGAAGAGACCTGCTCGGGCCGCACCGGCCACACCGAAGTGGTGCTGGTGGTGTTTGATCCGAAGAAGATTTCATACGAGAAACTGCTGAAGACGTTCTGGGAGAACCACAACCCGACGCAGGGCATGCGCCAGGGCAACGACGTCGGCACGCAATACCGAAGTGCGATCTACACCTATTCCGATGCGCAGAAGAAGGCGGCTGACGAATTCAAGGCGCTCTATCAGAAAGCGCTCGCCGCAAAGGGCCTCGGCACCATCACCACCGAGATCGCGCCCGCGGGTCCGTTCTATTTCGCCGAGGACTACCACCAGCAATATCTGGCGAAGAATCCCGCCGGCTATTGCGGCCTTGGCGGCACCGGCGTGTCGTGTCCCATCGGCGTGGGTGTGAGCGCGTAATTGCAAGTCGTCGAAGCGACGGCGTGCTTAGCCTCCCCTTCAACCCTTTGTTAACCATAACGGGTGCATCACTGGAGCCGTCTCGTCGGTAGGGATGGTCCGGTGCCGGTTGCACGCGCGTTTCGATGGTCGATCTTGGCAGCGTCCGCCGCGCTGAACCTGGGCGGCTGCATGCAGACAACCGGCTCCGTCGCATACATGCAGCCTCGTCCCGATCTCGACACCATAGCTTACGGCCAGCCCTACACCGCGCCGCAGCCGGTCGTTGTTGCCAACAATGGCGGCGGCGCCCTCGATGCGCTCGCCAACTCCTTTGCCGCGGGTCCCGCGCCGGTGCCGGTCGCTTATGCCGCGCCAATGGTGGCCGCACCGGTGCACTACGACGCCTCCTATCATCTCGATGCCGGCGACAAGCTGCGCGTGGTGGTCTACGGCCAGGAAGGTCTCACCAACAGCTACGCTATCGATGCCGGCGGTTCCATCACCATGCCGCTGATCGGCGCGGTGCCGGCGCGTGGCCGCACCACGGCGGGGCTCGCCGGTGAAATCGCCGCGCGCCTGCGCAACGGCTATATCCGCGAGCCATCGGTGGCCGTGGAGATCGAGTCCTATCGCCCGTTCTTCATTCTCGGCGAGGTCGCGGCGCCCGGCCAATATCCTTACGTGCCCAACATGACGGTCGAGAGCGCGGTCGCGATCGCCGGCGGCTTCTCGCCGCGCGCCAAGCGCGATGTGGTCACCGTGACTCACACCGATGCTGGTGGCGCCATGCGCGCTGTCGTGCCGCTCGGCACGCCCGTCAGCCCCGGCGACACCGTGTTCGTGGGCGAGCGCTGGTTCTAGTTCTTGCTGTCATTCCGGGGCTGGCGTAGCGCGAACCCGGAATCTCGAGATTCCGGGTTCGATGCTAACGCATCGCCCCGGAATGACGGACAGGGTCACCGCCTGAAATCAAGCCGCCCGTTCGGAAAGCATCCGTCAATGCGCGTGGCGTCGACCACGAGCCCGATCCAGGGCCTGACGATCGCGGGATTGGTCAGGTTGATGTATTTCCCGATCAGGCCATTGCCGCCGTCGCGCACGGCATCGATCAGTCCGTGGCGTCGGCCCTCGTCCCAATCGAAGCGTAGATAGATCCGTTCGCCGACGACACGGACCTCCGCGCGGCCCTGCTTCCATCTCTCCCGCGTATCGCCCGCAATGGTCGGATCGGCACCGCCGTTCCAGCGGCTCGCCCAGCTGCCATCGAGCGGGTCGGACAGCGCCGGAAGGGATGGCCAATGCGCCGCATTGAGGTCGTCGGCATCGCCGCTCAGCACAGCGGATATGGCGTAGTGCATGACTTCGGCATCATCAGGCGCCGGCACGTCCATGGTGCCGAACGGGTTGCGGATGACGAGGTTGCTGTTGGGCTGCTGCATGACGATCTCCCGGCGTGAACTGGGTTGATCAGCCAGCTCTATCGCCGGGTGGCGTGACGCAGCCACCCGATTCCTGCTTTGAGGAGCCGCGCAACCTCTCTCCTATGGTCATTCCGGGACGCGCCGCGACGCGGTGCAGGCCCGGAATCCATTCATCCATCGACTCTACGGCCCGATGGATTCCGGGTTCGCGCTACGCGCGCCCCGGAATGACGGAGGAGAGGGTGCCCGCCTACTTCGTCAAATGCTCCGCAAGGAACGCCAGGCTGCGCGGCCAGGCGATGTCGGAACTGGCCTTGTCGTAGCTCGGCCGCTCGTCGCAATGGAAGCCATGCTGCGCGCCCGGATAGGTAAACACTTCGACGTCGGGCCGCTTCGCCTTGACGGTCTCGACATCGGTGAGGGGGATGCCTTGATCCTTCTCGCCGAAATGGAGTTGCGTCGGCACCTTCGGTGTCTCATCCGCAAAGCGCACGATGGCGCCGCCGTAATAGCCGATCGCGGCCTTCAGGCCGTTCAATCGCGTCGCCGCGACAAAGGCGATGCTGCCGCCGAGGCAGAAGCCGATGATGCCGACCGGCCCCGTGTTTTTGACCGCGTCGATCGCGGCCTGGGTGTCGCGCAGCATCGCCGCCCAGTCGGGATTGGCGACGAATTTGCGCGCTTCCGCGATCTCATCGGGCGTATAGCCTGACTGGAAGCCCGGCGACGTCCGGTCGAAGATCGACGGCGCGATCGCGACATAGCCTTCCGCGGCGAGGCGGTCGCAGACCGAGCGGATGTGGTGATTGACGCCAAAAATCTCCTGGATCACCACCACAGCGCCCTTAGGGCGGCCTGCGGGATCGGCGCGATACGCGCCAAGCTGGAAATTGTCCGACGCCGTCAGTTTGATGTCTTGTCCCACGGGATGATCCTTTGTTGTTGATTGTTGCTTCCCAGCCGTCTCGTTGATCACCAGTGTCATTGCGAGCGTCGCGAAGCAATCCAGAATCTTGCTGCGGAGATAGTCTGGATTGCTTCGCTGCGCTCGCAATGACGGGTCTGGATAGACTTGCACCTCTCCATCATGAAGTGCCCTAGCCCGGATTTCGCTCCGCTCCATCCGGGCTACGATCTTTGTTGTTTCACGGAGCCGCGCTCACTCCCACATCCAGTTGTCGCCGTAATCCTCTTTCCATCCGGCTAGCCGCCCGTGACGGAATTGCAGGAACAGGCGGTTGCGGGACGGCACCAGGCCGCTGCCGCCGAGCTCGCGCAGGGCGAGATAGATCTCGTTGCCGCGCCGTCCACGGACATATTGCAGGGGCTGTCCGAGAGCGCGCGCGGTCTGGTCCGCGTCCATCCCGAACGCCAGCGGCGTATTGTTCGACAGGGTCTCGACGAAAGGACGGCGCAGCGGCACCGTACCGAACGGTTCGGCCTGCACCGACACTGTCATCGAGAGAAGCGCTGCGCCCGCAGCCAAGATTGTCCGCCTCATCGTCTTGATCCCTGTTCGCCGCCTACGCCGGCAAGTTCTTCAGGAAAGGCCCCACGGCGTCAACAAAAGCCTTGGGCTGATCGATATTGACGGCGTGTCCGGCCGCGGGGATCACGACCTTTTGTGCGCCGGGGATCTTGGCTGCCATGTAATCCGACGCCGCCAGGAACGGTGTGTCGTCGGCGCCCACCACGATCAGCGACGGCACTTTGATCTCGGGCAGCAACTCCATCACGGCTGCATCGCGCTGGGTCAGCATGCCGCGCGCGGCGAGGGCCAGTCCCTTGGCGTCGCGATGGCTGGCGCTGGCGCGCTCGCGCGTGGCCGCTTTCAGCACGGCGAGTCCTTCCAGCTCGAGCTTGTCGGCCGTGGCGAGCGCCCGCGCATTCCAGGCCTCGCGGGCGTCGTCTTTCTTGAAGCCGGGCCCCGTGTCGATGATCAGCAGCGCACGCGTGCGTGTTGGATGAACGCGGTAGAACGCAAGCGACATGTAGCCGCCGAGCGACAACCCGCCGACGATGGCGCTGAAGGCGCCGACGGCATCGAGGATCGCCGCCATGTCGCCGACGGTCAGCGCCTCGCTATAGGCGTCGGGATCGTCAGGATAGTCCGACTGTCCGTGGCCGCGCATGTCCCACAGGATGAGCTTGTGGTCTTTCGAGAGAGCATCGACCTGCTCGTGCCACATCGCAGACGTCGAGGAATAGCCGTGGGTCAGCAGCAGCGGCGGCCCGTCGCCATGAACCTCGTAATGGATGCCGACGCCGTCCCGATCGATCCTTGGCATTGCTTCCGACCTTTCTTGTTCTTGTTCGCTCCAACCACGACGACGGTGCGCCCTCGCCCCTTGCGGGAGAGGGTGGATTCGCGAAGCGAAGCCGGGTGAGGGGTATCTCTCCTCGCGAACGATCTTGCGAGTGGAGAGATACCCCTCATCCGGCGCTTCGCGCCACCTTCTCCCGCAAGGGGAGAAGGGACACCCGCACCGGCGCTTGCACCTTAGCTCTCCAAGTTACCTCGAAGAAACCGTTGCGATCGCGATGACATGCATGCCCAGCTCGCAGCTTGTTGCGTCCAGTCGCTAACGTCACCGCTGTTGTCGCGACGCACAACAAGCGACTGCCGAGATTGTTTCGATCGATTCCAAATTGCATTTGCCTCCGCGCAAGAACCCGATCATTGTTCCGCGCAAGGCGGAGGCCAGCCCGGTGGGCGTCCGTCAATCAAGTCGCCGCCGTAAGCGGCTTCATGCACCGGCAGGGGAAGACGCCTATGCCAACGCTCACGATCAACGGGCGGAGTATGTCCGTGGACGCGGCAAACGACACGCCGCTCCTTTGGGCCATCCGCGAACAATTGCAGATGACCGGCACGAAATTCGGCTGCGGTGCCGGCCTGTGCGGTGCCTGCACCGTGCACGTCAACGGCGAGGCCGTACGGTCGTGCCAGACCATGGTCGGCGACGTCGCCGGCAAGAAGATCACCACCATCGAAGGCCTGTCCGCCAAGGGCGACCATCCCCTGCAGAAGGCATGGATCGCCGAGCAGGTGCCGCAATGCGGCTATTGCCAGTCCGGGCAGATCATGCAGGCGGCTTCGCTGCTGGCGAAGAACGCCAACCCGACCAAGGAAGAGGTCGTGGCGCATATGGACGGCAATCTCTGCCGTTGCATGACCTATTCGCGGATCCAGAAGGCCATCATGCGCGCCGCCACCGAGATGCGCACCGCATCCGCCGCCGGCAACGAGCGGAGGCCCACATGAACAAGCACGTGAAGACCATCACACCTGAGACATCGGATCTGAGCCGCCGCTCCTTCCTGGTCGGCACCGCCGCCACCGGCCTCGTGCTCGGCTATGCCGGCGTGCCCGGCATTGGTGAAGCGCTCGCCGCGGCGCCGGCCAATTTCGAGCCGAGCGTCTGGTATGCGATCTCGCCCGATGGCCTGGTCACCGTGACCTGCGGCAAGGCCGACATGGGCCAGCACATCGCCTCCACCATGGCGCAGATCGTCTGCGAGGAGCTGGGTGCGAAATGGAGCGACATGCGGGTCAATCTCGCCTCCAACGATCCGAAGTTCAACGATCCGGTCCTCGGTGCGCAGATCACCGGCGGCAGCTGGTCGACCATGATGAACTTCGACGCGATGAGCCGCGCGGGTGCGGCCGGACGCATGGCGTTGACGGAAGGCGCGGCCACTGCGATGGGCGTGCCGGCTTCCGAGCTCGTGGTGCGCGATTCCGTGGTCTCGCATGCGAAGTCGAAGAAGCAGATGTCGTTCGCCGATGTCGTCAAGAGCGGCAAGGCAACGAAAACCTTCACGCCTGATGAGCTGAAGGCGATCAAGCTGAAGACGCCGGATCAATACACCATGATCGGTGTGTCGGTGCCGCAGCTCGACATCCCCTCCAAGACCAACGGCACGGCCAAATACGGCATCGACGTGATGATCCCGGGCATGGTCTATGGCGCGGTGGTGACGCCGCCGGTGCGCTATGGCACCACGGTCAAATCGGTCGACGAGAGCGATGCGAAGAAGGTGCCGGGCTTCATCAAGGCCGTCACCCTCGACGACAAGACCCAGACCACGACGGGCTGGGTCGTCGCGGTCGCCAATACCTATGCCAACGCGAAGAAGGCCGCGGCAGCGCTGAAGGTCAGCTATGACGGCGGACCGAATGCAAAGCTGTCGAGCGAGTCGCTGCTCGATGAGGCCAAGCGGCTTCAGGGCCTCGACGATTCCGGCCAGTTCTTCGTCAAGGACGGTGATGTCGGCGCCGCGCTCGGCACGGCGGCGAAGGTGCTCGAGGCGGAATACACCACCAGCATCAACATCCACGCGCCGATGGAGCCGATGAACGCCACTGCGGAGTTCAAGGGCGACATCCTGCACATCTATTCCGGCAACCAGTTCGCGACACGCTCCGGCGCGATTGCGGCGGGTGCTGCCGGGATCGATCCGAAGTTCGTGGTGATGCACCAGATGTGGCTCGGCGGCGGTTTCGGCCGCAGGTTAGATGCCGACATGATGGTGCCGGCGGTGCAGGCGGCCAAGGCCGTCGGCAAGCCGGTGAAGGTGATCTACACGCGCGAGAACGACATGACGATGGATTTCTCGCGTCCGCTCACCTACCAGAAAGTGAAGGCCGGCATTGACGGCGACGGCAAGCTCATAGCGCTCAGCCACGACGTCGTCTCGGCCTGGCCGACGCAGCGCTGGGGCATCCCCGACTTCCTGTCGCCGTCGGTCGACAAGAAGGGCCCGCTCGACGCGTTCACCGTGAACGGTTCGGACTTCTTCTACACCGTGCCGAACCACAATGTGCGCGCGATCAAGAACGAGATGGCGCACAACGCCACTCCGTCGGGCCAGCTCCGCTCGGTGGCGCCGGGTTGGACCTTCTGGGCGGTCGAGAGCATGATCGACGAGATCGCGGCCGCGGCCGGCAAGGATCCGGCGCAGTATCGCATCTCGCTGCTCGACGGCGCCGGCAAGAACGACGGCGGCGCGCAGCGGTTGCGCAATACGCTGCTCGCCGCGATGGGCCTTGCCGGCTACGGCACCAAGAAGCTGCCGAAGGGTGAGGGCATGGGCGTTGCCTGCGTGTCGTCACAGGAACGTGCGACCGCAAGCTGGACCGCTTGCGTCGCGCATGTTGCTGTCGCGCCCTCAGGCGAGGTGACCGTGAAGAAGCTCACGGTCGCAACCGATGTCGGCACGCAGGTGCATCCCGACAACATCCGCGCCCAGGTCGAGGGTGCGGCGCTGTGGGGCCTGTCGCTGGCCCTGTACGAGAAGGCGACGCTGAAGGACGGTGGCATCGAGCAGACCAATTTCGATGGCTACACGCCCTTGCGCATGAGCCAGATGCCGGAGGTCGCGGTCGCCGTGATCGCCAATGGCGAGAAGGCCACCGGCGTCGGCGAGCCGGCGGTGACGGTCGTCGCGCCCGCCATCGGCAACGCCATCTTCAATGCCTCCGGCGCCCGCGTCCGCGCGCTGCCGATCACGGCGGAAGCCGTGAAGGGGGCGATGAAGGCGTAGACCCGCTGCGATTGTAATACGAGGGACGATCCGCCGGGGGACCACCTCCGGCGGATTTGTTTTGGGGGCCATTTCCACACCCTCACTGTCATGCCCCGCGACAGCGGGGCATCCAGTACGCCGCGGCCTCTCGGTTTCCTGCCGCGGCGTACTGGCGTGCTGGGTCGCCCGGTCAACCCGGGCGACGACAGCGGAGGGCGGCGTGAGAGCATTTGAAATTCCCCTTATCCATCAATGGCCGTTCTACTGCGCATGGGGTTGTTTTCGCGTTGGTGCAGGCGATCCGTAAAATTGCGTGGAATTCCGGCAGCGTCCGTTGAGCATGCCTCTTAAGGGCCGGAGAACCTGATCCGGCTTAGGCTGATGCCAAATACCCTCCCGTGCTTTTGGGGAAGCCATGAACGCGCCAGCCAAATCCGCCACCAAACGCCAGCTTCTGCTGGCTTCGGATCGCAGCGACCAGAGCAGCGAGCTCGCCAGCATCTTGAAGGCGGTCGGCGACGTCGCGACGGTCTCGACGCAGGAGATTCCCGAGCAGCCGTCACGCGCTCTCTCCGGTCTCGTGGTCGACATCAACCTGCGCTCGCACGAGAGCGTGCAGCGGGTGCGCAACAAGCTGCGGGGCGACGCCTATCGTTCGATGCCGCGGCTGTTCGTGCTGGCCGACGCCCTGCACCACGGCACCATGCAGGCCTGGGCGCTGGGCGCCACCGACACCATCTCGCGACCGCTGCAGCCGGAAGACATCCTCCAGCGCATCCGCGCTGCTTTTCCCGATACCGCCACCTATGACGCGACCGATCGCGGCAAGACGCTCAACCGCGGCGTCGAGGCGGCGCATGCGGTGCTGAAGAAGATGTTCGAGAAGCTGCCGCTCGGCATCCCCTTGACGTTCGACGACGTCATCGCCGCCGAGAACAAGATCCTGAAGGCGATCAAGCACTCCTCGCTGCGCGAATGGCTCACCACCGTCGGCTGCCATCATGTCGGCAGTTACCGGCACTGCCTGTTCGTCACCGGCTTCGCGGTCGCCTTCGCGCAGCACCTCGGCATGCGCGAGGACGACCAGCGCCGGCTGACCCGCGCCGCGCTGCTGCACGATGTCGGCAAGGCCTTCGTTCCCTCTCATTTGCTCGACAAGGCCGGCAAGCTCACCGACGAGGAGATGGCCGAGGTTCGACAGCATCCGCGCCGCGGCTATGACGCGCTCGCAGCCCAAGGCGGCTTCCCGCCGGAGATGCTCGACGTCGTTTTGCATCACCATGAATTCCTCGACGGCTCCGGCTACCCCAACGCGCTGTCGTCGAACCAGATCAGCGACATCGTGCGCCTGACGACGATCGTCGACATCTATGCGGCTCTGGTCGAGAAGCGCGCCTACCGCATGCCGTTCACGCACTCGCGTGCATTCACGATGATGGAAGGCATGGGCGGCAAGCTCGACCAGCAGCTGCTGCAGGCGTTCCGGCCGGTGGCGCTGGGATCGTTCTGATCCGGCTGCCGTCACTCGACCGCCTTCCTGAGTTCCGCCTTCGCCGCCGTCTCCAGCGACGCTAATCCTCCGACGTCGGCGTCGCGCGGCCGGACATCGATCTTCTTTTGACAAGCCGGAGCGACGTCCGCGGCGCTTTGCCGCTCGCCACGGGGCTTCCGCGCTTTCCGCGCGTGGTGGCCTTTGTTACAACGCCGCTGACGCCGCTATCAAGAACAAGACTTGAAGAACAACACTTGAAGAACAACACTTGGGAGAACCCTCGATATGATCACCCGCCGTTCCGCGCTCGGCCTGCTCGCCGCTACGCCGCTTGCAGCCAGCCCGCTGTCGAAAGCCTTCGCGGCGGATTATCCGTCCCGGCCGGTGAAGTTCGTGGTCGGCTATCCGCCCGGCGGTGCAACCGACATCCTCGCGCGCCTGATCGGCCAGCGGCTGTCGGAGCGGCTCGGCCAGCAATTCGTGATCGAGAACAAGCCGGGCGCCGGCAACAACATCGGCACCGAATCCGTCGTGAACGCCGAGCCCGATGGCTACACCGTGCTCCTGGTCAATCCGGCGAACTACATCAACTCGACGCTCTACACCAACCTCAAATTCAACTTCGTTCGCGACATCGCGCCGATCGCCGCCTTCCAGCGCGTGCCGAACGTGATGACCGTCAACAAGGACGTGCCTGCCAAGACGGTTGCCGAGTTCATCGAGTACGTGAAAGCCAATCCCGGCAAGGTGAACATGGCCTCTTCCGGCAACGGCACCTCGGTGCATCTGTCCGGCGAAATGTTCATGGCGCTGACCGGCTGCAAGATGCAGCACGTGCCCTATCGCGGCGCGGCGCCCGCGATCACCGACATGCTCGGCGGACAGGTGCAGGTGATCTTCGACAACATGCCGTCGATCATCCAGCACATCCGCTCCGGTTCGCTGCGCGCGCTCGGCGTCACAACCGCCCAGCGCTCGCCACAGCTTCCCGACGTGCCGGCGATCGGCGAGACCGTGAAAGACTATGAGGCAAGCGCGCTGTTCGGCATGGGTGCGCCGAAGAACATGCCCAAGGACATGATCGCCAAGCTCAACAACGAGATCAACGCGCTCATGAAAGAGCCGTCCATGACCAAGCGCCTGGTCGAGCTTGGCGGCGATCCGCTCGGCTTGACGCCGGAGGCGTTCGGCCAGGAGATCGAGGCGGAGACCGCCAAGTGGAAGAAAGTCGTCGAGTTCGCCGGCCTCAAGGTCGAGTAGCTTGATCGACCGGGAATTGAACCCCGCCGCAAGGCGGGGCTTTTTCCGTGCGCGAGTTCCTGCTTGACGGGCCGACGTTAGCGCCTATACTAAACCCTATGGTTAAGTATCAGGACGAGACGCTTGATCGCACCTTTGCGGCATTGTCGGATCCGACGCGGCGCGCATTGCTGGCCCGCCTCGGCGAAAAGGAGAGCCTGTCCGTGAGCGAGCTGGCGGCGCCATTTTCGATCTCGCTGCCGGCAATCATGAAACATCTCGACGTGCTGACGGATGCAGGCCTGATCGTGCGGGAGAAGACCGGGCGCACGGTTTCCTGCCGGCTCACCGCGCAGCCGATGGAGCAGGCGATGGACTGGCTCAATCGCTATGCCCAATTCTGGTCCGAGAGTTTCGACCGCCTTGCCGCCTTTGTGGAGGACAAACCATGGTCAACGCCGTCGCCAACGTCGCCGGACGCGCAAACGAAGGCCCAAGCCTTACGCTCACACGCCGGCTCCGCGCGCGGCCGGAAAAGGTCTTCGCCGCCTGGACGCAAGCCGCGCAGCTAGTGCAATGGTTCGGGCCGCCGAGCATGAAGCCGGCGACGCTGAACGCCGAACTCGACGTCCGCGCCGGCGGCCGCTACCGCATCTCGTTCACGCGCGACGACGGCGAATATTTCGAGGCGAACGGCCTCTACCGTGAGGTCGTGCCGAACGAGCGGTTGGTCTTCACCTGGGCCTGGCATTCGACACCGGAGCGCGAATCATTGGTGACGATCACGCTGAAGCCTGACAGTGCCGGCACGCTGATGATCTTTCATCACGCTCAGTTCTTCGACGAAACTGCACGCGACAACCATCAGCGTGGCTGGAACTCGTTCTTCGACAAGCTCGACGCCTTCGTCGGTTGATCCGGACAGAGGAGGATATCATGCAGCAACATCAGATCGTCTCGCGCGAGCAATGGGTCGCGGCTCGCAAGGTCCATCTGGCGCGCGAGAAGGAGTTTTCACGGGCGCGCGAGCGCCTCGCCGAGGAGCGCCGCGCATTACCTTGGGTGAAAGTCGACAAGAGCTACATGTTCGACGCGCCGGACGGCCAGGTGACGTTGGCTGATCTCTTCAAGGGCCGCCCGCAGCTCGTGGTCCAACATGTGATGTTCGCGCCGGACTGGGAAGCTGCCTGCAAGAGCTGCTCGTTCTGGGCCGATGGCTTCGAGCGCATGGTGCCGCATCTGGCGGCGCGCGACACCACCATGGTCGCGATCTCGCTGGCCCCGGTCCCGAAGCTCGAGGCGTTCAAGAAACGCATGGGCTGGAGTTTCGATTGGGTGTCGTCAGGCCGCAACGACTTCAACTCCGATTACGGAGTCTCGTTCACGCGCGAGCAGATCGAGCAGGGCGTGCCGAAATACAATTTCGGCACCACGCCGTTCTACGGCCCGGAGCTGCCCGGCATCAGCGTGTTCTTTCGCGACGAGGCAGGCGAGATCTTTCATACCTATTCCTGCTTCGCCCGCGGCCTCGACATGATGAACGCGGCTTATCAATATCTCGACCTCACCCCGCTCGGCCGACACGAGGAAGGCCTGCCCTATCCGATGGACTGGGTCCGCCTGCGCGACCAGTACGAGTCACAGGCAAAGAGCGCGTGCTGCCACGGCTGAGGGCGGCTACTTCTTCGCGTCGGCCTCTTCCGTGCCTTTGCACGAGATCAGCATCGTATAGGCGCGAGCGTTGCCGGCGATCTCGGTGGTTTTGAGCTCGCCCTTCGGCTGGCACCACCGAATTGTCAAGGAAGTCGCGCAGCGCGCCGGTCTTGATCGCGAAGTTGATGTTCTCGGGGATGTCGCCTGTCAGCGCGGCAATGCGCAATCCGGGGAGCTTTCCGGTGACCACGCCAACGATCTGACCGCTGGTGTCGAACAGTGGGCCGCCGCTGTTGCCGGGCTGCACCGGTGCGCTGATTTGCAGGAATCGCGTGTCGTTGCGCATGCCGCTGAGCGAGCTCACGATGCCGGTCGTCACGGTGAAGTCCGACGTGAGCAGGCCGTGATAAGGAAAGCCGATCGCAACGACCGAATCGCCGGAGCGGAAGGAGCGGTCACGGATCCGGGCATATTCCTTGAATGTCGCGGTCGACGGCGCCTGCAAAAGAGCGAGATCGTTGTTCGCGTCAGCAGACACCACGCGCAATAACATCGCTGCCTCGCCAGTGAGATTTCCTTTGAGCTCGCTGCAACCTTCGATTACGTGGTTGTTGGTGACGATGTGGCCGCTGGCGCTGACCACGAAGCCGGTGCCAAATCCGGAGCTGCTCTTGCTCGCTTTGGCAGGCTTGCCTGCCGCCGGTGGCGCCTGCTTGTCCGCCGCGACGGCTGGCTTGGCGGCACTCTTGGTGAAGTCGCCGGCCTTGTCGAGGCCGTCGGCCTTCACCTTGGTCACGCAATTGGCCAATGCAGCGATCACCGGTCCGGTCGAGGTGAGGTTAAAATTCAGAACGGCGCTGCCGGCCGTCGCCACCATCAGGGTCGCCTTCTGAAACGTACGCACGACATTCAGCGGCATGACTGCCGTGAGCATGTCGGGCCGGTACGCCGCGGCGTACAGCCTGGCTTGCTGCTGCCCGTCAAAGGTCACGTCGATCGCGGCATTCTCGCCCTTGTTGAAGTGATAGTTGGGACTCGCAAAGGCGAGCGACCATGTGCCGGCGGCATTTTGGCTCACGACGAGGATGACGCCGTTCGCATAAGGCGCTGTCGCCGCGCAATGCGAGAAGGCGCCCGTCTCGTCGTTGCTGAACGCGCCGCCGACCCAGCCGCCGACGTTGACGGTGCCAAACGGTCCTTTCGCATGCGCCGTCTCGAGAAGACACATCTGCAGCAGAGCTGCAGCGATGAACGACCTTAACCACATGACTTCCCCCCAGGCACCCTCGCCGCATCTTAGCTGGGCTGTCGACCGAAATGCAACCGCTGGTTGTCTACGCGGAACCGTCTGCGCAGGCGATTTCCCGGCTTGCCTTTACTTTGTAACGCGGTATACTTTGCATCACAAAGTGATCGGAAGAGCCGATCCGCGAGCGTGGGTGGAGCGGAGTTTTGGCGTTGCCAATGCGCGATCTCGACAAGGCACTGGCTGACATCGTGGCGATCCGCAGCCAGATTGCGGCCGGCACGGCGTTCCGCGGCTATGGTCCGGCCACGATGGCGGCGACCGGAGCTGTCGCGCTTGTCACCGCCGTCCTGCAATTCTGGCTGCTCCGCGATCCCACCGGCGAGCCGCTCGGCTTCTTCTTCGGCTGGTTCATCGCGGCTGCGTTGTCCGCCCTGATCATCTGGATCGAGATGCGCGCGCGCTCGCGCCGCCATCATTCGGGTCTGGCCGACGCCATGATCCATCAGGCCGTCGAACAGTTCCTGCCCGCGGGCGTCGCCGGTGTCCTGCTTGCGGTGGTGATGTGGAAGTTCGCCGCGGAGACGCTGTGGCTGCTCCCGGGGCTATGGCAGATCCTGGTGTCGCTCGGCATTTTCGCCTCTGTCCGCTGGCTGCCGCGCGGCGTGGCATTCGCCGGGGCCTGGTACTTCATCTCGGGCTTTGTGGTCGTGGTGCTTGCGAGCCGGACCCACATGCTGTCGCCTTGGACCATGGGCTTGCCCTTCGTCATCGGCCAATCGCTCATGGCGGCCATTCTGTATTTCGCGTCCGGAGACAATGATGTCGAAGACTGACAGCGCGCCGTTCTCTTATGAGGGGCTCGACCGTGTGATCCACGAGAAGGCGAGGCTTGGGCTGCTGACCTCGTTGATGGCTCACCCGAAGGGGCTTGCGTTCGCCGATCTGAAACAGCTCTGCGGCCTTACCGACGGCAATCTCAGCCGGCACCTCGCGGTGCTCCAGGAGGCTGGCCTCGTCGAGGTCACGAAGGGCTATGAAGGAAATCGCCCGCACACCACCTGCCGTCTGACCAAGACCGGCCGTCGCCGCTTCCTCGACTATCTCGCGGTGCTCGAGCGGCTGGTACGCGACGCCGCCAAGGCTGCGGGCCGCGAAGCGTCGCCGCTCGGCCGCCTCGGCATTCTTTCGACCTGACTGTCCCCCATTTTGAGCGGAGACTTTGCGATGCAAAGTGACACAACGTGCCACAACGAGAAACTTCATGTCGGCATCATCATGGACGGCAACGGGCGATGGGCGACGCGGCGGGGTCTGTCGCGCGTGCGCGGCCACGAGGCCGGCGTGGAGACGATTCGGCGAATCGTCGAAGCCGCGCCCAAGCAGGGCATCGGCACGCTGACGCTGTACGCGTTCTCGACCGACAATTGGCGCCGGCCGAAGGCCGAGGTCGCCGCGCTGATGACGCTGCTTCGCTTCTATCTCGCCAATGAGGTGCAGAGCCTCGCGAAGAATGGTGTCCGCCTCAACGTCATCGGCCGCCGCGACCGCCTGCCGGATGGCATCGCCAATGCCATCGCGCGCGCGGAGGCGGACACCGCACACGGCACCACGCTGCACTTACGCATCGCGGTCGACTATTCCGCGCGCGACGCCATCCTGAATGCCGCGGCGAAGGCGGCTGCGCTGACCAGCCTGACCCGCGAAGCCTTCTCACAGCTCGTCACCGGCGAGGCGGGCTTGCGCGACGTCGATCTCATCATCCGTACCTCGGGCGAGAAGCGCTTGTCGGACTTCCTGCTCTGGGAAGGCGCCTATGCCGAGCTGCATTTCACCGAGCGGATGTGGCCGGAATTCGATGCAGGCGATCTCGCCGCTGCGCTGGCCTCCTTTCACGGCCGCGAGCGCCGCTTCGGCGGCCTCCAGGCCATCATGCCAAACGAGGTGCCGTCACTCTCGCGGGCGTGAGGCTGGACCGCATCGCTGAATTCTGATGTCGTGGAGCACCCTCATTCCCGAGTGATCGCATGACGTCCTTCAAAACCATTCGTGCCCGCGCCGAGAAGCGCAAGGGCGGGCCCAAGGCGCTCGAGAAGCTGATGCCTGACAAGCCCGGCCTGAAGGGTCTGGCGAATCTCGGCGACGACCGCATCCTCGCCGAGATGGCGCGACGGGTGTTTTGCGCAGGCTTTGCCTGGAGCGTGATCGAGGCGAAATGGGACGGTTTCGAAGACGCGTTCCTGCGCTTCCAGCCGGTCAAGCTCAGCTTCCAGCCCGAGGATTATTGGGAAGCCCTGCTGCGCGACGCGCGGATCGTGCGCAATGGCGCCAAGATCATGTCGGTGCGCGACAATGCAGCCTTCGTGCAGGAGATCGCGACAGAGCACGGCAGCTTCGGCAAGTTTCTGGCGAAATGGCCGCCGTCGAACCAGATCGGCCTGCTCGATCTGCTCACCAAGCGCGGCTCCCGGCTCGGCGGCAACACCGGTCAGATGCTGCTGCGTTTCGTCGGCTGGGACGGTTTTGTGACATCGCGGGATGTCGTCGCTTGCTTGCGCGATGCCGGTCTCGACATCGCCGAAGAGGTCAAGTCGAAGGGCGATCTCGCAAAGGTGCAGGCACAGTTCAACGCTTGGGCCGAGGAGACGGGTCTGCCTTACACCTATCTGTCACGCATCTGCGCCCTCTCGGTTGGCGAGAACAGGATCGAGCACTAGTTCACGGCGATGTCACGCCTAATCGGGCGGATCGTGCGTCGTGTGGCGATTTTGCGCCGTCTGCGCGGCAGATGAAATCGCGCGATCACGAATTAAATTTCCCAGGAACATTTGTGCGCAGCACCCGTTCGGGAGTTTGAGCCAGGCGGTACAGGCGCCCGCTCAGTTCCATGAACACGAGTGACAGAACGGAGCAGCTCATGAAGCTCACATCCGAACAGGTGAAGCAGACCGTCAACCAGCTCGGCGCCCAGGTGCTGCCCGACGAGCATCCCGCCATACCCCAGCTCAACAGCATGTTCGGCGACCACACGTTCTTCGTCGACGAGATGGGCCTGAAGGTTCTCGAGCCGACCTCGTCGCTCAGCGCGGAGCGCGAGACCGGCGAAGTCGTCAGCCTCGCCGACTGGAGTGATGCCGATCTGACCCGCTTGATGGCGCACGAACCGGAGCCCACCGGCGTGATCGTCGTGTTCGAGCACGTCAGGCACTGACTGGGATACGCCAAGCACCACCCTTCGGGCGACGAAGGGTGGCTCATCAGACCTGCGGTGAGCCGCTGATATCCGATCCGACCCTGTGCAGAACGGCCCAAGCGGTTTAGGCTCTTCGATGTGGGTACATCACCCAAAACCATCGAGGCGACTTGCAGGAGGTGACGACCATGGATGTCGACAAGGCTACTGCCGTGATTTCCGCAGCCGGTATCGAACTGACCGACCGGCGCCGAAACAGCGCCGATGATGGCTGGTCGCTCAGCTTCTCCAACGGCGCCGTCGTCGAAGTCGGGGACAAGGGAGATGTCTCCGCTTCGGGCAAGGGTGCCGAGGTGGTCGCAGGCCTGCTGGGGCTGCCCGGCAAATCTGCTTGAGGCCGCAGGCGCAGGGCCTGACCCCTTCACTTCGCCGGTCGATATCCGTCGGACAGCGTGCCGAGAAAGGCGACGATGTCGTCGATCTCGGCCGCCGTTAACGCGGGTGCATCGCCAGCCCTGCGGTCAAACGGCGCATCCATGTTGACATTGGCCTTGGGCCGCTCGGGCAGATCATCATATTTATCGATGCTGCCGTCCGCCTTGCGCGGGTACCAAAGCTCGGGCCGGGTTTCGCGTTCGACATAGAACCGCACGGCGTCGCGCAGGGAGTGCACGGCGCCGTTGTGAAAGAAGCTTTGGCGAAGCGCGACATTTCGCAGTGTCGGCGTCCGGAACAGGCCGCAATAATCCTCGCGCTTCAGGAAATCGTTGCGCAGCGGACCGCACAGGCCGAGGTCGAAATAGGCCGGGTCCTTGTTGGCGGGAATGTCGCGATTGCGCGGCACGCCGAGCGCGATCAGTCCGAAATCGGTGAACTGGGGCGGGGTGCCGTCATTGCCCCGTTTGCTGATATGGCAGGAGGCGCAATTGCCCTTGTTCGGCGCGTTGAACAGCTCGAGCCCCCGCGCTTCCGCAGGTGCAAGCTCGGCCTCGCCGGCCAGCATCGCGTCATATTTGCTCGAATAGGGATAAAAGGTCCGGTAATCCTGCTGGTAGACTTCGAGCGCCTTGAGCGCGATCCTGTACACGGTGGCAGGATCGGCAGCTGCCTTGCTGGATCCGGCGATGGCCGCGATCTCCTTGCCATGGCCGGCGGTGAGCACCCGGCGTGCCACCTCGAACGCGTCCCGATTGCCCATCTCGAAGCTCGAGAGCAGCGGAATTGCCGCCTGATCGGCGCCACGGTCGACCCGTCCATCCCAGGTCAGGCCTCCGGTCGGGCCGTTGTCGATGCTTTCGTCGGCCTCGTCCTCGGAATCATGGAAATGTTCGGTGAAAGGCGGCACCGCTTGCAGGTATTTCAGGGAGGGGACGGCCCGCGTCCCCGGTTGCTGCAGGTCGCCACCGCCCATCTGCACCGCGCGGGAATTGGCCGGTCCGAAGCCGTGGGCGGGATCGTGGCAGGACGAACATGCAAGCTTGCCCGAGGGCGAGAGCGAGGAATCGAAAAATAAGCTTCGACCGAGTGCGCTGAGTCGCTCGGCCTGCCGGCGCGCCTCGGCGCGCGACATTTCCGCTCCGGCCTGGCCCGGACCGTTGGTCAAAGCGGTGAGGACAACAGCGGATACCAAAACCCAGTGCGTCATCCGCGTGTTGCAACCGTGCCTGTGGCGAGGCATCGTCATGACGATTTAACTGTGCTTTCGGTCGGCGTCCACGTTATGACGAATGGAACGGGAGCAACAATCAGTCGAGACAAGGGGGGCTTTGAATGCGGCTGAAATCGGCGATTGTCGTTTGTGCATCGGGTTTCTTCATCGGTGCGTTCGGTCCGGCGCTGGCAGCGGGGAACGGTCCCGGCCCCAGGAAGGATGCCGCCGACGATCTGACGCTGATCGATACGGTGGTGGTGATTTATGCCGAGAACCGCAGCTTCGACAATCTCTATGGCAGTTTCCCGGGTGCGAACGGCGTGGCGAACGCGTCCGCCCGGACCAAGACGCAGCGCGATCGCGACGGTAAGCCGTTTCGCGAATTGCCGCCGGTCTGGGGCGGCCTGACCGCCAAGGGGGTGACGCCGCCGGTGACCGAGGCGCAGACCGAGCATCTCCCCAATCGCCCCTTCAATCTGGACGATCCAAAGGGCTTCGGGCTCGGCTACGGCACCATCACGCACGACCTCTGGCACCGCTTCTATCAGAACCAGATGCAGATCGATGGAGGGCGCAACGACAAGTTCGTTGCCCACGCCGACTCCGGTGCGCTGGTGATGAGCCTTTGGGACGGATCGAAGCAGGCGATGTGGAAGGTTGCCGAGAAATATACGCTGGCCGACAATTTCTTCATGGGAGCGTTCGGCGGCTCTTTCCTGAACCACCAATGGCTGGTCTGCGCCTGTGTCCCCACCTATCCCAAGGCCGACACCAGCGCGGCCAAGCCGTCGATCTCCGTCGTGGAGGCTGACGGCGTGACGTTGAAGGAAGCCGCCAACTCGCCGAAATCGGCCATGGATGGCATCCCGAAATACGTCAGCGACGGCAATCTCACGCCTGATTTCTACGCGGTGAATACCATGCAGCCGCCCTATCAGCCGAGCGGCAACGAACCCGCGAACGATGGCGACAAGGCTTATGCGGATCCGATGAAGCCGACGACGTTGCCGCCGCAGACCGAGCCGACGATCGGCGATTTGCTCAGTCTCAAGCGCGTCAGCTGGGCCTGGTACGGCGGCGCCTGGCAGGACGTGCTGGACCACGGCAACAAATCACCGGTCCCGAACTTCCAGTATCACCACCAGGCTCTGAACTATTACGCCAACTTCGCGCCCGGCACCGCGGCGCGTGCCGAGCATCTGCGCGACGGCGGCCTTGGGGGCACCGAGTTCATCAAGGCGGTCGACGACGGCAAGCTGCCGCAGGTCAGCTTCTACAAGCCGCAGGGCGACCTCAACGAGCATTCCGGCTATGCCGACATCCAGGCCGGCGACACGCATATCGCCGACGTGATCGCACATCTCGAGAAGAGCCCGCAGTGGGCGCATATGCTCGTCGTCGTGACCTATGACGAGAATGGCGGCCTGTGGGATCACGTCGCGCCGCCGAAGGGCGACCGCTGGGGCCCCGGCTCCCGCGTTCCCGCCATCATCATCTCCCCCTATGCGCGCCGCGGCTATGTCGACCACACGCCGATGGACACGACCTCGATCCTGCGCTTCATCACGCGCCGCTTCGAGCTGCCGACCCTGCACGGCATCACCGTGCGCGATGCGGCGATTGCCGCTCACGATCAGAGGCCGCTCGGAGACCTGACCAGCGCGCTCGCGCTCAAAGGCAAATAGGGCAGAGCATGTCAGGCACCGACGGGGACGCGCCGACCAAATCACCCGTCGGGCGCCGGAGGGTGGTTCGATCAGCCACACGATGCGTGAGATCAGATCCGGTTCTTGAGCAGCGCGCCGCCTTGAAAATGCCGAGCTCGGTGACCTGCTGATCGAGGTTGTGGTAGACCTGAGCTGACATTGCTCCGGATCACGAGCCGTTCGGTTGCGCAATATTGCCATTGAACCGTCGGAAATATTTGGAAGCAGAACAGATCGGTTCGATGCGATACTCTCTCCCGCCTTCTGCTCCTCCAAGACGCTCTCGTCAGGACCCCTGAACCGCATGTCGACCCTGGAAGCCGCGCTGCGAGGAGGAGCAGTCGTCATTCTTCTGTTCCGCGTGGCGGTGGCCGCGCGCGATGTCAGGCGCAATCCCATCAGCCGCTATTCCGTTTTTCTGAACCTGAGCATCGCCGCCTATATCATCGACTCGGCTCCGGGCTTCGGTGCGCTGCCTCTGCCGCTGCGCATGCCGGTCCATCTCGTCAGCACCGGCATGCCGGCCGCGTTCTGGCTCGCGGTGAGCGCCATCTTCGTCGATGAGTTTCGCCTGCGCTGGTATCATGTGCTCGGCAGTCTCGCTTTGATGGGATTCGCTCTGCTCGACATGTCCGGGCATCCGATGTCCATCGACGTGGCGCACACCGGTCTGTCCGTCTTCCTTCTGCTGCTCGGCATCTGGCACGTGCTGTCGGGGCGTGCGACTGATCTCGTGGAGAGCAGGCGACGGCTCCGCGTCTGGTTCGCCATGGTCACCGCGCTCTATGCGCTGTTCATCATCGCCTCGGACTGGCTCTGGCCCGGCGGCCTATCGGCGGCATCGCTCAGCCTCGCCAACGCGGCCGGGCTGGCTGCGCTGATTTTTCTGTTCGCCGTGCTGGGCACGTTGGCCTCGGCCGAGATGGCGCCGATTCCTGCCGCTGTGCTGGCAAGAACGGCGGCAAGAACGGCGGCAAGACAGCCGGTTACGATCCCGCGGGATTCGCCGCCGGTGACCTTCGCAGCCGAACCCGATGCAGCCGAGCTCACGGCGTTGCGCCATTTGCTCGACCACGACAAGGTCTTTCGCGAGCCGGACCTGAGCATCGCAACATTGTCACAAAAGCTCGGCATTCCCGAATATCGGCTGCGCCATCTCATCAACCGCCAGCTCGGCCATCGCAATTTCAGCGCCTTCATCAATGGCTATCGCCTGGCGGAGGCCGAAGCCGCGCTGGGCGATCCTGCGCAATCGGCCGTGCCGATCCTGACCATTGCGCTCGACGCCGGCTTCGGCTCGATCGGACCGTTCAATCGCGCCTTCAAGGCGCATACCGGCGTGACGCCGTCCGAGTATCGGCGGGCCCGTGCTGCCGGCGCGACCAGTGCCGAAACCTAGCCGTTTTCCGATTTGACTGGCCCATTGCAGGAATCGGCCAGTCGTCTTTCAGGTTTCGGCGCGCCGGCGCACTGTCCTCATGCAATCCACTGTCCGGCGGGCGAGCAAGCCGCCGATGTGAGGTTGCCATGAAGCTATTGATCCAAGTCCTGCAGTTCTCCCTTCCCGCCGTGATCGTGATCGCGACGCTGGAGGGGCTCGTCTTGGCGCTGGTGATGCGGCGGGACTACAATTGGCGCGCCTATGCGGCCTCGCTGGCCGACGCGCTCGGCCGGCAATATCTGGTTTACACGCTGCTGCCGCTCAGTATCGCTCAGCCGCTGGTCGATCTGGCCTGGCGCCACCGGCTGTTCACCGTCCCGCTCAACAGCGCGCTATCGGTGATCGTGCTCGTGATCGCGCAGGACTTCTCCTATTACTGGTTCCACCGCGCCAGCCACCGTATTCGCTGGTTCTGGGCGACGCACGCGATCCACCATTCCTCGAACGAGTTCAACCTGGCGGCCGCCTACCGCTTTGGCTGGACCGGAAAACTGACTGGTACGGCCATCTTCTACGTGCCGATGATCTGGCTCGGCTTCGCGCCAGGCCCGGTGTTCACCGCCGCCGGCATCAACCTGCTTTACCAGTTCTGGCTGCACGCGGAATGGATCCCCAAACTCGGCTGGCTTGAATATGTACTCAACACGCCGTCGCATCATCGCGTGCACCACGCCTGCAACACCGCGTATCTGGACCGGAATTACGGCGGCATCCTCATCGTGTTCGACCGGATGTTCGGGACCTTCGTCGCCGAGCGCGACGACCTGCCGTGTCACTACGGCCTGGTGAAGCCGCTGCGCTCCAACAATCCGGTCGTGATCGCGTTTCACGAATGGGTGGCACTGGCCCGCGATCTCTGGCGTTCACCCACGTGGCGCGACCGGCTCGCCTGCCTCATCGGACCGCCCGGTGATGGCGCTCAGTCTGCGTCCGTCACGCCGGCGGTGCACGATGCCGATCAAAAGGTCGAGGTTGCAGTGGGATGAATTGGCGCACCCGACACGATTCGAACGTGTGACCTTTGCCTTCGGAGGGCAACGCTCTATCCAGCTGAGCTACGGGTGCAACGAGGCTTCATTTAGCCTAATGGCGAGGGGTGGGCAACCGGTCTTGCCGCGACGATAGCCGCGCTTTAGGCCGATTTGCGCGGGACCAGGCCAGGAACTCGAGCGCTGTCAGGCATATTGTCCCGCCCCAAGCCGGCAAATTCGGCCAGCACCCGCTCGGAGCAGACGACGCGGTTGCGGCCGAGCCGCTTGGCCGCATAGAGCGCCTGGTCGGCCGCGCCAAGCAGCTGGTCAGGCGCGCCGTCGACTTCGCCCGGGATGTGACTGGCGACGCCGACACTCAGGGTGACATGCTCGCCGGCCCCGTGGGCGCCATGGCTGATCCGCAAGGCCATGACGGCCCGGCGGATCTCCTCGGCGATGACGCAGGCATCGTCGCAGCCCGTCTCGGGCAGGATCAGCGCAAATTCCTCTCCGCCATAGCGGCTGGCGAGATCGAGCGGGCGCACGGCATGGCGGCTGACGACGCGCGCGACCTCGCGCAGGCATTCGTCGCCGCTCTGGTGGCCGTGCTCGTCGTTGAACAGCTTGAAATGGTCGACGTCGACGAACAGCAGCGCCAGCGACCTCTGCGTTCGCTGCGCGCGCGCCCATGCGGTCATCAGCATCTGGTCGAACGAGCGGCGGTTCGACAGCCCAGTGAGGCCGTCCTTGGTCGCGAGCTCCTTCAACGCCATCTCGGCGCGCTTCTGGTCGGTGAGGTCGCGCAGCGTCTCCACCACGGCGATGAGATTGCCGGCCTCGTCATGGATGGGACCCGCGTCGATCGCGAGATAGAGCTGGCTGCCGAGCTTCGGCATCACACACCAGTTCTCCGCGGAAAAGCCGAGCCCGTTGTGGCCGCGTGCGGTGTATTCCGAATAGAACTCCGGCAGCTGCTCGGGGCGGTCTTGCGCCACGAGGTCGGCAAGGCAAGGGCGCCTGGTCTCGTAGAAGGCCTGCCAGTGCTTGGTGGTGCCGATCACCTCGGAAGCGGCAACGCCCGTCAGCCGCTCGCAAGCCCTGTTCCAGATCACGACGCGACGCTTGGGGTCGATCACGAAGGTCGGCACCACCAGATGCTGCATCAGGCGCACGGCATAGGAATCGGCAACGCCGACGATTTTGGAAGATTTTGTCATCTCAGGCCACCGCTGCGACAGGCATGCAGTCATCAGGACCGAACAACCCGCGCACCTCGATCGCCGGCCTGGGTTTGCTGAAGAGATAGCCCTGCATCTCCGTGCAGCCGAGCCCGCGCAGCATTTCGCGCTGGGCTTCGGTCTCGACGCCTTCGGCAACCGTCGTCATGTTGCTGGCGGAGGCGATGTTCACCACCGCCTGCACGATCACGGGCGATCCGCCGGGATCGGCGATGTCGGCGACGAAGCAGCGGTCGATCTTGATCTTGTCGAACGGGAAGCGCTTCAGATAGCTCAGCGAGGAATAGCCGGTGCCGAAATCGTCGAGCGCGATGCGCACGCCGATCGAGCGGAGCTGATGCAGGATCGAGAGCGCCGCCTCGTCGTCGCGGATCAGAACGGCCTCGGTGATCTCGAGCTCGAGCCGGTGCGGCGCGAGGCCGGAGGCGGCGAGCGCGCCCGCGATCCGCAGCGCCAGCGTGTCGCATTTGAGCTGCACCGGCGAGACGTTGACCGCGACGCGCACATGCGCCGGCCAGCTCGCGGCCTCGTTGCAGGCGGTGCGCAGCACCCAGTCGCCGAGTTCGTTGATCAGGCCGGTATCCTCCGCGATCGGAATGAACTCGGCCGGCGAGATCATGCCGCGCTCGGGATGGCGCCAGCGCAGCAACGCCTCGCAGCCGGTGACCTTGCCCGATTGCAGATTGACCAGCGGTTGATACTGAATCTCGAAGCCGCCATCGACCAGCGCCTGGCGCAGATCCTGCTCCAGCGTGAGGCGGGCCTTGGCGCTCGCATCCATCTCCGGCACGAAGAAGCGATGGGTGCGCCGTCCCCCGGCCTTGGCGCCGTACATCGCGAGGTCGGCGTTCTTGATGAGCTGGTCGAGATCGGCGCCGTCCTGCGGCGCCAGCGCGATGCCGATGCTGGCATCGGTGGACAGTTGGTGGCCGAGGCAATGATAGGGGCGGCGGATCGCCTCGTGAATGTTTGTCACGAAAGACAGCGCGTCAGCGGGCGTTTCGATTCCCGTCTGGATCACGGCAAACTCGTCGCCGCCGAGCCGCGCGATCAGATCTCCGGGCTTGAGACAAGCTCGGATGCGGCCGGCGATCGCCTTGAGGAGCTCGTCGCCGACATGGTGGCCCAGCGAATCGTTGATGCCCTTGAATTCGTCGACGTCGATATAGAGCAGTGCGAACTGCTCGCCGTCCGCGACCTTGGCCAGCTCCCGCTCGATCTGCTCGCGGAACAGCATGCGGTTCGGCAGGTCGGTCAGCGCGTCGTAATGCGCCATATGCGCGATCTTGTCATGGGCGCGCCGGCGCTCGGTGACGTCCTCGACGACGTTGATGAGGTAGCGCGGCTCCCCGGACGTGTCGCGGATGCCGATCCGGGTCGAGGTGATGTAGCGCGGTCCCATGGTCAGGCTCGTCCAGGCATGTTCGTCCCTGAACAAGCCCTCGGTCATCTGCAATGCCCTGCTGTCGTCTTCAGTGACTGCCGTTGCGGCGTCAGCAGGATAGATGTCGAAGGGAGTTTTGCCGACCACGGTTTTGCGCGATTGGCCGAACTGCTCTTCCGCCGTGCGGTTGATCAGCAGATATTGCCGTGTTCGCGCGTCCTTCACCGTGATCTGCGAGGGGATGTGATCGATGATCTCGCGGAGGAACGTGTAGTTGCGGTCGCGCTCCTGCTCCAGATTGCGCCGCTCGGTGATCTCCTCGATCGTGGCGACCCATCCGCCCTGCGCGAGCGGGGTGTTGATGACCTGGAAGGCGCGGCCGTTCGGGAGTTCATGTGTTTTTACGGCGACCTTGCCTTCGGCGACGTCCCTCATGACGTCGGCGCAAAACTCTTCGACGTTGCCGCTGAACGCGTTGCGCTCCTGGCGATGGTACATCGCCTGGTGGATGTGACAGCCGGGCTTGATGACATCATGGGAGAGGCCGAACATCTCCACATAGCGGCGATTGCAGGTGACGATATATCCGTCGGCGTCGTGCAGGATCAACCCTTGCGACATATTGTTGAGGGCGGTGTCGAGCCGCAGGCGTTCGGCCTCCAGCCGCTGCTGGGCCTCGCGGTTCTGCCGGTTGATCTGGCGGATGATCAGCGACAGGATCAGCGCGATCACGGCCGCTGAAAGCGTCGCGGTCATGACCATGAACCGGGTTTGCTCGCGCCAATCCGCAAGGGCCGATTCCATCGTATTGGTTGCGATGATGATGATCGGGAAATGCTGGAGCAGCGCCCCTGCACCGAGGCGCCCCTGACCATCGATCGGACTCTTCTCGATCCGCAGCGTCTGCTGCCCACCCTCGGCCACGATCTTTTGCAGGAGCGGTCCGCTGGCTTGGCTCTTGCCGAGAAGTTCCTCGGCGTAGGGGTGGCGCGCCAGCATCGTGCCGGTGCGATCGTAAAGCGAGATGGCAGCGCCGTCTCCCAGCGCCAGCGATGAGAAGTATTTCTGGTAGCTGCCAGGATCGATTCGCCGCACCATGACGCCGACGAGTTCGCCCGCCGGATTGGTCAGGCGGCGCGCGACCACGGTGGTCCATTTGTCGATGAGAAAGCTCTTCACGGTTTCCAGCAGCACCGGCTCGGACTGGGGGGTGGATTTGAAGGTTTGGAAGTAGGCTCGCGACGAGATGTTGATCTTGGGCAGCGGCTCGTTTCGCGACCAGTTGATGATGTCGCCGTCGACGTCATAGATCGCGATGTCGCCGAGATAGTTCACCGAACTGACCTTGTTCGCGAGCATGCGGTGTGCGTCGTCGCTCGTCATGCGCTCGCGGAACATCTCGGGCGAGGTGATGCCCGCCAGGTTCATCTGCGCGATCAGGTCGGCGGCGACGGACTCGGAATCCTCGAACTGCTGATCGAAGTGACGGGTCAGCAGGAGGACCGTGTTTTCCAGCTCGCGCTCGTTGTTGACGAGCGCGCGTTCACGGAAGTCGCCGACTGCCATCGCCGTCGCCGCGAAGATCCCGGCGACGAGGAGCACGCCCGACAGAGTGAGCCATAGCACCGGGCCGCGCCGCAAGGCCGCGTCCCAGCTACTCTTCGCGGCTTGCCAGAGTCTGGCTGCCGTCTCGGAAAATACGTTGCGCATTTCCTCCCCCTGCGGGACAGAAATACACCGCACAAATGGCGTAAGGCTTAGGAAAACCAGTTAGCTAAGGATTAATCCGGTTGCGTCGTCGCCTCGGAACCAAGCGGCGGCGGGAATCGCCTGGTGGTTGCGCGATCATCCAGACAATCGCTGCACTGCATCGTGAATCGACGCTTAATGGGAAGCGGCCGCCCGCTTGTCGCCACGGCCGTGACGCAGTCGTCCGACCACGCCGGTGGGGAAGAAATAGACACTGGCGATGAACAGCAGCCCCAGCCAGAGCAGCCAGCGGTCCGGGTGCAGCAGCCCCGGCACCAGCGGCAGGCCGGTTTCGGAGGCCGCTTTCGAGGCGGCACCCATCAGCGATTGGAGGTAGTTCTGGGCGAGGATGAAGATCGTGGCGCCGATGATCGCGCCGTAGATCGTGCCCATGCCGCCGATCACCACCATCAGCAGGATGTCCAGCATGATGGAGAAGCTGAGCGAGGTGTCCGGACCCGCATAGCGCAGCCACAGCGCATTCAAGATGCCGGCACTGGCCGCGACCAGGGCCGCGAGACAGTTTGCGTAGGTCAGGTGGAACACCGTGCGGAAGCCGAGGGCCTCGGCGCGAAAGCGGTTCTCGCGGATCGCCTGCAGTACGCGGCCGAACGGCGAGTTCACCACACGCAGCAGAGCAAGGATCATCAAGGCCGAGATGGCGAACACCAGATAGAAGGTCAGGATGCGGCCATTGATCTCGAAGCCGAAGACGCTTTTGGAGATCAGCACCGTGCCGGGGCGCAGCAGCTCGGGCAGTTGGAAGCTGCGCCCGTCCTCGCCGCCGGTGAGCCAGGAGAGCTGCGAGGCCAGCACCTGAAAGGCGGAGGCCACCGCGAGCGTGATCATGGCAAAAAAGATCGCGGCCACCCGCAGCGAGAACAAGCCGATGGCCAGCGCAAGCAGCGCGGCCAGCGGCAGGCCGACGACGATTCCGGTTGCGACGGCGGCCCAGCTCGGGCCCATGCCGTACAGCGCGATCGCGATCGCGTAGCTGCCGATGCCGTAGAACATGGTGTGGGCGAACGAGACCGTGCCGGTGTAACCGAGCAGCAGATCGTAGGAGGCCACAAGCGCTGCGAATACGCAGATCTTGGCCGCGACGTTCAGTGCCTTGGCCCCCGGGAACAGGAACGGCGTCGCAGCCAGCGCCAGGATGATGAGGACGAGAACGAGTGTAAGGACGCGGCTGCGCGGCGGATCGCCCGACAGGATCATCATCGGCTGGTCACAGCATAGAGGCCGCGCGGGCGCCACATCAGGATGGCGACCATCAGCAGAATGTTGGAGACGAGGGCGAGTTTCGGCACCAGGAAGCCGCCGTAGTTGGCGACCATCGCCACCAGGATCGCGCCGATGAAGCAGCCGCCGATCGAGCCGAGGCCGCCGATGATGACGACGACGAAGATCAGGACCGTCAGCTCGTCGCTCATGGAGGCATGGACCTGCTCGCGATAGAGCGCCCACATCACGCCGCCGAGGCCGGCGAGCGCCGAGCCGGTCATGAACACGCCGAGGAACAGCCGCCGGATACGATAGCCGAGCGCCTCGACCATCTCGCGGTTCTCGACGCCGGCGCGGATCAGAAGCCCGAGCTTGGTGCGATTGAGCACCAGCTGGATGGCGATGAAGACCGCGAGCCCGATCAGCGTCGCCAGCACGCGGTACTTTGCGATCGCGACGTCGCCGAGGATGAAGGAGCCGCGCAGCGACGCCGGCAGCGGCATCGGGATGATCTGCGGCCCCCACAGCGCATAGAGCGTCTGCTCGGCGACGATCAGCCCGCCTGTGGTCATCAGGATCTGCTTCAGATGCTGGCCGTAGACTGGCAGGATCAGCACGCGCTCGACGACCAGTCCGAGCGCGCCTGAAACCGCCATCGACAGCAGCGCCGCCGGCGCCAGCACCGCCAGGTTCACCCACAGCGAATCCGCCTGAACCGAGGCCGCGAACGGCGCGAACACCAGCGTCGCGACATAGGCGCCGACCGCGATGAAGGCGCCGTGACCGAAGTTCAGCACGTCCATCAGGCCGAACACCAGCGTCAGCCCCGAGGCCATGATGAAGATCATCATGCCCATCGCGAGGCTTGCGGCGGTCAGCGTCAGCCAGGTCGAGGGCGAGCCGACCAGCGGGATGGTGAGGAGCGCGAGCGCGACCGGCAGCAGGATCGGCGCGATGTCGCGCTTCGGCTTCGGCAGCGGATCTGATGCTGTGAGTTCAGTCACTGATGTGCCTCCAGGCTCAGGCCCAGCAGCCGCTCCTGCAGCGGCACGTCGGCGGCCAAGGCCGCCATCGCGCCGCGATGGACGATGGTGCCGTTGTCCATGACCAGCACGGTGTCGCCGAGTTCGCGGGCGGCAAAGAAATTCTGTTCGACGAGCAGGATCGTCGCGCCCTTGCGCTTGATCTCCTTCAGGCATTCGATCAGCGCCCCGACGATGGCGGGCGCCAGCCCCTTGGTCGGCTCGTCGATCAGCAACAGCTTGCGCGGCTCGATGATCGCGCGCGCGATCGACAGCATCTGCTTCTGGCCGCCCGAGAGGCTTCCGGCGCGCGACAGCCAGAACCGGCGCAGCGCCGGGAAGAAGCCGAAGATCCACTCCAGCTGCTTGTCATCCATCTCTGCGTCGCGGGCGGCGAGGACGAGGTTTTCTTTGACGGTCAGATCGGAGAACACCGCCATGCTCTCGGGCACGTAGCCGACGCCGAGCCGTGCGATGTCGGGCGTGGCGCGGCTCTCGATGCGCTCACCGCTCATCGTGATCTCGCCCGAGGAGGCCTGCCACAGGCCCATGATGGTGCGGAGCGTCGTGGTTTTGCCGGCGCCGTTGCGGCCAAGCAGCATCGTGACCTGCCCCTCGGGCACCGCGAGGTCGATGCCCTGGAGAATGTGGTAGCGGCCGATATGGGTGTGCACGCCGGAGAGTTTCAGGAGGTCGCTCATGCCGCACCCTCTGCAGGGCTCTTGGGAGCAACGCCGAGATACGCTTCCTGCACGATCGGCGAAGCGATGACGTCCGCCGGCGGCCCGTCGGCGACAAGCTGTCCGTTATGCAGCACCATGATGCGGTCGGCGAGCGAGCGCACCACGTCCATCTTGTGCTCGACCAGCAGGATGATCTTGCTCTTGTCCTGCTTGAGCTGGGCGATCAGGTTCAGGACGACGGGCACCTCGTCGATGCTCATGCCGGCGGTCGGCTCGTCGAACATGAACACCTTTGGCTCCAGCGCGATCATCAGCGCGACCTCGAGCTTGCGCTGGTCGCCATGCGACAGCGCGGTCGCGGCCACGCCGCGACGATTGCCGAGCGCGACCTGGTCGAGGATGACGTCGGCGCGCGCGATCAGATCGCGGCGGACCATCCAGGGCCGCAGCATGTCGTAATGGGCGCCGCTTGCAGCCTGCACCGCGAGACGCACGTTCTCCTCGACGGTCAGGTTCGGAAATAGATTGGTGAGCTGGAACGCACGCCCGAGACCCGCACGGGTCCGCAGCGGCGCGGAGTGCTGCGTGATGTCGGTGCCATCGAACAGGATGTGGCCAGCGGAGGCGCGCAGCTGGCCGGAGATCAGGTTGAAATAAGTGGTCTTGCCTGCGCCGTTCGGCCCGACGATAGCCGTGAGCTCGCCCGGACGGAACGTACAGCTGACGTTGTTGACGGCGACATGCCCGCCGAAGCGGATGGTGAGGTCGCGGGTTTCGAGGGAGAGCGTCATTGATCGGCTGGAATTGATGAAACGAGGTACGTCCGCGGGCACGCTGGCTCCCTCCCCCGCTCGCGGGGGAGGGCTGGGGAGAGGCGAAGCAAGAAACGTCACCGCTTGTTGCGGATCGGAACGTCCATGTCCTCGATCTTCAGCTCGCGGACCGGCTCGAGGATGGCCCAGGCAACGTTCGGATCGACCTTGACCTTGAAGTGATACATGCTCTGCAGCGCCTGATGGTCCTCTTTGCGGAACACCATCTTGCCCTTCGGCGTGTCGAACTCCATGCCTTCCATGGTCGATATCAGCTTCTCGGTGTCGGTCGATTTGGCCTTGCTGACCGCAGTGACGATGGACATCGCAGCCGCGAAGCCGCCCGCGGTGAAGAAATCAGGCGGGGCGTTGAAGCGCTTCTGGTGCTCGGCGACGAGCCAGTCGTTCACCGGGTTCTTCGGGATGTCGTAGTAGTAATAGGTCGCGCCCTCCATGCCCGGCAGGCTCTTATAGGCCGCGAGCGCCGGCAGGATGTTGCCGCCGGTGGAGAGCTCGATGCCGTAGCGCTTCGGATCCATGTCCTGGAGTTTCGCCAACGGGTTGCCGGCACCGGCCCAGATCACCCAGATCACCTTGCGGCCCGGCTTGTCCTTCAGCGCATCAAACAGGCGCTGGCCGACGGCGGTGAAGTCGGTGGTGTTGGCCGGGGCATATTCCTCGGCGCCGAGCGTCGCGCCGGTCTTGGCCAGGGCCTCCTTGAAAGCGGCGACGCCGTCGCGGCCGAAGGCGTAGTCCTGCGCGAGCGTCGCAACCGTGACGCCCGGCTTGCCGATCGCGACCGCGTTCGAGATCGCGTCCTGCGAGGAGTTGCGCGCGGTGCGGAAGATGTAGCGATTCCACTTCTCACCGGTAATCTGGTCCGCGACCGCGGGCTCGACGACCAGGATCTTCTTGTTCTCTTCCGCGACCGGAAGCATCGCCAGCGCCGCGGCCGATGAGGTCGTGCCAACCGCGATATCGACCTTGTCATCCTGATAGGCTTCGGCGAGCGCCGTCTTCGCAAGGTCTGGCTTGCCCTGGTCGTCCTTGGTGATGATGACGATCTTGCGACCGTCGATCGTCATGGTGCCTTTGGTGGCGTATTCGAAGCCCATCTGCAGGCCGGTTTCCGTCTGCTTGGCGTAGACCTCGAGCGGACCAGTCTTGCCGTAGATCAGCCCGATCTTGAGGTCATCGGCGCGCGCCGAGGTAACCGCGGCGGCGGCGATAATGGTTGTTGTTATGATGAGTGATCGGCGCACGATGGTCCCTCCTGTCTCGGATTTTCCGGGCAATAGCGATTTGCACAGCCTGACGAACATTGCAATTCGACCTTCCGGCCGACGTTGTGCATGCGGCGGCCGCATCATTTTTGAACCAGCCACGGCGCGTGTTGCGCGTCGGTGCCGGAGGCGGCGCCTTCGATCTGGCGCCAATCCGACTGCGCCTCTTCAGCACTTTCGAAAATATGCGGCGCGACGCCACGCCGTTCGAGCGCCTCGCCAAGCTTGATGCGGAGGAAGCCCGAGGTCGTGTAGCGCGACGCGCCGGAATAGAACCTGTCGACCAGGCTGCGCACCATGGCTGAATAATCGTCCAGCAGCTCCGGCAGAATGGAAAAATTGTCATAATTGACGATGGCGTAAACCTTGCGACCGAGCGGGCCGAGCCTCGCCGCGACAATCCGCCCGATCTCCTCGATCTCGGCTTTGCTGCGCAAGGGATAGCGCTCGAGGTTGATGAAGAACAGGTTCTGGTCGGCATCGAGGGTGAAGCGCTGGTCGAGCGGGATGGTCAGCAACCGTTCCCGCAGATCCATGGGGCCGTCGCGGAAGATGCGTGCATCCATCAGGCCGGGTTCCCGCGGGATCAGCGGCGTGAAATCCATCAGGCGCAGGATGTCGCGTTCGATGTCGGTGCCGGGTGCGACTTCGGTGAGCTCGAGCCCGTCGGGCCGCAGCGTGAAGACGCAGCGCTCGGTGACATAGAGCACGCGCTGCCCGCGGGCTGCGGCGAAAGGGCCACTGAAGGTGACGTGCTCGACGTGATCGACGAATTTGCGCGACTTGGCCTCTTCGACAATGGTGAGCTGCCCGTCGGTGACGGCGATGCGCTGCCTGCCGGCGGCAAAGGTGCCGACGAACACGACCTCCTTGGCATTCTGGCTGATGTTGATGAAACCGCCGGCGCCCGCCAGCTTCGGCCCAAACTTGCTGACATTGAGATTGCCGGTGCGATCGACCTGCGCGAGCCCGAGGAAGGCCGCATCCAGCCCGCCACCGTCATAGAAGTCGAACTGATAGGGCTGATCGATCACGGCCTGGGTATTGATCGCCGCGCCGAAATCGATGCCGCTCGCGGGAATGCCGCCGATCACGCCGGGCTCCGCGGTCAGCGTGATCAGGTCGATGATGCGCTCTTCGTTGGCGACCGAGGCGATCCCTTCGGGCATGCCGATGCCGAGATTGACGACGCTGTTGGCCTTCAGCTCGAAGGCCGCGCGGCGCGCGATGATCTTGCGCTCGCTCAGCGGCATCTCGGGCAGCGATGCCGCGCGCACTCGGATCTCGCTGGAATAAGCAGGATTATACTGTGTGCCAAAGGTCTGCCAGTGATGCTCGGGCCTGGCCACGACGACGCAATCGACCAGCACGCCGGGAATCTTGACCTGGCGCGGATTGAGGCTGCCGCTCTCGGCGACACGCTCGACCTGGGCGATGACGATGCCGCCGGAATTGTGCGCGGCCATGGCGATCGCCAGCGCTTCCAGCGTCAGCGCTTCCTTCTCCATGGTGAGGTTACCGTCAGGATCGCCTGTGGTGGCGCGGATGATCCCGACATTGATCGGGAACGTCCGATAGAGCAGGCATTCCTCGCCGCGCAGGGTGATCAGCTCCACCATGTCCTCGGTGGTGCGCGCATTCAGCTTGCCGCCGCCATGCCTGGGGTCGACGAAGGTGCCGATGCCAACGCGGCTGATATGGCCCGGCCGGTGTGCCGCGATGTCGCGGAACAGGTGCGTGATCACGCCCTGCGGCAGATTGTAGGCCTCGATCTGGTTGGCGATCGCGAGCTGCTGCAGTTTCGGGGCAAGACCCCAGTGCCCGCCGATCACCCGGCGGACCAGGCCTTCGTGGGCGAAATGGTTGAGGCCGCGGTGCTTGCCGTCGCCCTGGCCTGCGGCATAGACCAGCGTCAGATTGCGCGGCTTGCCCTGCGTGTAGGGCGCATCGCCCTCGTTGGCGAGATAGAGTTCCTCCAGCGCCACCGCGATCTCCTCGGCAAAGCCGATACCGACGAAGCCGCCGGTGGCGACCGTGTCGCCGTCGCGGATCAGCATCACGGCTTCCTCGGCCGTGACGATCTTGCCCTTGCCGGAGTTTGGCAGATAGGCCAAGGCAGGGTGCTGGTTCACGCGTGTCCTCCCATGTTGGTCTTGTCAGGAGCGGCCTTGCGGTGGCCGCTCCCTTGTTGCAATCGGTGCGTTCGGAGCTGTCAGACCTTGCGGGTTTCGGTGGCGAAATAGACCGAGACGATCGTGATGATCGCGAGCGCGATCATGTAGAGCGAGATCGGCCAGGTTGCCGGCGCGTAGGCCGTCATCAGGCCCGTCGCGATCAGCGGCGACAGCGCACCGGCAAAGATCGAGGCGAGGTTGTAGCCGAGCGAGACGCCGCTATAGCGCACCTTGGTGCCGAACAGCTCCGACAGGAAGCTCGCCTGGGGGCCGTACATCGCGGCGTGCCCGATGGCGAGGCCGAGCACGATTGCGATCCAGGTCAGATGTGGGTTCTTGGTCGACAGCAGCATGAACAGCGGGAACGACATCAGTGCGGAGAACACCGCGCCGAAAATATAGATCGGCCGCCGCCCGACCTTGTCGGACAGCGCGCCGAAAGCCGGGATCGTGAAGGTCTCGATCGCAGCCGCGATCAGGACGCCGTTCAGCATGTCCTGCTTGTTCATGCCGAGCGATTGCGTCGCAAAGGCGAGCACGAAGGTGGCATAGATGTAGAAGAAGCCGTTCTCGGCGAAGCGCGCGCCCATCGCGAGCAGGATGTTCTTGGGATACATCCTGAGAGCCTCCAGGATCGGCATCTTCACCTCTTGCTTGGTGTCCTTGACCTTCTGGAACTCGGGCGATTCCGCGATCGTGAAGCGGATCCAGAGGCCGACCAGCACCAGCGCGATCGAGACCAGGAACGGGATGCGCCAGCCCCAGGCGAAGAGCTGCGCGTCGCTCAGTGTCGAGGACACCACCGTGAACACCAGCGTGCCGAGCACGAGGCCGAGTGGAGCCCCCAGCTGCGGCCAGCTGCCGTAAAAGCCGCGTCTGTCCTCGGGGGCGTGCTCGACCGCCATCAGCACGGCGCCGCCCCATTCGCCGCCGAGGCCAAAACCCTGGACCAGGCGGCAGGTGACGAGCAGGACCGCGGCCCAGATGCCGGCGGTATCGTAGGTCGGCAGGAATCCGATCGCCGCCGTCGCCGCGCCCATGATCAGCAGCGTGAGATACAGCATGGTCTTGCGGCCGATCTTGTCGCCGTAGTGGCCGAACACGACCCCGCCCAGCGGGCGTGCGATGAAGCCGAGCGCGTAAGTCGCGAACGCCAGCAGCGTGCCGATCATGGGATCGAACGTCGGAAAGAACAGCTTGTTGAAGATCAGCGCCGCCGCGGTGCCGTAGAGAAAGAAGTCGTACCACTCGATGGCCGTGCCGATCAGGCTCGCGGTTGCGACCGTGACATGCGACGGCTGCTTGGCCCCGAGTTCATTGACGGTGATCGCTCCACTCATCTGGCGTCCTCCCTGTTTGCGAATGCGCATGTGCGCCATGCGTCATTGTGCAAAGCGAAAAGCAAGGGCCGCGCCAGATGCGACACCAATGAGCAAATGACTGAAATTCCGGCAATTCCCGCATTCGGCGCCAGGAAATGAGTGCTGAACAGACTGTCCGGAGTCTGAGACTCCGGACAGTCTCCGTCTCGAAACTCAGACGGAAGCGGGCCCTGAGGCGAGCCCGAATTTGGCGAGCTTCTTGTAGAAGGTCGCGCGCGAGATCTGGAGCAGCTTGGCGGCTTCGGAGATCTGACCGTTGCTGGCGGCAAGCGCCTGCTCGAGCGTTTGCTTCTCGAACTCCGCCTCGGCCTCGGCATAGGGCAGCACGAAGCCGGCGGCCCGCGCGGTCGAAGCCGGCCTCGCATCCGTGCCGACGGGGAGGATGCGCGCGAAATCGTCACCGCTCAGCCGCCCGGAATCGCTCAGGATCAGTGCGCGTTCCAGAACGTTGCGAAGCTCGCGGACGTTGCCCGGCCAATCGTAGCGGGCAAGCACGGTCAGCGCGCTCGGAGTGATCTTGGCGCTGACATGATCACCGGAGGCGCTGATATCCTCGAGCAGCCGGGCGCTGATGTCGGGGAGATCGTCGAGACAGTCGCGCAGGGGCGGCAAGTCGATCGAGAGCACGTTGAGGCGGTAATAGAGGTCGGGTCGAAAGGTGCCGTCGCTGACGCGCTTGCGCAAATCGACATTGGTGGCGGCGACGACGCGTAGATCGACCTTGGAGATCTTGTCCGATCCGAGCGGCTCGATCTCGCGCTCCTGCAGCACACGCAATAGCTTGGCCTGCAGTTGCAGCGGCATCTCGCCGATCTCGTCCAGAAACAGGGTTCCGCCGTCGGCGATCCGGAATTTCCCCTCGCGCCCCTTGCGATCGGCCCCGGTATAGGCGCCCGGTGCGGTGCCGAAAAATTCCGATTCGATCAGCGTGTCCGGGATCGCGGCGACATTGACGCTGACGAACGGCTTCTCGGCGCGGGAGGAGGCATTGTGAATGGCTTGCGCCAGCATCTCCTTGCCCGTCCCGGTCTCGCCGGTGAGCAGGACGGTGACGTTTTGCCGGGCGGCGCGGCCTGCGAGCTCCTTGGCCTGCGTGATTCCAGGGGTCCTGCCGACGAAGTCGGCGAAGGTGAAGCGCGCGGCACGGGCGTTGGACAATTGCCGCCGCGCCAGCCGCAAATCGCTCTCGAGCTGGGCGACGCGCGCAAGCAATGGCTTGAGGCTTTCCAGACGGTCATACAGCACGAAGCCGATCGCTCCGATGACGTTGCGCCTCTCGTCCTCGATCGGCATGCGCGTCACGACCAGCTGCTCGCCGCCGAGCTCCATGATGTCGAGCAGGATCGGCTCGCCGGTTTCGACGACCTTCCGCATCATGCTGTTCGGAATGACCTCCTCGATCGGCCGTCCGATCGCCTCGGAGGTGTGCTTGAGACCGAGCGAGGCGAGGTACTTCTCATTGACATAGATCACGCGTCCGCCCCGATCGATGGCGATCGCGCCCTCGCACAGATGCTCCAGCCGCTCGAACAGCGTCACCATCGCGCGCGCGCGGACATAGGCGGGATCGCTGACGTCAGGGGACGTGTGGGGCATGGCGCGCCTCGGGGAGCTCCGCCTGTTTATTACCAAAAGGGCTGTGATTTCAAAGGGGGAATCGGCGTGACGGGTTAACGTGCGTAAGCATTCGCCCAAGATCTATCCCGTCACCCTGAGGTGGCCGCTTCTTCAGCGGCCCTCGAAGGGCGACGGGCCCGGCTGGCAGCCCGGCCGTTCATCCTTCGAGGCTCCGCCCACGATGCTTCGCATCGCGAGCCTCGCACCTCAGGATGACGGAGGAGCGTTAGCGCTCGTCGCACGATAAGGGATAGCCTACCGCCGATACCCGCTCGCCCGCGAATAGCCCTGGCGGTTTTGCTGCATCGGACGGGCGGACACGCTGGCGCGGGATTCGCTGGCGGCGGGGGTAGCGAGCTTCAGCTCTTCGAGGAAGATCGGCCGCGCGAAATAATAGCCCTGCGCGTAGCGGATCTTGGTCGCTGCCTGGAGATAGGCGAGCTCCTCGTAGGATTCCAGGCCTTCGGCGATCACGGTCATGCCAAGCGCCTCGCTCAGGGATTCGATCGCGCGCAAAATGCCCTGGCTGCGCGGGCGCTTATGGATGTCGGTGATGAAGGAGCGATCGATCTTGATCTCGTCGGCAGTGATGTCGGCGAGCGCCGATAAGGACGAATAGCCGGTGCCGAAATCGTCGATGGAGATGCCGACGCCGAGCTTGCGGAATATCGGCAGGATCTCGTCCTGGAAATGATTCTTGGCGACGAAGGCGTCTTCCGTCACCTCGATCATGAATCTCTGCGGAAAGCCGGTGTTCTCCAGCGCCCGCGCAAAATCGTGCATGAATTCGGGATTGCCGGCCTGCTTGGCGGCGACGTTGATGCTGATGTTCGCGTCCGCGCCAAAGGTGTCGTTGATCAGGTCGATCGACTTGACGATCTCAGCCAGCACGAGATGGGTCAGCTCGTCGATCAGCCCGAGCTCGACCGCCAGGTTGATGAACGAACCCGGCGCCTGGATCACGCCCTCGTCGTCGCGCAGGCGTACCAGTGCCTCGATCCCCTTTACTTCCTGGGTACGGATGTCGACCTTGGACTGAAAGGCGCAGCAGAAGCGCTTCTCGAGGATGGCCTGCCGCAGCGACTGCTCGATCTTCATCCGCGCGAGCGCTTCGCGCTCCATGCTGGAATCGAAGAAGGCCGCGGATCCCTTGCCGTTGTTCTTGATGCGGTACATCGCGATGTCGGCGTTCTGGCGCAGCGTCTCGAAGCTGCTTCCATGGTCGGGAAAGAGGCTGACGCCGACGGAGGTCGAGGCGAACACTTCCGAATTGTCGATGAAGAACGGTGCGGTCAGCCGCTCCAGCGTCGATTGCAGGAATTCGGCGACTTCCTCCTGGCTCTGGATCGGGGAGAGCAGCAACAGGAATTCGTCGCCGGAGATGCGCGACAGCATGTCGGACTCGCGCAGGTCGCGCCCGAGACGCTTCGACAGCTCGACCAGCAGCGCGTCGCCCACGGCATGGCCGTAATAGTCGTTGATGTGCTTGAAATTGTCGACATCGAGAAAGGCGAGGGCAAAACGGTCGTCGCCGCGACCGCGGGAGAGCAGGTTGGAGGCGCGATGCTCGATGACGCGCCGCGAGGGCAGGCCGGTCAGCTCGTCGAAATAGGCCGAGCGGAACAGCTGGTCCTCGAAATTCTTCTGTTCGGTGATGTCGGCGGAGGCCGAGATCAGGAGCTCGCGGCCGGCGAGCTGGACCGGGCGATGGGTGGTCAGCAGCACCTGACGCGCGGCGCCGTCCTGGAGGGCTTCCTCGGAGACGACAGGCTGTCCGGCCTTGAATGCGCGTTCGCAGGCTTCGCGGCGCTGTGTGAGATCCGGCGACGGGCGGCTGCCGTCCATGCCGAGCTGGGCGGCGGCGACATCGTTAACCAGGAGAAGCTTGCCCTGCGCGTCCTGCACGGTCAGGCCGGCAGGCAGCATTCTAACGATTTCCTTGAGAAATCCGAGTTCGGCTTCGTTCGCGCCGCTACATGCATTGTCGTTCATAGAAGCCATGAATCTTGTTGTTCAGCGCGCGTTTGCAATGGGCGCGATCATGCGCAGGTCCCTCTTAGCTTTGGTTAAAGGGTCCGCAGAAATACGGGGGTGTTTTGCGAGAAACCTGCGATGATCTCGGGCGCCCCGCCGATCGTCATTAACGGAAGGTCAACAGCGCATGCGAAAGCGTGCGCGGACTGCGCGGACCTGTTTCGTTTCTCTTGCAACCGGTCGCGAGATGGCTTCGTCGACAACCGCCGGGAGAGGTGAACCACCGTCACCCGTTCCGGGGAATGCGGCACTGCATGATGCAATGCAGTCCGGTCTTCAAATAGGAAACCTCGGTCTTGCCGTCGAAGGCCGAGAGCGCCGATTTCAGGAGCTTGGTGCCGAAGCCGGGCGCCGAGATGTTACCGATGGTCGGTCCTTCGGTTTCATCCCAGGTGATGGCGAGGCGATCGTCGCTGACCGTCCACGACACCTGCAACAATCCGCGTGGTGAGGAGAACGCGCCGTATTTGCCGGCATTGGTGGCGAGTTCGTGAAACATCAGTGACAGCGTCACCGCAAGCTTCGGCGGCAGGAACAGCCGCTCGCCATTGAGGGTGAAGCGGACATGGCCGTAAGGGCCGAGCTCCGAGATCAGGAGGTCGCGGATGTCGCAGCCGGCCTTGTCGACCCGTGCGATCAGGTCGTCGGTCGCGGCCAGCGAGCGGAGCCGCGGGTCGATCCGGGCCCAGACCTGAGGCTCATCGTGCAGCACCTGGTGCAGCACGGCATGCACGGTCGACAGCTTGTTTTTCAGCCGGTGCTGCAACTCGTCGACCAGGACCTTGCGATAATCTTCCTCCTCGATCAGGCGTCTGGAGATCCGGCGCTGCTCGGCCAGCATGGTGCGATAATGCTCGACGCCCCAGATCGTCAGCGCGGACACGCCCCAATAGAGTGTCAGCAGCGCGAAGCGCGCGCGATCGGCATAGGCATCGCCGAAATTCACGACGACGCCGAGCACGCCGCCGACCAGCGCCGTCACGACGCCGATACGCAGGCCGCCGAAGGCGGCAGCAAAGAACACGGCCGGAAAGTACGGTGAGAAGAAGACGTCGGGGCGCACATGCGCGAGCCCCCAGCGCGCCAGGGTCGCGAGCAGCAGGCACGCCACCGCAAAGACGATGCTCAGGCCGAGCGACGGCGGCGCTACGCCCTGCCAGCCCCTGCGGAATTCGTCGATCAGCTTCCCCATGCGGAAGTCTTCGTTGCCGAAGGTGCCAAAATTGTGATCGCTGGCCGGCGCCTACCGGAAGGCGAGGCGTAGCCGCGAGCAGGACGCCGTAGGGTGGGTTAGACGGCGTCTGCGCAAAGCGCAGGCGCTGACGTAACCCACCATTTCTGTCACCGCGAGATTAAAGAGGTGGGTTACGCCCTGCGAACTGCGCTTCGCGCGGTCACAGGGCTAACCCACCCTACGAAAGAAATGCGAGCCGAGCGTTAAACCGCCTTCACCCGCACCTTCAGCCCATCCCGCGGCTTCGGAATCGGCCACATCTGCCAGTCCGGCTTGTAGCCAGGCTCGAGCGACACCTCGATGTTCTGCAGGAAGTGCCGGGCAAAACATTTCGCCTGCATATAGGCGAAGTGCAGGCCAAGGCACATATGCGCGCCGCCGCCGAACGGCACCCAGGCGAAGCGGTGACGGTTGCGCTGGGCCTCCTCGGTGAAGCGCAAGGGATCGAAGCTGTCAGGCTCCGGCCAGATGTCCCTCATATGATGCGTGTAGAGCGGATTGATGCCGACCGCGGTGCCGCCGGGAATCGTAAATCCCTTGAAGCTGAAATCGCGCATCGCGCGGCGTGGCATCGAGGGCACCGGCGGCTTGATTCGCAGCGCCTCCTTGAACGCCATCTCCGACAGCGGCATTTTCTCGAGATCGTCGAAGCTGGTCGGCGCGTCCGGGGCAAGCCCAAGCGCAACAACCTCGTCGCGCAGCCTGGTCTGCCACTCCGGATGGGCGGCGAGCTCGCCGATGAAGGACGTCAGCGACGAGGTCAGCGTGTCGTGCGCCGCCATCATCAGGAAGCTCATATGGTCGATGATGTCCTGCTCGGACAATAATGCGCCATCCTCGTGGGTGGCGCGGCACAGATGCGAGAACAGATCGTCGCCACCATGATTGCCGCGGCGCAGTGGAATCTGCTCACGGAAATAGGCGACGATGCGCTTGCGCCCCCGCACGCCGGCTGCCATCTGCGTGCCCGGCAGCGGCCTGCGGATCGGCGCGACGGCGGCGGCCACCATGTCGACGAAGGCGCGGTTGATCTCGTCGACCTCGGGTCCAATATCGGCGCCGAGGAAAGACGCAGCCGCGAGATCGAGCGTGAGCTGCTTCATCGCGGGATAGAGCTGCATCTCGCCAGGCTTGGCCTTCCACTGCGCGACGCGCGCGGAGATGCCGCGATCAAGGTCGCTCAGATAGGACTTCATCGGCCCTGACTTGAACGCGACCGAGAGCGCCTTGCGGTGCAGCCGATGCTCGTCGAAATCGAGCAGCATCAACCCGCGCGGAAACAGCAGGCCGAGCACCTTGTTCCAGCCATGGGTCGACGAGAACAACTTCTGCTGGTCGAACAGCACGAGCTCGTTGGCCTCGGGGCCAAGCAGCACGACGTTGGTCTCGCCGAAGATATGGGTGCGGTAGACCGGCCCGTATTTGACGCCGTTCGCCTCGACATGTCCCTTGGGATCGGCGAGAATCTGGAAGGTCTTGCCGATGATGGGCCAGCCCTCGTCGCCGGGAATGTGTGTCAGCTCGTTGCGTTTGGGCGCCGTGTAGGCGAGCGCAGGTGCGGCCACATTCTGCATGGACATGACGATTGCTCCCGTTGGCCCTGCCTACATAGCACAATTCGGGTCGCCTTGCGCGGAGTACGCGCGACGGAAACCGGCCTATCGCTTCGCCGCTTCCGTCTGCAGATCCGGCGCATTGACGGCGGGAATGGCGACGCGGCCGGGGCCGGTCACCTTCAGTGCCTCGGCGGCCTTTTCGTTCTGCATGATCTTGGCCATCACGGCCTGCCCCGCACGCTCGAAGATCGCACGATTCTCGATCACGAATTTTTGCGATCTGCGCAAGCCGTCGATATAGCCGTTGATCTCAGGCACGACGTAGCGGGCGACCATATCCCAGCTCCGGCGGGTGGCTTCGGGATTGGCCCAGTCGTGAACGAAGCCGATGACGGCACCGACACCGCCCGACACCTCCATCACGTTCTTGATGGTTTTGACGAGATCGTCGGGCGTGCCGATGGTGGACGCGGCGTCCTCGACAAAAGCGGTCTTGTCCACGGCCTCGTCGGGCGAGGAGAATGCGGTGAGGCCCGGCCGTTGCAGCGTGCCGACATTATATTCATTGTGCCAGCGCATCAGGCCGGCGCCGGCCTCCTTGCGCGCCTGCTCGCGGGTCTCGGCGATGTGGAAAGTGATCAGCACGCGCCAGTCGGCTCGGCTGACCGTGGTACCGTGCTTCCTGGCGGAGTCCTCGGCGAATTGCCATTGCTGTTGCAGCGACATCAACCCCTGCGTCGTCGTCGAGCCCAGCGAGATGATGCCGATGCCGTATTTGCCCGCCAGGGTCATGCCCGACGGCGAGATCTGCGAGGCCACCACGAACGGCATCTCCTCCTGCAACGGCAGGAGCTGGAGCGCCGCGTCGTTCATGGTGAACCAGTCGCTCCTGGCGGTGACGCGCTCGCCCTTGAACAGGCGGCGGATCACGTCGATCGCCTCGTCCTGGCGGTCGCGCTGCGTCATCGGGTCAATGCCGAGCGTGTGCGCGTCCGACGCGAGCGCCCCCGGGCCGGAGCCGAAAATGGCGCGGCCGCCGGTCATGTGGTCGAGTTGCACCATGCGCTGCGCCACGTTGAAGGGATGGTGATAGGGCAGCGACACCACGCCGGTGCCGAGCTTGATCCGCTTGGTGCGCTCGCCCGCCGCAGCCAGAAACATCTCGGGCGAGGCGATCATTTCCCAGCCGGAGGAATGATGCTCACCGCACCAGAATTCGTCGTAGCCGAGCGCATCCAATTGCTCGACCAGGTCGAGATCGCGCCGGAACTGGAGCATCGGATGTTCCCCGATCGGGTGATGCGGGGCGAGGAAAGCTCCAAATTTCAGGCGCGCCATGGCGTTCTCTCCGGCTGTCTTTTCTGTTTGTTGAGGCAAAGGCTAGTTGGTGGCGCACGCGAACGCAATCGCGCGATGTCCCGCGCAGCGGAATGCGGGCATGTCCTACCTCAGAGGTAATCGCGACAGCGCGCGCGGTCTGGAATGATCGGGCAGCCATCATACCGGGGCCGCGCGCAATGCATCAGACCGTGACAAAGCCCGTCGATACGACCCGCCGCTGGTGGGTGCTGGCGATCGTCGTCGCGGCGCAGTTCATGTTCGGCGTCGACGCCTTCGTCGTCAACGTCGCGATCCCGACCATCGCCGTGGATCTTCGTGCCACGCCGGCGCAGATCGAATCGGTCATCGCGATCTATCTGATCGCCTATGCGACGCTGGTCGTCACCGGCGGACGCCTCGGCGATATCCATGGCACCAGGAGGGTGTTTCTCGCCGGCGTGCTCGGTTTCACCGTGACCTCGTTGTGGTGCGGGCTGGCGCTTTCAGGCGCGCAGCTGATCGTCGCCCGGCTGGCGCAGGGCGCGACCGCGGCGCTGATGGTGCCGCAGGTGCTGGCGACGCTGCATCTCCTGTTCATCGATGACGCGCGCAGCCGCGCCTTCGGCATCTACGGCATCGCGCTCGGGCTCGCCGGCGCCGCCGGCTTCCTGCTCGGCGGCCTGCTGGTCACGATCGATCTTGCGCATACCGGCTGGCGCGCGGTGTTCTTCGTCAATGTGCCCTGCGGTCTCATCATCGCGGCTGCTGCATGGCAGATCATGCCGACGGTGCCGCGCCGCGCTGGTACGAGGCTCGACATCCGGGGCAGCGTGGTGCTGTTCGCAGGATTGCTGTGCCTGATCGGACCGCTGCTGTTCGGCCACGATGTCGGCTGGGCGTTGTGGCTGTGGGCGGTGATGGCGATGGGCGGCGCGATCCTGTTTGCCTTCATCAAGCTCGAGCACGCGGTTGCCCGCGCTGGCGGTATGCCGCTGATCGATCTGACGCTGCTGGCGGATGCCCCTTTCCTGCGCGGCCTGGGCGCCGCGTTCTTCTTCTTCGTCGCCAATCTGTCGTTCTATCTGGTGATGACGCTCTTCATGCAGCGCGGCCTGAAGATTCCGCCGCTTGCCGCCGGCCTCGCATTCATTCCGCTCGCGCTCGCTTTCGTCGTGGCCTCGCGGCACAGCGGCGCGCGGGCGAAGCATCGCGGCACCAAGGTCCTGATCGAAGGCTGCGCGTTGCAGATCGCGGGCCTCGCCGCGCTTGCGCTTGTTGCGGGCTCCATCAACGCTCCGGCCCCGGTCCTGCTCGCGCTCGTCATGATCATCTTCGGCTACGGACAGGGCCTGGTGATGGCGCCGCTGTCAGGCGCGGTGCTCTCGACCGTCAAGCCCGTCGCGGCAGGCTCGGCGTCCGGCATGTACGGCACCATTGCGCAGATCGGAAATGCGGCCGGAGTGGCCGCAATCGGCGCGGTGTTCTTCGCGATCGAACGACTGCAATCAGCGCGTGCAGCTTTCCTCGTCTCGCTCATTTTATTCGCCGCGTTAATCATGACGTCAGCCGCATTCCTGACGTGGATGCGCCGCGTATCTGCACGAAGTTGAGGCTGACGGTTAATATTTGCGGATTCCTGCGGGATTTTGCGCGTTTCCGGATCGACGGACGGCACACGGACTTTTCATTTCGCACCGCAGCAACTATCTGGTCTGGGTAAACGTTGAAAGCCGCCCACCAGGAATTTACCGTGTCGCTTGCCCGCAATGTCGACTTCTTGAGACGTCTGCCAAGGTTGGACGGTCTGCGCCTGCCTGATTTTGGCGCGGGCGCTGGCAGCTCTAGCCCGCTGGAAGAAGTGACCGGCTTCGGCGACAATCCAGGCGACCTGCGCATGTTCGCGTTCGTGCCGGCGCAATTGCAGAAGCCGCACGCGCTCGTCGTCGTGCTGCATGGCTGCGGCCAGACGGCGGCCTCTTACGATCTCGGTGCGGGCTGGTCGACGCTCGCGCGCCACTATGGCTTTGCGCTCGTGATGCCCGAGCAGCAGCGCGTCAACAACGGCAACACCTGCTTCAACTGGTTCAATCCCGAGGACACCGCACGCGACAGCGGCGAGGCGCGTTCGATCCGCCAGATGATCGCGCATATGGTCGAGACGCATCGCATCGATCCCAGGCGCATCTTCATCACCGGCCTTTCCGCCGGCGGCGGCATGACCTCGGTGATGCTTGCGACCTACCCGGAAGTATTCGCCGCCGGCGCGGTCATCGCTGGATTGCCGTATGGTATCGCCTCCAATCTGCGCGAGGCGCTCGACGGCATGTTCCATTCGCCCGGGCGACCCGAGCGTGAGCTCGGCGATTTGGTGCGGCGGGCCTCGAACCATCGCGGGCCTTGGCCGAAGATCTCGGTGTGGCACGGCAGCGCCGACCGCACCGTCAATCCCGGCAATGCCAACGAGATCGTCAAGCAGTGGCTCGACTTGCACGATCTGCCGATGACGCCGATGGCCGAGACCAATGTCGACGGCTATCCGCGCCAGTCCTGGTGGAACAAGGACGGCGAGACGCTGGTCGAGTCCTACGCCATCACCGGCATGGCCCACGGCACGCCGCTTGGGCTTGCCGACAACGACCAGCGCTACGGCGTCGAAGGTGCGTTCCTGATCGAGGCCGGCATCTCCTCGTCCTATCACATCGCAAAGTTCTTCGGCCTCACCGGTTGGATTCAGGACGCGAAGAAGGCGGACGCGAAACCTTCGCCCGCCCCGCATCTCGCCCGCACCATCCGTGTGAAAGTCGCCGAAGAGAAGGCCGAGGCGACGCGCGACCGGGGGCGCGGCTTCGATCTCGGCCAGATCATCACCCGCGCGCTCACGGCCGCGGGCCTGGTGAAGTAGCGCGCCGGTTGCTCACATCTCGCCGGTGATGAACGGATTGGTCATCCGCTCCTGGCCGATGCTCGAGCCGGCGCCGTGGCCGCAGATGAAGCCGACATCGTCGCCGAGCGGCAGCAGCTTGGTCTTGATCGAGTTGATCAACGTGGCGTGACTGCCGCCCGGAAGGTCGGTACGTCCGACCGAGCCTGCGAACAGCACGTCGCCGACATGGGCAAAGCGCAAAGCCTTGTTGAAGAACACGACGCTGCCCGGCGAATGGCCCGGGCAATGCAAAACATCGAATGTCAGGCCGCCGATCGACACGCTGTCGCCTTCGTCGAGCCAGCGGTCCGGCGCGAAATTGCGCACGCCGGTCATGCCGAAGCGCGCGCCGCTCTCGACCACGTTGTCCAGCAGAAATTTGTCCGCTTCATGCGGGCCTTCGATCGGCACCTTCAGCGCATCGCGCAATTCCGCCGCGCCGCCGACATGGTCGATATGGCCGTGGGTCAGCCAGATCTTCTCCACGCTGACGCCGGTCTGCTTGATCGCCTCGAGGATCTTCGGCACGTCGCCGCCGGGATCGATGACCACGGCCTTCTTGCCGGGTTCGTCCCAGATGATGGTGCAGTTCTGCTCGAACAGCGTCACGGGGACGATGATCGCGCCGGCCTTGGCCCGTCCGGTGTCATTTTGCTCGGTCATGGCCGCACAATGCCGATTTTTGCTGCGTCGCCAAGCAAAATAGTACTGGGGACCATACGGAACAGAAGCTGCGAGGGTCACACGGCCGTCCCAATTCGCTTGCCAGTTTGAACCGGGGCGTTGCTTCGGCGTTCTCCCGCGCGAGACGCAGATTTGGATGGTCTTTCCGGCATGGCACAGGGCGGCGACATCTGGTGGCGCGATGGCATCTTTTATCAGATCTATCCGCGCTCGTTTCAGGACAGCGATGGTGACGGTGTCGGCGATCTCGCCGGCATCATGCGTCGATTGCCTTACGTTAAATCGCTCGGCGTCGACGCGATCTGGCTGTCGCCGATCTTTCCGTCGCCAATGGCCGATTTCGGCTACGACATCTCCGACTATACCGGCATCGAGCCGCTGTTCGGCACCATGGCGGATTTCGATGCGCTGCTCGCAGCCGCGCATGACAATGGTCTGAAGCTGATCCTCGACCTCGTGCCGAACCACACCTCCGACCAGCATCCCTGGTTCGCCGAGAGCCGCGGCTCGCGCGACAATCCCAAGCGCGACTGGTACATCTGGCGCGATCCGGCGCCCGATGGCGGCGCGCCGAACAACTGGCTCTCCGAGTTCGGCGGCAGCGCGTGGCAGTTCGATGAGGCGACGGGCCAATATTACTACCACGCTTTCCTCGCCCAGCAGCCCGACCTGAACTGGCGCAACCCGCAGGTTCGCGCCGCGATTTACGACGTGATGCGGTTCTGGCTGGAGAAGGGCGTCGACGGCTTTCGCGTCGACGTGATCTGGCATCTGATCAAGGACGCGGAATTCCGCGATAACCCGCCGAACCCGCGATATGTCGAGGGCCGGCCGCCGAACGAAAGGATTCTCACGCAATATTCCACCGACCAGCCGGAGGTGCACGATGTCATCGCCGAGATGCGGCGCGTCACGGATGCCTATGCCGCGCGCGTGCTGATCGGCGAGATCTATCTGCCGCTGCACCGGCTGATGGCCTATTACGGCAACGATCTCACCGGCGCGCAGATGCCGTTCAATTTCGCGCTGCTCTCGACCTTCTGGAGCGCGCGCTCGATCGAGAAGATCATCGAGGACTACGAGAAGGCGCTGCCAACGGGCGCCTGGCCGAACTGGGTGCTCGGCAACCACGATCGCCCGCGCGTCGCCAGCCGCGTCGGGCCCGAGCAGGCCCGCATCGCCGCCATGCTGCTGCTGACCCTGCGCGGCACGCCCACGCTCTATTACGGCGACGAGATCGGCATGCGTCAGCTCGCGATCGCGCCTGAGGATGTCCGCGACCCCTTCGAGAAGAACGTGCCCGGCATCGGCGTCGGCCGCGATGGCTGCCGCACGCCGATGCAGTGGGATGCCTCGCAGTTCGCCGGCTTCTCGGACGTGAAGCCGTGGCTGCCGCTGCCGGAGGATCATGTTCACGAGAACGTCGTCAATCTCGAAGCCGATACGCGCTCGATCCTCAGTCTCTACAAGCGGCTGATCACGCTGCGCAAGAATTCGGCGCCGCTGGTCACCGGCAGCTATCATCCGATCGCCGCGGAAGGCGATCTGTTGATCTATCGCCGCGAGGCCGAGGGCAGGGCGCTCATCGTCGTGCTCAATCTCGGCCCCGAGCCGATCGCAGTCGCCACCAGCGCCATCGGCCTCGGCAGCGAGATCTTGCTCTCGACGTGCCTGGATCGTGAGGGGGAGCGCCTGGAAGGCGTGCTGGACTTGCGGGGCAACGAGGGCGTGGTGGTGGCGCCGCCGGCGTGAGTGGTTGTCCTCGAAATCAATTCAGCTGCAGACGACGCCCTTTCCGTTCCCTCCCCCCAAGGGGGGAGGGAACGCACCCCCGTCGGGGCGCTAGCTACCTCCCGCGCCCCTTCACCCTCTTCCCGTCCACATCACTCCGCTTCAGCAGATAATCCAGCCCGCCGACGCGGTACCAGCGATAGCCATAGGGCTCCAGCACGACGCGGTGCAGGCCGCGCTTGTCGGCATGGCTGTGGTCTTCGGCGAGCAAATTGATCAGGTCTTTGCCGGCGCCGCCGGGCAGGCCCGGGCCCGCCGAGAACGCGATCTCGCGCGGCTTCTCGTCGAGATTGTGCACGAACAGCACGGAATTGTTGCGCCAGTCATAGCGGATGATGAACACGGCGGGGTCGCGTGCCGGGATCACGGTGAAATCGCCCCAGCCGATCTCCGGTACCTCCTTGCGCATGCGGATGATGCGCTCGGTCCAGTTCAGCATGGAGTTGGGATCGCGCCGCTGCTTGGCGACATTGACGTGCGGATAGCCGTACGGCCCCGTGTCGATGACGGGGATCGCCGGCCGGTCGCTCTTGGTGAAGCCGCCATGCGGCTCGGTTGACCATTGCATCGGCGTGCGCGCGCAATTGCGTTCGGGCAGCGAGAGATCGTCGCCCATCGCGATCTCGTCGCCGTAGCGGATCACGGGCGTTCCCGGCAGCGTGCACATCAGGCTGTAGGCAAGCTCGAGCCGCCGGCGATCGCCGCCGAGCATCGGCGCGAGCCGGCGGCGGATGCCGCGATCGTAAAGCTGCATGTCCTTGTCGGGGCCGAACGCGTTGAACACGCAGTCGCGCTGCGCCTTGGTGAGCCGTCCCAGATCGAGCTCATCGTGATTGCGCAGGAACAGGCCCCATTGCGCGGTGGCCGGCCGCGGCTTGGTCGCTTTCAGCGCCTTGGCCAGCGGGCGTGAATCGGCGGAGGCCAGCGCATAGAACAAATGCTGGTTGACGTGGAAGTTGAACATCATGTGCATGCGGTCGGCATCCTTGCCGAAATACTCCAGGTCGGTATCAGGCAGCACATTGGCTTCGGCCAGGATGATGGCGTCGCCCTCGCGCCATTGCAGGAATTCGCGGAAGGTGCGCAGCATGTCGTATTGCTCGACCGGCGTCTTCACCTTCGGTCCCTTGGTCGCGATCACGAAGGGCACGGCGTCCATGCGGAAGCCCGAGACGCCGAGCTGGATCCAGAAACCCATGATCTTCAGAAGCTCCGCCTGCACGTGCGGGTTAGCAGTGTTGAGATCGGGCTGGAAATCGTAGAAGCGGTGGAAGTAGTAGGCGCCTGCTTCCTTGTCGCGCGTCCAGGTCGATTTCTGCACGCCGGGAAACACCATGCCCTTGTTGGCGTTCGCAGGCTTCTTGTCCGACCAGACGTACCAGTCGCGATAGGGGGAATTCCTGTCGCGCCGCGCTTCCTTGAACCAGTGATGCTGGTCTGACGTGTGGTTGATGACGAGGTCGATGATGACGCGGATGCCGCGCTGCTTGCAGCCCTGCGTGAACTCGACGAAATCGCCGAGCGTGCCGTAGCGGGAATCGACGCTGTAATAATCGGCGATGTCGTAGCCGTCATCACGGCCGGGGGAGGTCTGGAACGGCATCAGCCAGATCGTGGTGATGCCGAGCCCGTGCAGGTAATCGAGCCGGCGCTGCAGGCCCTTGAAGTCACCGATGCCGTCGCCATTGGCATCCATATAGGTGCCGACGGAGAGGCAATAGATGATGGCGTTCTTGTACCAGAGATCGTCGATCATGGCTCGCAGCCTCGGTGGTTCCGCCGAGGTGCGGCGGCTGCGTGATAAGTGATTTGAGCGAGCGTGGTTCCCGCACCTCGAGTGTCGTCCTGGACAAGCCAAGCGCAGATCCAGGACCCCCGCGCGAGCGCTTGCGCTCGTCGCGATTATCCCAGGGAGGAGTTTGACGGAGGCTGGTGGTTAGCTGCTCGCGCGACGACGATCATTTGGGGCAATGGGGACTGGCTTTCGCCAGGACGACGATGATGGAATCGGCTACTCTCCCCCCATGGACAACCCCGCCCGCAACGTCGCCCTCGTGCCGCCGCCAGATCGTCGTCAATCAGAGACGGCGCGCGCGATTGCGCGCGGCACGGCGCGGCTGTTGCGTTCGCTCGGGTTTTCCTGCATCAGCGAATTGCCCTTGCCGTCCGGCCGGCGCGCCGATCTGGTGGCCTTGAACGAGCGCGGCGAGATCTGGATCGTCGAGATCAAATCATCGATCGAGGATTTGCGCGCCGACCAGAAATGGCCCGAATACCGTGCCCATTGCGACCGCCTGTTCTTCGCCTTCACGCAGGATCTGCCTTGCGAGATTTTTCCCGAGGGCACCGGCCTGATCATCGCGGATGCCTATGGCGCGCATCTGCATTGCGAGGCGCCCGAGCACAAGATCGCAGCCGCGACGCGTAAGCAGATGACGGTGCGATTTGGTATGGCAGCAGCGCTGCGCATCAACCGCCTGGTCGATCCGCAGGGCCATGCGGATTTCTGGGAGTAGCGGCACCGCCAACGCAGCTGCCGTAGGGTGGGTTACGCTTTGCTAACCCACCCTACGAAGCCCGTTACCTCGGCGCGCGCTTGGCCAGGATTCGCTGCAACGTCCGCCGGTGCATGTTGAGGCGGCGCGCGGTTTCCGAGACGTTGCGGTTGCACATCTCGTAGATGCGCTGGATGTGTTCCCAGCGCACGCGGTCGGCGGACATCGGGTTTGCCGGCGGCTCCGATTTTTCATCGCTGGTCGAGAGCAGCGCGGCGACGACGTCGTCGGCATCCGCGGGCTTCGAGAGATAATCGATCGCACCCATCTTCACCGCGGTGACGGCGGTGGCAATGTTGCCATAACCTGTCAGCACGATGGCGCGGGCTTCGGGGCGCTTCTTCTTCAGCGCGGAGACGACGTCGAGGCCGTTGCCGTCGCCGAGCCTGAGATCGACCACGGCGTAGGCGGGTGCGGACTTGCCGATCTGCGCCAGGCCATCCGAGACCGTGTCACATGACGTCACCGCAAAGCCGCGTGTCTCCATGGCGCGCGACAGGCGCTCCAGAAACGGCTTGTCGTCTTCCACGATGAGAAGCGAGCGGTCGGCCTGTTCGTTCAGCTCAGTGATGGCGTTCAAGGTTTTGTCCTCTCTCCTGCGCATCTCCATATGGCGTCGCAATCAGGCGGTGCCAAGGCCGCCAATAGTCGATCGGGCCTCCCATGCGACGCAAGGTCGCGGCCTATCCTATTGTTTCTTCTACGCTCTCGATAGCCTCAAAACGCCGGCGCGGCCACGCGATCTGGACCACTGCACCGTGTTCCGGAAAGGTCCTGTTGGTAAACGAGACCTTGGCGCCGGTGCGTTCGAGCAGTGTGCGGGCAATGAACACGCCGAGCCCCAGGCCGCCGCCGGCATCCTGGGCTCGCCGCCGCGACAGATAAGGCTCGCCGATGCGGTTCATGAGATCGGGCGGAATGCCCGGGCCGTCATCGGAAATCATGATCTCGATCGTGTCGTTGTTCCACCACGCATTCACTTCGACCGTGGTGTGCGCGAAATCGACGGCGTTCTCGACGATGTTGCCGACACCGTAGAGCACCGCGGGATTGCGCGATCCGACCGGCTCGGTCGCCGCGGCCACCGCGATCCGGACCTTGATGTCGACGCCGAAATCGCGGTGCGGCGCCACCACCTCCTCGATCAGCTCGGACAATTTCATGCGGTCGAACGGCGCGCCGGCCGAGGAGAGCTGCGTGATCTTGCTCAATATGTCGCGGCAACGCTGCGTCTGTTCGCGCAGGGTCTTGAGATCAGCGGCAAAGCTCGGGTCCTTCACCGTCTTCTCGAGCTCGCGCGAGATCAGGAAGATGGTGGCGAGCGGCGTGCCGAGCTCATGCGCGGCGGCGGCGGCGAGACCGTCGAGCTGGGTCAGATGCTGCTCGCGCGTCAGCACCAGCTCGGTCGCGGCGAGCGCGTCGGCGAGCTTGCGCGCCTCCTCGGTCACCTGGAACGAGTAGAGGCTGGTGACGCCGATCGCGAGCACGATCGAAAGCCAGACGCCAAGGAGATAGATCGGCGGCAGCACCACGGGATCTTCGGAGTCCCAGGGCAGCGGGTAATGGACGAAGAACAGGATCGAGGCGCAGGCCACCGCCAGAAGGCCGAGGGCGAAAGTGAGCCGGGCCGGCAGCGCGGTAGCCGAGATCAAGACCGGCGCAAGGAACAGGAACGAGAACGGGTTCTGCAATCCGCCGGTGAAGAACAGCAGGCCCGCCAGTTCCAGGATGTTCAGCGCCAGCAGCGCGGCCGCATGGATCGGCTCCAGCCGCCGCATCGGATTGATCGCGGTCTGGAGCACCAAATTGAGCACGGCCGACAGGCCGATGATGCTGACACAGGGGACGATCTCGACCTCGAACTCCAGCCCCTGCGCCACGACGAAGATTGCGGCGAGCTGGCCCAGCACCGCGAGCCAGCGCAGTCGCAGGATGGTGTCCAGGCGGATGTGACGTTGCGAAGGGCGGAAGTCGGAAGCAGCGGTCTCGGTCATCCCAGTCAATCTAGCGGTGCACGTGTCCGATCACAAACACGCTTGTCCCATGTCCATGCCAGTGCGATCTCATATGGTGTGCATCATATGGCGGCATCGGCGGTCGGCTCCCTCTCCCGCTTGCGGGCGGGGCAATCGCATATGGTGTACACGATGCGACGGCATCGGCAGTGGGCTCCCTCTCCCGCTTGCGGGGGAGGGCTGGGGTGTCTCCGCAACGGGACAATCCCCAAGAGGAAAGAACCCTCACCCGCCACGCGCGGGACGATGCTTCGCATCGCCCAGGGCGTGGCGGTCTCTCCCGCAAGCGGGAGAGGCGGAGCAAGCCCGAAGAGTCGTGAAATCCACAGGCGATCATCGTGCAGTCCATGGAACGGAAGTCTCGGACATCAAGCCTTGCGCTCTACCGCGCAATGGCGGAAGAACGCCTCTAGCATGACCGGGAATGACGACGCTTCAAGCCCGCCGACTGTCGCGGATCACATTTCGTCCGCGGCCATCGAGGTCGCTCGCCTCGTCAAGGTCTACAAGCAGACCCGCGCGGTGGACGGTATCTCCTTTTCGCTGCCCCGCGGCAGCATCACCGGATTGCTCGGCGGCAACGGCGCCGGCAAGACCACCACCATCGCAATGATCATGGGGCTGGTGCTGCCGACCTCCGGCCGCGTCCGCGTGCTCGGGCATCGGATGCCGGAGGACAGCGCGGCCGTGCTGGGGCGGATGAATTTCGAAAGCCCCTATGTCGACATGCCGATGCGGCTGACGGTGCGCCAGAACCTCACGATTTTCGGCAAGCTTTATGCGGTCAGGCACCTCGCCGATCGCATCGCGAAGCTGGCCGATGATCTCGATCTCAATGATTTCATCGACCGCGCCAACGGCAAGCTCTCGGCCGGACAGAAGACCCGCGTCGCGCTGGCGAAGGCGCTGATCAACCAGCCGGAACTGTTGCTGCTGGACGAGCCGACCGCCTCGCTCGACCCTGATACGGCCGACTGGGTCCGGGGCCATCTGGAGCGCTACCGCAAGGACAACAACGCCACCATCCTCTTGGCCTCGCACAACATGCTCGAGGTCGAGCGGCTCTGTGACCGCGTCATCATCATGAAGCGCGGTCGCATCGAGGACGACGATACGCCCGATGCCATCATGGCCCGCTACAACCGCACCACGCTGGAAGAGGTGTTCCTGGACGTCGCGCGCGGGCGGGTGAACGGCGCAAAGGAGGGGGCGAGATGAGCGAGCGACTGGCGCTTCTTTCGTCATTGCGAGCGAAGCGAAGCAATCCAGAGTCTCTCCGCAGAAGGATTCTGGATTGCTTCGTCGCATCAGCGCAAAATTGGAGCTCCTCGCAATGACGGCCTCCGGGGGCGCTGGTGCGACTATGACTGAACTCTCCCTCCACCGCCGCATTTCCGTGCAGCGCATCGGCGCGATGATCCTGCGCTACTGGTATCTGCTGATGTCGTCCTGGCCGCGGCTGCTCGAGCTGCTGTACTGGCCGGCGCTCCAGATCATCACCTGGGGCTTTCTGCAGCTCTACATCGCGCAGAACGCCAATTTCTTCGCGCGCGCCGGTGGCACGCTGATCGGGGCCGTCATTCTCTGGGACATTCTGTTCCGCGGCCAGCTCGGCTTTTCCATCTCCTTCCTGGAGGAGATGTGGGCGCGCAACCTCGGCAACCTCATGATGAGCCCCCTGAAGCCGATCGAGTTTTTGCTCTCGCTGATGGCGATGAGCCTGATCCGGCTCGCGATCGGCGTCATCCCGATGACGCTGCTCGCGCTGATCTTCTTTCATTTCAATGTCTACGGCCTCGGCCTGCCGCTGATCGCCTTCTTCTGCAATCTGATCTTCACGAGCTGGTCGGTCGGCATCTTCGTCTCGGGGCTGGTGCTGCGGAATGGCCTGGGCGCCGAGAGCATCGTCTGGACGTTGATGTTCGGAATCATGCCGCTCGCCTGCATCTATTATCCGGTCAGCGTGCTGCCCGGCTGGTTGCAATACGTCGCCTGGTCCCTGCCGCCGACTTACGTGTTCGAGGGGATGCGCGCGCTCCTGATCGAGAACACCTTTCGGACCGATTTGATGCTTGAAGCGTTGGCCATCAACGCAGGCCTTCTGGTGGCTTCTTTCTGGGCATTCCTTGCCCTGTTGCGCAGCGCCAGGAAGCACGGCTCGCTGCTGGCGGGAGGCGAATGACGTCACTTTCCCGTGGATTTAGTTCGGTTTTTGTCGCTTCGTCCCGTAGATGTACGGAACCATGCATTGACGCAATATTGCGCATTCGGCAGTATGCTGCGATGCGAAGAGGATTTGATCATGCCGATTGGTGAGTTTGGCGGCGCGCCGCCCCTGGCAGCGGAAGGCAGCCCGGTCCTGACCACGCCGATGTACTGGATGTACGAGATGGTGCAGGCCTCTCTCAATCCGGCACGCGCGGTCACCGATGCGACCAAGCTGCTGTTTCAGAATCCGCTGAATCCCTGGGCCCGCACCGAGGTCGGCAAGTCGGTCGCCGCGGCCTGCGAGTTGTTCGAGCGCACCACGCGCCGCTACGGCAAGCCGGAATGGGGCCTCGACGACACCGACGTCAACGGCACCCGCGTCCCCGTCGAGGTTCGCTCGGTGTGGGAAAAGCCGTTCTGCCGGTTGCTCTACTTCGATCGCAAATTCGCTCGTCCCTTGCGCAGCCCGCAGCCGCGGGTGTTGATCGTGGCGCCGATGTCCGGCCATTACGCGACGCTGCTGCGCGGCACGGTCGACGCCTTCCTGCCGGCGCATGAGGTCTACATCACCGACTGGGCCGACGCCCGCATGGTGCCCTTGAGCGAAGGCCGCTTCGATCTCGACGACTACATCGATTACGTGATCGAGATGCTGCATGTGCTGGGCGGCAACACCCATGTCATGGCGGTGTGCCAGCCCTCCGTCCCCGTCGTCGCCGCCGTCTCGATCATGGAAGCGCGGCGCGATCCTTTCGTCCCGACCTCGATGACGCTGATGGGCGGTCCGATCGACACCCGACGCAATCCGACCGCGGTGAACAATCTCGCCCAGGAGCGCGGCATCGATTGGTTCCGCAATCACGTCATCACCAAGGTGCCGTTTCCGCATCCGGGCATGATGCGCGACGTTTATCCGGGCTTCCTGCAGCTGAACGGGTTCATCAGCATGAATCTCGACCGGCACATGGACGCCCACAAGCAGCTCTTTGCCAATCTGGTGAAGGGCGACGGCGACCTCGTCGACAAGCATCGCGAGTTCTATGACGAATACCTCGCCGTCATGGATCTTTCGGCCGAGTATTATCTGCAGACGGTCGACACCGTCTTCGTGAAGCACTCGCTGCCGAAGGGCGAGATGATGCATCGTGGAACTCGCGTCGATCCTTCCAAGATCACGCGCGTCGCGTTGATGACGGTGGAGGGCGAGAACGACGACATCTCCGGTCTCGGTCAGACCGAAGCAACGCACGGATTGTGCAGCTCGATACCGGATCATCGCCGCGTTCATTACGTCCAGAAGGGCGTTGGACATTACGGCGTGTTCAACGGCTCGCGTTTCAAGTCGGAGATCGTGCCGCGGATTCACGACTTCATGGTCTCGGCTGCGAATCCGAGCTCATTGCAGGCGCTTGCGGCGGAATAAGCTCTGATTTCGGCTTTACCGCTTAAATCCGAGGCCCTGTCGGCGGCGCTGGGAGGGTCAGGTTCCCGCCAGATTCGAGGTATTTAGGTAGCGATCTAGGAGTGAGTCAGTCCTCACCTCTTGGGGGTGCCGCATGCATCCGGCGAGGAAGAAAAAAGCCGGTTCCAACCCCAGTCTGTAGGGTCTCCCGGCTGAAGAACCCCTGTATATTGGGCAAATGATTTGTTTTTGCGCCGAGCGCTTTCCCTGGCGGCGGTTATGGCAGAATCCGGGCGATCTCTTGCTCTCTGGACTGACAGACATGGCCACTCGCGCGCTCCTCTACCGTCGGCCTCACGAACCGAAGACCCTCGTCATCACTCATGGATCGCAATTCTTTGCGATAAGGCTGCGCAGGCATCGCCGTGCGCGGCGTTACACGCTCAGAATCCATCCGAGTGATCGCGAAGCCATTCTCACCATCCCACCGCGAGGCACGCTCGCTGAAGCCAAGGACTTCGCGCAGCGTCACGGTGCGTGGATCGCGGCACGTCTCGGTCGTTTGCCGAAGGCGGCGCCGTTCCAGCCTGGCACAGTGATACCGCTCCGCGGCGTTTCCCATCGCATCGTGCATCGCGCAGGCAGCCGCGGCACCGTGTGGACCGAAATACGCGACAGCGGCGAACGCATTGTCTGCGTCGCCGGCGGCCTCGAGCATGTCGATCGCCGCGTCAGCGACTTCCTCAAGCGCGAGGCGCGCAAGGATCTGCAGCGTTCGGCGGAGACCCATGCCGCCGAGCTCGGCGTCAAGGTGAAGCGGCTCTCGATCCGTGATCAGTCGAGCCGCTGGGGCTCCTGCACCTCGGCGGGCTCACTGTCGTTCTCCTGGCGCCTGATCCTCGCCCCACCCTACGTGCTCGACTATCTCGCCGCGCATGAGGTCGCCCATCTCGTCGAGATGAACCACTCCGCCCGCTTCTGGCGTGTCTGCGGCAAGATCTGTCCGTCGATGGAGCGCGCCAAGAAGTGGCTCGACACGTACGGCAATGACCTGCACCGGTACGGGATCGAGGATTGAGGCTGCGCCGAGGATCACGGCGCACTGCCAGCCCAGCAAGCACTGTCATCGCCCGCGAAAGCGGGCGATCCAGTATTCCAGAGACGCCTGTGATTGAATCGAGAAGCCGCGGCGTACTGGATTCCCCGCCTTCGCGGGGAATGACAGCGGAGGATGAGGCGCGGACAACGCGCCTTGCACCACATTCGCCGATCCGAGAGCCAAATCAACGATCTCGCGAAATCCGCCGCGCATCACGCCCGAGAACCCCCGCCTACTGTGCATGGGGTTGTTTTCGCGTTCTTGTTTTGAAGGCCTATCGATTTCCGCCAAATAGCCGGTCCATCAGCCAGCCATCAAGCCCGGCAGCCGCTTCCGGCCGTGCATTGACGTTGGCGCGCGTCGGCACCGGTGGCGCGCGATAGCCGCTGTTGCTGACCGGCGCCGGCGCAGGTCCAGGTGAATATCCGGGCGCGGCCGCTGCCTGTGTCGGCGGCGACACCTGCGAGGAGACCTGCACGAGGTTCGTTGGCCCCCAATTGCTCTGCGGGTTCGGCAGGGCCACCGCCTGCACGCCCTCGTGCGCGGCGCGCATGAAGCGGGTCCAGACTTCGACCGGAAGGCCGCCGCCGGTGGTCTTCTTGGTCGGCGAGTTGTCGTCATTGCCGAGCCAGACGCCGGTGACGAGGTTCGCGGTGTAGCCGATGAACCAGGCGTCGCGGTAATCCTGGCTGGTGCCGGTCTTGCCGGCCGCCTGCCAGCCCGGGATCTCGGCCTTCTTCGCCGTGCCCGAGATCAGCGTCTCCCGCATCATCGTGTTCATCATGCCGACGTAACGAGGCTCGATCACCTGGCTATGCTCGTCGGCAGGCCGCATGTAGAGCAGCTTGCCGTCGAGCGTCTTGATCCGCGTGACGACATGCGGCACCGCCGCAAAGCCGCCATTGGCGAACGGCGCATAGGCGCCGACCAGCTCGACCACGGAGACTTCGGAGGTGCCGAGCGCGATCGAGGCGTTGGGCTCGAGCTTCGACGATATGCCGAGCCGGTGCGCGGTGCGCACCACGTTCTTCGGCCCGACCTCGAGGCCGACGCGGATGGCGACGGTGTTGAGCGACATCGCCAGAGCCTGCGTCAGCGTCACCGGGCCGAAATATTCATGCGTGTAGTTCTCGGGCTTCCAGCCCTTGACCTCGATCGGCGCGTCCTGGCGGATGGTGTCGGGCATCAGGCCCTGCTCCATCGCCGTCAGATAGACGAACGGCTTGAACGCGGAGCCCGGCTGGCGCTTGGCGTTGACCGCGCGATTGTACTGGCTCTCGGAATAGTTCCGTCCGCCGACCATTGCGCGCACCGCTCCGTCAGGCGTCATCGCCACCAGCGCGCCCTGGCTGACATTGAACTTCACGCTCTTGGCCGCAAGCTCGTCGATGATGGCGCTCTCCGCCACGGCCTGGAGCTTCGGATCGATCGTGGTCTCGACCTTGATGCTGTCGTCGATCTGGCCGACCAGATCGTCCAGCACCTCGCCGATCCAGTCGGCGATGTAATTGACGGTACCGGCGCCGACAGGCTTCACATTGTAGGAGGGGTGGCCGATCGAGGCCTGGGCCTGCGCTTCGGTGATGAAGTTGGCGTCCGCCATCGCCGCGAGCACCACTTTTGCGCGCGCTTCCGCGCCTTCCGGATTGCGGTTCGGCGCCAGGCGGGACGGCGATTTGACCAGGCCCGCCAGCATCGCGGCTTCCGCGATCGTGACGTTCTTCGCCGGCTTGCCGAAATATTTCTGCGCGGCAGCCTCGACGCCGTAGGCGCCGGAGCCGAAATAGACGCGGTTGAGATAGAGCTCCAGGATCTCGTTCTTGGAGTGCTTGCGCTCCAGCCAGATCGCGAGCTCCGCCTCCTGCAGCTTGCGCTGCATGGTGCGCTCCTGGGTCAGGAACAGGTTCTTGGCGAGCTGCTGCGTCAGCGTCGAGCCGCCCTGCGAGACGCCGCGATGGAGCACGTTGGTGACGAGCGCGCGCAGGATGCCGACGGGATCGACGCCGAAATGCGAGTAGAAGCGGCGGTCCTCGATCGCGATGAACGCCTTCGGCAGATAGGGCGGCAGGTCCTTCAGCGCCACGTTGGCGCCGGCCATGTCGCCGCGCTGCGCGAGCAGGCTGCCGTCCACGCCAACGATCTGGATGGTCGGCGGGCGTTTGGGAATTTCAAGCGACTGGATCGGCGGCAGGTGGGCGCCGACCCAGATCACGACGCCGATCACGGCGATCACGCCCCACAGGCTCAGCACGACGCCCCAATAGACGAGGCGCCCAAGGCCGGCGCTGATGGATGATTTCGACCGGCGCTTCCCGCCGCTGTTTTTGGCCGGTGCCTTGCGCTCGCGCGGCGGCTCGTCGTCGGCCGGTTCGCTTTTGCGCTTGTTGGACTTTTTCGGCTTGTCGTCGCCCGCGCCGGGAATGCGGTCGGCCGCCGTGAGGCGCAGATCGGCGAGCGCCGCGGGCAAGCCGAACAACGGCTCCTTCCGCCCCCCCTTTTTCTTTGCCGACCCCATACGCAAAACGCCCGGTCACCCTTTTGCCCCGCCTGCACGCTAGCGATCGCTGTTTAAGGCCCGGTTACCCCCGTGCTTAACGTCTGGTTAGGAGATGAGGCATTCCGCGGCCACAGTTCCGCTCGTTCAGCCGTGCAGCTAGGATCGCAGCCACAAAGAAGAGGGAGCACGCATGGGCCACGTCGATCCGACCAAGGAAATCTTTGCGCAATTTCGGGACAATGACCGCCCCGGCCCCATCCACATGCTCAACCTGGTGCGGCTGCGCAAGGAGGCGGCCTATCCCGACGGCAGAAAGGCGAGCGGCGCGGAAGCCTATGCGGCCTATGGCCGCGAGAGCGGCCCGGTGTTCACGCGCCTCGGCGGCCGCATCGTCTGGCAGGGCCGGTTCGAACTGATGCTGATCGGACCGCAAGACGAGCGCTGGGACCACTGCTTCATCGCCGAATATCCTGATGTCGCCGCCTTCGTCGAGATGATCCGCGATCCTGTCTATCGCGAGGCAGTCAAGCACCGCCAGGCTGCGGTGGAAGACTCCCGGTTGATCCGCCACTCCGTGTTGCCGGTTGGGAAGAATTTTGGGGAGATACCGACCTGAGTCTCGTCATGGCCGGGCTTGACCGGCCATCCACGCCTTCTCTCGCCATCCAAAACGTGGATGCCCGGGACAAGCCCGGACAAGCCCGGGCATGACGTCGTTGTGGCAATTATTTTCGAGAACTAACCCGCCGGACTCGAATCCTCCAGAATCGGGCCGAACAGCTCCCAGCGCTCGCCATTGAACTTCATCATCTGAAGCTGCTTGTTGACGCGGTAGTCGGTCGGCGAGGTGTTGGCCTTGATACCGGGCAGCGAGAGGTCGAGCTCCACGTCCTTCAGGCTGGTGGCGACTTTCATGACGTTCTCGCGGGTCAGGTTGTCGCCGCACTTCTGAAGCACGTAGATCATCAATTGCGAGGTTGAGTACCCGTAGCTGTTGAAGCTCGAGTCCTTGTCGCCTTCGGGATAGTACTTCGCCATGAACTCGAAATACTTCTTCATCCCGGGGTCGTCTTTCCAGGTCGGGTCCAGCGGATCCTTGCCGTAGTTGACGCTGATCACGCCCTTCGACGCCTCGAGACCCGCGGGCTTCATCACCGCGCCGACCGAGGTGGCGTTGATGTCGAGGATCTGCACCGGGTGCCAGCCGAGTTCAGCGATCTTCTTGATCGCCTGCGCAGCCTGTTTCGGCGTGGTGGCGCTGAAGAACAGGTCGGCACCAGCGTCCTTGATCTTGAGGATCTGCGAATCGACCGTGGGATCGGAGACCTCGTAGGACGCTTCCGCCACGATCATGCCTGCCGCCTTGTCGCCGAGGCCGGCCTTGATGCCGTTCAGATAGTCCTTACCGAGATCGTCGTTCTGATAAAGGATGCCGATCTTGGCGGACGGGTGATTCTTGATGATGTACTGGCCGTAGATACGGCCCTCGACGAAGTAGTTGGGATTGAAGCCCATCGTCCACGGGAAATTCTTCGGATCTGTGAACTTGGAAGCCCCGGTGGCCGCGAAGAGTTGTGGCACCTTCTTGGAGTTGAGATATTTCTGCACGGCCGCGTTCGAGGGGGTGCCGAGAAGCTGGAAGGTCAGCAACACCTCGTCGCTCTCGACCAGCTTGCGGACCTGCTCCACCGCCTTCGGCGGCGAATAGGCGTCGTCATATTGGATCAGGTTGATCTTACGGCCGTTCACTCCGCCTTGATCGTTGATCATCTTCATGTAGGCGGCCTGCGTCTTGCCGATTGTGGCATAGGCGGAGGCCGGCCCGCTGAACGGATTGGTCTGACCGATCTTGATTTCGGTGTCGCTCGCACCGGGGTCGTATTTTTTCTGGGCAAGCGCCTGGCTCGCGGAGAATGTGACGGCAAGTGCCGCCGTGGCAGCTAGGAAAGCTCTGCGATTGTTCATGTTGGGATGTTCCTCCTGACGGAATTTCGGTCGATGGTCTTTTCCCGTTGCTTGCAACGGTCGCCATCGCTGCCGAAGAGTGTGGAGGAAGGGCAGGCCGCGCGCAAGGATCGCGGCGCTGCGCAATGGTGGTCTCAGGCTAAAGTCTCAGGCCAAGGTCTTGGGTTCAGAATTCAGGCCAGGAATAGCACGGCCAGTGCGATCGCCGCCGGCAGCGCCTGCACGATCAAGATGCGCGTGCTGACGGTCGCCGCACCATAAGCGCCGGCCACGATCACACAGGCGAGGAAGAACAGCTTGATCTGGAATGCGAAGGCCGGGTTGCCGTGGACGAGACCCCACATCAGGCCGGCGGCGAGGAAGCCGTTATAGAGCCCCTGATTGGCGGCCAGCACCTTGGTGATCGCGGCCTTGTCAGGCGTATTGCGGAATGTCTTCAGGCCAAGCGGCTTGTCCCAGAGGAACATCTCCAGCAGCAAGAAATAGGCGTGCAGCGCGGCGACAAGCGCCACCAGGATATTCGCGACCAGAACCAAGTTGAGCTCCCCCAAAAGCGTCAGCTTTCGGGTGGACCTTAGCATATCAGCCATGGCAAGTGCGAAGCGTGTTTCGATGCAATGGTGTCGCGATGGCTGCTCGCTCAACCAGAACCCCTGAAAGCTTCGGCCTCGACCGGCTGGTGACGCCGATCGGGATCGCGCTGCTCGTCACAGATAGCGCGGGCGCGTTGCGTGCGCTCGACTGGGATGACCACGAGCACCGCATGCGCGAGCTGTTGCGCCTGCATCATGGCGCCGTGAACCTGCTCGATCGACCTGCGCCGACCGACATGAAGACCGCGCTGTCAGCTTACTTCGAGGGTGATCTCGGTCAGCTCCTGCGCGTCGAATGGCGCATCGCCGGCACGCCATTCCAGCAAAAGGTCTGGACCGCACTCGCGGAGATCCCTGTCGGCAGTACCATGAGCTACGGGGCGCTTGCGGCGAAGATCGAAATGCCCAAGGCCATCAGGGCGGTCGGCCACGCCAACGGCTCCAACCCGATCAGCGTGGTGCTGCCCTGCCATCGGCTGATCGGCGCCAATGGCTCGCTGGTGAAATATGGCGGCGGTCTCGAGCGCAAACGCTGGCTGTTGCGGCATGAAGGTGTGGTGGTCTAGGGCTCCGCTCACGCCGCCGGCTGAACCGCCTTGTCGCCGGCCATCACGTGGGTCAGTGCGCTCTTGATCGCGGCCTGGCGGGTCGGGGCATTGATCTGGGCGCCAAGCAGGTCGGTGACGTAGAACACGTCGCGGGCGCGCTCGCCGAAGGTCGCGACATGGGCTGAGGCGATGTTGAGGTTGAGCTTGGAGATCGCGGTGGTCAGCTCGTAGAGCAGGCCGGGGCGGTCGAGGCCGGAGACCTCGATCACCGTGTAGCGGTCGGACCATTGGTTGTTGATGGTCACCTCAGGCTCGATCACGAAGGGCTTTGCCTTGCTGCGCACGGTGCGCCGCGCCACCACTTCCGGCAGGCGCAGCTTGCCTTCGAGCACATCCTCGATCATCTCGCCGATGCGCGTGGCCCGCCGTCCCTCGTCCTCGTCGCGGTCGTATTCCCTTGATATCGAGATCGTGTCCAGCGCGCGGCCGTCGGTCGTGGTGTAGATCTGGGCATCGACGATGTTGGCGCCGGCCGAGGCGCAGGCGCCGGCAATGATCGACAGCAGCCAGGGATGGTCGGCGGCGAAGATCGTGAGCTCGGTGACGCCACGCACTTCGTCGAAGCCGACATTGATCGCGAGCTTGTGGCCGGCCTGTTCGCTCGATCGTACGAAGCGCGCGTGGCGGATCTTGCGCGGCAGCTCGACCTTGAGCCAATAGGCCGGATAGTGCCGGCCAACATAGGCATCGAGCTCGTCCGCCGGCCATTCGGCGAAGGCGTTCCGGAATTCGGCGTAGGCAGCCGTGAGGCGCTTGCCGCGGTCGACCTCCGAGAAGCCGCCGGTCAGCACCGGTTCCGTCTCGTAATACAGCGAACGCAGCAGCTGCGCCTTCCAGCCGTTCCAGACGCCCGGACCGACGCCGCGGATATCTGCGGTGGTCAGGATGGTGAGCAGCTTCATCTGCTCGACCGACTGCACCACGGCAGCAAAGTTCTCGATGGTCTTGCGGTCGGAGAGGTCGCGCGATTGCGCGACCGTCGACATCGTCAGGTGCTCCTCGATCAGCCAGGCCACGAGCTCGGTGTCAGCAGCGCTGAAGCCGAGCCGCGGGCACAGGCGGCGCGCGACCTTGGCGCCCGCGATCGAGTGATCTTCGAGCCGGCCCTTGGCGATGTCGTGCAGCAGCGTCGTGATGTAGATCACCGAACGGTGCTCGGGGCGAATTTTGCGCATCAGGTCGCTGGCGAGCGCGAACTCCTCGAAGCCGCCGCGCTCGATGTCCTGGAGGAAGCCGACGCAGCGGATCAGATGCTCGTCGACGGTGTAGTGATGATACATGTTGAATTGCATCATCGAGACGATCTTGCCGAAGGCGCGGATGAAATGGCCGAGCACGCCGGTCTCGTTCATCCGCCGCAGCACGATCTCGGCATTGTCGGAGGTCAGGATCTCCATGAACAGCCGGTTGGCTTCGGGATTCTCGCGCATCTGCGCGTTGATGAGCCCGAGCGAGCGCGTCACGTCGCGCATTGCATCCGGGTGAAAGGCGAGGTTGTTCTTCTGCGCGAGGCGGAAGATGCGAATCAGGTTGACGGGATCGTGCTTGAAGACGTCGGGGGCGGCGACGTTGATGCGGTTGTTGTCGACGATGAAGTCGTCGCTGTCGGGGACGCGCCGCTTTGCTGGCGTCGGGCGCAGGCGCGCCATCATCCGGCTCAGCACCGGTGCGGGCTTGGCCTGCTGGTCCTCGAGCTTGGCGCAGAGGATGGCGGTGAGATTGCCGACTTCCTTGGCGACGAGGAAGTAGTGCTTCATGAAGCGCTCGACGTCCTGCATGCCGGGATGCGAGGTGTAGCCGAGCCTGACAGCGATCTCGCGCTGGAGGTCGAAGGAAAGGCGCTCTTCGGCCCGGCCGGAGTAGAAATGCAGATTGCAGCGCACCGACCAGAGGAAATCGGCGCAGCGGCGGAAGCTGCGATACTCCTGCGCGTCGAATACGCCGCGCCCGACCAGCTCGTCGGTATCGTGGACGCGGTAGACGTATTTCGCGATCCAGAACAGGGTGTGCAGGTCGCGAAGCGCGCCCTTGCCGTCCTTGACGTTGGGCTCGACCAGATAACGCGACTGGCCGCCGCGGCGGTGACGTTCTTCGCGCTCGGCAAGCTTTGCGGTGACGAATTCGGACGCGGTACCTTGCACCACTTCCTTGTCGAAGCGCGCGACCAGCTCGTCATAAAGCGGCTGGTCGCCGGTGAGAAAGCGCGTCTCCAGGATCGCGGTGCGGATGGTCATGTCGCCGCGCGCCTGCCGGATCGATTCATCGACGGAGCGCGTGGCGTGGCCGACCTTCAACCCCATGTCCCAGAGGCAATAGAGAATGGCTTCGGCGACCTGCTCGCCCCAGGCGGTCTGCTTGTAGGGCAGGATGAACAACAGGTCGATGTCGGACTCGGGAGCCATCAGGCCGCGGCCATAGCCGCCGGTCGCGACCACCGCCATGCGCTCCGCCCCGGTCGGGATCGGCGAGCGATAGAGATGTCGGGTCGCGGCCGAATAGAGGATGCGGATGATCTCGTCCTGCACGTGGCAGAGTCGCTCGGCGCAGCGGCGGCCATGGCGGTCCTTCAGCAGGATCGCCTGCGCTGCGGCGCGTGCCGCGAGCAGCTCGGTCTTGAGCAGTTGCGCGGTCGCGGTGCGGAACGCGTCCTCGCGCCCCTGGTACTTTTCGGCAAGCGCATCGATCGCGGCGGTGATCCGCGCGGTATCGAAACGATCATCCACCTCTGGCTTGTGCTCGGTCGCAACGCTGTCCATGTCTCACCGGATATAAGAGGTGACAGGCGCTGTCATCAGCCATTCTCAGGCAATAGCCGTTCCATGCTGGAAAGGTCGGTCCTCGGGCAAAATTGTTCTCGGGTCGCGCGCTTTCAAGGGGCGGATTTTCCTGTTGACCTCCAGATATAACTCATTGAAAAACAAAGAAATTCTGAAGGAGCCTGGGCATGAGCAACTTGACACGACGCATTCTTCTGGCGGGAGCGGCGGCCCTCGCCATGACCGCCGCGGCTCGGGCTGCCGATCCGCTCAAGGAGATCCGCATCGACTGGGCGACCTACAATCCGGTGTCGATGGTCCTGAAGCAGAAGGGGCTGCTGGAGAAAGAGTTCGCCAAAGACGGCATCACCATCACCTGGGTGCAGTCCGCGGGCTCCAACAAGGCGCTCGAATTCCTCAATGCCGGCTCCATCGATTTCGGCTCGACCGCCGGTTCAGCCGCGCTGGTCGCGCGCATCAACGGCAACCCGATCAAGTCGATCTATGTCTATTCGCGCCCGGAATGGACGGCGCTGGTCACGGGCAAGGACTCCAGGATTACCAGCGTCGCTGACCTGAAGGGAAAGCGGGTCGCAGTGACACGCGGCACCGATCCGCACATCTTCCTGGTGCGCGCCCTGCTCAGTGCCGGTCTCACTGAAAAGGACATCACGCCGGTGCTGTTGCAGCACGCGGACGGCAAGACCGCGCTCATCCGCGGCGACGTCGATGCGTGGGCCGGTCTTGATCCGATGATGGCGCAGGCCGAGGTCGAAGAGGGCGCGAAGCTGTTCTATCGCAAGGCTGATGCCAACACCTGGGGCATCCTCAATGTGCGCGAGCAGTTCCTGAAGGACTATCCGGACGCCGCCCGCCGCGTGCTCGCGGTGTATGAGGAAGCGCGAAAGTATTCGCTGGCGAATTACGACGAGCTGAAGAAGACCTTCATCGCGGTGACCAAGCTGCCCGATGCGGTCGTTGACAAGCAGCTCAAGGAACGCACCGAGCTCACCCACAGCCGCATCGGCGAGTCCCAGCGCGAGTCGATTCTCGCGGCCGGCCTCGCGCTCCAGCAGGCCGGCGTCGTCGATGCCAAGGTCGACGTGAAGGCGACGCTGGATGCCCTGATCGACGACCAGGTTCCGCTGCCGGCGAATTGATCTCTCTTCCCCTCCAGCGGAGGGTAACAGGCTCCTTGCATTCCCGCCCTGGACGCGCTTCCTACCCGCCATGATCTCCGACGCGCCCGTCCTGCAACAGTCTTCGGAACCAGCCGAAAACGTCACCGCGCCCTCGCGGCCGTCGCGGTATGCGCGGCCGATGCTGGGGCTGCTGCTGCCATTTCTGCTGGCAATTGGCTGGGAGCTCGTGGTCTGGTTGGGTTGGTCCAACGGCCGCCTGGTGCCGCCGCCCTCGCGCGTCCTTGCCACCATTGCCGATCTCACTCGTTCCGGCGAGTTGATCCACCACATCGCCGCGACGCTGTGGCGCGTCGGCCTCGGCTTCGCCTTCGGCGTGGTCGCGGGTACGCTGCTTGGTGCCATCTCCGGCTATTGGTCGCTGGCGCGGCGGCTGCTCGACCCCCACCGTGCAGGCGCTGCGCGCGATTCCTTCGCTCGCCTGGGTGCCGCTGTTCATCCTCTGGCTCGGCATTTTCGAGACGTCCAAGATCGCGCTGATCGCGGTCGGCGTGTTCTTCCCGGTTTATCTCGGTGTGATGGGCGCGATCCTCTCCGTCGATCGCAAGATATTCGAGGTCGGTCGCGTGTTCCGGCTCTCCGGCCCGGCCATGATCCGCCGCATCCTGTTGCCCGCCGTGCTACCGGCCTATGTCGTGTCCCTGCGCGTCGGTCTCGGTCTCGGCTGGATGTTCGTCGTCGCGGCCGAACTGATCGGCGCTTCCGAAGGCCTCGGCTATCTGCTGCTCGACGGCCAGCAGCTCGGCAAGCCCGCGCAGATCATGGCCGCGATCGTGATCTTCGCCATCCTCGGCAAGCTCACTGACTGGCTGATCGAGGTCGCGGCCGCGCCGTTCCTGCGCTGGCAGGACGCGTTCGGCCGCACGAACGGAGCTTGAGGCAATGCTGGCACTCGATCGAGTCGGCAAGACTTATCCCAATGGCGTGCAGGCGCTGGCGCGCTTCTCCGCTGACGTCAAGCAGGGCGAGATCCTCGCCATCATCGGCGGCTCCGGCTGCGGCAAGTCGACATTGCTCCGCGCCATCGCCGGCCTCGATCGCGCGAGTTCGGGCACGGTGACGCTCGACGACGAGGCGATCAGTTCGCCGCATGCCAAGATCGGCATCATCTTTCAGGAGCCGCGGCTCCTCCCCTGGCTCAGCGTCGCCGACAACATCGCTTTTGGGCTCGCCGATGTTCCGGCGGCCGTGCGGCGCGAGAAGGTGGCGCGCGCTCTCGAACGCGTTGGCCTTGCCGACAAGGCGCAGGCCTGGCCGCGTGAACTCTCCGGCGGACAGGCGCAGCGCGTCGCAATCGCCCGCGCGCTGGTGCCGCAGCCGGAGGTGCTCTTGCTCGACGAGCCGTTCTCGGCGCTCGATGCCTTCACGCGGCGCGACCTTCAGGATCATCTGCTCGACCTCTGGGCCGACACGCGCCCGACCTTGATCCTCGTCACACACGACGTCGACGAGGCCGTGGTGCTGGCCGACCGCGTGCTGGTGATGCGGCCGAGGCCAGGGCGCCTGTTCGACCAGATCGAGATCAATCTGGGCCGGCCGCGCGACCGCAATTCGCCGCTGTTCGAGAATTTCAAGCGCAGTGTGCTCACCTCGCTCGACCGTTCGCTCGACCGCAACGTGCCCGACCGTGACGCAACCCTGGGTCCCGGTCAGGCCATGTGGTGGTGACATTTTCGCGCTGAGCCGGTACATCGAGAGGCGATTTTTCCGGGAGAGAACAAGATGGACGCCGCAGAACTGCGCCAGATGCAGGCCCCGATCAAGGAGCGCTACAAGACCGATCCCAAGACCGCGATGATCACGCTGAAGGCCAGGGGCTCGACCGACAGCGAAGGCATCGCCTGCAAGGTCGAGACCGGCCGCGCCATCGCGATGGCTGGTCTGCATCCCGCCACCGGCGGCTCCGGCCTCGAACTCTGCTCCGGCGACATGCTGCTCGAGGCGTTGGTCGCCTGTGCCGGCGTCACGCTGAAATCGGTCGCGACTGCGATCGAGGTGCCGCTGACGACCGGGAACGTCTATGCCGAGGGCGATCTCGATTTCCGCGGCACGCTCGGCGTCGACAAGGAGACTCCGGTCGGCTTCGCCGAGATCCGCCTGCGCTTCGAGGTGGATACGCCGGCGCCGCAGGACAAGCTCGACCTCCTGCTGAAACTCACCGAGCGCTATTGCGTGGTCTATCAGACCATCAAGAACGGCCCGAAGGTTTCGGTCTCGATGCAGCGGATGTGACTCTCTTACCCTCCCCTGGAGGGGGAGGGTCGATCGCGCGCAGCGCGAGCGGGGTCGGGTATCTCTCCACTCGGGCACCGTATCCGTCGAGAGACTTTCACCCCACCATATTCCGCTGCGCTCCATATGAGCCGACCCTCCCCCTCCAGGGGAGGGTAAGAAGCCAAAATGTCCCTCGACCTCTCCTACATCCTCTTCCTTGTGCTGCGCATGGCGGTTGCGGCCGCGTTCGTGGTGTCGGCGTCTATCATCACCGAGCGCTCCGGCCCGGTGATCGGCGCACTGGTGGCGACGCTGCCGATCTCGGCGGGGCCGTCTTATGTCTTCCTCGCGATCGACCATGACGCCGCCTTCATTGCGCAGGGGGCGCTGTCGAGCCTGCCGGTCAACGCCGCGACGATTTTCCTGGGGCTGACCTACGTCGTGCTGGCGCAGCGGCATAGCTTTGCCGTGAGTGTCGGGAGCGCGATAGCGGTATGGATCGTGCTGGCGTCGATCATCCGTCTGTTCGACTGGACGTTGACGGGTGGGCTCGCCGTCAACCTGGTGGCCTTCGGCATCTGCATTCCGCTCCTTGCGCGGTACCGGCATGTGAAGATGCCGCTGGTGACGCGCCGCTGGTACGACATCCCGTTCCGCGCCGCGCTGGTCGCAACGCTGGTTGCGATCGTCGTCTCGACTTCGGGCTGGGTCGGCCCTCGCGTCTCCGGCGTCATCGCGCTCTACCCGATCGTCTTCACCAGCATGATGGTGATTCTGCATCCCCGCATCGGCGGCCCTCCGACCGCTGCCGTGCTCGCCAATTCCGCCTGGGGCCTGCTCGGATTCGGCATGGCGATTGCGGTGATGCACGTCGCAGTCGTGAACTCTGGATCGGCGATAGGCCTCCTTCTCGCGCTTGCAACCTGCGTGACGTGGAATTTGACGCTGTGGTGGCATGGACGCAGAACTCGTCGCATTGCAGCGTGAGCATTCGGTCCGACGTTTTGCGGTGATCAGCCGCGTAGTTCTGCGGTGTTCGGCTGCGCGATCCGGATGCGATCGTTAATTCAATCTTTGTGACTTGCCCGTAAATGTACTCGTCAGCTGTCGAGGCGCCCAGCGTTGAATGTGGGCCAGTTCGACCAGTGCACCGTGAGTGTAGGACGAGTCGAAAACTCTCGAGCGCGAGGGCGGTGCCGCCCCGTCGTGCGAGACGATTTCCCAACGAGGAGACATTTGGATGTTCGGGCGCAAGTCCCATGCTGATGCACAGGCGCGGCTCGACGCCATCGGCCGTTCGCAGGCGATGATCGAATTCAAGCTTGACGGCACGATCATCACCGCCAACAAGAACTTTCTCGATGCCCTAGGTTATCGGCTCGACGAAATCCAGGGCAAGCATCACTCGATGTTCGTACCCGTCGACCAGCGCAACAGCGCCGAGTACAAGGCGTTCTGGGCTGCATTGAACCGTGGCGAGTATCAGGCACGCGAATTCAAGCGGATCGCGAAGGACGGTCGCGAGGTCTGGATCGAAGCATCCTACAATCCGGTGCTCGACGGCAATGGCAAGACCGTGATGGTCGCCAAGATCGCGACCGAGATCACTGCGAAGAAGATCCGGAGCATGACGGACGCATCGAAGATCGCCGCCATCAGCCGCGCCCAGGCCGTGATCGAGTTCAAGCCCGACGGCACCATCGTCTCCGCCAACGAAAATTTCTGCAAGGCGCTCGGCTATTCGCTTGCCGAGATCCAGGGCAAGCATCACAGCCTGTTCGTGGCCGAGGCCGACCGCAACGGCACGGCCTATCGCGAATTCTGGGCCGCGCTCAACCGCGGCGACTACCGGACCGGCGAATTCAAGCGGATCGCCAAGGGCGGCAGGGAAGTGTGGATTCTCGCTTCCTACAATCCGCTGCTGGACGAGAACGGCAAGCCCTATGGCGTCGTCAAGTTTGCAACCGACGTCACCGCGCAGAAGCTGAAGAATGCCGATCTCGCGGGTCAGATCTCGGCGATCGGCAAGGCGCAGGCCGTGATCGAGTTCAACATGGACGGCACGATCATCACCGCCAACGAGAACTTCCTGCACACGGTCGGCTATTCGCTGGCGGAGATCAAGGGCAAGCATCACAGCATGTTCGTCGAGCCCAGCGAGCGCGACGGCCCCGCCTATCGCGAGTTCTGGACCGCACTCAACCGCGGCCAGTACCAGGCGGCCGAATACAAGCGGATCGGCAAGGGCGGCAAGGAGATCTACATCCAGGCCTCCTACAATCCGATCATCGATCTCAACGGCAAGCCGTTCAAGGTGGTGAAATATGCCACCGACACCACCAAGCAGGTGCTGGTTCGCTTGGGTAACGAGCGCGTCCGCGGCATGATGGAATCAGTCGCCGCCGGCTCGGAAGAGCTCAACGCCTCGGTGCGCGAGATTTCCGAGGCGATGACCAAGTCGCGCGAGTCCGCAATGAGCGCCGTGGACCAGGTCGCCGCCGCCGATGCCCAGGCCCAGCGCCTCACCGAGGCAGCGCAGGCGATGAGCGGCATCGTCGAGATGATCAACAGCATCACCGGTCAGATCAACCTGCTCGCACTCAATGCCACGATCGAGTCGGCGCGTGCCGGCGAAGCCGGTCGCGGCTTTGCAGTTGTGGCATCCGAAGTGAAGAGCCTCGCCAACCAGGCCAAGCAGGCGACCGACAAGATCGGTCAGGAGATCGGCAGCCTCAACGGCATCTCGGGCGATGTCGTCGGCGCGCTCAGCTCGATCAAGCAGGCGATCAGCAACGTCAGCGAATACGTCACCTCGACCGCAGCTGCCATCGAGGAGCAGAGCACGGTCACCAACGAGATGTCGACAAGCATGCAGCGCGCCGCCGCAGAGGCCGCGGCGATCGCGGCGAGGGCGTAACCGGCCCGGTCACGGCTTCGGCAGCTTGGCCTTCAACGCGTACAGCGCATCAAGCGCCTCGCGCGGCGACATGTCGTCGGGGTGCAGTGCCTTCACCGCGTCCATCAGCAGCTCGGCCTCGGTCGGCGGCGCGGCTTCGGCGGCCGCGCGCGAGGGCACGGCGAACAGCGGCAGATCGTCGGCAAGCGCGCGGGCGGTCTGGCCGCGGTCCTGTGCCTCCAGCTTTGCCAGCACGGATTTGGCGCGCGTGATCACGGCCGGCGGCAGGCCGGCGAGCTTGGCGACCTGGATGCCGTAGGAGCGGTCGGCCGAGCCCGGCAGCACCTCGTGCAGGAATACGACATTGCCTTGCCACTCCTTCACCCGGACCGTCGCGTTGAACATGCGCGGCAGCTTGGTCGAGAGCGCGGTCAGCTCGTGATAATGCGTCGCGAACAGCGTGCGGCAGCGGTTGCTCTCGTGCAGATGCTCGATCGCGGCCCAGGCGATCGACAGGCCGTCGAAAGTCGCGGTGCCGCGGCCGATCTCGTCGAGAATGACAAGCGCGCGTTCACCGGCCTGGTTGAGGATCGCGGCGGTCTCGACCATCTCCACCATGAAGGTGGAACGGCCGCGGGCGAGATCGTCGGCGGCGCCGACGCGCGAGAACAGGCGGTCGATGATGCCGATCCGCGCGCGCGTCGCCGGCACGAAACTGCCGATCTGCGCGAGCAGCGCAATCAGCGCGTTCTGGCGCAGGAAGGTCGATTTACCCGCCATGTTCGGACCGGTGAGCAGCCAGAGCTGGCCGGACTTTTGCGCTGGCGTGGGCGAGAGATCGCAGGCATTGGCGATGAACGGCTCGCCGTTGCGCTTCAAGGCCTGCTCGACCACGGGATGGCGGCCGGCCTCGATGGCAAAGCCGAGCGAGCCATCGACCTCGGGCCGCACATAGTGCTCGTCGACGGCGAGCTTGGCCAGCGAGGTCGCAACATCGAGCAGCGCAAAGCCTTGCGCTGCCGCGCGCAGTTCGTCGCTGATCTCGAGCGCCCTGGCGCAGAGCCGCTCGAAGATCTCGAGCTCGAGGTTGAGCGCGCGATCGCCGGCATTGGCGATCTTGGCTTCGATCTCGCCAAGCTCTGATGTCGTGAAGCGCACCTGGCCGGCCAGCGTCTGGCGATGGATGAAGGTCGCGTTCAGCGGCGCCGACATCAGCTTGTCGCCATGCTGCGCGGTGACCTCGACGAAATAACCGAGAACGTTGTTGTGGCGGATCTTGAGGCCCTTGACGCCAGTGTCGTCGGCGTAGCGCGCCTGCATCGAGGCCACGACCAGACGCGAGGCATCGCGCAGGTTGCGCGCTTCGTCGAGTGCCGGCTCGTAGCCGGCTCGAACGAAACCGCCGTCGCGCTTGATCAGCGGCAATTGTTCGTCGAGCGCGCGGGCGAACTCGGCGGCGAGCTCGCGCGAGGGCCGCTGCAAAGCGGCCATCACCACGGCGATCTCCTGCGGCGGCTGGTCGAGCTCGGAAAGCCGTGCCAGCACCTGGTCGGCGGCGAGGATGCCATCGCGCAGGCCCGCAAGATCACGCGGTCCACCGCGGCCGACCGAGAGACGGGCGAGTGCCCGCGACATGTCAGGCGCGCCGCGCAGGATGCTGCGGATGTCTTCGCGCGTGGCTGAGTCGGCGACGAAAGCGCTGACGGCATCGAGCCGCCGCGCGATCGCCGGTGCGTCGGTCAAAGGCGCCGCGAGCCGCTGCGCCAGCAGGCGCGAGCCGGCCGAGGTCACGGTGCAGTCGATCGCATCGAGCAGCGAGCCGCGGCGTTCGCCCGCGAGCGTCCGTGTCAGCTCGAGATTGGCGCGGGTGGCCGGATCGATCGCCATGGTCGCGCCCGAGGCTTCGCGCGCGGGCGGCGACAGCGGCGGATGCTTGCCGACCTGGGTGCGGTCGACATAGGTGACGGCGGCGGCGGCAGCCGTGGCCTCCAGCCGCGACAGTTGCGCGAGCCCGTCCATGGTCGCGACCGCAAAGTAATCGCAGAGGCGCTTTTCGGCTGTGGCCCCATCGAAGACGTCGCGGGTCACCGGGGTCACCGCCGGCAGCTCACGCAAGGTCTGTCCGAGTTCGTTATCGCCATAAAGAGCGTCGGTAACGATGGCTTCGTTCGGATTGATGCGCGCCAGTGTCGCGGCGAGCTCGCCGCCCGAAACTTCGGTGACCGTGAATTCGGCGGTGGAGATGTCGATCCAGGCAAGGCCGAAGCGATCGCCGCCGGTCGACGAGCGCGCCCGCGCGATCGCCAGCAGGTAGTTGTTGGCGCGCGCGTCGAGCAGCGTGTCCTCGGTGAGCGTGCCCGGCGTCACCAGCCGCACCACGCCGCGGCGCACGACGCTCTTGTTGCCGCGCGCTTTGGCGGCGGCGGGATCCTCGGTCTGCTCGCACACCGCGACCCGGTGGCCGGCGCTGATCAGGCGGTGCAGATAATCCTCGGAGCGCTCCACCGGCACGCCGCACATCGGGATATCGTTGCCCTGATGCTTGCCGCGCTTGGTCAAGACGATGCCGAGTGTTTTCGAGGCGATCTCGGCGTCCTCGAAGAACAGCTCGTAGAAGTCGCCCATCCGGTAGAACAGCAGCAGACCCTGATGTGCCGCCTTGATCTCGAGGTACTGCTCCATCATCGGCGTGACGCGCGCGGCGGCTTCCGCTGGCTGCGCGGGGACGTCGTCGGGCAATACGGGTATCGGCTGTTGGACCGTCATGAGCGGCGCAACCTACAAAATTTCGCCTCCTGCTCCTATGGCTTTGGCCTGACAGGGGAGGTTTTCCACGACGTCCGCACCCCGGCATGCGTCGGCGGCGTGCGTACCCCGGGGAAGACGCAGGAAACCGTCAATTGACCTGCCGCGGGCGCCCTCCTAAAACTCCGCCGACATCAAGGAATTTTGGCCGAACCGCGGCATTCAGGGAGAACAGCGATGCGTGACGTCTTTATCTGCGATGCCGTGCGGACCCCGATCGGCCGTTTCGGCGGCTCGCTCGCCAAGGTGCGCGCCGACGACCTCGCCGCGGCCCCGATCAAGGCGCTGATGGCCAGGCATCCCAGTCTGGATTGGGCACAGGTCGACGAAGTCTTCTTCGGCTGCGCCAACCAGGCTGGCGAGGACAACCGCAACGTCGCGCGCATGGCGCTGCTGCTTGCCGGGCTTCCGGACTCGGTTCCAGGCCAGACGCTGAACCGGCTCTGCGCCTCCGGTCTCGATGCGGTCGGTGCCGCGGGCCGCGCCATTCGGTCGGGCGAGATCGAGCTTGCGATTGCCGGCGGCGTCGAATCCATGACCCGCGCGCCTTTCGTGATGGGCAAGGCGCAGGAAGCGTTCTCGCGCTCCGCCGAGATCTTCGACACCACCATCGGCTGGCGCTTCATCAATCCGCTGTTGAAGGCGCAGTATGGCGTCGATGCGATGCCGGAGACCGGCGAGAACGTCGCCGAGGAATTCCAGGTCTCGCGCGCCGACCAGGACGCCTTCGCAATCCGCTCGCAGCAGCGTGCGGGTAAGGCGATTGCTGCCGGCTATTTCGCGGAAGAGATCACCCCGATCACCATTCCCGGTGGCAAGGCCGGCCCCATCACTGTTGACAAGGACGAGCATCCGCGTCCCGACACCACGCTGGAAGGTCTGGCGAAACTGAAGCCGATCGTGCGCAATCCCGGCACGGTCACGGCCGGCAACGCCTCCGGCGTCAATGACGGCGCCGCCGCGATGATCCTCGCGTCCGAAGCTGCCGTGAAGAAGCATGGTCTGACGCCCCGCGCGCGCATCCTCGGCCTCGCCTCGGCCGGCGTGCCGCCGCGCATCATGGGCATCGGCCCCGTGCCCGCGACCCGCAAGCTGATGGAGCGGCTGGGCAAGAAGATCACCGATTTCGATCTGATCGAACTCAACGAAGCTTTCGCTTCGCAGGGCATCGCCTGCATGCGCCAGCTTGGCGTCGCCGATGATGCCGATTTCGTCAATCCGCATGGCGGTGCCATCGCGCTCGGCCATCCCCTCGGCATGAGCGGCGCGCGCCTCGCGCTCACCGCCGTGCACGGCATGGAAAAGCGCGGCGGCAAGCTCGCGCTCGCCACCATGTGCGTCGGCGTTGGCCAGGGCGTCGCGGTCGCAATCGAGAAGGTGAATTGAAGAGACGCGCAGCGTCTCGTCATCCCGGAGCCGCTCGTTAGAGCGGAATCCGGGATCTCGAGATTCCGGGTTCAGCCCTGTCGGGCTGCCCCGGAATGACAGGGAGAGATGGTGCCATGATCATCGAACGCGAGCAGGACGTCACGACCGCCGCTCTTGCGGTGATGGAGCGGACGTCCGATCCGCGGCTGCGTCAGATCATGGTCTCGCTGGTCAAGCACCTGCACGGCTTCGTCCGTGACGTCAGGCTGACCGAGAAAGAATTCCGCGACGCCACCGCCATCATTGCCGAGCTCGGCAAGCTGACCACCGACACGCACAACGAAGTCGTGCTGATGGCGGGCTCGCTCGGTGTCTCACCGCTGGTGTGCCTGCTCAACAACGGCGATCAGGGCAACACCGAAACCGACCAGTCGCTGCTCGGCCCGTTCTGGCGGTTGAACTCGCCGCGGGTCGAGAACGGCGGATCGATCGTCCGCTCCGACACCCCGGGCGCGCCGCTGTTCGTCCGCGGCCGCGTCGTTGACAGGGACGGCCGTGCGGTCGCTGGTGCGGAGGTCGATGTCTGGCACGCCTCGCCGGTTGGCCTCTACGAGAACCAGGATCCCGATCAGGCCGACATGAACCTGCGCGGCAAGTTCACGACCGACCAGGATGGCCGCTTCGCCTTCCGCTCCGTGATGATGATCGGCTACCCCATTCCGACCGATGGCGTGGTCGGGCGCCTGCTTGAGGCGCAGAGCCGGCACCCTTATCGTCCCGCGCACCTGCATGCCCTGATCTTCAAGCCGGGCTTCAAAGTGCTGATCTCGCAGGTCTACGATCCCAACGACCCCCATATCGACAGCGACGTGCAGTTCGGCGTGACACAAGCGCTGATCGGCAAATTCGTGCGTCACGAGACGCCGCATCCGGCCCCTGATGTCGCAACGCCCTGGTATTCGCTCGACCACACCTACCGGCTCGAGGCGGGGGAAGCCGTGCTACCGCGTGCGCCGATCAAATAGGGCTGAGGGCCCGAACGCCGGGTGCGGGCAGGCGCTAAACCCGCTTCCCCAAATTAGTTATATCCTATAATGATTGGCGCAAATGCGGTCCGGTTGGCCCAGAATGGCCGGGGAGGAGTTCGCCAATGACATTCATCTATCCCATAGGCAGCAACAAGGCCCATCCGCTGCCGCTGTCGCCCGAGTACAAGAGCTCGATCAAGCGCGCGCCGAGCAAGCCGTTGATCCCGATGCGCCACACGCTCTCGGAACTGACCGGCCCGGTCTATGGCCACGAGACCGTGCGCGAAGGCGACAGCGACCTCACCACCCAGCACAAGGGCGAACCGCTCGGCGAGCGCATCATCGTGCACGGCCATGTCCGCGACGAGGACGGCCGCGGTGTTCCGGATTCTCTGGTGGAGATCTGGCAGGCCAATGCCTGCGGCCGCTATGTCCATGTCCGCGACCAGCATCCGGCGCCGCTCGATCCCAACTTCACCGGCGCGGGCCGCACGTTAAGCGATGCATCAGGCTATTACCGCTTCGTCAGCATCAAGCCGGGCGCCTATCCCTGGGGCAATCACCACAATGCCTGGCGCCCTGCCCATATCCACCTCTCGGTGTTCGGCCATTCCTTTGTCAGCCGCCTGGTGACGCAGATGTATTTCCCTGGAGATCCGCTGTTCCCGTTCGATCCGATCTTCAATTCGGTGCCGGACGAGAAGGCGCGGATGCGCATGGTCTCGTCGTTCGACCTGGAGAACACCAAGCCCGAATGGGCGCTGTGCTATCGCTTCGACATCGTGCTGCGCGGCAAGAACGCCACCCCCATGGAGAACCACTAACGTGCAGGATTCTGTGAAGCCCGACGGCATCACGCCGTCGCAGACCGTGGGCCCATTCTTCAAATACGGCCTGACGCCGACCGGCGAATATTCCTGGAACGACGCCTTCACCAACTCGACGCTGACCTCAGACGTCTCCGGCGACCGCGTTCGTATCGAGGGCCGGGTGCTCGACGGCGACGGCGCCACGGTGCCCGACGCCATGCTGGAGATCTGGCAGGCGGACGCGCAGGGCCGCTACGCCGATCCGCAGGACAAGCGCGCGCTGCCGAACGCCAGCTTCCGCGGCTTCGCCCGCTGCGGCACCGACAAGGACGGCAATTATTCCTTCGACACCATCAAGCCGGGCGTCGTGCCCGATCCTGACGGCAAGCCGCAGGCGCCGCACATCGTTCTGGCCGTGTTCGCGCGCGGCATGCTGCGGCATCTCTATACCCGCATCTATTTCAGCGACGAGGCCGGCAACGCCGCCGATCCCGTGCTGGCGCTGGTTCCGGCCGATCGCCGCGCCACGCTGACGGCGGTGCGCGAGACCGGCAAGGCCGTCTACAAGCTCGACCTGTGCTTGCAGGGTGACAACGAGACGGTGTTCTTCGATATGTGACGCGCTGTCCCGGCGAAAGCCGGGCCGCAGCAGTCATTGTTGCGCGAGGTGGTCATGGCCTGCCTTCGCCAAACCGTTGCTGCGGTGATGGGGGCCCGGATCTGCGCTTCGCTTGTCCGGGACGACAAACGGAGGGTGTAGCGCTTCGCTGGGTGATCGTGCAGAATGTGCGCGGCACCGGGGGGCGCGACTCATGACATCCTCACAATTGCCGGCGGTCGCTGAGCCCGGTTACCTGACGGCTGCGCTGCGCAAGGCCGGCGCGCTGGACGCGGGCGCGGTGCGCGAGGTGAAGGTGCTGCATGAGCGCGACACCGTGGTCTCGCATATCACCAGGCTTGGCCTGCGCTATGTCGGGGAGTCCGCCGGTTCGCCGCAGACCCTGATTTTGAAAATGGCGCATGCTGGCTTCGCTGGGACGCTTGCGGATCGCGGCGAGCACGAAGTCGCCTTTTACACGAAGCTCGCGCCGCACATGCCGCCGGGATTCATGCCGCGCTGCTTCGACGGGCATTTCAATGCGGAAAGCGGGAAATGGCATCTCCTGCTCGAAGACCTCACCGACAGTCATGAACTCGCGACTGTCCCGACGGTGCCACCGTCGCGAGATCAGTCGATGGCCATCGTCACGGCGTTGGCGCGCATGCATGCGGCATGGTGGAATCATCCTCGCCTCGGCGAGACCGTCGGCACCTGGGCCAGCGCCGAGGACAGCGCGGGGCATTTGGAGACCTTCGCCGGACATTACGATCGCTTCGCCGACGAGCTCGGCGATCGCTTGAGTGAGGAACGGCGCATCCTTTATCGTCGTCTCATCGAGCAGTCCGCACGGCTGTCGCAGCGCTATCATTCGCACCGTCACCTCAGCATTGTCCATGGCGACGCGCATACCTGGAATTTCCTGCTGCCGCGCGCGGACGTCGCCGACACCGTGCGTATCTTCGATTTCGACCTCTGGGGCATCAATGTGCCCACCCACGACCTCGCTTACATGATGGCGATCCAATGGTATCCGGAGCGCCGGCAGGCGCTCGAGCGGACGCTGCTCAATCGCTACCATGAGACGCTGCTCGCACATGGCGTGGCCGGCTACACGCGCGGCGCGCTCGATCAGGATTACCGCTGGTCGGTGCTCTGGCACATCACCAAGCCGGTCTGGCAATGGGCCATCAACATCCCGCCGGGGATCTGGTGGAACAATCTGGAGCGGGTGATGATGGCGGTCGAGGATTTGGGGTGCGAGGAGTTGCTGTAGCAACACAATGGAGATGAGGCGCGCCGGCCTCCCGAAGTCTCCGCATCGTCCCGGCGAAGGCCGGGACGACGAGTTTGTGGCAGGCAATAGCCCTTACTCCATCACCGCATGTTCCGGCCCCGCCGCCTGCTTGCGTAAGGACGCCTTGGTCGAGCCGATCATCAGCGCCAGGGGGATGGTGCAGAGGATGAAGAACATCACGAGCTGGTAGTCGTGCGCAAACGCGATGATCTGCGACTGGATGCTGACCATGCGGTCGGCCATGGCGCGGCCGGCATCGGTGGAGAGGTCGATCATGCTCCGCACGTTCGGCATCTGCAGCGCATGGTTGAACGGGTTGATGTACTCCGAGAGGATCGCATAGGTCCTGCGCGTGCCCTGCGTCAGCTGGGCGATGACGATCGAGATGCCGACCGAGCTGGCGACGTTACGCATCAGCGTCAGCATCGAGGTGCCGTCGGTGCGCAGATGGTTGGGCAGCGTCAGGAACGCCACGGTCGAGAGCGGAACGAAGACGAGTCCGAAGCCAAAGCCCTGGATCACGCTGACGATGACGATCTCCGGCACCTGGGTCTGATCGGTCCAGCCGGTCATCTGGAACAGGGAGGCGGCGGTCAGCGTCAGGCCGCAGATGATCAGCGTACGCGCCTCGATGTAGCGCATGATGCGGCCGACCATCATCATGGCGAAGAAAGTGCCGAAGCCGCGGCTCGCAAGCAGGCCGCCGGCGGTCATGATGGGATAGCCTATGACGTTTTGAAGGTAAGGCGAGGCCAGCGCCATGGTCGAGTACAGCACCAGGCCCATCACCGTCATGAAAATGCAGCCGGTCAGGAAGTTGCGATCCCGAAACAGCGCGAACTGGATGAAGGGCCGCGAGGTCGTGAAGGAGTGCGCGAAGAAGTAATAGAAGGCGATACCCGAGACGATGAACTCGGTCACGATCTCGGCCGACTCGAACCAGTCGAGTTGCTCGCCGCGGTCGAGCGCGAGTTGAAGCGCGCCGATCGCAATCGCCAGCGCGCCAAAGCCGAACCAGTCGAACCTCAGGCTGAGATTCTTGTCGGTCTCGTCCATGAAGATGCCGAGCCCGAGCACGGTGACGACGCCGAACGGCAAATTGACGAAGAACACCCAGTGCCAGGAATAAGTCTCGGTCAGCCAGGCGCCGAGTGAAGGCCCCATGATCGGCCCCATCATCACGCCCATGCCCCAGATCGACATCGCCGTGGCGCGTTCCTGGAGCGTGTAATAGTCGAGCATGACGGACTGCGACAGCGGTACCAGCGCCGCGCCGAACACGCCTTGCAGCAGGCGGAACAGCACCATCTGGTTGATGTCCTGCGCCAACCCGCACAGCACGGATGAGAGTGTAAAGCCGGCCGCGCAGATGATGAAGATGCGCTTGCGGCCGAAGCGGTTGGAGATCCAGCCCACCGGCGCCGTCATGATCGCGGCGGCGACGATGTAGGAGGTCAGCACCCAGTTGATCTGGTCCTGCGAGGCTGACAGCGTGCCCTGCATGTAGGGCAGCGCGACGTTGGCGATGGTCGTGTCCAGCGCCTGCATGATGGTTGCCGTCATGGCGCAGATCGTCACCATGTTCCGGCGCAGGCCGGGGACCATCAGGCTGGCATTGGGACCGGACATCGGATCAGTCCTGGTCTTTGTCTTGGCTTGCGCTCGCCGACAGGCCGAGCAGGCCGGCGAGCGAGCGCCGATGGCCGGTATCGATGGTGGCATAGACGCTCATGCCGGCCTTCAGCTTCTCCACGTATTTGTCGCTCTCGTCGAAATAGATGCGGATCGGCACGCGCTGCACCACCTTGACGAAATTGCCGGTGGCGTTCTGCGGCGGCAGGATCGCGAATTGCGCGCCGGTACCGGGCGAGAGCGAACCGATCTTGCCCTTGAAGACGTGGTTCGGGAACGCGTCGACCTCGAGGGTGACAGGCTGTCCCACGGTGACGTAGGTGAGATCGCTCTCCTTCGGATTGGCATCGACCCAGGGATGGGCGACGTCGATGATGGAAAACACCGGCGTGCCGGCGGTGACGAAGCGGCCGAGCTGGATCTGGTCCACCTGGGTCGCAACGCCATCCATCGACGCCCGCACCACGGCATGGTCGAGGTTGCGCTGGGCATTCTCGAGCTTGGACTTGGCCTGGGCGTATGCCGGGAATTTTTCCAGGGGCAGGTCAGGATCGCCGAGCAGCTGGGTCTTGGCGGTCGAGATCTGCTGCTTGACGTATTGTGCGATCGAGCCCGACGTGACCAGCGCGTTCGAGGCGTTGTCGAGATCGAGCTGGGAGCCGTAATTGTTCTTGACCAGCGCCTGCTTGCGCTCGACGTCGCGCTGCTTCAGGTCGACGCCCTTCTGGGCGAGATCGAGCATGTCGCCATAGATCTTGATGTTGGCGACGAGATTGTCATAGGTCGACTTGGCCTGCATCAGCTGGGCCTTCGCCTCGTCCACGGCGAGCTGGAACGGGACCGGGTCGATGTCGAACAGCTCGTCGCCCTGCTTGACGAGCTGGCCCTCCTTCACGACGACCTTTACGATCTTGCCCGATATGTCGGGCGTCACCAGCACCTTCTGCGCGCCGACATAGGCGTCGTCGGTGCCGACATAGCGGCCGCCATTGAGATAGAAGGTCAGGCCTGCGATCAGGGCCACGATCGGCAGCACCACCATCAGCAAAAAGCGGCGATAACGGCGCAGGCCGGCGACGAAGCGACGGCGCGGATCGGTTCCGGCCTTCTTGCTGGGCTTGCCGCTGTCGATTTTTTGCTCGGGCTGGAATTTGAGGACTTGTTCAGCCATAGCGCTGCTCCTTGCGTGCTTGTTCCGCGCCTGATGTCTGGATCGCGGTTCGCACGTTTTCTTTGATGGTTTCGAGTTGGGTGAGGAGACGATGGGCATCCGCCGGGCTGATCCCGTCGAGGGCGTTGGCGGTCAGCTCGGATTTGAGGCCGCTCATCTTGCCAAGCAGCGCCCGGCCGGCCTTCTTCAGGTAGAGGCGCTTGACCCGGCGGTCGGTGGCGTCGTTGCGACGCTCGATCCAGTCGCTATCGCAGAGCTTGTCGATCAGCCGCGTCAGCGTGATCGGCTGCATCTCCAGCAATTCGGCGAGTTCCGACTGCTTCATGCCCTCGCTGCGCTCGACCTTGGCCAGCACAGCCCATTGCGCGCGGGTGATGCCGAAGCGCGAGGCCTCCTTGTCGGCATAGACGCGCAAAAGGCGGTAGAGCTCGCCGAGGGTGAACAGGAAGTTCTGGTCGACAGACCCGCGGGTCATAAGCTTGGTCTCCAATAAGCTTGGATATAATAAGCAAGCTTATGATTATTTCATGGCGGGTAGATGCGATGCTGTCCCGCGGCAAAAGCATGGCTGACCGCCGTCGTGGCGGTCGTGCTTTGGGTTCCCCCACCGAAATGCTAGAACGCGGGTCGAATGACCCTCGCAAAGCCGGTATTTCCGACGCCCGACCACGATCACGGCCGCTGCACCGCGGACGCGCTGGCGCATGCGGAGGCGGTTTGCGACGCTCGCGCGCAGAAATTCACGCCGATCCGCCGCCAGGTGCTGGGCGCGCTGCTCTCCAGCCATCGCCCGCTCGGCGCCTATGAGGTGATCGACGAATTGGCCAAGTCGATGCCGCGGCCGGCGCCCATCACCGTCTATCGCGCGCTCGATTTCTTGATGGCGAACGGCCTCGTGCACCGCATCGAAAGCCGCAACGCCTATCTCGCCTGCGCTGCCCACGACCACGACGCGACCTCGGCGGTGGCGTTCCTGATCTGCGAGCGCTGCGGCCTCGTCGGCGAAATCCCGTCGGCATCCTTTGCCGGGGATCTCAACGCCGCGGCGCGCGCCTCGGGCTTTGCACCAAAGCTGTCCGTGGTGGAGATCACGGGCGTCTGCACCCATTGTCGGAAAGCATCTTGAAGCAACAACGGCGCAAAGCCGGGACTCAGGAAGACATGTCCCCACCTCAAGCCATTCCGTCTGCCGCGCGCCCGCTGAGTGCCGGCGCCATCGCCCTGATGCTCATGCTATGTCTGACCTGGGGCTTCAACCAGATTGCGGTGAAGCTGGTGTTGCCGGATATCCCGCCGATGCTGCAGGCGATGATCCGCTCGACGGTCGCGTTGCCGGTGCTGTTCCTCATCGGTACATTTCGGGGCGTCAAATTCTTCGAGAATGACGGCACGTGGAAGCCGGGCCTGATCGCCGGGGTGATGTTCGGCGTCGAGTTCGTGCTGATCTTCCAGGGCCTGCGCCTGACCACGGCCTCGCGCGGGGTCGTGTTCCTCTACACCGCGCCCTTCTTCGTCGCGCTCGGCTCTTACCAGATGCTCGGCGAGCGCCTTGGCAGCACGCAATGGTTGGGACTGGCCGTGAGCTTTGCCGGCGTCGCGCTCGCGATCGGCGTCCCGCAGGCCAATGTCGATTCCCATGTGCTGCTCGGCGATCTCATGATCGTCGGCGGTGCATCGCTGTGGGCCGCGACCACGCTGGTCGCCAAGGGCACGCGGTTGCGCTTCGCCGCGCCGGAGAAGGCGCTCGGCTATCAGGTCGCAACCTCGATCCCGATCCTCGGCACTGCTGCCTTGTTATCAGGGGAAACCATCACCCACACCCCGTCGCCGCTGTCGTTCGCCTTGATGGCCTTCCAGGCCATCTGGGTGGTCGGAACCACGTTCACGCTTTGGTTCGCGCTGGTGAAGGCCTATTCGGCCAGCAAATTGTCGGCTTTTACCTTCATCACCCCTTTGTTTGGCGTGGTGGGTAGCTATTTCATCATGCACGACACCCTGAGTCTGGCCTTTGGGGCGGCAGCCGTCCTTGTAATTGCTGGGCTTTTTCTGGTTAACCGTCCGAGCCAAACCGCGGCGGCGCCTGTTGATGCATTGCTGAACGTCACCAAAACCTGATATTTGGACGCCATGAACAAGCTCGAAAACACCATCGATTCCGATCTCGCAGGCCCTGCGCCGCGTCACCGGACCACCCAGGTCAAGGTCGGCAACGTCACCGTGGGCGGCGGCGCGCCGATCGTCGTCCAGTCGATGACCAATACCGACACCGCCGACATCGACGGCACCATCGCCCAGGTCGCAGCGCTCGCGCGCGCCGGCTCCGAAATGGTCCGCATCACTGTGGATCGCGAGGAGGCGGCGGCCGCCGTCCCGCACATCCGTGACGGTCTCGCCAAGCGTGGCATCACCACGCCGCTGATCGGCGACTTCCACTATATCGGCCACAAGCTGCTCGCGGCCTATCCGGCCTGCGCCGAAGCGCTGGCGAAGTACCGCATCAATCCCGGCAATGTCGGCTTCAAGGACAAGCGCGACACCCAGTTCGCCGACATCATCGAGATCGCGAACAAGAACGGCAAGCCGGTGCGCATCGGCGCCAATTGGGGCTCGCTCGACCAGGAACTGCTGACCAAGCTGATGGACGAGAACGCCGCCTCCGCCAATCCGCGCGACGTGCGCGCGGTAACGCGCGAGGCGATGGTGCAGTCGGCGCTGCTGTCGGCCGCGCGCGCCGAAGAGCTCGGCATGCCCAAGGATCGCATCATCCTCTCGGCGAAAGTCTCGGCGGTGCAGGATCTGATCGCGGTCTATCAGGATCTCGCTGCGCGTTCCGACTACGCCATCCATCTCGGCCTCACCGAAGCCGGCATGGGCTCGAAGGGCATCGTGGCGTCCTCGGCCGCGCTCGGAATTCTGCTTCAGCAGGGCATCGGCGACACCATCCGCATCTCGCTGACGCCGGAGCCCGGCGGCGACCGCACCCGCGAGGTGCAGGTCGGCCAGGAGCTCTTGCAGACCATGGGCTTCCGCACCTTCGTGCCGCTGGTTGCGGCGTGCCCCGGTTGCGGCCGCACCACCTCGACCACGTTCCAGGAGCTGGCCCGCTCGATCCAGGATTTCATCCGCGACGAGATGCCGAACTGGAAGAGCAAATATCCTGGTGTCGAAGAGCTCAACGTCGCGGTGATGGGCTGCATCGTCAACGGTCCCGGCGAATCCAAGCACGCCAATATCGGCATCTCCTTGCCAGGCACCGGCGAAGCGCCGGCTGCGCCTGTCTTCGTCGACGGCAAGAAGTTCCGCACGCTGCGCGGCCCGACCATCTCGGCCGACTTCAAGGCGCTGGTGATCGATTACATCGACCAGCGCTACGGCCAGGGTGCCAAGGCGCCGGTGACTGCGGCGGAGTAGGCGTCGTTCAACATCGAAATCGTAGCGAAGCGTAATCCGCCCTTTTCGTTGCGCGAGGGAAGTGGCGGGTTACGCTTCGCTGACCCGCCCTACATGGCTACGATCCCTCCCAATCCGAGCTCAGGGACGCGCGTGACGGTGAAGGGGGAAGGGCCGGTGTGAAAAACGCGTGGCGCATCACCGCCGCTCTCGCTGTGTCGCTGATCCCGCTATTGGTCTTGCCGGGTCGCCATGGCGAAGCGGTCGCGGCGCGCAAGGCCGCGAGGGCAAAGCCCAGACCCTCGTCGATCAAGCCGCCTGCGCCGGAGAGATGCGATCCGCGCAAATTCAAGATCATCCTCGATGTCGGACACACCTCGGACGCGCAAGGCGCGACCAGCGCGCGCAACGATGTGGAATTCGGCTTCAACCTGCATTTGGCGCGGCTGATCGGGGAGCGCTTGACCTCGGCAGGCTTCGCCGCGACACGGGTGCTGGTGACCGAGGGCAACGCGCGCGCAAGCCTGCTCAAGCGCGTCGGCACGGCCAACGCCGCGCATGCTGATTTCTTTCTCTCGATCCACCACGATTCCGTGCCGGACAAGATGCTCGAGCCTTGGGAGTTCGAGGGCGCGAAGAGCTATTTCAGCGACCGCTTCAGCGGTCACTCGCTGTTCGTGTCCGAGCGCAATCCGCGCTTCGCCGCCAGCCTCGTCTTCGCCAGGCTGCTGGGCCGGGAGCTGAAGGACAAGGGCCTGCACTACGCCACCCAGTACGCCCTGCCGCTGATGGGCCGCTACCGGCACCCATTGCTGGACAAGGATGTCGGCGTCTACCGCTACGACGGCCTCGTCGTGCTGTCGCAGACCCGGAGCGCCGCGGTCCTGCTGGAAGCGGGCTCCATCATCAACCGCGACGAGGAGATGGCGATGAACTCGCCGGAGCGGCAGGAGCTGATCGCGACCGCCGTGGTGGCGGCGATGCGGACCTATTGCGAGCGGCGGTAGGTCCACAATGACGCGCAGCTATAGCGGCCCGCCCCGATACTCCCGGTTCGCCAGGCTCGCCTCTTCCAGATCGAGATCGCGCTCGATCCTCCGCCGCGTTTCGTCGGTGATCTGGCCGTCGCGCAGGAGATCATGGATGAACTTGCGCTCGGCTTCGATCAGCTCGCGGGTCAACGCGGTGCCGGCGGCGGAGACGTCGTGGTGGGCGGGATCGAGTGAATCGGGAAGCTGGTTGACGCGGATTTCGTGGCGGGCGCGCAGGAGCCGCATCACCTCGTCGGAGACGTCCTTCTCCCCGCTCAAGGCGTCGAGCGATTTCAGCGCGGCGTCCAGTGCCTGCCGCCGCGCCGCGATCTCGGCCTCGTGCTCGGCGACGTGCTCGACGCGGCCGGCTTGCGCGATGCCGAGCCAGCGCACCACCGGCGGCAGCGTCAGGCCGACGCCGATCAGCGTGATGAAGATGACGCCGAAGGCGACGAACAGGATCAGGTCGCGATCGGGGAACGCCTCGCCCCCAGGCAGCGTGAACGGCAATGCCAGCGCGGCCGCCAGCGACACCGCGCCGCGCACGCCGGTGAACGCGAGTGCGAACGGCCATTGCCAGGGCGGCGATGGATCCCGCATTCGCAGCGACTTCGACAGCATCCGCGGCAGATAGGTCGCCGGATAGAGCCAGGCGAAGCGCGCCAGGACGATGATGGCCATGACCAAGGCGGTCGCGATCATGATGTCGTCGAGGGGGAACGCCTTCGATTTCTCGTAGAGCGCCCGCATCTGGAAGCCGGTGAGCAGGAACAGCAAGCCCTCGATCAGATAGATGATGAGGTCCCAGAAGAAGATGCCTTGCAGCCGCGTCGACGCCGATATCAGCAGCGGCCCGTTCCAGCTGACATAAAGGCCGCAGGCAACGGTCGCGATCACGCCGGAGCCGCCGACATGCTCGGGCAGCCAATAGGAGACGTAAGGCGTGATCAGCGACAGCGTCAGCTCGACCTGCGGATCCCCGGACCATTTGCGGAAACGCAGGGAGAGCCAGCCGACGCCGATGCCGAAGGCGATTTCGCCGGCGACGATGAGGGAAAATTCACCGGCCGCCAGCGGCAGCGAGAAATGTCCGACCATGATCGCTGCGAGCGCGAAGCGGTAGAGGATCAGTGCAGTGGCGTCGTTGGCGAGCCCTTCGCCCTCGAGGATGACGAGGAGGCGGCGCGGCATGTTCAGCCGGCGCGCGATCGCGAGCGGCGCCACCACGTCGGGCGGCGCGACGATCGCGCCCAGCAGGAAGCCGACGTTCCAGGGCAGGCCGATCAGATAATGGGTCGCGGTTGCGACCATCGCCGCAGTGAAGATGACCGCGCCGACCGCGAGCAGTACGATCGGGCGCAGATTGTTCCTGAACTCGCGCCAGCTCATCGCGACGCTCGCCGAGTAGATCAGCGGCGGCAGCACCATCAGCAGCACCAGCTCCGGCGGCAGTTCCACCGGCGGCATGCCCGGCACGAAAGCGAGGCCAACACCGGAGAGCATCAGCAAGATCGCTGGCGCCATGTTGAAGCGGCGTGCGACCAGCGCCGTGCCTGCCAGCACGGCAAGCAGGATGAGGAAGGTCTGAAACTTCGCTGCGATCATGACCTGTCTTGGCCCGGAAGCGGCCAAGAGGTCAATGCAGACGGCTTACACCAGCCGCGCGGCCACCAAGCGCCCGATCCGCGCGAACACGGCCTCGAGCTGCGCCGCATCAGGTGTGCCGCCCTGCGTGTAGGCGGTGATCAGGATCGGTGCATCGGGTTTGGGCCAGGCGACCGCGATATCGCCCGATGCGTCCTTGCCGTTGTTGCCGGTCTTGTCGCCGATCGTCCAGCTTGCCGGCAGACCGCCGCGCAGCCGGTTCGCGCCGGTCTTGCAACCCACCATCCATTCGGTGAGTTGGGCTCTCGAGGCCGCTGACAGCGCCTCGCCTGTCACCAGCCGCTTGAGATTCCCGGCCATCGCCGCCGGCGTCGTGGTGTCCCTGACATCGCCCGGCGGCGAGCGGTTGAGCTCGGGCTCGTTGTGGTCGAGCCGCGATGTGGTATCGCCGATCGAGCGCCAGAACGCGGTGAGCGCGGCGGGGCCGCCGATCCGCGCCAGCAGCAAATTGGCGCAGGTGTTGTCGCTGAGCTCGACGCTCGCCTTGCACATGTCGGCCACCGACATCGCGCCGGTCGACAGGTTCTGTTTCGCGACCGGTGCGTACTCCAGGAGATCGGCCTTGCCGTAGGAGATCGTCGCGGCGAGCTTCTCCTCGCCGCGATCCACCCGCGCCAGCACGCAGGCCGCGAGCGATGCCTTGAACGTCGAGCACATCACGAAGCGCTCGTCCGCGCGCCAGGCGAGCTTCGCGCCGGTGGCGAGATTCTCCGCATGGACCCCGATCCGGCCGCCGCTCTCGCGCTCATAGGATTCGAGATCGGGCGGCGCGTCAGCTGCAAATGCGGGAGAGGCGGCCATCCAGCAGAGCGAGGCGAGCAGGGAACGACGATCGACAGGCATGGGCGACCTTCGGGAAGTGGAGACCTTCGGGAGGTGGAGAGAGTGAAGCGACGAATGCGGCGCCGTCATTGCGAGCGGAGCGAAGCAATCCAGAATCCCTCGGCGGTGGGTTTCTGGATTGCTTCGTCGCAAGGGCTCCTCGCAATGACGTGTGGTGGGAGTTGGGCTCGCACTGGGAGGCAGCTGAAGAGGAGAGCGGCCCCCTCATTCCTTCAGATCATACCGATACGATTTGGACACGATCTGCCAGCCGTCGGCGAGTTTCATCGCCACCAGATAATCCGTGAAGAACCGCGGCGGCAGCTGGCACTTGACCTTGATGAAGGCGGTCTTGTCGTCCGAGCGGTCGATCGTGACGATGAAATCCTCGCGCGGCTTGCCTTCGGCCTTGGCGGAGGGACGTTTGCGGACCCAGGCAAGCCAGTCCGGCACGGTCAGGATCTTCAACTCGCCCTTTTCCACCCAGCGCAGATCGGCGGACGGATGAAAGACGGCGCCGAGCTTGTCGGCGTCACCCTCGTAGAGCCCGTCGAAATAGGATTGCACGACGGCTTCGACGCTGGACCGGTTCTCGCTCATGGGTCATCCTTTCGCATGATGGCTGCGCGGAAACTTAGTCGGACAGATCAAATCGCGCTATGGCTGTCTTCTGCCATTTTCGTGAGGGCATCATGACCGGTTCACAACATCGGCACGCTCGCATGCTTGCCGGCGAATGCTTTTGCCGCGCCGTCCGCTACGAGGTGGCGGACGCGTTTTCCTATGCATTGAACTGCCACTGCTCGAAGTGCCGCCGCGCCACCGGTTCCGCCTTCAAGCCGTTTGCCGGCATCGCGTACGGCCAGCTCCGGCTCATCAGGGGTGAAGACCAGCGGATGATCTACGGGGACGACACCACCCATGACGCGCACTGCGCCCGCTGCGGCTCACTGCTTTATTCCCGGGTCCGGGAAGGACAATGGATCCATGTCACCTTGGGAACCCTGGTCGACGCCCCCTCGATCCGCCCGAGCGCCCATATTTTCGTCGGCTCCAAGGCCCCATGGCACGACATCACGGACAATCTGCCGCAGTATCGGGGCCATGTCAGGGACGGCTAGGCAAGCCGGCCCGCGCCGTTTCGGCGGCGAACCGCCAATGCGCTGGCGCGACTCACGAAAGGGGCTCCTCGGCCTCTCGGGGTGCCGTCTTCGTGACCCCCATCACAAGCGCGGATGGCGGACCTTGCCAAGGTCGTCCCGGAGGGTGTGAACTGCTCCGAATTTTGGAAGTCTTGTCATGCGCAATTTGTTCAGACTTTGCCCATTGCTCCTCGCTGTCGCGCTGATGTTTGGCGCCGGGCCAGCCTTCGCCGGACAGCGCGTCGCGCTGGTGCTCGCCAACTCGGACTATCAGCACGCTCCCTCGCTTGCCAATCCCGTCAATGACGGTGCGGTGATGGCGAAGATGCTGAAGGATGCCGGCTTCGATGTCGTCGATTCCCGCCACGACCTCACGGCGCTCGATACGCGGCGCGTGCTGCGCGACTTCGCCGACTCTGCACGTGATGCCGATATCGCCGTCGTCTATTACGCCGGCCACGGTATCGAGGTCGACGGCGCCAACTATCTGATTCCGGTCGACGCCAAGCTCGAACGCGACACCGACGTGTATGACGAAGCGCTGTCTCTCGACCGCATCCTCGTCGCGATCGAGCCGGCCAAGCAGCTTCGTCTGGTGATCCTCGACGCCTGCCGTGACAATCCCTTCGGCAAGGCCATGAAACGCACGATCGCCTCGCGCGGCATCGGGCGGGGCCTTGCCCAGGTCGAGCCGGGCAGCCCCAACACCCTGATCGCCTATTCGGCCAAGGCCGGCTCCACCGCGCAGGACGGTGACGGCAGCAATAGCCCATTCACGGTCGCGCTGTCGAAGCATCTGACGACGCCGGGCCTCGATGTCCGCCGCGCCTTCGGCTTCGTGCGCGACGACGTCTTGAAGATCACCAACAACAAGCAGGAGCCGTTCGTCTACGGCTCGCTCGGCGGCGAAGACGTGCCGCTGGTGCCGGTCAAGGCCGCGCCTGCGCCCGCGGCGGCACCCGCACCTGCGATCAATCCGCAAGCCGATATGCGCCGCGACTACGAACTGGCGCTTCAAATCGGCAACAAGCCGGCGTGGGAAGCGTTCCTGGCCCAGCACCCTGATGGCTTCTATGCGAGCCTTGCCAAGCTCCAGCTCGACAAGATCGAGGCCGAGCAGGTTCACGCTGTCGCGATCGAGAAGGCGAAACAGGCGGAGGCCGAGCGCGACCGTCTCGCCGCGCTTGGCGCGCAGAAGGATGCGCAGACCAAGGCTGCGGCCGATGCGAAGGCGGCCGAGCAGGCCCAGCTTGCCGCGCAGAAAGCCAAGGAGCAGGCGCAGCAGCAGGCAGCGGCTGCCGAGCAGCAGCGCGTCAATCTTGCCGCCTCGGCACCGGGCGCTGCGCCTGCCGGAACGGCGAGCCCCTCCGGCACAAATGTCGCCGCGTTGACGCCGGCAAGTACGCCGGCCGATCTCAGCCGCGCGGTTCAGACCGAACTCGGTCGCGTCGGTTGCTTCTCGGGTGAGGCCGATGGCAACTGGAATACCTCCTCGCAACGCTCGCTGGCGCAGTTCAATCGCTATGCCGGCACCAAGCTCGACGTGAAGGTGGCGAGCACCGATGCGCTCGGCACGGTCAGGTCAAAATTGTCGCGCGTCTGCCCGCTGGTCTGCGATCACGGCTTCAGGCCCGCCGGCGACAAGTGCAGCAAGATCGTCTGTGGCGACGGCTATGCGCTGAACGACGATAATGAATGCGTGAAGCAGCGTGCCGCAAAACCCGCAACGGCCAAGCGCGACGACCGCGATGAGCGTCCGGCGAGACAGCGTCGCCAGTCCGGCGGTGCGGGTGCCGGCGCGGAGGGCGGTCACGGTGCCGCCGCGGGCATTGCCGCTGCCGCCGGCCGCGGCACGGGCAGCGGTCAGATTTTCTGCAACACCATCGGCTGCCGTCCGGTCTCGCGTGGCTGTCACCTCGAATATCGCGGCGGTGGCGGCCCCCACAACGACGCAAATGTCGAGGTGTGTAATTAGGGTCACAGCGTCAGCACCGTCCTGCGCGATGGTACGGACGACGGTCAAGTTGCGATCGCGCTCGCCGCGATGTTCACCGTCAGCGCCAGCAGCGCGGTGTTGTAGATGAAAGACACGATGCCGTGCGCCGTGGCCGTGCGGCGGATCGTCTTGTCGGTGATGCCGACGTCCGAGACCTGCGCGGTCATGCCGATCACGAAGGAGAAATAGACGAAGTCCCAATAGTCGGCGTGGTCTTCCTTGTTGCCTTCAGGGAACTGCAATCCGCCGGACGGGGGGCGGTAATAGTCATGGGCGTAATGCAACGCAAACGTCGTGTGCACGGCGGCCCAGGACAGCGCGATCGTCGTGATGGCAATGGTCAGCTCCATCGCGCCGCGGTGGGGCGTGCCGAGCTCATAGACGATCGCGGCAATGCTCGCGAAGGCGCCGATCGCCGTCACCAGCAGGATCACGAAGCGGCCGTCGTCCTGCATCGCAGCCGCGCGGCGAATGTGCTGGTGGTCGTTGCACAGCATCATCGTGTAAACCAGCACGAGATAGACCGCGATCAGCGCGTCCCAGCCGAACAGCAGCCGGGTCAGCAACCGGTACGAGCCGGGCACGAGCAGGCAGACGAGGATTCCGACGCCGAGCGAGATGAAGGTCCGCGGCCGCGCGTAAATCAGCCGCACCGGCCGCGACATCTGGCCGAAGCGGGCGAGGACGGGATCTTCTTGGCCCTCGGTCGCCATGAACGCGCGTCAGTTCTTGCGTTCAGCCACAAACCGTGCAGCGGCCTGCAACACGGCGGCACGGTCGCCGAAGATCGACACTGCGCTGTCGGCGCGGGCCAAGAGATCGCGCACGCGCTGCTTGGCGCCTTCGATGCCGAGCTGGGTGACGAACGTGGTCTTGCCGAGCGCGGCGTCGGCGCCGGCCGGCTTGCCGAGCGCAGCCGCATCGCCTTCGACGTCGAGCAGGTCGTCGGCGATCTGGAAGGCTTCGCCGAGCGCGCGGCCGTAATCGTCGAGCGCCTGATATTCCGCCTTCGAGGCCTGGCCGAGCAGGGCGCCGGCGATGCAGCCGTAACGCAGCAGCGCGCCGGTCTTCATCTGCTGAATGCGGGCGACGTCGATCGGCTCGTTGCCGCCGAAGCGGCCCTCGCCGGCGAGATCGAGGATCTGGCCGCCGACCATGCCGCCGATGCCGGCGCAGCGGGCCAGCGCGCGCGTCAAGAGCAGCCGCACATTGGCGTCGCGATGGACCTCGTCGCGGGTGATGATGTCGAAGGCGATCGTCAGCAGGCCATCGCCGGCGAGGATCGCGGTGGCGTCGTCGGTCTGCTTGTGCAGGGTGGGGCGACCGCGGCGCAGGTCCGAATTGTCCATCGCCGGCAGATCGTCATGGATCAGCGAATAGCAGTGGATGCATTCAAGCGCGGCGCCGACCAGCAGCGCGGCCTCGCGGGGAACGCCGAACACGGAAGCGCTCTCGACCACCAGGAACGGCCGCAGGCGCTTGCCGCCGCCGAGGCTCGAATAACGCATTGCGTCCATCAGTCGCTTGGGGCGGGCGATCTCATCGTGCAGGATGTCGTCCGACAGCAGGCGAGCGAGCAAGGCCTCGGTGTCATCAGCGGTCTTGTCCAGACGCTTGGCGAAATCGGACGGGGACGTGCCGGTCATCAAGAAAGGCTCCAGAACCAAAATTCGGCCGGACAATCCTTTATGCGCCCGCCCCAGTCAATCGTTTGGAGGGCCTAAAAAGTGCTGGAAAACGCCCGAATTATCACAGACTTAATGCCGGGATCCGTGGTCGCGTTTGATTTCGCGCCGGAAAGGTCGATTTGCGCATCGTCAAAATCCTGCTGGTAGCGCTCGCGGTCGTGGCTCTTGCACCCTATGTGGTCGCGCCGTTCTACCGCACCGGTCATCCGGTTTCGACGCTGATGGCCTGGCGCTCGCTGACGGGCGCACCGATGCATCGGGAATGGATCGACCTGGCGGCGATGTCGCCCTATTTGCCGCGCTCGGTGGTGGCGGCCGAGGACGCCCATTTCTGCAAGCACCACGGCATCGATTGGGGGGCGCTGCGCGAGGCGATCGACGACGCTCAGGAGGACGGCACGCCGTTCCGCGGCGCCTCCACCATCACCCAGCAGGTGGCAAAGAACCTGTTCCTCTGGCAGGGCCGGGATTTCGTCCGCAAGGCGCTGGAATTTCCGCTGGCGCTCTGGATCGACTTCGTCCTGCCCAAGCACCGGATCCTGGAAATTTACCTCAACATCGCCGAGCTCGGCCCCCAGGGCCAGTTCGGAGCGGAGACGGCGAGCGCCTATGCCTTCGGCAAGTCGGCAGCGAGCCTCTCCGCGCGGGAGGCGGCGCTTTTGGCCTCGATCCTGCCGAATCCGGTTAAACGCAGCGCCAGAACTCCGGGGCCTGGCGTCCGTCGGCTGGCCGGGACCTATGTGGCGAGGGCGCAAGCCACCTCGCTTTTGACCTGCTGGCGGGAAAATCGCTGATTTCGGGCCATTTCCGGGCGTATTTTCCGTCCCAGAAGCCTAGCTTTACGGCCAGCCTTCCTCTATAAGCCCGGCCTTGATCGGCATTCAGCTCGCCTCGTATTTGCGGGTGCTGAGCCGTCCCTTCGCGGACGATGCCCCGATGAACACCAATCCCTAGAGGATACTGAAATGGCCGTTCCGAGAAGAAAAACCTCGCCGTCGCGCCGTGGCATGCGCCGCTCGGCAGACGCCATCAAGAAGCCGACCTATGTGGAAGACAAGGACTCCGGCGAGCTCCGTCGTCCGCACCATCTCGACCTCAAGACCGGCATGTACAAGGGCCGTCAGGTCCTGAAGAAGAAAGAGTCCTGAAGTTTAGGACCTTTCTCCGGGCAGAATGATTTCACCTGCCTGATTTCGGCCAACCCATGAGATATGACAGTGACGGCGGCGGAGCCAATGCTTCGCCGCCGCATTGTCCTGTCTGGACATCTTGATCGAGAAGGCGCTTTGCCGATGGTCGGTTTCCCGCTGCTCCTGATTCCGCTCGCGGTGTACAATATCATCGCCTTCCTGATGCCCAGCGTGTCCTTCTCGGACGTGCTGTTCAAGGTGCCGATGATCACGGGCGAGACCTGGCCGGTGACCCTGGCCGATCTGCTGCTGGCGCTCGGCGTGTTGCTGCTGTTGCTCGAAGTGGTCAAGGGCGCGCGGCCCGGCGCCAAATTCCTGATGGATCATCTGCTATCGCTGATCATCTTCGGCGCGGCCGCGGCCGAATTCGTGATGTGGCCCAAATTCGGCAACTCCACCTACTTCCTGCTGGTGCTGCTTTCGATGGCCGATTTCCTCGGCGGCGTCGCCCAGCGCGCGCGCCGGCGCATCGCCTATGTCGCTGCCGAGACCGTCGCGGTGCCGCGCAAGACGAAGCGCCAGGCCGAGGCGCCGCCGCCCGCGACGGCGTTCGAGCCGAAGCTCGATCCGGTGTCCGCGCCGCAGCCCGAACGGCCGCCAGCGCCCTCGGCGCAATCGGTTGCGGAATCCGTTTTGATGGATCACCCCGCGCCCAAGCCGGGCATCGTCCCGTCGCCGGAAATTCCCTCGCCGCATTTGCAGCCGGGCAACGGCACGCCGCCCTCGCCCGAAGAGCCGCGCTGAGTTACGCCACCTGACGTGTGCGTGAGCTGACGCTGGGCAGCGGGCGCTTGCTGCCATAGGCCATGCGCGCGTCGTCGGAGGAGCCGCGCCGCAGCTGGCTCGCCTGCGGCAGGTGCTCGGCGTTGGCGATCAGCTGGGTGACGAAGCTAGGATCGGGTCGCGTCAGCGGCATTTTGCGGACCCACTGCAAAACCGGCGTCAGCGGGACCAGCGCGGTACTGGCTTCCCGCGTTGTTTCTTCGATCTGGTCCGCATTCGCCATCGCAACACCGCTGATCCGGTTGAACTGGCGCATTTTGGGACGGTGGCGCCGGTGCATGTGATGGTCTCGCAAGGCCTATGCCGGCCGATCCTATTCGGTTCCGGGGGCCTCGGGAACGTGGTTTCCAAATTGTTTATGAACTTTGCCTAGGTTCGACGGCGAATCTGGCCGTATTCTGTGCCGGCTCAGGACCTCCCCGCTGTCCCGAAACGAGGCGCTTTTGACCCCAGCATTGCCGCAAGCCTCCGAGATCCTGGCCGCCCTTGGCCAGGCGGTCTTCGTCTGGGATATCGCCAGCGATGCCATCGTCTGGGGCGAACAGGCCGGCGCCATCTTCCCCGGGATCCCGGCCGAGCGGCTCGCGACCGGCGCCGAATTCGCCAAGCTGATCGAGCCCGCGCAGACGCTGCGGAGCGCCGCGCTGACGCAAACCTCCGCCGTGCACGGCGCCGACGGCACGCCCTACCGGGTCGAATATGGCGTACGCCTGAGCGCGTCCGATCCCGTGGTCTGGATCGAGGAGACCGGCCGCTGGTTCGCCGGCGCCGACGGCCGCCCCATGCGTGCGATCGGCTCGGTCCGCATCAACAATGAGCGGCACGCGCGCGACGAGGAACTGACCAGGCTTGCGCGGCTCGATCCGCTGACCGGCGAGCTCAACCGCTCCCATCTGCTCGCGGCGCTGGCCGAAGCGATCGAGGAGACGACCCGCTTCCGCTCGACCGCGGCCTTCATGCTGGTCGGCATCGATCACCTTGCCCGCGTCAATGATGCTTTCGGCTTCGACGTTGCCGATGCCGTGATCCTCGATGTCGCCAGACGCATTCGCGCGCGCCTGCGTGGCGGTGACGTGCTCGGCCGTTTCTCCGGCAACAAGTTCGGCCTGATCCTGAAGAACTGCACCGTTGACGACATGAACGTTGCCGCCGAGCGATTTCTCGCCGGCATCCGTGACGAGGTGGTGCCGACCAAATCGGGACCGGTTTCGGTCACCGCGTCGATCGGCGCGGTCAGCCTGCCGCGCTATGCCCGCAATGCCGGCGAGGCGATCAACCGCGCCCATGAGACGCTGGATGCCGCCAAGCGCCGCCGCGCCGGTTCGTTCGCGGCATGGCGCCCGGATGCCGCGCGCGATGCGCAGCGCCGCGTCAACATCCGTGTCACCGACGAGATCGTCACCGCGCTGAACGAACGCCGCATCAAGCTCGCCTATGAACCAGTGGTGTCGGCCGCCTCGCGCGAGGGCGCGTTCCACGAATGCCTGGTGCGCATGGACCAGGGCGACGGCCAGGTGCTGCTCGCGCCCGACATCGTGCCGGTGGCCGAGCGGCTCGGCCTGATCCGGCTCGTCGATCACCGCGTGCTCGAGCTCGTGGTCGCCGAGCTCGCGGCGGCGCCGGATGTCAGGCTCAGCCTGAATATTTCGCCCGATACCACGATGGATCCCGATTGGTGGGCCGGGATCGAATCGCTGATGCGCGCCCATCCCGGCCTTGCCGAGCGGTTGATCGTGGAGATCACCGAGACGGTCGCGATCCAGGACATCGACGATGTCCGCGCCTTCGTCGACCGCCTCAAGAATTTCGGCAGCCGCATCGCCATCGACGATTTCGGCGCCGGCTACACCTCGTTCCGCAATTTGCGCAAGCTCGGCGTGGACATCGTCAAGATCGACGGCGCCTTCGTGCAGAACATCACCCATTCCGCCGACGACCGTGCCTTCGTGCAAACCCTGATCGATCTCGCCCGCCGCCTCGACATCAAGACGGTCGCCGAATGGGTGCAGGACGAGGAGGCCGCGACCATGCTGCGCGACTGGGGTTGCGACTACATCCAGGGCCGGCTGATCGGATTGGCGTCAGCCGAACGGCCGTGGAGCGCGACATCGGGCAGCGCACTACCCGCGGCGGGGTGAGGTGCCGTCGGGTGGGCAAAGGCGCCCTTGCGCCGGGTCCACCATCTCGCGGCGGATGCGACGAATTTCTCCTTTGAAATCAACGCCCGTTCTACTGTGCATGGGGTTGTTTTCGAGGACATCAACGAGAACCGCGCCTACGGCCCGTAAAGCACGAGTTCCGTATCGGTGAGATCGGCCAGTCGCGGGCGGTGGGGGCCCTTGAAATATTTGCGGCCGCGTCGCTCGGTATAAATACCGACAAGGCCGGGAATGGGCTCGTTGGAATCGACGAGCACAGAGACCTTGCCGAGCCGCAGCAGCAGCCGGCCGATGCGGCCGGCGCAGGCGGCGTATTCGGCCGCGCTGCGGCAATAGATCAGCTGCATCACCGGCGGTGCGATGAAACCGCGGCGGATACGCACCGGTTGCAAGACGAAGGGGAACACGCCCTTGGGCGTGCGGCAGATCAGGCTGAGGCAGTTGTAGCGCGCATGCCGTGTCAGCAGTTCCGTCTCGGCCTCGGAAAGTCCCTCGATCGTCTTGGCGTGCTGGGAGATCACCTCGATCTTGCTCCAGCGCGGCGCGCGCGACAGCGCCGGCACCGAGATGAAGATGCCGCGGCAATAAGCGCGAAAGCCCTGTGTCTCCACGATCGGCCAGGTCCACGGCGCCGGGCTGATGTTGAGGTAGGTGACGTGCTTGTGCCGCTGCGCGATCTTGGTCAGCAGCGGCGCGTAGTTGCGATAGGCCGGCTCGACATACCAACTCGAAAGGTTGCACTGGATGGCGGTCTCCTCGCCATCCTTGCGCGTGGTGTAGATCAGCAACAGCACGCCGACCGGCTCGCCGTCGTTGTCGAGCATGTAGCCGAAGCGCGGATAGCCGTCCGGCACCGGCCGGAACGCCTGCCGGCGCAGGCCCTGGATCCAGTAATTGCGCGAGCGGCCGACGAAGCCGCGCGTCAGCAAGTCCGCGATGGCGTCAACATCGGACTCGGTGATCTCGCGACATCGGACCTTGGTGTGGATCACGCTCGTCTTGCCCGTGGAAATGGTCGGCCCCTCAGCTTAGCGCCAGCCTTCGCCGTGGGCGTCGGCCGGAGCTGGCGGCTGCAGGCCCATGATGTCCCGCACTTTGGCGGGCCACGCGGAGAGATCGGTGCCGTGGGTATGGAACATTGCGACGGCCAGGCGATCCATGCCGAACGCGACGCAGCCGGTGTGCGCCGGCTCGCCATCGGCGTCCCGGATGCCCCAGGTCGTGCCGAAGTGCTCGCGGTGATAGTTGAAGCTCATGCAGGCGGTCGGCTGCTCTTCCGAGCGCAGCGGTATCAGCAGCTCGAACTTGAGTTGCTGCTGCTTCTGGCTCACCGCCTTCATCTGACCGACGCGGCCGAAGAAGGGATCGCTGGCATAGTCGACGCGGAAGGTCAGGCCGAGGTCGGTCGCGATCGCCTGGGCGCGCACCATCCAGCGCTCGCGGAAATCGGCGACGTCGTCGGGCGTCCCGATGCAGACATATTCGCGCATCCGAAACGATTGCAGGCGGTCCAGATGCTTTGACGGTTCGCGGCGGAAGCAGTCGGCAGCGACGTCAAAGCGCAGGCCGCCCTTCGGCAACTGGCCGCGGCTCGCCGCGATCGGATAGACGGGATAGCAGGCGGCGGGCGAGAGCACGAGATCGGCCGGCGAGAGCGAACTGGTCCAGTCACCGCCGGCGTCGAAGCGGCTCACCGCGGCGTTGATCTCGCGTTCGGTGCCGTGCAGGCCGCAGACGCAGCCGAGCAGGTTCGGAAAGCTCTTGAGGTAGCCGGACTTTTCCAGCTGCGCGCGGCTCATCACCGGCGGCAAGCGCATCACCTCCGTGCCGGCCTCGCGATTGCTCGTGATCAGCGCGGCGAGCTTCTCGACGACACCCTCATAGAGCGCAGTGCGCGCGTACACGCCGTCGGCACCCATGCGGTGGAACAGCTTGTCGGCGAGACGATCGAGCGGATCGACCATCCGAGGGGCGGATTCGGGTGAATCGGGGAGGACTGCGATGTTCATGGTCCGATGTCCTGCTATCTGAAGATTGTTCTTGTTGGTTCAGTCACGAAGGCTTGTCGGCACGCCGCTCATCAGGGTGGCGGTGGCGGCGTTGGCCAGAATGCGGTCATTGTTGATCATGATCGGCGACGACAGCACGTCGCGCAGATGGCGGCCCATGGTGAACTCGCCGTCATTGCGGTAGCCGGAAAGACCCGCCGTGCGCATCGCATGCATCACGGTCTCGACCGCGAGCTCGGAGGCCTGCACCTTCAGCAGCGTGATCGAGGACTGGAAGTCGAGCGAGCCGAGCGCGCGCTCATCATGTTCGACCCGGGCGAAGGCATCGACATTTGCGGCAATCAGTGCCCGCAGCTTCGCCAGCGACATTTTTGCGGCGGTGAAATGCGCGGCGGCCGGCGGCATCTGACCGCCGGAGCTACGGGCGGCCTTGCGGACGAACGCCTGCGCACGCGTGACCGATGCGGCGGCGATGCCGGCCCAGGCCGACGACCAGCACAGATGCGCGAACGGTGTCATGGTCTGTGCGTGGATCTTGTCATAGGCTTCCGGGAAGACGCGGTCGGCGGGGCAATCGACCTTCAGCTCGAAGCCGGTCGAGCAGGTCCCGCGCATGCCGAGCGTTTCCCATCCCAGCGTCTGCTTCAGCGAATAATCGTCCTTGGCGAGCGCCAGCAGGACCTGGTCCGAGGCGGCCGCCCCGGTGGCGCGGCGGGCGATGGTGACGAGGCCGTCGGCTTGGGCGCCGTACGAAATCACCGTGGCGTCGCGCAGCAGCGAAACGGTGTCGCCGGCGACGTCGACGGCGGCGGCGCTGGCGCGGATGTTGCCGCCGTTCTGGCCTTCAGTGGTGGAGGAGGCGAGCAGCCACTGGTCGCGGGCGACCCGCCGCATCATGGTTTCCATCCAGAGAATGCCATGGCCGTGCCTGACGACGCAGGCGACCTTGGTCTGGTGCATCGCGTAGATCATCGCGGTCGACGCGCAGGCGCGCCCGAGCGTGTAGCAGATGTCGGTGACGTCGTAGATCGATGCGCCGAAGCCGCCGAATTCGACCGGGATCATGACGCCGAGCAGCTCTTGTTCACGCGCGGCGTCGAACGCCTTGTGGGGGAAACGGGCGTCGCGATCCACGCCGTCGGCGTCGGCCGCAGCCACGCTTGCGGTGCGCGCTGCCCGCTCGATCAATGAGGGGCCCGGCTCGAGGGGGCTCGGCTGCGCTTCGTCGACAGTGAGGACTGCTTCACGCACGTTCATGCTCGTCCGCCTCCGTTGCGTCGTGATGGATCGCCGCCATCATTCGCGATGGCGTATCAGCGATGCTCCGACCTTCTTTGGTTGTGAGACGAGGCTACGGATTTAATTCAAATTCGTCGATGAAATAGAGGGTAAACGAACTGCAATTCCGACTGAACAGTTAAGGTCCGGTTGTTTGCAGCGTGGGATTTTCAGCGGCCGCGTTAGGGATCTGGAAGCGGCCGAGATTCCAGACAATCTGAGTCATCGTTTACTAAGACACGCGAAGTAATGCTGGCGCCCATTGTGAGATCGGCCCGTCGCGGCCATCGTACCGGGCGACCGGTTCGACCCATGATGGACAGACGGGAACTTAACCATGCAGGCCTTCGACACCGACGTGTGCAATCGCATCATCAAGCTGGTGAAAGATATCCTCGAGCAGAATGCGCTCACCGCGGACGTCGCACCGTCGACGAAGCTCGTCGACGCCGGCCTGACCTCGATGGACATGGTCAATCTGATGCTGGGCGTCGAAGCCGAGTTCGACTTCACGATTCCGCAAACCGAGATCACGCCGGAGAATTTCCAGTCCGTCGAGACGCTGGAGCGCATGGTCGCAACCCAGTTGAAGCTGGCAAAGGCGGCTTGATCAAGCCACCGCCGCCACCCGCCGGACCCCACGACCCCCGTTCCAAATCCGTCCCAAAACTGGCATAGCTTGACCATGTCGCGCGTGGCGGACAGGGTGGAGCAGGCATGACGCAGGCGGTATTGGGCATCATCGGCGGCTCCGGCATCTACGATTTGCCGGGTCTCGAGGGTGCGCACGAAGAGGTGATCAAGAGCCCCTGGGGCGATCCATCGGCACCCGTGCGGCGCGGCACCATTGCCGGGCTGCCGATCGTGTTCCTGCCGCGACACGACAAGGGCCACCGGCTGTCGCCCTCCGACATCAACTATCGCGCCAATATCGACGTGCTGAAGCGGGCCGGCGTCACCGACCTGATCTCGCTGTCGGCCTGCGGCTCCTTCAAGGAGGAGCTGCCGCCCGGCACCTTCGTGCTCGTCGACCAGTTCGTCGACCGCACTTACAAGCGCGAAAGCTCGTTCTTCGGCAAGGGCTGCGTTGCGCATGTCTCGATGGCGCATCCGGTTTCGCCGCGGCTGCGGATTCACCTTGCTGCGGCCGCCGAGGCCGAGGGCATAGCGATCGCGCGCGGCGGTACCTATGTCTGCATGGAGGGGCCACAATTCTCCACCTATGCGGAGAGCATGACCTACAAGACATCAGGCTATTCCGTGATCGGCATGACCAACATGCCCGAGGCAAAGCTCGCCCGCGAGGCGGAGATCTGCTACGCGACCGTCGCGATGGTCACGGATTTCGACTGCTGGCATCCCGATCACGACGCCGTCACCGTGCAGGACATCATCCGCGTGCTGACGTCGAACGCCGACAAGGCGAAGTCACTCGTGGCGCGGCTCGCCAGGGATTTCCCGCGCGAGCATGAGCTGTGCCCGATCGGTTCGGAGCGCGCGCTCGACACCGCGCTGATCACGGCGCCGGAGGCGCGCGATCCCGAACTCCTGATGAAACTCGACGCGGTGGCCGGGCGCATCCTGCGCGGTTGAAGTGAGAGGCAGAACGCCATGAAAGTCGACGGCAAGCATTTCCGCAGCATCTGGCGCGAGCGTGACGGCTGGTCGGTGGGCGCGATCGACCAACGCCGGCTGCCGCACGACTTCGTCGTCGCGCGCCTGACTTCGTGTGAGGACGCGGCGGTCGCGATACGGGATATGCTGGTGCGCGGTGCGCCGCTGATCGGTGCGACCGCGGCTTATGGCATGGCGCTCGCGATGCGCGAGGACGCCTCCGATGCCGGCTTGAAACGCGCCTATGACACGCTGGTCGTGGCGCGGCCGACGGCGATCAACCTGAAATGGGCGCTGGACGAGATGCGCACGGCGCTCGCGCCGATCGATCCGGTCGAACGGGCGGAAGCGGCGTATGCCCGCGCCGACGAGATCGTGGAACAGGACGTCGAGATCAACCGCGGCATCGCTGCCAACGGCCTTGCGCTGATCGATGCGATCGTGGCGAAGAAGAAGCCGGGCGAGACGGTCAACGTGCTGACGCATTGCAACGCCGGCTGGCTCGCCACCGTGGACTGGGGCACCGCGACCGCGCCGATCTATCTCGCACATGAGCGCGGCATCAAGATCCATGTCTGGGTCGACGAGACCCGGCCGCGCAACCAGGGGGCCTCGCTCACGGCGTGGGAGCTCGGCCATCACGGCGTACCGCACACCGTGATCCCCGACAACACCGGCGGCCATCTGATGCAGCACGGCATGGTCGATCTCGCCATCGTCGGCACCGACCGCGTCGCCGCCAATGGCGACGTCTGCAACAAGATCGGCACCTATCTGAAGGCGCTTGCCGCGCACGACAATGGCGTGCCGTTCTATGTCGCGTTGCCGTCGCCGACGATCGATTTCGCGGTTGACGACGGCATCCGCGACATCCCGATCGAGCAGCGCAGCGGCACGGAAGTGACCGAGATGACTGGCCGCACCGTGGATGGAAGGCTCGAGACTGTGCGGATCGTGCCCGAGGGCTCACCGGTCGCGAACTATGCGTTTGACGTGACACCGGCGCGGCTAGTCACCGGGCTCATAACCGAACGCGGGGTGCTCAAGCCGGATCGCGCCGCGCTCGCAGCTGCGTTCCCAGAGCGCATCGCCGCCGCGGCGGAATAGGCGGATCGCGCGAGGCGAGGTCGCCCCGCGCCGTCATTGCGAGCGAAGCGACGAAGCAGAGGCCTTCCGCGGAAAGACTCTGGATTGCTTCGTCGCTTCGCTCCTCGCAATGACGAGGATGGTCGACTATCCAAGCTTGAGCCCCGTCGCGGCCTCCAGCTCGGCGATCGCCTGCGCGCCGCTCGTCACCTTGATCGTGGTCATGCCCTTCTCGCGTGCGGGCTTCAGATTCACGCCGAGATCATCGAGATAAACGCAGTTCTTCGGATCGACGTTCAGCGTCTCGACCATCAGCTGGTAAATCCGCGGATCAGGTTTGCGGAGGCCGATCTTGGCGGATTCGATGACGTGGTCGAACAGCACCATCACCTCGGCAACGTAGAGCGAGCGTCCGGTCATGCTGCCGATGGCGTTGGCTGGCAGATTGTTGGTGATACAGCCGGTCTTGAATTGCGCCTTGATGCGCTTCAGCGCTTCGACCATCTCGGGACGCAGATCGCCCTGCAGCAGCGGCAGCACCTCGCGGCCGCGAACCTCCGCGCCGAGCGCGAGTGATTCCGCCGCGAACAGCTTGTCGAATGTCTCGATATCGACCTCGGCGCGCTCAAATTTGGCCCAGGCATTTTCCAGATGATTGGCCGCATTGGTGCGTCGGATGATGTCGGCCGGCAGACCGCGCTCTGTTTCGAATCGCGAGAATGCCTCGAACGGCGAGCTCGTCAGCACGCCGCCAAAATCAAAGATCACAGCCTCGATCGCCACCAATGCCGCCCTCGTCAATTGCTTTCCAAGAGGGCTAGCATGCGCTATCGGCAAGGGCCAGTCCCGCCGATGCCAGAGCATGTTCCCATGAAGAAGCTCGTCACTCTCATGACAGCCACGCTGCTGCTCACGATGCCCGCTCATGCCATCGTCGGCGGCGGGACGCCGCAGACCGAAGGTGTTGCACGCGCCGTCGTCACCATCGTCGGCTCGCGCGGCAATTTCTGTACTGGCAGCCTGATCGCACCGGAGGTCGTACTGACGGTCGCCCACTGCGTGCAGCCCGGCGCAGATTACAAGATCGTCGATCGCGGCCCCGACGGTCAGCCGCAATTGCTGAACGTCCGCACGGTCGCGATCCATCCGGGCTTCAACATGCAGGCGATGCTGGCGCATCGTGCCACCGCCGACGTGGCATTGCTGCAACTTGAAATTCCACTCAAGGGAAAATCGGCAGTGCCAGTCGGCGCGCCCAATATTCCAATCCAGGTCGGCAGCCGTTTCACCATCGCCGGGATCGGCGTCACCATGCGCGGCGATGGCAAGAGCGGTGGCGCAATTCGCGTTGCCGGCCTTGTTGCCACCGGCCAGCCCGGCACGTTCCAGATCCGCCTGGTCGATCCCCTAACCAACGGCGTTCGCGACGGAATTGGCGCCTGCACCGGCGATTCCGGTGGCCCCGTGTTCGAGGACAAGCCTGATCGTGCCGTGCTTGTTGGCGTCATCAGCTGGTCGACGGGGCCGAATGGCGCCGCTGGCTGTGGCGGGTTGACCGGGGTCACGCCGCTGACGCTCTATCGCGACTGGATCTTGCAGACGGCGCGGAGCTGGGGCGCGGCGTTGTAGTTTGATCGCGACTTGATCTATGCCATTTTGCGAGGGAAGCGCGATGGGTGACCACGTCCGTCGCAGAGGAAACGCGCCGCCATCAAGGCGGCCTGAACAAGACAAGGCATAGAATCAACAATGAATGTCGCTGTTCGCAATCACGCCTCGGCTAAACAGGCTTCGGAACATTTCGACGTGCTGATCGTCGGCGCCGGCATTTCCGGCATCGGCAGCGCCTATCACGTCACCAAGCAGCTTCCGGGCACGAGCTACGTCATCCTGGAGACGCAGGCGACCTTCGGCGGCACCTGGAGCACGCATCGCTATCCCGGCATTCGCTCGGACAGCGATCTCCATACCTTCGGCTACAGCTTCAAGCCCTGGGTCGGGCCGCCGATCGCGACGGCCGAGGAGATCCTCGCTTATATGAACGAGGTAATCGACGAGAACGATATCGCCCGCCACATCCGTTACAAGCACAAGATCGTCTCGGCGAACTGGTCCAGCGAGCAGAATCTCTGGACCATCGAGGCTGTTATGACCGACACAGGCGAAGCAAAGATCTTTACCGCGAACTTTCTCTGGATGTGCCAGGGCTATTATCGCCATTCGGAAGGCTACACGCCGGAATGGAAGGGCATGGACCGCTTCAAGGGCCGCATCGTCCATCCGCAGACCTGGCCTGATGACATCGATCTCAAGAACAAGAAGGTCGTCGTGATCGGCTCGGGCGCGACGGCGGCGACCCTGGTGCCGAACATCGCGGACGACTGCGCGCATGTCACCATGTTGCAGCGCTCGCCGACTTATTTCCGCTTGGGGCGTAACGCCATCGAGATCGCGGAGGAATTGCGCCGGCTCCAGGTCGACGAAGCCTGGATCCACGAGATCGTCCGCCGCAAGATTCTGTTCGAGCAGGATGCGTTCACGAAGCTCTGCCTGTCCAAGCCGGACGAGGTGAAGAAGGAGCTGATCGGCCAGATCAGCGCTGTGCTCGGTCCTGACTACGATGTCGAGACGCACTTCACGCCGAGCTACCGGCCGTGGCGTCAGCGCGTCGCCTTCGTGCCGGATGCCGATCTGTTCAAAGGCATTGCCAGTGGCAAGGCCTCGGTCGTCACGGACGAGATCGAATGTTTCGTCGAGAACGGCATTCAGCTGAAGTCAGGCCAGCTGCTGCAGGCCGACGTCATCATCACTGCGACCGGCTTCAATCTCTCGGCGCTCGGCGATATTGCCTTCGAGATTGACGGCAAGCCCCTCGCTTTCGGCGAAACGGTCACCTATCGCGGCATGATGTTCACGGGCGTGCCGAACATGGCCTGGGTGTTCGGCTATTTCCGCGCCAGCTGGACCTTGCGCGTCGATCTCGTCGCGGATTTCGTTTGCCGCCTGCTCGGCCACATGAAGGCGAAGGGCAAGAAGAAGGTCGAGGTGTCCTTGCGCGCCGAAGACCACGACATGCCGATCCTGCCCTGGATCGATCCGGAAAACTTCAACCCCGGCTACATCATGCGGAACATGAACTTGCTGCCCAAGCGCGGCGACAAGCCGGAATGGCAACACAGCCAGGATTACTGGACCGAGAAGGACGAAATCCCGAAGACGGATCTGGATGACAAGGCGTTTGTGTACGGGTGAGGTTTTCGAACGTCACGCGCTCCAATGCCGGCAAGGGCGTCGTGCGCCACAAATGGTGGGCTCTAGCGCTTCTGCTGCGCCGGCTTGCGCGGCGGGCGCGGGGCGGCGGCGGCAGGCATGCCGCCCATCTTGTTGGCGGCCTCGCTGAGGTCGAGCAGCGAACGCCTTGTGTCTTCGAGGAAGCTCGCCGATTTCTTCTTCATGGTGTCGGCGAGCTCGTGCAGCCCCTTCACTTTTTCGAACAATTCGTCGGTCTTGCCATCGATGATGCCGGGCACCGCGCCCTCGATCTTGGTGACCGCCCCGTCGAAGCCGGCAAATGCATTGTCGACCTTGAGCATCACCGCGTCGATCTCGTCACCCTTGCCTCTGAGATCGACGGTATGGTCCTCGAACGTGCGCAGGCCCTCCGTGATGGCGGGCGCGTTGCTGACGATCGTGCGATCGACGCTGTGAAGCGTATCGACGATGGATTCGGCATCGCTGAGATCGGCGGTCAGTACGGGGATGCCGTCGGCATCGAGCGGCACCGGCGGCGCGGAGGGAGCACCGCCGATCAGCGAGACCGCGGCGATACCGGTGAGGCCCTGGAACTCGATGCCGGCCACTGTGTCCTTGCGCAGCGGCGCGGCGTTGTCGACGGACACCAGCGCCACGACCTTGCGCGGACTCTCCAGCTTGATCGAGAGGATCTGGCCAGCCGGCACGCCGTCGAAATTAACCGGGCCGCCGCTGCGCAGGCCGCTCGCGGAACCACCCTCGAACACGACGCGCAACTGGCTGCGGCTCTGGCTGGCGCGCCATTTCTGCACGCCGAGCAGGCCGCCGAACGCGACGGCGATCACCGTCAGCGTCGCCGTTCCGATCACCAGATTGCTCGCGCGTGCCATGCGGGTGACTCTACGACCAAAGCCGGGAAGTTGGAAGCAGGCCGGATGGTACGTAGGGCAGGTTAGCGGAGCGTAACCCGCCGTCGTCTCAATCAGGATCAGTTGGCGGATTACGCCGCGCTAATCCGCCCTACGCGACATCAATGCTTGGCGGCGCGTTTGGCGGCGGCATTGTTCAACACGATCAGCGCATCGACAGCGACACCCGTCTTGGCATTGATCAGGAACGGATTGACATCGATTGACGCGATCCGGTTGCCGGCGTCCGCAATCAAATTGGACAGCCCGACCAGCGCCTTCACGGCGGACGCCTCGTGCAATGCTGGCTTGCCGCGATAGCCGCGCATCTTGATGCCGGCCTTGGTGCGGCCGATCAGGAGCCGCGCCTCGGCCTCGTCCAGCGGTGCGCCCGCCAATGCCACGTCCTTCATCAGCTCGATATCGATGCCGCCGGTGCCGAACAGCACGACGGGTCCCATCTCGGCATCGAGCGAGGCGCCGACCACGAGCTCGAGGTCGGCCTTGACCTGCTGCGCGATCAGGATGCCGTCAAGATCAGGTTTGCCTTTCAGCTTTTTCACCCGCGCGGTGATGTCGGCAAACGCCTTCTTCACCTCGGCCGCACTGTTGAGGTTCAGCACCACGCCGCCGATGTCGGATTTGTGCAGGATCTCGGCGCTGACGACCTTGGCGACGACCGGGAAGCCGATCTGCCCGGCGATCTTCGCGGCCTCCGTCGCCGTCTGCGCGATTGCCTCCCTGGAGACCGGGATGCCATAAGCTTTCAGCAGCTTCTTCGAGGCGACCTCGTCGAGCGCGGCGCCACTCGCGGATTTCAGTGCCTTCTCCAGCACGGCCCGCGCGGCGGGCTTCGAGCTCGAGACGATGTCGGGAACTTCCTTGCGCAGCTTCGCATAGGCGAGCAGCGATTTGATCGCGGTCACCGCGCGGTCCATGCCCTGCATCACGACGAGATGCGGCAGCGATTTGCGCAAGCCTTTGGTGAACTCGGTGAAGCCGATCGACATCGCGCTGATATAGATCACGGGTTTCGAGGCGCGGCTCGCCATCTCGTTGACGATGCGCAAATTGCGCTCGCGCTGCTCGTGCGGCGCCTTGGGAAACTCGGCGTCGACAATGACGATGTCGATATCAGGGTCGTCGATCATCAGCTTGATCGATTTCATGTAGACGGAGGGATCGACCACCGCGGCAAAGCCGGCATCAAGCGGATTGCCGACGATCGAGCCCGGCCCGAGCATTTTTGCCAGTTCGCTGCTGACATGAGGGTTCAGCGGCGCAAAATTCAGGCCTTCGGCATAGAAGGCGTCCAGCAGCATGCCGCGCTTGCCGCCTGACAGCGTGACTGCCGCAAGCCGGTCGCCCCTGGGGACAGCGGCGTGGACGAAGCATTCGGTGGTCTCGATCAGCTCGTCGAGCCCGCTCACGCGGATCACGCCTTCGCGGGTTGCTATCGCATCGAAGGTCTCAATCGAGCCCGCAAGCGCGCCGGTATGCGCCATCGCGGCGGCGCGGCCACCCTCTGACGATCCGAGCTTGAGCGCGATCACCGGCTTGCTTGCGGCTCGCGCAGCCTTGCAGGCGTCGCGAAACGCCTTGGTGTTGCGCACGCCTTCGAGATAGACCACGATCACCTTGACGCTCGGATCCTCGGCGAAATAGCGCATCAGGTCCGGCGTCTCGAGCCCGGTCTCGTTGCCGGTTGTCGCCATGTAGCCGACGCCGACGCCGCGATCTTCCAGCGCCTGACGGATCGCCATCACGATGGCACCGGATTGCCCGGCGATCGCCACCGGGCCTTGTTCCATGGTGACGATTCGGTCGTCGATATTGGTGAAGAGCTTTTCACCGGCGCTCAAATTGCCCAGGCAGTTCGGGCCGGTGACGGCGAGCCCGGTCTCGCGCACGGCCTGGCGCAGCTCGACGGCGAGCTTCTGGCTCTCCTCGTCCTGCAGCTCGCTGAAGCCCGAGGTGACGATGGTGGCGGACCGGGCACCGGCTGCGGCGGCGTCGCGGATCACCTGCACGGCAAAGCGTGCGGGCACCAGCACCAAAACGTGATCAGGCTTCTCCGGGAGGCTCGCAAAATCCTTGTAGCAGGGAACGCCCCAGATGGTTTCGCGCTTGGCATTGAGCGGATAGAGCCCGCCCTCGAACCCGTATTTGACAAGGTTGTTCCAGATGCGCTCGGCGTAATTGCCCGGCTTGTCGGTGGCGCCCACCAGCACGATATTGCGGGGATGCAGCATGGCGTGGATGCCTTTGACGACGTCGCTGGCATCGGGCGACGGAGACCATGGGCGGGCATGACCCGACGCGGCAGAGACGCGAGCTTCCATGGCATGACCTCTTCTGTTGTTCTTTTTGATCTGTTGTTCTCTTTGGCGGCGTGTCACGTGATCGTATGGGGAGTTGCGTGGAGTGGCAACCAGCAGCGCTGCATGCCGCACGGCGGAATGAGCGATTGCAATGTTGTGAGCGCTGAATCGATACCGGAGCGACCGATTGCGCAGAGCTATCCACGCTCTTCGATCAAGGTGGCATGCAGCAGGTAGCGTGCGGGGCCTGACGTGACCGCGTCAAACGGCCAGCAAGTCGCAAGCACGAGCTCGAAGCCTCGAGTCGCGGGATCGATGCCCGATGCGTCGAAATGGACGACCGCCGTGGAATCCGCGCGATAGCGAAAGCGTTTGCCGTCACTGCGCGTGGCATCGATCACGTCGCCAATGGCAACCTCGCGCAAGAAGCGGAAGTGGGTATCGCGATGCGCCGCATACACGGCGACGCCACGCTCGCCGGCGCCAACCGTCTCGCTGATGTGCCCGGGCCCGAAGGCGAGCGCCTTCGTCATTGCGAGCGAAGCAAAGCAATCCAGAGTCTTTCCGAGGCGGCAGTCTGGATTGTTTCACTGCGCTCGCAATGACGAGAAAAAAGGCGCGCGCGGCCGTTGGTTTCGGGACGGCAGCCGCGCGCGCTAACAGAGGAGTTCGGGGTGCTCCTCTTTCAAGCGGCGCCAGTGAGCAAGGCCTGACGCCGGTTGAACACGAACAGGATCAAGGCGAGCACGATCATGATTGAGACCAACGATCATCCTCAGCGCATCGACGGCGCCGTCACCGGCGAGTGGATAGACATAGGTCGCCTCGACGTGACGCGCGTGCGCAGCGTCGGGCCGGAGACCGTGATGTCGAAATCGGTTCCGAGGCGGATGGCTTCCGTCGTGATGCCGTCCTTCTGTAGCAGGAGGGTGCCGGATTTGGCGTCGCCGGGCTGGAGCAGCCTCGCTTGCTCTGTCGTCGCCGACCAGGAGGTCTCGAAGCTCACCAGCAGGGCGACGAAACTGACCAGGAGCACGGCAATGCTTTGCGCCAGAAGGAAAAGTCCGACCTTGATCAGCCTGTTGAGCCAGGGGTGTTCGTCTGGGTGTTCGTCGCTGTCGACTGTGTCGTAAGTGTCCATTTGGCTTGCTCCCGAACGGTGTTAGACCTCGCTGAGCATCGGTCGGACGGGGGCGATTTCGCGAGCAGAATGATCGGCAATGTTCCGCCGCGGTTCGTCTCCCGGGCCGCCGCTTTGGCGGTCATGTCCGGTTTTGTGCTGACTTGTCCGCCCTGCTAGAGTAGCGGGCGTGGAGCGGGGTTAACGATGCAGATGCAAGACAAGCTCTCGGACAGGCAGCTTTCGGACGAGCAGAGCCGGGAGGTCGCGGAGACGATCCGCGAGGAAATCGCGAGACGCCGGATTTCACGGCAAGCGCTGGCCGAGCAGGCCAAGCTCAGCCTGTCGACGCTGGAAAAGGCGCTCGGCGGCCGCCGTCCGTTCACGCTGGCCACCACGGTCCGGCTCGAGCAGGCGCTGGGCGTGTCCTTGCGCAAGAGCATCGTTGCGCCGGCGCCGGCTGTTGGTAACGATGTCGCGCCCGACAGTCTCGGCTCTTATTCGCATCGGGCCGTGACCTGGATCGAGGGCGTCTACATCACGCTGCGTCCGTCGTTTGGCGACAAGGATGCGATCTTTGCCTATCGCACCGAGATCGTCTGGGAGCCGAGGGTCTCGTCGCTGGTTTTCCGCGAGGGCGAGCGGACGGATACGGCCTATGAGCACACTGGTGAAGTTGCCGTGCCGCACCAGTCCGGCTTCATCTATCTCGTCATCAACAAGCATGGCCAGCACCGCGTGATCACGGTGTCGCGGCCGACCGTATCAGGCGCGATGTATGGCATCATCTCGACGCTACGCGCCGGCGCCGGGTCGCAACTGACGCCGGTCGCGGCGCCGATCGCCTATGTGCCGGCACGAATCATCGCCGATCCGGCTGTCGGCCGGATCTCGCCGGACCATGCGAACTACAAGCTGTATCGAGATCATCTTCGGCGTACCGTCGACGACTCCTTTGCGCTTTTCCTGCCGGCTTGATCTCGCCTGCTGGCGCATGGGAAATAGCGGCCCGGCGGCCGCTATCTCGCAGTGTCGGTTGCCTGCGGCCAAAACTAGCCGCTCGGCTCGGCGCTGATGATGGGGCCGAACAGCTCCCACTGGCCGCTCTTGAACCGCCACATCTTGAGCTGTTCGATCGGCGCGAAGTCGGTGGCCGAGGTGTTGATCGTAATCCCCGGGATCAGCGTGTCGGGGGTGAAGTCCTTCAGGCTGGCGGCCTGCTTCATCACGTTGTCGCGGGTCAGATTGTCCCCTGCCTGCTTCAGCACCTGCACCATGGTCTGGGCTGCGGCATAGCCGTAGACCAGATTGGCGTCCGAGATGTTCGCGCCCGGCATGTACTTCTCGATGAAGGCCATGAACTTTTTCATGCCGGCATCATCCTTCCATTGCGGATCGGACGCATCCTTGAGGTAACCGGCCGACAGCACGCCCTCCGAGGCCTCGAGGCCGGCGGGCTTCATCACCGCGCCGATCGACACGGAGACGTCAGTCATCAGATGCATCGGCTTCCAGCCGAGCTCGGCGATCTTCTTGATGGCCTGCGCTGCGAATTTCGGGGTCGAGATGTTCACGAAGACATCGGCGCCGGTGTCCTTGAGCTTGACGATGTGGGCGTCGATCGAGGGCTCCGAGGTTTCATAGCTTTCCTCGGCCACGATCAGCTTGGAGGCCTTGTCGCCGAACACGTCCTTGATGCCGGCCAGGTAGTCCTTGCCGAAATCGTCGTTGGCGTAGAAGATCGCAACCTTCGCGTCCGGCTTCTCCTTCAGGATGTATTTGGCGAAGATCCGCGCCTCGACCCGGTAGCTGGGCTGGAAGCCCATGGTCCAGGGGAAATTCTTCGGATCATTCCACTTGCTGGCGCCGGTGGCGAGGAAGAGCTGCGGCACTTTCTTGGAGTTATGGTATTTCTGCACGGCGCTCTGGGTCGGCGTGCCCAGCGCGTTGAAGACGAGGAACACCTCGTCGCTCTCGATCAGCTTGCGGATCTGCTCCACCGTCTTCGGCGGCGAGTAGCCGTCGTCGTAGGAGATGAAGTTGATCTTGCGGCCGTTGATGCCACCCTGGTCGTTGATCATCTTGAAATAGGCGTCTTCGGTCTTGCCGATGACGCCGTAGGCGGAGGCCGGGCCGGAATAGGCCTCGACATTGCCGATCTTGATTTCGGTGTCGGTGACGCCGGGGTCGTACGCCTTCTGCGCGAAGGCACCCTCGGTCGTGAGCAGGGTCAACGCGGTTGCTGCGGCAAGCAGGGAGAGTTTCCTGTTCATGAAAATTCCTTGCGGTTCGTCTGGGTTGGAGCAGGCACGTCGAAAAACAAAGCGCCCGAGAGGAGCGCTTGATCAGGCGTTGGCGACCTTCTTGTCCACCTCGGAGGCCACCGAGAATTCCTTGCGCAAGGTCGGCTTGTGGATCTTGCCGGTGGCGTTGCGCGGCAGCGCATCGACGAAGCGAACCTGGCGCGGGCATTTGAAGCGCGCGAGATTGGCGGCGCAATGCGCGAAGACGTCAGCTTCCGTCAGCCGTTGGCCTTTTCTGGTCGCGACGATGGCGAGGCCGACCTCGCCCCATTGCGGATCAGGGATGCCGATCACCGCCGCTTCCGCGATCGCGCCAAGCTGGTGCAGCACGTTCTCGACCTCGGCTGGATAGACGTTCTCGCCGCCGGAGATGTACATGTCCTTCCAGCGGTCGACGATATAGTAGAAGCCCTCCTCATCGACGCGCGTCGCATCGCCCGTGTGCAGCCAGCCATCGGTGAAGGATGTCTTGTTCGCCTCGGGCCTGTTCCAGTAGCCCGGCGTGATGTTCGGTCCCTTGACCCAGAGCTCTCCGAGCTCGCCGACCTCGGCATCACTGCCGTCGGGGCGAACGATACGCACCTCGGTGTGCAGCACCGGCTTGCCGGCAGAGCCCGCTTTCCGCGCTGCATCCTCGCGGTCGAGCACCAGCACGGCCGGCGAGGTCTCGGTCATGCCATAGCCCTGCTGGAGCGCGACACCACGTGCCTCCCATGTTTTCAACAGCGGCACCGGCATCGGCGCGCCGCCGACGCCGCAGACGATCAGTCGGCTGAGATCGGTGGTCGCGAAGGCCGGATGCTGCGCCATGAACTGGTAGATCGCAGGCACGCCGAAGAACACATTGATGCCTTGCGCGGGGGCGCCGATCAGGCCGAGCGCGGTGGCGGGATCGAAGGCGCGCATGATCAGCACGGTGCCGCCGGCGTGCATCACGGGATTGGTGTAGCAGTTCAGCCCACCGGTATGGAACAGCGGCAGCACGGTGAGCAGCACCGAGGCCGGCCCGATGCAGGCGGGGCCGCCGAGATTGGCGCAATTCCAGAAGGTCATGCCGTGGGTGATGGTTGCGCCCTTCGGATGTCCCGTCGTGCCCGACGTGTACATGATGGTGGAGATATCATCGAGCGTGACCTCCTCGGTACGGTCGAGCAGCTTGGCCGCGGCGATGCCGGACTCATAGGTGCCGTCGGCGCCGAGCAGCAGGCTGGTCCCGACGTTGCAGAGCTTTGCTACGGTGATCGCCGTCTCGGCCAGATCGGCATCGTGGATCATCAGCTTCGGCGCACAATCGGCGGTGATGAACTGAAGCTCCGGAATCGTGAGGCGGGTGTTCAGCGGCACGAACACGGCGCCTAATCGTCCGCAGGCGAATTGCACCTCCAGCGTATCGGTCGTGTTCAGCGCCAGCATGGCGACGCGGTCGCCGCGCGAAACCTTCAGCGTATGACGGAAGAACGAGGCAAGGCGTGAGACGCGGGCGTCGAACTGCGCATAGGTGAAGCGGCGCTCGCTCGCGAGATCGACGGCCGCGATCTTGGAAGGCGCGCGACGGGCATGATGGGCGATCCAGTCGTAGTAACGAACGGCCAACAATCCCTCCCTCGGCGGTCTTTTGCCGCCTGAATGTGAGTGCTGTGCACCATGCCCGGCGTGGCCTGGGAGGCCAGCCGGGAGTTTTTGTGCAGTCGTCTTTTTTGTTTGGAGTTGGCCTGCGAGGGGCGAAAATCGTCTTGCGTTGAGTTGCTAGGCGAGGACCTGCAGCAGCAGGCCTTTCGGGGCAGCCACTGCGCGCAAGTGGCCCGCAAACGTTCCGGCCATGGTGAAACGACAGGAATCGCCGAAGGCGCGCAAGCCATGAAGAGCCCGTTCTATACCGCCGAGCACGACGCCTTCCGCGACGTCATGCGCCGCTTCGTCGACAAGGAGATCACCCCGTTCGCCCATGAATGGGACGAAGCCGGCGAATTCCCCCGCGCGCTCTACCGCAAGGCGGCAGAGATCGGTCTGTTGGGGCTCGGATTCCCCGAGGAATATGGCGGGATCGTTGCCGACCAGTTCATGAGGATCGTCGCGACCCAGGAGCTGGCTCGGGCCGGGGCCGGGGGCGTCAGCGCCAGCCTGATGAGCCACACCATCGGTTCGCCGCCGATCGCACGCGCAGCGCGGCCGGAGGTGAAGGCGCGCGTGCTGCCGCAGGTGCTCTCAGGTGAGAAGATCTCTGCGCTCGCGATCACCGAGCCGGGTGGCGGTTCTGATGTCGCGAACCTGCGCACCCGCGCCCGGCGCGACGGCAATCACTACGTCGTGAGCGGCGAAAAAACCTTCATCACATCAGGGGTGCGCGCCGACTATCTGACGGTTGCCGTGCGGACCGGTGACGAGGGCGCCGGTGGCGTCAGCCTGCTCCTGATCGAGGGCGATACGCCCGGCCTGTCACGCACGAAACTGAAGAAGATGGGCTGGTGGGCGTCCGACACCGCGACATTGCATTTCGATGAGTGCCGCGTGCCGGCCGAAAACTTGATCGGCGAGGAGGGCCAAGGCTTCAAGATCATCATGCGGAATTTCAACAGCGAACGGATGGGCATGGCCGCGGGCTGCACAGCTTTCGCGCGCGTCTGTCTCGATGAGGCGATCGCCTATTCCAAGGAGCGCAAGACGTTCGGCAAGCCGCTGGCCCAGCATCAGGTCATCAGGCACAAGATCGTCGACATGGCGCAGAAGGTCGCGGCCTCGCAGGCGATGCTGGAGATGCTGGCCTGGCGGCTCGAGCAGGGCGAAAGCCCGGTCGCGGAAATCTGCATGATGAAGAACCAGGCAACCCAGACCATGGCGTTCTGCGCCTCGGAAGCCGTGCAGATTTTTGGCGGCGCCGGCTTCATGCGCGGCATCAAGGCCGAGCGCATCTACCGCGAAGTCAAGGTGAACGCCATCGGCGGCGGCACCGAGGAGATCATGAAGGATCTGGCGAGCCGGCAGATGGGGTTGTGACTGTTACCGTCATTCCGGGGCGACGCGAAGCGTCGAGCCCGGAATCCAGAGATGAGTCTTACAATTTCGAGATTCCGGGTTCGCGCTTCGCACGCCACGGAATGACGAAGGAAAAGCAATGCTATTCACCGCCGACCACGACGAGATCCGTCGCTCCCTGCAAAAATTCATAGCCAACGAGATCAATCCGTACGTCGATGAATGGGAGAAGGCCGACATCTTTCCGGCGCATGAGCTGTTCAAGAAGATGGGCAGTCTCGGCTTCCTCGGCCTGAACAAGCCGGTGGCGTTCGGCGGTTCTGGCCTCGACTATTCCTACGCGCTGATGATGGCGGAGGAATTAGGGGCCATCACTTGCGGCGGCGTGCCGATGGCGATCGGGGTGCAGACCGATATGGCAACGCCGGCGCTGGCCCGGTTCGGCTCCGACGAGGTGCGGCGCGAATTCCTCAGCCCCTCGATAGCAGGCGATTACGTCGCCTGCATCGGCGTCTCCGAGCCTGGCGCGGGCTCGGACGTCGCCTCCATCAAGACCCAGGCGCGCTCCGACGGCGACGATTACCTCATCACCGGCGGCAAGATGTGGATCACCAATGGCACCCAGGCCGACTGGATCTGCCTGCTCGCCAACACCGGTGATGGCCCGGTTCACCGCAACAAATCCCTGATTTGCGTGCCCATGAAGAGCAAGGGCGTCACCATGGCCCGAAAGCTCGACAAGCTCGGCATGCGCTCCTCCGATACCGCGCAGATCTTCTTCGACAATGTCCGCGTGCCAAAGCGCAATCGGATCGGCGAGGAGGGCAAGGGCTTTACCTACCAGATGATCCAGTTCCAGGAGGAGCGGCTCTGGGGTGCGGCCGCCTGTCTCAAGGCGCACGAATACATCATCAACGAGACCATCGAATTCACCCGCAACCGCAAAGCCTTCGGCCAGAGCATCCTGGACAACCAAATCGTCCACTTCAAGCTCGCGGAGATGCAGACCGAGGTCGAGCTCTTGCGTTCGCTGATCTATCGCGCGGCCGAGCAGCTGGTCGCGGGCGAGGACGTCACGAAACTTGCGACCATGGCCAAGCTGAAGGCCGGCCGGCTCGGCCGCGAGCTCACCGACGCCTGCTTGCAATATTGGGGCGGAATGGGCTTTACCAACGAGACGCCGGTCAGCCGCGCTTATCGCGACAGCCGCCTGACCTCGATCGGCGGCGGCGCCGACGAGGTCATGCTGATGGTCCTATGCAAGATGATGGGCACGCTGCCAGGCAGTAAAGGGAAGGCATGATGATCACGCTCTATCATTGCGACGCCGCGCGCTCGTTCCGCCCGCTCTGGATGCTGGAGGAGATGGGGCTGCCCTACGAGCTGAAGATGCTGCCGTTCCCGCCGCGCGTCTTCGCCAAGGACTATCTCGCGCTCAATCCATTGGGCACGATTCCGTTCATGGTCGACGGCGAGACCAGGATGACGGAGTCATCAGGCATCTGCCACTATCTCGGCGTCAAGCATGGCCCGACGCCGCTGATGGTCGGCCCCGACGATCCCGCCTATGGCGCCTTCCTGAACTGGATGTATTTCAGCGACGCGACGTTGACCTTCCCGCAAACGCTGGTGCTTCGCTACACTCAGATCGAGCCGGAGGAGCGCCGCAATCCGCAGGTCGCCACGGACTATGCCAAGTGGTTTCTGGGCCGCCTGCGCGCCGTCGAAGCAGCGACCGCGAATGCCGAAACCTTGTGCGCGGGCCGCTTCACCGCTGCTGACATTGCCATCGGTTATGCGCTTCGGCTCGCGGATAATATTGGGCTTGCCAGGGATTTCGGGCCTAATGTCGCAGCCTATTGGGCGCGCCTGCAGCAGCGCGATGGGTTCAAGCGCGCTGTTGCTGCCGAGCAGAAGGCCGGCACCGAACAGAACGTTGCGCCGCGCGTGAGACCGTAGACATTCCGTAGGGCGGGACTACGATCTCGTCGCGGTTCCGGGAAGATTGGTCGTCGTCCCGGAATGGTAATTTTTTGCGCGCCATGACAGCGCTACCCCGCCGTGACAGCGCCCAAATTTCCGCTAAGCTGACTCCGTCCGCAGCGGCCAAAGAGCCGCGCGAGGAGGATACCCAATGGAAGACACGGGTCGCGAATCCGACCATCTCATGCTGATCACGCCGGAGCGGGTGTTCTATGCCGGTTTGCTCGGCAGGCCTCGCAAGCGGACCCCGGGCTGCTGCCATGTCTATGTGGCGGTGAAGGGTAGCCTGCATCTCACCATCGACGACGCCCTCGCCACCGCGGAACTGTTCGTCACCCTGCCGAACCAGCGGCATTCCATCGCCAGCGACTACCGCACCGCAATCAGCGTGACGCTCGAGCCGGAAAGCATGCCAGACGGCGTGCTGGAGGCCCTGGCCCGGCGGCTGACGGGGCCGGATCGCGCTGCGTACGCCAGAAAAATCCTCGCCGCCTACGCGCTGCTGCGGCAACGCCGCTATGGCGACATTACCACCGCTGAATTCGACGAGATGTGCTTTGGCGAAGCACTGCCGCGCCGCGTGCTCGACCCGCGCGTCACGCGCGCCGTTGCCCGCATCGAACGCTTCTCCGGCGAGCCTGTCACGGCGGATACCTGCGCGGCAGAGGCGGGCCTCTCGGCCTCGCGCTTCCTGCATCTGTTCAAGGAGGAGACCGGCATCTCGTTCCGCTCCTTCCGCGCCTGGAAGCGCGCGCGGCATCTGCTGCACTTCGCCAACCAGGACCTCAACCTCGCTCATCTCGCGCAGGACATCGGCTACCCCGATAGCACCCATTTCAGCCACTCGATCCGCCGCTTCTACGGATTGAAGCCGCGCGCGATCTTCGTCGGCTCGCGCGATCTTGCGATCTATCGCAGCACCGAGACCGTGCGGCTGGCTGAGGCGAGCTAGGCTCGCTCTGGTAGGGCCTCCTACCCGTGGTCAAGGGGTGTTTGTCCTTAATGGACGAGAGTACCGCCGTGCTCGACGCTGTCCAGGACGCTTCGCGCCGGCTACGCCGGTGCCGATGGCATCCTTGACAGCGTTTGCGCGCGGCGCTCTGCCGGCCGCCAGGTCGGGACGAAGGAATGGTCGCCTAGGCCGAACAAAGGAATGGGGCTCACCGTTTTGAGGTGATCTGCACGTTCACGTTCTTGTAGATCGGATCGTACGGGGTCTGTCGCTTGAGCGCCGTGCACAGGGCGTAGAGCAGCCGATCGCCCACGCTGCGCAAGGCGCGGGCATGGCCGTGCCCTCGCTGCCGCAAGGCATCA
>NZ_FOQM01000061.1 GCF_900113735.1 Bradyrhizobium sp. Gha
CTAAAGCGTGATGGCATTAGGTTTGATATCCTGAATTTCTGAGGTAGTTGGCGCACTCCTCGGCTGAGAAGGCATCGAGTGCGTGGCCGATTGCGGCGCAGACGGCGTCGACGGTTCGCGCGGCAGCTTTGCGGAGCAGATGTTTGAGCTTGGCAAAGACCTGTTCGATCGGGTTCAGGTCGGGGGAGTATTTTGGCAGGAAGAAGAGTTTGGCGCCGACCGAACGGATGAGCAGGCGAACTGCTTTGCTCCTGTGACTGCCGAGGTTATCCAATACGACGATATCGCCAGGTCGAAGGACGGGCAGGAGAACCTTCTCGACGTAGACCCGAAAGCTCACGCCATCGATCGGCCCCTCGATGAACCATGGCGCATCGATCCGGTCGTGGCGCAGTGCCGCCAGGAAGGTCATGGTCTTCCAACGCCCGTGAGGAACCTTGGCGTGAAGTCTGTGCCCACGCGGTGCCCATCCGCGCAAGGGCGCCATATCGGTCCTGGTCCAGGTCTCGTCGATGAAGACCAATCGTTCAGCTTCGATGCGACCTTGATACTTTGCCCACTGGGCTCGCCGCCGCGCCACCTCGGGACGATCGCGTTCGCCAGCCGCCACGCTTTTTTTTGAAGCTGAGCTTCTCGGCATGCACGAAATCCCACACCGAGTGGTAGTCGACCTTCAGGCCACGCCCGGCGAGCTGGGCAACGAGCCCGCGTATGGTGAAATCGCCGTCTTTGATCCGTTGCGACAGCCAGACCGCATGCTCGCCGGAGATTGCCTTTGGCTTGTAGCCACCGATCTGGCTGGGCTCAACGCTGCCGGTCTCATCGACCCGCTTCATCCAGCCAATCGCCGTGCTGATTGCCACCCCAAACTGTTTGGCAGCCCGATTACGGGACATCCCGCCCTCAATCGCGGCTACCACACGCTTGCGAAGATCCAGAGAATAAGGTTTGCCCATTCATGCTGACCTCCTATCCAGCCAGCATGGTGAATCAGAAACGCGCTGATTTGGGAATCCCAAATCGATTCAGACTAACCCCATCCCGCTCTAGAAGCTCGCTTAGCCGAGGTGCTCGCTGCAGCCAACTACCACCTAGTGCGAGCCGGCCACGCGGAACTGGAAGTTTGGGCCAGTGCCTAGGAAAATAGTTTCAAGATTGCGCTGGCGCAACGTCACCGCGGCGCAGTCGCCCAGCGTCTCGATCTTGCGCTAGGCGACTGGGCAGAGGAGGCCAAGATGCCGAAACGTTCTTGAGGCAACAGCGGGCGGAGAATAGTCAGGCCGTAAGCACGGCCGCGGCATCAAAACGAACCTTGCCGTGGTGCGATTCGCGCGCTAGTCCCCGTCCTTAATTTCAAGGGATGGCGGGGGACGGCATCTTCGGACCGCACGTGGCACTTTGCGCGCATAGAAGCCTCCCTCGTTGGCCTGAGCGGCCATCGCGAGTCCATGAGGTAGTCGTATCAGCTGCTCCGCATCGCTTCCGATACGGGCAGGTAGCTCTCAAGCTTGCGAGTCATCAGGATCAGTGCGGGAGGAAAATTGGGTTCGGTGCCTGCATGCCGAACAGTTTGGAATCGCGATGGTTCTTCCAGCGCTTGATTCGATCTGCGAGGCCACTCTCGAAGGTTGGTGCAAACCTCTCCAAAAGCGGATTGGGAGCTTCAGTTGCTAGGTCGGACGGCTTAAAGCGGCCATCTACGATCTTGCAGAGAAGAACGCTGTAGCGCCAAAGATCCTCCAGGCTTGTCGCCGTCGCCATCAGATGTGACCAATGCTTTGACCATCTGTGGCGATCCATTGCGTAGGTGGCACCCTTGTATGCTGCATGCAGGAAACCCTTGCTGTCCTTGAGCATCTCTATCGTTTCGAGCGCCCAAGGTTCGGCGGGGGATAGCCCAGCTAGCATCGCGGCGCGCGCTCTATGGGCGGGTTCGACACGGACACGGCGGTCGAGCACGAAGTCTCGAACGTCTACCTCACGGTTTGCGCGAATGGCCGCAAGCACCTCATTTGCCAGATCATAGTCGTTTCCGATGCGGTCGAGCCTCGCAAACCTGAGTGCTGTGGTCTCAACGTCGGTCACGGCCGACCAAACCGTCACTGCATCAATGCGCAGGTGATTTGTGCCGAAGGTGGCTCGGACGGGAGGCGCTCCCTGGGCGAGGCGTCCCATCAATGCGAGTGCGCCGGCTGAATCTCGATACGAAACAGCTTCTGCCACGGCTGAAGCTGTATTGTGCAGGTTGTTTAGGGCTTCTTGGTCGATTGTCAGGAACAGCTTCAGCCATTTGTCGACGGTCTGCGGGCTCGCCTTGTCGATTTCCCGGATGAGCCCGGACGTTACAGATCGGATGATAAGTTGTGCTCCAGCTTCAGAAAGCTCGCGCTCAAACTGCTCCGCGGCATCGTAGTTGCGCTTTTGTCTCTCATACCAAGCGTCGCCGGCCTCGGACAGTTCCCTGAGCTGCTCAGGCGAGAAGTTTTTATTGGAACTGGGCCGGTCTGAAACACTGAGAAGAGACGACCAGTGCCGATCTTCAACGCGTTGCTCAATGTCCGGGAGATTGCGCCGGATCTTGAAGCCTGCAGCCTTTTCTATTGCGATGTCCAGCCGACCTGCAATCGCCGATGCAGCGGGCGAGCCGAGAAGCTCCACCAATTTGCGATAAGCCGAGAAGTCAATGCGTTCGAGACAGGTTTCGATCGAGATTAGGCCGAGTTTCGACGCCAAGACCAACGCCTCCGACCCATGTGATATCTCGACCCTGTCTGCGGCACTGTCGAGTGCGGTGGCGGTCCAGCCGCTGCTGATCACGGCCGCCAGGAGACCGGCATCCTGAGAGGCCCGGATGAGACCTAAACATGACAAACGGACGTGCCTATGAGTTGACGAGAACAGGTCGCCCGCAAGCTCTATGGTACGCTGAGTGAGAGGTGTTCGGGAATGCTCCGCGAAGGCGAGCGCGCGGAATTGTGCGACTTCGTTGCCATCTGCAATCGCTTTTGCGAGATCGGCCTCTAATTTTGTTGGATCGCAGGGCTGAAATAAGTCTGCCAATCCCCGAACGAAGGTCGCATCTTTGGGATGAGCAAGAAGGGCGTCAAGCTGATCGTCTCCGCTCATGTGCGGAAACGCAATCAGGAGCGCATATTGGGCAGCTACGTGCTTCTGGTCGTTCTCGTCACCCTCCAATGCTTCGGTCGCAAGTTCTGCGGCCTTCGCGATAAATCGCTGTGCGAGGGGAGCATCCAGAGCGGCGGTGTGCTTTTCAAGCGTGAACGCCGCAATACGAAAATCATCCGTCGACCTGGACAGCGCCTGATCGGCAAAGCGGCGCATCACCTCGACGGCGGCGTGCGGCTCGAAGCGAGACAAGCCAGCGCGCGCCATCTCAAAGAAATGATCTTCCTGGCCATTCCCCATGTGTAAGCGAAGCTTGGAAACGTCAATTTTCAAATATCTCTGAGCGGTTTTCTCGATATTGGCCGGACATGAGGATGAGGGATCGCAGGGGTCGGTAGCGCAGTAATCTTCGACAAGGCGCCATCCGCCAAAGCGCTCTCTGTCCTTCGGCAACGCTTGGACGATTTCATCCGCCACCGCCGCATCGTCGCTGTCTGCGGTCGCGTAGAGCAAATATGCGAGGGCCCACCGGCCGGTCTCGGATGTACCCGGACCCTGCAAGACTTTGGCGGACTCAAGAATCGCCGTACGGGTCTCACTCCAATCAGTGACGTTCAGCTGGATCAGATCGTTGAAATCCTGATGGTGATTGCGGAATCCGCCGTTGAAAGCCGCAGCAAAGGCCCAGTTGCGAAAGCTGTCCGCATATTCTGCTAGGGGGTAGCCGCCTAAAAACTGAAAGGCCAGAGCACTAAGTCGGCTGTAGTCGCCGTGTTTCTGGAGAATGAGTCCGTCCAAAACCACCCGTTCTGAATCGCACAGAGTCTTTAACTTGTCGGCGATCTCTCCTTCGCGTTTCGCGCGTTCTTCCTTACGCTTCTCGTCCGGCGCGCCCTGGTGAGTTGGCGCCATCATCCGTTCCGGCTGATCGGAGTACATGCTCAGCCAACGGCGGATTGCGTCTTTCAGCGCGGCTGAACACGCTGGCGTTGCCCGTCCGTCCTGTACCGCTTGAATGAGCCATGACTGGTTGGCTGTAACACGTTCCGTGAGTGCTGAGTTTTCCAGCGCAGCAAGGAAAGAGACTGGATCTTGCCGCAGCAATGCCTGGAATTCGGGGTAAAGCGTCTGGTCGAGATTCTGCAGGGCGATGAAGCACTGTACTAGAGCCGCCGTGACTTCCTTAGGAGCTTCATCCAGAACGCAAGCAACGATGGCGGCGATAAGAACGTCGCTGGTTCTATCCAGTGCGGCTATAGGATCGAGTACGTTCCCAAGAGCCTCAAGGACGTTCTTGCCCTGTCGCAATGCGGTTCGCGCAGAACTCACGAGCGACAGTCCAAGAGCGAGCGAAAGCCCATCCTCTTTCAGAATGTACTTGGCCGGATCGTCCGCAAGGATTTCAAAGAAGCGTCCGGCAGAGATAAGGGCAAATTGCTCGGCCACCGTTTGCGGAGAGTGACCGGCAAACGGGCTGGGGCGGTCGAAGACCGTCAGGTCAGCTTTCTGATTGTCCTTGAGCCTTTTGATGATCTGATCGGCGTGCAGGCGAATATCTTGAACAAATTGACGCGGCGCAATCGAGTTGCTGTCCGAAACCGCGCCCAGCCGGATGTGCTCGAAGAGCAGACGATTCACGCTGAGCTCCCCGAATTCATCGATCTTTCGGTCTTTGAGGAGGGCCGCTGCGATCCCGAACAGTCGAGGATTGCGCAGGCTTCGGACGACGTCGGCGTTGAGCTGTAAAATTGAAGTTCCAAGCGGAGCCAGCAGCGATTCCAGCTCGGAGTCGCTCCATTCAGGCACATCAAACTTTCTGACATTGCTGACGAGACGTCCTTCCAGTTGGTCCCTGTAGAACAGCGTCCTGCAGCTGATGACAAGCTTCCCGCCGATTTCCGCGAGCAGCTCACTCAGAATGTCGATCAGGTGAGGCCAGTTAGCGATTTCCCGCTGGTTCAGGCCGTCAACGAAAACAACCAGTCGTGGTTTGTCGGTGTTTTTGTGCTGCCGCCATCTTTTCAGATGATCGCGCCAACGGTTTTCCGCGATTGCGGTAAAGTTGTCGCCGGTTTGTCCAATCAGCTTCGCAATGAGAAGATCACGCATGGATTCAAGCGAAGACGGCAATTTGAAATCGTCAGGTAGCAAAATGATAGTCAGCGGCTTGACCTGCTGATGCGTCCAAGCCTGCGCGAAGATCCACGATTTGCCGTTGCCATCTGCCCCCAGTATCGCGGCCACCGAGCCGTCCGGTTTGGCGAGGATGACATCTGCAAGCTTCGCTCGCAGATCAGGACGGTCCAACACTCCCGCTGTCGATGCATCGTCCGGAGACAGCGCTTGTCCAAACACCACGCGAGCCAACTTCTTGTCTGCGAATGCTGCCGACAACCAGGCAATGTTGTCCTGTAGCGCGAACGCGGGCGCCAGGCTCGGCTGCTGGAGGTCCGCCTTGAGTTCGGCCGATCTTGCGGGAAACTGAGGATGGAGAGTGGCCGCCTGCAACTGGGCGACGACATCTGCATGGGATGTCGAGGTGTTACGCGCAAGGAAGTCGGCCGACGTGACGGGTGCCATAGCAAGCAGTGCCGCCAGTTCGGACAAGCCGGTTGCTGGCCAGGAGAGGACCTTGACAGCAATACCGAGTTTTTTGCCAGCCTTTTGCGCCGTATTGATATGCTGCACCGAGATCGGGCCTGTTGATGCCAATATCCAGAGTTCGGTTTGGCCTTCCTCATCAGCGGCTATTTCGGCAATCTTTGAGAGGATTTGGTCTTTCGCCACCGCGTCCTCATAGAGCTTGCCCTCAAAAGAGATCGCGCCATCGTCCAAAACCGACTGACCATCCTTGCCTCGTTGGGACCCGGAACTGGCAAGCGCAAAGGTGCGGCCTGTAAGCTCTGTCAGAACGGCCGCCATCAAGCCTTCGAATCCATTTGGGCCGGTGGCGTCGAGCTTGCGGACAGTTTCGCGGAGGTCGTCAATGGTCTGCATGTTTGGCTCTATGAATGCTTATGCGATTTCCGACGGCTCGACGGAGTTATCTTTGCAATATTCGTAACCCCCCCCATAGGGGCGGTGAGGCGAGGACGAGAATGGCTGCAAACACGCAATAGGCAGCGATGTTGAACATCATGAATTTGCGCCTTGCGACACGGGCATTGACGGATATCTGAACGCACAGGTCATCGAGATAACGCTCGGTGACACTGCGGTTCCCGCGAGGCTTGTAGCGTTCGGTCGCCCGCTCATGATACCGGCCCACGGGGATGTCTGCGATGTGTTCCCAGTAAAGCAGACTCTTTGCATCGTCCTCTGGCTGATGGAAACGCGCCAAAGCCTGTGGAACGAACGAAAGAATACAAACAAGTCCTGCAAGCGCAAAAAGCGGAAGAGCTACACAGAAGGCGAGGTTATAGCCGAGGGGAAGAATACTTTGGCCGGTAAGTAGATTGATAGAGCCGATGATCCAGGCCGAGGAAAACGTAAGCAGCGCGGCATTTTTCGTCTCCGCGAACTTTACGAAGTCGATATTGCGGCTAAGTTGCGTTGAGAGTACCTTTTCAAACGCTTCTTCTTGATCGTTTTTCATGGTCAACTGTCAGCGTTTCAAATCGATTAGCGAGTAGCTTGTGCTCCGGCCTCCAGCTGCGTCCTTCTTGAGGATGCCGTGGCCAATAAGTTCGTCGATATCCCTCGCGGCGGTGGCCTGGGAGACTTTCGTAAGTTTCGCCCATTTTGACGACGTAAGTTTTCCTTCGAATCCATCGAAAAGGCGGTTGAGCACCAGCCGTTGACGCTCATTGAGCTGCCGCTCCGCGTGCAGGTCCCAGAAGTTCGCCTTGCGAAGGATGCTGCCGAGAATGGTGTCGGCACCATCGAAGGCGCGATCCAGGCAGTCGAGAAACCACGCGAGCCAGTCGGTGACGTCGAGACTGCCTCTCTGGGTTCTTTCCAGGATGGCGTAATACTCATTCCTCTCACGGCGGATTTGAGCGGACATACTGTAGAACCTCTGGGCGCTCTGCTCGGATCTGGCGAGAGCGAGGTCGGCGATGGCACGTGCGATGCGACCATTGCCATCCTCGAAGGGGTGTATGGTTACGAACCAGAGGTGCGCAAGCGCGGCTTTCAGAACAGGGTCGATGCCGATCGCGTTGCCGTTGAACCAGCCAAGGAACATCTCCATTTCCTCGTCGAGGCGATCTGCGTGTGGCGCTTCATAGTGGACACGCGCTCGCCCGATGGGGCCAGAGATGACCTGCATCGGTCCGGTTTCAGCAGTACGCCACGCGCCGACTACAATTTTTGTCATGCCGCTCCGCCCGGTGGGAAAGAGCGCAGCATGCCAGCCGAAGAGACGCTCGGCCGTGAGTTCGGCATCGTAGTGTTCGGTGGCATCAAGGATCATTTCCACCACGCCCTCCACGTGGCGATCCGTCGGAGGCAGGGCGCCGATGTCCAGGCCAAGTCGGCGGGCAATGGATGACCGGACCTGGGCGCGATCCAGGACCTCTCCCTCGATTTCGCTGGATTTCACCACCTCTTCGGTGAGAGTCTGGAGCGTTGCTTCGGCTCTAAGCGGGAATCCGAGACGCTCCATCCGCCCGAGCAAGCGCCCCTGCTTGTGACGCACGGAGGCCAAGCGATCGGCGATTCGCTCCAAGTTCCAGTGGAAGGTCGGCCACTGCCCGAGTTCATAAATATAGACCATAATCGCATCATTCTTTGCAGAGATTATGGTTCGCAATCACCTCATTGACAAGCCTATTCTCGTCATTTTTTGCGGAGAATGGGCGGCTTAATCTCTGCGACCCGAGAACAGGGGGAAAACTGCCTATTACTTCCATGCATATTCCGGAAGTTCCCCTTATGTTCTAAATATACCCGTTGCGCGCGCAGGGGCAATCCATATGTACGTTTTGTCGACATCAAACAGCGCTGCCGTTGCCGGTTGTACCTCACTTCAGGTTCCGCTCATGCCGCGCAACAACGGAGCACAGCAATGCCAGGCCGGAATTGGAATAAGGAGCGGGCTACAAAACGGATCGACGCCAAGATCGACGGGCTTCCGCTCAAGGCGATCGAGATCAAGGAATACGTCCGTGAGACCGATCTCTCAAACCTGGCGAACACGGTGGCGTACCGCGTGGATGGCGTGCACCTCTACGCCGATATTCTCAACGTCAAGGATATGCTGGCGGTCACCGACATTGAGGGCGAGACCTGCCACAAGCGCACGCTCCGATTTCTGAATATGCACTACCGCGCGGCGCACCGGATTATCGCGCGTGTAGACGCCATCCTGGTCGACTTCCACAACCAGCGCCTCCACTCCGTGGTTGCCAAGCCTTACAATAGCGAAGCAAAGCGCGTTCATCGGGCCGTGGCGACAGCGCAATTGATCATCGACGTTTTGGCGCAAACTGGTGAAGACGCCGACCATCCCGCCGCTAAGGTGCGCGTCGGCATCGACACCGGCAAGGCCTTGGCGGTGAATAATGGCCGTCGTGGCCACCGCGAGCCGCTGTTCCTGGGCGAGCCAGCGAATTACGCGGCCAAGCGCGCTGGCGGGGGCACAGCAACTGGTATTTATCTGACCAACAAGGCACGAAAGGCCATCGGGCTTTCGGAGGCCACCAACGTTGACTCCACGCCCCTTACGGCCGCTGAGATCGCGACCAGTCAGAGGGAAGCCAAGCTTGAGGTCACTGCCACCGAGATCGTGAAGGAGTGGCAGGAGGACCTCAAGAACAACCCCATCGGGGCCTTCGAATTTTCCGGGCATACGCCGCCGTATTCGACGCTCGATATCGAAGCCCTATCGGCGAAGAACTCGCGCCGCCAGGATGCATGCACGGTCTATGGAGATCTGGACGGTTTCACCAACTATGTCGGCAACAACATCGCCACCGATGCTGGCGCGAAGCACGTCGTTCGCGCGCTCCACGTGTTGAGGGCCGAGCTTGATGCCGCGCTTCACGAGGATTTCAAAGGTGTGAAAGTCCGGTTCATCGGCGATTGCGTTCACGGCCTTCTGGTCGAGGGCACAGCGCAGACCACCGATGTGCAAGAGACCATCAGCAACATGACCCTCTGCGCTGGTGGAATGCGGAGCAGCTTCAACCTGGCTGTTGCCCGCCTTAAGGCAAACGGTACCGATGCGTCCAGCCTGGGACTGGCCATCGGCTTTGATTTCGGGCCTATGAACGTCACGCGGTTGGGTATGAAGGGCGAACTCATCCGCTGCTCGGTGAGCCGTGGGGTGTTGGCGGCAGAGAAGGAGCAATCCCGCTGCGCCGGGACTGAAACTGCCATCGGACCGAACGCATATGCCAAGGCCTCGGAACCGGTGCGCACGATTTTTGGTTCAAGCCGCAAACGCGCCGGTTTGGATTACGACACCGCTGTCAACGAGTTGTCGGCCAAGGGTGACAAGGCGGCAAAAGCCGCCAAAGCGCTGTCGGCCGGATCGCTCCTGCAGCCTGCCGCCGCCGCAGCCCAGCCGTTCAGCTTTCCCAACCGCGCGACCGGACCGGCGACGCCGGGCGGCTTTGCTTGATGTGGTGGTATCTTTCCGATCTCGCCCGTTTCAAGAGCGAACGGCTAGGGCTTGACGCCCTCGCCGCGAACGCGGATTGGCTCACGCCGCTTGGGTGGCGGACCGATGACGCGAAGAGATTGATTTTCGACGCCGACATCACGATCGGAACGCGCACCTATCCCGTTTTCCTCAGCTATCCCGCGCATTTCCCCAACACTCCCCCTTCGGTCTATCCGCGTGGTGAGCAGACCGCCTTGTGGTCGAACCATCAATTCGGTCCCGGTGGTGAGCTTTGCCTCGAATACCGCCCTGACAACTGGACCAGCGACATCACTGGCGCGATGCTGCTGGAAAGCGCGCATCACTTGCTCTTCACGGAAAATCCACCCGAAGGTAAGGCGGAGAGAGTACCTTCGGCGCACGAAGTATCGCTGGGCCAATCGCTGCGCACGCGTACGTTCCGACTGCTGATGACGCGCAAGTTGGCTGATTTCTTTGCGCAGATGAAGGCAGGCGAGATGCTCAAGGGCAACATGCTGGTGCATTATCGGCCTGAGAGCAATGTCTACATCATCGACAAGGTCACAAAGACCGATGGCGAGGTCTGGATCAATCCTGACGTGCCGCCAACCTTGAGTAGCGAAACTTACGAGCGCACGGTCCCAATTTTGCGGATTGCGAAAGACCAAGCGCTGCCACCGACGTCCAATCCGGCAGATTACAAGACCGCCATTGCGGCATTGGGGTTCGAAGAGGATGCGTCAATCATTGTGATCCTGAAGGGAAGTAAGACGCATTGTTTCTGGGGAGCCGCAGAGTACGCCATTCAGTTTGCAACGATTCCGCAGGAGGCGGAGTTCCGGCGGCTGGACGACAGCCACGAACGTCTGCGCGGCATGAGCGTCGCGGTGATCGGGTGCGGATCGTTGGGAAGCAAGGTTGCGACGATGCTCGCGCGTTCCGGGGTAGAAAATTTCTACCTCGTCGACGACGACCTGCTGCTGCCCGATAACCTGGTCAGGCACGACCTCGACTGGCGCGATGTCGGCACCCACAAGGTGGATGCTGTGACCCAGCGGATCAAAAACGTGAATCCGAACGCCAAAGTGTACGTCCGCAAGGTCCGCATGGCCGGTCAGGAAGCGAGCGGTAGTGCCGAGACCGCCATTACCTCGCTGCTTGCACGAGACCTCATTGTCAACGCCACCGCCAATCCCAATGTTCACAACTTGGTTTCCGCCGTCGCCGAGTCCGCCGCCAAGCCCGTTGTCTGGGCGGAGGTGTACGGCGGAGGATTCGGCGGTCTGATCGCTCGCTACCGACCCGGCGTTGAGCCGTCACCTCAGCTCATGCGCCGCGCGATCGAGAACTGGTTTGCCGAGCGGAACTATCAGCCCAAGGCGGCGACGAGAGATTACGCGACCGGCGGCCAAGGTCCGCCGATGATCGCGGATGATGCCGATGTCACCAGCATCGCCGCCGCGACCGCGCGCTTAGCCATCGATACGCTCCTGGCACGCGATCCATCTTACTTTCCTGTGTCGGTCTACGTGTTAGGACTCGCTCCGGAAGAGGGACTGTTCACGCAAGCCTTTGAAACCTATCCCATTCCGATGCCGGAAGCCCCTCCGATAGAGAAAGCAATGACGCTCTCGGCCGGAGAGGCGACTGCGGAAATCGTCGAGATTGCCAAGATCTTCGACGTAAAATGAGAATGATCCTTCCTCATGCCGTCGTCAAAACGCTGGTTGCAGAGCTCAAGCGAGCTGGCGTTCGCGAGATCGGTGGAGTTCTTGTCGGTGAGCATGTCGGCGACGAGACGTTTCGGATCGCAGACCTATCAATCCAGCGCAGCGGAGGCTCGGCGACCCATTTCGTCAGAGACTTGGACCACAACCGCGCTTTCCTGAACGCGTTCTTCGCGCGGACGGGGCACGACTATCAACGCTTCAACTATCTCGGGGAATGGCACTCGCATCCGTCGTTTTGGCCGCTGCCGAGCGTGCAGGACCAGAAGGCGATGCGCGACATCGTCGAAGACCCAGACGTCGGCGTGAACTTTGCGGTGCTGCTGATTGTCACGCTTGCGCGCCGCTCCACGCTCCACCTCTCCGCGACGGCCTTCCGCCCACAAGCATCGCCGCTCGTGGTTGAAGTGGAAACTGAAAGCGAAAGCAACCCCAAGCGGGGCTGGTTCGTGCGGCTTATCGATCTTCTTCGATAGCAAAGGTGCGTACACCCAGCCGCTTCACAAGTTCGCGGATCGTTTCGCATACCGGCGCGATGCGCTCAGCGACGGTTGCGCCGTCGCCTGCGTGGTAGGGGACAAGGGTCAGGCCCTGAAGATCTGAGGGAAGCTTCAGGTCTTTCACTCTCGGATGAACGAGGATGGTGCGGTACCGGCTCAACTTGCCCATGAAGAGACCTAGCTCGAAGAGCACGTTGTCACGCACGGTTGGCGCCCTTTTCCCCCGTGATTCTGTGATGTCGTCGGGCTCGGCGATCGCAACGGCAAAATCAGCCTCGCTCACCTGCTTCTCTAGAGCTTCAAGAGGGTAGCCGCCCGCGAAAAAGACCCCATCATCCCAAACAGTGCTGAATACTTCTTTCTCCAGTTCGGTGCGAAGGGCGTGCGCGATTTCCAGGGCCTCGGATGACGACATGACGAAGAGCTTGGGGGCTTGGTTCGGGAGATAGATGGTCTTGTTGCGCTGATGCAGCCGCTTTGACAGCTCCTGGGCAATCGGCAGCCACACACTGGGAAACCTGTCGCCAATGTCCATAAACGCTGCACTGGTCAATTTGAGCGCTACCGCATGCTCAAGAACGGTGACCGTTGCCGACCGCGGGAGTGATGCCTCGATGGCTGCCATCTCGCCAATGTGTTGCCCGGCTGATCGCGTCGCAACTTGCGCGCCATTTACGACGATTGCGATTCTGCCAGCAACGAGCAAATAGATGTCATTATCTACAGCATGTTGGACGATGATCTTCTCGCCGGGTCTAAACTCGACGACCTCTCCTGCGTCGGCCAGAGCCTTGGCGATTTCGAGCTGACCGCCTGCGAAATCCTGGCGGCGGAGCGACGCAATAAGTTGAGGACGGTTCTGCTCTCCTTCAAATCGCTCTTTCATCGGCATCCCAATTTCATCTGAATGTTTTGGTCCGGGCGTCGGGCTCGAACCCGGCACAGGCCTTGCGGCCCCACGGTTTTCTTCCAACTTCGGCTTTCGGCGCTGCGCCATCGGGCGTTCGTGGTCTGGACTATCGCTTCACCTTGGCGATGTCCGCTGTAGGTGCTGGCCTTTACTCGGGATTGCCAGTGAAGGCTTTCCCCGATTTTGAGCACTTCTGCTCCTGGTGTGTCCCCCAAGGCATTCAATGGCTTCCCCCACTGTGCAGCTGACAATATTGGCAAACTGAGCCTACCCTCAACACCCAGCGAAGTGCGATTGCACAACAATTCGGCTATGAGCGAGCGTTCGGGAAGAGCGCCTACGCGCACGATGGCGAGCCGCTACCGGCTCGTAAGCGGAGCCCCTCCGGGCTCTAAGCGCGTACCCAGCTTGGCCCAGCCCGAGCAGAGGCGACAGATGTATTTCGGGCGCGTGACCAACACCCGCCATCTTGCCGGGATCACGTCGAGGCGTTTGCTGACGTCCTCGCCAGCGGCAACCGGCGCGAGGTCATCGAATGGGTGGCGCGACGTCGACCGGCATCGGCATTATCATCTCCCAAAAATCGCGTCGGCCGCATTGGCCGCCGCCACGATCGGCGCGTGAGGGATATAGGCATCGGCCGCGCCGCCATTCCGATCTCGCTCGGATGTGCGGGCTTGGGCGCGTGCTCGGGTGCAACCCGAATCGTGATTTCGGGCGTGGAGCGCTGTCGACGCAGTCTCCTTCGAAGTGAATATCGAGGGACCCTCCTACAATCCGAACCTCGCCGTTGCGCTGTCGGAGGATGTTTTCCAAGGCGTGGTTCAACATTTTCTCGAGAACGGAGAGGCGGTGTGGCGCGGGCCGGCGCCGCGTGTCATCTATTCTTCGACGGCGTCGCGCGCTCCTGCGAAGCGATAGGTCGAGCCGAAGCAAGCGCCGCGAGCACGCGTCAAAGCTTCTTTTGGGACGCTGTCTCGCATCGAGCGGCGATGCTGGTCGAAGCCGGTTGGACTTTTCGCAAGTTGCGCCGGATTGTGCAAAGACATGAAGCTGTAGTTGAAGGAAGGAACAGGCGAAAGCACCGAACGAGACTGGGTTCGATGACCGCTTCGGCAAGCAGCCCTTGCCTAAGCCACATCTCAGAATGTGGTGTATCGTCGCTGACGGTTGCTCCAACGGCGCCAAGAGTCCATGTACTCCACGCGCGGGCCCCCTGCGTCTGGCCACTTTTTTTTAAGACTTTTATGAACCCCGATGCGGCGAGTGCAATGTACCGCAGCGCGACATGCCGAAGAGGGTTGTAGCCTCAAGGCTGGTCACATCAGGGGCATTCAGGTAAGTCAGATCATCCCGTCGTCAAATCGGAATTTGCGCGATTACGTCCCCGAAAGATAGCCGAACGGATCAGTCAGAGCGAAACCACTTCCATTCGCGAAATCTTGCAGCACCATTCCCTCGACCAACGGGATTCCCCCGGGCCAGTCTTCCCGATAGGGTAAACATGAGCGAAGCGGTCTTCTCGCTCGATCCCAAAAACGCGCGAGTCGTTCCCGGAATCAACTCTTCCTAGGTACGTGACCTCTCCGGACGTGAGCGCACCTGCCAGTCGACTGCTCACTACTCGCGGCCGGGAAATTTGTAGGAGGGGGGAGACTTTTCGAGTCCTATCTCGAACCGAACCCGCGATCGCAGTCTCTAAGAAGGGGCATCCTCCAATTGAACCATCGTGAACCATTGGATTGCATCAACTCCCGACTTCGCGAGTTAGAAATGCGATCTAGGCGCGAGCGCTCCTGGAGTTCCGAAGCTTTTCTCGAGAGATCACCGCCTAATTCGAACCACGGACCCGTCAACGCGTTATTTGACATTGTCTGCGCGAGAGAGCTTATAGGAACCCGACAATCGTAAGTTGTTTCTCTTTTAACCATCGCAAGCACATTTTGCCTTTCTTTTCAATATGTTGTGTTCTATTTTGGGCTTGATTCGGGTGCCTGCCTCAATATCTGACAAGAACGAACTGGAGTAGGCGATTGAAGCCCAGCCGACGATATTTGGTCCCGCAGGCGCTAGCGACGTTTGTCCTTTCCTTTGCGCTGTTGGCAGTCGCATTGGTCTCCTATCGGAAGCTTGTTTCGGCGCCTCCCGATTTGGGAGATCTGTATCTTGTACTGAGCAATGCATTCTTGCTTGTTGTCTTCGTCTTCCTATCGCTCGTGTACGTAGAGAATAGACGGCAGAACGCCAAAGCGGGTGCGCGCGCCGAAGCAATCATGCTGCGAGTTCTTCAGCGCCTCGACAGTGTCTTCAGTGCGCGAACCGGCCTGAGTTCATTTTTAATACCCTACTCGCGCAAGGAAGTCGGATCCGAGCAAGTCATTCAAAAGAGCTCGGAATTCTTGAGATTTCTCGTGGACGAAACTCGAACGATGTTCGAGGACTACACAGGTCATTCGTGCAGCGTCGCAATAAAGCTCTTCGTACATCCAGACAACGATCTGAAGACGCCGAAGATACGTACTTTTCTTCGGGACAAAAAGTCTGAACTCAAACGCGTAGACATGTACCCCGAAGATGGCTTGTACCCTTTCACTGATCACTCTCCCTTCGTAGGCATTCTCACTTCTGGTCACGAGTCCTTCATGTCCAATGACCTGCAAGCTGATGCGAGTAAGGGCCTATATCGAAATGGCAACAAGCATTGGCCGAAGTTGTACAACGCAATCCTCGTCGTACCTATCAGAGAGCCAGACTTACTCGCGCGCGAAAACATCCTGGGCTTTCTCTGCATAGATAGTATGACTGCCAAATTCGATACAGGTTCTGCGCTCTACATGGCGCGGATAGTTGCGAACGTAATTTTCTATGTCATTTCAGCTCTGTCGGAGCTTGAGCGGGGACGGCCCCAAAATTCAATGAGAGTTACCAATGCTTGAACAACGGCGAATTGGATGGCGCTTTCCATCGTCCGACATAAACAAAGCCGAGCCGCCAATCTCGGAGGCGACATCCGTCATCGACTTGCTCATTACTTTTCAGTCGAGAATTGCCAAAACAAACGGAGTTGCTCGGCAGATCGCAGAGCAGAATGAACGTGTCTCAGTTGCGTATATCAGGTACGCACGTAGAATGATCGAAGCGATCGGCTCACGAGTAGTGGGCCGAGTAGTTGGCCCCTCCTCGCCTGAGCAGACTTCAGAGATTGAGCGAGCTATGGCCAACAGTGTCCGTTTTAAGGAAATTGATGATCTCGTCGAAAGCAATCTAAATAGGTTACTGGCGAATCCGGAACTTGCGGAAGAGGCGTTTCCCGATCCTCAGTTGCGAGAGAACATTATTCCTCTCTTTCGTAGCATGCGCCGGAAGGCGGAAGAGCTCGAGAACGAGCCCAACAAATCTTAGCAAATTATATTGGGGGAGGCTAAAACGGAGCGGATTTCCGCGCCGTTTTCTCTTTAGCATGATGGCAAGCAAGCCGCGCGTGGTGGTGGGCTATCACGGGACTACGGTTGATGAAGCGGAAAAGCTGCTCGCCGGACCGCTGCAGGATTCCGGGAAGGTGAGTAGATGGCTTGGGCAAGGCATCTATTTTTTCGAGTACAACGTGGAAGCAGCAACGCACTGGGCGTCAAATAGAGCAGCGAAGGCAGCAACCAGCGCTGCAATAATTAGGGCAGAGATTGATCTGAGTACCTGCCTTGATCTCACGAGGTCCACTTTTCAAAGTCTGGTCAGGAATGCGCACCGGACCCTGCAGGCGGAGTGGAAGTCGAACCCCGGCAAGCAGATCAGCCAAAAGCCTTTCGAACTGCACTTGGGTCAAGTTCGGGCAGGCTACAAAGGGGACTGGCAAGATTACGGACGCAACGAGCTTGACTTCCAGGTAATCGAGAAGGCTATAGAACTTTCTAAACTTCAGAACAACGTCGCCTACGAGACTGTGCGCGGCGCATTCATAGAACTCGGTCCTTTGTATCCAAACTCTTGGCTCTTCGAGGGAGCGCATGTAGCCATCGCTGTACGGTCGCCATTTGCGCGGGTTTCAAATTTAAAGATGTTTGAGCTTTAGAATCGCGTTTCTTTTCTGCGCGTCCAAATTTCTCTGCTCAGGTTCGGTAGGGCGGGGGTTTGAAATTTGCATTTCTGCAAATTCTCGCGTCTAGCCGCAAAGCTCCAGAGAGAATGTTGCATAGAACTCAGACGGTGCTTAGTCCCGCGCTCCGCCGGCATCTCGCTGAAGTTGCTCTGGATAGTTCACATCCTCGTCGGAAGAGGGCTGGAAACATACCGCCCGCCGGTTGTTAGCCGCTTCGGGAAGCAGTAGCTACTCTGGATTGCGTCTCTTTGGCGAGGCGAGAAAACCTGCGAGCTTGGTGCCCTTTTGGCCAAGCCACAGATTGTCGAGCCAGCCCATGGCGTCCTCCTTCGCTGCTGGGCTTTCGTCCATGGCTGATCGGAACGGAATCGCATGGTATTTCTTTTTCTTACTGCTTTAGAGCGGGTTGGGAAGCGATGCAGGTGAAGCTGACGAAAGGAAGAGAGCCACGCAGGCGGCTCCATATTCGCACCGGCGGCGCCTCCTCCATCCTGTTAGCAACGCAGCGGACCCCGCTCACGCGTGGTCTAGTTTCTCGTCGAAGTATGTCTCGCACTCGTGCGCCCGGTCTAAGGCGACAGCAAGGCCCTCGGCTCTGCTCACGGTAAACCGCGAAAGACCAGCGGCACACCCGAGAACCGTCGAACCGTCCATAGAGCTGATTCAATCTCCCGCGTGGACGGTCGTCACTGATGGTGCGCTCTGACTCATCGAAGACCTTGGAAAAGCGGGCCCGGTTTGTCGCCCGAAGTCTTAGCCACTTGCGTGGCAGGTTGTTCGGCTGCAGCTGAGCTTAAATGAACAAAGCTGGATCGATAAAAGCCACGGGCAGTGAGCCCCATCTAACATGGATTAAGGGCTTGCCGCTTTTCCCCGGTCTGCTGTAGAATCTTCTTCCTGTGCGAATTCTGAGGGAATAGCCTCCGTTCAGTTCGAGATATCGCGAATTCATTTTGAACATTCTGTGGGGGACATTGCGATGGCAAAGCCTTCGGTTTCCCGTGAGGCCTTCCGTGGGTTGTTCGCCTTTTATGCGACCAAGGCCCACCATGATCATAACAGTATAGCCGAAGGCCGCCTTCTCAAACTATTTGGATCGAGCGAACACATCCCCGACGGGCTGTTGGAGTTGTGGTCGTCACGGACCGAGCTGATTGGCTCGGAGGCTGTTGGCAATATAGTATCGCCACTTGCTCATCAGATCCTTGATGGCGGCGCTCAATACAATCACGCCAGCGACTTCCTTCATCGGCTGTTGCGAGAGTTAGATCGACTCGAGCATTAACCGCCATTGCGAGTGGCTGACGTGGACCAGTGGAAGGCTACTCTGACGGCGCCCGCCCATCGCCTGGATTTTAGTTGCACGCTGGGTCTGCGGGGGCGCTCCTGTGTCTCCCCGAGACAAGGCCGGCGACTAGTTGGGGCTGTGCTTGACATTCGCGGCGGACCGGCGTCCTCGAAGGGCGAGATGTGTTTCGAATGGCAGCATTGGAGGACGTGGTGGCGGATCGACTCTATCGCAGCTGGGGCAGCCGCTGGATAGTTGCGCTCGTGGATTGATCTCGAAGTCCTGAGCGTGAACGCTTGAGATGCCCCAAGCGCATCGGAGAAGCGCATCGGAGAAAGTCGTGCCGTTCACAAATGCCGCAGTCCCGCTCGGTGGTCGAGGCAATTCAGCGGCGCCGTGTACGACTCGACGATCTCCAGCCTGCTACCCGCAGATGGTGGCCAGACAATCAGCCGATCATGGGTGCAGGGTCGCGCTCATAGCTGCCGTATAGCGCGACAATCTGGATGGGAAGCCTTCCATCCTGATTGCCGCGCCGCACTGCCGGAAGACTGAGGCGATGGGGTCCAGGGCCTGCCTCGTCAGCATGTTGCGCGGGCACCGCTCTCGATTTCCATCGTATTGACGAGTCGACAACGAAGGAAGAGCCGCGCGTGTTTACGGAGATGGTTACGGGGTGCGTAAGCGCCGGATGGGACAAGCGTCAACACTTGCAAGCCCGCCCAGACAATTTAGCCGATGTTGGCCGCTTTAAGGTTAGCTGGACAATTGAGCAATCGTGGTGATGCTCTTCACATTTAAGACCGCCGTGCTGTTAACACACCGCCGCGAAAGGGGAGTGGTTTGCGATAGACGGTGTGATCGGTGAGATTACCGGACCAAGGCTGAAGACTTTCTGCAGCATCGCAACGTGGCGGGCGCGTGTTGGCGGCAAAGGATCTGCGGCTTGCAGTCTGAGAGCGCAAAGGCGCGATCCCCTGCGGATGCTCGCAGATAATCTCTGGGCTGTGAGCTTCGGCGTATCTGATCTAACTGCGACAGAGAGGACCACCGAAGCCAGCAAGCGGCCTTGGTGTGGCGTATCCACCGGAACGATATACGAAACGGCACATCCGATTGTTCGTGTTCATCCCGAGACCGGCGATCGTATGCTCTCGCTCGGTCGTTCCGTAAAGAACTTCGTCGGCCTGCAGCGCTATCCCAGCCAAAGACTGTTTGAACGGCTGTGATTTGAGGCCGGCAAACTGGACCATTTTTGGCTAGAATTTTTGCTGCCGAATCCCCTCGGCTGGGAGGAGCGGACGACGATGAAGGTCTCAAAATTTTGTGCGCCCTAAGGCGTTGGCCGTCAATCTCCCGCGGCACAAGCCGTCCCGGTGTCTGTGCCTGAATAAGCATGACAGCGGCTACCAGGCTCGTTTCTCGGGCATCGGAAGCAGCGCGGGCGCGACTCGGCCCCGGTCGGTTTTGGGACTGGATCGGCGCTGTCCCTGCCGCGCCTGCGCTGCAGATTGAGGTCAGCAGGAACGTGACTCGGCGCTGTCCCATTCTGGTAATGGCGCTGTCTCTACCACGCATCGCTAACCCCGGGGGCTCTGTACCCACGCTAGCTTTCCAAAAGCTGACGAAAAAAAGTGCGGCAATTCACAAACGAACAGCAGCTGTTGTGGCCATGCTGACCATGTTCACTGACGCCGCTGACCGCCCCATCAGCGCGCGCAGCATGAAACCGATTGCTCGCAAAGCCTGGCACAAACAATTTCCTCTGCGGCATAGGCGGGGCAAGTACAGACTTCAACGACCCCCTTCATTGCGACCAGGAAATTGGTCTTAGAGCAGGGTATGCGCACAGCATGACAATGCGTGGGTCGTCTGTTCAGTGGAAGGATCGTCCTCAGAGAGTGGGTGATGCGCGCCAAATTCGGATTCGCTTGGCCTCAATATTCGTGAAAGCCGCGTCAGGCTGCGCAACGTGGCGTCGTCCGTACCGGACCAGTGCTGTGGGCGGGCAGCTTTGCCGTATACCCTGCCTAGATCGCGTGTCCAGTCGGCTAAGTGTCGGCCGGCGAGTTGTTCAAATGACGAATACCACATTCCTTGACCGCATCGTCACAGCGGCAGGAAGTCGCAGTGGATCACCGTCTCCAAATAACGGCTACCCGCGAGGGGCGGTTCATCAGGCGCGAATAAGTTGAGGCGATATCACATGGCTTTGGGCCCCGCCGCAAGAGCCTACCGGATTTTCCGAGGTGCAGACAACGCCATCAGCTCCGATTGGTTCAATGCGCCAGCATCGGGGCCTGAGGACTAAGGCGCGCCACCGCGGTAACTATCGCATAAGAGTACTTTCAATTGTCGCTACCAGATCTGGGCGTTTGGGGAAGCAGTACTCGCATCGTAAGGTTACGGAAAGGTCGGATGCACATATGCGTGGTCCCACCAAGCTTCGAGACGCACCATGGCAAACCTGAACCTTAGCTCTCAATCCCTTGCTGACGCATCCGCGCGACAACGGGCCGCTACCGACCAAAAACTCACTAAATTTGGAGCGCTAGCCTCGAAACGTTCAGGTTTCCAGTTAAGACCTGTCATGAAGCCAATAGCGCGGGTCGTAGCAGCAATAAAGCGCGCTCGGGCACTCTCCGATTTCGACCGATGCTGCGCAATCTGGTGGCTCTATCGCCTCCATCTCGGCATCAACCGCGAGGTGATTTTAGGCCTTGCTGCGGTCACGGTCGCCTAGGAGAGATCCTGCTGCGGCATTTAGGCCTCGCGACATCGGCCACCTTTCATGCGGGCGCTGGCACTGCCCCGCCAAACCTGGCACCATGTTGCGTGTTGGCTGGAGGACCAAAAATCCCAGCCTCACGCCAAACGCCTCAAGTCTTCCGCAGCCCACTAAGATCGCGATCACATCTATTACCGGCGGACTGCCTGGGGAGCGCCTGAAAATACGCGAGAGCGCGAGCAGTTTCTTGTCCGCCGGCCATGCGCCTGGGCGAGGCCGGCGACCAGCGTCGTCGCCGTGGTGAAATGCATCGTGTGACCGGCCAGGATCGCCTCTCGCCCGAGCGCTATCGGCAAGTGGGTCTTGCCAACGCTTGGCGGGCGAGCAGCAGCACCTTCTCGCCGTTGGCGATCCGTGAGCGGATCTGCTTTGGATCGATTGATGGCCGCGCCTCGAAGACGAAGCCCGCAAGCTCCCTCGCGGCCAAGAACTGTGCGAGTTTCAGCGCCATCTCGATGCGGCCATGATTCTTGCGCGTGACGCGTCCAGTCGTAAACTATCGAGCAGCCGCGGTAAGGTATTTGCTAGAAGGCCGTGCGGTTTCCTTCTGCACCGCCGGGCGCGAAGCCGACGTAGTTCGACATATCCGAAGATCGCCGCCGGAGCACCGCAATGCTAACGGAGGCAGTCATTGCGGGCCGCGCCGGCGGCACGCTACTGTGGCTCGTGCGTGTGGAGTTCGGAGGCGACGTCCTTACGGCCGGCGGTCACGTCTTTCACACAAAGACCGGGAAATATCCTGGTGTCACAAGCCATGTTCGCAAGCAGGCCAATGCAACCTCTCCTCACCCCAGCTGTCGCCGATTTGGCGCCGTCCGGGTTCGATCTTACCATGTATGACGAAGAGCACATGATCACGTATTGGCGCCTGCTGGACGCTGCTGCCGAAAGCGCTGACTGGGGCGAAGTATCGCGGTGTCATGAGCCTCGATCCAGACCGCGAGCCTGATCGGGCTCGGCAGGCGTTCGAAAGCCATCTTGAGCGCGCGCTATCGATGGCTAACAGCTGATATGGTCAACTGCTGAGCGGCGGGCCTTCGAACGGTAAGGGCAGTGAAGACGGCCGGCGGGGGTGTCAGCCGCCGCTGGCCATTCTACGCTACGCTGCCTGTGGCTGGGGGCTGGCATTAGGCAGCGATACGCTCCAGTGACGGCAAGGCCACCGATCGCCGGTTAACAACCCACTAACCAATTCGGGCGATGTGTGAGCCGTTCGAAGGCTGGAAGTCGGCGGTCTTGCAGGCTCGGCAATCCCCGTTGTAATCAGCCTTGGGCGCTGCATGACGAGAGCGGCTAAGATGTTCGGATGGCGACGATCAAAGAAGCAGGATCTGCCTTCGATCGAAGAGGCTGCTGGTAAGCTCTTCGAACCTTTGGCGCTGCTCACGGCTCTCGACCAGTTACTTCCATGGTACTTGAAAGAAACCGATGAAGGCCGACTTGTCTATCCGGCGTGCAGCCGTACCCTGAATGACGTCGACGGAAATGTTCGGGCAATTTGGGAACACACACGGCTTGAGGCGTGTCGCTATTTTGTGATGGTGCCGAGGCGCGACGTAGAGCTTTTGGTTAGTGCCGTGCTTCAGCCGGAAATGATGGATGCTTTTCTAAGGCAGGCTCCGCACGAAGAAACTGTGGTCGACTTCAAGGGCGTTCCTGTTGTCGACTATCCGACTGCGATCGTCGCGGGCCTGAATTGGCTCGATCACTGTGCCTTCCTCGCCGGCGTCGCTCCCGACAAGTTCAGTCGAACGGGGCGAGACTTCCGGCGCTTCGTGGTGCTTGCGCAGCAATGGTGGGCGATCGAAGGTGCGGGGCCGCGCTCCTCCACGATGCTTGCGAACCGTGAGGTCCCGCCGCTGATGTTCTATCTCATATGGCAGAGCTATACGCGCTTGGCCAAGGAGATCGCGATCGCGGCGATATATGGCTCCTCCCTCGATCGCGCCACAGAACAGCAGCGTCAGCATTTTGAGAAAACGCTCGGTTCGCAGCCCGACCAATTGCAGGCTGCGCTCTCTGCTCTGACCGAAGTGACGTCAAGACTGAAAAGGGCCTCCGATCCAGAGGATTTGCGCCGACCGGAGCCGCGCGCATAGTTGCGCGCGCGTTCAGATCATATTTTCGCGAACGTCTGGTCGAAGAACACCGTCCTGAAGATCTGCGGCCCGTTCCGCCGGAAGGTCCGGGTAGATCGCGTTGGTGAGACCGATCGGTTCAAAGAATCGATCAGCAACTTGTCAGCCGACTGGATCAGAAAGATGCGTGGCGAACGGGTCTTCGCCCGCCACGTCCATCCGTACCGCTGCATGAATTGGGTGGCGAATGGTCTGCTGCTTCGTCAGCCTTCGCCTGGAGGAACCGCGCGGACCTTGGTTCGAGCTCTTTCGCCGCGGCCGTGCCTTAGGCGATTGCTTCGGAGCGGGCGTCGACGATCCGTCAGTAGTTGGTTCGCGAGCAGGATAATTTCCGCAGCCTCATCCGGATCGTCGAGAGCTACGTTGCGATGCGAATGAGGGTTCTTGTAGGAGCCGATCGCGCCGGTGAACAGGTACGTCCTAGCCTCTCGTTCCGCCTCTTCCGTGCTCATACCGAGAGGGGTCCAAGCTCGTAGTCGAAGGCTTTGCGCATCAGCGCTGTACCGGCTTCCTTGGCCGTACGGTTCGCCGCTTCGCGCGCGCTCACCCCAACTGCCTTCACCGGTTCAAAAGCGGGACCGTCGTACATGCCGCGATATACGTGCTTTCCGCGGTGAAGCTCGCGGCTGAATTCATGCGGTTACAAATAGAAACAGGCCACACCGACGGAGACCGTCTTAGCCAATCAACCTAGCTGATCGTGTCCCTGATGCCGAGGTGCTATTGGCGCTCGACCTCGATTAACTGGGGCTTTCAAGTGCTCCGCAGCATACCGTCCTCCCAGCGACAGTTTGAGCTAGAGGCGTTCACCAACACTGTGGTTGGTCCCCCCAAAGTGCCCCAACGAGGCCATCGCGATTGGCTTGGTGAGGGTGATGACGATCGGCTTCGCGCAGGAATGGCTCGCCTGGCAATGACCGACGGCGGTAGGCTTTCGAAACACCGCACCACAATCGGACAAGTCTTCTGGACCCGCTTCGCAGCGCTGGCCGCGACCGTCGCCGCGGCGAGCGCGGCGATCGACTCGGCTTGGACGATCGCGCATCCCAAGTAGGCGCAAATGGAGGTGCGCCAGCCTCGCCCGGACGTTCTGCGGCCGGAGCATTTCAAGTTCGTCCAACCAGTCTTTGGCACGCCGCGGGCTACCGCCCGACCATCGGGACGTCCCACGGGGAAAGCGGTCAGTCTGTGGAATTAAGTCTCGGGCACCACTACGCAGCCGCTTTTCAGTGCTGCGAAGAAAACTCGATTGGTGGCGTTCGCGAGGATTGCTTCGCCCAGCATGAAGTCATCAACGACATACCACTTAAAGCCATGGTCCCAATCAGGCAGCTTCGCCGGATCAAGCACGTACGCAGCGCGGCTCGGACCTTCTCCGGAGGCGACTCGTTCTACGAATTTCTGAAGCCGGTTTATTCTGAAGCCTTGGGCCGCGCAGCGAGGAGCTTCAGGGCTATCGGCTCAACGTCCTCGCGCCAGTAGCCGTCATCGTCGGAAGGGCGCTTCCCAGCATGTCAGGAGAATGGATGGCCGGCTGGCGGGCGACCGGGGTACCCGACCAGCGGGCGCATGACAAACATAGCCGCGCTCGGACTTGCGGCCGGAGAAGTCCTGAGTCCAATGACCCAAAGCCAGGAAATCTGTGGCGCCGAAGTCCATCAAAGAAAGTGGCTCAAACGCAGGAATTGAGCGTGAGCGGGCGCGTAAGAGCGTTGACAGCTCTCCATCGCAGGGGCAGCCTATGAGTGTTTTCAATAGAAATGACTACTGACATTTGGGGCAGTAGAAATGTCCAATCAGCGCGCGCGCCGGGAGACGGCGCTTTATCCGAAATGCCTGTTCCAATTGATCTGTCTTGCCGCTGCACTGCTCGTGGAAACAAGTGCGAGTTCAAAAGCAGCGGATGATTTCAACAAATACGTGATGCAGGCTGTTTCCGTCCTGAAGGCGGATTTCGCGGGGCTTGGGTACGATATGAGCCGGGCCTACACCCATGAAATTCCCTATGGCTCGGGAAAGGTTAAGCCGACCTCTCCTCCCAAAACGATGTGCGTTGCCGCAGTTGCCGAAGTAATAATCACTGCCATAAACCTTTACGTCGACCAGGCCAAGGACGCAAAGCCATATACGCAACTGCCCGTCGACGGTTGGAATCGAATGCGGGCAACCGACATCCGCTCTCACATCTGGGTCGATCCGAAATTGGACTCGTATGGGACGGCGGACGCCCTGGTTACGTTCGGCGTGGGACGGCACGCGAAGTTTTCGGAATTGAAACCGGGATCTTTTATTAACCTGAACCGCACGAACGGGACCGGACATGCCGTCGTGTTCATCTCGTTCTTGGATGAGAAAGGCGCGGAATTATCGAGCGACAGCCAGCCCCCGCTCGAGAAGATTGCGGGATTCAAGTATTCGCAAAACAGAAACAGTCACGGCTTAGGATACGGGTTTGCGTTCTTTTCGAATAAAGACGGCAAATCGTATTGTCCCGCTTTATCCGACGGGCTCAAGCCAGACTGCGGGGTTCAATATTCGGTTGGTCAAAAGATATTGAACGCTGGCTATATGCTCGACCCGAAGCTTTGGGATTCTGAGGCCAAGGACAAGAATCTTCGGGAACTTGTTGAGGGACTGTACGTTCAAAATCGGTCCCGCGGACCGTCGTTTCTTGGGATTTCTCCCGATCTTTCTCTCAGTGAATTTGGCCAGACGCTCGAGGGCCAGGACACAATGGAGTTGAATCCGATCTACAGAAACGATCAGGACTAATAGTCGATGTTTGCAAACCGTGCCATGTTGTGCGGAATGCTGGCGTTCCTGGTGACGAACGTCTCCAACCCTTCATGGGCCGATTGCAGCCGTAAACCCGAATACGAAAGTTCGGCCCTTGGTCCGTCTGAACTTATCGGTCTCGATACAAGGAATCGAGAGTTTCAGTTCTATTCGAAGAGCGTGGCGCTCGTCATCGGCGAGTCGAACTAACCATCGGGACAGAGGCACCGGGAGCACGAAGTGCGGGCAGGCCGATGTATATTCGATGAGCCGAGAGCTCGAGTTAGTAGCTGGCCGCCTCTGCGACTCGCCCGGTTGCGCTGGGAGCGCGAATCCGTAGTTGTCGTGTCGCCCGCAGCTCCCGTCATATGTCTGGCAGGAGGTGCGAATGCGACGGGTGATTGGCATCGACGTCCACCGAACTTTCGGCGAGGTGGTATTTTGGGAGCACGGCAGGCTCCGACATGCGGGCCGCATCGATATGACGCGGACTGCGCTGGAGGGATTTGGCAAGACCCTGCTGGCCAGTGATGAGGTCGTGGTCGAAGCGACTGCCAACAGTATGGCGGTGTCGCGGGTTCTGGCGCCGTTCGTGGCACGGGTGATTATCGCCAATCCGCTGCAGGTGAAGGCGATCGCCCAGGCTCACGTTAAGACCGACAAGATCGATGCCGGCACGCTCGCCAGTCTGCAGGCGGCCGGGTACCTTCGATCCTGCACGCGCACCTAATCCCGAAGTGCCCGCATGCCGATCTTTTCAACGCCCGCGGCCGGGCGTGGTTGGCCGCTCAACAGCTGCCGGACGATGAGCGCACGGCCATCGATCGGCACGTCCGTGAGCTTGATCGGCTGGCGGAAGACCTGGCTCTGCTAGACCGCGAGATCGCGCAGGACGCCATCGACGATCTCGCGGTCAACAGATTGATGACGATCACCGGCGTCAACCTGGCGGTTGCCGCCGGCGTCGTGGCGGCGATCGGCGACATCAGCCGGTTCGACAGCCCGCAGAAGCTGGTGAGCTATTTCGGGCTGAACCCGCGGGTGCGGCAGTCGGGACTGGGAGCCGCCCATCACGGTCGCATCAGCAAGATCGGCCGCAGTCACGCGCGCGCCATGCTGGTCGAGGCTGCCTGGGCCGCGGCCAAGGCGCCCGGTCCATTGCATGCTTTTTTCGTACGGATCCGCGCCCGGCGTGGCCATCAGGTCGCCGCGGTGGCCGTGGCTCGCAAGCTCACGGTGCTCTGCTGGCATTTGTTGACGAAGGGCGAGGATTACCTGTGGGCGCGCCCGGCGCTGGTCGCCAACAAGACCCGCGCAATGCAACTTCAAGCTGGACATCCGCAACAGAAGGGCAGCCGGCGTGGACCAGCCTATGCCTACAACATCAAGGCGCTGCGCGACCGTGAGATGTTGATTGCCGCCCAGGCGGAGCGAAACTACGAACGATTGGTGTCGCAATGGAAACCGCGGCGGCCAAAACTCGGCGCGCGGGCGCCTCAGCTCGGCAGGACAAAATAGGCAGTCCGGTGACGCTTGCAGCCGACGCGTCACGCTTCGCCACGAGGTCGCCCGCGCCCGACAACCATAACCGCCGCTGACGGCAAGTGCCAGCCAGGAATGCAGTCCCGTTCCACGGCAGCATGCCGCCGTGCTCGGGCCGGTCAAGGCCAAGCCGTGCGGTGGCCGCA
>NZ_FOQM01000009.1 GCF_900113735.1 Bradyrhizobium sp. Gha
GATCCAAAATCTGGACGCGCCCGAGCCAGTCCTTCAAGATCACAGACAGATGAGCCTCAGTCTATGCTAAGCGCTCAACCGGACAGCCGTGGGACAAGCCCGGCCATGACCCCTGGTCGCGAGCGGAGCCTACTGCTTCTGCAGCTTCGTCAGCGTGCCCGACCCGTCGGTGTTCGTTGCGGTGTAGGTCACCCTGTCTCCGGCGTGAACGGCATCCAGCATCGCAGCGTCCTTGGCCTTGTACTGCTGGAGCGCGCCGGCGCCGCCGCCACTGCCGCCGACCGTTCCCTTCTGCATCTGCTGGATCGAGATCGTGTTGTTGAGACGATCGATTCGAGTGACCATTCCGGTCATATCGTCAGCAAAAGCGCTGGATGCGAGCATGGTGACGGCTGCAGCGCCCGCGAAGATGAATCTTGCTGTTCCCATCGAGGCCTCCCGTTTCCAGAGATTCACATCGACAAGCCATCCTAGATCGATTTGGTTCCGGCAGATAGCGCGCAAACATTAACGATCGTGTTGATATCGCGGGAACTTTCATGAAGCCGACAGGAAGGCTGACGCTATTCGATTTCCTGCTGGATGACGCGGCCGAGCGCGAACAGGCGCTGGTCGATCGTGGTCGGCACCTCGCAGACGAAGCGCACCACCTTGCGGCGGTCCTCGAAGATGCGCGTCTCCCAGATCAGCTGGTTGCTCATGGCGTCGACCTTGGCCTCGTCGCGCGGCGTCGCGTCCTGGAGCGCCTGGAGCTGGATGGTCTCCTCGCGGATCTTGTCGGCAGCCTCGCGCTGCTTGCGGCTGACGCGCTCGAGACCGCCCATGACCTGGGAGCGCTGGGCGTTGAGCGTGTCGAACAGGCCGGCGAACAGCAGCTTTGCCTTGGCGGTCTTGTCGGCGGAGCCGGTCAGAAAGTCCTTCACCGACTTCTCGGCCTCGTCCAGCGGCGTCTTGCGGGCCGCGAGCTTCGAGACCAGGGCGCTGACCTTGCTGTCGTCTTTCCACTTGGTCTCGGCGTCGTCGAGCGCGGGGCCTGCCCAGACGGCGGCGACCGAGATCTCCGGCACCTTGGCCTGCGCGCAGGGCCAGTTTGGATAACGCGGATCGGCTGCGCGTGCGGCGATGGTCGAGACGGCGGCGAACGCAAGGGCTCCAAGCGCAAATGTCCGAACCGTCATCCTTCGCCTCCCGCCGGCCCGCGCCGCGCCAGCCCGCGTGAGGGATCATAGGCGAAAATCGCGCCGATCATGAACACGATTGTGCAGGCTCCGACCACGGCGAGCGAGATCCAGTTGATCTGCCCATACAGCGCGAACCGGATCAGCTCGACCGCATGGGTGAACGGATTGGCCTGACAGACATAGTAGAGATAGGGGCTACCCTCCTGCACCCGCCAGAGCGGGTAGAGCGCCGAGGAGGCGAAGAACATCGGGAAGATGACGAAGTTCATGACACCCGCAAAGTTCTCCAGCTGCTTGATGCCGGAGGAGATCAGCATGCCGAGCGAGCCCAGCATCAGCCCTGATAGTATCAGCGCCGGCAGCACGGCGAGGTAGCCGATCGGGGGCGGCGTGATGTCCCAGAACCAGGCGATGATCAGGAATGCATAGACCTGGAGCAGCGACACCGCGGTGCCCGCAAGCAGCTTGCAGAACAGCAGGAAGCCGCGCGGCAACGGGCTGACCAGCAGCGTGCGCATATTGCCCATCTCGCGGTCATAGACCATCGAGAGCGAGGACTGCATGCCGTTGAAGAGCTGGATCATCGCCATCAGCCCGGGCGCGATGAAGACCTCATAGAGGATGTAGGTCTCGTAGGGCGGGATGATGGAGATGCCGAGCACCTGGCGGAAGCCGGCGGCGAAGATGAACAGCCACACCAGCGGCCGCACCAGCGCCGAGACGAAGCGTTCGCGCTGATGCAGGAAGCGCAGCCCCTCGCGCCAGACGATGCCGGTCAGGCAGGTCATGTACTCCTGCAACGAGAAGCCGCGCGGTGCGTCGCGCGTGGCGATGCTGCTCATGTGCCGCCTCCCGGCATCACTTGCGCGCCCGTCAGGCGCATGAAGGCGGTGTTGACGTCCTGCGCGCCGGCCTCGGTGATGACGCGGTTCATCGGACCCTGCGCCAGCACCTTGCCCTGGTGCAGCACCACGAGCTCGTCACCGGCCGTGATCTCGTCGAACAGATGCGTGGCCCAGAGCACGCCGATGCCCTGCTCGGTCACGAGCTGGCGGACATGGCTGATGATGTCGGCACGCGCCTTGACGTCGAGGCCGACGGTCGGCTCGTCCAGCAGCAACAGCCGCGGCCGGTGCAGCAGCGCGCGGGCAATCTCCAGCCGCCGCATCTGCCCGCCGGAGAGATCGCGCACCTTGCTGCCGGCGCGCTCAGTGAGGCCAATGCGCGCAAGCAACTCGGCGCTGCGCGTGGCCGCCTCGCGCCGGCTGATGCCGTGAAGAGCGGCGTGATAGAGCAGGTTCTGCGTCAGCGACAGATCGAGGTCGAGCGTGCGCGGCTGGAACACGACGCCGAGCAACCGCAGCGCCTCGCCGGGCGTGCGGCTGATGTCATGGCCGAAAATGCCGACGCGCCCGGTCTGGATGCCGAACAGGCGCGTGATCAGCGAGAACAGTGTGCTCTTGCCGGCGCCATTGAGGCCGAGCAGCGCGGTGAAGCTCGCCGGCTGCACATTGAAGGAGACGTCGATCAGCGCCCGGCGCGGGCCGTAGGAATGGCTGACGCCGTCGATCGACAACGCAGGCACCGCGGCCGGACCACGTTTCAATGTCTCGCGTTGTTCTGCGACAGGGGCGGGACTGGTCATGGCGCGATCGTGATGCCCCAGGGCAGCTCGCCCACTTGAATGGTCTTGATCACCTTTTGGGCGGCGACGTCGATCACGGAGACGTCGTTGGAGACGCCGTTGGTAGTGAGCAGATATTTTTCATCCGGCGTGAACGCCATATGCCAGACGCGCTGGCCGACCAGCAGATATTTTGTGACTTTGCGCGAGGCGGTGTCGACCACCGCGACGCGGTTGGCGGGACCGAGCGCGACGAACGCGGTCTTGTCGTCCTTGGTCATGCCGATTCCGACCGGCTGGATCGCCTCTTTCCGCAGGCCCGGAATCTCGAAGGTGATCTTGCCGGTCACCTCATGCTTTGCGGGATCGATGATCGATACCGTGCCGCCGATCTCGGACGACACCCACAATTCGGACGCGTCGTGCTTGAACTGGGCAAAGCGCGGGCGCGGATCGACCAGCACGTTGGCGACGATCTGGCGCGACGAGGTGTCGATGAAATGCGCCATGTTGGTCGTCTCGGAGGTGTTGATCAGGGTCTTGCCGTCGGGGCTGATGGTCATGCCCTCGGGCTCGACGCCGACCTGGATGTCGCCGAGGCGCGCGCGCTTCTCCAGATCGATCACGGTGACGGTGTTGTCGTTCTCGTTGGCGACATAGAGCGTCTTGCCGGCGGCATCCTGGGTGAACAATTCAGGGTCGGGTCCGGAGGGCAGGGTGTCAACCACCGCTTGGGTCTTCGCGTCGATCACCTGGATGGTGTCGTCGTCGCCGACCGCAACCATGACGAATTTACCGTCACGGGTGAACTCGATGCCGCGCGGGCGCTGGCCGACCTTGATGGTCTCCGTCACGGTCCAGCTGTCGGTGTCGATGACAGAGACCGTGTTGCTTTTCTCGTTCGAGACGTAGGCGATGACGGCATGCGCGGGCGTTGCTGCCAGCACCAGTCCGGCCAGCAATCCCGCACGCACCATTCGACGCCTCATTTCAGCTTGCATTTGCTCTCCGGGCGATCGTAGCCGAGCGTGTCGAGCTCGGACACCTGGTGCAGGAAACCTTCCTGCGGCGACACCGACACCACCATGCGGCCATCGACCAGCAGGATCGGCTGGCGCAGCTGGAGATTCCAGTCGCGCACGGTCAGCCGCGTGCCCTTGAAGGCGGCGATCTCGAAGTTCGGCCCCTCGATGAAATCCGTCACCGTCTTGACGTCGCCGGATTTGGTGCGCGAGGTGGCCTCGCCGATCATGCGCACGGCGGTCCAGGCCTGCATGTCGAGCGCGGTCATCCGTCGCGCGTTCAGCCTGATGAAGCGGCTCTGCATCTGCGTCGCGCCCCACTGGTCCTGCGCCGCATCCCAGCTGCGCGGCACGAGGCCGGCTGAGCCCGCGACCGGCCGCGGGTCCCAGGTGCGATAGGGCAAATAGGCTGCGAACACTTCGCTTTCGTCCGCGGCCACCAGCACGTCGTAGGCCGGCGCCTGCTGCGTGAACACCGGCATCTGCCGTTGGATCAGCGTCACGCCGGAGTCCGTGCGGCGCGCGCCACCCTTGTCCTCGAAGGTCCGCTCCTGCACGATCTTGGCGCCGAAGCGCGTGGCGGCGCGCCGCAGCGCATCGGCGTAGAGCCTGTCCTCGTCATGCGAGCCGACCACCAGCAGCCAGCGCGACCACTTCTTCCAGACCAGGTATTGGCCGAGCGCATCCGCCAGCATCGAGCGCGTCGGCGCGGTGTGGATCACATTGGCGCGGCAATCGGCCTCGCGCAGCCGCTCGTCGATGGCGCCGGCGTTGAACAGCAGCGTGCCGCGATCGCGCAAGGCGTCGGCAACCTTCAGAAGCGTATCGGCCGGCAGGTCAGCCACGATGAAGCCGTTATGTTCGGCGAGCGCGGTCGCGGCCTGGACGGCGTCCTCGCCTTGCTTGATCCGGTGCTCCTCCAGCGTGAAGCGCTGGCCGGTGAATCTTCCGGTCGTGTTGTTGTCTTCGATCGCAAGCTTGGCGCCGGCGACCCCGTCATTGTCGGCGGGCTGCTCGACCAGCGACAGTGTCGATTTGGTGCCGGCAACGCGGAGATAGCCAACGTTGATCTCAACGGGGTCCGCCGCCAGCGCCTGCGTCGCCGCAACAGCGAGGCCAATCAGGCCGACGAACCATCGGATCATGCTTCCTCCAAACATCCTCCCCGGCTTGACCGCCGGTGGAGACTTGTTTCTGCTCGAAGCATGACCGATTTGGCAAGGCTTGCAACCCCGCATTTCGTCCGCGCGCGCAGGAGCGCTGGAATCACGATCGTGCGAGCGTTGCTGCGTTTCGCAGCATTGCTGTTGACGGGATCAGCCGCACTCGCCGATCCGCCGAGGCACGGCGGCAAGCGCCGACATGCGTGGCAACACCGATGATCCTGGTCGCGCACGACGAGCTATCTGATCCGCAATCGCCTGCTGGCGCCGAATTACGGCAAGCCGGAGTAGGCTTTTCACCCTCTCCCCCTGTGAGAGAGGGTGGCTTCGCGCAGCGAAGCCGGGTGAGGGGTATCTATCCTCACGAACAGTCCGACGAGTGGAGAGATACCCCTCATCGGGCGCTTCGCGCCACCTTCTCCCAGAGGGGAGAAGGAAGAGAAAGCACTCGAGCAGCCGCTAGCCCTTCAGTCTCTCCGCGTGCCAGTGCAGATGATCGGCCATGAAGGTCGAGATGAAATAATAGCTGTGGTCATAGCCCGGCTGTCGCCGCAGCATCAGCGGGATGTTGGCTTTGGTGCAGGCCGCTTGCAGCAATTCAGGCTTGAGCTGTTCTTTCAGGAAATTATCGGCCTCGCCGACATCGACCAGGAAGCCGGAATATTTCGCGCCGTCCTCGATCAGCGCCACCGTGTCATGGCTGCGCCAGGCATCCTTGTTCGGCCCGAGATAGCCGGTCAGTGCCTTGACGCCCCAGGGCACCTGCGACGGCGCCGCGATCGGAGCGAAGGCGCTCGCAGCACGGTAGCGATGTGGGTTGCGCAGCGCCACGGTCAGCGCGCCGTGGCCGCCCATGGAATGGCCCATGATTGTTTGCCGCCTGGCATAGACGGGAAAATGTCCCGCCACGAGTTTGGGCAACTCGTCGCTGACATAGCTCCACATGCGATAGTTGCGGGCGAACGGCTCTTGCGTGGCGTCGACATAGAAGCCGGCGCCGAGGCCGAAATCATAGGCGTTGTTGGCATCACCGGGCACGCCGGGCCCGCGCGGCGAGGTGTCGGGGGCGACGAAGATCAGGCCGAGCTCGGCGCAGGCTTTGCGGAATTCGCCCTTCTCGGTGACGTTGGCATGGGTGCAGGTCAGACCGGAGAGATACCAGACCACGGGCAGCTTCGCGCCCTCCGCATGGGGCGGAACATAGACCGAGAACACCATGTCGGTTCCCGTCGCCGCGCTGGCATGGCGATACACGCCCTGCACGCCGCCATGGGATGTATTGGTCGAGACAGTCTGGATCGTCATGCCTGATGGCTCCGTGGCATCTCACCACATCGAGAATGCAATGCTCATGTGACCGAGATTTGTCGCGCGCTTTTAGGCCACGCCGCTGTCGATCGCCAGCCGCACCAGCTCGATGGAGGTCCTCACCCCGAGTTTCTGGCGCATGATCGAGGAGGTGTTGGCAACCGTCTTGTAGGACGATTGCACCAGCCATGCGATCTCGGACAGGCTTTTTCCAGCGCTCAGCAGCCGCAAGATCTCCATCTCGCGCGCGTTCAGCTTCGACAACGGGCTCTGCGCCAGCGTCGGCCCTGCGAAAGCGATGCTGCGCGCGATCGCGCTGGGCAGATAGGTGCCGCCGCCGCCAACGGTGCGGATCGCCTCGACGAGGTCATCAGGGTCGCCGGCCTTGGAAACATAGCCCTTGGCGCCGCATTCGATCGCGCGTGCGGCGAAGGCCGGGTCGTTGTTCATGCTGAACATGATGATGCAGGCCTCCGGCGCGCGCTCGAGGATGCGGCGAGCGAGCTCGAATCCGGAGACGGTCGGCAGGTTGATGTCGATCACGCAGAGGTCCGGGCGCTCGACGATGAAAATGCTCTCGCCATCCTCGGCGTCCGCAGCCTCCAGAATTTCGATCTCGCCTTCGTCGGCCAGCACGGCCCGGCAGCCGGAGGCGACAATGGGATGATCGTCGACGATCAGAATGCGCATAGGCGTTCCCCGCGACAGCGCGTTCCCGCGACGGGATTGACTTTCATTATCGCGCCGCATGATGCCGAACGAGAAAGCGCGTCGGGTCATGCAACCCGGCCGGGATTGCTGTACGTTCCGATTAGATATCGGGCGCTTCGCCTCTGTCAACGCTATCGGACAGGGGTGAGCGATCCTTCGTGGGACAGGCGAAAGCAATGTGGCAAAATCTTTCCTTGCGCGGGCGCATCAACCTTCTGCTGGCGCTGCTGCTGGCGCTCGGGCTTGCCGTCAACATCGCCCGCCAGGTCGCGGAGGCCGGTCCCCGCGTGCAGGCCGAGGACCAGAGCGTGATCCGGCTGGCGCGCGAGTTCATCGAGATGATCGTCGCCGATCTCAACGAGGCGCCGGATCCCGATGCCAGGTTGAACCAGATCGCGCGCGACCTCAATCGCCTCCGCCATGTCAGCATCGCGCTCCGGGACGCCGGCGGCAATCCGCTGACGTCGCCGCGTGCCGATAGCGATGATGACACGCCCGGCCCGCCGGCCTGGTTCGTCAGCCTGGTTCATCCCGAGCAGACCGCCGTCAGCGTGCCTGTTTCGGTCCATGGCAGGCCCGGCTCGCTCGTCATCATCTCGCATCCGAATGACGAGATCGCCGAGATCTGGGACGCCATCGTCACGCAGCTCGAGGTCGGATCGGTCATCGCGGTTGTGCTGTTTCTCGTGATGATGACGGTCGTGGGCCGGGCGCTCGCACCACTCGAGTCCCTGGCGCAGACCATGAGCGAGCTCGAAGGCGGGCGCTACGACGCGCGCGTGATGCCGGGCGGCGCGCCCGAGCTTGCCGCGATCTGCACCAGGCTCAATCATCTGGCGGCAACGCTCGGCGAAGCGGTCGAGGACAAGCGGCGACTTGCCGAGCGCGCGGTGTCGCTCCAGGACATCGAGCGCAAGGAGATCGCGCGCGAGCTGCATGACGAGTTCGGGCCCTATCTGTTCTCGCTGCGCGCCCATGCCAGCGCGCTGACGAAGCTCGCCGACGGGCGCGCGCCCAGCGCAGAGGCCGTGCGAAAGCACGGCGGCGCGCTTCTCGAGCAGATCAATGCGCTACAGCAGTTCACCCGTCGCGTGCTGGAGCGCTTGCGGCCTGTCGGCCTCGCCGAGCTTGGCCTCGGCAAGGCGCTGGAATCGCTGTCGCGGCTGTGGCGTGAATCGCATCCCGACGTGACGATCGAGACCACGATCTCGCCGGCGCTCGGGATCACAGGGGAGACCGCCGATCTCACGATCTACCGCGTGGTGCAGGAGGCGCTCACCAACGCCTTCCGCCATGCCGGCGCGACCGCGATCGATGTGGTGATCGAGCCGGCGGAGCAGCCGGGGCGCGACGGCCGTGGCTGTGCCCGGGTGCGCGTCAGCGACAATGGCCGTGGCATGGAGCCGGGCCAGAAACTCGGCTTCGGCCTCGTCGGCATGCGCGAGCGGATTCTGGCGCTCGGTGGCACGCTCAACGTCGCCTCAGGCGAGGGCGGCGTCACCGTCGAAGCACTGGTTCCGACCGCTTCGGCCTGATCGCATCAGGGAAAACTCCCGATCGGGAAAAATTCCCGATTTCGTCGGGAAAACGGGTGCGGAGAATGCCCGACCTTTTGCGGCTAGTGCAACCCCGAGGGCCGGCTACACTTCTTCCTGCAATCGGCGGCGTCGAGAACGGTCGATGCCTGGGATTCGGACGGCTGGGGATGGGCGCGCGAAAGCTTTTGATCGTCTCGATCTCGACGGGACTGGTGCTTTGGAGCGATGCTGGCCTGGCCGCGCAGGACGAGGAGACCAACGTCCAGAACCTGCCCGCGGTCGAGGTGGCCGCGCCGCAGCGGACGACGCGGCGTCCTGCGCCGCGAACGCCGGTGCGCGTCGTGAGCTCCGGCAAGCCCAAGAACCGCATCTACGTCTACCCGACGGCGCCCGGCAATGCGAAGGGCCTCGACGTCGACAAGGTTCCCTCCAGCATCAGCGCGATCGATGCCAGCCAGATCAAGCGTACCGGCTCGATGAACGTGAGCGACGCGCTGCGTGACAACGTCGCGAACGTCAACATCACCGAGGTGAGCGGCAATCCGTTCCAGCCGAATGTCGAGTTTCGCGGCTTCGTCGCCTCACCCATCGTCGGGACGCCGCAAGGGCTTGCCGTCTACCAGAACGGCGTGCGCGTCAACGAAGCGTTCGCCGACAGCGTCAATTGGGACCTGATCCCGACCGCCGCGATCCGCTCGGTCACGGTGGTGACCAACAATCCCGCCTTCGGCCTCAACGCGCTGGGCGGCGCGGTCAATCTGCAAATGAAGGATGGTTTTAGCTACCAGGGGGCCGAGACCGACACGATGGGCGGCTCGTTCGGCCGCATCCAGAGCTCGGCACAGTGGGGCAAGCAGGTCGACGCCAATTACGCCGTCTACGCCGCGCTCGAAGGTCTGCATGACAACGGCTTCCGCAATCTCTCGCAATCGGACGTGCGGCGCTTCTACGGCGATGTCGGCTACAGGGGCGGGGATAGCGAATTCCACGTCAATATGGGGCTCGCCGACGACGATTTCGGCGCGACCGCCACCGTTCCCGCCGAGCTGTTGCAGCAATATTGGGGCGCGGTTTACACCTCACCGCAAACCACCAACAATCGCGTCGGCCACGTCAACCTGACCGGCAAGGTCGAGGCGACGCCCGCCTGGACGTTCGAAGCGACCGCGCATGCGCGCGTGTTCGAGCAGCGTGTGGTCGACGGCAACCCGAGCAGCGTGCAGGAATGCGCGGCGGCCGGTTTGCTCTGCTTTGGCGACAACACGACACCGGCGAACGGCCTCAATGGCGCGCAGCTTGCAAACCCCTTCGCGTCCGGGAGCCTGCTCGGCGAACTGGATCGGACCTACACCCGATCGACCACCTTCGGCGTCTCTGGCCAGGCGACCAATACTGACGAACTGTTCGATCATGAAAACCGCTTCCTGCTCGGCGCCAGCTTCGATGCCAGCGTCACCCGCTTCAACGCGTCGGCTGAGCTCGGAACCATCGGTACCGACTACGTCGTCAGCGGCAGCGGGGTCTTCCTTGGCCAATCCGGCACCCCCGCGACCGGCGAGATGGGCCCGGTATCGCTGCGCACCGTCAATCAATATACCGGCCTCTATGCACTCGACACCTTCAACGTCTCGGATGCCTTCGCCATCACCGGCGGTGGCCGTTTCAACCACGCCCGCGTCACGCTGGAGGACCAACTCGGCACTGCGCTCAACGGGGATCACGCCTATGACCGCTTCAATCCTGTCATAGGCGGTACCTACAAGATCACGCCGGAGCTCACCGCCTATGCCGGTTACTCCGAGGCCAACCGTGTGCCGACGCCGCTCGAGCTCGGCTGCGCCGACCCGAACAATCCGTGCCTGATCGCATCCTTCCTGGTCTCCGACCCGCCGCTGAAGCAGGTGGTATCCAAGACGGTCGAAGCGGGCCTGCGCGGCACCAAGGAGCTGAATATCGGCACGCTCGGCTGGAAGATCGGCGGCTTCCGCGCCACCAATCACGACGACATCATGGGCCTGCCGGTGGCCGGACGGCAGGGCTTCGGCTTCTTCCAGAACGTCGGGGCGACGCGCCGGCAGGGTCTCGAGGCCGAGGTCAATCTCAAATCGGATAGGCTTCAATTCCATGCCAGCTATGCGCTGGTGGACGCGCGCTTCCTCGACGCGCTCGAGCTCTCGTCCAACAGCCCCTTTGCCGATCCTGGGACGGGGACCATTCAGGTCGTAGCGGGCAACCAGATCCCGGCCGTGCCGCGTCACCGCATCAAGGCCGGTATCGAATACGCCGCCACCGACGCCTGGAAGGTTGGCGGCGATGCGCTGTGGGTTTCGAGCCAATATCTGGTCGGCGACGAATCCAACCAGGCTTCGAAGCTGCCCTCCTACGCCGTGTTCAACCTGCATACCTCCTATCAGTTCACCAAGAACGTCCAGCTCTACGGCAAGGTCGACAATATCTTCGACAACCGCTATGCGAGCTACGGTACGTTCTTCGACACCACGGCGGTCCCGAACTTCGCCAACAGTGGCAACCCCTTCACCGATCCGCGCTCGCTGAGCCCGGCAAGACCCCGAGCGTTCTATGCCGGCATGCGGGTGACGTTCTGAGACGGCTCGATGAGCGCCCGCCTGGTATAATGCCTGCGCCTCGCGCGGAGGGCCGGATTCGCACGGGCCGCGCGATTAAGGATTCCTTAGCGCTCATCGTGCGGATCATCGGTGCGGGTAGATCAGCGGAGGCTGCTCCCATGCTGAAGGACGGTACCTACGCGGCGTGGTACAAGACGCCACTCGACCAAGGCACCGGCATCGTCCATGTCGCGGACGGCCAGATTTCGGGCCGCGACAGCCTGATGACGTATCACGGCTCCTGCAAGATCGATGGCGATCGCTTCACCGCGACCGTGTCGACGAAGCGTCATACCGATGGACGTGTCACGGTCTTCGGCGTCTATGATGAGCTCACGCTGGAGATCGAGGGGACATGCCCCGACAAGATCGCGACCTACACGGCAACGGCAGGTCAGGCGCGCGGAGTCGTCCTGCAGGGTACTCTCATTCTGACGGAACAGCCGGGACCAGCAACTGAACGAATCGAGCAGTTGCCAGCGTTCAATCCTGACAAGCTTCCGAAGTTACCGAAGCGCTCGCGCTGATCGGGCTCGCGGGGATGCGGCTGACGTTCCGGGATTGCGGGATCCCGCTCATCGCCTAGGGTCCTTCCGCCAGACCCGCGAGCGCCATCGCTGCTCTGAGTTCATGCACCGTCGCCGTTCCCGCGCCGGCAGCCTGGAACGCCAGAGGTGCCGGATTCAGTGGAAGCCGCGTCACGTTGGCCGGGCCGCGCGGCGGCTCGAACATCATCGCCTGGCTTGCGCCGAATGGAATGCGGTCGAGCTGCCGGATGGCGCTGCGCATCTCGCGCAATCCCGCATCTAGAGGCATGGCAAGGGGCCGCTGATCGGTCCAGACGCCGAGCGCGCGGGCAGCATCCGGCAACCCGGCTCCGGTCTGCCATGGATGGCCGATGGGCTGCGCCGTATCCTTCAGGATTTGGAACAGCCGTTCGACCCGATGGGCATCCTTTGCGATGAAGTTGCTCTTGAAGTCGCCGTGGTCGGCGAGGATCAGGGCCGCAAGTGCGGCGACGTGAGCCGCTGCCAGTGAGGTGCCGTCGCAGACGGAATAGCCCTCCGGCGACTGGCAGGCAATGACCGCAACACCGGGTGCGCACAGGTCGAGTTCGGACCCGCGGCAGGAAAAAGGCGGTACGAACAACCCGCCCGCCGTCGCAATGGCGACGGCGGCCTGCGCAGCCTGCGGACTGTCTTCCGGGAAGCTTCCCTTCCGTCCGACCGCACCGACTGCCATGACGTGCGGAGAACACGCGGGAAACAGAACGCCCTGTCCGGAGTTGCCTGCGGCGGCAATGATGCTGATGCCTTGCTGCTTGGCCATGGCAATGTGCTGCTCGACCAGCGCGGAGCCGCGCTCGCAACCGACTCCGATGCACGCCACGTCGATGCCGGTTTGCAGGCAATCATCGAGCGCCGCGATCAGGTCGCTGCAACGGGCATCCATTGGAAGTTTGTAGACATGCAGCTCGCTGTCCGGGGCATAGCCGCGGATACAGTGATCTGCCTGCGCGGCCGCGTGGATGATGCCTGCGCAATGCGTGCCGTGGCCGGTGGCATCCTTTGACCATGAGCGATCTTCGCCATTGCGGGCATCGACACCGCGCTGGATGCCAGCCAGTTGCTTGTGACTGGTCGCCACGCCGCTGTCGATGAGGGCGATCCTGACGTCAGCTCCACGGCAGTGGTCTGGAATCTGATCGAAGCGCATCGCTTCGCTGCCCCAATGCGGCCGGTCGGGCAGCCGCAGCGGTTTGAGGGTGACGGTGTTCACCGCATCGGCCTCGATATTCGGATGCTGTTGCCACAAGCCCCAATGGCCGGAACGCGCGCTGACGAAAATGGCGGAGATTGTTTCCGGCACTTCGTCCGGCAGCGTCAGATCGACATTGCCATCACGGTCCGTCCGTCCTTGAACTGACGCCTGCTCGCCGACGAGCTGAACGCATGCCCGTTCCACAGGAGCACCTGCTTCGCTGAGGACCCGGATCGTCACCTTCAAGTCCGGCCCGAGTGCGTTCATCGTCGTAGCCGCCGGGATGAAAGAGGAGACCGGGCGGGCGAAGGATGCAGCCCGCAGATGGCTGTCGGACTCGATGATCAAGCTGCCGGCCGTGGAGCGGCGCAACGCGGCGGCGGCTTCGTCAGGCATGCGCACGATCGCAATGGGCGGGCCACTGACGCCACGCTGGTCATGGGTCCACAGGATGTTGCCGAACTGGTTCAGCTGTTCCGCCAGCGTTTGTGCGCTGACGCCGGGACCCGCCGGCGCGATCATGTATTGGGTGTTGCGCACGGGTTTGCTTCGGGTTCCGCTCGAGGTCGGTCGCGCATCATCTTGATTTGCTGCCATGGCGTCGCCTCCTTTGATTGAGAGCGTTTTCGAGCGAAGTTGAGACCGGTTCGCGTAAAGAAAACGCCTCAGAACAAGAATCTAGAGCCTGTTCCGATTCCATCGGAACGGGCTCTAGTGAATGGAAGATTGCGTGCGATCGATCGAAGCTTGTCGCAGCAGCGGAACGCGGGGATCGGCTGCGCGAGCGCCTTCGATCGCGCGGTAGGCGAAATAGATCAAGTTGAAGGCCTGCGCGAAATCCCGCTCGGTAAACTTGTTGGCTGCCTGGGTGACGGTGGAGACGCAGTTTTCGAGGCCCGCATGCTGTGCCGCATTGGTCTCGAGATAGGCAGACAGCGAACGCAGCGATTCTGCGATCATGTCTCCGATCATGTTTTCCGCAGCCTGATGATCGAGCACTGGATTCGGCATCGGGAAATTGCCGGGCGCGGTTCGGAATGGCTGCTCGAAACCTTGCGACTGCAGGCGCAAGAGCAGCGGCATCAGATTGCCAAGCAGGCCCACGAGCTGCTGAATGTCTGACGAGTGTCGCTGCGACGTGGTTGCGGCAGAGGGATTGGAATCCGACATGAGGCTCTCCTTGAAAGAAGCGTGCACAACGGCAGGCGCGACCGCCGCTTTTGGCGGCGGTCGCGCCCTACCGCGCGGTCAGATCATACGCTGCTGGCCGTAGGCCTGAAGGTTACCGATGACCTGAGGAATGACGCCGATCAGCTGGCGGGTGATGTCGGCGACGTCTTGCTGCGTCAGTTGTCGCTGCTGGCCAAACCCGGTCGCACCGCCGAATGCCGCCTGGAACTGCGGCGCGCCGAACTGGGTACCCCACATCTGCGCTGGCTGAGCCTGCATGGGATGGCCGATACCGAACTGACCGAAGTTTCCGAACTGACCCTGACCGGGACCGCCATGCATGGCCGAATGCTGCATCTGAGGCTGGCCTTGCAGCATTCCCACGATCTGCGGCACGATGGGCAGGATCTGCCGCACGACCTCGCTCACGTCTTGCGGACTTAACTGCCGCGGCGTCTGGCCGTAAGCCGCATAGCCCATTCCTGCGAATGGAGTTTGAGCTTGCGCGAGAATTTGAGGCAGCGCCGGTATTAATTGCCGCACGACCTCGCTCACGTCCTGCTGTGAAAGCTGGCGCTGTTGCCCGCCCCAGGGCTGTTGTTGACCCCCGCCCATTTGCCCGCCCCAGCCGGTGCCATATCCGAACGCGCCGAAGGTCGGCTGACCACCGAACTGCCCGTATTGCTGTCCATAGGCCGCCTGGCCCAATCCAAGGCCGCCTTGTCCATACTGTTGGCCGCCTTGCGAACCGAATGCTCCCGATCCCCATTGTTGCGGACCGAACTGTCCGAATGGCGAACTATGAGCGGGGTTCTGTTGCAGGGTGTCATAATAGGTCATCGCGTGGTCTCCTCCTTGCGATGGTTGGTGCCCTCAGCCCAAAATCCTGCCAAGGCCGGTCGCGCGCGACCCCTTCGCTGGCAATAGCAGTCCGTCACGCCGGTGCGACGGCGTTGCATCTTCAAGTTCAAATGCTTGGCACAGAAATCTCAGCAGTAGGCAATGTCGCCCGCTGGGTGTCGCAAGCTGCGTCCCCTCAAGGTGACAAGCCGACCGCAAGAAATTCCAGAACGGCAAAATGATAGGCCGTCGAGAGATGTGGAGCGGGGTTTCCTTGCTGGCACGATGCTAGCCAATTATCGTTTACGTCCGCTCAAACGCTAGCAATTACGCTGATATCTCCCCAGTTCTGCAATCCGCGCAGACGCGAAGAACGTGCTCACGTTGAAATTAGTTGCGCGAAAGCGCGGCGAGATTTTGGCGCCGATCAAACTCCGCAAAGATTAAAAAATTCAAGCAGCGTGTTTTTTCGTCAGCACTGTTTGCCTGGTCAGCGAATCTTCCGAGGTAAATCGGGAGTCGATTTCAGCGAATGCTAATAGGCGAGGTCGAGCAACGTGCCGACACGCTCGGAGGTGGCAGGATGGCTGCGAAGCAAACGCACGGGATCATGCGCGAATGCGGACGTGCGGCTTGGGGCAGAGCCGGTGTGATGGCGCTCCAGCTTGTCGAGTGCGGCAATGAGCGCTCGCGAGTCGCCGGTCAGTTCGAGCGCCGTTGCGTCTGCATCGAGTTCGCGAACGCGCGACAGAGCAAGTCCGAGGAGCTGGCCGAGAGCTGGTGCTGCGCTCAGCAGCATCGCCAATGGCCCGCTCGATGTCGTGCCACCGATATGATGGCTGGTTCGCAGCAGCGCGAGACCAGCGAGCGAGGTCCAATCGATCGCGCGTCGCAACGCCGTCGCCCAGCCCATCGTCCAGGCGTCATTGTTGCGGATATGAGCGACTTCATGGGCCAATATCCCGGCAACTTCGTCGCGCGTCATGCCGCGCAGCAGGCCTTCGGTCAACACGATGGCACTGCGTTCCGGTCCGCCGAGCGCATATGCATTCATGTCGCGCGGTGTTGGCAGACAGTAGAGGTCCGGCAATCGCACCAGCCCGGCTCGGCTGCAAACTTTTGTCAGAATCGCGAACAGGTCCGGCACTTCGGCGGGGGACAGCAGGCGGGCGCCGAACCAGCGATACACGTTCTCGTGCGAGATGATCGTTTCGTCGGGGCGGGGTGCGCTCCCTGACAACGCCCGCTCCATGCCCGCGGCTCCGCCGACGCTCCAGCCGCAAACGGCGAGCAGCAATGTCATGGCAAGGATCGCCAATTGAGAGGATTGATGGTTCGCAGCCTGATGGGCGCGCTGCCGATGCCGCGACCGCCACTGGTCTCTCGAGCTCAGCTCGATACGGCATCGCAGGATGAGGCCTGCCTCCGCCGACGGCCAATGAATCTCCACGGTGACGTCGGGGCCGCACCGCAAAATGCGCAGCATCTCTCGCGGCGCATGCCGCACCAGGGCCAACGAAAGGCCTGGCGCGAGGCCGGCAACGACATCCTGGCCGTGCCGACCACGCAACGCCATCGGGTTTACGCCAGCGTGAATCACCCTTGTCCCCTCGTGCGCGTTCAAAGCAAAAAGCTACGGCTCTCCCGGTGTCTTGTCATGCGAGTTTCACGCCTTGGACACAGAAAAGTCCCGGTATCCACACGGGAGATCCGATCCGCTTCAGTGCAAGCCGTCCGGATGAGGCCTCAGGAACCGGGGTGTGTGCAAGCTAAACCATGGTTTGGTCCGATAGTGCCTATTCTGCGCTCCACGTCGGAGACGACAGCTGTGAGCGCCGGTTGCAGTCGAGACAACCAGGGACTCCGCTTCTCAAATCGGCCGGAACTCGCCATTGTGCCGGCCGCAACGATGGAAGTGGAGGAGTAGCAATGCCGGACGAGTTCTCGCGTCGCCAGTTCGCGATGATCGCGGGGCTGTCTACAGTAGCAATAACATCTCCAGAGCCGGCGGAGGCCAAGCCTGCTCTGGCCTCGCACAGCGCGGGGAGCTTTCCTTCGGGCTTCCTTTGGGGCACGGCAACCTCGTCGTATCAGGTCGAGGGTGCCGTCAGTGAGGACGGCCGGGGGGCCTCGATCTGGGACAGGTTCGTCCGCATCCCCGGCAAGATCGAGGACGGCACCACGGGCGATCGCGCGAACGAGCATTATCATCGCTACAAGGAGGACATCGCGCTCATCAGGGAGCTCGGCTGCAAGGCCTATCGCTTCTCGGTGGCCTGGCCGCGGGTGTTTCCGGATGGCGACGGCAAACCGAACCCCAGGGGGCTCGACTTCTACAATCGCCTGGTCGACGAGCTGCTGAAGAACGGCATCGAGCCCTGGCTCACGCTCTATCATTGGGATCTGCCGCAATCGCTGCAGGATCGTTTTGGCGGCTGGCGCTCGACCGAGACCTGCAAGATCTTCGGCGACTACGCGGCCTATGTCGCCGGGCACCTGACCGATCGCGTCAGATGCGTATTCACGTTGAACGAGAGCGGCCGCTTCGTCTATTTCGGCTACGGCATCGGCATCGATGCGCCGGGCCTGACCTTGCCGCAAGCGGAGGTAAACCAGATCAGGCACAACACCGCGCTCGCGCACGGACTTGCGGTGCAGGCCGTGCGCGCCCACGGCCGCCGCGGCACGCGCGTGGGCCCGGCCGAGAATGTCGATGCCTGCATTCCCGCGATCGACACGCCCGAGAACGTCCGCGCCGCCGAGATCGCGTTGCGCGAGCTGAATGCCGGCTATCTCAACGTCATCATGACCGGCCGCTACACCGACGCGTTCCTGAAATACGCCGGCGCCGACGCGCCGAAATACACCGACGCCGAGTTGAAGATCATCTCCTCGCCGGTCGATTTCCTCGGCCTCAACATTTACGCGCCGCAGCACTACATCGTGGCGTCCGATCAGGGGGCCGGCTTCATGCCGGTGCCGATCCCGAAATCATTCCCGCACATGAATTCCGACTGGCTGCGCGTCGGCCCCGAGACGATCTACTGGGTGCCGAAGCTGGCTGCAAAGATCTGGAAGACGGATGCGATCTATATCAGCGAGAACGGTACCTCCGGCGAGGATCAGGTGACGCAAGACGGCAAGATCTACGACACCGATCGCATCATGTACCTGCGCAACTATCTCGCCCAACTCCAGCGCGCCACCACCGAGGGCGTGCCGGTCCGCGGCTACTTCCTCTGGAGCCTGATGGACAATTTCGAATGGGTGTTCGGTCTCAACAAGCGCTTCGGCCTCTACCACGTCGATTTCGACACCCAGGTCCGGACGCCAAAACTCAGCGCGAGCTTCTATCGCAACGTGATCGCGAAGAATGCTGCGGGGGCGTGACCTGTTCGCCTCTGCCCCCGTGCGGCCCCCGGGCGGGGAGAGGTGAAGAGAGGCGTGCCACATTGACTCCACTCTCCCCCTGATTCAAAACCGCCCTCAACACTCATAACCAGAGGACACGCCCATGACCGACGCGCTGATCATCGATGCCTGCCGTACGCCGCGCGGTGTCGGCAAGGCCGGCAAGGGAGCCCTGTCAGGCATTCATCCGCAGCAGTTGGGTGCCACTGTGTTGCGCGCGCTCGCCGACCGGACCGGTGTCAACACGGCCGATGTCGACGACATCGTCTGGGGCTGCAGCGCGCAGGTTGCGACGCAAGGCGGCGATCTCGGCCGCATGTCGGCACTCGATGCCGGCTATGACGTGCGCGCCAGCGCCGTGACGCTCGATCGCTTTTGCGGCTCCGGCATCACCAGCGTCAACATGGCGGCCTCCTCGATCATGGCCGGCGCAGAAGACCTCGTCATCGCCGGCGGGTGCGAGATGATGTCGATGGAAGGACGTCGCGGCGGAGGTCCGATGATGATGGACTCCGGCAATCTGCGCCTGCGTGCGCGGCATCCGCAGTCGCATCAGGGCGTCTGCGCCGACGCGATCGCGACGCTGGAAGGCATCACGCGGCAGGACGTCGATGCGCTCGGCGTCGAAAGCCAGCAGCGCGCCGCACAGGCGATCGCCGGTGGTCATTTCAAGAAGAGCCTCGTGCCTGTTCATCGCGAGGATGGCAGCCTCGCGCTCGACCGCGAGGAATATCCTCGGCCGCAGACCACGATGGAAGGTCTCGCGGCGCTGAAGCCGGCATTCGCCGCGCTCGCCGACTATGCGCTGGACGACCAGGGCACGACCTATCGTGGCCTGATCCTGCAAAAATATCCGGACCTCAACATCGAGTTCATGCATCACGCCGGCAATTCGTCCGGCGTCGTCGATGGCGCGGCGGCAATCCTGTTGGCGTCGCCATCTTACGCCAGGGCGCACGGCCTGAAGCCGCGGGCGCGCGTCGTCGCGATGGCCAATATGGGGGACTCGCCGACCCTGATGCTGAACGCTCCGGTGCCGGCGACGCGCAAGGTGCTGGCGAAGGCCGGGCTCACCATCGACGACATCGATCTGTTCGAGATCAACGAGGCCTTTGCCGTGGTCGCGGAAAAATACATCCGGGATCTCAAGCTCGACCGCGCCAAGGTCAACGTCAACGGCGGCTCGATCGCGCTCGGCCATCCCATCGGCGCGACCGGTTCGATCCTGATCGGCACCATGCTCGATGAGCTCGAACGGCGCGACCTCAAGCGCGGTCTCGTCACCATGTGCGCCGCAGGCGGCATGGCGCCGGCTATCATCATCGAGCGCATATAACTCGCCGCAGCCCGTAAAAGGCAGGGAGAAACGCCGCAGAGCGACGATCCAGCCTTATTTTTCAGGGTGAATCGCGCTTCCCCTCCGGCAAAGAGGCCGGTGGTCGCTTGTCGAAAGCCTCGAATCAGCTTTAGCAAGGCTGCTTGCGGGCCTTTGAAACAAGGCAAAAACCGCTGCCCGAGGCATCTTCCGCTCTGGAAGCCGCTAAAATGCAGGGGTTTTTGTCGCAGGGGGCCAAAAAAGCCCGTAAAACCGCGACAAAACTGTGCAGAGGGCTATAGGCCTTCGCCGGTTGGTCTAATATGCAACCGGCAACGAATCAGAGGAGACACGATGCCAACCCAAATGTCGAAATCGCAGTTGATCGAAAAGATTGCGACCGCCACCGAGCTTTCCAAGCGCGACGTCAAGAACGTCATGGAGACGCTGACCGACGTCGGCCACAAGGAGCTCAAGAAGAACGGCCTGTTCCTGGTGCCGGGCTTTGCCAAGTTCGTGGTCATCAAGAAGCCCGCGACCAAGGCGCGCAAGGGCACCAACCCGTTCACGGGTGAAGAGATGATGTTCAAGGCCAAGCCGGCCCGGAAGATCGTCCGCGCCCGCCCGGTCAAGGCCGCCAAGGACGCTGTGGGCTGATAACGCAAAGGCCCCCTCGCGGAGAGGGGGCCTTTTGGTTTGACGAAGTGACTGCGGGGGCTGGAGCGGAGGGGTTCAGCCCTTGCGGCGCCTGGCCCGAACCGGGATCGGCGCAAGCCGTGGCTCGGGTCCTGCGAGCGCATCGCGCACCCGGTCGATGGCACGACCAAGCAGCTGGCGCAGCCGCTGCGTTGTCCGCGATCGCTTCGCCTCTTCCAGCAATTTTTTCATTGCATCACTCCGCCGCTTCCACGTTGGCTTCGACAGGCTCGAGCGCTGCGGCGATGGCCTCGTCGACGCGCTCCAGCCAGATGAATTCGAGGTTGTCCCGCGCGCTCTTCGGGATGTCGTCATAGTCGCGCTTGTTGCGCGCCGGCAGCATCACCCGCTTCAGGCCGGCGGCGGCCGCAGCCACCACCTTCTCCTTGATGCCGCCGACCGGCAGCACCAGCCCGCGCAGCGAGATCTCGCCGGTCATCGCCGTGTCGCTGCGCACCGTGCGATTGGTGAGCAGGGACGTCAGCGCCGTGAACATTGCCACGCCCGCGCTCGGACCGTCCTTCGGGGTCGCACCCGCCGGCACGTGAACGTGGATGTCGCTCTTCTCGAACAGCTGGGGATCGATGCCGAGTTGCGTCGCTTTGCTCTTCACCAGCGTCAGTGCCGCCTGCACGCTCTCGCGCATGACCTCGCCGAGCTGGCCGGTCAGGATCATGCCGCCGCGGCCGGGGACGCGCGAGGCCTCGATGAACAGGATGTCGCCGCCCACAGGCGTCCAGGCAAGGCCGGTAGCCACGCCCGGAATGCTGGTGCGCTGCGCGATCTCGCCTTCGAAGCGCGGCTGGCCCAGCACATCGGCGATGTCCTTTGCCGTCACGACGACTTTCGCAGTCGTGCCTTCGGCGACCCGCACGGCGGCATGGCGGAACACCTTGCCGATCTCGCGCTCGAGGTTACGCACGCCGGCCTCGCGGGTGTAACCCTTGACGACCAGCTTCAGTGCCTCCGGCTCGATCTCGGCCTGCTCGGCCGTCAGGCCGTTGGCCTCCAGCTGCCGCCGCACCAGGTAGCGCCGGGCGATCTCCAGCTTCTCCTCTTCGGTGTAACCGGCGAGGCTGATCAGCTCCATGCGGTCCAGCAGCGGACCCGGAATCTGGTCCAGCATGTTCGCGGTCGCGATGAAGACCACGCGCGACAGGTCGAACGGCACGGCCAGGTAATTGTCCCGGAACGTCCCGTTCTGCTCGGGGTCGAGCACCTCCAGCATGGCGGCAGAGGGATCGCCCTGCACGCCGCGGCCCATCTTGTCGATCTCGTCGAGCATCATGACGCAGTTGCGGCTGCCTGCCTTCTTGATGCCCTGGATGATGTTGCCCGGCAGCGCGCCGATATAGGTGCGCCGGTGACCGCGGATCTCGGCCTCGTCATGCACGCCGCCGAGGCTGACGCGCACGAAGGGGCGATCCATCGCGCGCGCGATGGATTGTCCGAGCGAGGTCTTGCCGACGCCGGGCGGGCCGACGAAGCACAGGATCGGGGCTTTGCCCTGCGGAGCGAGCTTGCGCACCGCAAGATATTCGATGATCCGGCTCTTGATCTTCTCCAGGCCAAAGTGATCCGCATCCAGGATGCGGCGCGCTTCCTTGATGTCGATCGGCTTCTCCGCCGGCAGCGCCCAGGGCAGCTCGATCAGCCAGTCCAGATAGGTGCGGACCATGCCGGCTTCGCCCGCAGCCTCCGGCATCCGCTCGTAGCGGCGCAGCTCCTTCCTGGCATGCGCATCCGCTTCCGGCGGCATGTTGGCCTTGGCGATCGCAGCCGTCAGCTCGGCGACTTCGGCGGCCTTGCCGTCGCCTTCGCCGAGCTGGCGTTGAATGGTCGCCATCTGCTCGCGCAGGATCGCCTCGCGCTGCCGCTCGTCGAAGCTGGCGCGGGTCTGCTGGCCGATTTCGTTGCTGATGCGCAGCACCTCCAGCCGTTCGGCCAGGTGCTTCGACACCTTCTCGACGCGCAGAGCGAGGTCGATGGTTTCCAACACCTCCTGCTTGTCCTGCGGCTTGATGTCCATGAACGAGGTCGCCAGATCCGCCAGCGCGCCGGGCGCGCTGGTGTTCTGGAACATCGCGGTCAGCTCGGGCGGCGCCTGCGGCAGCAGCTCGATGGCCTCGACGGCTTGGCGCTGCAGGTTCAGCGCCCGCGCCTCGATCTCGGGGGAGGACGTGGTCGGCTCGGGGATCTGCTGGATGCGCGCAGCCGGGAACGGCGTGCCCGGCAGGAAGTCGAGGATGCGCGCGCGCTGCACGCCCTGGCAGACGATGTGATGCGTGCCGTCGGGTGCGGTGATGTAGCGCACGATGTTGGCGATCGTCGCGACCCGATAGAGATCGTCCGGGCCGGGCTCCTCGATTGCGGGGCTGCGCTGCAGGACGATGCCGACCGGTCGCTGCTCGCGCAGCGCCTGCTGTGCGGCGGCGATGGACTTCGCCCGGCCGATCGCGATCGGCGCGATGGCACCGGGAAACAGCACCATTTCGCGCACGGGGATGATGATCAGTGCGTCTTCGGGAATCTTCACGCCAGCACCGTTTTGGGAATTCGTCGGTTCGTTATTCATCTGTTCGGTGGCCATGATCGACCTCAGGATTTGGCGAGGCGCAGTGCGACGCAGCCGTCCATGACGAAGCGGCTGATGGCATAGCGGCCAAGGGGCAACGCGATGCGGCGCTCAAAACGCCCCTGCGGCAGCTCGAGCCGGTGGATGCGGGCGTTGCGAAGCTCCGGCGGCAGCGTGCGCTGGCCGGAGATGATGAGGACGCCGTCCTGGATTACCGTCTCGACATTGTCAGGATTGACGCCGGGAAGCGCGACCAGGATCAGGAGCTCATGCTCGGTCTCGAGCACGTCGATCGGTGGCTCCCAGCAGGCCTCCTGGCGGCCGAACTGCTGCCGCATGCGCTCGCCGCGGGTCAGCTGGTCCAGGGCTTCGGACAGCATCCAGTCGAAGGGGTTTTTCGGTTGCATGGCAAAACTCGGGGGAGGCGCTGCGGTTGGAAAACGGGGATATGGGGATGGTTCCCGCGAATTCCAGCATCGCGCGTATGGAGCATGCCTGGCCCTCGAAGCAGCGGAGGCCCTTGCGGTCAGACGTATCGACGCCGCGAAAGATATTCCGCGGCGTCGATGGCAATGATTGGGCGAGATGCGGGGGGATCAGGCGGCCTCGCGATACTCGGCCTCCGCCTCGAGGTTGATCACCGAAGTGGCGAGCTCCGACAGCGTATGGTCGGTCGCCTCTTCCTCATCCAGCGTCTCCTGAAGCAGCCTCGCGGCGTCTGGCATGCCGAGCTCCTCGGCCCAGGTGCGGAGCGTGCCGTAACGGGAGATCTCGTAATGCTCGACGGCCTGCGCCGCTGCGAGGAGGCCGGCATCGAGGGCAGGGGCGTTCTTGAAGTCCTTCATGATCTCGGCACCCTCGTCGGTAATGCCGTTGATCGCCTCGCACGGCTTGCCGCGCGCCGGCTTGTCCAGCATTCTGAAGATCTGCTCGAGCCGTTTGACCTGGCCCTGCGTCTCCCGCAGGTGCTTGTTGAAGGCGGCCGCAAGGTCCTTCGAATGCGCGGCCTTGGCCATCTTGGGAAGCGTCTTGATGATCTTGTTCTCGGCGAAATAGATGTCCTTCAACGTTTCCAGAAACAGATCACTCAGCATCTTGGGCGCCTGACGCGGACGGCGCGATGCGGTCTTTTTCTTGGATGCGCGTTTCTTTGCTTTCTTAGCCATAAATCCTCCTCATGAGGTGACACGGGAAGGCACGCCCTTCCTCAATCCACACGCGATCAAGAGCCAGCGTCTGCAAATGTTCCTCGCGAAGGCCCTCGCGAGCCGCTCTGGCTGGCCGTTCACGCCTGCCGAGACGCCCCCCGATGCTCGACTTCGCCCTGTCCGCCTTCGTCACGCTGCTGCTGGTGGTCGATCCCGTCGGCCTTGCGCCGGCCTTCCTGGCGGCGACCAGGGGCATGCCCGAGGCGATCAAGCGGACGGTGGCTCTGCGCGCCCCGCCTCGGCCCACCTGATCGCGCGGACGCTGGGACGCACCGGGAAGGCCGTGCTGTCGCGGGCTCTTGCGGCCAATTCGGTGCAGTTCGTGATCAGCGGAATCGCGGCCGTTCGGGCGCGCCTGTCAGAGGGCTGCGACGATCTTTTAATCTATTGATTTTACGATCAATTTCTTGGGTTTGCGGGCCTTCCGGCAAGCCGGCGCCCGAACCGGTCCGCTTTCGCTTGCGCTGCCATATTGCTTTGACGTACTTCGGGTCTAACAAACTCCCGTCGCAAGAAGGCCGAGGTAAAATCGAGATGTCGATCACATCGGACGAGCTCGAGAAGAGACAGGCCATCATCGACGCCTGCCGCCGCATGAATGCGCTCGGCATCAACCAGGGCACCTCAGGCAACATCAGCGTGCGTTTCGGCGAGGGGCTCCTGATCACGCCCACCAGCCTGCCCTATGACGCCATGACGCCGGACCAGATCGTGTTCATGGCGATGGACGGCTCGCACGCGCCCGATCAGAAACCGTCCAGCGAGTGGCGCTTCCATCTCGACATCCTGAAGGCGCGCGCCGACGTCGACGCCGTCGTCCACGCGCATCCGACCTATTGCACCATCCTGGCGATCATGGGCATGGAGATTCCGCCGGTGCACTACATGATCGCAGCCGCCGGCGGCGACAGCATCCGCTGCGCGCCCTATGCCACTTTCGGGACAGTGGAACTGTCCCGGCATGCGGTGCATGCGCTGGAGGGCCGGCTCGCCTGCCTGCTCGACCATCACGGCATGATCGCGCTCGGCAAGACGCTCGACAAGGCAATGTGGCTTGCCGTCGAGGTCGAGACGCTGGCCCGGCAATATCACGGCTGCCTCCAGATCGGCAAACCGCCGCTGCTCTCGAGCGCCGAGATCGAGCGCGTCCGCCAGCGCATGGCCGGCTACGGCCTGTCGGAAGGGTAGGGCGGGCAGACGGTGTTTGCGCGGATCAGATATCTCGTCGATCGCAAGGGGACCAACCGCACCATGGTGCGGCTGCGCGCGCTCCTGCGCAGCAACGAGTTCTACCTGATCCCGCTGGCGCTCGTGATCGGGACGCTGGCCGGCGCGATCGTGACGCTGATGGCCGAGATCGCGCAGATCGCCCATGTCGTGATCTACGGCATTCCGATCGACGTGCGCCTCTCGGCCAACGCCTATGTCAGTCCCTGGGCGGCGATGATCGCGCCCGCGCTGGGCGGCCTCGCGCTCGGCGTGATGGAATGGTGGCGGCGACGGCTGAAGCTGTCGAGCGCGGTCGACCCGATCGAGGCCAATGCGCTGCGCGGCGGCAATCTGTCGATGCGCGACAGCGTGGTGGTGTCGAGCCAGACCCTGATCTCGAACGGCTGCGGCGCCTCGGTCGGTCTCGAGGCCGGTTACACCCAGATCGGCTCGGGCATCGCCTCGCTGTTCGGGAAGTTCTTCAACCTCCGCCGCAACGACCTCCGCCTCATCGTCGGCTGCGGCGCCGCGGCGGCGATCGCGGCGGCGTTCGGCGCGCCGATTACCGGCGCGTTCTACGCCTGCGAGCTGATCGTCGGGGTCTATTCGGTCGGCAGCGCGGCGCCGATTTTGGCGGCCTCGCTCGCCGGCGCGCTGACCGCGCAATGGCTCGGCGGCGCGCCGTACTCGATCGAAATACCGAAGGTCAGCGCCGTCGGCGTCGAGCAATATCTGGCGCTGATCGGGCTTGCGCTCATCACCAGCGGCGTCGGCATCGCCGTGATGCGCTCCTCGCCGATGTTCGAGCGCCTGTTCAAATGGCTGCCGGTCTGGCTGCGTCCGGTGTTCGGCGGCCTCATCGTCGGCAGCTTCGCGCTTGTCACGCCGCAGGTGCTGGCGGCCGGCCACGGCGCCATGGTGCTCGACCTCTTCCATGAGATGACGATCGGCCTGGTCGCGACCATCATTGCGCTGAAGGTGACGGCCTGCCTGATCTCGCTGGCCTCGGGCTTCCGTGGTGGTCTGTTCTTCGCCTCGCTGTTCGTCGGAAGCCTGATCGGAAAATTCTTCTCCGCGGTGCTGCTCCTGATCAGCCCGAACTTCGTGATCGATCCGCTTGTGGCGATGCTGACCGGCATGGCCACGCTCGGCGTCGCAATCGTCGGGGGTCCCCTGACGATGTCGTTCCTCGTGCTCGAGATGACCCGCAATGTCGACGTCACCGCCGTGGTGCTCGCCGGCTGCATCGTCACCTCGATCTGCGTCCGATTCATGTTCGGCCACTCCTTCTCGACCTGGCGCCTGCATCTGCGCGGCGAAACCATCCGCAGCGCCAACGACGTCGGCTGGCTGCGCAACCTCACCGTCGAGCGCCTGATGCGCTCGGACGTCGGCAAGGTGCCGTCGAGCACCACGATCGCGGCGACACGACGGGAATTCGCGCTGGGGTCGCGGCCCGGCATCGTCATCGTCAACAATGCTGACGAATATGTCGGCCTCGTCCTGCTGCCCGATCTGTTCTCCAGCGACCTCGACACCATCGCCGACGACATCCAGGTCATCGAGCTCGCGCGCCTGACCGAAATCGTGCTGATCCCGGAAATGAACGTGAAGAGCGCGATGGCCGTGTTCGACGAGGCCGAGGCCGAAATGCTGGCGGTGGTCGATTCCACCGACAGCCGCAAGGTGGTCGGCTTCCTGACCGAGAACTTTGCCCGCCGCCGCTATGTCGAGGAAATCGACAAGGCCACGCGCGGCGTGCTGGGCGCATTGTCCTAAACCGCAAGTCCCGGACCGGCGTTTCGACCTCCCGGCTGCAGGTGACGTGCTGTGGAAGCACTGGAGCTATCGCACCCAGAGGGTTTGCAATCCTTCAAACCGTGGCAGATTGCCGCGATCGCGAAACATTTCGGTGCTTCGTGAATTACGTGTTGCTTCCATGTCTCTTGTTTGGTGCGAGCAGAGGGCATTCAGATGAATGACAGGTCCGCGCATTCGGGAATTGGCCGCCGCGCCATGCTGGCGGTGTTCGCCAGTCTCGCCCTGGTGATGGCGCCCCTATCGCCTTCGGCTGCAGCGTCCCCGGCGCCGGTCAAGGCCACGCCGGCCGCAATGACAGGTCACGGCTCGTCCGCAGTGACCGATTTCGGCGCAGCGCGCCGCCATCATCATCACTACCGTCGCGGACCGAGCGCGGCGGGCCTTGCCTTCATGGGCGTCGCCGCCGGCCTGATCGGAGGCGCGATCGCCGAGAGCCGTCGGCAGGAGTACTACGACAATTACTATGATGGCGGTCCGGGTTATTACGGTCCCGGTTACGGCTATTACGGTGGACCGCGCTACTATCCGTACTGACCGCTGCCGTGGCTGGCCGCGCGGCCGCTGCCCCCTGTGTCGCGCTCTGTCAACGTCCTCCGGCGGAAATATTCCACTTTACCTGCGCTACATCTCGCGCGGCGGAGCGCGGGTGCGAGGTCGGCACCCGGCCTTCCCTGCCGAGAGCGTGGAGTGACCCAAGCAAAGCTCGGGCGAATTGCGCCGCGAGGACGCGATGGTGTGTCTGCAATTCAAAATGAGGCCGAAACAGTGTAGTTGCCGCCCCACGCTCCGTCATTGCCTCGCTTCGCTCGCACTGACAAAAGCAGTGCCGGCTAAACATTCGGCAGTCGCGTATCGCAAGCTCGCCGGTGGACTTGCCCGCTCCAATCCGGTTGAATGGGCCAACCGAGTTCCAGGCACAAACGATGTCGAAATATCTGCTGATCCTGCTTTTGACCGCCGTGCCGGCTGCGGCGCAGGTGAAACCTGCTCCCAAGGCCTCGGCGGCGCGTCCCGACCCCTGCGCTCCGATCGGGCGCACCGCGGACGGCAAGCTGGTCTATTCCATGAAATGCGAGAACCTGCCGGCCCCGCCGCCGGCCGCGGCACAGGCGGAACTAAAGGAGGCTCCCGCACCGGCGGCCGCCGCCGAGCCGGAGACGCAGCGGAGCGGCATATTCGGCTGGTCTTACGACCGCAGGTAAGCCGTTCTGCGCCACTTGCGCGAAGCCCGCCGGAATGCTCTTTGCTTGCAAGTTCCCCGCGGGGCATGCCCCCGCCGCTGAGAAGATCAGATGAGCAAGCTCGTTATCCGCGCCGGCGATTTCACGTTCGACGCCCGCTTCGAAGAGCAGGCGGCGCCCAAGACCGTTGCCGCGTTCCGCAAGGCGCTGCCGTTCGAGAGCCACATCATCCATGTGCGCTGGAGTGGCGAAGGCGTCTGGATGCCGCTCGGCGATCTCGACTTCGGCGTTGGCTATGAGAACCACACCAGCTATCCCGCGCCGGGCCAGATCATCCTCTATCCCGGCGGCATCAGCGAGACCGAGATATTGCTCGCCTATGGCGGTGTCCGCTTCGCAAGCAAGATGGGCCAACTCGCCGGCAATCATTTCATCACGGTGACCTCCGGTCTGGAGAATCTGGTGACGTTGGGCAAGAGCGTGTTGTGGAATGGCGCGCTACCGATTCGTTTCGAGGAAGTCTGAGTGACCGATACAAGCTACCCGCGCGATCTTCGCGGCTACGGCCGTAATCCACCCCACCCGCAATGGCCCGGTAACGCGCGCGTTGCGGTGCAGTTCGTCGTCAATTTCGAGGAAGGCGGCGAGAACAATGTCTTGCACGGCGACCGCGCCTCGGAAGCGTTCCTGTCGGACGTGCTGGGCGCGCAGCCGTGGCCGGGCCAGCGTCACGCCAACGTCGAATCCATGTTCGAATATGGCTCGCGCGCCGGCTTCTGGCGGCTGTGGCGGACGTTCGGCGAGCGCAAATGGCCGGTCACCGTGTTCGGTGTCGCCACCGCGCTGAGGCGCAATCCGGAGATCGTCGCTGCGATGAACGAATCCGGCTGGGACATCGCGAGCCACAGCCTGAAATGGATCGAGCACAAGGACATGACGGAAGCGCAGGAGCGCGCCGAGATTGCCGAGTCGATCCGAGTCCATACCGAGGCCACCGGCTCGCGCCCGCTCGGCTGGTACACCGGGCGCTCCTCGATCAATACCAACAGGCTGTTGATGGAGGAGGGCGGCTTCCTCTATCTCTGCGATTCCTATGCCGACGATCTGCCTTATTGGGTGAAGGGTGCGAAGGGCAAGCAGCTCATCATTCCCTATACCTTGGACGCCAATGACATGCGGTTCATCAATCCGCAGGGCTTTGCCGAAGGCGAGCAGTTCTACACCTATCTGAAGGACGCCTTCGACGTGCTCTATGCCGAAGGTGAGACCGCGCCGAAGATGATGTCGGTGGGCTTGCACTGCCGCCTCGCCGGCAGGCCGGGCCGCGCCGCGGGCCTGATCCGCTTCCTCGACTATATCGGCAAGCACGAGCGGGTCTGGGTGCCGACGCGGTTGGAGATCGCGCAGCATTGGCATGGCAAGCACGCGCATCTTGCCACTGATGCATTCGAGATTCGGTGACAGCGCGATGTCGCAGATCCCGCTCGCCGAGCTGAACGCCGCAAGCCAGGCGGATTTCGTCGCCGCCCTCGCCAATGTCGTCGAATATTCGCCTTGGATTGCCGAGCAGCTCGCGGCGCAGCGGCCGTTTGCCGGCATCAACCAGCTGCATGCCCAGCTGATGGCGGCGATCCAGGCTGCCGAACCTGACGTGCAGCTGGAACTGATCCGGGCGCATCCCGATCTCGCCAACAAGACGCAGCGCGCAGCCGGCCTGACGGCGGAATCGACCGACGAGCAGAACAGCGCGGGCCTCGATCGCTTGTCGGAGGCCGAATATTCGGCGTTCGAGCGCGTCAATAATGCCTACCGCGACAAGTTTGGCATCCCCTATATCGTTTGCGTTCGGCGTCACACCAAGGATTCCATTCTGCGTGATTTCGAGACGCGCTTGCGCAATATTGCCAAGACCGAGACGCGTCGCGCGATCGAGGAGATCGGCCGCATCTCGGCGCTGCGGCTCGATCAGCTCGTCATCGCCGACGACCACTTGAAGGTGCACGGCCGGCTCTCGACCCATGTGCTGGACAATCACGGCGGCAAGCCCGCGCTCGGGATTGCCGTCGAGTTGGTCGAGCTCGCCGCGCTCGGCGAGAGCCGCGTCATCGCGCGTGCGGTCACCAATGCGGATGGCCGCACCGACCAGCCCCTGATCGGCGGCCGTCCGCTGCCGATCGGCCGCTACGAGCTCCGCTTCAACGTCGCCAGGTACTACGCCGAGCGTAACGTGCAGCTCCCCGATCCGCCCTTCCTCGACGAGATCCCGCTGCGGTTCGCGATCAGCGAGCCTGAGGGACACTATCACGTGCCGCTGCTGGTCACGCCGTGGAGCTACTCGACGTATCGGGGGAGCTGATCGCCGAACTTGTCGTGCAGCGCCGGAAACAGCCGATCCGGCTTGAACGGCGGCGCGGTGAAGCGGATGCCGGTGGCATCGGTGATCGCGTTGCCGAGCGCGGCGGCGACGGGGTTATACGGGCTCTCGCTCATCGACTTCGCGCCCAACGGTCCGATCGTGTCTGAGGTCTCGGCGAACAACACTTCCGTACGCGGCACGTCCGCGAAGGACGGCAGATGATAGTCGCGGAATTTGGGATTGGCGACGCGGCCGCCTGCGTCGACCACCATCTCCTCATAGAGGGCCGCCCCGAGGGCTTGGGCAACGCCGCCCTCGACCTGACCGCGACACTGCATGGGATTGGCCACGATGCCGGCGTCGGCGGCCTGCACGCTCTTGAGAATCCTGAGCTCGCCGGTGCCGGTGTTCACGGCGACGCGAAAGCCATGCACGTTGAAGCCGACGGAACGTGGCGTTCCCGCGGAATTGCCTTGGGCCGCGAGCGGACGACCGGTCTCGCGCGCGAGCTTCGCCAGCTCGGCAAACGACATTCGCCGCATGCCGCTGACGACGAATTCGGCTTCGAGCGTGCAGCTCGTGGCATCGCAGAGCCACGCGCCGGCGGCCGCCGCCTTCAACTCTTCCGCAAGCTGCATGGCCGCGGCCTGGGTCGCCTTGCCGGCCACGAACGTACCGGTGCTGCCGTAAGCGCCGGTGTCGTGGCCGCCATGGGCCGTGTCGGACTGGCGCAGGCGAATCCTGTCGACGGTGGTCGCCAGCACGGTCGCGGCGATCTGCCGGTGCACGGTGCTGGTGCCGTTGCCGAACTCGGCGGTGCCGACGGTGAGATCGAAGCCGCCGTCGTCGTTGAGCGCGACGGTCGCATCGGCAATGTGCCCGGCGGGCGGCACGGTGTCGATCATGCTCAGCGCAATGCCATCGCCGGTCAGCCATTCCGGCGACAATTCGGGCTGCTCGATATCGGCCTGCATCGCGCGCTCGACGAGGTCGATGCACTGGTCGAGACCGTAGGAACCATAGAGCACATCGTGATCATCGGACGCCGGTGGCGACAGCATGGGATCGCCGGGCCTGACGATATTGCGGCGGCGCATGTCATAGGGGCTGATGCCGAGCTGCTTCGCCAGTTCGTCGATGGCGGCCTCGACCGCGATCAGGGCTTGCGGCAGGCCATAGCCGCGAAACGCGCCTGCGGGCACCGTGTTGGTGTAGACGGCGAAGCCGTCGACGCGCTTGTTCGGGCAATTGTAGACGGCGATGGATTCCGATACCGCGTGGAACATCACGGACGGACCGTGATTGCCGTAGGCGCCCGTGTTGGAGAGCACGTCGAGTTGCAATGCCGTGAGCTTCCCGTCGGCATTGGCGCCGGCCTTGATGTGGACCCGCATCGGATGCCGCGTCGAGGTCGCGATGAACTGCTCCTCGCGGGTGAGCTCGAGCTTGACGGGGCGCCGGGTCTTCAGCGCCGCCAGCGCCAGGATGTCCTCGACGAACATCTCCTGCTTGCCGCCAAAACCACCGCCGACGCGCTCGCAGAACACGCGGACCTTGTCCATGGGAAGCTCGAAGATGTTCGAGAGCGCGCGCCGGGTCAGGAACGGGACCTGTGTCGAGGTGCGGACGTTGAGCACGCCAGCCTCATCGAGCCAGGCAAGTCCGCCATGGGTCTCGAGCGCCGCATGCTGTACGCGTTGGCTGTGGAAAGTCGCAGCGAAGGTGACGGCGGATGCAGCCAGCGCCGAAGCGACATCGCCGAACTCGCCGTGTATCTCCGCGACGAGATTGCGCTGGGCGTCGGCGACGCGGTTCGCGCTGGTCCTGTCAGGATGGACGAGCGGCGCGCCCGGCATCATCGCCTGCTCCGGGTCGATCAACGCGGGCAAGATCTCGTAGACGACCTTCAGCAGGCGGCAGGCCTCCTCGGCGGCGCCTTCGCTGTCAGCGACGACAGCCGCGACCTTCTGGCCGACGAAGCGGACGACATCGTCGAGAATGCGGGTGTCCGCGGGGTCCATCCAGTCCTTCTCGTGCCGCGCCGTCGAGAACAACATCGAAGGCGCATCTTCATGCGTCAGGATGGCGTGCACGCCTGCTACAGCCATCGCCGCCGATCTGTCGATCGAAACGATCCTGGCGTGCGGATGCGGCGAGCGCAGCAGCTTGATATGCAGCAGGCCGTCGATCTCGGTGTCGAAGGTATAATGCGCGGTGCCGCGGACGATGTCGGGGCCGGCAGGCGCCGGCAGGCTGCGGCCGAACGCACCGCCGGCTTCGACGCGCTCCTCGATATTGGTGTTGCCGTCGATCGCGTCCTCGATCGAACGATAGCCGGTGCAGCGACAGATGTTGCCCTTCAGCGCGGCGCCAAGATCGGTGCGCTGGGCCTGGTTCAGGGCGGCACAGGTGAGGATCATGCCGGCGGTGCAGAAGCCGCATTGGAAGCCCTGCGCCTCGAGGAAGGCCTGCTGCATCGGGTGCATACCGTCCTCGCCACCGAAACCTTCGATCGTGGTGATGGCGCGTCCCTCCGCACGAAACGCGGGGATCAGGCAGCTATGCACGGGCTCGCCATCGATCAGCACGGTGCAGGCCCCGCAATCGCCGGCGTCGCAGCCTTTCTTCACCCCGAAATGTCCGAGTTCGCGCAAGAACGTGCGCAGGCATTGGCCGGCGCGCGGCGCTTGCGGAAAATTCGTGCCGTTGATCTCGAAGCTCATGGTGACGTTGATCCCAGGAGCTCGGCACGGATCTCCTCGGCAAGCCGCAGCGTCATGTGCTTGCGCCAGAGTGGCTTGCCGTGAATGTCGGTATGATAGAGATCGTCGGTGATCTCCTCGGCGATCGCAGCGCGAAGCGCGCTCGCATCGGTCGGCCCAGGAAACGAGATCTGGATCGGGCGGACAGTCGACGCGGTGACGGTCAGCTTCAGCGCGCCATTGCTGTCGAGACTTCCGATCAGAAGAGCCGCGGAGCGGCCGACCGGCGCAAGCGAGATCTGGCGAAAGGCGGAGCGGCGCTTCAGCGCGGCGATCGGAATATCGATCTGTCGCAGCAAGTCGCCCGCGGACAGGCGATTGCGCTGATTGCCGGTGACGAACTCGACGACGGGAATCCGCTGCTCGCCGCCGCTGGCCTTCCAGATGGTGCAGACGCCGTCGAGCGCCGAGGTGAGCGAGATCATCGGCCCGGCCGGCAGCGACATGCAGAGATTGCCGCCGACCGTCGCCGTCTTCCAGATCTTGAAGGATGCGAGAAAGGCGCGGCAGCATTGGCCGATCAGCGGTGCCGCCAGCCACTCGGCCGGACAGGCGAGCGCATCGAGTTGCGAGATCGTGCAGGTGGCGGCGATGCCGAGGTGGCTGCTCGTGATCGCCAGCGCCGGCCATTTCAGATCGGTGAGATCGACGAGCCGCGTGAGGTGGGTCTGCGGTTCCGAGAACAACCAGGTGCCGCCGGCGAGCCAGGCATCACCCGGCGTCCAAATGGGCAGTTCGGAGCGCGTTTGCGGATGGGAGACCGCTGTGATGGTATTCAAGTCCATGGCCGCGATAATGCCTGCGCCGGTGATTTGACTGAAGGGAAAGTCTTGCAAGACCAGCGCCAAGTGGCAACAAGAAGTGGCACAACGAGTCGCGGTCATCGCGCTCTCGGGCTGGCCCCTGCCTTGCAGGCCTGTCGTCAGCGGATGTCGGGGGAAGCAGGCGCATGAGTGACGCAAAGCCGATCTGGATCAGGGATCCCCTCGCGATCCTCGCCGATGGTGCAGGGCACGGGATCGTCGTGAGCGATGGCCGTATCGTTGAACTCGTGCCCACAGGCGGGAGGCCTGCAACCGCAGACGTCACCGTGTTCGATGCGGGCGGACACGTCGTGCTGCCGGGTCTCATCAACACCCACCATCATTTTTATCAGACGCTGACGCGGGCGCTGCCGGCGGCGATGGACCGCGAGCTGTTTCCCTGGCTTCAGGCGCTCTATCCGGTGTGGGCCAAGCTGACGCCCGAATCGCTGGAGCTCGGCGTGACCGTCGCGATGTCGGAGCTGCTGCTCTCGGGCTGCACCACGACGACGGATCATCACTATGTCTTCCCGGCGGGGTTAGAGGAGTCCGTCGACATCGAGGTCGGCGTCGCAAAACGGCTCGGCATGCGCGTGCTGCTGACGCGCGGCTCGATGAACCTGTCGCAGCGCGACGGCGGCCTGCCGCCTGACAGCGTCGTGCAGGACGAGGACACCATCATGGCCGACAGCGCGCGCGTCGTCGCCAAGCACCACCAGCGCGGCCCGGATGCGATGGTGCAGATTGCGCTCGCCCCTTGCTCGCCGTTCTCGGTGACGACGTCGCTGATGCGCGCCACCGCCGCTCTCGCCGACAAGCTCGACGTCCGGCTGCACACCCATCTCGCCGAGACCGAGGACGAGAACAAATTTTGCCAGCAGATGTACGGCTGCCGCCCGCTCGACTATCTCGAGCAATGCGGCTGGCTCAATGCGCGGACCTGGCTCGCCCACGGCATCTTTTTCAACACTGAGGAGATGAAGCGCCTCGGCAGGGCCAGGACCACCATCAGCCATTGCGCGTGCAGCAATCAGCTGCTGGCCTCCGGCTGCTGTCCGGTGTGCGAGATGGAAGAGGCTGGCGTCGGCATTGGCATCGGTGTCGACGGCTCGGCCTCCAATGACGGATCGAACCTGATGCAGGAGGTGCGCGCCGCCTTCCTGCTGCAGCGCGCCCGCTATGGCGTGAGCAATGTCAGCCACAAGGATGCGCTGCGCTGGGCCACCAAGGGCTCGGCGGCTTGCGTCGGCCGTCCGGAACTCGGCGAGATCGCGGTCGGCAAGGCGGCCGACCTGGCGCTGTTCAAGCTCGACGAGCTGCGCTTCTCCGGTCATGGCGATCCGCTGGCGGCACTGGTGTTGTGCGGGGCGCATCGCGCCGATCGGGTGATGGTGGCGGGGAAATGGGCCGTGATCGACGGCGCGCTTCCGGGACTGGACGTCGCGGATCTGATCCGCCGGCATAGCGCCGCGGCGCGGGCGATGCAGGCGGGATAGGAAAATAGCAGGAGGGGGCGACCACAAGTGCCGGGTGCTTCTGGCCACCCCCTCCGAACCTCCTCCGGGAGGAGCAGGTCATTTGGTGAAAGCAAGAAGCGTGCTACTTGCCCGGCAGCTTGTCATCGATGCCCTTGACGTAGAAATTCATGCCGAGGATCTGGCCGTCGGCGAGATTGGCGCCCCCCTTGCACTCGATCTCCTTGCCATCTTGCCCAACAACCGGGCACTTGAACGGATGCAGAGTGCCGGCAGTGATGGCCGCCTGGGCATCCTCGGCGATCTTTTTCACGTCGTCAGGCATGTTGGTATAGGGCGCCATCGCGAACATGTGGCTGTCGAGGCCGCCCCAGGTGTCCTCGGACTTCCACGTGCCGTCGAGCTCGGCCTTGACGCGTTCGATATAATAGGGGCCCCAGGTGTCGAGGATCGAGGTCAGCTGTGTCTTGGGCCCGAACTTGATCATCTCGGAGTCCTGGCCGAAAGCGAGCTTGCCGCGCTCGCTGGCGATCTGCATGGCGGCGGGCGAATCCGTGTGCTGCATGATCACGTCGGCGCCCTGGTCGATGAGCGCCTTGGCGGCGTCGGCCTCCTTGCCCGGGTCGAACCAGGTGTTGGCCCAGATGATCTTGACCTTGATGTTCGGGTTGATGGTCTGCGCCGCGATCATCGTCGCGTTGATCCCGGAGACGACCTCCGGAATCGGGAACGAGCCGATATAGCCGAGCACGCCCGATTTCGACATCTTGGCCGCGATCAGGCCTTGAATGTAGCGGCCCTGATACCATTTCGACGAGTACGTCGACATGTTCTTGTCGCGCTTGTAGCCCGTCGCGTGCTCGAAATGCACGTTCGGGTATTTCTTGGCGACCTTCAGTGTCGGGTCCATGTAGCCGAACGAGGTCGTGAAGATCAGCTTGTTGCCGGCACGGACGAGTTGCTCGATGGCGCGCTCGGCGTCGGGACCTTCGGGGACGTTTTCGAGATAGGTGGTCTCGATCTTGTCGCCGAGCTCTTTCACCAGCGCCTGGCGGGCCAGCTCATGCTGGTAGGTCCAGCCGAGGTCGCCGATCGGGCCAAGGTAAATGAATCCGACTTTCAGCTTGTCGGCGGCGGACGCTGCGCTGAGGCTTCCGGCAAGCAGAAGGCCGGCAGCGAGCGCAAGAAGTGGTTTCCTCATCATCAATCTCCAAGCATCAGGGGAAGCTACAATCCGCAACATGCGCGCCCCATCGCGCACGCTGCGAAAACGAAATCAGCGGTCAGGCACGAACACGGTGCCAAGCGCGGCCGGGGCGGTCGAGCCGCCGGTGCGCGCACGGGAGAGCAGGACCAGCACGATGACGGTCGCGAGGTACGGCAGCGCCGACATGAATTGCGAGGGAATGCCGACGCCAAAACCTTGCGCATGCAGTTGCAGGATCGTCACCGCGCCGAACAGATAGGCGCCGACCACGAGGCGACCCGGCCGCCAGGACGCGAACACGACCAGAGCCAGCGCAATCCAGCCGCGGCCGGCGGTCATGCCCGGAATGAAGAACGGTGTGTAGGCGAGCGGCAGATAAGCGCCCGCCAGCCCGGCGCAGGCGCCGCCGAACATGACGGCGAAGGTGCGAATGCGCAGCACGGGATAGCCGAGCGCATGTGCGGAGACGTGGTTGTCGCCGCAGGCGCGAAGGATCAATCCCGCGCGTGTTCGATACAGGAACCACCAGGCCCCGATGATGAGCGCGATGGAAAAATAGACGAAGCCGTCTTCGCCGAACAGCACATGGCCGATCAGCGGAATCTCGGTAAGGCCGGGAATGGTGAGATGCGCCGCCGGCGAGATGCGTTCGCCGACGAAGCCGGCGCCAATCAGTCCGGACAGGCCGACGCCGAAGATCGTGAGTGCGAGGCCGGTTGCGACTTGGTTGACGGCAAGCCCGAGCGCCATCAGCGCGAAGATCAGCGACATCAGTATTCCGGCGACGATGCCGAACAGTGCGCCGATGAAAATTGATCCGGTGAGCCACGCGCCACCAAAGCCGCAGGCGGCGCCGACGATCATCATGCCCTCGACGCCGAGGTTGAGCACGCCGGAGCGCTCGGTCACGAGCTCGCCGGTTGCCGCGATCAGGAGCGGCGTCGATGCGGCGAGCACCGACAGGATGATGGCTTCAACCAGCTCCACGGGCCACCTGACGGTTCGGGAAGACGAGCTTGAAGCGGTAGAGGATGAGGGAATCGCAGGCGAGCACGTAGAACAGCAAAATGCCCTGGAATACCTTGGTGACATCCAACGGAATCTTCATTGCGATCTGCGCCTGCTCACCGCCGATAAAGGTCAGTGCGAGAAAAAGGCCTGCAATTAATATTCCAACCGGATTCAACCGGCCGAGGAAGGCGACGATGATCGCGGTGAAACCGTAGCCCGGCGAGATGCCGGGCTGGAGATGTCCGACCGGGCCCGCGACCTCGATGATGCCGGCGAGGCCGGCCAGCGCGCCCGACACCGCGAAGGTCAGGATGATCAGTTGATTGGCGTTGAAGCCGCCGAACCGCGCCGCGCGCGGGGCGGCGCCCACCACGCGTATCTCGAAACCCTTGATCGTGCGCCCGAGCAGGATGGCGGCCGCGGCGACGACCAGCAGCGCGATGATCGAGCCGAGGTGCAGTCGGCCCCCCTCGATCAGCACCGGCACCGTTGCGACCGGATCGAAATCGGCCGTGGTCGGGAAGTTGAAGCCGTTCGGGTCGCGCCAGGGACCGCGGACGAGATAGTCCAGCAGAAGGTCGGCGACATAGACCAGCATCAGGCTGGTCAGGATCTCGCTGGCGCCGAACTTCACCTTGCAGATCGCCGGGATCAGCGCATAGAGCGCGCCGGCGGCAGCCGCGAGCACGAGCATCACCGGGAGAACCCAGGCGCCGGCGTCGGTGCCTTGAGTCTTCACCGCAATCCAGCTTCCGGCAACCGCTCCGATCAGGAATTGGCCTTCCGCGCCGATGTTCCAGGCGTTCGCGAGATAGCAGAGTGACAGTCCGATCGCGATCATCACCAGCGGCGTCGCTTTCACCGCGATCTCCTGGAGCGAATAGCCGTCGGTCAGGGGCGCGACGAAATAGGCCTGCAAGGCCAGTAGCGGATTCTTGCCGAGGATCGCGAACAGGATGGTCATGGTCACGATCGTCAGGCCGATCGCTATCAACGGCGAGACCAGCGCGATCGTGTTGGAGCGCTCAGTGCGCTTCTCAAGCACCAACTGCATGCGCGGCCTCCCTCGGCTCGAGGCTGCTGCCGCCCATGAGCAGGCCGAGCTTCTCGCGCGTCGCTTCGCTTGCCGCGAGCGGAGCCGATAGCCGGCCATGGAACATCACGGCGATGCGGTCGGCGATCTCGGCGAGCTCGTCGAGATCCTGGCTGGTCACGAGCACCGCCGCGCCTGCGCTCGCGAGATCAAGCAGTGCCTGGCGGATGACGGCGGCAGCACCGGCATCGACGCCCCAGGTGGGCTGGCTGACCACCAGCACGGCCGGACTGCGCAGGATCTCGCGGCCGACGATGAATTTTTGCAGATTACCGCCGGAGAGGGATGCCGCTTCCGGATCGCGCTTGGCCTTGCGAACGTCGAACGTCTCGGTCGCCTTGTCCACGGTCTGCAGCGTCGCTGCCGTGTCGATGAAGCCGTGATGGACCATGCCGCTGGCGGCGTGGCCGGTGAGCAGCGCGTTCTCGGACAGCTTCATGCGGGGCGCGGTGCCGTGGCCGAGCCGCTCTTCGGGTACGAAGGCGGCACCGAGCTTGCGGCGCTTGGTGATCGAGAGATGGCCGGCGGCGATGCCTTCGATCACCACCGTACCGGGATCGTTCGACAGCCGCTCGCCGGACAGTGCTGCGAACAATTCATCCTGGCCGTTACCGGCGACGCCGGCGATGCCGAGGATCTCGCCGCCCTTCAGCTCGAACGAGATATGCTCGAGCCGAATCCCGTGTGGCTCGTCGGGCGGGAGCGATAGATCGTTGACGACCAGCCGCGGGATCGTGGTCTGACGGCCGGCGGCTGCCTTCACTTCCCTGATCTCGCCGCCGACCATCATGCGTGCGAGCGAGGCGGCGGTCTCGCGCCTGGGATTGCAGGTCTGGATCTTCCTGCCGCCACGCAGGATTGTCGCGGTGTCGCAGAGCCGCTTCACCTCTTCGAGCTTGTGGCTGATGTAGAGGATGGCGCGGCCTTCGGCCTTGAGGCGCTCCAGCACGACGAAGAGCTGGTCGGCCTCCTGCGGCGTCAGTACCGCGGTCGGCTCGTCCAGGATCAGGAATTTCGGGTCCTGCATCAGCGCCCGGACGATCTCGATCCGCTGGCGCTCGCCGACCGACAGTTGCCAGACCTCGCGCTTGGGATCGAGCGGCAGGCCGTAGGTCTTCGACACCTGCTCGAGCCGCGCCGACATGTCCCTGAAGGATTCCCTGCCGTCGAGGCCGAGCGCAACGTTCTCGGCGACGGTGAGATTGTCGAACAGCGAGAAATGCTGGAACACCATTCCGATGCCGCGGCTGCGTGCCTCCGAGGGGCCGGACAGCACGATTCGTTCGCCCCGCCAGCGGATCTCCCCGGCAGAGGGCTGGATCAGTCCATAGATCGCCTTCACCAACGTCGACTTGCCGGCACCGTTCTCGCCAAGCAGCGCATGGATTTCGTTCGGCCAGACGTCGATGTCGATCGAATCGTTGGCGAGGAAGTCCCCATAGCGCTTGGTGAGCCCGACCGTCGTGAGCAACGGGGACTCGCCGGAATGCGGGCCGTTAGGCGTCGGATCTAACATTCGCTGATACGCTGGCATGGGACGAATTGCCTCAATACTGGGCTAGTTTAAGCCTCCGCGTAAGGTGTGAAAAAGCGTCATCCGTTGCTTAACGCTTCGGCACGGGCTGGTAGCCGTGAGTCGCGGCGCGCCGCGGGGCCGTGATCGTCTCCAGGGAGGAGTTGGGGAGCGGTCGCGACCCACTCTGCAAGCGATGTCTGTTGCAAATTTGTGACGGTTCGAACCAAATCGGAACCGGCGGTGCAGCCTTGCCGTGAAGTTGAGCAAAGCGGTACCTGCAGGCGTATGCAATGCGGAATCGCCCGCAATCGTTGCCGGGCCTGCCCGTTGTCCGAGATAAAACGCAAACGAAATCAACCGGGAATGTCCGGCATTGCGTCGCCGTTTCCGCGCGACGGTCGAATGCGCAAAAACCCTCGAATTTCCGCTGTGAATCGTCGGCCGCTGCCGAAACTTGCGGCACGCCTTGGAAAAAGTTGAGGCTTCTCACTCCGGGAATTCGGCGCAAGGGTCGCGCCCAAGGGACGTTCATTTTTACGTGTCCAAACTTGGGGGTATTCAGGATGTCGTTTCGTTTCAAGGCAGTGGCAGCAACGGTGCTGTCACTTGCTACGCTGGCCAACGGTGGCTGGGCTCTCGCGGCGGATTTGCCGGTCAAGGCCGCCAAGAAAGCGCCTGACCTTCCGTTCTTCCTGGTGATCGACGACCGCGTGTCGTTCTCCTGGATGCCGAAGGGCACCGACCCCGGCATGTGGAGCACCCGCCCGGATGGCAGCATCAACGGCACCACCGCAAAACAGGTCTATTCCTTCACCCATTTCGATGCCTGGGCCTACGGCACCAACTTCTTCACGATCTCGATGTTCAAGTCGGGTCATAATGATCCCGCCTCGCCCTGCACCGCACCGGGCGTGACGATCACCGGCGCCGCCGCCGACTGCGCTGGCGCGACCGAGATCTACGGCCTGTTCCGCTCGACCTTCGGCTGGAATGAGTTGTTCAACACCAAGACCTTCGCCGCGGGCCCACTGCACAACATTTCGTTCGAAGTCGGGATGGACGGCAATACCGAGAACAACTTCCTCGCGCCCGCCAAGCGCGACGTCGTCGCCGGTCTCCAGTTCGCCTTCGACCTTCCGTACAAGGGCTACATCGACGTCGCGCCCTTGGTGTACTGGGAGTTCCTGAATCACAACGCGTTCACGCAATGCGGACTGTTCGGTGCGGGTGTTGCCGGCGTGACCTGTAATTCGGATGGCAATGTCAGCTATCGTCCGACCTGGGCGGTCGAAATCAACTACTACATGGACCTGGGTTTCCTGCCGCCGAACATGCAGTTCTGGTCGATCAGCGGGCGCGCCGGCTGGTACGGCCCCAAGGGCGATTCGAACGGTCTTCCCGCGCTCTCGGGCATCGGCCGGTTCTCAACCGCCTCCAAGACCGAGCTGAACAGCGAGCCGATCCGTCTAACGTTCGACGCGTCGAAGGCTGCCTGGGGTGACAAGTACTCGCACTTCGTCGACCTCTGGGTCGCCTACCGCTATTGGCAGAACAAGTTCGGCCTCGACCACAACGCCATGGCTGGTGTCTGCACCGTCGCCGCGACCGGCCAGAGCACCAACAGCTGCACCGAGTCCACGGTCTATGGCGGCGTCACTGTGAAGTTCTGATCGCCCGAGGTCTCAAGGCTCGAATGGCGTCGCGCAGGGATGTGCGGCGTCATTCGTGTTCGGGAGAGCCGCGGCCGGGTGGGGCGTGCCCACCACTTTTACTCTACACGAGACGGTGTGGCCGGTACTAGACCGCCTTTGCCCGTAGCCCGTAGGATGGGTTGAGCCCTTGCGAAACCCATCGCTACTCTATCTCCGCTCTCCTTAGTCGCGGTCATCATCCGACAAATCGCCCGCCGAATCGGCCGGATAATTGCCCAGCTCCACGTGACGATGAAACGACGACGCGGCCCAGTCGCGCACCCGGTCGACGAGCCCATGCTTGACGGGGTTGATGTGAACGTAGTCGACGTGCCGCACGAAATCGTTTTCGTCGCGAATGGTGTGCTCCCAATATCTGCGTTGCCAGACGCCGCGTTCACCCTTGGCCGAGCGGCTTTGGGATATCCGTTCGTTCGACGGCAGGCGGCGTGAGAAAGCGGACTTGATCAACTGCCAGCGCGTCGCGAAATCGGCGTCACCTTCGGGCAACGTCCACACGGTGTGAAGGTGATCGGGCAACACCACGATGGCCTCGATCGTGAATGGATGACGCCGGTGCGTCTCCCGAAACGCCGCACGCAGCAACTCGACATGTTCCGTCAGCAACGATAGCTTTCGCTCCGCCAGATTGACGGTGAAGAAAAAGCATCCACCCTGAACGAAGTTACGACGGTACGCGGTCATGGCGCGACGTTACCACGAAACAAGTGCGATGGGTTTCGCAAGGGCTCAACCCATCCTACGGGCTGGACTGCACCCGTTGAGTGAGACACAATCATTTCAGTGACTGCCGCTCGATTGGCCGTTGCCCGCCTGGAGATTGGCTTTCTGCAGCAGGGCTCCACGCATCGCCTTCGGCGACCGGCTAGCCGCGTTTTCAAATGTGCAATGATGGCATCATGCCACTGTTTTGCCCGACGCATCAAGCGCTATTCGAAAAATACGAAAAAATTCCGCAGCGACCTCGTGCCGGCGAGCTGTCGCGCTTCTACTGTGCATGGGGTTGTTTTCGATTTTTTTGGAGAACCTACTTCGCCCACACGCCGTCGTGCAGCGCTGCGGCCTCGTCTTCGAGCAACGGCCCCACCACCTCGGTCGGCCGCTGGCCACTTGCAAAGACATCGCGGCAGGGCAGGTCGAGCGTCGGGTTCTCCGGATGATTGCCGGTGATGCCGCGCAGGCGGTGCTCGCTGAGGCCATAGACCACGCGGCCGATGCCGGCCCAGTAGATTGCGCCCGAACACATCGCGCAGGGTTCTGCGGAAGAGTACAGCGTCGCCTTCGCCAGGACCTCGCGGCTCAGCGTGCGGCAGGCTTGGGTTGCCGCGAGGCGCTCGGCATGTGCGGTGCCGTCATGGGCAGGCATGTAGCCGTTCTCGGCTTCGATCAGCACCTTTCCGTCGGCATCGACGACGATGCAGCCGAATGGATGATTGCCGTGGGTGAAGGAGCGGCGGGCGACGGCGAAGGACAGACGCAGGAAGTATTGGTCGCTCAGGCCGTCCATGGCGCCTCCGCGGTCAGTGTCCCGCCATGTGCCGCCCGATCTCGGTGAGATCGGCTTCGCTGGTGCGGGCTTCATACACGAATTCACCGTGGAACATCACCACCAGTCGATCAGACAGCTCAAGCAATTCGTCGAGATCCTCGCTCACGAGCAAGACTGCGGCGCCGCGGTTGCGTGCGGCCATGATTTCAGCGTGGATCTGCGCCACGGCCGCGAAGTCGAGGCCGAAGCAGGGATTGGCCGCGATCAGGACCTCGACGTCACCAGCGAGTTCGCGTGCGAGCACGGCGCGCTGGACGTTGCCGCCCGAAAGTGCCGAGATTGGCGTGTCCGGCGTGCGGGTCTTGATCTTGTACTGGCCGATCTTCTTCCTGGCATCGTCGCGAAAGGCGCCACGGTTGAGCCACCAGCCGCCGCTGGCAAACGGCGCGCGGTCGAACTCGCGGAAGGCGATGTTGTCGGCAACGCTCATGCCGCCGACGCAGGCGTTCTTCAGCGGCTCCTCGGGCAGCACCGACATCCTGTGGCGCCGCATCTCCTCGCGGCTGGCGTGATAGGGATCGCCGGCGACGCGGATTTCGCCGCACTCCGCCTCGCGCTGGCCGGCCAGGACCTCGACGAGCTGGCGCTGGCCGTTGCCGGAGACGCCGGCGATGCCGACGATCTCACCGGCGCGCACGGTCAGGGAGACGTCATGGACAGCGATGCCGCCGGCGTCGTCGAGCGCGCGGACTTTCGCTAGTTCGAGCCGGGCCTGACCGGCTTCTCCGGTCCGTGGCGGTTGCACCGTCAGCTCCTCGGCGCCAATCATGGTGCGCGCCATCGCGTCCGGCGTCAACTCGGCGACCTTGCCGGCGCCGGCGAGCTTGCCGCGGCGCAGGATCGTCACCTCGTCGGCGAAGGCCATGACCTCGCGAAACTTGTGGGTGATCATCAGGATGGTCAGCTCGCCCTTCACGACCATGACGCGAAGCATGCCGAGCACCTCGTCCGCTTCTGCCGGCGTCAGCACCGAGGTGGGCTCGTCCAGGATCAGGAAACGGCGCTTCAGATAGAGCTGCTTGAGGATCTCGCATTTCTGCCGTTCACCGGCGGAGATATCGGATACTTTGGCGGAGAGCGGCACCTTGAACGGCATCCGCGCCAGGAAGGCCTCAAGCTCCTTCATCTCCTTCGGCCAGTTCACCACGGCCGGCACGTCGTCGCGGGCCAGCACGAGGTTTTCGGCAACGGTCATGGCCGGCACCAGCGTGAAATGCTGGTAGACCATGCCGAGGCCGAGCGCGTGGGCGTCCTTCGGATTGGCGATGGCCTGCTCGCGGCCGCCGACGAGAATGTCGCCCTTGGTCGCGTGATAGTAGCCCATGATGCATTTAACCAGCGTCGATTTGCCGGCCCCGTTCTCGCCGAGGAGCGCGTGGAACGACCCTGGTCGTACCTTCAGCTCGACATTGTCGAGCGCCAGGAAGTCACCGAAGCGCATGGTCATGGCGATGGCGTCGACACCGAAGGCGCCCGAGGGCGGAGGCTGCTCGCCGATGATCAAGAAATCGCCCCGATGAAAGCGTCCGACGTCGAGACCGCGCCGAACACGCCGCCCTGCATCTTGATCATCTTGAGTGCGTGATCGTGGTTGCTCTTGTCGGTCGCGCCGCAACAATCGTGCAGCAGCACGCATTCGAAGCCGCGATCGTTGGCCTCGCGCATGGTGGTGTGGACGCAGACGTCGGTGGTGATGCCTGTGAGAACGATGTTCTCGATGCCCCGCACGCGCAGAATCAATTCGAGATCGGTCGCGCAGAACGAGCCCTTGCCGGGCTTGTCGATAATGGGCTCGCCCGGCAGCGGCGCGAGCTCCTCGATGATGTCCCAGCCGGGCTCGCCGCGCACCAGGATGCGCCCGCAGGGGCCGGGATCGCCGATGCCGGCGCCGATTTGGCGGGAGCGCCATCGCTTGTTGGCGGGGAGATCAGAGAGATCCGGGCGATGACCTTCGCGGGTATGGATGATGTGAAAGCCTTGGGCGCGCATGACCGCGAGCAGCTTCTTGATCGGCTCGATCGGCGCCCGCGTCAGCGAGAGATCATAGCCCATCTTGTCGACATAGCCGCCGATGCCGCAGAAGTCGGTCTGCATGTCGATGATGATGAGCGCGGTGTTTTGCGGACGGAGATCGCCGTTGTAGGGCCAGGCGTAAGGCTCGGACTTGATGGTGCGCTCGGGCATGATGGGCTCTCTAGCGGGTGATCGACAGTTCGGCCGGGGCTCCGGTCAGCGTGCGTTTCGGCGAGCAGGTGATGATCATGATTGCCAGCGTCAGGACGTAAGGAGCCGCGTTGAAGAGGTGATAGCCTGAAGTCACGCCGACCGATTGCAGCGCCGGTCCGAGCGCAGCGGCGCCACCGAAGGCGAGCGAAGCCCACAGGCAGAGCAGCGGATCCCAGCGGGCGAAGATCACGAGCGCCACGGCGGTGATGCCTTGGCCCGATGACAGCCCCTCGTTCCAGCTGCCGGGATAGAACAACGACAGGAACGAGCCGCCGATGCCGGCAAGGAAGCCACCGACCATCGTCGCACGCAGGCGGATCAGGAGGACGGAGTGGCCCATTGCGCGCGCCGCATCCGAGCTTTCGCCGGCGGTCCGGATCAGCAGGCCCCACCGCGTGGCGCGGAAGGCCCAATACAGGGTGGGTGCGAGCGCGACACCGATCAGGAACAGGACGTTGACGCGCAGGGCGGCGCGGACTTGCGGGATATCGCTCCACCAGCCGAAATCGATGGCGGGCAGGCGTGGCGCGGTGGGCTCTATCAGCGGCTTGCCGAGATAGAACGCAAGGCCTGTGCCGAACAGCATCAACGCGATGCCGACCGCGACGTCGTTGACGCGCGGCAGCGAGCAGATCCCGGCATGCAGCGCGCCCAGCAGTGCACCCGTGATGCCGGCGGCGAGCAAGCCGAGCCAAGGCGATCCCGTGAGATAGGAAATGCCATAGGCGCTCATCGCGCCCATCACAAGCGTGCCTTCCAGGCCAAGATTGATGCGGCCCGAGCGCTCGGTGATGCATTCTCCAAGGCTGACGAACAGGAAGGGCGTGGAAACGCGAATGGCGCCGCCGAGCACGGCGAGGGAGACAGTCCAGAGTCCGATCGATCCATCTGCCATCTCAGGATTTTCCCTTCAGGAAACCGATGCGGCCGTAGAGCGCGTCGCTGGCGAGCACGAAGACGAAGATGATGCCCTGCAGCACCAGCACGGAGGCATCGGGCAGCCCGAGGCGGCGCTGCAGCAGGCCGCCGCTGGCGCTGATACCGCCGAGCAGGATGGCGACGGGAATGATGGCGAGCGGATTTTGCCGCGCCAGGAAGGCGACGAGGATGCCAGTGAAGCCGTAGCCCGCCGCAAGGTTGGCGTTGGTGCGGCCTTGCACGGCGGCGACTTCGACCATGCCGGCAAGCCCGGCGGCGCCACCTGCGAGGAAGCAGATGGTCAGGATCAGCTTGCTGACGCCGAGGCCGACGATCCTGGCAGCGCGGATGTTGCCGCCGGCAACGCGCGCGGCGAAGCCGAAGACGGTGTGATAGATCAGGATGTAGGCGGCGACCGCAGCGATGAGACCGAACACGAGGCCCCAATGCACGTCGGTGCCGGGAATGGAGCCGATCATGTTGGCGGCGCCGATCTCGCGGGTCGACGGTTTGTTGAGGCTGGCGGGATCCCGCATCATGCCTTCGACGAGATGATTCAGGATTGCGAGCGCGATGTAGACGAGCAGCAGGCTCGAGATCGTCTCATTGACACCGCGATATTGGCGCAGCGCGCCAGCGAGCGTGATCCACAAGCCGCCACCGATGACGCCGGCAATGACCATGGCGATCTGCACGACAAACGGCGGCATGCCCTGAAGCAACAGTGCGGCGCTCGTGGCCGACAATGCGCCGATCAGCAGCGCGCCTTCGCCACCGATGATGACCATGCCGAGCTGCGCCGGCAGCGCCGTGCAGAGTGCCGTGAGGATGAGGGGCGCTGCACGCGTCAGCGTGTTCTGCCACGAGAACCAGGTGCCGAACGCGCCGTAGTACATGTAGAAATAGAGGTCGAGCGGATTCTTGCCGAACAGCATGACGAAGATGCCGAACACCGCGAGCGCGCCGGCGACCGCCGCACCCGGGATCAGGACATACTCGATCGCGCCGCCGTAACGTTGCAGAAAGCCGGCGTCGGCGGCCGGGGCAATTGCCCCGACCGCCTCGGCAGAATCCGCTGCCTCCGACGTCACGAAGTCGCTCCGATCACGCCTTCGACGAGGTAGTCCATCTTCTCGAGTTCGGGATCCTTCTGGCCGCGATCGGTGCCGGCCGCGATCACCGTCTTGCCCTTGTTGTCGACCAGTCCACCCTTGAAGATCGCGTAACCTTCGGCCGACAGGAATTTTGCCTTGATCTCGTCGGCGTGCTTGCGCGCCTCGGCGGAGACGGCTTCGCCATATGGCGAGGTTTTGACGATCTCCTCCTTGAGGCCGCCGCGGTAGAAGTTCGGGATGCTCTCGCCGGCGGCGATCATCTTCACGAACTTCGGGTAGAGGGCTTCCCAGTTCCACTCGGCGCCAGTGAGATACGCCTTCGGCGCGAGTGGCGACTGATCGACATGATAGCCGCACACCATAGCGCCCCTGCGCGCCGCGTTCTCGACCATGGTCTTCGGACCGTCGACATGGCAGGTGAGGACATCCACCCCCTGATCGATCAGGCTGTTGGTGGCTTCGGCTTCCTTGACTGGCATCGACCAGTCACCGGTGAAAATCACCTGCGTGGTGGCTTTGGGATTGGCGAGCTTCGCGCCGAGCGCGAAGGCGTTGATGTTGCGCAACACCTGCGGGATCGGCTTGGCCGCGACGAATCCGAGCTTGCCGGTCTTCGAGGTGTAGCCGGCAACGATGCCCGAGATGTACTGGGCTTCATCGATATAGCCGAAATAGCTACCGGCGTTCTTCGGGTCCTTGTCGGTCCAGAGGCCGCCGCAGTGCTCGAAGTGAAGCTTCGGGTACTTGGCCGCCATCTTGACGATGTGTGGATTGTAGTAACCGAACGAGGTCGGGAAGAGCAGGCTGGCGCCGTCGAGATTGATCATGGACTCGATCGTCTTCTCGACCGCGTCGGTCTCCGGCACCTTCTCTTCCTCGACGACCTTGACGCCGGGAATCTTCTTCAGCGCCGCCGCCCCTTGCGCATGTGCCTGGTTGTAACCGTAGTCGTCACGCGAGCCGACATAGATGAAGCCGATGGTGGTCTCGGCCGCGAAGGCTGGGCGGGCGCCGGCCGCTGCGCCGAGGGTGAGGGCCGCACCGCCCTGCAACAAATGACGTCGTGAAATCCTGCCAAAATCCATTGCTTGCTCCCCTTGGCGGCTGGACCGCCTCAATTTGGCGGCTGCGCCGGTCTGGCGGAGCCCGCGATAGGATGTCGCAAGCTTCATGCCAGAGAGGAAAGAAGCGGCAGTTTCAAATAAGCTATTGAAATACAATACCTATATGCAGTGTCTGAATCTTGGTCAGAAACAATATTGATCAAAAGTTAGGCGAAATATCCGTGTTGTATGCAATCGGGTTGGGCACGCCTTTCCGCTGCTGCGCCGTGTCATCGGGGTGAGACATGAATCAACCATGTTCGGTATGAGTGGCCGGCCGTCGGCGGGGTCACGAGATACCCGGTCCATAAGCAGCGGTATTTCCTTGCCGTCACATCGCGGAAATCGGTTTTACCAAGGCGGAGCCGCGACCTTCATCGCCAATGCCCTTCAGGCGGTCAATTTTCTCGGTGATCGATTCCTGAGACAGTCGCATCACTCATCGTCACCCATCGAGGACCTCTACCGGCATTCGATGGACAGCGCCTTTTCGGTGACCGAGGCGTTCCTCGTTACGGGCGCACCGCATGCCTCCGCCTATTACCCGCGCGACTTCGCCTGGTTCTATCCTGATGTCCTCGACGCCGAGACCATCATGCGTGCGCTTGTTGCTGGAGGCGGTCCGCGCCGACGTCGTCACGACCACCATCGTTCCGGCGGGGCAGGACCGGTATCTCGGCGTGAACTATTTCTCGCCTCCTTCGGATACGCTGCTCGGCATTCTCGCCGGTCTCCAGCAGATGCTCTCGGCCGAGGAGCGGGCGTCGTCCTATCTGGCAATGTCGCAATGCGCGCGTGCGGGGCGTCTGCTGCTGACCGAATACGGCGGCGATCTGAAGCGCGCGGTCCTGAAGCTGGCAAGCGAGCTCGAACCTTTCGACGCCGACGGCATCAGATGCTTGCTCTGTGATGCCAGCGGGCCTCGCTCCGCGGCAACGGACACCCGTGCCGAGCGCCGGCGTTTTGTCACCAATGCCTGCGTTTACACGACCTTCGTGTGGGGCGTGCAGCTTGGCGTCGTCGATGAGACCGAGCTAAAGCGGCTGCTCGGTCGCGACCTCGCCGAGTACAAGAATGGGCTGCTCAGTCTATTCGGCAAGGAGGGTTATGTCAGGCATTCGCTGGATGCTCCGATAGGCACGCCGGCGTCCCTGGTCGCGCTGGATTTCGTCAGCGTGCATCGCGGCTTCTGGGATATGACCGATGCACGTGAGCGCGCGCTGTTTGCGGCCACGACCGATCTGATCATCGCCGAACCGCGCTTCCGCATCCCCAACACGTTCCACTTCCTAATGTCGGCCGACAATCCGCGGAACAAGATGATCCATAGGATTGCGGCGCCAGCCTACCAGGGTCGCTCGTCCTGGCCGACGTTCAACGTCGAGTTCGCGGATCGCATGATGGACTTCGACGAGTCCTCGGAAAGCAATACATACCGCGCCTGCGCGCAAGCAATCTTGAAGGACATTCGCACCTCGACGGAGGTCCATGGTGGATATCAGGAGCTGATCTCCGAGCACGGACTGAAATATCGCACCTGGGCCTATAAGGGCGCAGTGGCACATTCCTGGTTTCCGCGCTTCCTGTCGGTGTGGAAAAGGGCGTACGGAACGCCGCTCCTCCAGTGGAATGACTGATCCACGGGCACTATCCCGCGGTCACGTCCACCAGTTCTCCGCCCTCGAGAACCTTGGCCGCCTTGGCGCGGTCCAGGTCGCCTTCCCAGGCCGCCACGACGACTGTCGCCACGCAATTGCCGATGAGGTTGCCGACTGCGCGAGCCATGCCGATGAACCAGTCGACCGACAGCACCAGCACGAGTCCGATCGCGGGAATGCTCGGCACCGCGTTCAGCGTCGCGGCCAAGATCACGATCGCCGAGCCCGGCACGCCGTGCGCACCCTTTGACGTGATCAGGGAGACGCCCAGCACCAGCAGGAGATCGCCGAACGACAGCGGCGTGTTGGTGGCCTGCGCGATGAATACCACGGCGAGCGTGAGATAAATCGAGAAGGCATCGAGGTTGAAGGAATAGCCGGTCGGAATGACGAGGCCGACCACGGAATCCTTGACTCCCATCCGCTCCAGCTTCTTCATGATCTGCGGCAGCACCGCGTCGGAAGAGGCGGTCGCGAGCACGATCATCAGCTCTTCGCGCAGGTAGGCGAGAAACTTGAGAATGTTGATTCCTGCAAGCGCCATCACGCCGCCGAGCACGCCGAGCACGAAGATACCGACCGAGACGTAAAACAGCATCACCAGCGAGACGAGCTGCTTCAGCGAGCCGACGCCGTATTTGCCGACGGTATAGGCCACCGCGCCGAGCACGCCGAGTGGGGCCACGCGAACGACGAGCCCCATGACACGGAACAGCACCGTGGACGCCGCATCGATGATCGAGGTGACGAGCGCGCCCTTCTCGCCGCCGACCAGCGCGAGGCCGACGCCGAACAGCACGGCGAAGAACAGCACCTGCAGCACGTCGTTGCGCGACAGTGCATCAAACGAGGTGGACGGGATGACGTTGAGCAGGAACGCGCCAATGCCCGCGCCCTGCAGCTTGTGGGCATTGTCAGCGTAGGTATTGAGCGCCTTGGCATCGAGCGTCGAAGGATCGATGTTCATGCCGTGGCCGGGACCGAAAGCGTAGGCCAGGACCAGCCCGAGCAGGAGCGCGACTGTGGTCATCGCCTCGAAATAGACCAGTGCCTTGACGCCGACCCGACCGACCTTCTTGAGGTCGCCGGCGCCGGCAATGCCGTGAACGACGACGCAGAACACAATCGGGGCCACGATCATCGAGATCAGCTTCAGGAAGGCATCGCTGAGGATCTTGAGGCTGATGGCGAAGTCCGGGGCGACCACACCAAGGATGATGCCCAGGATCAGCGCCACCAGCACCTGGACGAACAGCGAGGCGTAAAGCGGCTTGGGCTCGGCGGCCGCGGCCGCGGCAATGGTCGACATGATAACTCCCCCGTTGTGACGACGTGCTGACGACCAAGGCTAGCAACTACCGTGCCAGATTGTCGCGGTTTTGGAGGTCAGCGGAGGCCTTTTTCAGCGCCTGAGGTCCAGTTCGGAAGGGGCCAACATCATTTTTCGGGGCGGGCGCCCGACGACATCTCCATGGCGGCGGTGGCCAAGGGTGCGAAGGTAGCCGAGCGAACCTTCTATCGGCATTTTGAAGACCCGGTCCGCTCCTCGGCAGGTCGGTGGTGACGGCCTATATCGAGTCGACCACCGGCGTGCAGGCCGGCGGCCGCACCGGCTTGGCCTCGCTGACCGCTGCGGCGTTCTTCTTCCTTGCGCTGTTCCTCTGGCCGATCTTCGTCATTATCCCGCCGCAAGCGACCGCACTGCGCAGGTGCTCGTGGGCGTGTTGATGATGCATCTCGGCAATGCGATTCCGATCGTGCTGACGCTGCTGGTCAGCACGCTGACCAACAACCTCATCAACGGAATGGCCTTCACTCTCAGCGACATCGCCCTGGAAGTCCCGGTCGGCCGTCGGTCGACGATTCCAGCGGTGGTGTAGGGACTGGGCATCGTGTTCATCGCTTGCGCGATCGTGACAGCCCAGATTTTTTGATGTGTGCGCGCTACGCTGCCAGATCCAGCAATCTGCACGATCCGCGCACCAGAACCTTCCGGCCGATGTCGGTCAACGCAGGTCCGCCGTCGCTGAACATAACAAGGCCGAGCCTGACGAGACCGTCGAGCAGATGAGCCTTCGAGAGGCGACCGTTCGGCACCGGGCTGCGAAGCGTCTTGAGGGCTTCCCACTGCTCCGGTGAAAGGTCGAAATCGAAATCGTTGTTCATGTTGCCTCGAGCGACAGTACCGTCCGCGCGCCCCTGTTAGCGGCGCTGCATGACCATGCGACGACAATGAGTCGGCAATTCGATGCTCTGCTTGGAAACTCTCTTCACGAATTGCCGCTCTTCGTTGCGTCACAATGGTTAAGATCGTTCGGGCGCGAAAGATCATCCCGCTCTTTGATCACTAATTGATGATTTCTATTTGATGTTGCCTTGCGGCGGCAGGTGCAGCGGAAGCGCTACTGCCTCATTCTGCGACGCGATATACTCGGAAGAAGACAAAAGCCGGGGAATCGGAACAGCGCGCGCTCGATGAAATTCCCCATCACATTCGCGACTGCAACGCGACGCGCGGAACCTGCGCGGAGCTGACGTCCGCGGACAGGCCTACTGGTAAGTCGCAACGATATCGGAAACGGCTCGCTCGAGCTGCTGCGCAGTGGCGCATTGCCGCACCACGCTGCAAAACGTCGCGTAACGCGGCATCTCGGAATCGCCAAAGCCCCAGGCAAGCCGTCCTTCGGGATTAAGCCAGACCAGCCGCTTCGATCGTTCGGAGACGCGGCGCAAGATGTCGGCACGCGGATCGAGATTGTTGCTGCGGGCATCGCCGAGCACGATCACCGTGGTCTGCGGCGTCAGCGTGCTCATGAAGTCCTTCTCGAAATCGACCAGTGACGAGCCGTAATCGGACGAGCCGAAGCCGACTTTGGACATGATCTCGGCCATCGCCTCTTCCGGCGGCTTCTTCTCCAGGATTTCGCTGACCTCGATCAGGTGCGACGAGAATGCGAAGGAATGAACGTCGTCCACCACCTCGTGCAGCGAGTGGATCAGGAGCAGGAAGAAGTCCGAGACCTGCGCAACCGAGCCGGAGACGTCGCACAGCGCCACGATCTTCGGCCGCTCACGGTGCTTGCGCTTCCATGCGGTGAGAAAGGGGACTCCGCCCCAGGCAGCGTTGCGGCGTAGCGTGCGGCGGACGTCGAGATGTCCACGGCGTTGGCGCTTGCGCGGCTTCGAATAGCGCTCGCGCAGGCGGCGCGCGATCTGGCGGATGAGAGCCCGCATTTCCGCGACCTGTCGCCGCTCGATGCGGGCCAGTGGCGCATTGCGCAGGATCTCGTTGCGGAGGTTTTCGGCCTCTTCGCGTGCATAGAGCGCAAGCCCTTGCGAGACGGTGTCGCGGACGGCCTCGCGCAGGGCGTCGAGTGCCGCGCGGAGACGCTCGGCCAGCGACGGATTGGTTGCGGTGAGTTCATCCAGATCATCACGCAGGCGCTGCAGGCCCATCGCGTCGAGGATGCGGCTGGAGAAGATGCCGCGTTGGGTGGAATAGCGGATATCGGAAAGTGAGGCTGCACCGGACGCGCTGGCGATCGCGGCAGACATCGCATTGCGATCCTGCGACAGCAGCATCTGTGCGAGAGGACCTAATCCTTCGGGAGGCTGAGCTTCGGCCGCTCCGCTGGCCGAGCTCGAGGAGGGCGATTGATCGGGCTCCTGAGAGGCCTCGCCATTGTCGTTGGCTTCGGCTTGATCCTGAGCCGGTTCGGGCTGGCTGAAGAACAGATCAAAGCAGTCGCCGAGCGCGAGCTTCTCGTCCTGCGACTTGGCGAGCGTCAGAAGCAGCGCGTCGCGCAAAATGGCGCGGTCGGCGAGGCCAACCTGCGCCACTGCGCGCATCGCATCAATGCTTTCCGCGGGCGAGACATGGACGCCGGCGCCCCGCGCCGCCCGAAAGAAACGATGAAGGTTCTCGCGCATCGGCGTCAACCGAAGACGTTGGACCGTGCCGCCTTGGCAATGAAGGTCGTAATCTGCGGCGACGCAGCCTCGATGTCGGCCTCGTACTTCAGGAGCACGTTGAGCGTGTCCCTGACGATCTCGGTGTCGAGCTCGGACGCCTGAAGCAGCACCAGCACGCGCGCCCAGTCGATAGTCTCGCTGACCGAGGGCAACTTCTTCAGGTCGAGCGAGCGGATCTCGTGGATGAAGCCGACCATCTGCCGGCGCAGCGTCTGCGAGATGCCGGGGACGCGGCTTTCGACGATGCGCTCTTCCAGCCGCTGCTCGGGGAAGCCGATATGCAGGTGCAGGCAGCGCCGCTTCAGCGCGTCGCCCAGATCGCGCTCGCTGTTGGAGGTGAGGATCACGGTCGGTGGCGTGATCGCCGAGACCGTGCCGAGCTCCGGGATCGTGACCTGGAAGTCCGAGAGGATTTCCAGCAGCAGCGATTCGAATTCGGCATCCGACTTGTCGATCTCGTCGATCAGCAGCACGCAGCCGCCCGGCTGCTCCAGCGCCTGCAGCAGCGGCCGCGGCTCGACGAACTCCTTGGAGAAGAACACGTCGCCGAAATCATGGAGCTGGTCGAGCGCAGCATGCAGCGTCTGCGCGCCGCCGAGGACTTCGCCGAGCTTGTCCTTCAGAATCTGGGTGTAGAGCAGTTGCTTGGCGTATTTCCACTCGTAGAGCGCCTTGGCCTCGTCGAGGCCTTCGTAGCATTGCAGGCGGATCATCTTCTTGCCGCGCCAGGCCGCGATCGCCTTGGCAAGCTCGGTCTTGCCGACGCCCGCAGGTCCCTCGACCAGGATCGGCTTCTCGATCTGTTGCGACAAATAGACGGCGGTCGCGATCTGCCGGCTCGCGATATAGCCCTGCGCGGCGAGGCCGCTTTCCACTGCCTCGATCGAGGTCGAGGCCTTCTGTTCAGCCACGAAAGGCGCTCCCAAAGGTCTTGCTTGAAGCTTGTTCTGCCTGCGTTCCCGGCAAAGAACAAGCCTCGTCTGGGATGGGCCTGATCCGCGCTGACGCCCTTTTTTCCGTTCAGCGCAAATTACTTGATGAGTGGCTGACGATGCGATCAGTGCCGCAGCGGCCCCGGTTTGCGGATGGTCTGCCTGACCTCGGCGCCGCAGTCGCCGCATTCAAAGACGAAATCGATCTTGGCCAGGCTCCAGTGCGGTTCGACCTCGCGCACATACATCGGCAGGAACCCGATGCATGTCGGGCAAATCACAGGCGCAATTTCGCTATCCTGATGATGCTGTACATAAGCTGGCATCCCGGCTCTCCTTCACAGGCGACTACCAAACCCCGCGCCAAGGCTACTGCCTGATGTCGCGAGGGCGTCATCAACTCTTCCGAACAGAGGCGGAACGGCGAGGGTTTCTCGGTCGCTGTGACATTCTTGTTACGTCTTCTATACTGTACCGGGCGGACCAAATACCTATCTCACAGGTTGATCCGGCTTTCGGACCATCATTAACACAACGATAAGGGAGCAACGCGCATGACCCATGCCATTCGCTTTCACAAGACCGGCGGACCGGAGGTTCTGGTTTGGGAGGAGGTCAATGTCGGCAAGCCGGGACAAGGCGAGGCGCGCATTCGCCATACCGCTGTTGGCCTCAACTTCGTCGACATCTACAACCGCTCGGGCGTGTATCCGGCGCAATTGCCGAGTGGGCTCGGCAGCGAGGCCGCGGGTGTCGTCGAAGAGGTCGGGCCGGGCGTCACTGATCTGAAGCCGGGTGATCGTGTCGCTTACGGTGCTTCGCCGCTTGGCGCCTATTCCGAGGCGCGGCTGATCCCTGCCGATCGGCTTCTGAAGCTGCCTGACGGGGTCGACGACAAGACCGCGGCAGCAATGATGCTGAAGGGGCTGACGACGCAGTACCTGATCCGGCAGACCTATCGTGTGAAGGCTGGCGATACCATTCTGCTGCATGCTGCGGCGGGTGGCGTGGGCCTGATCCTGAGCCAATGGGCCAAGCATCTCGGCGCAACCGTGATCGGCACCGTCAGCAGCGATGCGAAGGCCAAGCTCGCCAAGGCGCATGGTTGCGATCACGTCATCATTTACTCGCGCGAAGATTTCGTGAAGCGCGTCGACGAGATCACTGGCGGCAAGAAGGTGCCGGTGGTGTATGATTCCGTCGGCAAGGACACGTTCCTGAGGTCGTTGGACTGTCTCGCGCCGCTGGGGGTCGCCGCGCTGTTCGGAGCGTCTTCCGGTGCAGTCGAGCCCCTCAATCTCGGACTGCTCGCGCAGAAGGGCTCGCTCTATGTCACCCGGCCGACGCTGTTCACCTACGCCGCCAAGCGCGAGAACCTGGTCGCGATGGCGAACGAACTATTCGATGTCGTGAAATCCGGCGCGGTCAAGATCGAGGTGCATCAGACCTATCCGCTGAAGGATGCGGCCAAGGCGCATGCCGATCTCGCCGCGCGCAAGACCACGGGATCGACCGTTCTCACGGTGTGATCTCGGATTGAGCAGTGGCTGTGGCCTCGGCCTGCGTCATACTTTGTCGCGCTTGTGCAAGTCGCGGACGTGATCGAGACGGTTCGCCTGGAGATCGATATCCTCGGACGGGATTTCGGGGAGGGCGGCCTCAGCCAGAATGGCTTCGGTCACGTCCTCGACGGAATCCCCCGCGATTTCGTGGACGAACGAGATGTTCTGGTATTCGCCGGAGCTGACTCGGGAGATGACTTCGCGCCTGGTGATTTCAGGGTCGACAATCGCCTCTCGACCGCGGCGCCCGTAATCGATCATCACGACGAAATACTGCATCAAACGATCCTGCCGCGCCCCGATGATCGGCGCGCGGCAGAGTATTTCTGAAAAGGAGAATTAAGTCAAGGCTGACTTCCAAAAATCGGAAATCACGCCTTACCGGCTCTTCTTGCGCGGGCGGGCGGACTTGGCGCGCAGCCGCTCGAGCTGGCCCTTGGGCATCGAGAGGCAGATCTCTCCGACCCAGTCGAGCTTGACGCCGACGATCGGCTTGGCGTTGAAGCTGGTGAGGTTGACGACGGAGGGTGATTTGCCCCGCTCGATGGTCTTCAGATAGCGCTCGCCGGTCTTGAGCCGGACCACGGCCTCTTCGCCGTAGAAGCTGGACAGCGGATGACGCTGGTCCTTGTAGACCACGATCACGTCTCCGCTCTCGTATTTGGGCAACATCGAATCGCCGACGATCTCGAACGCGACGGTTTCTTCCATGATCGGGAAGGGCAGCGTGACGTCGCCGAGCCCCTCCGGCGGAACCTGCTCGACGTCAGGCTCGATGACGGCGCCGGCGCCGACGCGGCCCATGATCGGCGCGAGGTTGAGCTCGAGATATTCCATGATCGGAATGATTTCCGAGGCCTTCACCAGGCGCTCGCCACCAAGGATTTCGGACACCGCTCCCGGACGCACGCCCATCGCCGCGGCCAGCCCGCCCTTGCTCTTGCCCGTCTTTTCCAGGCCCCGCTCGATCATTGCAGCGTCCAACATGATGTTTCCCTCGAATTGCCATGGCACATGGCTCTTGTAATCCGAAATTCGGAATTGATGCAATTATGAATATCAGAATTCCGGCTTGACTTCCTATTCGGAATAACGGAATGTATGTGTCCGCCGCCGGATCGAACGGTCGGGGCGCATCACAGGACAGCAGCATGGAACCGGGCCATTGGCCGTCGGAGCATTCCGACGCGCTTCGAGACTATTTTTTCAAGGGGTTGTCATACGCGCAGATCGGAAGAGAGATTAACGCAAGGTTTGGAACGGCTTACACGCGCAACGCGGTGGTCGGTCGGGCCAAGCGGCTGGGGCTCGGGCTTGCCGCGCCCGAACGGGTGATGAGTCCGTCGATCGTGCCGTCCTTGTCGGGCGAGCCCTCCCAGCTCGCGCCGAATCGTGCCGCGTCAGCCAGCCTGAACCTGCCGCCACCGTCGGCATTGAAGCCGGTCAGTCCGGTCAAATTGCGCTGCGTTGGTGTCCGGCCGCGCCTGATCGCGCTGGTCGAACTCGAGCAAGGCGACTGCCGCTACCCCTATGGAGGTGACAGGGAAGAAGAGGAGATCCGTTTCTGCGGCCATCCGCGTCAGCCTGGTTCGGGCTACTGCGCGCCGCATGCTCACCTGACTCGCGGTCCTGGAGCAGCGTCCGGCTGTGCGGCCGGTGCCGTCGTGCTGAGGCTGGTTTCCGCCGCCTGACCGGCGTCGCCGTCCCGTCTCATGTCAATTCGCAAGGAGCTTCCGAGTGGCACGTGCCAGACGCAATATGTCCTACAGGTTGACCGGACTTCACGACCGGCGGTCGCGCGATCTGTCGTTCAACGCCGAGGTGGTGGAGGTCGAGATCGATAATCCACTGGCGCTGGATAGGGACGAGAAGATCGTGGCGATGCGGTCGATCAGGAACGATCCGCTCGGCCGGCTGCACTCGCACCACCAGATCGACGAGGCGCAGTATCGAGGTGGTCGAGCCTATCAGAACGACTGGGAGAGGGCGGAGCGAGGCCCACAGGCCATGGATCCGACCCGCGAATATGTCGACGGCGCAGCCTTCCGCGAGCCCATGACCGACAGCCAGCGCCAGGCTGTGCTGCGGCTGAACCGGGTCGAGCACGAGCTCGGCACCGACGGTGCAGCTCTGGTCCACGACGTGCTGGTGCACGGCCTGACGATGGACCAGATCGGGCAGCGGCGCGCCGTCCGCACCCAGCGCTGGAACGACTATTTCGCCCGGCGATTTCGCGAATGCCTCGACCGGCTGGCCCTCGTCTACGGCTTTGCGACCGACACAACAGCCCGGCGCCGTTGAACGACAATGCCGGAGCCTTTCGCCGCCGGCACGTCGTCCGTTGTCACGGATGCGGCATGATCTGGTAGGGCGTCGTGTAGGGCTCGACCCGGAGCGAAGCGTTCGCCAGCAGGCCGGTCTTGGCGGTTGGCGCCTGCTGCATTTCACCGTTCTGTGGTCGCATCATCGTGAACGACCATGGCAGCATAGGGCGATGGTGGACTGTGACGCGCAGCGGCGAGTCCAAACCGGGAGATCAGGACTCAAGCGACAAAATCAAGGCGCGCCGTTTCGCTTGTTCGTCTGTCTCGGTCTCACCAGTCCCGCCATGGCCACCGATCCGTTTATCGTCGAAAGCTGGACATTGACGGCTGCCGTCCTGGCTCATGGGCTGATCCGCAGCGCGAAGCTGACGATGCGCAGCGCGCGGCCCCTGTGTTTGCCAGTTTCCGAGCATGCCGGAAGCAACCCGAAACGTTGGTCGAATTGACAGCGATCGGGGCCATGTGGTGACTGATGCTGCTTCTTGACGCAGGCGGGTGACGACGGCGCCTATTCCTGTTATTCGGAATTGCCGTGGCGCGATGTTGGCGAAGCATCGCTAAGTAGTACGGTTTGGCTTGCGCGATGGGTTGTTTCTTGTCATGATTGCAACTTCTCGGCTCGATCCGAATCTGTTGAATCTGCGGCTCAGCGTGATGGTCTGCTGGGATGCTCCGACCGAGAGTCGGTCGTCGCCATGGCGTTCGGTGACGGCATTTGGTCCTCTATGGGCTGCTGATGTACAACCCGAAGGGCCGATCCTGTCATAGGTGCGAGATGAAAAACTTCAATTTCGCGGCTGAACTGCATCTCAAGCTCGGTGCCCCCGCGAACGGTACGGTCGAGAGTCTCCGCCTGCTGCGCGCCTTTCTCAAGCTCGCTCCCCGCCAGCGTTTCGAGGTCATCAGGCTTGTCGAAGACCTCGTCACTGACGAAACACTCCCCGAACATCCCCTATCCTAGCAGGACCGGCCCCGCCCCGACGTTCCGCTTTGTCCATCTTCCCGCCCGGGCAGACCGCCAAGCTGCTGCCGTGGCGCGCGACTGACCGCTGGAATGCGGTGCCACTAATGTGATAATCAGTCAGGAAAAAGAGGGAGGAGTGCGACCATGATCGAACCGAAGCTCGAAGTTCCCGCTGAACTACGCGACTTGGCCGAGAAAACGATCGACCAGGCTGAGAAGGCATTCGGCATGTTTTTCGATGCCGCCACCAAGTCGATGACCTCCGTTCCGGGAGCGGGGGCGGACGTCTCCAAGCAGGCGCTTGCCTTTACTGAGCAGAACATGAAGGCAGCGTTCGAGCATGCTCGCAAGCTGGTTCACGCAACCGACCTCCAGGAGGCGATGCGGATCCAGTCCGAGTTCCTGCGCAGCCAGTTTACCAATGCCGGCGATCACATGCGCCAGATGACCGGCAACTTCATGCAGCCGGGCAAGGGCAAGTCCTGATCTGGCGCGTCGCTCGTTGATCTCGCGCAGCGGCGAATGCCAATTCCGCTGCGGGTCCATGACGGGCCACCCGATGCGCGTCGTCCGCCGTCCATCCTCACTTCTGCTGATCCCCGTCGGTTCAACCGGCAGGGATTTGCATTTTCAGGGCTCGTTCGCCCGGCCGCAAAGAGCCTTGGTCAGTAGTCGCCGGGATTCATGATCATCGGCGCGGTCGTATCGGCTGGAGCGAGTGCGCTGCTGGCGCTGTCGCGCAGGAAACGGTCAAGTGTCGCCTGAATCTTCTCCTTGACCGAGTCGGGTCCACGATCGCTCATCTCGGTATGTTGCGCGCCAGTGTGGATGATGTCGATACCACGCGCCTTGGCCTGTTCCGGCGTCGGCAGCACACCGGGATCGGTCACGAAGTGCGGATCCTTGGAGCGAAACGACAGAATCTTCATGTGGTCGTTGAGGACGAACGGCACCCTGAGATTGTCGAGCGTGATGACCTTCGACACGAGTTCGGGATGCTGCCGGGCGACATACATGGAGACGTCGCCGCCGTTGGAGTGACCGACCAGCGTGATGTGGTCGTAATCGGCATTTTGCTGCCGCCCCTTCAGCGTGTTCAGCACGAACAGGATGTTGGCCTCGCAACGCATATAGACCTCGCGCCGGCCGACATATGGCTGGCCGACACGGGTCATTAGGGGAGGGTCGCTCGGCAAATCCTGCTGGATGCTGGCGACGAGATAGCCACGCGCTGCCAGAACATTGGCGAGGAATGAATATTCGGTGGCCTTGACCGTGTTGCCATTGCTGATGATGGCGACTGGAAGCTTCCACAGGCCGAGATTGGCCTTCGTCTCGTAGTCGCGGCGCACCGCGATATCCACCGAGATCGGCCGCTGACGCGAGGCGTCGAACAAGGACAACGTCTCGTGCCGGATCGCGAGCTTGCTGACGACGACATACTCGCCGGCTGCAAGGACGCAGAGAAAAGCCAGAATTCCAAAAACCCTCTTCATGGTTCCGTCTCAATCACTTTTGACTGAACATGGCTATTGAAAACGGCTCGATCGAGCGACCGTGAGCACCTCACAGGATTAAATTTAGGCAAGTCTGCGAGTCTGGCCCCAAAAGAGCCGCGTCGCGGTCCCGCGGGGCTAGAGACAGCCGTTTCGTTCAGGGCGCAGGCGGAACGCGCTCGACAGCGTGAACAGGAAGCGCGGGCTGCGGCGCTCATTGCCCGGCGCCCGATAGCTCAAGGGCACGGCCACGCCAAAATCTGCCTGGAGATCGTGCGGCAGGAAGAACCGCACGCCGACCCCGGCCGATGTCAGCGAGAGGCCGTCGCTCAGCCGGTAACCGTCGTTCCAGACCGCACCGGCATCGCCGAACGCGTAGAGCTGGTAGCCGCTCCAGTAACGGAAATCGAGCTTCTGGTCGAAGCGCAGTTCGACGGAACCGGCAAGGCCGTTGTCGCCACTGATCTCGGCCGCACCATAACCGCGGCCGAATGCTGCGCCGCCGAGATAGAATTGCTGCGAGGTGAACAGCGGCCGTGACGCGGTCTGGCTCGCTGCAGACAGCTTGAGCGACCAGGCGTCGGTCAGTGACTGGTAGCGAGTGAACCAGAAGTTCAGCACCGAGAAATTCGAGGACGCACCGTCGCGCGACAACAGATCATCCTCGAAATGCGAGGCACCGAAGACATCGAGGCCCTGGCGAAAGGTCATCGTCGCAAAGTTGGTGCCGCCGAGGCCGTCTTGGAGCCGATAGTCGGCCGTGAGGCTCGCGGCCCTGATATGGTCATTGTACCAGGGGCCGTAGAGATCGTGCTCCGATACATTGCTGAAGGTCATGGCCGCAGTCAGGGTCAACGTGGAAGATCGCGATTGTAGCGCGACGACGCTGGCGCGCAGTTCGAACGCTTCGGTCGTGGTGATGTCGCTGGCGAGCCGACGCGCATCGCCCGGCCTGACCGCGCTGTACAGCACTGATCCGCCGAGCCGTACGCCGTCGACGCCGACTGGAGCATCATAGGACAGCCGCGAGAAGCCGAGCTCGCGCGGGTCGTTGGCGGCCGTCGACAGGTTGACCGCGAGGGTGTCCCCTGGCGTGAGGTAGGAGTTGAACGCCCCGGTCGCATAGGTCTGCCACGGGCCAACCGACGATGAGCCGAGATTGTCGAGCCCGAACGAGGTGAAGACGTGCCAAGTCTTCAAATAAACGGTGAGGCGGAAACGGCCGGTCGCGCCGCCGATCTCCTCCAGCGCGGTATCGGTGATCCGGACTCCCGGCCTGCCGTTGATGAGGTAGAGCTGACGTTCGAGTGTTGCCAGGCGCGACGGCCTCTCTGCCAGGATCGGCCCGAGCATCGGCCTGATCCCGAATTGCTCAGCGCCATCGCCTTTCAGCTCGGTTTCTACAATCGCGCCTTCGATCATTTGGATCTGGACACGGCCGTCGGCGATATCCTGCGCCGGCACGATTGCGCGGCTCAGATGGAAGCCCTGGGCACGGTAGAGATCGCTGATCGCGCCGGCGATCGCGACGAGGTCGGCTTGCGAGACGCTTTTGCCGAGATAAGGCTGGTAGGCCGCGGCGATGCGATCGGGGGAGATGGCCTGGGCGCCGCTGATATCGATTCCGCGCAGCACAAATTGCGCCTTGCTATCCCCCTCGGCATTGGATTGGCCAGCCGAAGGGAGCTTCAGCGCGGGCCGGCTCAGGGATTCCCGCTCGTTTTGGTTTTCAAAATATTTCTCCGGCTGCCTCGGGTCGAAGCCGGGGGTATGCGCCTGCTGCGCGAAGACCTGCGGAACTCCCGCGATCGTCGATGCCGCCAGCACCAACGCAGTGAGGAGATGGCGCTTCTCAATGCGCGCAACGAACAGTTCTCCGTAGTTTGACGGAGAAGTGCCCCTGAGCCGGTAAAATTTCGTTAGCTGCATGATTTTTCATAGTTTTTTATGGTCAATGAATCGTTAATGCGACCGCTCTGCTGACCTCGTCCCGCTAAGTCTATGTTGAATGATTTCGGATACGCCTCGCGGTTGGCTGTCATGCGGACCGAGGATCATCATGCTGGGTAGAGTTGGAATGCGGTGTGCCCTAATCGCCGCGTTGATGATGGGAGCCGCTTCCGGTGCATCCGCTGCGGATGACGGCGTCTGGTCGGTCAGCAAGTCAACGGGTGAGGTCTGGCTCTCCTCCAGTGGCGCCCAACAGGTCTCGTTAAACCAGGAAGAAACGCTGAAGCCGGGCGACACCATCCGAACCGGGCGGAACGGGCGCGTGCTGCTGGTTCGCGGCGAGGAGACGATTTTGATCTCGCCGAACTCGGTGGTCGGGGTCCCGGCCGAGAAGAAGGAGGGTCTTTCGACCACGATCATCCAGCAGGCGGGGTCGATCCTGCTCGAGGTCGAGAAGCGTAACGTCAAGCATTTCGAGGTCGAGACGCCCTATCTCGCCGCCGTGGTCAAGGGAACGCATTTCAGCGTTACAGTAGGCGCAGGCAGCACCAAGGTGGGCGTGCTCCGTGGCCAGGTCGAGGTCTCCGATTTCAAGACCGGGCAGATTGCCCAGGTCATGCCGGGACAGGTCGCCACCGCCTTCGAGCACGGCAAGCCCGGCCTCAGCCTGAGAGGCTCCGGTCCGCTCAATCCGATCGAGCAAGGCAAGCCGCGTGCCTCGACGATCGAACGCGTCCCAGTGCCGAAGTCAGGCCTCTCGGCGCCGCGCAACACCGGGAATGGTGGTGCGATCCACGCTCTTGGCACGTTCGACAAGAGCGCCAAGATGGCTGGCGGGCCGATGCACTCGCATCAGACAGCCAGCGCGCGCGCGCCCAAGATCGGCGCCGTGCACATCTCGGGCTCGCTGGGTGAGGTCAAGCTGAACTTCCACAAGGTCACGCACGGGCTCGCCCACAACACCATCGCACCAGGACAGGTGCGAAACGCAAACGCCAGCACCGACACGGTGTGGAGCGATGGCAAGTCGAGCACGACGACCACTGCGACCAACAGCTCCGCGATCACGGCGGTCACTGTCAGCGGCAGTGGGTCGAGTGCGTCGACATCGTCAAGTACAGGAGCAACCAATGTTGCGACCAGCGCCGGCTCGAGCAGCGACGCGGCCGCCGGACCGTCGGATGGCCACGGCAATATCGGCACCAGGAATGACGACCGCAAAACCGCCGGTAATGACAAAGGCGATCAAGGTTACGGTAGCGGCGGCGCCACCGGTAACGGCAAAGGCAACAACGGCAACGGCAACGGCAATGGTGGTGGTCACGGCAGTAACGGCAACGGGAATGGGAACGGCCATCACCACTAAGGCGATTTTCTAGAGGACGAGGGGGCGCGCCCGTTGCTGCAGGTGCGTGGGGAGGATCGGGTGAAACGCTATCGGCCGCATATCCTTGTCATGATCGCTCTGGGGGTCGTGCTGTCCACCGGATGGCATGGCCCGCTTCGCAACGTGCTCACGGATCTCCGTTTCGCCTGGCAATCGCGTTCCGCTACCGGCAACGTCGTCGTGGTCGCAATCGACGCCGCTTCGATCGATCAGATCGGCGTATGGCCCTGGCCACGCAGCCTGCACGCCGATCTCCTGCACCGGCTTGAGGCCGCCGGAGTGCAGGACGTGGCCTTCGACATCGATTTCAGCACACCGTCTGATCCGGCTGCCGACGAAGCCTTCCTCACCGCGCTTCGGGATGTGGGCGGCTCGACGATCCTGCCGTCGTTCAAGCAGCCGACGCCAAATGGGGGCGCAGCTCACATCAATCGCCCCCTGAAGCCGTTCGGCAACCAGTCGTGGCCGGCCGTCGTCAATGTCGCGGTTGAATCCGACGGGCTCGTTCGCCGCTATCCCGTCGCAGAGAAACTCGGCGATGCGCAGATTCCGTCGATGGCGGTGGTTTTGGCCGGACAGGACGTCAATCGACGGCCGCCTTTTCTGATCGACTTCAGCATTCGGGCGGCTTCCATTCCCGTCGTTTCCTATGTCGACGTGTTACGCGGCGATGCCACTGCGCTCGACAAACTGCGGGACAAGAAAGTCATTGTTGGTGCCACGGCACTCGAACTGGGCGACCGCTTCAGCGTTCCAAACGGCCGTATCCTCGCCGGACCCGTTCTGCAGGCGATGGCAGCGGAGTCGGTCCTTCAGAACCGGATGCTGCGCTGGACGTCCGGTGCCGGCACGATTCTGAGTCTCGGCCTGATCTGCCTGATGATGTTGTATTCCTGGCGCCGTGTCGCACCGGGGGTCCGCGTTGCGATCCTGGTCGCAGCGGGAGCAGGCATCGAACTCGCAGCCGTACTTGTCCAGGAACGCTGGCCGGTTGTCGTTGATACCTCGCTGTTCCACATCGCGATCGTCGCCTATCTCGCGGCGATCGCGCTGGACGAGATCGACTTCCGCAGCCTGCTGGGACGCATCTCGGAAAGCCGTTTTCACCGCATCGCGATGTCGCTCGGCGACGGTCTGGTCTGCACCGACGAAGATCATCGGATCACGGTCTGGAATCCTGGCGCGAGCGCGATCTTCGGCTATATGCCGACCGAGATGATCGGGCGCCCGTTTGAAACGCTTTGCGCTATCGCGGCCGATGGCGGCAGCGAGACTTTCGCCATGCGCGATGCAGCGCGCCAGGCACTGCTGGCTCCCGGCGGGGCCGTCGTCGTCGAGTTCGAGGGCCGACGCAAGAATGGCGAAACGTTCACCGTCGAGGCGAGCCTCTCGGGCTGGCAGGGAACGGACGGCTTCCAATATGGCGCGATCATGCGGGACATTTCCGTGCGCAAGCGCGCGGCTGAACGCGTCAGATATCTGGCCGAATATGATGCGCTGACGGGGCTCGCCAACCGCAACACGTTGCACGCGGGACTCATCGGCCTGATTGCTGCTGCGGACGGGCGGTCTTCGGAGGTCGCGTTGCTCGTGCTCGGGCTCGATGGCTTTCAGCAGATCAACGACATGCTCGGACACGCCGCCGGCGACCTCGTGCTGCGCGCGGTGGCTGAGCACCTGCGGACCCAAGTCGATAGCAAGGCACTCGTCGCCCGGCTCGGCGGCGACGAGTTTGCAATTGCGCTGGATTGCGCCGGCCTCGGCGAACCGATTGCTGCGTTCGCTGAGCGGATTGCGTGCTCGTTCGAGGCTCCGCTCGCAGCGGGTACGCGCCAGCATTGGGTTAGGATCAGCATGGGTGTCGCCGTCTATCCGGACGGTGGACAAAGCGCGGACGATCTCCTCAGCAATGGCCATCTTGCGCTGAGCAAGGCAAAGCTGACGCGACGCGGCAGCCATGTGATCTTCGAGAGTGCGATCAGGCAGGAGTTGGAAAACCGGCTGACGCTGGAGAGCGAACTGGCGCTTGCCGCAGACCGGGGCGAGTTCGAGCTTTTCTATCAGCCCCAGGTTCGCCTGGTCGATGGCAGCCTGGTCGGAGCCGAAGCGCTGATCCGCTGGCGGCATCCGGCGCGTGGCTACGTGTCGCCGGGCGAATTCATGCCGGTCGTCAATACCTCGGCACTGTCGGAGCGGATCGCGAACTGGGTCATGGAGACCGCGGTCCGGCAGGCGCGTGCCTGGGAATTGTCGGGCAATGCTGTCCGCCTCGCCATCAATCTCTCGCCCTCGCAGCTCCAATCCGGCGACCTCGCGCATTCGGTTGCGGAGTTGCTCAAAACTACGGGACTGAGCCCGTCGCTGCTCGAGATCGAAGTCACCGAGGACATCCTGCTGCACGACGAGGATCGGGTCCTCGACATGTTCAAGCGTATCCAGCAGCTCGGCGTCCGCATTTTGTTCGACGATTTCGGAACGGGCTATGCAAGCCTGAGCTATCTGAAGAAGTTTCCGCTCGACGGCCTCAAGATCGACCGCTCGTTCGTGCTCGACCTGCTTTCGGATTCCGACGATGCCGCGATCGTCGGCTCGACCATCGGTCTCAGCAAGCAGCTTGGCCTGACGGTCGTTGCGGAGGGTATCGAGAACCGCGCGACGGCCGACTTCCTGGTCAGTATGGGCTGCGAGGAAGGGCAGGGCTATTTCTTCGGCCGTCCGATGCCTGCCGACGCGTTCCGAGAGCAGTTCCTGGCGGCCGAGCCTGAAGCTGTCAGCGCGGCCTGAGCTGGCTCGATCGTTAGCGCCGGCGTGCAACCGCCACGCCAAACAGGAACGCGACGAAGAGGCTGGCCAGGGGTGCTTCGCGCGTGATCGCCGCGACTGTGGCGAGCGGCCGGCCCGGCTTTCGTGCTTCATCAATGGCGTAAGTGAGGCGATCGACGGCGGCACGCAGCCCACCCGCGACCTCGCCGAAGGTATGGGACACCTCGGTCGCTGCATCGATGGCGCGCTCGGCCATGCCGGGCTGGGGATTAGGCTGCTGTATGTCCATGCTCAAGCTCGCGACCTTCAGACCCGACGACACAACTGAGGCCGGCACCTTTGGCTATCCGCGCGTGCGCTCGTTTTGAACAGCGGGCCCGAAGGCCTTTGGCTATCCGCGACAGGCGCCGTCTTGAACGGCGGGTACCGGCCTTGCGGAGAAAATGCGGCGCGCGGGAATTTGTTCCGGCGGCCCCGTGAAACGACGGGTGCGAATCTCTGTTACGGTGGGTGCAACCTTGCTGATCTCAGGAGGATTGCCGTGACCGATCGAACCATCACGGATCGAGCCCGGCGCATCGCATTGCTCGGCGCACCGATCGATATGGGCGCTTCGCAGCGCGGTACCCTGATGGGCCCTGCGGCGCTGCGGACCGCCGGCCTTGCAACAGTGCTCGAAAGCTTGGATTTCGAAGTCGTCGATTTCGGCGATCTCTCGGCGGCCGAAGTCAAGGATCTCACCGACAGGCCGCCGCAGCAGGCCAATCATTACCGCGAAATCCAGCGCTGGACCCGCGTGCTCAGTCGCCGCGGCTATGAGGTCGCGCAAACCGGTGCCCTGCCGATCTTCCTTGGCGGCGATCACACGTTGTCCATGGGGTCCGTCAATGCGATGTCGCGCCATTGGCACGAGCGCGGCCGCGACCTGTTCGTGCTCTGGCTCGACGCGCATGCCGATTACAACACGCCGGAGACGACGATCACGGCCAATATGCACGGCATGTCGGCCGCGTTCCTTTGTGGCGAGGCCGGTCTGGACGGCCTGTTGGGAGATGTTCCACGCGTCTCGATCGATCCAGGCAGGCTCGATCTGTTCGGCGCGCGCTCAATCGACAAGCTCGAGAAGGAGCTGATGCGCGCGCGCCGGATCAGGGTCGTCGACATGCGGCAGATCGACGAGTTCGGCGTTGCTGTGCTGATCCGGCGCGTCATCGAGCGCGTCAAAGCGAGCAACGGCGTGCTGCATGTCAGCTTCGACGTCGATTTTCTCGACCCGTGCGTCGCGCCGGGCGTCGGCACCACGGTACCTGGAGGGGCGACCTATCGGGAGGCACATCTCGTCATGGAGTTGCTGCACGATTCCGGCGTGGTGGGATCGGTCGACATCGTCGAGCTCAATCCGTTCCTGGATGAGCGCGGCCGCACCGCGCGCGCCGCGGTCGAACTGATCGGCAGCCTGTTCGGTCAGCAGATCACCGATCGGCCCACGCCCAGCAACGCGATTGCGCCGGGCGAGTGACGCAACTCGATCGTGCGTTGCAAAGGAATGGAGGAGGCCGGCCTGAAGCCAGAGGCGGCCAAATGGATCATCGCCGAGGGCCCGATGCTGGTTCAAGTTCCCCGCATTGGTCGGGAACTCGCTTGAGCCAGAGCGGAACTCGCGGGCCGCGCTTGAATTAACCCACCAGAGGAAAAGTAGGGTCATTCGATGAGGACCGGCCGCTTCGCGAACTCCATCTTCTCAGCGCTTCGCCACCCCGGCGCGATCGCGCTGGTTGTGGCCGGCCTGACGATTGCTGCGATGCTGGTCGTGGATCACGGTCCCTGGAGCCGGGCCAAGACGCAGCCGGCTCATGTCGCAATGTATGCGACCACAGGCGAGGCCGCCCGAGCGGCGGGCGCCAAAGTGCTTCCGACTGACCCAAAATCTCCGATTGAGCCGGAGCGGCCCGGGCCAAAGACATCTCCGACCGTTAATCCGGTGACGCCGTAAGCTCTCGCGGCCGCAGCTGAGGAAGCGTTGTCGCCTTTGGCGGATGGGCACGAGGCCCTTTCTCGACCGGTCAGGTAACCACCTGTTGTCATCAGTTTAGCCGATCACGGACGAGCCGAGCATGGCGAGGACGGCCAGCGCCATCAGCGAGGTGCCGAGCCATCCCAGCACGACGAGCCACGACCGCGCCTTGAAGCGCCCCATGATCGCCTTGTTCGAGACGATGAGCATCATCATCGCCATGATCGGGACGGCCACGATACCGTTGAGAACGGCGCTCCACACCAGCATGTGAATCGAATCGATTCCCGTGAAACCGAGACAGAAGCCGATCACGGTCGCAGCTGCGATGATGGTGTAGAAGCCGACCGCCTTCTCCGGCTTTGCTTCCAGCGTCGCGCGCCAGCCGAAGATTTCAGCAACGCCATAAGCCGCCGAGCCCGCCAGCACCGGGATCGCCAAAAGACCCGTGCCGATGATGCCGAGTGCGAAGAGCGCGAAGGTGAAATCGCCGGCGAGCGGCCGTAGCGCCTCGGCCGCTTCGGTCGCGGAGTTGATGTTGGTGACGCCGTTTGCGTTCAGCACCGAGGCCGTGGTCAGGATGATGAAGAACGCGATGCAATTCGACAGCAGCATGCCAACGGAGGTGTCGGCCCTGATGCGTGCGATTTCGGGATCGCCGCCGCTCGGCAGATCGCGCAACGGCTTGTCGCGCTGGCCCTGGTTCATCTCCTCGACCTCCTGGGAAGCCTGCCAGAAGAACAGATAGGGGCTGATCGTGGTGCCGAGCACCGCGACGACCATCATGAAATAGTCGCTGTTGACCGTCGCCTTCGGCCATACTGTGGCCAGGAGCGCCGTAGCCCAGGGGATCTTCACCGTGAAGGCGGTGGCGACATAGGCGAACAGCGCCAACGTTAGGAATTTCAGCACCGGCGAGTACCGGCGATAGGGCACGAAGACCTGGAGGAGGGTCGAGCCCGCCGCGAAGATCAGCGCGTGCTCGTGGTTGAGCCCGCCGATGACCAGCGAGAGCGCTTCGGCCATCGCAGCGATGTCGGCGGCGATATTGAAGGTGTTGGCCACGACAAGTAGCGTCACGAGCCCCATCACGATCCAGCGTGGCGCGAGCTGCAGGACGTTGGCCGCTAGCCCCTTGCCCGTGACCCGGCCGATCCGCGCGCTGACGAGCTGGATCGCGATCATGAACGGCAGGGTCAGAAATACCGTCCAGAGCAGCCCGTAGCCGAATTGCGCGCCCGCTTGCGAATAGGTGGCGATGCCCGACGGGTCGTCGTCGGCGGCGCCCGTGATCAGGCCGGGTCCGAGCCGCCGCAGCAGCATCGGTGGCGACTTTGTCGGCGCGACGACGCTGTCGCGTTTGGAAGCTGTACGTTTGGACCGGTTCGACAGGGCTCACCTTCCGGAATTGCGAATTCAGCTATCAAGCGCGATCATAGCCGCAAAGTTCCATCGTCGCACGGCTTCCGAGACGGTGCGTTGCGTGATTCCCTTGCTGAAAACACGTTGAGACTTGGGGCGGTACGCCTGCGCATGGACACGAGCGAGGTGTTCGTTTCCTGAGCGACCCGCTCAGGACGATGGCGACAAATGCAGATAGCGGCCGTCGAACTGGGCGAGCTCCTGGAGCTTGTATTCGTTGAGTATCTTCACGGTGCCGCGCTGAAGCTCGAGAACGCCGTCGACGCGCAGCTCGCGCAGGATGCGGTTGGTATGAACGCTGGTCACGCCCATGGCTTCGCCAAACTGCTCTTGCGTCAGCGGAACTTCAAACGTGTTGTCGATCACGCGGCCGATCGGGCGCAGCCGCTCGCGCAACTCCACGATCAGATGCGCAAGCCGGTTGTAGGCCGAGCGCTGGCCGACATTGACGATCTATTCCCGGGAAATAGCGGCATCCACTAGCGTGTCGCGCCAGAACATGTCGCCGACACCAGGCTGCTGGCGGATGAGGTCGTTGAGCGCCCTGTTGGCGATGAAGGCCAGCGTGCAGTCGGACAGCGCGATCAGGTCATGGTCGACGGTCGCGAAATGCAGGTTTTGCAGATTGGGCAGATCGCCGGGAATGTGAATCGAGAGGATCTGGCGCCTGCCGTCCGCGATCGTCTTCGAGCGGACGCAGAAGCCGTCCACGATCAGGCAACATTCGCTCGGCTGCTCGCCGTCGCGCAGCACGGTCTGGTTTTCGCGAAAGTTGCGGAGCGTGAACGGCAGCGCCGCGAGAGCTCGGAGGTCCCTGTCATCGGCACCGGTCGTCGTCTTCAGGCGCTGAAACAGCGGCGCCCAGATCATGTCGCTTGTCACGTCTCTCATTCCCCCACGCGCCTTAACGCGTGAGGCCAAAAAGCACAGACCCCGGCTCGCTGCGGACAACAAAGGTTAAGTGACGCGCGGCCGGCTTCTCAACATTGTGGACGATGGGTTAGCGAATGAGCCAAATACAACAAATGTTAAGTGACGCGGGTCTCAGTAGGCCGCCGGTTCGCTGTCGGAACCGCCGGTGCATGGTGACGTTCTTTTGGGAGGAGGACGTCGGGATGGACCATCTGACGAAACGCGAACAGCCGGATCGCAGCAAGATCAACATGCACGAGGCCTGGGAGGTCAAGTACTGGACCCATGCACTCGGCGTCTCCAGGGAAGAGCTGCAACGGGCTGTCGACAAGGTCGGCAATTCGGCGGCGGCCGTTCGCAAGGAGCTGGCGCTGTGAGCCGGCCCGCGCGATCTACTTGACGCTGACGAACATGCCCCAGGCGGCCGCGAGCGCCGCGCCGGTGAAGACCACCAGCGGGCTGTCGCAGAACGCCCCGCCGTAGCTGCAAACGTCAGCGCCGAACGAACCAAGTTCGTGGCGGCCCGCCGAATAGAACAATCCCGAAAGTGCAAGCAACACGCCGGCGACGTAGTACATCGGCTCTCTCCTGAGCACGGACATGTGCCAGCGTGACGCGAACAGATTTCCTTCCGCCGAATCCGGCCGGGTGCATTCGATTAAAGCTTGACCGATCGGGAAGATGCAGGGCCTGCACCAGCGACGAAACCGTTTTGAAACACAGCTGAAACCAGATCGTCCTGAACTCCGCCGGTGCTGGCCCCGACCAACGGAGCGCAAAGGAGATCACGATGATCCAGATTGGTTCGAAGGAAGAAGTCGCCTTGCTGCTCGCGCTGTTCGGGACGCATGCCCAGCCCGTCAGGAAGCCCAGGCCACCGAAGTCGCTGCAAGGCTGAGATGTGAAGCGATGCCGGGTCTGGCCGATAGCCTGAGCTTTTGCGTTTGCTGATTGCCAGGGGGGACCCGAAAGGCATTCCGCTGGCGATGGGCACGATCGACGACTATCTGGCGATGGCGCCGGTCAGCGCACGCAGACGCGGCCTGCGCGTGCTGCAGCAGGATGCGATCGAGCTGCATGTCACGTCGGTCGGCGTGCAGCGCTCATTCGCGGAGACAGTGGACGCCTATATCGAGCGGAAGCTGGCGGAGGAGTGAGGCCTTCGGGTTTGCTGCTTCGGATTCCTCCGGAAGAGCTGGCATGTCTCTTGCTGCATGCGTCTCAATACCGGCCCGGCCAGTCGGGCCGTTTCAGATTGAGGCGAACACATGCAAGCAACGTCCCGTTTCGAAGCGACCGCGTCCCTGCAGCTCCACGCTCTAATCTCCGACCTGCACTGGCGGGTTCGGATGCTTGAGGGCGACATTGACGAGGAGGAGCGCAACGCAGGGACCACCGATCCCGGCAGTCCGACCTATTCGATGCTTGCCCAAGCGTTACGCGCCCGCCGCGACAATTTGCGGATCTCGATCGCCCTGCTGGAGGCGCGGATCGAACGGACGACGGAGCTTCAGCGAGCCGCCTAGCGCAGAGTTCTGTGTTCCCGGATCCTGTGTCCAGGGGCCTGCGACAAGGTTCTTCGCCTCGGGTGGAGACGGTCCTTTCAGGAAGCCGATCTTGCGGCCGAGTTGCCAGACCTCGACATCGCCGCGGCGCGCAAACCGCTGCGCATAAGCCAGCGCGGATGTATCGGACGGAGCCTCGAATGCCTCCACGCTGCGGAAGACGCCGTCTTCGCCGACGAGATAGGCACGATACTGCGCGCTCATGACGGCGTCCTCAGGCCGGGTGAATGCAGCCAGGCGTCGATCTGCATGGCCGTCTCGTCTTGCCGTGCGCGGCGCAACAGCGTCTCCCGGCGGCGTCCCGGCGCAAGCGTGCGGGCTTCCTCGCGCAATTGCGCCGCTTCCTCTGCGAGCCTCTCGTGAAGTGTCTTGGTTTGCTTGAAACGACGCCGCTTCAACATAGCGCTGCTCCCAAGTTCGAGGGAGACGGAGCGCGACCGGACGCTCTCGTCCCGATGAACGTAAGTGGCCTTGTGGTGATGGTTAACTGTACGGCGCGTACTGAAGAGAGTCCGTATCATTTGATAAAGGGCCGAAAAAATCCGTGATGATTTGATGGTGCAGTTTCGGCGTTTTCACCTGCTCACTCATACCGCGCCTTTGCGGGTCTAAAGTTCACTATTGAACAAAGCTAGCCTCGGGTCGTTTGCTCGGTATCGCCGGCCGAGGCTCTGCCAGTAGGCGTCGGTGGCTAAGAGACCGGGCGTGCTCCCGCCAGCCAAGCCAGGAGCATCGCCATGCCGGACGATCGCTCGCCGAGCCACCGCGTCCAGAACGAAGCGTCCGCAATCTCGGCGCAGAACGCGCGCATGCGCGAGGAGATCGCAAAGCCGCTCGAGGTCTTGAACAGGCCATGCCAGATACGTTCCTTGGCCGCAGGGCGCGCGATCCATTTCGAAGTGAGGACGGCGAGGGACAGCAGCGCTGCGGTGCCGCTTGCGCCATTTAGGAACTTCCGCTTTCCGGCCGGACTTTGTTACGCGGCCGGTCTGCCGCCGATTGACCGGTCTGGAATGGCGGCTCCGGCGCCCAAGCCCCCGTCAGCGCCGGGGCCGTCCTCCGTCGCGCAACGAGCTGCGAGATGCGCGGCCGCGCTAATCGTCGCGCGAGAGATCGCCGGGCTTCGTCGGAATGCCGATGGTGCCGCCATCGCCGTGAACGAGATCGCGGTTGTTGTCGTCTGCCTTCGGTGCATCTTCGATCGCAGCCTCTCGGGTGTCGCGTGTCCTGTCGATGTGCGGCTCCGGAGTGTGCCGCGAAATTGGCGATGTTGTCGAACCGATCTTCGATGTCATGGCCGATCCTCCTGATCGACCAACGCGCGGGCGCGCCCGTTCGTTCGTTTGACACGTCGGGCAAAACACTGGCATGATGGCACCATAGAGAAAGTTTGCTTTAGCCCGCGCGGAGGAATCCGTAGCGGGCTTTTTCGTTCTCGAATGGAGTTGCTCATCTCCCGTGTGGATCGCAAAGCAGGTCGTCAGCGGAGCTTGCACAATGAACTTCCTGGTTCGCTCCCGTTATAGCGGTTCGCAAAAGCCTAAGTGCCCGAAATTTCGACCTAGACAATGTTCCTGATTTGTTCTAAATCAATTCCCCTCAACCTGTGAGCGAGCGTCGATCGACGTTGGCCCTTTCGCTCTTGCGAGGCGACGATGAGCAATTCATTTCTTGCGTTTGTATTGACGGAACGCCCAGCAGCGCCTGACATGGCGGCGCTTGCCGCTGCGCTTCGCACCAGGCACCCGGAGCTGGCCACGGAGATGCATGCAAGCGATGCGGGTATCCGCCAGGGTTCGGCGGGTGCGTCTGTCCTCCGCTGTGGCGATCAACTCATTACGGTGATGTCGATGCCGACGCCCATTCCAGGGGATCCCGGGCTATGGTCGCGCGCGACTACGGCCTGGCCGGAGGCGAGCACCGTCGCGGCGCGGCACAGCGGTCATTTGATGGTCTCGGTGCTCGGACGAAACCAACAATTGTTGCCCAGGGCTCGTCTGATGACAGCTGCCATTGGCGCGTTGATAGCAACCATGCCGGAATGCTGTGCTGTGGTCTGGGATGGCAAGGTCGCACGACCTGCTGATGTTTGGCTGCATCTTTCCAAGCAATCCTATGCGCCGTTCCCTGACTATCCGTTCCAACTCTGGGTCGATGTTCTGCCTTTCCGCTCGCAGAAAGGCATTGGTTCAGTGACGATGGGACTGACCGCTTTTGCCGGCCGTGAGGTTGAGTTCGAGACGTCCAGGCTGGAGCTTGGGGCCTTGATCGAAAAGGTGGCAGGCCTCGTTGTCTATCTCATCGAACACGGACAAGTGCTCAGAGACGGCGACACATTCGGGGGCGATGCGAAGGAGCGTATCGCCGTTCGTTACAAGAATTCTGATCACTTCAATGGCATGCCCGTGTTTCACTGTACTGATGGCTGGTTGTAGTCGTGCCACACGGGATGCCCCAGAGAACACCAAGTCATGACTGCATCGTCTAGCGAGAAGCGTTTGCGCAAGCCAAAGCCGAAAAAATTCTATCACGTCGGGCCCGATTTCAGGTTTCAGACGACACCAGGATGGCAGATGGAAAACATCCCTGTTCTGAATGGGCGGCGCGTTCTGATGTCGCCGCGGCACAGACGAAGCTTTCCGGCACTCTCCGAGCCGCTGCGGCTGCTCATTGACCGGTCTCTCGGTCGCGCCCCCGTCGACTGGGAGCGTTTCCACGACTTCTGGCTCGTTTCCGATCGAATGAAGGGCGTTCTCGAAGCCGTCGATCGAGAAGGCGTGGCGTTCCTGAAATGTGAAACGCGGTCTCTGAGTCGGAAGGCCGCCCCGGATTACTGGCTCTGCGATGTCGTTCGTGAACTCGATGCCATCGACGAGGAAAAATCGCAAGGTGCAATGATGAATGTTGGAAGTGAATACAGGCGATATGATCCGACGGCGCGACCCAGATTCGTCTTTAAGGAAGAGATCGTTGGGTCGGCCCATATCTTCAGGCCGCGACTTTGGAGATCCATCATCTGTGATCAGGTCATGAAGGATGCCTGCAAGACCGCGGGCATGAGGGGTACAGGCTTCAAAGATGCCGGCGAGTGATCGCGGGCTCGAACGAGTACGAAAAACGAATTCAAAGTCGAGCATGAGGCGAGCAGCTGCGAGCCGGAGAACCAGGAAGATCTCATTGGCAACACCCACGTGTTTCGTATGGCGCATTTTGAAAGCTGCGTGATATGCGACCAGGAGATGAAGAGCGCCTGTAAGTCGGCAGGGCTGAGGGGGCTCCTGTTGAGGACGTCCAGAATCTTCGCTAACGCGGGCCAAGACGATATTCGACGCGGTCTCCTGGAAATTCAGGGGCTGCTGAAAAGCATTCACCGTCGCGATTCGTGGGCAGGTCCGCGGCGAACGGCCTAAGCTTCTAGGTTTATCATTTCACCGCTCGTCGCTGCCGATGCGCCTCTGGCGCCGGCGAACCCATTTTGCCCGACTGTTAAGTCTCTCCGAAATAGAAATCCGAGATTGGCACGATCAGGGCAGGTCGCTGCGATCTGCTGGAGACAACCGGCTGCCTTAGTTCGTCGACCGAGTTTCCAGGGAAGACGCGCTGGCCGGCGTGCATCGATATCGGCCAGTGCGGCTGCATCGAGACGCGGCGCGCAAAATCTAGAGCCAGCTCCCGTCGCTGGCCGCCTCATAAATCATTTCCGATCAAAATGCCGACCGAGCTTACGATCAGCTCGTATGCCGGCGTGCGCCAGAAAGTAACGGTCGCATGTTTCCGATCCATCATGTCTTGCCTCAACATCTTGCGGGTCACATGGTCCTTAGTTTTCTCGGCAAACGGTTCGACGTTGACGGGATCAGGAATCGTATCGCCCTACCTGCAACGCCCGGGCTTGCCGACGATCTCAAGTCGAGCCCGCACTCCGGAGGTCATCTTCGATCGTATTATGACGGGTTCTCCGAATACCTTGATCGCCTCGAGCGCTCAGACGAGTTCGAGGCGGGTGTGGCCGGCCGTGCATGGAAGTTCGACGAGATTGCTTCTGATCTGAACAAGCTTCTGGCCGCGGCCAAATACGCGCAAGCAAATGGCCATCTGTTTCCGAACACTCCGACGGGCATGACACGCGAGCAGGCAAACGAGGCCAACACGAAATGGTTCTCAAATTGGAGACAGTATGCCGATGACAACGATGATCAGATTCAGGAGATGCTGGATACGATCAATCAACTGAGCGCCTCCGGGCAATGGAACGGAGCTCTTCATTGGCCCATACTGTCTCCGACCAGCACGCTTAGCCTTGAAGACCGTATCAAGATCAGGAGTCAATTTCCTGACGGCTCGCCTATCTCCCGACAGTTTACTGCTATTGGTCCGGTGCCGGCGCTTCCAGGCCTGGTGCCATCGTTCGTCAACACCCGGCTGCCCGGCTTCATTCCCGTGTCGCCCGGCGACGTGAAGCAGCCGGAAGGATTTACACCGAGCAATCCCTCTCTGACTTATGGGCTGCGCGGCTTTCCGGCGGCCAATCCGGATTGGCAACCGTTCGGACAGCTGCCTCCAAGCACTGCCGCACCATCGATGCCTCAGGTTTTCCAATTCAATCCGGAGACTGGTCAGCAGATGTTCATGTCCGACGGATCGCCCATGTTGGGGCCCAATCCGTATGAGATGCCTCATAACCCGGACGATCTGTCTCCGCTTCTTGGGCTAGGAATATTCGCGGCTGCGATGGCCGCGCCCGTGCTGTGGCCCGCGTGGGCGTCGGGATTGGGCGCTTTGGGCATAGCAGGTGCGGCAGCGGGCTCATCGGCCGGTGCGGAGCCTGTCCATAAATCCGGCGGAGTTTTGGCCAGTGGTGCGGCTCCCTACAATCCGTTCAGCAGTGGCGTCGCATCGGACGCGTACAGCAACGCTAGCCAGCCACTCGGAACTCAATCAAGCGCACAGCGGCTGACGGGCAACACACTCGATCGGGAGCGCTCTGGCACTTTCGAAGACCGTTTTGGTAACTGGCCAGGAGTTGCGGCCGTAGTCGCGCCGCGACAGCCATCGAGCAATCCGGAAGTGCCAGTTGCTCCCTCCGCTGGAGCGACTGCGCCCGAAGAAGTCCGGCGCCTCACCCGAGTGAACGCCTCGAACGCTGGCAGCGTGTTCAACTCTGGCAGCGCGCCGGTGCCATATCCGCCTTCTTCTGAATTCGATGATCGATTTGGCAATTGGCGAGTGGAGGAAGGGCGGGCACAGCAGGTGAACAGGCCAGTCGGCGCATTCGCGGATGAGCCGAGCTATGTCATTCCGCCGCCGATCTGGGGAGTGGAAACCTCGGCCAATCCGCGAAATGATGCCGAAGACTGGTTCTCCCGCTGGATACAGCCACTGCTTCGCCAGGATTGAAGGTTCGTTGCGATTTCTCGACTCGGCACAATGTCCTTTGACACGTCGGGCAAAACACTGGCATGATGGCATCATCGAGAAAGAGATTGGTTCAGCCCGCGCGGGAAGTATCCGCCGCGGGCTTTTTCACGCAGTCATCATTGTTGGAGTGCATTAATGACCCCTTCCGGAGCTTTGATCGCGATCCTGCCATGCAATGACCTCGATGCGTCTGAGCGGTTCTACAGCAGGTTGGGCTTTGCGCGCCCGGACAGCGAGAGGCCTGCTCCAGGAGAGCCAGACACCTATCGCATGCTGTCGAACGGGCAGGGCGGCTATCTGCATCTGACCGATGCGGTCGCGGGCTGGCTGATGCCGGGCAGAAACCCCTTCGGGCTCTATCTCTACCTCGAGAATGTCGACGCTGCGGCGCGCGAATTTCAGCAATCGCCCGAGGACAAGCCATGGGGGATGCACGAATTCGCAGTCTCTGATCCGGACGAAACGCTGGTGCGCGTTGGTTGGCCAAGTCGTCTACGGGCTGGAGGTAATCGTTCGTCAGCAAGCGGCTGAGACCGGTCTCCAGTCAGTCCGCCGAGCGTGCCAAGTCTGATCGTTTGACACGTCGGGCAAAACACTGGCATGATGGCATCATCGACAGAGTTTGGTTCAGCCCGCGCGGAGCAATCCGGAGCGGGTTTTTTCATCGCATTGCGCTCGCCGCGAGATTGCAGCGTCGCGATTGCGACGAGCGCGATGCTAATGCAACGCGAGATTTGACACGTCGGGCAAAACACCGGCATAATGGCATCATCGAAACGAGTTTCTGAGGCCCGCGCGGAAAGCATCCGCTGCGGGCTTTTTCGTTTGGATTTCGAGATCGGACGGCGTCCCGCGCATCGCGGCCTCGCCTCGTTGAAACGCGTTCATGGAGCGCCGATCAGCGCGCCGCCGTCCGAACCGGTTTATTGGCCGTGCACGCGCGAACGTGCCGGCCCGCGGCGCGAGCCTTTGCTTGCGCCGCCGCGGCCCCGCAAGGCGGGGATAAGGTTCGCGCCGAAACGATCGCGCCTCGTGCCGCGATCTGCCGCACTGTTGTTTCTCGTGTTCGTCTTGGAGAAGCGATGACGATCTATCTGATATCGCTCGCGCTTGCGGGCCTGGTCGCAATTGTCGTGTGGGAGATTTTTGCTTGAGTGACGGTCTTGAATACGAGCCAAAAATCGCGGACGTTTACCGGCCTGTCGCGAAGAAGCCATCGAAGGCGCGAACGCTGACGGAGATCCGATCGATCGCGCGCAGTCACACCAGGACGGCGGTCAACGTGCTCGTCGGCATCATGCGCAGCAGCGATGCGACCCCGGCCGCCCGCGTCTCCGCCGCCAACGCGATCCTCGATCGCGGCTGGGGCAAGGTGGCGCAGCAGATCGAGAATGGCGAGGACGGCGTGCTCGAATTGATCCACCGGATCGAACGCATCATCGTGCATCCGGAACCTGCCGTCGCGCCTGAGAGCGGCGCGGACGTTTGACGCGTCAGAAATCCGAACTTGAAATCCGCTCGATTGATCGTTTGACACGTCGGGCAAAACATTGGCAGAATGGCATCATCGAAACATGTGGTTCAACCCGCGCCGGAAATCGGGCGCGGGTTTTTCTTTTCGATGATGCTTCCAGGACCTTACTAGTTCCTGGTCTGCTTGCTGGCCTTGCGCTGCGCAGCATAGGCGCGCTGAACCTGGTCGCTGCAATAGGACAGCTTTCGGCCATCGCCGGTGAAATGTCCGTTGTTGATGATCCAGAGTAAGACGGACTTGTCGTCGATTTTCTTGAACATCAGGTTTTCGCGATCCTGAATGGTGTTCGGGTCTTGCACGCTGACGGTTTCAGGGCCTGAGGCTGCTTGCAATGTGCAGCTAGCGTCGATCCTGACGGTGTCGGGAAGTTGAACTCGCGTGTTGTGGATCTTGCAGATGTTCGAGGCTGTCGTGACCGACTTTTCGGAGAACGCAATGATGGTGTCGTTGAACTTCGCGCAGCGATCCTCGAAGGTGGCGCCCGCCACAGCGTAAACGCCGTCGCGGGGGTGGGCCTCTTTAAGGGCTCGGTCCTGTTCGGCTTTCTGCTTGTCCTGTTCAGCCTTCTGCTTGGCCTCCACCTTCGCCTGAAGCGTGGCTTCGGCAAGTGCGCGCTGCGTCTTGAGTGGACAGTAAGCCGCTCGCCAGGGAGGGTCCTTGAGCTTCCCGTTCAAGCTCTTCTGAACCGAGATCGTGACGCCATCGATCCGTTTGATGAACATCACCTCGTTGAATTCCCTGTCCCAGTTGGAATCGCGAGGATTGAGGTTCTGCGCGAGATTGTAATCGCTACAGACCATTTCGACCTTCAGCGAACCCGGGCCAAGATCGGTGATTCTCTTGAAGTCACAGCTCCATTCGGGACCGCTGACCGACTTTTCGCCAATCTCCATGTCGTTGCCTTCATCGCAGGACGATTCGAAATTCTTGCCAGGTTCAGCATAGGCGCCGGCCTTCGGACGCCATCTGTCGAATGCCGGCGCGGGCCGCTCTTGCGCCATCGCGTCGGAGGCGAATGCGGTCAGCATCAGCACCAACATCGCATGATTCAGAATCCTGAAGACCGGTAACATTCTCACGCGAGTCTCCGGTGTCGATCAGATCGAGTGGTCGCGCTCGGCGTCCCCTGCGGGCAACGTAGTTAGACAATTATCAATGGTTGAGCAAGTCCGCCGAGGCGGCGCCATCCCGGCTGCGGGCGGCGTGTGCAGGGCCGCCTCTTTCGAATGGAGTTGGAGATGTCCAGGGAAGATATGATGCGGAGGATCTTGCAGCCTATCGGGCGAGTGCCGCCCCATGTCACGAGTCCATACGGCGCGGTAAGCGGCAGGCCACGCGGATCGAGTAACCCCCATCGAGGCATCGACTTCAATTACGTCGGTGGTCAACAGGCTCCTCTGAACAAGAGCCATCCGGAATTGCGGTCTCCCGTGAATGGCGTCGTTGAACGCGCCGGCGATGATCAGTGGGGAACAATCTCGATCAGAGACAACAACGGATTGCGACACCAGATTCTGCATACCAATTCGCGGAACGTTAAGGTCGGCGATGTCGTCGCGGCAGGTCAAGTGGTCGGCACGATGGGGAATACTGGCCTTTTTGATAAGAATGGCAGGCCAGGACAACAGCATGTCCATTATCAAATCAAAGATCCCGCGGGCAACGTTCTCGATCCTGGTGAGTTTGCCGATGCACAAGGACCGTTCGATCCGATTCCCGCGCCGGCCTACATCCCCGAGTATCGACAATATCTGCGGAATGCCCGCGCAGTGCCTGCGACGTCGCCTGAAGACGTACGGGTCCTGACGAGAATGCCTACGACAGGATCGCGGGGATCGGCATTCGATTCTGACCCGGTACCAGTCCCAAACGTTGGCCCTGCTTCTACGCTTCCTCCAGCCGTGCAGAAACATTTCGGGGGGCTTTTCGGGCTTTTGCCGCCATAACGTGGCCTCTCCTGACCCGAGCCAAGCTCAGCAGGGACAACCCGACACCTCAGACAACGAAGACTGGTCCGCGATGTGGCGCAGGCGCACCGGCCTGCCCTAGGACGAGCGAGCGCATCCATTGTCGATCCTCAAAATTCCGACCGCCAGGATATTCGAGTCGCTGCTCAAGCCCGCACGCTACAAGGGCGTCTACGGCGGGCGCGGCTCGGGCAAATCGCATTTCTTCGGCGAGCTCATGGTCGAGACCTGCCAGGCCGAGCGCGGCACGCTCGCGGTCTGCATTCGCGAGGCGCAGCGGACGCTGGCGCAATCGTCCAAGCGGCTGATCGAGGGCAAGATCGCGAGCCTCGGGCTCGGTCATGGTTTCAAGCTCTTCAGCGACAAGATCGAGACGCCCGGCGACGGGCTGATCATCTTTCGCGGACTTCAGGATCACACAGCCGACTCGATAAAGTCCCTTGAGGGATTCCGCATCGCCTGGATCGACGAAGCGCAGTCGCTCAGCGCGCGCAGCCTGGCGCTGCTGCGGCCGACGATCCGCGCCGACAAGTCCGAGCTGTGGGCGAGCTGGAATCCGCGCCGCAAGAGCGATGCGATCGACGATTTCTTGCGTGGGCGCCGACCGGAGGGAGCGTTGTTGGTGAAGGCCAACTGGCGCGACAATCCCTGGTTTCCTGATGTGCTGGAGGAGGAACGCCTGCTCGACCAAAGACTCTATCCGGAGCGTTACGATCACATCTGGGAAGGCGACTATGCGCGCGCTTTCGAGGGCGCCTATTTCGCCTCGCTGTTGTCTGATGCACGGACGCAAGGGCGCATCGGCAAAGTGTCTGCCGATCCGCTGCTGCCGCTGCGCGCCTTCATCGATATTGGCGGCGCCGGCGCTGCGGCGGATGCCTTCACGATCTGGGTGGTGCAGTGGGTGGGTAACGAAATCAGGGCGGACTTCCAGCACCTTCGGCGGTGGCGAAAGAGCGTGGAGCAGGCGCAGAGCTATACTTTCAAGGCTGTTATTTCTGTGATTGCCACCGGCCTGATGGGGGCCGTCTGGCTCGGCGTGAAGGTCGTGCTGAGCAAGTGAGCTCCTCGCGGCGATGACCTCGCCGCGAAGCCAATCAAGGTGGTTCTGTTGGATTGGGTCATGCTATGTACAAGATTGGAATGGTGGAGGGGTCCGACGACGACGTTGCCGAGACCTTGGCTGATCTGCATCGGCTGACGTTCTTCGATGCCGCGGCCGTCCCGGATTTCGATATCGGGGTGTGGTGGCTTGCCTATTGCGGTGATGATCCTGTCGCCTTCGCAGGCGTCGTGCCGTCCACCCGGGCGCGAAACAGCGGCTACCTCTCGAGAGTCGGTGTCCTGCAGCGGCATTGGGGAAGGGGACTTCAGCTGAGGTTGATGCGGGCCGTCGAAGCACGGGGCCGTCGCATCGGATGGGACAGTATCGTTTCGGATACAACCGACAATCGTTTTTCCGCGAACAACTTCATCAAGGCGGGTTACCGTCTCTTTGAACCTGAGATGCCCTGGGCTTGGTCCCATACGCTCTATTGGCAAAGGTCGCTTCGCTGAGTCGGGTTTCCGTGATACGGAACGGAGCCTGGCAACCTGAATTGGCGTGCGCCTGCGCAGGCACGGCCTTGTTTACCCGGAATGCCTGAGGACCCGGCAGCCCAACCGCTGCCGGGTCCTTTTGCGTCTTTGAAGCGTTGTGGCTGAAGCACTTGCGAAGTCGGCTCCGCCGAGCTTTAAGTGCGCTTGCAGGAATTCGGCGAGCACAAGCCGATGTAAGGGAGCGCCAAGGATGTCCACCAAGCCTCAATTGCCGGAACGTCCATTGCGGGCAGTGGGAGGACCAACTGCACTTGATGGTCTGCTGGTCATTGATTTCACGCGCGTGGTCGCTGGTCCCGCCTGCACACAGACGCTCGCTGATTTCGGTGCGCGCGTCATCAAGATCGAAAATCCCGAGGGTGGCGACGATACGCGTGCCTATGAGCATGCCGAGATCGGCGGGGAGAGTGCGGCCTATCTCAGCCTGAACCGCAACAAAAGCGGGATTGCACTCGATCTCTCGGTGCCCGAGGCGCGCGAGGTCGCGCTGGATCTGATCCGCAACGCGGACGTGGTGGTGGAGAATTTTTCCAGTGGGATCATGAAGAAGTTCGGCCTCGACTACGAGGCCGTCGCGCCACTCAACCCGCGGCTGATCTATTGCTCGATTTCGGCTTACGGACGTACCGGACCATTCGCTTCGCGCCCGGGTTTTGATCCTATCACGCAGGCCGAGAGCGGCTTCATGTCGCTCAACGGATTTGCGGATGGTCCGGCGGTTCGCACTGGACCGCCTGTTGTCGACATGGCGACGGGAATGTCCGCCTGCAATGCTATCCTGCTGGCGCTGTTGGCCCGGGATCGACTTGGCCGCGGCCAGCAAGTCGAGGTCGCGTTGTTCGACGTCGCCATGGGCATGACCGGCTTCTACGGAATGGCCTATCTGATCAACGGTGAGAATCCCGGCCGGTTTGGCAATTCGCCGAGCGGGTCTCCCACCGTCGGCGTCTACGAAGCCTCCGATGGTCCGCTTTACATGGCTTGCGCCAATGATCGGTTGTATCGTCGGCTTGTCGTGGAGGTACTGAACCGCCCGGATCTCATCAACGATCCCCAATTTGCTACGCGGAAGGCGCGCTCCGAGAACAAGGAGTTGCTGCGCACTGCCATCGGGGAAGTGTTCGCGAGCGACACACTCGAAAACTGGATGGCGAAGATGAAGCTGGCCAATATCCCGGTTGGCTATCTCCGGACTGTCGAGGAGGGATTCAATGCGCCCGAGGCGCGCGAGCGCGCGCGCCTGAGCCGGATCCCGCATCGCACGGCGCGGTGGGTACCGAATATCGAGCCGCCGATCAGCATGAGCCTCACAGCGCCAGTTGATCCAGTGGCCGCGCCGCTGTTAGGTGAGCATACCGAGGAGGTTATGCGCGAGACGCTTGGTTACGATGCCGACCGGATTGCCACTTTGGCCCAAAAAGGGGCATTTGGCCTGCGCAAGCCTGCGACCTCGGATTGAGCACTGCGCCAGCTTGATTTGACAGGGTTCCCGCCGCATAAATGGATGAGAGCGAGGGACGCGAATGGTGCCTGGTCAAGACCCGAGCATGAGGCAGTCGGTAGACGCCGGCGAAAGAGCCTATGGAACGATGATTGCCAAGGCCCGCTCGCTCGTGCCGCAATTGCGTGAACGCGCAGCTCGCACCGAGGAACTGCGGCATCTGCCACCGGAAACCGAACAGGACCTGCATGATGCCGGCCTGTTCCGGATGCTTCAGCCGCAGCGCGTCGGCGGCGCCGAGCTCGACTATGTCGCCCTGATCGATTGCGCGGAGTTGCTCGGACAAGCCGATGCATCGGTGGCCTGGAACCTTGCCAATCTGGCAAGCCATCATTGGATGCTCGGCATGTTCGAAGAACGTGCGCAGGATCTGGTCTGGGGCAAGACCCCGGACGTGCTGATCGCATCATCGTTCATTTTCCCCGCCGGCCGCGCCAGCAAGGTTGGGGGCGGATACCGGCTGCGCGGAAGCTGGCCGTTCTCGTCGGGCGTCGGGTCTTGCGCGTGGAACATGCTCGCAAGCGTCGTCGCATCCGACGACGAGGCCGATGGCATTGAATATCGCATCTTTCTGCTGCCGAAGGCCGACTACAAGATACTCGACACCTGGAACGTCGCGGGACTGCGCGGGACCGGGTCGTCGGATGTCGAAGTCAGGGATGCCTTTGTACCCGATTATATGACGGTCGCGGTGGGTGACCTTGCGGGAGGTCCGACGCCCGGAAGCAAGGTGAACCCCAGTCCGCTGTATGCGCTGCCGGTGTTCTCGTTGTTTCCCTATGTTCTTTCCGGCGTCGCGCTCGGGAATGCACAGGCGTGTCTGGACGATTATGCAGAGGTCGCGCGTCGCCGCCTTTCGACCTACAACCGCGCCAAGCTGAGCGATTTCCAGAGCACGCAAATCAAGATCGCTGAAGCTTCCGCCAAGATCGATGCTGCGCGCCTCATCATGCGCTCCGCCTGCACCGAGGCGATGGAGAACGCACGGCGCAGGCGCACGCCCGATATGGTCACCAAGACCAGATATCGGCGTGACGGGGCGTTCTCGGTCAATCTGTGTACGGACGCCGTCTCGATGCTGTTTGCCGCGAGCGGCGCGCGCGGCCTGTTCACGACGGGGGTGTTGCAGCGGCAATTTCGCGATGCGCATGCGATCAATTCGCACCTCGCATTCAATTTCGATGCGGCTGGAACCAATTATGGACGCGTGGCCCTCGGCCTGCCGTCCGAGAATCTCACCTTGTGAGGCCGGCCGATGAATGATCTGCCGAAGCAGCCGGCCGCTCCTGATCCAGCCAACGAGTTCGCGAGCGACAACTCGCAGATTGATCCACGTGATTTTCGCAACGCTCTCGGCACTTACGGAACTGGGGTAACGATCATCACGGCTACGGCTTCCGATGGAAAGCCCTATGGCATCACCTGCAATTCGTTTGCGTCGGTTTCCTTGAACCCCCCGTTGGTTCTATGGAGCCTCGGAGTTTACTCATCGAGCCTGACCGTGTTTCAGAATGCCACCCACTTCACGGTCCACGTGCTGGACACCTCGCAGCAGGCGCTCGCGAACAAATTCGCAAAGTCGTCCGAAGACAAGTTTGCCGGCGTGGACTGGGCGCCTGGCCTCGGCAATGCGCCGGTGCTTGCAGCGAGTGTGGCGAATTTTCAGTGCAGATCCGTCAATCGCTATTATGGCGGCGATCACGTGATCTTTCTCGGCGCGGTCGAGGCCTATGCCTATAGTGCGAAAGAGCCGCTGCTGTTTGCGCGGGGGACGTATGGCCGGTTTCTGGCCGACGATGAGCGCAAGAAGTCTCCTTAAGAGCGATTCAGCGGTCTGTGGCGGAGAGCTTGTAGATTTCCAGAGCGTCCGCGTCTGCGCCACGTGCGGCCTTGGCCAGCCTGAAGATCTGGCCCGCGAGGGTCGCCATCGGCACCGGCGTTGATGTCGCCTGGGCCACATCGGCGACCGTATCGAGGTCCTTGAGCATTGTCGCGATGTGCCCGAGCGGCGGCGAGTGGATGCCCTGGACCATGCGAGGCACGAACAGCTGAAGCGGGATCGAGTCCGCAAAGCCGCCGGCGAGCGCTTCGGGCAGACGGCTTGCGTCAATTCCAGCGTTCGAGGCGAGTCGCGTTGCCTCCGCAAGGACAGCCATTGCGCATCCGACGATCACCTGATTGCAGAGTTTGGTGGTCTGGCCAGCCCCAGTCGGACCCATGTGGGTGAACCTGCGTGCCATAGCCAACACGTAAGGCCGCACTTTCTCAATATCGTCAGCCGCTCCGCCAGCCATGATGGCGAGTGTGCCTTCTTCAGCCCCCTTGGTGCCGCCGGACACCGGAGCATCGATCAAGCCGGCGCCGTTCGCAGTTTTCAATCGCGCTGCGAGTTCGCGCGCAGCGTCGGGATGAATCGATGAGAAATCGACCACGAGCTTTCCTGTGCCGGGAGCTGCCGCAAGGCCCTTCGGCCCGAAGATAACCCCTTCGACGGCGGCTGCATCTGTCACGCACATGAAGACGATATCGGAGTTCGCCAGCAGGTCACGAGGTGTGCCCGCGCGCTTGGCGCCGGCGGCGACAAGCGGAGCTACTTTACTCTCCGAACGGTTCCAGACACTGACGTCATGGCCCGCCTTGAGCAGGCGTCGGGTCATGGGCGTCCCCATCAGTCCAAGGCCGAGATAACCAAGCCTCTCGGCGCCTTGCGGGTTTGCCTTGCTCGCATCAGCCACAGGTTGCCTCCTTCTGTCGCAGCGCAACGGTGCGCAACCGCCGCCGCAACATACATAACGCACCCGGCAGCGAAACCGGACCGGTATGCATGGCTTGCCTGACTGTTTGAACCATGAAACATTTGGGGTTGGTCGGGTTTGGGTGGCGTCGGTCGGCGCCGGAGCAGCGGAGTGGGCACGATGCGGGCAGTTTCGAAGTGGATCCTGGCAACCGGGGCTGTGGCGGCCATGATCGCGGTCGCAAGCCCTTCACGCGCGCAGCAGACGATCCGCGTGGGCTGGACCATCCCGGCCGAGGAATCCAAATACTGGATGATGCGCAGGCCTGCCGAGTTTCCCGATATCGGCAAGACCTACAACATCGAGTGGACCCAGTTTCAAGGCACTGCGCCGATGACGCAGGCATTAGCGGCCGGCGCTCTAGATTGCGCGACGCAGGCGCCGCTGTCGCTTGCCAACGGTGTGGTCGGTGGCAATCTCAAGGCCTACATCGTGGCGCAGCACGTCTTCGAGAAGCCCGGCGGTTTCTCGGTCTATTGGGCGGTCAAGGACGACTCGCCGATCAAGACGATCGCCGATCTCAAGGGCAAGACCGTTGGCATTTCGGTGATCGGCGGCGGGACGCAGGGTCCGTTCAATCTGCTTTTGAAGCAGAACGGTGTCGATCCCGCCAAGGACATAAAGCTGGTCGAAGTCGGTTTTGCAGTGTCTGAGGATGCGCTGCGCCAGGGGCGGATCGATGCGGTGAACATGAACCAGCCGTTTGCGGCACGCGCGGAGGCGAAGGGCGGCATCAGAAAACTGTTCTCGCTGTCGCAGGCCATGCCGAACATCGTGCACATTCTGGAAGCCTGCCGTGCCGATTTCGTCGACAAGAACCCGGACCTGGTCAAGGCCTATGTTCGCGACATCACGTCGGGCATGAAGAAGGCACTCGCAAACCGCGAAGAGACCCTGAAGGTGGTGTCCGAGGTGCTGAAGGCGCCCGTTCCGGTGCTCGATACCTATCTGCTCAAGGACAATGATTTCGGTCGCGATCCCGGTGCGGCGCCGAATTTCCCTGCAATCCAGAAGATGCTCGACATCTATGCGGACACGGGGATGCTGCCGAAGCTGGACGTCGCCCAGTTCAAGCATCCGACAATCGTGGCACCGCTGCAATAGCGACGGCGGTACCCGGATCAACGAGATCGCAATGTCCCCGTGAGCGGGACGTTGCATGAAGATGATGCAGGCATGAAGAAGCTGCGATCACGGATCACAACTGACGGCCTCGACCGGGCCCCCCATCGCGCTTTCATGCGCGCGATGGGCCTGGACGACGCCGCGATCGCCAAGCCGATGGTGGGCATCGTCAGCATGAAGGGCGAGCAGACGCCCTGCAACATGACCCATGATTTCCAGGTGGCTGCCGCCAAGCTCGGAATCGAGGAAGCCGGCGGAACGCCCCGGGAGTTCTCGACCATTTCTGTGTCCGACGGCATCAGCATGAATCATGAGGGAATGAAGTTCTCCCTGTTTTCGCGTGAGCTGATCGCCGACTCCATCGAGGCCGTCGTTCATGGTCTCGCCTATGATGCGCTGATCGGGTACGGCGGATGCGACAAGACGCTCCCGGGCGTGATGATGGGCATGGTTCGCTGCAACGTGCCTTCCATCTTCATCTATGGCGGGAGCTCGCTCCCCGGCGGCGTGGATGGACGGACGCTGACCGTTCTCGATTCCTACGAGGCCGTCGGCAGCTTCATGACCGGAGAGATCGACGCTGCGGCGCTCGAGCGGATCGAGCGTGCCTGCTTGCCGACCGTGGGTGCCTGCGCCGGCCAATTCACCGCGAACACGATGGGGATGGTATCGGAGGCGATGGGACTGACGATTGCCAACGTCTCGATGGTGCCCGGAGTCTATGCCGAGCGCGCGCAGATCTCGCGCCGAGCCGGGCGTCTGATCATGGAGATGCTCGAGCGAGGCGGGCCGCTGCCGCGCGACATCGTGACTCGGAAATCCCTGGAAAACGGCGCGGCGATCGTTGCCGCGACGGGCGGATCGACGAATGCCGCACTGCATCTGCCGGCGATCGCGAACGAGGCGGGCATTGCATTCACGATCGATGACGTCGGCGAAGTCTTTGCCAGAACGCCGCTGATCGGGAACCTGCGGCCGGGCGGGAAGTACACGGCGAAGGATGTCTACGACATCGGCGGCGCTGCCGTTGTGATCCGCGAGTTGATCCAAAGCGGCCATATCGATGGCAGCTGCCTGACCATCACCGGCCGCACGCTGGAGCAAGAATACGGCGCCGCCAATGCGCCCGATGGTGAAGTGGTTTACGCCGCCCGCGCGCCGATCATGCCCGACGGAGGTGTTGCTGTGCTGAAGGGCAATCTCTGTCCCGACGGCGCGGTCATCAAGGTTGCGGGTTTGAAGAGCCTGCTCTTCGAGGGTGTGGCGCGAGTCTTCGAGGATGAGGAGGCCTGTGTGGCGGCTGTTCGGGACCGCAGCTACAGGGCCGGCGAAGTGCTGGTGATCCGCAATGAAGGTCCGGTCGGTGGTCCCGGTATGCGTGAGATGCTCGGCGTCACCGCGCTCATTTACGGTCAAGGCATGGGTGAGAAGGTTGCCCTCATCACTGACGGCCGGTTCTCAGGCGCCACCCGCGGTATGTGTATCGGCTACGTATCGCCGGAAGCATTTGTCGGCGGTCCGCTGGCGCTCGTCCGCGACGGCGACAGAATCCGGATCGATGCTGCCGGTCGCCGCATGGACCTGCTGGTCGATGAGCAGGAACTCGCTGGACGCCGACGCGATTGGAAGCAACGCCCGCCGCGTCATCGTGCAGGTGCGCTCGCAAAGTATGCGCGTCTGGTCGGTCAGGCACCCGGCGGAGCGGTCACGCACGAGGGGCCGGCCCAGTGGCCGTGGTTCGATTGAGCGTTGCGCGCGTGAGTGAATCGAGAGGCGGGATGAAGATAATGCCTTCGAGCGAATGGGTGAGACCGCTGACGTCACAAAAGCCGGCTTCTGCGATCCTCGAGATCGACCGCGTCTCGCAGGTTTTCCAGACCTCGGCGCGCAAGGAGCATTTGGCTCTATCGGAGATCTCCCTGACGATCGAGGAGGGCGCGTTCGTTTCCATTCTCGGTCCGTCCGGCTGTGGCAAGTCGACATTGCTTTACATCGTCGGTGGCTTTGTCAGTCCAACCAGAGGCGCGGCAAAGATGAAGGGGCAGGCGATCACCGGCCCTGGTCCGGATCGTGGACCGGTATTCCAGGAGTTCGCGCTGTTTCCGTGGAAGACCGTGCTGGGCAACGTCATGTATGGCCCGCGCCAGCGGGGTGTGCGGGCCACCGAAGCAGAAGCGCAGAGCCGTGCGCTGATCGAGATGGTCGGCCTCAAGGGTTATGAGAACTTCTATCCGAAGGAGCTGTCGGGGGGCATGAAGCAGCGCGTTGCGCTGGCCAGGACGCTGGCCTACCACCCCCAAGTCTTGTTGATGGACGAGCCCTTCGGTGCACTCGATGCTCACACCCGGACGCGTCTCCAGAACGATCTCTTGAATATCTGGGAGCGTGACCGCAAGACGGTTCTGTTCGTCACCCATTCGGTCGATGAAGCCGTCTTCCTTTCAGACAAGGTCGTGATGATGTCGAACTCTCCCGGCCGTATCAGGGAGGTCATCGCTATCGACCTGCCGCGACCGCGGCGCCGCAACGAGCTGTTGCTCGATCCGCGCTACCAGAAATACGTCGTCGACATCGAGCGCATGTTCGACGAAAGCGAGGAAGCCGGGGCGCCCTTATGATCTCGCCGGCTGCCCTGGTGAAGCGAACTGCTCCCGTGCTGGCCTGCATCGGATTGCTGGCAATTTGGCAGGTTGCGTCGCTTGGGCTGAAGAGCGACAGCTTTCCAACTGCGACCGATGCGGTCCGCGCAATCCCGGATATCCTTGGGGACAAGGAATCGTTGATCAACATCCTCGCTTCGCTCCGCCGCATGGCGGTCGGGTTCGGTATAGCGGTGCTGCTCTCGATTCCGCTGGGCTTGTTGATGGGTCGTAGCCGCGCGGTCTCGGCCTTCTTCAACCCTCTTCTGATGGTGATCTATCCGGTGCCAAAAGCGGCGTTGATGCCGATCATCATGCTGTGGCTCGGTGTCGGTGACATCACAAAGACGCTGGTGATCTTCCTGGGCGTCAGTCTGCCCGTGATCTATCACAGTTTCGAGGGCGCCAAAGCCGTCGAAGAGAAGATGCTGTGGTCAGGCGCGGCGATGGGACTCTCGCCCCTGCAATGCCTGGTCAGGATCGTGCTGCCTGCGGCGCTTCCGGAGATCCTGACCGGTTGCCGCACTGGCTTGGTGCTGGCGCTGATCACCATGATCACGAGCGAAATGATCGCACGCCAATCAGGGGCAGGGAACATCCTGTTCAACGCGCTTGATATGGGCCAATACGACACGGTCTACGCGATGATTATCATCGTCGGTGCGATGGGCATCTGCCTCGATGCGGTTTTCGAACGCGTCCGCACGAGGCTCGTGCGCTGGTCCGAGCCTCAGTTCGACATGCCGCTGAGCTTCTCATGATGCCCCGTTATCTCTCAGCAAACGTCATCTTTGGACTGACCCCGATCGTGCTGGTGATTGCGCTGTGGCAAGGCTTGGTGTCGTTCGGTGTCGCGCCGACGGTTTTGCTGCCTCCGCCGGGCCTCGTCTTCAGCCGGCTGCTGCAGCAACTCCTGACATGGACGTTTCAGGAGGAAATCGTAGCCACGCTGATCCGGCTATTTGCCGGTTTTGCAATCGCAGTCATCGTTGGTGTCAGCATCGGCGTTGCGGCTGCAGCCAGTCCCGTAATCAATGCGGTGGTCCGGCCGATCGTCCGTGTGCTGGCACCATTACCGAAGGTCGCGCTCTATCCGGCACTCTTGCTGTTGCTTGGATTCGGCCACGGATCGAAGATCACGCTGGTGGCCGCGGACGCGCTCTTTCCCATTTTGTTATCCACTTATTACGGGGCCTCGACGGTGGAGCAAAAGCTGGTCTGGTCTGCCATGGCAGCGGGAACGCCGCGCTATGAGATCTTGTTCAAGGTTGTATTGCCGGCGGCGATGCCGTCGATCCTGACCGGTTGCCGGATTGGCCTTGTCATTTCCTGCATCGTGGTATTTCTGGCCGAGATGATCACGTCGACGGACGGGTTGGGGCATGCTCTGGTAACAGCGGCTCGGACCTTCCAGGCCGTCGATATGTTCGTGCCTCTGATTGCGATCTCGTTGCTGGGGTTGATTCTGAATGGCCTGTTGGGCGCCGTGCGGTCGTACCTGCTGCGAGGTTTCCCGGACGCGTGATCTGAACAAGAAACCAGAAGACCAGGAGTGAACTATGCTGGCTGACCGCATCGAGGCAAAATGGATCGACGCCTTTTGCGAGATCTTTGAGCGTTGCGCCGTCAGGGCCGGCGATATCGCGGCGATCCTCTCAGAGACGCAGTCGAGGGCATTGAACGTGCATCTGGCGGAACTCGCGCTGTTGCGGATGGGGGCGCGGCCGTTTCACGTCGTCATGCCGACGCCGCGCAATCGAAATATCGTTCCGGTTCGCTCGACGGGAGCGAGTGAGGCGATTCAGAAGCTTGGCCCGGTCGTCACAGCGCTCCAGCAGGCCGGCTTCGTGGTGGATTGCACCATCGAAGGTCTGATGCACGCGGCGGAGACGCCCGAGATATTGAAGGCCGGTGCGCGCATCCTCGTGATCTCCAACGAGCATCCAGAAGCGCTGGAGCGAATGGTGCCGGATCCCGCACTCGAGAAGCGCGTTCGCGCGGCCGCGAAGATGCTGCGCGGGACGAAGCGGATGCGGGTCACCTCGAAAGCCGGCACGGCGCTCGATGTCGACATGGTCGGCGCTTCGACGGTCGGCGTGTGGGGATGGACGGACAAGCCGGGCACGCTGGCGCATTGGCCGGGCGGCATCGTCGTGAGCTTCCCCAAGAGCGGGACGATCAACGGCACGCTGGTGATGGCGCCCGGCGATATCAATCTTACCTTCAAGCGCTATCTGACCTCAGCGGTAAAGATGACCTTGAAGAATGATTATGTTGTCGAGCTCGAAGGCGAGGGGACGGATGCGGCGATGATGCGCGCTTATCTCGCCGCCTGGGGCGATCGAGAGGCCTATGCCGTTTCACATGTCGGCTTTGGCATGAATCCGGGCGCGCGCTACGAGGCGTTGTCGATGTACGACCAGCGCGACACCAACGGCACAGAGATCCGAGCCGTCTCCGGCAACTTCCTGTTCTCGACTGGCGCCAACGAATTCGCTGGCCGCTATACAGCCGGCCATTTCGATCTGCCGATGATGGGGACAACCATCGAGCTCGATGGCGCTGCCGTGGTTCGGGACGGTGTGCTCCAGGATGTTTTCGGCTAGCTAGTTCCGGTCGAGCACCGGCGGACGAGCGAGGTCGAAGTGCCGAAGAAGGTCGACCATGGCCTGGAGGCGCTTTGCACGATAGGCGTCGACGTCGAGGCCTGAATAGTCGAGAAAGCCGGCCCCCGTGCGCAGGCCGATCCGGCCTTCCTGCATGTTGCGGGAGATCACCTCCGGCGCGCGATAGCGGTCGCTCCCGAGTGCGCTCTCCAGATACCGACTAGCGTAGTAGAGGATATCCCCGCCGCCCCAATCGATGAACTCGAGCAGCCCCAGCACGGCATAGCGGAACCCGAAGCCGAGGCGGATCGCCTTGTCGATCTCTTCCGCACTGGCGACACCTTCCTCGACCATGCGCGCGGCTTCGTTCATCGCCAGCGCCTGGATGCGTGGAACGATGAAGCCGGGCGTTGCCGCGCAGACCACCGGCACCTTGCCGATGCCTTCGAGCAGCGCCTTGACCTCGTCGACGATGACAGGGTCGGTGAGCTTGCCGGGCGACACCTCCACGAGCGGGATCAGATAGGCCGGGTTGAGCCAGTGCACATTGAGGAAGCGGCGAGGGTTTACGATCGCGCCGGAAAGATCGTCGACGAGGATGGTCGACGTGGTCGATGCAATGATCGTGTCGGGGCCGATCTGTGCAGAAGCCGCCCCAAGCACCTCGCGCTTGAGTTCAACCACCTCAGGAACGCCCTCGAAGACTATTCCAGCTTCGGACAGGGCAGCGCCGCTTTGGCTGGCCGAAACCACCGAAACCCGCGCGATCAGGGGATCAACATCGGTCGCGCTCAGCAGTCCCAGCTTGGACAGGCTGGCGAAGGTCCTTCCGACTTCGCCGAGTGCGTCAGCTTCCAGCCTTGCAAAATCCTCTGCTGAACGGGGCTTGATATCAATCATGGTGACCGCGTGCCCTGCATAGGCGAACGCCACGGCGATGCCGCGGCCCATGCGACCGGCCCCGAGACAGGCGATGTTGGCGCGGCGGGGCATCGATCAGAATCCCACCCGAAGCAGCGTCTGCAATTCGGCCTTTTGAAGCTTGCCAAGCCCCAGCGTCTCCAAGGTGCGGCCACCTTGCGCAAAATCATCGCCGCAGATTGCACCACCGATGGCCAGGAAAGCATTGGCCAGCGGGGTGGCCACGCCCGCTAGCCTGGCGACGGACACCAGCAGCGACAACCCAAGTCGCAGATCCTCGCGCATGTAGCGGTGCTCGGTCAGCACGATTCGCTCACGCCAGTCGCCGGAATCGGTCAGGCGGTCGTGCGAGCCGCGACCATACATCCAGATCTCGCCTTCCTTCGCGTAGTGGTGCGCGAGCGGGAAATGCGGTGCGCCATAGCCAAGCGCCTCGCGCACCGCGATCCGTTCAGCGTCGAGGGCGTCGGTCACCCGGCGGATCGCAGCTTGGGTGCCTTCCTTGTGAATGTCCCACCGCTCGAAATGTTCGATCGGGCCAGCGTTCATCACGATTAGCGGCGGATGAATGATGCAGCCCGCGTTCATCAGCGCGCCGGACAAGGCGTCGCCGCAGGGCTCGATCACATGAGGGAAGGCGCGTCCAATCGCCTCGAGGGCATGTGGCGCCTGGTCGAGCGGGAACACGCCGACCGGTAGTCGCTTGGCGCGGATGGTGATCGCGACCTCGAACGGCCCGTGCTTGCGGGTGAGCCAGGGCAGCGTGCCGGTTTCAGCGAAGCTCACTTTTGCGCGATTGCCGGCGTCCCGCGCGGCTTGCGCGAAGATCATCGAGCCGAATGTGGCCGGCGACAGGAAAACGACCTGTCCGTCCTGCAGATGGGGGGCGAGGAGGCGGCCGATGTCCGATTGGGCGAACGCGGGCGCCGGGCACAAGATGATTTCGACCCCGCTGACCGCTTTCGCGATGTCGGTTGTCACCATCCTCAGCTTCACGTCGTGGCGACCATTGTGATCCTTCACCGAGATGCGCGAGCCGGCGGCACGGTGTGCTTCGACCTGCTCAGCGTCACGGCGCCAAAGTCGGACTTCATGCCCTGACAGCGCAAAATCGCCCGCCGCCGCGAATGACCCGTTTCCCCCACCCAGGACCGCAATCTTCAAGATGCTTCTCCTTGCGCGCGCGATTGCGCGTCAAGTTGCTTCAGCAGGAAATGCTGGACCTTGCCCAGCGCAGTGCGTGGCAGGTCGGTGACGAAGATGATATCGCGTGGAATCTTGTAGCGGGCGAGCTGCGCCTGAACGTGCGCTCTCAGTTCGTCAGCTTCGAGACGGCAGCCGGATCGCCGGATGACATAGGCGATCGGGACCTCGTCCCAGCGCGGGTCAGGCCGGCCGATGACGGCGCATTCGCTGACGTCGGGATGCTCGAGCAGGACGCGCTCGACCTCGGCCGGATAGACGTTCTCGCCGCCGGAAATGATCATATTCTTCTTGCGGTCACGGACCCAGAAATAGCCATCCGCGTCGCACAGGCCGATGTCACCGGTGCGATACCAGCCGTCGTGCAGCGCATCGCGCGTTGCATCCGCGTTGCCCCAATATTCGAAGAAGACATTGGGCCCTCGCACTGCAATCTCGCCGGGCGTGCCCGCCGGCAGTTCGTTGCCCTCCTGATCGATCACCCTCGCTTCGCAGCAGAGACCGGCAAGTCCGGTCGATCCCGACGGTGAGAGGTCGGTGCCGAGGCGAGTATAGATCGCGATCGGGCAGGTTTCCGTCGAGCCATAAACCTGCAACACCGGCACGTCGCGCGCGACGAAACGGTCGATAAGGTGCGGCGGTACGATGGTCGAACCGGTGGTAACCGCTTTCAGCGAGGAGAGATCCGTCGTTGTCCAGGCGGGATGCTCGCTGAGGGCCTGGATCATCGCCGGCACCATGACTGTCAAGGTTGGCCGTTCCCGCTCGATGGCGGCGAGCGCCGTATCAGGCGCAAAGCGGGCGTGGATCGTGACGGTCGCGCCAAGCTGAAGTGCCGCGGTCGTCTGGATGTTGAGCCCGCCGACATGGAAGAACGGCAACACCGTCAGCACATGATCGTCGGACGTCATGTTGTGCATGTGCTGGCTCATGACGCCGTTCCAGAACAGCGCCTCCTGGCGCAGGACCGCGCCTTTCGGCCGTCCCGTCGTGCCGGACGTGTAGACGATCAGCAGCGGACAGGCGAGATCGGTGTGCGGATTGCGTCCGCTGCTTCCCTTGCACGCCAGCAAGTCTTCGAAGGCTGTGCCGCGGGATGGTGCAAAATCGAGGCCGACGACGGCAATCCCTGGCGCGAGTTCGGGAAGAATTCCCTCAAAGGCCTGCTCCAGCAGCAGCACCTTGGCGCCGGCATCAGTGAGGATGAATAGCTGCTCGGCCACCGCCAGCCGCCAATTCAATGGCACCAGCATCGCGCCGAGCCGCGCACACGCGTAGAGCAGGACCAGGTAGTCCGGCCGATTCAGGCTCAGGATCGCGACGCGGTCACCGCGTCCGACACCAAACTCCTGCTTCAAGGCTGTTGCAGCGCGTTTGATGCGATCGGCGAACGCTGCGTAGCTCAGCCGCTCCCTCTCGAAGGCAACGGCCGTCTTGTCTGGCGCGAACGCCGCGTTACGATCGATCAGACTGCAGAGATCCACCGTCAGTCGTCCGTTTCGCCGGCCTCGTACAGCGCCTCGCGACCGATGCGGTCGAGGCAGAGCTCGGCCGTCCAGGGCAGCATCAGCGAGCCACAGCGGCTGTCGCGATAGATGCGTTCCAGCGGCAGCGACCGCAGCATGGCTTGCCCCCCGCAGGTGCGGATCGCAAGCGCGGCAAGCTCGTTGGCACCCTCCATCACCGAATATTGCACGGCATAGGCGCGGAGCACCTGCTCCTTGCTTGGATTAGCCCGCGCCTCCGTGACCGCCTGGAACCAGATCGCCTTGATTTGCTCAAGCTTGACCTGCATCTGGGCGACCGCGATCTGCTTGGTTGGGTACATCCGGCGCTTGACCGGCGGCATGCCCGGCACCTCGCCACGCAGATAGCTTACCGTGAAATCGTAAGCGGCTTGCGCTAGCCCCATATAGGTGGGCGACAGCGTCAGGAACATATGCGGCCAGCGCATCGCCGCCTGAAAGTAAACGCCGCGCGGCATCAGCGCAGAATCATCCGGAACGAACACATCCTTGAACAGCAGCGTGCGTGAGACTGTTCCGCGCATGCCTAGCGGGTCCCAGTCGCCGACGACCGAGACGCCCTGCGACTTCGCGGGAATGGCGAGGTAAAGCGTGTTGCGCCGCGAGGCTTTCTCGCCCTCCTCGATCTCCGTGCAGAGCACGCCGTAGTAATCTGCGTGGCCGGAGAGTGACGCAAAAATTTTCTTGCCGCTGACGACCCAGCCGCCTTCGACGGGTTTTGCTTCCGTGCCGAAGGCAACGCCGCCTGCGGCTGCCGCACCGCCCTCGGAAAACGGCTGCGAGTAGATCGCGCCGTCCTCGACGATACGCCTGTAATGGACGGCCCGCCGCTTTTCGTGTTCCGCGCGTGTCTCCGCGTCCATGTCGAGATCATCAGCCAAAGGCCCCGACCACAGTGTCGAGCAGACATGCATGTTCCAGGTCAGCGCAGTCGCGCCGCAATAACGGCCGATCTCCGCAGCTGCGAGAGCGTAGGTCTGGTAGTTCGCTCCCAATCCACCGTGCTTTTTGGGTATGGCGATGCCGAGCAGGCCCACGCGATGCAGGTCGCAATAATTCTCGGTCGGAAAGATAGCCTCGCGATCGTATATCGCAGCGCGGCCGGCGAACACGCGTTGGCCGATCTCGCGCGCTCGCGCGATGATGCCGGCTTGCTCGTGGTTCAGGCGAAACGCCACGGGATCGAAGATCGGCGCATCAAGCGCGACCTTGTCGGCTGCGCCGATGTTCTTGCTGAGTTGCATAGTCATGGCGCAGTCACCCGTGGTTTGTAGCGACAGAGTCCAAGAACCCATCGAGAGCTCGGCCGAAGGCATCAGGCCGCTCTAAATTGGCAAGATGACCGACGCCGGGGAGTTCCACATATTCGGCCGCTGGAATGTAAGTCGCGGTCTTTGCCATCATCGACGCAGGCGCATTGTTGTCCTTCGAGCCGGACAGCAGCAGCGTCGGGACGGAAATATCCTTGAGCGTGCTGCGCTGATCGAACCCGATCAGGGCGAGCACCATGGCGCGATAACTGGCTTCGGGCACGCTTTCCATGCACGCGCGTGCAAGCTCCATCCCCTTTGGGTCTGGATCGTCACCGACAAGCTCTTTCACAAGCGACGGAGCCAGCGACTTCATGGTCTCGCCGCGATCGAGCGGGCCTAGCCGCGCCGCGATGAACGATTTCTGCCAGTCGCCGTCGGCCTTGCCGAAGGCGGGGCTGGTCTGTGCGAGGACGATCGCGCGCGCCAGCTTTGGTGATTGCACCAGCCATTTCTGGACGATCATGCCGCCGATCGAATGACCGACCAGAATGGGTTTCGTCGCGCCGATCTGTGCGATGAATTGCTGAAGTGCATCAGCCAGGGCAGCGATGCTGACGCTGGCGAGCGGTGCCGAACCGCCATAGCCAGGCATGTCCCACGCGATGGTGCGGAAGCGGTTGCCGAACGTGGCAAGCTGCTCCCGCCAGGCCCGCGCCGCGCCGCCGATGCCATGCAGAAAAATCAGGGGCGTTCCGCCTGGATCGCCAGCGGCTTCATAGGTGAAACGTCCATCCCTTGTTATCATTGGCGCAGGCTGCGACACGCGACATCCTTTTGCTTAGCCTGGGGATGCTAACAGGCCTGTGGGGGATGGGAAGGGATAATTTTATACTTAAAGCAATCTTTGGGGCCGCTCCGCACTCGAACGCGCTCGCGGCGTCGATCTGCGCTTCCGTTGCAAAAGCTTGAAGGTTAAAATATATCGGAACGACGATCAGCAGATCACAGGGAGCAAGCGCATGTCCGGATTGCCGCTTTCGCCGCACGCGTTGGTGACCGGTGGCGGTCGCGGCATCGGCCGCGCGATTGCTGCGGCTCTCGTCGGCGCCGGCGCTACCGTCACGGTGCTCGGCCGGAATGCCGCTACGCTCGAAGAGGGGGTGAGCGCAGGCGCTGCGCATTTTTCGGCCATCGCCGACGTCTCGGACGAAGCTGCGCTAAAGGCGGCGATCGCCGCCGCGCATGCGCGAAAGCCGATCGATATCCTGATCGCCAACGCGGGCAGTGCGGAATCTGCGCCGTTCGCGAAATCGGACAGTGCTCTTTTCGCACGCATGATGGACGTCAATTTCATGGGAGTGGTCCATGCCGTCCAGGCGGTGCTACCAGGGATGAAGGATCGACCCTATGGGCGCGTCATTGCGGTTGCATCGACGGCCGGGCTCAAGGGTTATGCCTATGTGAGCGCGTATGCGGCGGCGAAGCACGCCGTTGTCGGTCTGGTGCGTTCGCTTGCCCTGGAGTTGGCTGGCAGCAACGTGACCGTCAACGCGGTGTGTCCCGGCTTCACCGACACCGACCTGGTTGCCGGTAGCATCGACCACATCATGAAGAAGACCGGGCGAACCCGGGAACAGGCGATCGCCGAGCTCGCCAAGCACAATCCGCAGGGGCGCCTGATTGCGCCACGGGAAGTCGCGAATGCCGTTCTTTGGTTGTGTAGTGAGAACGCCAGTGCGATCACAGGGCAGGCGATTGCGGTCGCCGGTGGCGAAATCTAGCGTGCGTGGCGCAGGCGGAACAAGGAAGCTAAGGAGATCGCATGAGTAGACCAGCCAATCCCGTGACCGTGCCGCTCGCGGACTATTCCCCACAGCACTTCCTGCTGGCCGTGGTCGGCGGCGTTGCCACCGTGACGCTCAATCGTCCGGAACGGAAGAATCCGCTGACGTTCGAGAGCTATCGCGAACTGACGGATTTCTTTCGCGCTTGTGCGTTCGACGACGCGGTCAAATCGATCGTCGTCACCGGGGCCGGCGGCAATTTCTCGTCCGGCGGTGACGTGTTCGAGATCATCGGCCCGCTGGTGAAGATGGACACCAAAGGGTTGACGGCGTTCACGCGGATGACGGGTGACCTCGTAAAAGCGATGCGGGCCTGCCCTCAGCCGATCGTGGCTGCAGTCGAGGGCATCTGCGCCGGCGCCGGCGCGATCATCGCCATGGCATCCGACATGCGGCTTGCGGCGCCCGGCGCTAAGGTGGCGTTCCTGTTCAACAAGGTGGGTCTTGGCGGCTGTGATATGGGCGCCTGCGCGATCCTGCCGCGGATCATCGGTCAGTCCCGTGCCTCCGAGCTTCTTTACACCGGCCGGTTCATGACCGCGGAGGAGGGCGAGCGCTGGGGCTTCTTCAGCCGGATCGTCACACCGGAGCAGGTGCTGCCCCAGGCGCAGCTGCTGGCCAAGCAGGTCGCGGAGGGCCCGACCTTCGGCAATACCATGACGAAGCGGATGCTGGCGATGGAATGGGCGATGTCGGTGGAAGAGGCGATCGAAGCGGAGGCCGTTGCTCAGGCCCTGTGCATGACGACGGCCGATTTCGCGCGCGCTTTCGAGGCTTTCGCCAACAAGGTCAAGCCGGTCTTCAGGGGCGACTGAGCGGCTTTCCTACGGAAGGCCCCGAACGGGGACTTGCCAGAATTTATTTTAGGCTTAAAATAGTTTCGTGGCCGGTTGAATTGGCGAGGCTCCCATGAAAGTCGCGATCATCGGTGGCGGACCTGCGGGTCTCTATGCTGCGATCCTGCTGAAGAAGCAGCGCCCGAGCGCCGACATCACAGTATATGAGCGCAATCGCGCCGACGACACGTTCGGCTTCGGCGTGGTGTTCTCGGATGCCACGTTGGACAACTTTGAACGGCACGATCTTCCGAGCTATCGCCGCATCACCCAGGAGTTCGCCTATTGGGATGATATCGCCGTGCATTTTCGCGGCACGGTGCATCGGGTCGGCGGCAACGGTTTTTGCGGTTGCTCGCGGCAAAAACTGCTGCTGATCCTGCAGGAGCGAGCCCGCGAGCTCGGTGTCGTCTTGCATTTCGAAGTGGATATCGACGACGAATCGCGCTTTGCCGATGCCGATCTCATCCTGCTGGCCGATGGCGTCAACAGCCGATTCCGCGAGAAGCATGCTGACCAGTTTCAGCCGGAGGTCGACCTTCGGACCAACAAGTTCGCATGGATGGGCTCGACCAGGCCACTCGATGCCTTCACCTTCATCTTCCAGGAGACGGAGTGGGGGCCATTCATCGCCCACGCCTATCAGTATGAAGCCGGTCACTCGACCTGGATCTTCGAGACCGATCCGGAGACGTTCGAGCGCGCGGGGCTGACGGGCCTGAACGAAACCCAGTCCGCGGCGCGGATGGCCGATATCTTCGGCTGGTTCCTCGATGGGCATAAGCTGCTCACCAATCGCTCGATGTGGCGCAACTTCCCCATGATCCGCAGCAAACGCTGGGTCAAGGACAACATGGTGCTGCTCGGTGACGCCAAGGCGAGCGCGCATTTCTCGATCGGTTCGGGTACCAAGCTGGCAATGGAAGATGCGATTGCACTGGCTGAGGCCATGGCGAAGGCGCCCAACGTCAAGGCCGCGCTGGATGTTTATGAGCACGGCCGCCGCGAGGAGGTCGAGAAGACGCAGCACGCCGCCGACGTCTCGCTGGTCTGGTTCGAGCATGTCGATCGCTTCTGGGATTTCGATCCCGTGCAATTCGCTTTCGGCGTGATGACGCGCTCGAAGGCGATCACCTATGACAATCTAAAACTCCGCGCGCCCGATTTCGTGGCCGAAGTCGAGAAATCCTTCGCCGAGCAGGTGCGCAGCAAGGGCTTCGATGTCAGCATCGACAAGCCCATGGTGCCGCTGTTCCAGCCGTTTCGCTTGCGCGAAATGGAGATCGTCAACCGCGCTGTGATGTCGCCGATGTGCATGTATTCGGCGAAGGAGGGCGTCCCGGGTGATTTTCACCTCGTGCACTACGGTTCGCGCGCGATCGGCGGCGCCGGCTTGATCTTCACGGAGATGACCTGCGTCAACCGCGAGGCCCGTATCACGCCCGGCTGCGCCGGCCTCTGGAATGACGAGCAGGAGACCGCTTGGCGGCGCATCGTTGATTTCGTTCATGACAACTCAGCCGCAAGAATTTGCCTGCAGCTCGGTCACGCCGGCCGCAAGGGCGCGACCAAGCTGATGTGGGACGGTATCGACCGCCCACTGGACGAAGGTGGCTGGGACGTGGTTTCGGCATCGCCGCTGCCCTATTTCCCCGACAGCCAGGTCCCCCGTGAGCTCGATCGCGCGGGTATGAATGCGGTGAGGGAGTCGTTCGTCTCTGCTGCCGCGCGCGGCGAGCGTTGCGGCTTTGACATGCTCGAGCTGCACTGCGCCCATGGCTATCTGCTCGCGAGCTTTATCTCGCCGCTGACAAACACTCGTACCGACGAATATGGCGGCTCGCTTCAAAATCGCCTGCGCTTCCCGCTCGAGATCTTTGAAGCACTGCGGGCCGCCTGGCCGAAGCACAAGCCGATGTCCGTGCGTATTTCCGCGACTGACTGGGCGGATGGCGGCATTACCGGCGACGATGCGGTGGTCATCGCGCGGGCCTTCGCCGAGGCCGGTGTCGACCTGATCGACGTCTCGACGGGCCAGACGGCTCGCGAAGGCCAGCCGGTCTACGGCCGCATGTTCCAGACGCCATTCTCTGACCAGGTCCGCAACGAAGCGCGCGTGGCCACCATGTGCGTCGGCAACATCACGACGGCGGACCAGGCCAACACCATTTTGGCCGCCGGCCGGGCGGACCTTGTCGCGCTCGGGCGGCCGCATCTGGTCGACCCCTTCTTCACCATGAAGGCGGCCGCTTGGTATGGCGCAACCGACGCGTTCTGCCCGCCGCAATATCTACCTGGGAAGGACCAGATTTTCCGCAATAGTGTGCGCGATCGGCAGGATCTCGAGGAGCTTCGAATTAAGGCTAAGCCCAAGACCCGGGCCGAGCTCAAAGCGGAGGCGACAAAGCCGCTTGCGGCGGAGTGAGCGCCCGTGCGACGTTAACCCCGCTGCCTGTGTATTGAGTGGAGTTGAGGGCGATGAAGGCGATTATCGTCGGTGGCGGTATCGGTGGTCTCACCACGGCGTTGATGCTGCGGGCCCGCGGGATCGGCTGCGAGATCTTCGAGCAGTCGGATACGATCCGCGAGCTTGGCGTCGGTATCAACACGCTGCCGCACGCCATGCGCGAGCTTGCCAGTCTTGGTCTGCTGCAACAACTCGACGACGTCGCTATCCGCACCGATCAGCTCTACTATCTCAATCGCCATGGCCAGGAGGTCTGGCGCGAAGCCCGCGGCGTGGACGCCGGCCATGACGTGCCGCAATTCTCGATTCACCGCGGCCGTCTTCAGGGTGTCATCCATCGCGCGGTCGAGGAGCGGCTCGGCGCGGATGCCATCCACACGGGCTGCCGGCTCGGCGCGTTCACGCAGGACGAAGCCGGTGTCACGGCCTATTTCTTCGATCGCGCCGGCTCGCACATCCACACTGCGCGCGGCGATATCCTGATCGGGGCGGACGGCATCCACTCACGCGTCCGCGACGCGCTGTTCCCAAATGAGGGGCCGCCCTGCTGGAACGGCCTCATGCTGTGGCGCGGTGCGCGCGACTGGCCGATGTTCCTGACCGGCAAGTCGATGATCGTCGCCGGTGGTCTCAATGCCAAGGTGGTGGTCTATCCGATCGCGGAAGGATCGAGCCCGGCGAGCCGTCTGACCAATTGGGCGGTGCTGGTGAAGGTGGGCGAGGGCAATGCCCCGCCGCCACGTAAGGAAGATTGGTCGCGGCCCGGCCGGCGCGAGGAGCTGATGCCGCATGTCGCCCGCTTCTCGGTGCCCTACATCGATGTAAGAAGCCTGATCTCGGCAACGCCCGAGTTTTATGAATATCCGACCTGCGACCGCGACCCCTTGCCTTATTGGTCGTCCGGCCGCGTTACGCTGCTTGGCGATGCCGCACATCCCATGTATCCGGTCGGCTCCAACGGCGCCTCCCAGGCGATCCTCGATGCGCGCTGCCTTGGGGATGCGCTGGCGCGTGCCGAGCATCCGCGGCAGGCCTTGGTCGAGTATGAGAAGAAGCGCCTGCCGATGACAGCGGATATCGTCCGTTCCAACCGCCGTGGCGGCCCCGAAGGTGTCATTGACGCCGTCGAGCAGCTGGCGCCCGACGGCTTTGACAACATCGACAACGTCTTGAGCTATTCCCAGCGCGAGGCGATCGTGCGTGGCTATGCCACGAAGGCGGGGTTCGCTGCGGTGCCGGGCCTAGCCGCGGTGCGGGCCTAAAGCATCCGCTAGCCGGCGCCGGGAGGCGGCGGCAGGAAGTGGATGTTGAACTCGGCGGCCATCGCCACGACGTCCTCCGGCTTCTGCTCCTTCATGTTGTGAAGGCCCCAGAACAGGTCGAACAGTTTTTTGGTCGGCGATACCCAGAACAGCACTTTCGCGGTCTGGTCTGATTTGTTGAAGATGCCGTGCGGCACGCCCATGCCGAGCCGGATCAAATCGCCAGGCGTTGCCTGCGCCTCGGAATTGCCGAGCACGAAGTCGAGCTTGCCCTCCAGCATGTAGAGATATTCGTCCTGGTCGGGATGGATGTGCGGCGGCACGAACGTGCCCGGCGGAAATGTCGCGTGCCAGGAGAAGCTGTTCTCGGTGTTGCTCTTCGGCACATAAGTCTGGCCGAGAATGTTCCACGAAATGCCCTGGATTCCCTCATTGGCCCGGGTGATGCCGGTGATCTCGCTCTTCATTGCAGTCCTCCCTTGATGCGACGCGCAGCGTTAGTTTGCCTTGCAGTCCTTGGCATAGCGGTCGCCGTAGTTCTCGAAGACTTTTTGTACGATCTCGGTCTGGAATTTGCCATCCGGACGCTTGGCGACCTTGGTCAGGTAGAAATCCTGGATCGGATAGCCGTTGGCGTTGAACTTGAACGACCCGCGCAGCGATGTGAAGTCCGCCTTCTTCAGGGCGGCCGCAACGGCGTCCTTGTTGGAGAAGTCGCCCTTCACAGCCCTGACCGCGCTGTCGATCAGCATCGCGGCGTCATAGGCCTGGAACGCGTAGGTGCCGGGCACACTGTTGTAGGCGGCCTCGTAGGCGGCGACGAACTTCTTGTTCTGGGGATTGTCGAGGTTGGGCGCCCAGTTCGCGCCGCCGAACATCCCAACGGCGGCATCCTGCTGCGCGGGTAGGGTCGATTCATCCACGGTGAAAGCCGAAAGCACCGGAATGCGGTCGGCAAGGCCAGCCTGCTTGTATTGCTTGACGAGGTTGACGCCGAGACCACCCGGCATGAACGTGAACAGCGCATCGGGCTTCTGCGCGGCGATCTTCGACAGCTCCGGTTGGAAATCCAGCGTGTTCAGCGGCATATAGGATTCTTCGACGATCTCACCCTTGTAGTCGAGCTTGAAGCCGGCTACCGAATCCTTGCCGGCCTGGTAGTTCGGCACCATCAGGTACATCCGCTTGTAGCCGCGATCCTGCGCCACTTTGCCAAGGATCTCGTGCACCTGATCGTTCTGGTACGACGTCACATAGAAGAACGGGTTGCAGTCCTTGCCGGCATAGGTCGACGGGCCGGCATTGGGGCTGATCAGAAAGGTCTTCGCTTCGGTCACGGGCCGGTGGATGGCCTGAAGGATGTTGGAGAAGACTGGTCCGACCACGAAGTCGACCTTGTCGCGTTCGAGCAGACCCTTGACCTTGGTTACCGCCGCGTCGGGCTTCAACTCGTCGTCGACCACGACGACCTCGACATCGCGACCATCCATCTTATTGCCGAGATCCTTCACCGCGAGCGCAAAGCCGTCGCGAACCTGCTGGCCGAGCGCGGCGGCTGGCCCCGAAAGGGTCACGATCACGCCCAGCTTGATCTTTTCCTGCGCGAGGGCAGGGCCCATCGCCGCACCGAGCAGCAAGGCGGCTGCAGCCAAGGTCCGTTGCATTTTCATGATTGTCTCCCGTGGCACCAGAGCTTGCGTTGCAAGCCGCGTACTCCGATCGAAGATTATGCCGATGACGGCGCACGCGGCAAGCCAAGCTCACGGCGTCACCTTGATGCGGCAGCGTAGCATGCAAGCGGCGCGCCAATTGCTTGAAGCTTAAAGAGATCAGTGTGCGATCGATTGTTACAGCTTTAGGCTTGCGGCCGGCGCGGATTTACTTGAAGCTCAAAACATTAGGGAATCCGGGGCGGCGCCAATGCCGGCCGTGAGTGATTGCACCAACATGCTCGATTCCGAGACCAAGGCCGTCGAAACGCCCGAGGACCACGCCGAAGAACTTCGGCTGTGGTTGCGCCTGCTCACCTGCACGACCCTGATCGAGGGTGAGGTTCGCGGTCGCCTGCGGCAGCGCTTTGACGTCACCCTCCCTCGTTTCGACCTGATGGCGCAGCTCGACAAGGCGCCCGACGGCATGACGCTATCGGATGTCTCCAAGCGCATGATGGTGTCCAACGGCAACGTCACCGGCCTCGTCGAGCGCCTGGTGGAATCCGGCCATCTCGACCGTCGTACCTCGGAGACCGACCGTCGGGTCCAGGTGATCCGCCTCACAAAGCTCGGCCGCGCCGAGTTCCGCCGAATGGCCGCAGAGCACGAGACCTGGATCGCCGATCTCTTCGCCGATTTGACGCCGAAGGACGTGCGCGAGCTGATGCGGCTCCTTGCCAAGACCAAGGGGTCTGCGCAGAAATCGGCCGCGCGGCGCCGCCCCTGAGTTGCGGGTTCCCGGGCCGCCACCAATTCGCCGGACGAAAATGCATGGGATGCCCAACTCCGCTATTGCGCCGAATTGTTTTAAGCCTAAAATGTTTTCCGTTGAGTGCTGCCGGGTGCTTTCCATGCTGAAAGGAGCGTGCGATGGCCAACGCTGCCAAGGTTCAAGTCTCGGGCTCGCATGACGGCAACGCCGCGACGGCCCACGTCGATACATTTGCGCGGCAACATCTGCCGCCACCCGAGCTCTGGCCGGAGTTCATCTTCACGCGGCCGGAACTCCGCTATCCGTCGCGACTGAACTGTGTGACCTATTTCCTCGACCGTTGGATCGAGCAGGGCCACGGCGACGCGCCTTGCGTCATCAGTCCCGCCGTGAGCTACACCTATCGCGAACTACAAGAGCTCGTGAATCGCATTGCCAATGTGCTCGTTGGCAAGCTCGGTCTCGTCACGGGTGGACGCGTGATGCTGCGCTCCGCCAATAGCGCCATGATGGTTGCGACCTATCTCGCGGTGATCAAGGCCGGTGGTATCTGCGTGGCGACGATGCCGCTGCTGCGCGCCAAGGAGCTGTCCTATCCCATTCAGAAGGCGGAGATCACGCTCGCGCTCTGCGACGGGAAACTCTCCGATGAGATGGAAAGGGCGAAGCTGGTGGCGCCCGGTCTCAAGCACGTGGTCTATTGGGGCAATGGCGCTTCCGATTCGCTCGAGGCGCTGATCGCGGATGCAAGTCCGGAGTTTAGGGCTGTCGATACCGCCGCGGACGATATCTGCCTCATCGCGTTTACGTCGGGCACGACGGGCGATCCGAAGGGCACCATGCATTTCCACCGGGACATGCTGGCGGTGTGCGATGGTTATGCGCGCAATATCTTGCGAGCCGAGCAGAAGGATCGATTCATTGGCTCCGCGCCCCTGGCCTTCACCTTCGGCTTTGGCGGCGTGCTGTTTCCGATGCACATCGGCGCTTCCTTCGTCGTGCTCGAGAAGACGACGCCGGACGACATGCTATCGGCGATCGAGCAATACAGGACCACAGTCTGCTTCACGGCACCGACTGCATATCGCGCGATGATAAGTAAACTCGCGGGCCGCGACATCTCCTCGCTTCGCAAATGCGTATCCGCGGGCGAGACGTTGCCTAAGCCGACATTCGATGCCTGGCTGAAGGCAACCGGCATCAAGTTGATGGACGGGATCGGCTCGACAGAGTTGTTGCACATCTTCATCAGCGCGACGGACGACGACATTCGTCCGGGCGCGACCGGAAAGCCGGTGCCCGGCTATGAGGCGAAGATCGTCGATGATGACGGCAATGATTTGCCGGCGGGGACGATGGGGAAGCTCGCGGTGCGCGGGCCGACTGGCTGCCGCTATCTCGCCGACGAACGGCAGCGGAAGTATGTTCAGAACGGCTGGAACATCACCGGCGACACCTATCTGATGGATAGCGATGGCTATTTCTGGTACCAGTCGCGCTCTGACGACATGATTGTGTCGTCCGGATACAATATCGCGGGCACGGATGTGGAAGCAGCCCTGCTCACGCATCCGTCGGTCGCCGAGTGCGGCGTCGTCGGTGCGCCCGACGAGGCGCGCGGGATGATTGTGAAGGCTTACGTCGTCGTCGCCGCCGGCGTGATGCCGGACGCAAAGCTCGCAGCCGAGTTGCAAGAGCACGTCAAACGTGAGATTGCGCCGTACAAATATCCGCGCGCGATCGAGTTCGTGACGCAGCTGCCGAAGACCGAGACCGGAAAATTGAAGCGCTTCGCCTTGCGGCAACTGGCGCAGGCGGCTGCGACGTCCTCGGGCGTCGCGGCGGAATGAGATGAGGATCAAGAATTGTCCGTGACAACGCCGAAAGCCCCACAGCTTGCCGTGCTGCAGACCCCTGCCGAGGACGACGCCGGCCCCAGGGCGCAAGTGCTCCAGCCTTCGGGTTGGCCGATGCCGAAGGGCTATGCCAATGGAATGGCTGCCGAAGGTCGCATTGTCGTCACCGGTGGCGTGATCGGCTGGGATGCCCGGGAACATCTTGCGGACGGTTTTGTCGCGCAGGTGCGTCAGGCCTTGAGCAATATCGCGGAAATCCTGGCCGAGGCCGGTGCGCGGCCCGAGCATCTCGTGCGGCTGACCTGGTATGTCGTGGACGTGGAGGAGTACCTGGCGAACCTGAAGGAGCTCGGCAAGATTTATCGCGTCGTCTTCGGTACGCACTATCCCGCGATGGCGCTGGTCCAGGTCGTCCGTCTCGTTGAGAAAGCGGCGCGCGTCGAGATCGAGGCCACTGCGGTCATTCCCCGCTAGGCCGCGCGCTCAGCTCGCCTTGGAGAGATTCTCGTCTTCGGGTGAGTTCAGATAGACGCCCGACATCGTGTCGACCCAGCACAGATGGTCGTGCACCTTCTTGACACCTTCGACGTTCTCCGCCGCGACGATCGCCGCCTGCCGCGCCCGTTCCTCGGTGATGATACCGCTCAAATGAACGATGCCGTCGCGCACGATCACGTTCAGGCCGAACGGGCACCAGTCGTATTTCTCCATGGCATTGATGATGCGGCCGCGGATGTGATCGTCGTCGGCCGTTGGATCCGGCACGTCGCGGGCGAGGCCCGCCACCGCCTGGAGCAGGTTGGCGCGCGACACGATGCCAACGACCTTGTCGCCGCGAACCACCGGAAGGCGCTTTACGTTGTTCCGCTCCATGAGATCGACGATCTCGGCGAGCGCGGTATCCTCGGTGATGGTCACAGGTGAGACGGTCATGACTTCCGCGACTTTGCGGCCATGCTCGTGGACGAAATCGCTGGCTGACTTGCCGGAGCCGAGAATGAAGCGCAGCCAGCGGCCGCGCTTGCGACCGGTGCCGATTTCGCTGCGGCGGATGAAGTCGCCCTCGGAGACCACGCCAACCAGCTTGCCGCTATTGTCGACAACAGTGAGGCCACTGATATGACGCGTCAGCATGATGTTCGCAGCCTCGATGATGCTGATGTCGGGGGTGACCGAGATGACCGATCGGGTCATGATCTGGTGGGCGCGCATCGGAGAACTCCGCAAGATCGGATCAATATCGATGTGCGAAGTCTAGATCAGCGGCAAAGGTAGGAATTGACCCAAGTCAAGCAGCGCTTGCGAATGCCTAATCCTCTGGTTGCGCACCGGGCTTCAGGTCGGAGGCGCGAAATGGCTTGCTCTTGTCGAGCTTGCGATAGGCCGTCGAAGCCGTCCGCAGCAATTTCTTTTCCCTCTTGCGGTCGAGAAAGCGAATGCCAGCCTCCGGAACGGCCGTGTTCAGCGAGGCGGCCAGCGTCTGACCGCGCGCATCGTCGTTCAGCCGTCCAAGGGACTTTTGTGCCCTGCGCAATTGCTTGAGGATCGATTTTTGTTTCGTCCGCGACTTGTCGGCGAACAAATCCTCCAGCGACTCGATGGAATAGGTCAGCCGCTTGTTGAGAATCCGCAACTTGTGCCGTTTCTCGACGTCGAGCTTGTGCAGCTTCCGGGCCCTTCTGAGCAGCGTCCTTTCCCATTCCCTCAATTGCTCCGTCGCGTGCTCGGCGAGTGGACAGCGGCGCAGTCTGGTGGCCTCCTTGCTACGCCTTGTCGACCAGGGGCCGCTCTCGATCCAGCTCGAGGTCTGTTCGACCAGGTGGCGATAGCGCGCCGATTGCAGTGCGCGGGCCAGCAGGCGATGGCTTTCGGCGCGTTTCTCGTCCCAGTGCTGCAGTTCGGCAATCACGGCGAGTTCGTCACCGGGTTCGGCCACCACGCGTTCAATCGCGACATCGAGATCCCGCACCATGCCGAGCTGGCCGTTTAGCCATTTCAGCTCGGCCCAGAGTTTGGGGCGCAGCGCATCTTCGACCATTGGGGAAAAGAAGCGGATCGCCGTCCGCAGATGGGTCAGCGCGATGCGGATCTGATGCAGCGCTTCAGGATCGCCTCGGCAGGTGCCCGCATGCTGGGCGAGTACGGCGGCGAGGTGGCGGCGGGCGATGATTCGGAAGGCGGTGTCGCAGGCCATGCCGGGGCTGAGGCGGCCGGGCAGCGTATTGCGGCTCGCCGCCGAACTGGCACGGGCGGTCGCCGTCGAACTTGTCGTAGGTCGCCCCATCCTTTCCCGCGCCAATCAGATTGCCTTACCTGCCCTTGGCGACCGCGTCACGGCAGCGCTGAAGCGTCTGCGCTTGTGAACCGGATGCATCGATGGTCGCCCAACCGATATGGCCGATATTATAGCGCTCTTGCAACGCGGCAACCTCTTGCGTGGCATCCGATGCGTCGCCGCTGCGGCTGCCGATTCGGGCCTGCCGGGTTGCCAGATCGGCGACCAGGAACAGGCCGGTGAGAGGCACGTTGCAGTCCCGGGCGAGGGCGGCGAAGGCATCCCGCTCAAAATCACGAGCGAACACACCGTCGGCAACAGCCGAATGGCCCTGGGCCAGCACGCGCCGGGCGCGTTCGGCCAAAGTCGCGTAGACCCTCTCGGCAAGCTCGGGCGTGTATGCAGTCGGCGGCAACCGCTCTGTGTCGGGGACCCCGAACAACTGCTTGCGAATGACGTCGCTGCGCAACACGACGGCGCCTGGCTCTGGTGCTAGGGTCGGCGCGAGCGCCTGTGCCAAGACCGTCTTGCCGCTGCCCGACAGGCCGCCCACCGCGACAAGATGGGGACGCGGAGGTTGGATCAGCGCCCGGGCAAGGTCGAAATAGCGACGCGCCTGGTCAAGAATGCCGACATCTTCGGAATGCGTCGGCTTCAGCCGTGCCAAGGTCACCTGGGCGCGAACGGCCGCGCGAATGGACATGAAAAGTGGCAGCGCGCGGAGCGCATCGAGATTGTCGACTGGCGTCGCGGCGAGGTATCGGTTGAGCATGATGTTTGCGGCCAGCGGCTGATCATGGCGCAACAGATCCATCAGTGTAAAAGCGAGGTCGTACAGCACGTCGACCGTCGCCATCTCTGCGTCGAACTCGATGGCATCGAACAGCACGGGCTGCTGCTCGATCAACACGATATTCGCAAGATGCAAATCGCCATGGCAACGGCGCACGAAACCCCGGCGGGCGCGCTCTTCAAGCCAGGATCGAACGCGCAGAAACCTCGCATTCGAGGCTTGCCCAAGCTGCTCGATCTCCGCAGCCGGGAATTGATTGCCCTTTCTCAGGCCGTTGCTGTTGCCGTCGATCAGGGCGGGGATCGAGGCAACCCATCTCTTGCTGTTGGTGGCTATCGCTGCCGCATGTGAAACCACGATCGCGTCGGCGATGGCCGATGCAAGGTCCGCGTCGAACCGTCCCGCCTTGGCCAGATGATCGAGCGTCCGGGTCTCATCGAAACGCGACATATCGACTGCATATTCGATTGGCCGGCCGCTGCCATCGACCTTCACCGACCCGTCGGGTTCTTCCGTGATGGCGACGACGCGACGATAGATCTGCGGCGCGTGTGGCCGGTTGATCCTGACTTCCTCCTCGCAGGCCGCCTTGCGTTTATCGAGCGTCGAATAGTCAAGAAATGGATACTTGACCGCCCGCTTGATCTTCAGCGCGCGCGTCCCGTCGAGGAAGACCGAAGCCGCGTGCGTGTCGATCCGCTTCACGCCAGCGTGCCCGGTCAGAGCCGCGAAGATCCGTTCCTGGGTCGGAGTGCTGTCCGTCATCCGTGCCGGCATGTTGCAGATGGTAGGGCCAAGCGGTCCGGCCGCAAACCAGGGTAACCTCTAAGTCGGGACTGCGACTTGACTTCCATCAAAAGCTGTCGTGGGCTGGCGAGGCGGAGTTTTCCCGGCTTGAGGAGGATCAAGGGTCCGGACCGAAGATGACCTATTCTGGTCGGCAAGGAGAATCCGATGCCCATCAAGGACGTCTTTCTACCACTCATTGGCGAGCCGCGTGCGCCCACGCTAGCCGCAATCGAGAAGTGCGTCGCAGTTGCCGCCGACCTCGGCGCCCGGATCACGGGGCTCGCGCTCGAGGACGATGCTTTCGTGCTGCCGAACGTCGTATTCCCTGATGAGCCGGAGTCCGCTGAACGCAGCCATATGCGCAAGGTGGGAGGCATGCAGCAGCTCCTGGACGCATTCACCAGTGCGGCCTCACGTGCCGGCATCCGCGCCCAGAGCCGATCAGGCAGCGCGCCGGCGGACCGGATCGCATCGACCTTAGCCGAGCATGCGCGCTTTAGTGACCTTAGTTTGATTCCCGTGAAGCCGCACGACAGCGGAACCGAAAACATCGTTGAAACGTTCCTGTTCCAATCCGGCCGGCCGCTGCTGCTCTGCCCGGAGCAGCATGTGGAGGCGCTGCGACCGGAATTCGAGAATGTCGTGATTGCGTGGGACCATTCGGCGCGCGCCGCGCGCGCGGTGGGCGATGCGTTGCCGATCCTGCAAGCTGCCGCCGTAGTGCACGTGATCACGGTGGCAGAAGATAAAGACGAAGCGATTGTGCAATCCGGCACCAGTGTCGTCCACCATCTCAGGGAACACGGGGTCTATGCATCCTTCGAAACCGTGCAGGACAGCGGGAGTTCGATCGGCCAGGTGCTGGGGAGCTGGGCGCAGTCCCATGCCGTCGACGCCATCGTCATGGGCGCCTATCATCATTCGCGTCTGAACGAGACTGTCTGGGGCGGCGTGACCAAAACCGTCATCGGCCAGCCACCATGCTGGGTAATGATGTCGCACTAGGTGCGCTTCAACTCATATCCCGGTTAGCTTCTGTCGGACCCGTTGCCCGATCGGACTGGTGTGATCATGTCGACTTACCGCCTGAAGAACCTGCTGTCGCCCCGGTCGGTCGCGCTGGTGGGCGCGAGTTCCCGTCCAGTTTCCGTTGGACGCGCGGTCCTTGAGAACATTCGCAAGGCGGAATTCAAGGGGCAGTTCGGCTTGGTGAACCCGCGCCATGCCGAGATCGACGGTATCGCGGCAGTGAGCAGCCTGGACAAACTTCCGTTTGTCCCCGAACTGGTCGTCATTACCGCGCCGGCGCGTCAGATACCTGAAATCATCGACCAGGCCGGCCATCGCGGTTCAGCCGGGGCTCTGATCCTTTCGTCGGGACTTGGCCATGGACCGGGGGCGCTCCAGGAAAGCGCCGTGGCGGCCGCCCGGAAATACGGAATGCGGCTTATTGGCCCGAATTGCCTCGGCATCATGATGCCCGGCGCAAGCCTCAATGCGAGTTTCGCCGCACACATGCCGGGGGCAGGAAATCTAGCTCTGATCTCACAATCGGGTGCGATCGCGGCCGGCATGGTGGATTGGGCCGCGCAGCGTGGCGTGGGTTTCTCCGGCATCGTCACGATCGGTGATCAGATCGACGTCGACATCGCTGATTTGCTCGACCATTTCGCGATGGACCACAAGACGCGTGCCATTCTGCTGTACATCGAGGCCATCAGGGACGCGCGAAAGTTCATGTCGGCAGCGCGCGCCGCGGCGCGCGTGAAACCCGTCGTCGTGGTGAAGTCGGGTCGCATGGTGCAGGGCGCGAAGGCGGCTGCCACGCATACGGGCGCGCTCGCAGGCACCGACGCCGTCTATGATGCAGCTTTCCGTCGCGCTGGTGTCCTTCGGGTATCCGATCTGCGCGAACTGTTTGATTGCGCCGAGACGCTCGGCAGGATCGGGGCACCGGCGGGAAAACGACTCGCGATTCTGACCAATGGCGGTGGCATCGGCGTCCTGGCGGTCGACCGGCTGGTCGACCTCGGCGGAATTCCCGCGCCGATGATGCCAGATACGCGCGAGAAGCTCGCTGCGGTGCTGCCACCGACCTGGTCCGGCACCAATCCCATCGATATCGTCGGCGACGCAGATGCATCGCGCTATGCTGCCGCGCTGGAGGTCCTGCTGGACGATCCTGGCAATGATGCGATCCTCGTGCTCAATGTGCAGACCGCGATCGCATCGGCTGCCGCGATCGCAGCGATCGTGACCGAGCTCGTCGTCAAATATCGCGAGAAGCACCGCAGTTGGGCCAAGCCCGTGCTTGCTGCCTGGGTCGGCGCCGATCAGGACATCATCGCGACGCTATCTGCCGCAGGCATTCCGAACTATCCGACCGAAGATGACGCGGTGCGTGGCTTCATGCATATGGTCCGGCATCGCGAGGTGGTCGACGAGCTGAGCCAGGTTCCGCCGGCGATGCCGGACAGGTTCGTGCCTGATGTGGCGGCTGCAAAGGAGATCGTCGCAATGGCTATCGCCGACGGCCGCAAATGGCTCGAGCCCGTCGAGATCAAGCATCTGCTTGCATGCTATGACATCGCAATGGTGCCGACCTATGCGGCTGATGATGTCGAGCAGGCGGTCGTCTACGCGGACGAGATCTTCGCGCAAGGCGCCACCGTCGTGCTCAAGATCATGTCGCGCGATATCGTGCACAAGTCCGATGTCGGCGGTGTCGTTCTCAATCTGACCTCGCAGGCTGCGGTGCGCGCAGCCGCTGCCGACATACTGGCGCGGGTGAGAAAGTTACGGCCCGAAGCCCTGATTGACGGCATCATCGTGCAAACGATGGTCGTCAAAGCGAAGGCGCGCGAGCTGATCCTGGGCCTCGCCGACGATCCGACCTTCGGCACGGTCGTGGTGTTCGGCCGCGGCGGCACGGCGGTCGAGATCATCAACGACAAGGCCCTGGCGCTGCCGCCGCTCGATTTACAGCTCGCCCGTGACCTGATCGAGCGTACACGTGTGTCCCGGTTGTTGCCCGCGTACCGGGATGTGCCGGCGGTCAAGCAGGACGCGGTCGCACTGGTGCTGGTCAAGCTGGCGCAGATGGCAGCCGACATCCCTGAGATCCGCGAGTTCGACATCAATCCGATGCTGGCCGACGAAACCGGCGTGACCGCCGTCGATGCCCGCGCCGCGGTGGGGCCGCCGCAGCGAAAATTTGCGGGCTCAGGCCCGGCCAATTTCGCTGTCCGCGCCTATCCGTCGCAATGGGAGCGCCGGCTCGCGCTCAAGGACGGCTGGCGCATTTTCGTGCGGCCCCTGCGCCCCGAAGACGAACCGACGATCCACGAATTCCTACGTCATGTCACGCCTGAGGATCTCCGCCTGCGCTTCTTCGCGCCGATGAAGGAGTTTACCCATGAGTTCATCGCGCGCCTGACCCAGCTCGATTATGCGCGCGCCATGGCTTTCATCGCCTTCGATGAACAGGACGAGATGGTCGGCGTGGTGCGACTCCATTCGGATTCGGTCTACGATCGCGGCGAATACGCGATCCTGCTGCGGTCCGACCTCAAGGGCAGAGGGCTCGGCTGGGCCCTGATGCAGCTGATCATCGACTATGCGAAGTCGGAAGGGCTCAAGACGATCTCGGGCGACGTGCTCAAGGAGAACGTCGTGATGCTGGAGATGTGCCGGCAGCTAGGTTTCGAGATCAAGCCGGATCCGAGCGAGCCTGATATCTGCGACGTCCGCCTGAAGCTCTGATCCGCCCAGTTGCGGGGCGTTTCGGACGCGTTTGCCGCGGAGCGGGGCGGGTATGTCGGCAAATATTGATCTGGCTCAACAGGCGTTACCCAGCGCCGACCGGGCTGATTCTTGCCGCTCCGGCGTGCCCATGCGCCTTTTTTGAGTTGCCATCCCTGCAACTCTGCATCGGCTGAAACGCATCGGCGCACCCTGCAGGTGCGGCTCCGGGGCGCAATCGCGGCATTTTGGCAGCTTTCGTCTCAAGCTCTGTCCGTGCTTTCCGGTTGAAAAGCCCGCTGACGTTGACTACGCAGGAACTCCAGTGCCTCGCAGTCTTAGGAGTCCCGGCGTGCCTCAGGACAAGACCGGCGACCCCCGGCAGTTGTCGGGTAACAAACTGTCGGTCCTGCGCAAGCATCCGATCTTCGCAGATCTGGATCCGGAAGCGCTCGATCAGCTGTGCCGCTACGCCAAGCACACCACCGTCAAGCGTGGTGCGACCATCGCCGCCAAGGGCGATCCCGGCAACAATCTGTTCGCGGTGATCACGGGAACGGTGAAGATCTCCACTTCATCGCCTGACGGGCGGAACGCTATTCTCAATCTGATCGGTCCGGGCGAAATCTTCGGCGAGATCGCCGTACTCGACGGTGCGCCGCGGTCGGCGGATGCAACCGCCAACACCAACTGCGAGCTCTACATCATCGACCGCCGCGACTTCCTGCCGTTCGTGAAGAGCCAGCCGGCGCTCGCGATGAAATTCATCGAACTGCTCTGCGCGCGGCTGCGCTGGACCAGCCAGCAGGTCGAACAGGTGATCTTGCAGAATCTGCCGGGCCGGCTCGCAAGCGCGCTGCTTGGTCTCACCGAGGAACGCAAGCTCGATTCCGGCAGCGGCACGCTCGCGATCACCCAGCAGGAGATCAGCGAGATGGTTGGGATGACGCGCGAGAGCATCAACAAGCAATTGCGCGCCTGGGCCGGACGAGGCTGGGTACGCCTCGAGCATGGCGCCATCGTCGTGCTCGACATGGATGCGCTGCGTGAGCTTGCCGAAAGCGGCCTCGACGGCGAGTGAGAGCCTAGCCGTCGAGATTGTGCAGCTTCTCGAGATGGCAAGAGCCGACGTGCCGCCCCGGCCTTGTGCCCCTCGAACCGCTGGCCGACGCGGCCTCATTCAGTGCAGGATGTGACGCGGCAGCCAGAGCGAAATCTCCGGCAGAAAGGTGACGAGCATCAGCACGAACAGCATGACGCCGTAGAACGGCCAGATCTTGCGCATGACCTCTTCGAGCGAGACCTTGCCGACGGCGCAGCCGACGAACAGGATCGCACCGACCGGCGGATGGCACAGGCCGATGCCGAGGTTGAGCAGCATGATCATGCCGAAGTGCACCGGATCGACGCCGAAATTCTGCATCACCGGAAGGAGGATCGGCGTGGCGATCAGGATCGACGGCGCCATGTCGAGCAGCGTGCCGAGCAGCAGCAGCAAGACGTTGAGCAGCAACAGGATGACGTATTTGTTGCTGGAGATCGACAGGAAGAACGCCGTCATTTTCGCCGGCATCTGCGTCAGCGCCATGATGTAGCCGACGGCGGAGGCGCAGGCGATCAGCGTCATCACCATCGCAACGGTGCGCAAGGTCCGGTGCAGCAGCACCGGCAGATCCCGCCATTTGTAGTCGCGATAGACGAACATGGTGACGAAGAAGGCCCAGATGCAGGCGACCGCGCCGGCTTCGATCGCGGTGAAAATGCCGCCCAGAATGCCGCCGAGGATGATGACAAGCGTGATCAGGCCCCAGGCCGCGTCGATCGTGATCTTGACGGCTTCCTTGGCCGGCACGGTACGGCCTTGCGGGTGACCTTCGCGATAGGCGATCACCAGGCACAGCATGATCAGTGAGAATCCGATCAACAGCCCGGGGAAGACGCCCGCCATGAACAGCGCGCTGATCGAGATGGTGCCGCCGGTGGCGAGCGAATAGAGCACGGCGTTGTGGCTCGGCGGGACCAGCAGTGCCTGAACCGAGGAGGAGATGGTGAGGTTGGTCGCAAACACCCGCGGATAGCCGTTCTTCTCCATCTGAGGGATCATCACCGAGCCGATCGCCGAGGTGTCGGCAACGGCAGAGCCGGAGATGCCGCTGAGGAAGGTCGTCGCCAGCACGTTGACGATCGAGAGGCCGCCGCGCAGTCGCGTCAAGCCAACCAGAACGTCGGCAAAGGCGACAAGCCGCCGCGCCATGCCGCCTTCGGCCATGATGGCGCCGGCGAGCACGAAGAACGGAATCGTCAGCATCGCTACCTTGCTGACGCCGTCCGAGATCTTCAGCATCAAGGCTTCAAGTGGAATGCCGACCGACAATGCGCCGGCGATCGCCGCCATTGCCAGCGAATAGGCGATTGGCATGCCGATCAGGAAGCAGACGATCATCGTGCCGAGGAGGATGAAGATGTCCATTGCGATAACTCCCGGCTCACTCGAAGGGGGCGGTTTCGGAGTGCTTGCCGATCGGATCGGGCGGCACGCCGAGGAAAATTCGCTCGATCACGAAGAGCAGAAGGCAGAGGCCGCCGATCGGAATCGGCAGATAGGTGACGCCGACCGACAGCGAGGGGAAATCAGGGATCGTGTTGTACCAGGTGACTTGGACCAGACGCTCGCCCCAGATCACCATGAACAGGGCGATCAGCGCCATCAGCAGCTGCACCAGGATGTCGGTTGCCTTTTGCAGCGGCGGAGGCAGCTTCTTGGCAAAATAGCCGACGCTCATATGCAGGTTGAGCCGGTAGCCGGCGGCTGCGCCGATAAAGGTCAGCACGATCGTCAGCAGAACCGCCGTCGGCTCCGGCCATGAAGCCGCACTGTTGAGCACGTAGCGCGTGAACACCGCCCACGGGATCACCGCGGAGATTGCGACCAGCGCGGTGCAGCCGACGATCACGCATAACAGGTAGAGATAGTCCATCGCTCGGCGAAACAGTGCGGCCATCCGCGTTTCCTGCTCTGTCAGTGGTTCGGATTGTCGAGGCCGAAGCGCGATGGGTGATTGTCGCGCTTTGGCTTTGGTTCGAGAACGTTCAGAGCGTCTGGATGCGCTGGATCATGGCCTGGTATTTCGGGCCATACTTGTCCCACACCGGCTTGACCGCATCCTGGAATGGCTTCTTGTCGGCGATTTCCACGATCTCGCAGCCGGCGGCCTTGGCCTTCTCCATCGCCGTCGTTTCGTACTTCTTCCAGAGCTCGCGCTCCTCGAGCTGCGCCTCGCGGGCGAACTTCTTGATCAGCGCCTGGTCGTCGGCGGACAGCGCGGTCCAGGACCGCTTGGAGAAGCAGAGGATCTCGGGGATGATCAGGTGCTCCGTCAGCGAGTAGTATTTCGCCACGGTGTAGTGGTTGCTGAACACGTAGCTCGGCGGGTTGTTCTCAGCGCCGTCGATCACGCCGGTCTGCAGCGAGGAGAATACCTGGTCGTATCCCATCGCGATGCCGTTGCCGCCAAGCGCATTGACCATGTCGATGAAGATCGGGTTGCCGATCACGCGAAGCTTCAGGCCGTGAACGTCGGCGACCGATTTGATGGGGTGCTTGGTGTTGTAGAAGCTGCGTGCACCGGAATCCATCCAGCACAGGCCGACCAGATTGGCGTTGGGGCTTGCGGTAATCTTGTCGAGCAACTCCTGGCCGACCTCGCCGTCCATCATCTTCCAGGATTGCGCCACGTTCTTGAACAGGAACGGCATGTTGACGACGTTGATGTCGTCGACGATCGGACCGACGGCGCCGGCGCTGACGCGCAGCATCTGGATCGCGCCGATCTGGGTCTGCTCGATCGTCTCCTTCTCGGCGCCAAGTTGCGCGGAGGGATAGGTCTGGATCGAGAGGCGGCCCTGGGTTGCCTCGGCGAGCTTCTTGCCCATGTTCTCGACGGCGGCGACCGTTGGGTAGCCAACCGGCTGCACGTCGGCGGCCTTGAAGACGGCCTTGGTCTGGGCGTGGCCCGACGAGATCGGAGCCAGCGTGGCAGCTCCCAGTCCGGCGCTCAATTTGATGAAATCACGGCGTAGCATGGTCGTCTCCCTCATTAGTTCTTGGTTCTTTCGATGTGTGTCGTTATTGACCGGAAAGCCGGTCACTCCGTGCTGGCGAAAAACTCCGGATTGGTATGTTGCGTCTCCGAGATGTCGCGAAGCAGCCGGTCGAGATGGCGCTCCATCGCAATCCCGGCACGTTGCGGATCGTGCGCCTCGATCGCCGCGAGGATCGGTTCATGCTCTGCGATGACCTGCGTCATGCGTCCGGCGACCGGCAGCGTCAGTTGGCGATAACGATCGACATGCATCTTTACATGCAGGATCAGCGTCCAGATTCCGGGATGTCTGGCGACATCGGCGATGGTGGCGTGGAACAGCTCATCGGCCTGATGAAACGCGGTGCGGTCTCCAGCTTCATCGGCCTCACGCTGGCGTTCCACGATCGACCGCAATTGCAGGATCTGACTCGTCGTGGCGCGTTCGGCCGCGAGGCGCGCGGTGGTCTCTTCCAGCGCCTTGCGGATGATGATGGCCTCGGGCAGGGCGGCGAGCGGGATGCGGGACACGAAGATGCCGGACTGCGGAAAAACGTCCAGCAGGCCCTCGTCGGAAAGCTTGAGAATCGCTTCGCGCACCGGCGTGCGGCTGACGCCGAAGCTGAGCGCGATCTCGGATTCCGAGATCACCTCGCCGGGCCTGCGACGCATCGAGACCAACTCGCCGCGCAGTTCGTTATAGATACGCGACGAAGCCGTCGCTCGCTGCGGTGGCTTACCGCGGCGAGGACCGGTCATGGCTGAAGCCGCGGCTTCGGTTTTCTTCGTCGAGCGGGCGGGCATGCGTGCTCCGCAATTGATATATTAGTATATGAACTGATTTGCGAGAAGATCAACTAGGAGATTAGAAGGGGGTGTCTCTGTTGCTCTGCAGCAAGCGGCAGCGGTTCTCCCACCGAAAGCCGAGCGCGAGATTGCTCTGGCATGATGACGGATATTTCCGCGCTCAAGAGCCCCTCCCTGGATCCATCTCCCCATTGGCCTTCCTAAGGGCGCGCCGAGCAAGGAGTCCAAGTTGAAGCGAGTATCGATCGATGCCGTTTTTGGATTGATGGGGGGCGACTACCGGGGATGCGAACGTTGTATTTGAACCTCTCGTGTCCGGGCCGCTTGGTTCGCACGACCTGACCGCAACAGGAAAAGGATGTAGTCGTGACTGATTATCGCAAGCTCTTCGATCTCACCGGCAAGACGGCCGTGGTGCTCGGCGCCGCATCGGGCATCGGCAAATCGTCCGCCGAGGCGCTGGCCGGACTTGGTGCGCAGGTCGTTTGCGCCGACCGCGCGCTTGACGCCGCGGAGGCGACGGCTGCGGGGATTCGCGAGAAGGGCGGCTGGGCCGAGGCCGCCGGGTGCGACGCTGCTAGCGCCGCCGACGTCAACGCGCTCGCCAAAACGGTGATGCAGAAATTTCCGCGGCTCGACATCGCCGTGACGACGCCCGGGCTCAACATCCGCAAGACCATTCTCGACTACACCGAGGAGGACCTCGATCGCGTCCTGAACCTCAACGTCAAGGGCACCGTCTGGTTCTTCCAGGCCTTCGGCCGCATCATGGTCGAGCAAAAGGGCGGCAGCATCATCGCGTGCTCCTCGGTGCGCGCGGTGACCATCGAGCCGGGCCTCGGTGTCTACGGCTCGACCAAGGCCGCGATCGGTCTTCTGGTGAAGGGCTTTGCCTCCGAGGTCGGGCATGCCGGCGTGCGCGTCAACGCGGTCGCGCCGAGCATCGTGGAGACCGCGCTGACCAGCCCGTTCAAGCAGCGGCCCGACATCTACAATCTCTATGCGGGGCACACCGTGTTCAATCGTTGGAGCAGTGCCGACGAGGTCGCGACAGCCGTCGCCTATCTCGCTTCGGACGGAGCGAGCTATGTCAGCGGCAGCACGCTGTTCGTCGATGGCGGCTGGACCGGGGTCGACGGCCCGCCGACCGGTCTCACGCAGCTGCACAAATGAGGTTTGCATCTAGCTTGCAAAGCCGACGCGCTGGCGCAGCTCCCTCCGATCTGCGCCGGTCAGCAGTGCGATCAGCGCCAGGCCGGGAGAGCGTAGGCGTGCGCGATATAGGGGCGGGTGTATTGCCGGCGGAGCGTGCGGGTCGCCATTCCCGCAGCCGCCGTCTTGGTGTCTATGACAGTGGTCTCGACGGGCTGGCTCTTCAGGAAGCCCGCAAGATCGTTTTCATCAGGCAGCGGCTCGCCGGCGGACCATGTCGCTCCCTTGCGCAAGGTCTTCAGCGCGGCTTCCGCCGCGGCTTCGCCGTCGGCGATGACGCCGGCAAAGCCACCGTCGCGCACGATCGTGACCAGCCCGGAAACGGCGCGTACGGCCGCTTCGTCGAGCGCGATCAGCCTGGCGGCTGAAATCCCGGGCCTCAGGACGCGTCCATGCAACAGCTTCGGCAACGCGCAATCATGGATGAACCGCTCCCGCGCGAACACCTTGTCGGGAATGTCGACGCGCTGGACCGAATGTCCGGCGACGGCGCGTTTGGCATGGCCTTGGCCACGGTGCCCGCAACGGCATCGTGGTCGAGCGATACTGCCGTCCGGTGGTCGCGAGCGCACGGACCTGGTCTCGCCGATATTGGGCGCCATCGCCGGCAGCGCGTCGATCATCATCTGCACCTGGCCTCCGATCACGCCGCTGCGCGCCTCGCCGCTGTTGCGGTAGGGCACATGAACGACATCGATGCCGGCCATGGCTTTGAACAGCTCGCCGGCCATGTGGTACGGAGTGCCCTGACCTGAGGACGCGTAGTTCAATTTGCCCGGCTGCGCCTTGGCGAGCGCGATGAATTCCTGGAGCGTCTTCGCCGGGACTTGCGGATTCACCACGATGACGAGGTCGGAGTAGTTCGCCGGCGCGATCGGCGCGAGGTCGCGCATCAAGTCGTATTGGCGCTGCTCGACCGATTTCGGTGTGGCTGCGGGGCATTTCGCGGGCGCGGCAAGGAACATGACGCGCGTGCGGTTTGAGCATTTTGCATGGGCGTTGCCGGATAAATGCCCTCGGCTCCCAGGTATTTTGATGTTACGAAATCGGACATGAACCAGCACGCCAAGATCGAGATTCGCCACTCCACCTGTCCGCACGATTGCCCATCGGCCTGCGCGCTCGATGTCGAGGTGATCGAAGGCCGCAGCATCGGCCGCGTCCGTGGTTCGAAAAAGCAGACCTATACGGCCGGCGTGGTCTGCGCCAAGGTCGCGCGCTATGCCGAGCGCATCCATCATCCTGAACGGGTGATGTATCCGATGCGCCGCACCGGGCCGAAGGGCTCGGGCCAATTTGCGCGCATCAGCTGGGACGACGCGCTCGACGAGATCGCCGATCGCTTCAACCAGGCCGAGCGCGAGTTCGGCGCGGAATCGATCTGGCCTTACTATTACGCCGGCACGATGGGGCTGGTGATGCGTGACGGTCTCAACCGTCTCACGCATGTGAAAAAATACTCGCGCTTCTACCAGACCATCTGCGCCAATGTCGGCCGCATCGGCTTTGCCGTCGGCACCGGCAAGATCGCCGGCGTCGATCCGCGCGAGATGGCGCTGTCCGATCTCGTCGTGATCTGGGGCACCAATCCCGTCAACACCCAGGTCAACGTGATGACGCATGCCGCGCGGGCCCGCAAGGAGCGCGGCGCGAAAATCGCGGCGGTCGACATCTACGACAACGAAACCATGAAGCAGGCCGACATCAAGATCCTGCTGCGGCCCGGCACCGACGGAGCGTTCGCCTGCGGCGTCATGCATGTTCTCTTCCGCGACGGCTATGCCGATCGTGCCTACATGGACAAGTACACCGACTGCCCCGCCGAACTCGAGGCGCATCTGACGACACGCAATCCCGAATGGGCGTCGGGAATCTGCGGCGTACCGGTGGCGGAGATCGAGGCCTTTGCCAAGGCGGTCGGCGAGACCAAGCGGACCTTTTTCCGCCTCGGCTATGGCTTCACGCGTTCGCGCAATGGCGCGATGCAGATGCACGCCGCGAACTGCATTCCCGCCGTGACCGGCGCCTGGCAATACGAAGGCGGCGGCGCGTTCTTCAACAATTACGCGCTTTGGCACTTCAACGAATCCGTCATCGAAGGCCACGACGCGCTCGACAGGTCGGTTCGCGCTCTCGACCAATCGCAGGTCGGCCGCATCCTCACCGGTGATGCCGAGGCCCTGCTCGGCAAGGGCCCGGTCAAGGCGATGCTGATCCAGAACACCAACCCGATGACGGTGGCGCCGGAGCAGGCGCTGGTGCGCCAGGGCTTTGCGCGCGAGGATCTGTTCGTCGCCGTGCACGAGCAGTTCATGACCGAGACGGCTGAGATGGCCGACATCGTGCTGCCGGCGACCATGTTCATGGAACATGACGATCTCTATTACGGCGGCGGCCACCAGCATATCTCGGTCGGTCCCAAGCTGATCGATCCGCCCGGCGAATGCCGCTCCAATCATCAGCTGTTGCAGGCGCTGGCGCCGCGGCTTGGCGCCAAGCATCCCGGCTTCGCGCTGACGGCGCGCGAGTTGATCGACACGACGTTGAAGCTGAGCGATCACGGCGACATCGCCGGTCTCGAAGCCGACATCTGGCGCGACCTGCAGCCGGACTTCCGCACTTCGCATTATCTCGATGGCTTTGGTCATCCCGACAAGAAATTCCACTTCAGGGCAGATTGGGCGCATCCGCCGTTCGGCCAGACCATGGGCGATTTCGACAAGATGCCTGGCCTGCCGGATCATTGGGACGTGATCGAGCACACCGATCCGGCTCATCCATTCCGGCTTGCGACCAGCCCGTCGCGCAGCTTCCTCAACACCACCTTCAACGAGACCCCGTCCTCGCAGGCGCGCGAGGGCAGAGCGAGCGTGATGATCCATCCGCTCGATGCCGCCGCACTCGACATCGCCGATGGCGACGCCGTGACGCTCGGCAATAGCAGAGGGGAGGCCACGCTGCTTGCCGTGCTGTTCGACGGCGTGCGGCGCGGCGTGCTGATCGCGGAATCCGTGCATCCCAACAAGAATCACATCGGCGGCCGCGGCATCAACATGCTGACCGGTGCGGACACCATTGCGCCGATCGGTGGCGCTGCGTTCCACGACAACAAGGTCTGGGTCAGGAAAGCGGCTGCGGCCTGATCCGCAGATTTGCGTCGAGGCGCTAAAGCGCCGCTGCGCTTCAGATTGCCCTTGCACCTCGCTCCGGAGCTGCCGCAAATGGCTGCAGACCCGGAGCAAGGATCAAGCGTCATGACCGACACCACAGCCGTCATCACCGAAAAGCGCGGGCAGGCGTTCTGGATCACCATCAACCGGCCGGAGAAGCGCAACGCGCTCAACGGCGACGTCATCGCCGGCATCGCACGCGGCTATCGCGACGCCCATGAGGACGAGGACGTCCGTGTCATCGTGCTGACCGGCGCGGGCGACAAGGCGTTTTGCGCCGGCGCCGACTTGCAGAATTCCGGTGCGGCTTTCGCGATGGATCATTCCAGGCCAAATGTCGACTATGCCGATCTGTTGCGCCTGTCGCAGAACGCGACCAAGCCCGCGATTGCGCGCGTGGGCGGCGTCTGCATGGCCGGCGGCATGGGGCTTCTTTGCATGACCGACATGGCGGTTGCAGCCGATCATGTGATCTTCGGCCTGCCGGAGGTGAAAGTCGGCGTGTTTCCGATGCAGGTGTTGAGCCTGTTGCAGGAGATCGCACCGCGACGCCTGATCAATGAATGGGCGCTGACCGGCGAGCCGTTCGACGCGAGGGCCGCAAAGGATGCGGGCCTTTTGAATTACGTCGTGCCCACGGCCGAGCTCGACGCCAAGGTCGACTGGCTGATCGCGCGTATCGTCGACAAATCGCCGACCGCGATCCGCCGCGGCAAATACGCCATGCGCGCCATCGCCGCGATGTCGTTCGACGAGAGCATCGCCTACACCGAAAGCCAGATCGCACTGCTCGCGATGACCGAGGATGCCAGGGAGGGCCTGAAGGCGTTCAGCGAGAAGCGCAAGCCGGTGTGGACGGGGAGGTGAGGGGCGGCGCTGTCGTTAAAACCCAAAACAACCCCATGCACAGTAGAGATGGGGGTGAAACGCTTGAAGAGATTTCGGTGTTACCGAAAATTGCTTGCTCCGTCGGGCAAAACAGCTGTATAAGGGCAGAATCGGGTTTCTCGCCTGACGCCATTCGCCGGCGCGGGCAAGCGGTGCGTCCCGGACGCCGAGCTACCCCGCGTTGGCTTTCAGGCCTGCCGCCTGGATGCCGGCGAGCGCGCACGCCTCGTCATTGTCGGACGTATCACCCGACACGCCCACCGCGCCGAGCAGTGTCGTGTCGTCCATGATCAGCACCCCGCCGGGGACCGGCACCAGCGCGCCCTTGGCGATGGTGTTCACGGCGTCGATGAAATAGGCCTGCTCCTGCGCCCGCTGGTACAGCGCCCGCGAGCCCATGCCCATGGCGAGGGCGCCATAGGCCTTGCCGTGCGCGATCTCGGCCCGCAACAGGCTGGTGCCGTCCTGCGCGGCGGCGATCTTGAGCACGCCCCGCGCGTCCAGGATCGAGACGACCAGCGGCTTCAGCTTCAGCTCGGTCGACTTTGCGAAAGCGGCGTCGAGGATTTTTCGGGCGGTGTCGAGGGTGAGGTCAGCCATGGCTGGGGTCCTTTGCAGCTGGAGACGTTGAATTGGTTTTGGCGCGATCGAGGCTCATCGCCAGCACGCGCGCGACGTGCAGCGCCTCGCGTTGAGCGCCATCCCGGATCTGGTGCCGGCAGGACGTGCCATCGGCAACGACCAACGTGGTCTGGTCGGCGCGGCGCACGGCAGGCAGCAGCGACAGCTCGGCCATCGCGATCGAGGCGTCATATGTGTCGGCGCCATAACCGAACGCGCCGGCCATGCCGCAGCAGCTCGATTCGATGGTCTCGACCGCAAGGCCGGGGACGAGCCGCAGCACCTGCTCGACCGGCCTGAAGGCGCCGAAGGATTTTTGATGACAGTGGCCGTGCACGACGGCGTTGTCGGCGATCGCGCCAAGCGGCAATTGCAGCTGCCCGGCTTCGGCCTCGCGCACCAGAAACTCCTCGAAAGTGAGTGCATGCGCGCCGACCGCCCTGGCGTCGTTGTCCTTGCGCAGCGACGCCAGCTCGTCGCGCAGCGTCAGCAGGCAGCTCGGCTCAAGGCCGACGATCGGCACGCCGCGTGCGGCGAAGGGCGCGAAGGTGGCGACGAGACGGTCGAGCTCGGAGCTGGCTTCATCGACGAGACCAGCGGAGAGGAACGTGCGGCCGCAGCAGAGCGGGCGGTTTCCACGCGCAGGCTTTGGCATGTGCACGCGATAGCCGCCTGCGACGAGCACCCGCAGAGCGGCGTCGAGGTTTTCCCGCTCATAGATCCGATTGAAGGTGTCGGCGAACAGGACGAGCTCGCGCCCATCCACGGGTCCGACCGCTTCCGCAGGCGGCGCGAACAGATCGCTGCGGAAGGCAGGCAAGGCGCGGCGCGCGCTGATGCCCGCGAAACGCTCGAACAGCTTTCGCAGCAGCGGGCTGTGGTTGCGCAGATTCGCGAGTGGCGCGAAGCGCGCGGCCAGCCCGGCATAGCGCGGAAGGTAGCCGACGAGGCGATCCCGCAGCGTCAGGCCGTGCGACGCGACCCGCGCCGCCAGCACCTCGATCTTCATCTTGGCCATGTCGACGCCAACAGGGCATTCGTGGCGGCAGGCCTTGCAGGAGACGCAGAGCTTCAGCGTCTCCATCATCCCATCGGAGGACAGCGCGTCAGGGCCGAGCTGGCCTGATATCGCGAGCCGCAAGGTGTTGGCGCGCCCTCGGGTGACATCCTTCTCGTTGCGCGTGGCGCGATAGGAGGGGCACATCACGCCGCCCTCGAGCTTGCGGCAGGCGCCGTTGTTGTTGCACATCTCGACCGCGCCCTGGAAGCCGCCGCCGGCGCCGGGCCAGCCAGACCAGTCGAGCTTCGTCTTCAGCTCGCCAACGCGATAGTCTGGCTTGAAGCGGAACAGCGAGCGATCGTCCATTTTGGGCGCATCGACGATCTTGCCGGGGTTGAGCACGCCATCGGGATCGAAGCGCCTCTTTATCTCCCGAAAGTCAGCGACAAGCCGCTCACCGAACATGCTCTCGTGGAATTCCGAGCGCACCAGGCCGTCGCCATGCTCGCCGGAATGCGATCCCTTGTATTCGCGCACCAATGCAAACGCCTCCTCGGCGATCGCGCGCATCGCCTTGACGTCTTTTTCCAGCTTGAGATTAAGTACCGGGCGCACATGCAGGCAGCCTTCGGAGGCGTGCGCATACATCGTGCCGCTGGTGCCGTGTTTCGCAAACACCTCATTCAGTCGCGCCGTGTAGTCGGCAAGATGCGGCAGCGGCACCGCGCAGTCCTCGACGAAGGAGACCGGCTTGCCCTCCTGCTTCATCGACATCATCACGTTGAGGCCGGCGGCGCGGAAATCGGCGATGCCGCTCTGCAACGCGGGTTCGGTGAGCTCGACCACGCCGCCCCATTTGCGGATGTCGTTGGTCCAGCCGAACCCGAGGTCGCCCATGAGCTCGCCGAGCTGCTTCAGGCGTACCAGATTGTCGGCCTGATCCTCCTCGGCGAACTCGACGACCAGCACGGCGTCGGGATCGCCCTTGATCGCGGCGGAGATGATCGGCTTGAACATCGCAATGTCGCGGCCGAGCGCTATCATGGTGCGGTCGACCAGCTCGACCGCGATCGGCTTCAGCTTGACCAGGTGCTGGGCCGCATCCATCGCCTCGTAAAAGCTGCCGAAATGGCAGACGCCGAGCGCCTTGTTGCGGATCACGGGCCAAAGCTTCAGCTCGACCTTGGTGGTGAAGGCGAGGGTGCCTTCGGAGCCGACCAGCAGATGCGCCATGTTGTTGCGCGCGTTGCGAGGGGTGAGCGCATCGAGATTGTAGCCGCCGACCCGGCGCTGGACTTTTGGAAAGCGCGCCGCGATCTCGTCGGCCTCGCGCGCGCCGAGATCGAGCATGTCGCGAAACAGCGCGCGCGTGCTCTCCCCGGCGTCGACATCCGAGAGATCGCGCGAGACCTCGCCAAAACGGCTCAGCGTGCCGTCGGCGAGCGCGGCCTCCAGAGACAGCGTGTTGTCGCGCATGGTGCCGTAGCGCAGGCTGCGGCCGCCGCAGGAATTGTTGCCGGCCATGCCGCCGATGGTGGCACGGGAGGCGGTGGAGACATCGACCGGAAACCACAGGCCGTGCTTTTTGAGCTGGCGGTTGAGGTCGTCGAGCACGATGCCCGGCTCGACTACGCAGGTGCGGCCGGCGACGTCGAGCGACAGGATCTTGTTGAGGTGCTTCGAGAGGTCGACCACGAGGCCGTCATTGACGGTCTGGCCGCATTGCGAGGTGCCGCCGCCGCGCGGGGTGACCTTCACGCCCTCATCGCGGGCGATTGCCAGCGCCCGCAGCGCTTCGTCCATGGTTTTGGGGACGACCACGCCCGTGGGCATGATCTGGTAGAACGAGGCGTCCGTGGCATAGCGGCCGCGGCTGAAGCCGTCGAACAGGAGGTCGCCGGTGGTTTCGCGGGCCAGACGCGCCGCCAGGCCGTCCTTTGGGGCCGATTTCAGTGATTTTCCGGCCACTTCCGCCGCCATGATCCGCTCTCGTCTGTTTGCCAGCCCGTCTTGCCTAGGGTGGCCGCCCTTGGCAAGGCGGGCCCTGCTTCTTGTGCATTGACGGCCTCGCGCGGGCGAGGGACAAGCCCGGCGAATAGTGATATGCGAGCGGCGCGCCGGAACCCGTGGATCGGGCCGCCAGACGCGAAGCCAAGACAGACTTCAAGACCGGGAAGGACGCCTATGACCGTGCACACTGGAAGGCATTTTCTCCAGATTCCAGGACCGACCAACGTGCCCGACCGCGTGCTGCGGGCAATGGACATGCCGACGCTGGACCATCGCGGCGCGGAGTTCGCCGAGCTCGGTTTCGCCGCGCTGGCCGCGATGCAGCGGGTGTTCCGCACCAAGCAGCCCGTGATCATCTTCCCGTCGTCCGGGACCGGCGCCTGGGAAGCGGCGATGGTCAACGTGCTCAAGCCCGGCGACAAGGTGTTGATGTGCGAGACCGGCCAGTTCGCCGTGCTGTGGCGCGGCATCGCCGACAAGTTCAAGCTCGACGTCGACTTCATCCCGAGCGACTGGCGCCATGGCGCCGACCTCGCCGAGATCGAGAAGCGCCTCGCCGCCGACAAGCCGCACGCGATCAAGGCGGTCTGCGTCGTCCATAACGAGACCTCGACCGGCTGCGTGACGCCGCCGCTGGAGGTGCGCAAGCTGCTCGACCGCGTCAAGCATCCGGCGCTGTTGATGGTCGATACCATCTCCGGCCTCGGCTCGATGGAGTACGAGCACGACGCCTGGGGCATCGACGTCTCGGTCGCGGGCTCGCAGAAAGGCCTGATGCTGCCGCCGGGCCTCGGCTTCAACGCCGTCTCGGAGAAGGCGCTCGCCGCTGCCAAAGCCAACGAGGGCATGCGCTCCTATTGGGACTGGCAGGAGGTCATCAGCTTCAACAAGCTCGGGACTTTCCCCTATACGCCCGCCACCAATCTGCTGATGGGCCTGCGTGAAGCCGTCAAGATGCTCGAGGAAGAAGGGCTCGAGAACGTCTGGTCCCGCCACAAGCGGCACAGCGCGGCGACCCGTGCGGCGGTGAAGGTCTGGGGCCTGGAGACGCAGTGCGCCGATCCCGCCGCGCATTCGCCGGCGTTGACCGGCGTGCGCGTGCCTGATGGACACGACGCCGACGCCTTCCGCAAGGTGGTGCTCGAGAACTTCGACATGTCGCTCGGCACCGGCCTGAACAAGGTCAAGGGCAAGGTGTTCCGCATCGGCCATATCGGCCATTTCAACGATCTGATGCTGATGGGCACACTCGCCGGTATCGAGATGGGCCTGGATCTCGCAAAGATTCCGCACCGGAGCGGCGGCGTGCTGGCAGCGATGGACGTCCTGAAGGGGCGCGACGCAACGCCGATGACGCAGGTGGCCTGATCTATCTGACTGAAGAAGAAATGAGCGCGCGATGAACGCACCGACCGCCAACGAAGACCTGCTCTACTCCGTCACGGACGGCATCGCGCGGATCACCTTCAACCGTCCCCAGGCGCGCAACGCCATGACCTTCGCCATGTATGACCGCATGGCGGAGATCTGCCAGGAGATCAACGCCGACCGCGCGATCAAGGCGCTGATCCTCACCGGCGCCGGCGACAAGGCGTTTGCCTCCGGCACCGACATTTCGCAGTTTCGCGCCTTCAAGACGGCGCAGGATGCGCTTGATTACGAGGCACGCATCGATCGCGTGCTTGGCACGCTCGAGCAGTGCCGCGTACCCGTGATCGCAGCCATCGCCGGTGCCTGCACCGGCGGCGGCGCCGGCATCGCTGCCTGTTGCGACCTGCGCATCGGCACCGAGACCACGCGCATGGGTTTCCCGATCGCTCGGACGCTCGGTAACTGTCTGTCGATGTCGAACATCAGCCGCGTCGTCGCGCTGGTCGGACCTGCCCGCACCAAGGATCTGATCTTCAGGGCGCGTCTCGTCGAAGCGCAGGAAGCCCTGTCGCTTGGCCTGCTTACCGAAATCGTGCCCGATGTCGAGACGCTGCAGCGCCGCGCCGATGAGACTGCGAAGCTCGTTGCGAGCCACGCGCCGCTGACACTGGAGACGACCAAGGAAGCCGTGCGCCGTATCCGTCCGACGCTGTCGCGCGAACAGGGCGAGGACCTGATCCTCAAGGCCTATATGAGCGAAGATTTCCGCGAGGGCATGGACGCGTTCCTCAACAAGCGCACGCCGAACTGGAAGGGTCGCTAGCGCGGGCATCGCGGCTTCTGCGCACTCGCGTGTTTTTGCAGGGCCGCCGCAGTTGCAACCAATCTCATTCCAAAGTCATAAGCGGTGCGTCGCCGGGCGGCTTGAACTGGCCGAAGTTCGCCAGCACAATGCAGTTCGACTTTCGCTTCCGCAAGCGCCAATCCGAACAAGAACATAGACAATAATCTGGAGAAGACACGCGTGGGACATGGAATGAAGGCCGTAATGACAGTGGCGGCTGCGCTTTGGGTTGCGCCGGCACTTGCCGGCTGGGAACCGACCAAACCCGTCGAGATCGTGGTGGCGGCGGGTGCGGGGGGCGCTTCCGACCAGATGGCGCGAATGATGCAGGCCGCGATTCAGAAGAACAATCTGATGAAGCAGCCCATGGTGGTCTCGCTCAAGGGCGGTGCGTCCGGCGCTGAAGCGCTGATGTACATGAAGTCGAGCGAGGGCGATCCGAACAAGGTACTGCTCGCCTATTCGTTGATCTACATGCTGCCGCTCTCGGCCAAGATTCCGTTCAACTGGCGCGAGCTGACCCCGGTCTCGGTGATCGCGCTCGACCAGTTCGTGCTGTGGGACAACAGCGCCGGCCCGAAGACGGTGAAGGAATTCGTCGATGCCGCGAAAGCGGCGAGCTCGCCGTTCAAGATGGGCGGCACCGGCTCCAAGCGCGAGGATCACGTGCTGACCGTCTTTCTCGAGCAGAAGACCGGCGCGAAATTCTCCTATCTGCCCTACAAGTCCGGCGGCGAGGCCGCGACCCAGCTGGTCGGCAACCACACCGAATCCAACGTCAACAACCCGAGCGAAAATCTGGAAGTCTGGCGCGCCGGCCAGGTGCGTCCGCTCTGCGTGTTCGACAAGGAGCGCATCTCCTACACAGCCAAGGTGACGGACACGCAGTCCTGGGCGGACATTCCGACCTGCAAGGAAGAGGGGGTCGACGTCCAGTATCTGATGCTGCGCGCGATGTTCCTGCCCGGCAAGGTCACGCCGGAGCAGCGGGCCTTCTATGTCGAGCTGTTCCACAAGGTGACGCAGACGGCCGAGTACAAGGACTACATGGAAAAGCAGGCGCTGAAGCCGATCTTCCTCACCGGCAAGGACATGGTGCAATTCCTCGAGGAGGACGACGCCACCAACAAGTCGCTGATGACGGAAGCCGGTTTCGTCGCGAAGTAACTGCTCCTTCTTTCTTCTCCCTCTCCCCGTTCTTACGGGGAGAGGGGGGAATTGGCCGCACTCCGTCCCTGACAAAGCATGTCCCAAACCGATCTTGAAATCGTCGTCGACGATCCGGCCGCGCCCGAAGAAAATTCTCCATCCGTCGCGAGCTCGGGCACGATCGAAATCATCGCCTGTGTCCTGCTGCTCGCGCTCGCCGCCATCCTCGGCTACGATAATTGGCGCACCGGTGCGTCCTGGGATTCGACCGGGCCCGAGCCCGGCTATTTCCCGTTCTATCTCTCCCTCATTCTCGGCGGTGGCAGCCTCTACGGCCTGATCGCCGCGTTCCTCGCCCGCCGCGGCCCAAGCGAGACCTTCGTCACGCGCGCGCAGGCGCGCCGCGTGATGGCGGTATTCGTGCCGACGCTGCTGTTCTGCCTGGTGACGCAGTTCCTGGGCCTTTATGTCGCGAGCTTCCTGCTGATTGCGGGCTTCATGCGCCTCGTCGGCAAGATCGCGATGTGGAAATCGCTGCTCACTGCTTTCCTGTTCACGGCGATCATGTTCGTCACCTTCGACATCGCCTTCGATGTCATCATGCCGAAAGGGCCGCTCGAAGCGGCGTTCGGCTACTAGGCGGACCCGCGATGGAAGCTTTCGGTCTCCTGCTTCATGGCTTTGCCGTCCTGCTGACGTGGAAGACGCTCATGCTGATGATGGTCGGGCTGGTGCTCGGCATCTTCGTCGGCGTCCTGCCCGGGCTCGGCGGCCCCAACGGCGTCGCCATTCTGCTGCCGCTCACCTTCACGATGGATCCGACCTCGGCGATCGTGATGTTGTCCTGCATCTATTGGGGCGCGCTGTTCGGCGGCGCCATCACCTCGATCCTGTTCAACATCCCGGGCGAGGCCTGGTCGGTCGCCACCACGTTCGACGGCTATCCGATGGCGCAGCAGGGCAGGGCGGCGGAGGCGCTGACGGCGGCGTTCACCTCCTCCTTCATCGGCTCGCTGGTTGCGGTGCTTCTCATCACCTTCCTCGCGCCGATGATTTCGTCGTTTGCACTGAAGTTCGGCCCGCCCGAGTTCTTCGCGGTGTATCTTTTGACCTTCTGCTCCTTTGTCGGCCTCGGGCGCGAGGCCAAGCACAAGACCGTCATCTCGATGTCTCTCGGCCTTTTGCTCGCCGGCATCGGCATGGATACGGTCTCGGGCCAGCTGCGTATGACCTTCGGCTCGTCGGAGCTCTTGCGCGGCATCAACTTCCTCGTCGCCGTGATCGGCCTGTTCGGCATCAGCGAGATCCTGCTGACGATGGAGGAGCGGCTGGCACTGCGCGGCCACGCCGCCAGCATTTCGCTCCGCGTCGTGCTTGGTGTATGGAAGGACTTGCCAAGATACTGGGTGACGTTGCTGCGTTCCTCTATCATCGGCTGCTGGCTCGGCATTACCCCCGGCGGCGCGATCGCGGCGTCCTTCATGGGCTACAATCTGGCGAAACGCTTCGCCAAGGATCCCGAGAGCTTTGGCAAGGGCCGTATCGAGGGCGTGTTCGCACCCGAAACCGCGGCGCACGCCTCCGGCACTTCGGCGCTGTTGCCGATGCTGGCGCTCGGCATTCCCGGCTCCGGCACCGCTGCGATCCTGCTCGGCGGGTTGATGGTGTGGGGCCTCAATCCGGGGCCATTGCTGTTCGTCGAGCACAAGGATTTCGTCTGGGGCCTGATCGCCTCGATGTATCTCGGCAATGTCGTGGGACTCGTGCTGGTGTTGACGACGGTGCCGATCTTCGCCTCGATCCTGCGTGTGCCGTTCGCCGCAGTGGCGCCGATGATCGTGGTGTCCTGCGCGATCGGGGCCTATGCGATCCAGAACGCGATGTTCGACATCTGGCTGATGCTCGGCTTCGGTATCGTCGGCTACGTCTTCAAGAAGATCGGCATTCCCTTGGCACCGTTCACGCTTGCACTCGTGCTTGGCAACCGCGCCGAGGATGCGTTCCGCCTGTCGATGATCGGCTCCGGCGGTGATCTCAAGGTGTTCTGGTCAAACGGTCTCGTCGGCTCGATTACGACGCTGGCGATCGTCCTGTTATTCTGGCCGGCGATCGGCGGGCTGCTCGCCCGGATCGGATGGACGAAAGCGACGAAATCCGCGGGGGGGAAAAATATCTCTTAATATCAATGGTAGCGACATGGCGCTGTGCAGCAGCAGGATCGCTAAAGAGGAACGGCGAGCGCGATCAGGCCACCTCAAGCGAGTGCTTGAAATAAGCGATCGTCTCCTTGAGGTCATTCTCGAGCGCAACTTTCGGCTGCCATTCCAGCACCGCGTTCGTCTTGGCGAGGTCGGGCTGGCGCCGACGCGGGTCGTCCTGCGGCAGCGGCTTGAACACCAGCTTGGAGCGAGTCCGTGAGCTTAATGACTTTCTCGGCGAGCTCGCGGATGTGAACTCGGAATTGTTGCCGATCTTGATCGGGCCGGTCACGTCCTCGTCCGGCCGCGTCAAAGTCGATAGCCCAAATATAAGCAGCGAATCCGGCAATGACACCAACAATCAGTTGGACTATTCGTAAAGCAGGCAACGGTCTGCACGGTCTGCGTGGCGCTCTCCTTTCACAGTGCGACCAAACTGGAGCGATAGCTCAAGTCTACCGGTTGTGAGCAGATCCAAGTCTCCTTCAAGGCGAGCCGTCAAATCAGATGTAATCCCATGATGAAGCGGATGGCAAGGAAGGCGCCGGCAGCACGAGGGCCGTCGCACTGATTGCTAAGACGGCCGTCCAGGCCTCGTCCAAAATGGAGCCGCGCGCGCGAGCTACTGCGTCTCGTGAGTGTTGAAAAAGCGGAAAGGCTGCCGATCACCCTGGCGGGCCGACATGCTAAGCCATCATCAGCGATCGGCGCCCGCCGAGGGAAGGCCCGCCGAGGCTGGCGAGCGAGCCTTCCCCCAGTACAAGGCCACCTGCTGCCAGCGGCCCCGTCCCGGACGGGACCCTGGGGCCAATTCCTTACCAGTGTCTATACAAAGTTAGTCTGCGAGCTCCGCATCAGCAGAGCTTGCGGGTTAGCTCAAACTGATTATTTTGCAACCTGTTTTAGAACCGTCTATTAGGAGCCACAATTGCCAACATCGATTGAATCGATCGTTTCTGCTTATGTACGATTAGGAAACCGGCGAGCCCTGGAGAATATGCGAGACCTTCGGCGCAAGCTGCTGGAAACAGTACAAGCCACATCGAACATCGAGCCGGCTCAGGCGCGAGATGCTGTACTTGAGGACCTTCGGGCGATCGAGGAGGGACTGGAGAAACTTCGGCCGCCACCGGGCACAGTGCCTGAGAACGAATGGCGCTGAAATCAAACACGCGCATTTTGTAAAAGGTTTGTCTGTCGTTCCATCTGCAGTGTGAGCTGCTTGCGTTCGAGCTTGAGCGCGGCCTGCTGCTCCAGCGTGTTGTGACCGTCGCGCTCCAGAACACTGATCAGAAACGCTTGGTCTTCAATGTGCCGCTGCCGCTTCTTTATCTCTGTCATCAAGGCTTCGAGCTCACCCCGCAGATTTAAATCCACAACGGATACTCCTTAAAAAGTATCGGCCTAAAAAGGGGACATTATGGGCCTCGACAGCTTAAGCAAGGATTAGCTGAGCCATGCCGGTTCAGAGGAGGCCGATAACGCCGACGCACGCGCTGCGATTTGCGCAGACGCTACCGTGTCTGAGTGCCGGCTCTGCACCCAATCTTTCTTTCGTCCAAATTCGGGCACTAGTATTGCTTTTCAGAAAATGGAGAAGTTTAAGTGGCTATGGGTACGGTTAAGTGGTTCAATCCGACAAAGGGCTACGGGTTCATTCAACCCGACAACGGTGGCAAGGACGTATTCGTCCACATTTCAGCAGTTGAGAAAGCCGGTTTCACCTCTCTTGCCGAAGGGGCCAAAGTCAGCTTCGACGTCGTGAACCATCGCGGCAAAGAGTCAGCGGAAAATCTTCGGATTGGTTGATAGGGCGAATGCGCTCCGCCGGCTCAAATTACCAGTCGGCGGATGTTTGTTTGGCTCAATGGTTCAGTTCGTACCGGCGAATCTCGTTGAGGCGTGTCAGGCAATAATCCCGATACAGGTCTTCAATAAGTGCCCACATGACTGAAATCCCCGTTGTCGATGCAGACCAAGCTAGATCCGGTTTGTTTCCGGAGTGCTTCTTGGGTCATGAAAATGGCTTCGTAGGCCCGCCGGTTCACCCTGGCGGGCCTTTTTTTCGATCGCGCAGTTTAACGCAGATGTCCTAGGCCAATTCCGAGGTTGCGGGCCTTCTGCCTTAGTGCCCCCTCAGACCGCTTCATCAGCTTTGAAAGCTTTGCCACTCGTGTGCGGGCTTTGGAGGTGTTTTCAGAAGCTTGACGTCATCCTTCGTGTACTCTTTGCGCTTGCTCGTCGTCTTTTTTGCCGCTTGATGTTCTCCAACGTGATCATGCGCGGGGTTGGAGTGGTCATGCGAATGCGTCAAGCAGAGGTGGGCTCTCTTACCCATCAAAGTGACCCCTAGTTGCCTATCTGCGCTGAAGTGGGATGCCGGCTCCGATTTCGCTTCGATCAAGAACGAATTGCATCGATCACGTGAGCGATCAAAATCGCTGCGCCAGCCGCAATCACAATGACGAAAATCCAAGTAATGATCGCGTCCATTCTCTGACTGAACGCGCCGATCCATGCATAGTCAAAGCGATCGTTCCGCATCAGGCGGTTTCAGCTCCGGCTGAGGATTCGCGGCAACAAGTGCGCTCCGTGTCGGCCCTATCGGCCGAATGCCAAGAGGAGCAGTAGGCCGGAGGGGAGGCCGAAGCGGCGGCCCGGAAGCAGAAAAAGCCCCTCTTTCCGAATGTGCATGGCGGTCTGCGGCACCGCTGAGGCGAGCATTGACCCACTTGCCTCTGCGAGAACCTCGGTTGCCGGCCTGTGTTGTTCGACTAAGCGAACGGGAGGTTGTAGGATGAGCACCGAGACGACGTTCGTCTGCGATTGTTGCTTACGCGAAGCGGAAAATCATGTTGGTTGGGCTCATATCAGTAATTGGGCCCATGGGGATCGGCAGGTCATGCCGGACGAAGCCCGCGATCTATGCGAAATTTTCTGGAGCCCACTGCAGCAGTTGCTGAAGCAGCAGCTTGAGCAAATGCCCGCTAGGAAAGCTCTGCCAATGGAACGAAGGCTTCGCCTGCCCCCAGCTCCGCGTCAACATTCGCACCCTTTATCGTCTTGCTCGAAGTCTAAGCCGCATCGATGAGGATAAGTCGCTCTCTGCCGCCCGACCAGGTCAGCTCCCTGTTCCAGCGGGGTACGTTCGAAAGCGCAGATATGCACTCACACGCGAATTTACGAATCCGAGCCGACGGGCGAGTTCCTAATCGGAACAGTGCTGAAGCGAACAGCCTAATCGGAACAGTGCTGAATCGAACGGTAGGAATGCTGCAAGCTTGATAGCCTCGTTCTCGCTTGGTCCTTGCTAGCGTGAGGACCAGGCAACCTCCAGCGGCCCCGACCTCACCACTCCTCTCTACCAAAACCGGGGCCGTCCACGCCCTCATCGTCCCTCGCTGCCCGCGCGCAGGATGGCGTTGTTGGCCGCAAGCTGACAGACAATCCTCCCGGCGTGTGTCGAGCGGGTTGCCTTACGCCGTGCCTCGGAGCGGTCGAGCGAGCTGTACGTCTAGGCGCCTCGTGGCGTTGGCCTGGACGAAAGCCTCAAGCGCGGGTGAGCGCGATGTGATGCCCGCGGTGGCAATACACCAGAACGACGCGCAAACCCCTCACGCGCGTCTCGCCGAAGGTGATCTTCAGCGGCCGGCCGTCCGCGTGCGTTGGCGTGTGGCGTCGAGGGCGAGGCATGCCGCCATCGAAGCGCGGTCCCGGCGAGAGTCAACTTGTCGATTACTGGGGGGCTCCGTACGTCAGCGAGGTACTGCAAATCGTGGGTGTAGAACTCTATCGGGGCGCGTTCTATTTGGAACATTGCGGGTAGGCCAGACTTGCCGTCGATGATGGTGACGGGAGACAAATCATGTGGCAGCGCCAACACGACGTCGATGATTTCGCGCGGATGGAACGCATGTGCCGGGACATGGCGGTCGACAGCACGTTTCCCCTCGAGCGCGCCGGCTTACTGGAGATGGCGGAAAACTATCGCGCTGCCGGTGAGCAAGCGCGGTGGGAGACTGGCCCCACGGCCGGACCCAAAGGCGAAGCGTCCCGGCACTAGTTGGACGGGGTGGATTAGGCCACTGTCCAGACGTCTCCGGCCCGCGCATTAACGGCTTCACCGCCCGATTGACCGACGCGGCCTTTCTGTGCTGAACATTGCACCATGCGAAAACTCATATTTGCCGCCGTCGTACTTGCCGTATCTCTGTCGAACATTTCGTTCGAGTGGGGAAACGCGTACCTTGTCTGCCTGCTCGCCGTGATCGCTGGCTACGCAATCGACGCGGCATACGTAATAGCCTACCGCCGGCATGTCGCTTGGATAAGGCGTCAGGCGGCTGGTTAATTATCGTGGTGCGTGAGGCTCACTGAGCGTCGTGGGTGTGGAAAAGAAGCCTGCCGGTGCACGCTAGTGCTTGATTAGTGTATCAGAAATGAATACACGCTAGCGTTACTCTCCTTGTTCTGCGTTTTCTTAGCGCAGGTTACTTTTGCCGGAACGCATCTCCAACAGCTGAGACACTGCCGCAGGTCCGGCTACAGCATGCCAGACACGGGCGCGCGGCTTCAGTGCCGCGGTTGACGCTCGTTGATTGGTTTCGCGTCACGCTACCTCTAGTCAAACGCACAGTGCAGGACTACGCCATAGGTAAGCGGGTGCAATTTTTAGATTTGCAACCTCCCGATCTCTCATTTTAAGAGAAAGTCTCGGTTTGCGACGCAGGCGCCACAGAGAACTTTTTGAATCCTATGAACTTATGGGCGAGCGCGATGAACGGTCGCTCAATTGCAAAGCAGGTCACGAGCGACGCACTCAGACTAATGGCCACGAAGGTCGGGATGTGGCTCGGAAGATGCTGCTTCGTCTTCCAAATATAGTCGATAACAATGGGGTGTAGGAGATACGCCGAATAAGAGATCGCTCCGATACCTTGCATGATCGGCAACGAAGCGCGCGGCGGCCGTTGGAGCCAGTGGCAGATTAGCACACCCGTCGCGAGCGCCGCATATGTCCCCTGGAAGTAGCCACCGAAGTTGCGAGCCGTGATCGGGACCGCTACACAGATCGCGAGAACCGCGAGAGCCGAATTGAACGCGATATGGCTTGCAAGAAACTCTGGCACTTTCCGATTATCAACCAAAAGAGCGATAATCACCCCAATGAGAAACTGATGATAGTAGGCCAGGGTCAGCGACTCAGTGTGATTGAGCCGAGCGGCGATGCTTACGACCATTAGAATGAGAAAGAAAGTTACGGGGTAACCAGTTCTTCGCGCGATGAAGAGAAGCGCTGGGAACGTGATGTAAAACCAGAACTCGACAGCGAGGCTCCATAGAACGCCGACGCTGTATCCAAACCATACTCCAAAGTCTGAGGTGAACGTGAGAAGGCCCGGCATCTGCAGGAGAAATTTGTCTGCGTCGTCGCGATAGAGCCAGAGCCACACGATCAGGATCTGCGCTACATACATTGGGTAGATCCGCGCAGCTCGACGGACCCAAAACCTCACTACGTTCGGAATTGTCAGCATCCCATCGCGTAGGAGAATGCTACAGATCAGATAGCCGCTAATGACGAAGAACACGCTGACCCCGATAGCCCCTCCCGGAGCCGTCGATGGGCTCGCATGCCCCACCATCACGAACAAAACGGCAACGGCCCTCAGCCAGTCCAGATATTCGACGCGTTGTTCCATGCCCCGCCCTGCCGAGCAAAAGGATACCTCGCCAACTGAGGCGCGAGTAAGGTCACCGTGACTGACCGTCGCCCATTCTTGCGACGGGAACAACCCGAGCGGACGGCAGTTTGAAACCCGAGCGGACGGCAGTTTGAAATTGTAGTTTTAAAGGGAGGTATGGCCGTGAAGCGATATGTTTTGGCCCTGGCCGCATTGGTAGCGCTGACCGCGGGCGAGATCACTTCGGCGAAGGCCGTGGAATTTGATGTCGGCCCGGGCGGGGTTTACGTCGGTCGGCACCGCTATCGTGACTACGATCCGGACCGCTATTACGGTTCTTATAACCGATATGGTGGCGACAGTTGCGGTATGTGGCTTCACGAATGTGCGCGCTCGTACGGTAGGGGCACCCGTCTGTACGAAATCTGCCTGCAACGGCCCGCAGCAGTCGAAGCCTGCGGGCGCTAACAGCAGGCTCCGCTAACGTTGCCCGCGCTGCGATAAGACGCGAGTGTCTCGTTCGCCTTTACGGGCGGAACCCTGCGTGGCCGGAGTCCCCGTAAGGTGTTCTGGCGAACGGCTTGGTCGGCTCAATCGCGACGCTGACGATCGTGCTGCTGTTCTGGCCGGTGATAGAGGATTTGCTTGCGCGCTTCGGACGGACATAGCGGCCGAACGCATATCGCACTAGGAAGCAGCTCTATCCCTGAATGTTTAAACGGCATGCGCGTCCCGCACAATCGGCTGGTCATGCCGAAGAAATAGCTCAGGCGGTGCCAAAGGCGACATATTGGGCGCCGAGCGGAATGCGCCTCAAGGCGCCCTCGACGCGGCGTGCCGGCTCTGCCTCCCAGGGCAACAGTAGGAAATGATGCGCGCCGATCTCCCGCAGATCGCTGGCCGCCATCAATCTCCGCGCCTTGCGAGCGCTGAGCAAGACAGCGTCGCGATCGAATTCGCAGCGGGCAACGGCGAGGCGGGCAAGCGGATTGAGGGGGTTGTGCTCGATGATGCAGGCCAATCCCCCAGGGCGCACCACGCGCCGCATCTCATTGACGAAATGCGTCCATTGGGCAGGCGCGACGTGGTGCAGCACGCAAATCGCGGTTACGAGATCGAAGTTGCCGTCGTCGAAGGGAAAGTTCCTGCCGTCGAAGGTACGGTAGTCGCCGCCGGGATTGTCGGCGCGCGCTTGCTCGATGCTGGCCGATGAAACATCGAGACCTGTCAGGCTGCCGACGATGCCGCGCAGCAGCGGATGAAAGCTGCCGACGCCGCAACCGACGTCGAGCATTGCGGGTCTTGCCGATCCGAGTCGCCGCGCGATTAGTTCACGCAGGAGGTCGGCTTTGGGGCGCATGAAGAAACTGTGGGGTAGGCCCGAGAAGTCGATCGATGACTGGACGACGTCACGGTAGTTGCTGCGGTACTGGTCGAAAAGCTCGCTCATCTGGGCTCACTGTCGATACATGGCGTGAGCTGCGGCGTTCGCCGGCGCAGCCTGTGCGCGATCGAAGCCCAACCGCTTCTGCACGACGTAGAGCGGACGGTGTTTCACCTCGGCGTGAATGCGGCCTATGTAGAGTCCGACGATGCCCGTCATGAGCATGTTCAGTCCGCACAGGAGCGAGATGACGACGATGGTCGAGGACCAGCCGGCGACCAGGTGGCTGTCCTTGGTCACCCACAGCGCCAGCACCCAGCCGCCGTAAAGCAGCGCCAAGCAAGACACCACGAGCCCACACCAGATCGCCAGACGCAAGGGCACATCAGAAAAGCCGAGCGCTGCGGTCAACGCGAGACGCGTCATCTTGAGCAGCGGATATTTTGTTTCGCCGGCCGCGCGCTCAAGGCGATGGAAAGTCACTTCAGTCTGCCGGAAGCCGAGCCAGGCGATCATGCCGCGCACGAAGCGGTCCCGCTCCGGCATCTGACGCAGCGCGTCGAGCACCTTGCGATCGATGAGGCGGAAGTCACCGACGTCGGCCGGAATCCGAACCGAGGTCATGCGCCCGAGTATCCGGTAGAACAGGTGGGCCGTCGTGCGCTTGAACCGGCTTTCGCCAGCGCGCGACAGGCGCCGCGCATAGACGACTTCGTAACCTTCTTCCCATTTGGCGATCAGTTGCTCCACGACCTCAGGCGGGTCCTGCAGGTCGGCATCCATAACAACGATCGCGTGGCCCTGCGCCGCGTCCATGCCGGCGGTGATGGCGACCTGGTGGCCGAAATTGCGTGACAGCCCGATCAAACGGTAGCGCGGGTCGCGCTTGACGAGTGCTTCCAGCACGATGGGACCGCAATCGCTGCTGCCATCGTCCACAAAGATGACCTCCGTAGCCCCGATGAGCCGGGTCAGCAGCAGGTCGAGCCGGCGCAGCAAGACCGGTAGAACGGCCTCCTCATTGAAGACCGGGACAATGATGCTGTAGCTGACCTGCCGGGAATCGATCGCCATTGGGGTCCATTCCGTTTTGAATGGGCGGAAATCTAGAGCGCCGGTGGTTAAAACGGCCTTGCCCGAACAACTAGGAACGGCTCGAACCGAGGCTCTTTTTTCGTGATTGGTCGGGAAGGGAGGGGGCAATCAGGCTGATCCGGCCGGACCGGGCCCCGAAGCGGCAGGCATCCAAAATGACATCCACTGGGGAGGCTGCCCCTACCGTGAGCGCCCTAGTCTAGACGACGCCCGCCCGCCTTAGTCTTTCGATCTCGTCATCGTAAAAGCCGAACTCCCTCAGCACCTCGTCCGTCTGCTCGCCGAATTCCGGCGGGCGTGCCACCATCCGGCTCGGCGTGCGCGACAGCGTCACGGGCTGGCCCACCAGACGGATGTGCCGGTCCTCGTCATTGGGCACGTCCTGCGCGATGCCGAGATGCTTGACCTGCGCGTCCTCGAACATCTGGTCGATTGCGTAGATCGGGCCGCAGGGCACGCCGGCCTCGTTGAGCTCGCGCACCCAGGTCCCGGTCGACTTCGTCACCGTGCGTTTCTCGATCTCGGCGTTGAGCGCATCGCGGTTCCTGGAGCGAGCAGGGGCCGTCGCGTAGTCGGGATGATCGTAGAGTTCCGGCGCGCCGATCGCCTGCGCGCAGCGCTCCCAGATCCGTCCCCCCGTGGTGGCGATGTTGATGTAGCCGTCCGAGGTCTTGAACACGCCGGTCGGAATGCTGGTCGGATGGTTGTTGCCGGCCTGTTTGGCGACTTCCTTCTCCATCAGCCAGCGCGCTGCCTGGAAGTCGAGCATGAAGATCTGGGCCTGGAGCAGTGAGGTCTGCACCCACTGGCCCTTGCCGGAGACCTCGCGCTCGAGCAGCGCGGTGAGGATGCCGATGGCGCAGAACAGCCCCGCGGTGAGGTCGGCGACGGGGATGCCGACCCGCATCGGGCCTTGACCCGGCGCGCCGGTGATCGACATCAGTCCGCCCATGCCTTGCGCGATCTGATCGAAGCCCGGGCGCTTGTGATAGGGGCCGTCCTGGCCGAAACCGGAGATGCTGCCATAGACGATCCGCGGGTTGATCGCTGCGACGCTCTCATAATCGATGCCGAGCTTTTTTTTCACGTCGGGGCGGAAGTTCTCGACCACGACGTCGGCCTTGGCGGCGAGGCGCTTGAACACGGCAAGCCCGCGCTCGTCCTTCAGGTTCAGCGTCATCGCCCGCTTGTTGCGGTGCAAATTCTGGAAGTCCGCCCCGCGCCGCGGGCCGCCCGGTTGCTCGCCGCCGGAATCCTCGGCCAACGCGTCGATCTTGATCACCGTGGCGCCCCAGTCCGCGAGTTGCCGCACGCAGGTGGGCCCGGAGCGGACGCGGGTCAGATCGAGCACGGTGAAGCGCGACAGGGCTTCCGAGGCATGCGGAAAGGGCATCTTGAGTGGCTCCGGGAACAACTTGCCGCGCTACCATAGTGCCGAAACATCATGCGGCAAGCGCCGACTGACGCACCAATGCACCGACCTGGAGAAAATCTCGTGGAACGAACCTTGTGCTCGGGATCGCGCTCACATCCAGGTGCGTGTGGTTGTGGTGACGTCGTGCCAGCCATCGGCGAGCGCGGCCGCAATGTGGGCCGGGCCGTGAGCGCAGTGCCAGGCTGCACGAGGGAACTCGCGTCGCCGGTATGCTGTTTTGTCAACTGCTTTGCCCCAAGAAACGGAAAATTAACTTGGTCGCGTTGAACCTTGGGGTCTAATGGTGTGGTACTTTGGAGCATCTCCCTTCGGAGCTGAACTCTAGTCGAGAGATGGCCGTTGAGATCGGACTCTACCCTGAACGAAGATCTGGTCTCCGACGATCCATTTTACACGGTCGTTGGTAATAGCATCCAGGGAAGTTACATCCCGGCGGGTTCGGCAGGCTCGGGCTCTGGAGGGACGACCCCCGGCTCGGTCGTGTCGGTCACCACTGGCGGCATCACCATCAATCTCATTCTCGATGCGGCTGCGCAGGCTGCGCCGGCCAGCTTCAAGAATGGCCTGCAGCAGGCGGTCGCGATCCTGGCAGCCAACATTACCGACAAGATCACCGTTAACATCAATATCGACTACAGTGGCACAGGCGGCGGTGCAGCGGCTGGGCCCGACAACGGCCTCTACGAGAATTATTCGTGGGTCCACTCGCAGCTGGTGAACAACGCCAGCTCGGGCGACACCACGTTTAATAGCCTTCCGAGCGGGACAGCGATCCAGGGACAGTCGAACGTCGCGGCCTGGAATGCGCAGCTGAAGCTTTGGGGTGTCGTTGGTGCCAACGACACAACGACCGACGACGCCAGCGCGAATTTTTCCACCGACATCAATCCTAGCCTGCTGGTTGGCGTCGCCCTACATGAGCTGACGCACGCGATGGGGCGCGTGCCCTATGGTTCGGCGCCCGACGTCTTTGACCTATACCGGTTCACAAGCCCCGGCGTTCGCTTGTTTCAGGGAGGCGCAACAGCGCCAGCCGCGTATTTTTCATTGGACGGCGGTACTACCAAGATCGCCGATTACGGTCAGAGCTCGGACCCGAGCGACTTCCTGAACAGCGGCGTGCAGGGGCCGAATGATCCCTTCAACGAGTACTACACCGGCAGCACCACTCAAGGTCTGACATCTGTTGATCTGAAGCAGCTGGATGCGCTCGGATTTCACCTCACCATCAGCAATCCGGTCGTGATCGAGTCCTATGGTTTCACGACCCTTGTTGAGGCTGGCAGCAACTACTTCATGAACGCGACGACCGGCGGCGCGGGCCCGTCCGTCAAATACGGCGGTTCGGCATACGTAGCCGGGCAGTTCGGCGCTTGGTCTCCGATCGGAGCCGAAGCGATTTCGGGCGGCTACGAAGTGGCCTGGAAGAGCGGATCTCAGTTTACGATCTGGTATACGGATAGCGGCGGCAACTACACGTCAAACGCTGGTTCGCTCGCGTCGAACAGCACCAGTTTGGAAGCGTTTGAGACGAGCTTTCATCAGGATCTGAACGGCGATGGAACGATTGGAATTCCAGCAACGACGATCGAGTCATATGGCTCGACGAGCCTTGTTCAGGTTAGCAACAATTACTTCTTCAACCCCATAGGGGGAGGAACAGGACCAGAATTCAGCTACGGAGGATCTCCCGTCGCGCAAGGTCAGTTTGGCGCTTGGTCACCGGTCGGAGCGGAAGTGATTTCGGGTGGCTACGAAGTGGCTTGGAAGAGCGGATCTCAGTTCACAATTTGGTATACGGACAGCGGCGGCAACTACACGTCAAACGTTGGTTCGCTCGCGGCGAACAGCGCCAGCTTGGAAGCGTTTGAGACGAGCTTTCATCAGGATCTGAATGGCGATGGCACGATCGGAACTCCGGCAGAAACCGCGGGGACAACAACAATCGAATCATATGGCGCGACGAGCCTGGTTCAGGTTGGCAACACTTACTTCTTCAACCCCGTAGGGGGAGGAACAGGACCAGAATTCAGTTACGGAGGATCTCCCGTCGCGCAAGGTCAGTTTGGCGCTTGGTCACCGGTCGGAGCGGAAGCGATTTCGGGTGGCTACGAAGTGGCCTGGAAGAGCGGATCCCAGTTCACGATTTGGTATACGGATATCAGCGGAAAATACACGTCGAACGCTGGATCGCTCGCGGGCAACAGCACCAGTTTGGAGACCTTTGAGACGAGCTTTCATCAGGATTTGAATGGAGACGGCATCTTAGGAGTCGCAGCACAGGTCTCCGCACACTCAAATCTCAGTGTTGAACGGCAAGTTGTCTCCCCTCTTCCCGCGGGCGAGCAATTCCATTTTGGACAGGGCCAAGAAATTTTGCTCGCTCGGTCCAGCGCGCGCGATCTGGCTCAGTTCGATTGGACTGACGGTAGCCACTTGCATTCATTGCACGTCAACCCAGTTGAAGTCCTGCCAACCCACGATGCCCTGAGCACATGGTATGAACTCGCCCGTAGCATAACTGAGGACCACGGGCACCTGCTGTTCACGTAACCTAAGCGATTGCCCTTTTTTGATACGGCCCATAGCTAAATTGACGAGCCCAATTCAAAATGGGCTTTTCCACGAAATTGTAGGAAATCCAGCAGAGCACGATCGTGCATACGAAGGCGGCAGTGAGCAAACTTAGGTCCTCTAGAGTTTGCAGGCGTTCTCCTCGCCGCATCGCAATGAAGAACAGCCCAATCACCATTGGGTGGAATAGATATACAGAATAAGAGATCGTCCCGAAAAACCGGAGCGGTGCGCAGTGCAGTACTCGAAGCCTGCCGTGATCTCTGTTCAAGAGGATGACTATTATTGCAGTCCCATACAACAGGCCAAGATACAAGTGACCCCAATAATACATCGTGTCCGCGGGTTGCTTAGAATACAGGACGAGGAAGAACGGGATCGCCCCCACACAGAGAGTCAGAACTAATGTGATCAGAGGGCGTCGCTTATTCAACCACGCGAGACTTTGTTCTCGCCTAAATGCCATGGCGATCAGTCCTCCCAGACAAAGCTCATCAAGTCGTAGCAATGTGTTCACATAAGGAGCGAAATGATTGTCGGGATACTTCAGATGAAAATACGCACGCGCCGCAGCTGAGATTGCGCCGGTCGCCCAAAGAATGATCCTTAAGCGGGACACTGGTGTCAGATAGACGACAACGGGGAAAACTAGGTAAAATTGCTCTTCGATCGCAACTGACCAAGTAACGCTGGACGCGCTCGGTCCCCATTCATTGTGGAAGGACATATACCAATTTTGCAAGAAGAGAAGGTAGGTCACGGGACTTATATCTGCATTGAAATAAGTGTTTGCGGGAAGGCACAAAGTGAACCCCCAAAAGAATAGGAGCAGTATGAGATAGGGGGGCAATATTCTCGCTGCACGACGCAGGTAAAACGTCGCGAAGTAGCTCTCTTTCTCGCGTTTATCGACAAGAATTCCAATGATCAAAAAACCGGAGAGCACAAAGAACAAGTCAACGCCCGTGCGACCAAATATCAGAATGCTAGAGAGCCATGCGGATGCGCTGCCTAGGCTAGGTGAGATGACAGCTCCAATGAAATGCCAGAGAAGGACCATCAGCACTGCGACGCCTCTGATGCCAGTCAGCTCGACGATGTGCTGTTCAGAGGAAAGAATTGCGTTCCCCATGATTTCTCCCAAAAACCGTTTAGGCGCGGCTAGCGACATTCCGATCGGGTGATAGATCTAATCGCGGAATCTAGCCCAGCCGGGTTCAAGTTATAGAAAGTCGGTCGACCCAGATGAATAGCGCTCATCGTTGCGGATCTTCTAGTTTCGAAAATGAACGAGCTCGCTTTTGACGATATGAAGAAGCCGTTGCTCGGGGGCTTGTCGAATCGATCGATGCTAGCACAGCACAAATCATCGCACCGGATTGCGCGTTGCGGCGGTTCTTGATGGAGCGGGAGCTCATGTCAGACGTCCGCACCCAGCGTCGCAGCACTGAGCCGTGTAGATTCGAGCTCTCTTTGGTCGCCGATGTGATCGGCGCGTCCACACCCCAGCTCACCTGGCCCTCCTCGGTGAACGACCGACCATGAGGTTCTTTCCATTCTTGGGCTTAATGCAGCTCTCTCTCTTCGGAAAGGTCCAACCTGGGTTGCTCCGGTTGAGTCTTGGAAAGATAGGCGTTTGGCTTGGGCTATTGATGTCGATTAGGATTGCGCGCTGATCGTTTAAGTGTCGACGGCGAGGTTGCCGGTATGTCATGACCACCTACCATCGGTTCCGCTCCTCCAGGAGGAAGCGCCACGTTCGACTGAAGGGGCTTTCGCCTGTCCAATCGGTTGGTAGGTCTAGCGCCCACACATCATGGAGGAAGTCGAAGTTGGAACCCGCCACAACCCAGAGTCGGTCTGAGAATACAAGGGCTGAATGCGCCATCCGCGGTACCCACATTTTCGAGAGATAGGGGTACCACACTGCTCCATCCTTGGAGTACCAGATATCGTCTGATCCCGCCCGGGTCGATGGAACCAGTCCTCCCATACTCCATAAGGCGCCGCGAAACGACGCGCTGGCTGACCAGATGCGGCCAGGCCATTCTGCCATCGCTGTTTTCCTGGTCCAGGAACGACCGTCGGGGCTGCACCATACGTCTTGGTAAGCGGCGGCTTTCTTGCCCCAATAGCCCCCGCCCAGAATCCAAATCTGTCCTTCGTGAACAACCGCGTTGTGGAAGGCACGAGCTTGCCAAGGTGCGTTTTGAACGACCTGCGTCCACGTCGTCCCATTGTCAGTAACCCAGACGTCGTTGAAGTTTGGCTCCGTGCCCTCGTTTCTCGGATGCCGAGTGCCGCCGAGCAGCCAAAGCCTTCCCGAAAAAGATACGAGTGCGCCGCCTCCGCGTGGTGACCAATCTGCCTCTCCAGCTCGGGTCCAGCTTCGCCCATCTTGGGATGACCAAATTTCAGCGACTGGCGCAAAGGTGTCGCCGTCTTGATAGAAGCCGCCCATTCGCCAAAGCCGTCCTGCGAATGCAATGACCATCGATTGAACGGTAGGGCTCCATGGAGCTTGATCTAGCTCTTTAGTCCAGGTCAGACCTTCCGCGGAACTCCAGCAATCACTGAGCCCCTGTGGTGTTTTCGCTGGAGTACCTCCAATCAGCCAAATTCGGTTTTCATGAATGACCAAACCTGCGTTGTCCCTTGGCGCCCAGGGAGCATCCGAGGTCACTGCTTTCCAAGACGGGTCCGGCGCGGGGCGATAGGAGGCTATCCCTACGGCCCCGCTTATCAGCCCTCCGACGAGTATGAGGCGCCGGGTAGGTGGTCTAGGATTCATCACGCTGCTCCGTTGTTCTTTCTGTCTAGACCAAGAAAATCGTAGCACTTCAAGTAAATGGATTGTTCGATGGATGAACAAACCGACACTTCGCTTGCCTTGTGCAATTGGATGCTGTTAGAGGAAGGCTATCTTTCACGTCCCCTTTTCGTGTGACGGAACCATGTCTTCTACAACGCGGGGGTAAGAGTGGGCATGATGGGGCTGGGCCTACTTGACCGCGGACGTATGAACCGTGGTACGGATTTGCTGGGCTACGCTAGCTTCATGGGGGCTGCGCGGTCGAACATTCGCGGCAACTTTCCTAATCGCGCGGATACCAGGGCCTCACCAAAGAAAAGACCTCACGTTCTCTTCTATCGCGGGGGAGGAAAAGTGCGCTTACAATGTGCGCTTGGATCCGCGGCCGCTGCAGTCTCCGAGTGTGCATCGACATCAAATTGCATTCTCGCGCTGCCAACCTTCGCCGAGATCGCCATTGGTCAGCAGACTGCTGTCATTGATCCGGTTCGCACAATTGACTAATCCTCGGCGGTCGGTTCGCCTGGCGCAGTCCCTCGTGGCGTCGGGATTTGGTCCACTTGCGTCGCAGGCTTTCTCAATCGCGCTTGTTCCTGTTTTGTTTCGGATGTATGAGCCGTCTGATTTCGGTGTCTGGGCGGCCATCCAGGCCGTGGCGATAATCGTCGGCTCGCTGCTCTCGTTTCGCTTTGATCTGGCCCTGGTAATCGAGCGCGACTCCGAGGCGGCGAGTAGTCTCTTCCTAGCCACGATCGTTCTCGTGTGTGTCATGTCGCTCGTGCTGGGCGCCGTGACCGTTATATTCACGAGGTCCATTCAACAACTCGGAATCGGGCTGATGCCTGTAGCGCTGGGTTGGTGCTGGTTGTGGCTCGTGGGTCTTGCAGTCGTATTCCAGGCTTGGTTGATGCGGGAGGGGGCGTTTGCTCGAATCTCGACGGGTGTTGTGCTGAATGCGATCACGGCTAATCTCGTCCAGTTGGGAGGGGGCTTTAGCGGCGAGGGCGTGTGGCTGATCGTTGGCAGTGTTGTTGGGCAGGGAACTGCTACGCTTTTCTATGTTTGTAGCATTCAAAGGTCCGCTGAGCGGCCGGCCTGTTCGATGGATGTCAGGGGGATGATGTCTGCCTTGATGCGCAACAGGCGCTTCCCGCAGTTCTCGCTGCCCTTCACGGTTCTTTCCCTGCTACGCGAGCGAGCGCCTATCTTCATAATTGGAGCATTCAGCACGGCTTCGCTGGTCGGAGTCTACAGCCAAGCTTGGAGATTGACGCATCTTCCATCCGCATTCACCAGTGCCTCTCTTAGACCCGTGTTCTTTCACCGCGCAGCGACGCAAGGACTTGCCGCTCAAGGTGACGCGGTCGATCAGATCATGCGATGGCTGCTCATCGTGAGTAGCCCATGGATTGCCCTGCTCGTGTTCGGAGGAGACGAGCTCTTCATGCTCTTGCTCGGATCTCGATGGCAGGGCGCGGGATGGTTCTCCGCAATGCTCGTGGTGCCGGCATCTCTATTCATGATGACAAATTGGATGGACCGACTGCTTGATTCCATTGGCCGTCAGGATATCAATCTGAGGCTCGAGGCCGTTGCAGCAATCAGCTCTGTCGGTTCTCTTTGGGCGATGCTGGCTTCGGGCCGAACGTTGACCGAAGCCGTTGCCCTGCAAAGCGTGATGCTGACGTTGAGCTACCTTGCGTTTCTCTGGATCTGCTACGGTGCCGCGGGTTGGTCCCGCTCTGTATTATTGAGGTCGATTGCAATTTCCGGGGTTCTCGGAGCGGCAATCTATGTCATGCTTTCCATACTCGGGCAGCTGCTTGCGCCAGTGGCCGTGATTGCGTTGGGCGCCTTGTTGGGCGGCGCCATCACAGCCATAACCTTGTTGAGAGCTGGGAAGGAGTTGCGATGATCACCATTATCGACTACGGCGTCGGCAATCCCGGTGCTCTCGTCAATATGTTCGACTTTATTGGCTACGAGGCACGAATTACTAATCAGGCCTCGGACATCCTCGAAGCTAGTCACCTGCTGTTGCCCGGAGTCGGTGCGTTTGATGCGGCCATGCAGCGGTTACACAATTCAAATCTCATTCCGGCACTCGAGAAAGCTGCTTTTGGCCAAAGAACCCCATTGCTGGGAGTTTGTCTCGGTATGCAACTGCTCGGCCGCGGTAGCGAAGAGGGAGCTACCAAGGGACTCGGCTGGATCCCTGCCGATACTGTCCGAATGCGCCCCGACCCTGCAGTGAAGCTGAAGGTTCCGTTCATGGGATGGGCGGACATCGAAGCTGCGCCGAGCGCGAGGCTACTCGACAGTGGCAGCGAGCTTTGCTTCTACTTTACCCACAGCTATTGCATGGAATGCGACTATGCCAGCGATGTCGCTGCGACCTATCAGTACGGCCGCCCAGTTGTTTGCTCTGTGCAGCGCGATAATATTTATGGAGTGCAGTTCCATCCAGAAAAGAGCCACCGGTTTGGCATGAAGCTGCTAAGCAATTTCGTCGAGAGATCCGCAGTATGAGACCCCGCGTCATTCCGGTTCTCCTGCTTGATAGCCGCCGTCGACTTGTGAAGACGCGCCGTTTTGGTGAGCCCGTCTATGTCGGTGATCCATTCAACGTCATTCGTATCTTCAACGAAAAGGAAGTGGATGAGATCTGCTTGCTCGATATCAACGCAACGGCTGAAAAAAGGCGGCCAGACGTTGGTTTCATTCGCGAGCTCGCGAGTGAGTGCTTCATGCCCTTGAGTTACGGCGGCGGTGTTACATCTGTCGCGGACGCGACGCCTATATTCGCGGCGGGCGTTGAAAAGGTGGTCCTTGGTCGGGCGGGAGCGGACACGCGCGCGGTCCGGGCGCTTGCCAACGATTTTGGATCCCAAGCCGTCACGGTCTGTGTCGATTGCACGCGCGCGAATGGCACTTGGCGAGTCGCACGGGATCGTTGTCGTGTCGTTACCGATATCGATCCTGTCACCTTTGCAAAGGCCGCCGAAGATTCCGGTGCTGGTGAAATCTTGCTGCAAAATGTCGATCGAGACGGAGAGCGCGGCGGCTACGACCTTGCCCTCATCTCCCAAGTCTCCCGCGCCCTCGCGGTGCCGTGTGTTGCGTTGGGAGGCGCTGGTGAGCTGCAGCATCTAAGGGATGGTCTCACGGCAGGTGCCAGCGCTGTCGCTTCTGGAAGCGCGTTCGTTTTTGTTGGTCGCCTTCGAGCCGTCCTTATCACCTATCCTTCAAGCAGTGAGATACGGCGTCTGCACGCAACTCTGCAGAGGGGCGTCTGATGCTGCAGAAGAACCGAAGTTACCAAGTCTGTTCATACTGCGTGATGGATAACACAAATCCGGGAATCGCCTTCGACAGCAGCGGACAATGCAACTGCTGTCGCGACGCCATTGCACGCAAGCCTTACGAATGGTGGCCCAACGATGAGGGGCGAGGACGCTTAAACGCGATCGTCGACAACGTTCGAAACCAAATGAGCAACAGGCCGTATGATGCCATCATAGGGTTGAGCGGCGGGGTAGATAGCGCTTATGTGGCGCATCTGCTGGCAAGGGAATACGGTCTTCGCCTTTTAGCAGTGCATGTAGATGGTGGCTGGAATACACAAGCCGCTGTTCGAAACATCGAATTGGTGGTGAGGAGCTTAGACATTGATTTGCATACCGAGGTGATCGAGTGGGAGGAAATGCGTGACCTCCAGCTGGCATATCTCAGTGCCTCGGTTCTCAATCAAGATGCGCCTCAAGATCATGCATTCTTCTCCACCCTTTACAAGTTGGCCAAAAAGTACAATCAAAAGTATTTCTTTAGCGGAGTTAACTTCAGCAGTGAGAGCATTCACATCCCGGCAGGTGGTTATCCAGCGATGGATGCGCGCAACCTGAAGGCGATCCATCGTGCACATGGCGCAACTTCGCTTCGAACTTTTCCCGTCATGAGTTCGCTTCGGTATCTTTGGCTAGTAAAACTCCGAAGGCAGGTGCAAATAGTGAAGCCTCTCAATTATCTGCCCTACGACAAAGAGGCTGCAAAGCGCTTGTTAGTGCAGACTTACGGCTTCGTAGATTACGGCAGCAAGCATCAAGAAAGTCGATTTACGAAGTTCTACCAAGAGATCTACCTTCCGGCTCGCTACTCCTTCGATAAGCGCAGACTGCATTATTCAGCCCTAATAGTTGCGGGGCAAATAACCCGCGATCGTGCGATAAAAGAGCTAAGTGTTCCTTTGATAACCGAACAGCAGGCGATGAGAGATAAGCGCTTTGTAGCAAAGAAGCTCGGAATTGAATTCTTGGAGCTAGAACGCCTGATGGCATTGCCAGCGATTCCACACGAGCACTATGCAAACAACGCGGCCCTCTATAGGTTGAACCACGCTTTGCGGCGACTGGTCCCGAGGTTCTCATGATCATCTCATTAACCTACGTCGCGGCCGCTTTAGCGATCTATGGTGCAGCACTCTATCTAGTGTACCGATTGGAGCCTCGCATCACTGCGTCTTCGATCTTAATCTGCTTCCTATTTTTGATTTACGGTCCGCCTTATATCGCCTACATGCTGCTTCGCAGGCCCATCTCGGCAGTCGATTACCTGATTTCCACTTCTGTTGATTTCGACCAGGTGGTCATTGGTCAAAATGTGTCGATTGCGCTGATGTTCGTCTCTGTGATTGCGGGCATAGAGCTATCAAATATGTTGATGACTAGCTCGATCTCGAAGATGCAAGAACATCTTGGAGGGTGGAACGAGCAACCGCTTATGTCATCGTCAAAGAGGTCGTTGGGGCTATTCAGCGTAGTTCTCGCGCTCGCGATTTTCATGGGATGGACATCGTACCGGGAGGGTCACTTTCAGGTCCTGTCGGGATATCTCTCCGTACGAGGAGATGAATTTGCTAAGATCGCTTACCGCCAGCAGCACGGTGGGAGCCAAAGTTATCTTTACAATTGTATCGCAGCTTCCATCGCGCCGATGATGATAGTCTGGGCAGCTCTCGCAGGATGGGCGCAGCGATGGTGGCCACTGCTGGCGGCGGCCGCTTTGCTCGTTATGACGACTTTGTTAGCAAAGCTCGAGACGCTCAATAAGGCTCCTACTGCCTTGTTTCTCCTTCAACTCGGCTTCGTGGGGTATTTATTGTTTCGAAATAACCTGAACTGGCGCATAGCAGTCGGGGGTCTCGCGGTCACGATATTGATTTTCGTTCCGATATTTCAGCTAGCAATTCCGGGTATGAACGTGACTGAAGCGCTTGGATTCTTCTATTATCGGGCGTTCGATTACTCGAACGCGGCACTGTTGGAGTACTTTGGAGCGTTCCCTTGGAGGCTTCATCACATGTGGGGAGCCAATATCCGATGGCTAGCCACGCTATTGAATTGGCAATGGACCCCATCTTACGACGTGGTGGCGAAGCTGTGGAGGTCGGCCGAAGGGACGCATACGACCGCTATGTTTATTGCAGATGCATGGGTCGACTTTTCCTATGCGGGCGTAGTCATATACAGCGTAGTGGCAGGCGCGGTCTGTCGCGCTATAGATGCGGTGTTTCTCAGGGAGGGAAAGACAGCGGTCGCGGTAGCGGCTCTGGCCGCGGCGTTCATCGGAGTCTACAACTTGATGATCTCGGCGCTTCCTACTTCGATTCTGTCCGGCGGATTGGGACTGCCGTTGATTGTCGCGCTCCTGCTTGGAATCGACAAGCGGTTGAGGCCCGAGGAACATGACAAGGGAGCCGAGGCTGCGCCTATCGTCTTGGACACTGGGACGGGGAGCTAATGCTGACGACGTTGCCCATACGCATTCTTGATGTCTTAATGGGATGGAAGGCATGGAGGTCAGGGGCGGTTTCCGTCGGAAGCGGAACCTCGTTGGTTTGGCGCCGGCTTCGTCGTGTTCATGGCAATCGATTGAGAGTTGGGGAAGGCTCTATTGTCCACGCGAATATCATTTTTGAAAGCCGGGGGGGCGACGTTTCAATTGGTGATCGGACATATGTTGGCCTATCGACTGTCATTTGCTTTCAGCAGATTTCCATCGGAAATGACGTCCTCGTATCTTGGGGCGCAACGATCGTTGACCACGATTCGCACAGCCTTGATTGGAATCTGCGTCGGGACGACGTGCGCGAATGGTCGCGCAATCGGAAGGACTGGACTCACGTGCCCAGCGCGCCAGTGGTAATTGCCGATAGGGCTTGGGTAGGATTTAATGTCACAATATTGAAGGGGGTGACTATCGGCGAAGGTGCTGTTGTTGCTGCGTGTTCCGTTGTGACGCGAGATGTTCCACCTCGTGCCCTCGTTGCGGGAAATCCGGCTCGGCTAATTCGGATGCTGAGTAACGGTGACGAACTAGCGCAATGAGGATTTTCCAGAACAACGGGCTCTCGCGCGGATTCCGAAGCTACCGCACCAGGCCCCGCCGCAACACATTCCGCCAGCAGATTCTGGATTTCCTGGGTACTCGATTCGCTGCCTTGCATATTCTGTCTCCCGTACTGGATGGCGACGCACGAGCGTTCTATACAAACGGTGATGATCAGCGATTACAGACAGCCTGGGCGGTAGAGCAGGGTCTCCAAACGAGCAATTTGACGAAAATACTTCTTGCCCAGATCGAGCACCACAATACCGAGGTCTTCTACAATCTCGATCCAATGCTATATGCCTCCGATTTCGTAAAAAGGCTGCCGGGCTGTGTCAGGCACACCATATGCTGGCGTGCAGCACCTTCGGGCAATGTAGATTTGAGTGAATACGACCTTGTCGTCTGCAATTTTCCCTCGATACTGCAGGATTGGGAGAGAAAGGGATGTCGAGTAGCGTATTTCGCGCCAGCATATGATCCTTCAATGAGCGAATATGCGGGTAGGACCACCAAACCACTAGACTTGATATTCGCTGGAGGTTTTTCGCGCCATCACATCGCGAGATCGGCGATATTGGGTGTGGCGGCTGGCCTTCAGGGCGTACAGTCGAGTTTCCATCTCGAGCAGGGGCGGCTGACGCGGGTTGCGAATGCGTTTCCGTTCATACCTTTGCTGAGCAACTTCGCGTACCCGCGTCAAGTCGCAGAGCGGGCTCTGAAGCCTCTCTACGGGCGAGAAATGTACTCGGCATTCGCGAGCGCGAAAATCGTCCTGAACGGGGCGGTCGATATGGCTGGAGCCGACCGGGGAAATATGCGTTGCTTTGAAGCAACTGGTTGCGGTTCGGTCTTGCTGACGGACGCCGGCAATTACCCCGAAGGGTTCGTTGATGGAGAAACGATGCTGACCTATTCCGCGCCCAGTGAGATCGCATCGCTGGTTCATCGACTGCTGGCCGATCCATCCTGGGCATCGTCGATCGGGGAGGCTGGACACCGCATGGTGAAGAGTCTGTACAGCAAGGCAAGACAATGGAATCGTTTCAAGGAGCTAGTGGGGTGAAATTGGCTATGGTCTCGCACTCATGAATGCTGCATTGAAAGGCACCTGGGAAGACGCCGTGTGCTGGCTCCGCAAACAACCGGAGCAACGGCAGCTCGTCCTGGACGCCTTCTATGACGATCCGCTCATCGCAGCAGCCGAGAGGTACTTCCATTCTTCCGAATGGGAAGAGATATTACGTCTCTTGTCCAACAGGTCGGGCAGGGCGCTGGATGTTGGCGCGGGCCGGGGAATAGCGAGCTATGCCTTGGCTCGCAGTGGATTCGAAGTTACTGCGCTCGAGCCTGACCCGAGCGCAATTGTCGGGGCTGGCGCAATCCGCGATCTCGTGGCGGAAAGCGGGCTCGGCATCGACGTCGTGGAACAATTCTCGGAGCAACTACCCTTCGACGAAGCAACTTTTGATGTTGTTTTCGCACGCGCTGTACTTCACCACACTCGTGACCTTGAGAACGCATGCAGCGAGATGTATCGAGTGCTCAAGCCAGATGGTTTGCTCATAGCTGCAAGAGAACACGTGATCACTAAGGATGCGGACCTGCCTAGGTTTCTTGCGCTACATCCGCTCCACCATCTATATGGGGGAGAACATGCGTTTCGGTTGGATCGATATCTGGCCGCGCTAAGGCAAGCGGGGTTCCGCTTTACTGAGGTGCTTTTGCCGCTTAAGAACCCCATTAATCTCTACCCTTACACGATCGATCGCATTCGCGAAGAGGTCATCACAAGATGCTCGCGCAGACTTCCTATTGCATCAATCTTGCGGGCTGTGACTCCACGAATGCTAATTAAACTAGCTTTATCGGTTGCTACCCGTTTCGACAATCGACCAGGGCGACTGTACACTTTTGTCGCCTATAAGTAGGCGCTCGACTTTGCTTGTTCGCCTAGAGGGACACTGCGCGCGGTCGACGGTCTGTGAGTGCTGCAGCGTGGCGCTGTTGACCCACCGCGCTAAAACGAGCTGTTGAGGTCGACAAAAGAGTCCATGAAGCCACCGATCCCAGGTGCGGCGGGCTTGGATTTCGCGTTAGAGCCAAAGAATGAGGCGCTGCAATTTGGGAACTGAGGATCTTCGGCGCTCAGAAATGATGCGCGGTCCGCTGTCGGATTAGCGATTCCGAGATAGCTGTCTGGAAAGCCAAGTTCGAGCGGAACGAGATGGATCAGCTTTTTAGGCCTAGGACTTGATTTAAAAGGGGTATCTCGAATATAGACGACCCTACGTTCGACCAGCGGGCGCAACGGAAGGGATCGCTGAATGATCAGGTTTGGCCTGCTCGGATGCGGGCGTATCGCCAAGCGTCACTCGGAGCTGTTGGGAAGTGGTCAAATTGAGGGAGCACGCCTCGTTGCGGTCTGCGATGTAGTTAAGGCTCGCGCCGATGCTGTCGCCACGAAGTTTGCAGTCCCGGCGTACGACGATTTGAACGAGTTTCTCGCGCGCAGCGACATGGATGCCGTCGCGGTCCTGACGCCGAGCGGCATGCATCCCGAGCACGCCATTGCCTGTTCGCGCGCCGGCAAGCACGTCGTCGTCGAAAAGCCGATGGCACTTCGATTGCAGGACGCCGATGACATGATCCGCGCCTGCGACGAAGCCGGCGTGAAGCTGTTTGTCGTCAAGCAGAACCGCTTCAACGTTCCGGTAGTCAAGGCGCGCGAGGCGCTGGACGCCGGCAGGTTTGGCCGGCTCGTCCTCGGCACTGTGCGGGTGCGCTGGTGTCGAGACCAGAGCTATTACGATCAGGATGCCTGGCGGGGCACCTGGGCCTATGACGGCGGCGTGCTAACCAACCAGGCCAGCCACCATATCGATATGCTGGAATGGTTTTTCGGAGACGTGGTAAGCGTTCATGCCCGCGCAGCTACCGCCTTGGTGAAGGTCGAGACTGAAGACACTGCGGTCGCGACACTAAAATTCCGCAACGGCGCCCTCGGTATCATCGAGGCGACAACGGCCGTTCGGCCAAAGGATCTCGAAGGCTCTCTTTCGATCCTTGGCGAGAAGGGCACGGTCGAGATCGCGGGGTTCGCGGTCAACCAGATCAGGCACTGGAATTTCGTGGACGAGTTGCCGAGCGACAAGGTCGTCGTCGAGAAGTTCTCGGTCAATCCGCCGAATGTCTACGGCTTCGGCCACCAGGCCTATTATCAGCACGTCGTCGACTGCCTGTTGCATCAGAGCGCTGCATTGGTCGACGGCCTGCAGGGCCGTAAGAGTCTCGAATTGATCTCCGCCCTCTACGAGTCGATAGAGACTGGGCAGGAAGTCGCGCTTCGTTTCGAGCCGCGACGGAGCAAGCTCGGTGTGATCTCGTGAGCGGCAAGCCGCAGATGCACCAGGTTGCGGTGCGCGACGTCAAGTTCGGTGAGCGTGTCAAGGTGGTTGAGCCCTGCAATCTTTACGGCTGTGAGATCGCGGACGACTGCTTCGTCGGCCCGTTCACCGAGATACAGACCGGAGTAACCGTCGGCCCGCGAACCCGTGTGCAGTCGCATGCCTTCATCTGCGAACTGGTATCGATCGGCCACGATTGTTTCGTCGGACACGGTGTGATGTTCATCAACGATACCTTTTCCATCGGTGGGCCGGCACGCGGGCGCCGTGAATTGTGGCGCGCGACGAAGATTGGCAATCGCGTTTCGATCGGCTCGAACGCCACCATCATGCCGGTTTCCATCGCCGACGACGTCGTGATCGGAGCGGGCTCCGTGGTCACGAAAGACATCATCGAGCCCGGCAGCTACGCCGGAAATCCCGCCCGCCGCCTCAAGGCCAAAACCTAGGGAATAGCATCCATGCCGGTACCTTACGCGGATCTCGGGCTCCAGTATCAGTCGATCAAGGATGAGATCGATGGCGCAATTGCTGCAGTCATCCGCGATAGCGCCTTCATCCGGGGGCACTATGTCGATTCCTTCGAGCGGCAGTTTGCGGCTGCGGCGAACGTCAAGCACTGCGTATCCTGCGCGAACGGCACTGACGCACTCCACCTCGCGATGGCAGGGCTCAAGGTCAAGCCGGGTGATGAGGTCATCACGACCGCGCATTCCTGGATATCGACGTCGGCGATGATTACTCATGCTGGCGCGCAAGTCGTGTTCTGCGATACCGACGGCGTGACCTTCACGATTGACCCGGCGGCAATCGAAGCCGCGATCACGCCGCGGACGGTCGGAATCATTCCGGTGCATCTCTACGGTCAGCCGGCGGACATGGACGCGATCATGGCGATCGCGCACAAGCATGGGCTCTGGGTTGTCGAGGACTGCGCCCAGGCACATCTGGCCTGCTACAAGGACCGGATGGTCGGAACGTTCGGCGCGGCCGCGACCTATTCGTTCTACCCTGGCAAGAATCTCGGCGCTATGGGCGATGCTGGCGCTGTCGTCACCAACGACGCTGAACTTGCAGAATACATGACTATGGTGGCGCGCCATGGCGGCCTCATCAAACATCAGCACAACATCGAGGGCATTAACAGTCGGCTCGATGGGATGCAGGCAGCAATTCTTTCCGCGAAGCTGCCACATCTCGCTGCCTGGACGAAAGCGCGGCAACATGCGGCTGCGATCTACGATGCCAGCCTCAATCAGATAGAAGGAGTGGAGGTGCCGCAGGTCGCACTCGGCCGCAGCCACGTCTATCACCTCTACACGATCCGTCATCCGCGCCGCGATGCGCTAGCCGCTCATCTCAGTTCCAGGGGGGTACAGACTGCGATCAATTATCCGACCGCATTGCCATTTCTTCAGGCCTATAAGCGGTTCGATCATAGCGCGCATCAGTTTCCGAATGCATACCGTGATCAAAACAGTATTCTCTCGCTCCCAATGTATGCCGAGATCACTAGTGAACAGCAGGAAATAGTTGTCGATTGCATTCGCTCCTTCTAGTTGGGCATGCCTTTGTCAAGGCAGGACAAAGACGGGGGTGAGATATTGTTATGACTATCTGGATCACCGGTGCCAACGGCTTTATTGGAAGATATCTGACGCGCGAGCTGGCCGACCGAGGACTCGCTGTACATGGCCTTGGCCATGGGGCGATTGCAGAGCCCGACAAGCACTATCTCGGAATGCGCAATTGGTTGAACGGTGAGATCGAGCCTGCCAATCTCAATGCGTTGGCAGCGCAAGCGGGGTTACCAAAGGTCGTCTTCCATTTGGCCGGCGGATCCTCCGTTGGAGTGTCCATCGCGCAGCCCTACGAAGATTTTTCGCGCACGGTACTAACCGCGGCTCATCTGCTGGAGTGGCTGCGTACAACTGCGCCGGAGTGTCACGTTGTGGTCGTGTCTAGTGCGGCCGTCTATGGCTCCGCACTTGTGGAGCGCATTTCTGAAAGCGCAACGACCGCGCCCGTATCTCCCTATGGTCAGCATAAACTCATAGTCGAGCAGCTCAGTCGTAGCTATGCCAGCACATTCGGCTTGCAAAGCACAGTCGTGCGGCTCTTTTCGGTCTACGGCGCCAATTTGCGCAAGCAATTGCTTTGGGATATTTGCATGCGTTTGCGGGACGGGGCTGCCACGTTGACACTCGGGGGTACGGGGAGAGAACAGCGCGATTGGACAGAGGTCCGTGATGTGGCGAAGTTGTTAGCGCGCGTTGGGTGCAATCCGCCGGATCAAGCAGTCGAAATCATCAATGGAGGCTCGGGCATTGGAACGTCCGTTGCCGATGTAGCTCAATACGTCACGCATGCTTGGGGGGTAAATGTTCCGGTGGAATTTTCAGGTATAGCACGGCCGGGCGATCCTCTATGCCTGGTCGCAGATCCCAGTCGGCTGAACACATTATCCTTTGAATGGGAAATTGCCGTTCGAACGGGCATTGCCGAGTACGTCACTTGGTTCAAGGGGCAATTTCCTTGACTCGGCCGCCCCTCCGTGTCGGCTTCACTTTCATTCCCCGCAGGTTGCATGCAGGGGGGTTCAACTATCTCAAAAATCTGTTTGAGGCTCTTCACAGATATCAGCCCGGCCAACTCGAGCCGGTAACATTTGCGGGCCTGTCGGACGATGACAAGGACTTGGCGAGTTTTTTGCAGATTCCAAGCGTCGAAGTCGTAAAGCATAAGGCGTTCGAACGCGATCATTCTGGGTTGACCAGTGCGCTCATTGCCGGAATAGACCATGCGGCCGCTGCTGCCTTTGATGCGCAGAGAGTTGACGTCGTCTTCGAGCATGCTCGGTTTTTCGGTTGGCGCCTTCCATTGCCGACCGTCGCCTGGTTTCCGGATCTGCAGCACAAAAGCCTGCCTCAGCTGTTTTCCGTGACCGCGCGTTGGCGTCGTGAGCTTGGATTTCGTGCGCAGCTTGCCGCACGACGAACGATCGTTCTGAGCAGCGATAGTGCATTGAAGGACTGCAGGCGCTTCTATCCGGGCGCGACAAATCAGTTCTCGGTCGTCAGGTTCGCCAGTTACCCGACTAACGACCTTGTTGCAGCGGACCCTCGCGAGATTATCAGCCTTTATGACTTGCCGGAGCGATACTTTTATCTACCGAATCAGTTCTGGCGACATAAGAACCACCAATTGGTGCTCGATGCACTGGCGATTTTGGCTGAGCGGGGTATAAAAATTGTAGTTGCGGTATCAGGTGGGCCCGACGAGCCGCCCAGAACCTTCAACGGCATCATGCGAGAGGTTGAGGAGCGCGGGCTCAAGGAAAACTTTCGCTACTTGGGGATGATTCCTCTCGCGCACGTCTACGCGCTACTCAGGGCATGCCAGGCACTGATCAACCCCTCACGGTTTGAAGGCTGGAGTACGACCGTGGAAGAAGCGAAGTCGTTTGATGTACCCATGATCTTATCGGACCTGGACGTACATCGCGAACAGGCTGGTGGTGCGGCTGTGTACTTCAGCGTCGACGATGCCGCGGCTCTTGCCCGATGCCTTGCCGAAGCTATATCGAGAGACGAGGCCTTCCAGGTAAGGCAGCTGGGATCCTCGGTCGAACGGCGCGTTGCCAAGTTCGCCGAAGAGTTTGCGGATGCCATAAAGAGTGCTGCGGCAGCCGGTTCTTCAATCTCGCGACGTGTCAGGTAGCATCGGTCAGGGAGTTTCCGCACCCGATGTGTCACGATGCATCGTTGGTCTTCCGGGCGTTCTCGGTTTCACCCACGACTCTGCCACGGTCTTCGACGCGGTCAGGCTGCTGCGGGAAGACGAGGACATCCACTTCATCCTCTCGGGATGGGGCGTTGGCTGGGAAGGACCTCTGAGAACGTGTTAGCGTGCTCCGTCAGATACGCCGAGTAGGCGCGCCGAATTCCAAGTTCTCGCGAGGTCGTCGCGCGTCAGCCCGGGTTTGCGGGTCGGCTGACGTCGAGCAGTTTGCGCAGCGTGCCGTCGGGCCGCGAGATGTCGAAGTGATTTCGCCGCGGTAGCCTACGATTTCCATCGGCTGGATGCAGCTGGTCGAGAAGACTGGCAGCCCTGAGCCTGGCCAGGCGGTCACAAGCCGAGGCGGTTTGGGAAGACCGCACAATCTGGCTGTCTTGGCGGATCAGGGAGGTGGTTTCACCATTCGTGCCCTCGTTGACGATTTTGCAGGTCGCGCCTTGAGCGTCGGCTACCCCTCGGCGTCGACTTCTTACATGCCGACAAACTCAGCTTCAAAAAAGGTGGCGGCTGGGAAACGCCATCACCCGGGGTCGCGCGGCGGCGACCCCAAGGACAAAATATCAATGTCGCGTCGAAGCCGCATGCGACAGAACCCTACTAGCCAAGAAGTCTTCTCCACAAAAGAGCTTCTGCCCTCATGCTATTTTTGCTGGTTAGTCAACTAAAGTCATCCCGCAACAGTCGTATGATTTGCCGATAGCGAAGCAGTGAGGCGCGCCCACTATATTTCATTGCAGAAACAGCCGCCAAGCGGCCCCGGTCAACAGTTACGCTTCGATCGGCCGCCGCATGCAATATCGCTTGCGCAAGGGCAGTTGGATCCTCAGGGGATACGACCCAACCGATGTCCTCCTCGGTAACCGCAAGCCCGGCCTCGGAATTGACTTCCGTCCCGACGATCACGGCGCGCCCGACGGCAAGGAAATTGTAGAGGCGGCTCGGAATAGAGACCCCGGCAACATTGCGCCGGTAGGGAATGATCCAGGCATCGGCTGATGCGAGGAATTCGGCGAGCTGGTCCTCCGGCACGGGGTCCAGCAGGGTGACGTTCTTGAGGTTTTCCGAGGCTTGAAGGGTTTTCAGCTCGCCCCAGCCGATCCCCCACCCGGATAGCACGAAGTGAATGCTGGCGTCATGTCGCAGCAGCCGGGCGGCCTCGAACACAGTGCGAGGCGCGTGGGTGAAGCCAAGATTGCCGCACAGGCCAACGGCGAATTGCGCCGGGCCGGCCTTCCGCAAGGGATTGCCGGGATCCGGCTCGCGGAAGCCGATCGGAAGCAGCGTCCAGTTGGGGACGAAATGAATCTTCTCGGCGGTGACCCCGGGATAGCGCAACAGGAGGGGGGGCACATCGCGACCGATGACGAAGATTGCGTTGAGCGACCTGAACAGCCAGGCATTGGCAAGGCGCAGGGCGCGCGCGACGAGCGAACTCGGCTTGGCGATCCCGGCCACCTCGAGCGCTTCCGGATAGAGATCGTAGATGAGGAGCGCCGTTCTGGCGCCGCGCAGCCTTGCCGCCAGGGTGATAGCATAGGGCAGGGTGAACGGGCTCGTCACCGACATCACAACGTCATCCCGGCGCGCCCGCCGATAGACTGCCCAGAACATCCGTAGTGCCAGCATCGTGCTGGCGACGACACGCCGGCCGAGCGCGTGCTTGGGGGGCTTCCAGTTAGCAATCTCGATGACAGCAGGGGTGTCTTCAGCCGCCGGCAACTTGGCCGAGCCGGGCGTTCCCGACAGGACGATGGTCGACATGTCAAGGGCGATCGCGTTCGCAATCGCACCGAGATAGGTCGCCGTGGTGCTCGGGTCCGGCGGATAGAATTCCGTGGCTAGAATGAAGCTCGGAGTCTTGGCCACTATGTTATCCATTTGCCAGGAGCGGCAGGATGAAATCCCGCAGATTGCCGCCCGGAAAGAGGTGGCCCGGCAACCCGGCCGCACGCGCCGCTTCGATATCGGACGGCTTGTCGCCCACCAGGAAGCTCCGGCTTGCGTCGACGGGAAACTTGTCGAGGAGGTCCATGATCATGCCGGGCTGAGGCTTGCGCCGCTCGCTTGCACACCGGTAACGTTCGACCCGTCCATCCGGATGAAACGGGCAATATTCGAACGCATCGATCCGCGCACCATGCGCCGCCAGCTGGGTCGCCATCCAATCGTGCAGGGCATGGATATCGGTCTCCTGGTACAGCCCCCTCGCCACGCCCGACTGGTTGGTGACCACGAAGGCGAAATAGCCGGCATCATTGACCGCCTTCACGGCCTCGACCGCGCCGTCCATCCAGACGAACTTGCCAATCTCGAACAGATATTCGCTATCGACGTTCAGAACCCCGTCCCGATCGAAGAAAACGGCAGGGCGCAGCACCGGGTCGATCACTGTTCTCTCTGGGTCTCGGGACATTCCGGCTCGACAATCACGCTCCCTCGGGGGTAAACCGCCAGTGCAACCCCTTCGCTGAAGTGTGCTCAGTATCACGATTGTGTTCCAGGTCCAATCTATCGCCATGAGGGCACGCCTGGGGTTGACCCGCGAATGGCGATATGTCCAAGAAGACGCGAAGGAATGCGCCTGGCTGAGCGCTGAATTTGCGCCCATCCAATTCGAAATGCTGTGGGATTTAGGCTAGCCATGACCAAACGCATCGCTCTCATCACCGGTGTGACCGGCCAGGACGGCGCCTATCTCGCCGAATATCTGCTGTCGCTCGGCTATATCGTCCATGGCATCAAGCGACGCTCGTCGTCTTTCAACACCGGGCGCGTCGACCATCTCTACCAGGACCCGCATGTCGGTAACGTGCCGTTCCTGATGCATTACGGCGACATGACGGATTCGACCAATCTGATCCGTCTCGTGCAGCAGATCCGGCCGACTGAAATCTACAATCTCGCCGCGCAAAGCCACGTCGCCGTCAGCTTCGAGAGCCCGGAATATACCGCCAATGCGGACGCCATTGGCGTGCTGCGCCTCTTGGAAGCGATCCGCATCCTCGGTATGGAGAAGGAGACGCGGTTCTACCAGGCCTCGACCTCCGAGCTCTACGGTCTCGTGCAGGAGATCCCGCAGAAGGAGACCACGCCGTTCTACCCGCGCTCGCCTTACGGCGTGGCCAAACTCTACGGCTACTGGATCACGGTCAATTACCGCGAGGCCTATGGCATGTTTGCCTCGAACGGCATCCTGTTCAACCATGAGAGCCCGATCCGCGGCGAGACCTTCGTCACTCGCAAGATTACCCGCGCCGTCGCGCGCATCGAGGTCGGCTTGGAGGAGACCCTCTACCTCGGCAATCTCGAGGCCAAGCGCGACTGGGGCCATGCCAAGGACTACGTCGAGGGCATGCATATGATCCTCCAGGCCGACAAACCTGACGATTTCGTGCTCGCCACCGGTGAGATGCGCTCAGTGCGCGAAATGGTGGAGCTGTCCTTTGCGCAAGTCGGCCGCCGCGTCGAATGGCGCGGCGCAGGCGTCGACGAGACCGGGGTCGATGCCATCAGCGGCAAGGTCGTGGTGAAGATCGATCCGACCTATTTCCGCCCCACCGAGGTCGATCTCCTCATTGGCGATTCCAGCAAGGCGCGGCAGGTGCTTGGCTGGAAGCCGAAGCGGACCTTCACGCAATTGGTCGAAGAGATGATGGCGAGCGATCTGGCTGATGCCAAGCGGGATGTCGCAAATGGCAAGCGTAGCGTTTGAGCTGACCGGCAAGAGCGTCTACGTCGCCGGCCATCGCGGCATGGTCGGCAGCGCGATCGTGCGCCGGCTGGAGCGGGAGAATGTGAACCTCGTGACCGTCGACCGGCGCGAGGTCGATCTCTGCAACCAGGCCGCCGTGTTCGACTGGTTCGCGAAGGCGCGGCCGCAGGTGATCTTCCTCGCCGCGGCCAAAGTCGGCGGCATCGTCGCCAACAACACGCTGCGCGCCGAGTTCATCTACGACAACATCGCGATCGCCGCGAACGTGATTCAGGCCGCGCATCAAAACGGCGCCGAGAAGCTGATGTTCCTCGGCTCGTCCTGCATCTATCCAAAGCTTGCGCCGCAGCCGTTGCGCGAGGACAGCGTGCTGACGGGCCCGCTGGAGCCGACCAACGAGCCTTATGCGATTGCGAAAATCGCCGGCATCAAGATGGCGGAGGCCTATCGCAGCCAGTATGGCAGCGACTTCATCAGCGTGATGCCGACCAATCTCTACGGTCCCGGGGACAATTATCATCCTGAATTGAGCCACGTCGTCGCCGCCCTGATCCGCCGCTTTCACGAAGCGAAGCTGTCGGGCGCGAAAAGCGTCGCGGTCTGGGGCACCGGCACGCCGCGGCGGGAGTTCCTCTATGTCGACGACATGGCGGATGCCTGCGTGCACCTGATGAAGACCTATTCCGGCGCAGAGTTGATCAACGTCGGCACCGGAGAGGACATCGCCATCGCCGAGTTCGCCCGCGTCGTCGCCGGGGTCGTCGGCTATCGCGGCGATATCTCCTTCGATACTTCGCGCCCTGACGGCACACCGCGCAAGCTGCTCGATATCAGCCGCCTCGATAAGCTCGGCTGGCGCGCCACGACTTCGCTTCACGACGGCCTGAAGCGCGCTTACGAAGCTTATCTAGCAAAGCACTAGTCCGCATAACAATGTGCCACCAGACGTTGCGGACGTGACTACATTCCGACGTGACCGACATCGCCTCGCTTACTGATCGTGTTGATGAAAGATTCGCCGAGCGCCCGGCATGAACGAAACCATGTTGCGATCGTCAGCTTCGATAAATGAGATATGAGGGGCGCTACCAACTTTGGTCGACGAGGCTGCAAATGTGGGACCTGCTTCACACGTTCGCTGTCCACGTGCCGGAGGACTCGTCTGATAAATGGCTTAATCGAAATGAAAATTGTCTGCTAGACAAGTGGGTTCAAGCTGATGGGGATACAGTATCGAGCTGACGTTGATGGCCTCCGGGCAATTGCGGTTGGTCTTGTGATCGCGAACCATGCTTTCGAACGCTTCTGCCCTGGCGGCTACGTCGGTGTAGACGTCTTCTTTGTAATATCCGGATTCTTGATCACAGGAATCCTGGTGCATGAGACGTCGAGCGGTACCTTCAGTTTGAATGGTTTTTACGCTCGGCGAGTTCGTCGCATTTTTCCGGCTCTTGTGCTCGTGCTCGCGACGGTATCGATCCTAGGCTGGCTGCACATGATGCCGAATGAGCTTCTCTCGCTTGGCCGGAACGTGTTCGCGAGCGCTCTTTTCTCTGCCAACCTAATGTTGCTGTCGGAAGTCGACTATTTTGATCTTGCAGCAAGAAGCAAGCCGCTACTTCATCTCTGGTCGCTCGGTGTTGAGGAGCAATTCTATCTTATCTGGCCGTTGCTGCTTAGCGCCGTGGCCGCCACTAGATTGTCATCGAAGAATACTATCTGCATCGTCTCAGCAATCTCCCTTGTCTCAAGCATCTATCTCACACGGACGCACTCTGCGGCCGCGTTTTACCTGCCATTGACGCGCGCCTGGGAGTTGGGCGCCGGTGCGTGTCTCGTGCTATTTCGCGACGAAATCCTGCATCTCATGCGTTCGCGCCTTTACAGCGAATTGGCAGGTAATTTGGGGATCGCGGCGATAGCAGCCGCCGCTGGCCTGTTCAATGCAAAGACACCATTTCCAGGGGCTGCAGCAATTGTACCCGTGTTGGGGGCGGCAATGTTTATTTCGGCGCCTGGGTCATTCTCGAATACAATGCTTTCAGCCCGCCTGCCAGTTTTCATCGGACTAATCTCGTATCCGTTGTACTTGTGGCATTGGCCTATTCTTGTCTTTTCCGAGCTCCTCGCAATGCGGCCGTTAAGCATTGGGGAGCGCCTAATCTGCGTGCTTGCCAGCCTGTCGGCCGCGCTGCTTACCTTTCTTTTTGTCGAGAGACCGATCCGCCGCAGATCGCTGGTCGTCCCGCCGCTTGTCGGGGCAATGGGCATCATAGTGGCCCTTGGGATCACCACAATCGAGATGAACGGATTTCCGAACCGAATACCGGAAGAAATACGCCAAGCCGCGGCAGTTGTTCCAGGGCGTGACTTCATCCGGTACGGCGAGTGCCATGTATCCGCCACGGAGCATGGCCAGCTTTCTTCAAATTGTATCGAAAAGAACAGAAAGCCGTTGGTGGCTGTTTGGGGTGACAGCACGGCTGCGGCACTAGCAGCAGGAATTTATCAGCTTGATGATCGCGTTAGGCCAGGAATCGCTCAGTTTACGTTGAATTCATGCCCTCCAGTGCTTGTGGGGGCTCTTGAGTTGCCACCCTCCTGCGTCGAAGCCAACAGGGACATCGTCGGTCGCATCATAAAAGCGAGACCGGATGTTGTTCTGCTGCATGCGATTTGGAACCTATACTGGCAAGAGTCGGTCATTGGCCCAACCGTTCGTTCGCTAAAACAAGAAGGAATTCGGACAATCCTCGTCGGGCCGGTGCCTATCTGGGAGCAGCCCTTGCCCCGACTATATGCCAACTACTACGCCGCTCGAGGAACTGCTCTCCCTACAAGAACTCCTGAGGGATTTCGACAGCTGCCAGCCGAAGACGGCCTACGGCAAACCGCTGAGAAGCTAGGCGTGCAATACTATTCGCCGTTAGCAGTCCTTTGCAGCACGAGTGGATGTCTGACCCGAACGACCCCTAACGTCGCCGACATTATTCAATCGGACATTGTCCACTTAACACCAAAGGGCGCAAAGTTCTTGGCAAAGCAAATGGTTGACGATCTTGGGCTCGCACAGCGGATTGAGACGCCAGAATGGAGCGGGAAATGAGAAGCTTGCGCGGCCATCTGCCGAATACGCCCCTGCGGCCCAATGCTCGATCTCTCATCGACGATGCCAGCAACGCGTGCGAGAAGCTCGCCTGGAGGCCAGAGCGCGCCTTCGCCCAGCTCGTCGCCCAATGGTGGCTCGATTTCGCCGAGGCGAAACGGGAGGCGGCCGTGGCGAGCGCAGATTTTGATCCGAGAGGCAAGAGCATCTACGTCGCCGGCCCTCGCGGCATGGTCGGCAGCGCAACTGTGGCCGGCTGGCGAGCGAGAATTTGATCTGGTTACGGTCGATCGTCGCGAAGTCGATCTCTGCAACAGGCCGCCGTGTTCGACTGCGTCCGGAAGGCAGGCCCCGATTTCCAGAATTTACTTTTCCAAATATTGTTGATTTCTGCCGGGTGGTTGCCTCGAGCTAAAGGCGGTACGGGCGACTTCTGTAAACCGCGCCTTCTAGTTCCGTTGCACCTGCAGGCAATAAGTTTGCGTGCGATGCTTGTTCGTCACCATGGCTTCTAACGCGTGACAAGCGAGCGGCACTGCGACTCGTAATTTCCCCGAGCCTGAGAGTCGCGCTGATTGTTCATCTCGTCGAAATGACGGCCCTGCAGCCGCGCGATCAAGAACCCGCTTTCCCCACGTTCGTCTCGGCCCGTTGTGCCCGGATAACTATGCCGCCGGCAACGCCGACGCCGATGACGTACATCCAGCCCTCGTGGAAGTCGAACAAATGGGAGTTGAACAGCGAGGTGAAGATGTTCTGAACAACGGTCAGCAGCCCGATCCAATAAGCTAGCCCGTCGCCGCGAAACAGCAGGAGATGCAGGATCCAGATCGCGTAGAGAACGATGATGCCGATGGTTCCCCACTGTATCGCGACATGCAGCGTCTGGTTATGCGGATTCGGAAAGACCCTGACGCCCGGAACCCATGACGGTTCCTGCGCGGCTCTCCTGAACAGTCCCTGTGATGAGCCGGTACCATGCCCCACCAACGGAGCTTGCTCGAAAAACTGAACGGCATGCCGCCAATATTCAAGGCGCTCGCCGATGGACGTGGGGACGTGCTCCTGGGTGTAAAGCTGGTAATCCCTCGAAAACGTGCCGGCGGTCTTGCGCAATTGCGGTGAAGCCTGCCAGACGACGGCGGCGCAGGCAATCAGCGCGGCGGAAATGATCGCGATGCTGCGCCATTTCAAATGCAGCAGTGCAAAGACACCGAGCATGATCGGCACCGTGACCAGCCCGGTGCGCGACACCACGACAAACGCCATGTTGACAAAAAAGCTTAGCGCGAGTCCTGTCAGCAGCCCGGCGAACACGTAGCGCTTCTCACGCAACAGCATCATCACGGGATAGGCGAGCGCAACCGCACACAGCGTGAATTCCTGGCTCTGATCAATGTAGTTCTTGACGAAGATGCCCCGTTCGAGCGGATCATAGGGTCTCAGCGACAGGCCTGGATAAAATGCGATAAGCCACGACATCACCGACAACAGTGCGCAGGACACAAGGAAAGTGATGAAGATCCACTGACCGCGCGGCGAGCGCTCGAAATGATAGAGTAGCACGGGTACCACGAGCAGCTTGACGGTCGGGCTGACGGCATAGAGGCGCGCGCCCCAGGCGGCGTCCGACCATAGCGTTCCCACCAGCGCAAGCAGAAACAGCGCGATCGGTGCCGCGCAGATTGGACGCTTCAGCGATTGCAGGAATGCACGGACGTCGAGGAACGGCACCATGCAAACCAGGAACGCGGCATTGAATATAGCCGTGAGCGACGTCGACCACGGCAGCGCAGCCGCCGTTAGGATCGCGAACAGGTCGACCGTCTCGCCCCAGGCTGCCGGACTGCGAAAACGCCGCCATAGCAACTCGACGATCGTTTCTTCCGCAAGCGTCGTCACTTTGCGCCTCCCTGCGCACAATGGACCATCGCGGTCGCGCTGAAATCCGGGATGTTGACCTACCACGATGGTTCCAGCGGGGCCTCGACTACGTCATGTCCAAACCGCCCCAGCTCGCTTTCCGGCGAACACCTCGACGATTACCAAACGCTTGCCGGGGGGTCTTTGGCTAGGGGCGCCGGTTCGCGCCGGCGGGCCTTCTTCCAAACTTCCATCATTCGGGTGGGATGGCCATCCAATGGCTGAATTCAACCAGAGATTCTCTCGCAGCCAACAAAACTCTGCTGTTCTGCGTGCCACCTGACTGAAACCGCGAATTCCGCGGCCCGCTTCTCCGTGGCCACGATCAATCGGGAAAAACGGCTTCCCGTCTTTTGGAGCTTCATTTGCGGGGCGCCACGGGGATCCCGCTCCGGGGCTGATCCCACCAAAGGTGATTTTCTCGATTGGGTCATGCACCTCTTCGCCTGGATGGCTAGACTGCAAAAGGCGCGAAACGATGCGCTGCGCACCTTTCTCATCTTCTGCAAGCACGGTAACGCTGAGCTCAACTCGAATTCGATTCACAATTCACGCTCCATGCGGGATGGCTCAGATTCTTGACCTTGATTCAGTCCTTGGATCTGCCGCCGGTGTAGCGTCGGTTGCGGCGTTTCGAAACCAGTCCCTTGAGCCCCATGCGGCAGGCGGTGCCGAACAGGTCCGGCCCGATCGCGCCCGGCTCGAATCGCGCGACGAACATGCGTCAAGGTTATTTTGCGACGGTCGATGCCTCTACCTTGGTTTGGACAGCCTTGAGCCGCTCATAGATATCCCTGACTTCACCGGCGAGCGGGCCAGGCTGGAGCGCGATTTCGACGTTGTTCACTCGCTTATTGATCTCAGCAAGAAGCTTGTTGGTTTGTTCCCAGTCCGCCGCCGCTTCTGCGCTTCTTTTGCGCTCGATTGCCTGTAGCTCGAGCACAGCATCCCTGCTCTGATTGCCGAGCTGCATGCGCTGGATCTCCGAGAGACCAATTCCAACCACATTGAATATCAGGAGAGCGATCAGGATCATCCGGTTCGAAATAGATTTGCTTTCGATATTCGACATGATTTTGCCCTCCTCAAGGCTCCAGCTATGGCCTTCTACCTCAGGGCGAGACTCGGAGTCTCCCCAAAACGCTGGCGGGGCTGCTAGTCTCAAACTAGAACGCTGCCGGGCTCGAAATACCGGCCCCGGCAGCGTTTCATTCTCAAACTGAGCACTGAAAATCCCAGTTGGTTGTCATCGTGCAGCGTCCATGCCACGGGCTTGTGACAGGCCCGGCGCTTGGTTCGCAGGCCTATCCGGAATGCACGCCACCAAGCATTAAGTTCCCAAAGGCCACTAAGCAAAGTTCCCAACTACTTCATAAGTATAAACAATTTCGGGCCGCCTTTGACGGCGAGTGTTGTAAGCCAGCTACAGCAACGTACACGGGAGCAGCGTACGATTAATCGGCAGGTGGGCGAACACACCGATTCTTTGAACTCGTTTTCTGGGGAGACACTCGCATGAAGAAACTTTTTGCTGCTACGGCCCTAACAGTGGCGGTAGGTCTGGCGGCTCCCGCTAGTGCGGCCGATCTCGCGGCCCGGCCGTACACCAAGGCTCCTCCGCCAATGGTCGCGGCCATTTATGATTGGAGCGGCTTCTACATCGGCATCAACGGCGGCTGGGGATCGAGCCGCAATTGCTGGGACTTTGTGACGCCCGTGACCGGCACCCTGGTCACCGACGGCTGCCATGACGCATCGGGCGGCACAATCGGTGGTCAGATCGGCTATCGCTGGCAATCCGCCAATTGGGTGTTTGGCTTCGAAGGCCAAGGCAACTGGGCGGACTTCAGCGGAAACAACATCAGCCCGACGGCTCCATTCCAGCAAAATCGGACGCGGATCGACGCTTTCGGCCTGATCACCGGCCAAATTGGTTATGCATGGAACAACGTGTTGTTCTACGTAAAGGGCGGTGGCGCGGTCGTCGGCAACAAATATGATCTTATCGTCGCTCCGGGCTTTATCGGCGCAGGCACCACCTTCGGTTCGGCACGAGATACCCGCTGGGGCGGCACTGTCGGTGCGGGTCTCGAATTCGGTTTCGCCCCGAACTGGTCCGTCGGCGTCGAGTACGATCATATCTTCCTCGCCAATCGTAACGTCGACTTCACATTCGCCGGTGCCTTCGTACAAACCGAGCGCGTCCGGCAGGACGTCGACATGGGCCTCATTCGCTTGAACTACAAGTTCGGCGGCCCGATGATCGCCCGCTACTGAGTCGCTTCAGTCAAAAGAACAAGGGGCCGGCTCAAAGAGCCGGCCTTGCTTTTTGGGAGATCGCCGATCGTCCCTTCGAAGCTAGCTGACGAGCTAAACATTGCACTTGCTTCGGCTGAACCCAATAGAATTTGCAAAGCCATCGGGATAGCACTTGGCGACTTCAACATCGCCGAAATCGCAAGGCAGACGGGCTTACAGCGGCAGAGTATCTATCGTGCCTTCCAAACCCACACACAACTTCCGAACTCTACAACTATTCTCGCCGTACTCACGGCTATGGGCTTGCAACTCAAGGTAATTCCCAAACGCGAGCGGCCCAGGGCTGGCACTGTTAACGCAATGCTCTAGTCGTATGCTCAAGCAACGCGGCCACAGCCCCCCGCTTCTTCAGAACGGCGGGCGAGAGTCGCACTAGCGATTCCTAGCGGGGCGCACTGAGCGCGAGCTACTGCGTTTAGGGGTGTGGAAATGAGGCCGCCGGGTCACGCTGGCGGGCCTATCCTCCGAATTTGCCTAAACTCTCGGGGATCGATTCTGCCGGCAATCGGTTAGATGGGGCATGTGCATCCGGGCGATGACATGGGCAAGTTTGCTGACCCTTGTAGGTCTTCTCGTCTCAGCCTGCGCAAGTCAGCCGACGCCATCAGCAGCGCGTGCCAGCGCGCCGTGGGCGCGGGACCTCAATGAGCCGCCCCCAAGTCGAGCGCCTGCCAATGAAGCAGCAGTCGCTGGAACAAAAGCGGACCTGAATGCTGCGCGCGAGAGAGCATCGCGTTAAGGCGCGGGGCTTCGGTCCCGCCGAGCACGAGTTCTCACGCCGGCGGGCCTCTCTGCGCTCGCTCATTCCCGCCGCGGTTAACGAATCGGCCGAGCCTCAGCCTCAGTTCTCTTTGAAAGCTTCTCGAGATATTCGCTTATCGAATGCCTCAACTCAGCGTTTGAATCTGCTTGTTCCTGCCGCATCTTCCTTGCTGTGGAAAGCATGAGGTCGGAGATCTGAGTATCAAAGCGTCGCGGATCCGGATCGTCTCGTTTTTTGAGATCAATAAGCAGGCCTCCGACTACAACCAGCGTGGCCATGTTCATCGCAAGTGATGGAATCGTCAAAAGGATGGTGAGTCGAAACCAGTGCTTGTCAGTCAAGTTTTCTCCCTCCCAAGGGCGAATAAGCTGCTTCAGCGTTGGCGCAACCGCAAAGCGAGCGCAATAGGAACCGGGAAGAATTGGCAAGAGGCCGGGCTGGTGTTGCGCTCCGGCCTCGATTTACGGAACTACCTGGCACGGGACCTCGGTCTCGCCGATCACGAGTTCCCCGCCGCTTCGCGCTGTACCACTCGAATTGGAAAGCGCAGCGTTTTCGATGCTGGGAATTTTCCCAAGTTGCCAAAATGACAAGCAAAAACAAAGATTAACGCGCATCTGGTGCATGGATGTGCTCCATCTCGACCGGATTGAAGCTGATCGCGCCGGATTTGGCACGCGTGGCGCGAAGGCCGTGGAATCGTCGGGCGGCCTCGCCGCGCTCCTCCCGCCAGGTCGAGCGCAGGATCCGCGAGTCCGAAGGCCGACGTCCTCGTCGCCACGAATCTCGAATTCCTGCGCGAGGGCGCAGCGGGACTCGGTGCCGCAAGTGGGTCGAGTCGGTTTGGATCACGCCCTGCCGCCGGCGACGTCTTGGAGGGGGGCTGACGTTTCCGTTCTCCAGTGCGACGCCGGTTTCGCCCGTTCAACGACGATCGCGAATGGGGTCGCTTTGTTGCTTCAAAGGTATCATCGTGTATTGTCTTTCTCATGAATCGCTCGCACATGTCTCAAACAATTATCCCCCTGATCATGTGCGGCGGCGCCGGCACGCGGTTGTGGCCGGCTTCGCGCGAGGTGCGCCCGAAGCAGTTCCTGCCGCTGTTCGGGTCGCGCTCGACCTTCCAGGACACGCTCTTGCGCGTCTCTGACGCCGCGCTGTTCGACCGCCCCGTCGTCATCACCAACGCCGCCTACCGCTTCATGGTGTTGGAGCAGCTCGCCGAGATCGGCATCGAGGCCGACGTGATCCTCGAGCCGATGCGCCGCGACTCCGGTCCTGCGATCGGCGCGGGCGCGGCGTTCGCGCAAGCACGCAGGAGTGAAGCGATCGTGCTCGCGCTCGCCGCAGACCACGTGGTGCGGGAC
>NZ_FOQM01000005.1 GCF_900113735.1 Bradyrhizobium sp. Gha
ATCGCGATCGACTTTTTTAAAATGTCGCGCTCCATGCGCAACTGCTCGTTTTCCCGCTGTAACCGTGCGATCACGTCAGCCTGGTCCGCCGACGGCACCGACGCTTGCGACGTGGGCGCCGCGGCGCTGCCGCCGGCTGCTACCGTGCTCCGCTCCTTCACCCATCGACTGAGCACGGAGCCATCGAGCCCGAGCTCTTTCGATACCGACTTCGCCGAGCGACCGCTCGACAAAACCAGATCAACTGCCTGCCCCTTGTACTCGTCCGAATATGACCGACGCTGCCGTTTCGCCATCCGACACCTCTCTCTGCCTAAGCTATAGGTGTCCACCAATTTAGGGGAGGCCCAATTCTGGATTGCGTCGCTTCGCCCGCAATGACGATGCGGGAGCCGTCGAGCACAACCATTAGCTATGAAACTTCAACCCATCGACGATCTTGTCGATCACCTTGCGCTCGGCGCGCATCGCGATGCCGACAAGATTGAGATCGGCGCGCGCAACCGCCCTCACCGCCTCGCGATTGGCGGCATCATGCGTGGTCCTGAACATGTCGTCGGTATAAACCGCCGGGGTGACGTTGCGCGTCAGCGCTCGATCGAGTGCGCGTGACAATTGCGGAGCGTCGGCCCCATAGATCAGGATCGGTTGGCCGATCAATGCAAGATATTTCGTGGACGAGGCGTCCTCATAGGCATCACCGATGCACTCCGGAAAGGCGGCAGCGACTCCGCTCGTCAGGAACGATGCGACATTAAGTTTCTGCCAAGCCTGGAGGTCGTTGCGAATGACAACGGCGATTTTGGTATCGAATTGCATGAATTCTCCCACGCTCATCCAAGCGCCTGAAAAAAAAAGAAAATTCCGAGCGTTGGACTGTAGGCGTGAATGTAACGCGGATTGCCCCATCGATCACAGCGCGGAATTCGATGAGGCTTGCTATCGGCTGCGCTTCTCTCCGCGGTTCAAGTCGGGTATACGTCGACGTCTTGTCACTGAACTGTCATAAACACTGCGAATGTCGGAAATCGACGCCATCAAGCGAGCCCTCGAACCGGTGCGGCGTCCCGCCGGGTCAAACAATCGACTTGTCGTGGACGATAAGACGATCAGGACCTCCGCCAGACCAGGCATGGAACAGAAGCCCGGTTCCGATAGTTCCGGCGAGAGCTCCCCGCGCGACGAATCTTCAAGCACCAATCTGCCTGCCGACGAGGCGGCGACACCGAACATCCCTTCCCACGCCGCCGCGCCTCACGCGATTGAAATCGAACTCAAGCTGCTCGTGTCTTCGGATCGGCTGGCGGATTTCAACGATGCGCCGATCATCGCGACGAATGCGCGCAACAAGGGCACGCGCAAGCACCTCAAGGCGGTGTATTACGACACGCCCAAACGCGCGCTTCGAGCCGACGGGTTCAGCTTCAGGGTTCGCCAGAGTGGCGCGCGGTTCACGCAGACGGTGAAAGCCGAATCCGGTAACGATCCGCTGCGCCGCGGCGAGTGGGAGGCAGCCGTCCCGTCGATCGAGCCTGATATCGCGCTGGCCATGCCGCTGGTTTCCGACAAGTTGCGAGGCGATCTCGAACGTCACTCGGTCGAAGCCGTCTTCAACAGCGACATCCACCGGCATCAGCGCCTGGTCGACCTGCCATCGGGCACCATCGAGGTCGCCTTCGATCAGGGCCAGCTCACGTCAGGCGGTCGCTCGCTGCCGGTCAGCGAGATCGAGCTGGAGCTTAGGACTGGCAGCCCGTCCGCGATCTGGGAGCTGGCGCTGCGGCTTGCCGAGCACGGCTCCGTGAAACCGTCGATCCGGACCAAATCGGCGCGCGGATTTGATCTCGCGGCCGACACGCCGCCGCGGGCACCGAAGCCGCCAAAGCTTCGGCTCGATCCCTCGATCTCGCTTGACGAGGCCTTCTCCGAGATCCTGCGGTGCTGTCTTCTGCATTTGCTTCAGTCGTTGCCATCCGCCGAGGACGGCCGCGATCCTGAAGGGATGCATCAGCTGCGCGTCGCGCTGCGACGTCTGCGCTCCGCGCTCGACCTGATGCGGTCGGTGGTGTCGCTGAACAAGCTCGACCTGCTGCGCACCGAGGCGAAATGGCTTGCCGGAAGTCTCTCCGGCGCACGTGATTGGGACGTGTTTCGAAAGCAGACGTTGCCGACCGTCGCGGATGGCTGTCCGGCGGTCACCGGCTTCGACAGGCTTGGGGAACTCGCCAACGAGCGCCGCGCGGCCTGCTACGACAAAGCCCGCCTCGCCCTCGCCGACCGGCGCTGTTCCTACTTCATCCTCGGGCTCGGCGCCTGGATCGAAGCGCGCGGCTGGCGCAGCGAGGTGACCCCTGAAGGTCTGGCACGACTGGCCGAGCCTGCGGTCAACTTCGCCCGCAACATCCTGTCGGCTCAGCATGCGAAGGTGCTGAGGCGGGGCCGCAGATTCAAATCGCTGCCGTCGGAGGAGCGGCACCGAGTCCGTCTCGCTGCGAAGAAGTTGCGCTACCTCGCCGACTTCCTGCTGCCGCTCTGCGGACAGCGCAAATCGGCAAGGCGCTTCTCACGCCGGCTCGCCGATCTCCAGCAGGAGCTCGGGATCTACAACGACATGGCGACGACGGCGTCACTGCTTGCAGACGTCGATGCCAGAGCGACCGGCGGCACGGCAGCGGCGGCGATCGCCGGCTGGCAGGCGCATGCCATGGTCGGCATCGAAGCGCGCCTGCTCAAAGCCTGGTCGGAATTCGCGGGAGCCAAGGTGCCCTGGTCGATCGACGCGCCAGAACATCAGGCCAAACTGGTGCAAACCAATGCGGGATGGCTACGCTAGACTTTGATGGCTGCGCCTAACCCTTGGCGTCGCAGGCCCAGGCGCGGATCACGCATTCCTTGCCGCCATATTTGTAGCATTCGCGGGTGGCGGCATTGAGCGTCGCCGAGATCTTCGGCTTCACCGCATAGCCATAGGCTTCACAGGGATTGACCATATCGACCGACATGGCCGCGCAGGCGCGCTTCATCGTCACCGTGGTGCAATCGCCCTTGCACTGCTTTTGTGCGGCGGCACGCGCCTCGCGCTCGGCGCCGTAATCATAAGCCTGGCCATAGGCTCCGCACTTGCCGACGGCAAAAGCCCCGGCCGCATGAGCTTGCGTAATATAACGGGCGCCGGCGACACAAACCGACAGCACAAAGAAAAACATCGCGCAACGGCGCGCGACGACATCAGAACCCATGGAAAAACCCCTCCCCCCAGGCAGGTGGAGGCGACCTTAAGCGCCGGTCGTTTCCACTTGGTGAACGAGGCGTTGAAATTGGACCATCGGGAGCTGTCGTAGGCTGGATTAGCGTAGCGTAATCCACCGAATGTGTCGCCGCGGAAACAGTAGTGCTGGGTTATGCCAGCGGACTGCGCTTCGCGCAGCCGCTGTCTAACCCACCCTACGAAGTGACGGCACCGTCATCCCCGCCGCGCCGCTTCCAGCGCCTGCGGCGTGTCGATGTCGAGGAAGGCGCCTTCGCCGTCGACGGGGACTTCAACGACCGCTTCGGCGTGCTTGGCGATCAAATGCCGCGCGCCGACATCGCCGTCGAGCGTCATCAACTCGTTGAAGAAGCGGCGCGACCACAGCACGGGATTGCCGCGGCGGCCTTCGCTCACGGGCACGACGATGAGATTGCCACGATCCGGCGCGAAGCCGTCGATCAGGCGATCGATGAGGCCGGCATCGATCAGCGGCATGTCGCCAAGGCAAACCACGGCGCCGTCGCTCGCATCAGATACGGCTGCTATCCCTGATTTGACCGAGCTCGCGATGCCGCCGGCGAAATCCGGATTCTTGACGAAACGCACCTTCAGGCCTTGTAGCGCCTGCTCGACCAGCTCGGATTGATGGCCGGTGACGACTATCACCTCGGACGCTTTCGAAGCCAGTGCCTGCTCGGTCGCGATCCGCACCAGCTTCCTGCCGTCGAGCTCGGCCAGCAGCTTGTTCGGTCCGCCCATGCGGGTGGAGCGACCCGCCGCCAGCACGATGGCGGCGACCTGGCTGTTGCCCTCGGTCTCGGGATTCGCGCGCGGCTGCGGGCGCGTGACGATTTCCATCAGGAGGCCACCGACGCCCATGCCCATCAGCTCGGAGCGCGTCACCTCGATGCCGGCGAGGAGCCGCATCAGCACCCAGTCAAAACCGTTTTCGACCGGCGAACGCGCGCAGCCCGGCGCACCCAGCACCGGCACGCTGCCGGCGCGTGCGATCAGAAGCAGATTGCCGGGATCAACAGGCATGCCGAAATGCTCGATCTCACCGCCGATTCCCGTGACCGCGGCTGGAATCACGTCGCGGCGGTCGGCAATGGCCGATGCGCCGAACACGATCACGAGCTCGGCGCCGAGGCCGAGCAATTCCTTGATCGCGGCCGATAGCGCGCGTTCATCGTGTTGCACCCGCCGCTCGGCGATGATGCTGGCGCCGGCCGGCGCGAGACGCTCGGCGGTGACGCGCAGCGTCTTGTCGACCACCTTGGACGACAGGCCCGGCAGCAGCGTCGAGACGACGCCGACGCGCTTGATCACATAGGGCGCGATTCTGAGCACGTCCTTGCCCGCGGCCTTGACGGCGGCATCGCGCAAGTCACCTTTCACACCGAACGGGATAATCTTGACGGTGCCGACCATCTCGCCTTCGACCACCGGCTTGTAAGCGGCGAGGGTGGCAAAGGTGATGGCCTCGTCGATATTGTTGATGCGGTCGACCGCAGGGCGGTCGATCACCAGCAGGCCCGGGCGGGCGGCAAACAGATTGGCGCGGCCGGTGAAGGCGCGCTCGACATGAATGCCCTCGCCGCCGATCGCAAGCGCGATACTGGCGGCCGCAACGTCCTCGGAGACGTCGCCCTCTTCCATCCGCACCACGACGATGTCCTTGATGCCGGCACGCTCCAGCGCTTCGACCTCGGCGGCCCCGATCGTCGTGCCCTTCTTCAGCACCAGCGGACCCTGGCGCAAGGTGTGGACGGTCACCCCGCCGATCGCATCCCTGGGGCTCGCCGGTCCAAACTTCATGCCGCTTCTTCTTTCGGTGGCAGCCGAAGCACCGCCGTGATCTCGGCCATGATCGCCACCGCGATCTCGGATGGCGAGACCGCGCCGATCGCGAGCCCAATTGGCGCGTGGATGCGCGCGATGTCGCTATCCCTCGCGCCCTGCGCCCGCAACCGGTCGCCGCGCTTGGCATGCGTCTTCCGCGAGCCGAGCGCACCGATATAGAAGCAATTGCGCTCGAAGGCGTGGAGCAGCGCGGGATCGTCGATCTTGGGATCGTGCGTCACCGCAACGAAAGCGGTGTAGGCATCGACATTGAGCGGCGGCAGCGCGGTATCGGGCCATTCGGCGACCAGCGGAACATCGGGAAACCGCTCGGGGCTCGCGAACGCCGTACGCGGATCCACCACGGTGACGTCATAGCCGAGCGAGCGCGCCAACGGCGCCAGGGCCTGGCTGATATGGACGGCGCCGACGATGACGAGCTTTGCGGTCGGCGCGTAGACGTTGAAGAAAAGCTTCTTGCCGCCGGCCTCGACGTTGGCGCTCTTGCCCATGCGAAGCTGCTTGTCCAGCTCGGCGCGCAGCGGATCCTTGGCGAAGTCAGCTGCTTTCACCAGCCGCTGCTCGCCGCTCTCGGTGTCGGTCACCAAAATCACGGGGCGGCGCGCGGCCCGCTCTGTGTTCAGTTCGTGCAGGATTGCGAGCTTCACGGCTAGCCGACCTTCTCGACGAAGACGCGGATGGTGCCGCCGCAGGACAGACCGACGTTCCATGCGGTCTCGTCGGCGACGCCGAACTCGAGCATCTTCGGCTTGCCGCTCTCGATCACGTCCATGGCCTCGGTGACCACGGCCCCCTCGACGCAGCCGCCGGAGACGGAGCCAAGAAACGTGCCCTCGTCGTTGATGACGAGGCTCGAGCCGGCCGGGCGCGGGGCCGAGCCCCAGGTCTCCACAACGGTGGCCAGCGCGACGCCACGGCCGGCCTTGTGCCAGTCCTCCGCCGCCTTCAGGATATCCTCGTCGCGATCGAGCATGGGCTTGGCCTCTCAGGCTGCGGGGCGGATCAGGCTGCGGTGATGCGGCGGCAGCGGCCGGGACAGGGTGGTGATCAGCTCCTGGATCGAACTCAAATTATGCACGGGCCGGAATTCGTCAACGTGCGGGAGCATCATTTTGATGCCCTGGGCCTTGGCCTCGAAGCCGCCGAACCGCAACAAGGGGTTGAGCCAGATCAGCCGCCGGCATGAGCGGTGCAGCCGGTCCATCTCGAAGGCGAGCCTGGAATCGGCCTCCCGCTCCAGCCCGTCGGAGATCAAGAGCACGATGGCGCCCTGGCTCAGCACCCGCCGCGCCCACAATTTGTTGAAGTTGTGCAGCGAAGCCGAGATCCTCGTGCCGCCGGCCCAATCCTCGACCGCGGCCGAACAGCTCGCCAGCGCCTCGTCCGGATCGCGCTGCCGCAGCGCGCGGGTGACGTTGGTGAGACGCGTGCCGAACAGGAACACCGAGACACGCTTGCGCGCATCGCCGATGGCATGCAGGAAATGAAGGAAAAGACGCGTGTACTCGCTCATCGATCCCGAGATGTCGAGCAGGGCGACGATCGGGGCCGGCTTTTCGATTCGTCCGAGGCGATGGATGTGGATGATATCGCCGCCGGTGCGCAAGGATGCGCGCAGCGTGCGGCGCATGTCGAGCCGCAAGCCCCGCGCATCGGGCTGGTGCCGGCGCGTCAGCAGCTCCGCCTGCGGCAGCCGCATCATCTCGATGGCACGGAGCGCCTCGGCGATCTCGGCTGCGCTCATCTGCGCAAAATCCTTCTTCTGAAGGATCTCCTTGTCGGAGACCGAGAGGCGCAGATCCTGTTCCTGATGCTGCGGCGTCTCCGTCATCCGCGGCTGCGACATTGCTTCCTGCACGCGCCGAGCGCCGGCCTGCGGCTTCTTCTTGGCCTGCTCCGGCAGCGGCACCGAATCCAGCATGTGCTTCCACTCTTCCGAGGCGCGGAAGAACAGGTTGAAGGCCTGCTTGAATATCTGCGCATGCTCGTGGCGCATGACGAAGATCGATTCCAGCGTGGTGAAGACGTCGGCACGGCTGCCGATGTCGATCACCTGAAGCGCATTCATGGCGTCGATCACCGCACCGGGGCCGACCGGCATGCCGGTCGCGCGGAGCGCGCGGGCAAAGCCGACGATGTTGTCGGCGAATTGCTCGGTTTGCTCGGGTGCAAGGTGGTTGACGGCCATGGTCTCGTATCCATCCCCTCGTCATTCCGGGGCGATGCGAAGCATCGAGCCCGCAATCCCTTCATCCACCGTCACCGCTGCACAATGGATTCCGGGCTCGCGACTTCGTCGCGCCCCGGAATGACGAGCGCAATTGTGACGCGACATCAATTGTCGCTCGTCGCTTCCTTCAGCACCTTTTGCAAGGTGTCGCCCTGCATCCGCGTGATGTCGTCCTGGTATTTGAGCAGCGCGCCCAGCGTGTCGCCGACCAGCTGCGGGGTCAGGGAGCGGGCATCGAGCTCGGACAGGGCTGTCGCCCAGTCGATGGTCTCGGCAACGCCGGGCGACTTGTAGAAGTCCTGGTTGCGCAACGCCTGCACGAAGCGAACCACCTGCTGCGACAGCTTCGCCGAGATGCCGGGCACGCGCGACTTGACGATCGCGAGCTCGCGATCGGCGGCGGGATAATCGACCCAGTGATAAAGGCAGCGCCGCTTCAGCGCGTCGTGAATCTCACGGGTGCGGTTGGAGGTGATGATGACGATGGGCGGATGCGGCGCCTTCACGGTGCCGAATTCGGGGATCGTCACCTGGAAGTCGCTGAGGATCTCCAAAAGATACGCTTCGAACGCCTCGTCGGCGCGGTCGAGCTCGTCGATCAGCAGCACTGGGGGACCGGCCACATCAGGCTCGAGCGCCTGCAGCAGCGGCCGCTTGATCATGTAGCGGTCGGCGAAAATGTCACTCGAGAGCTGCTCGCGATCGGTATCGCCGGCGGCTTCCGCCATCCGGATCGCGATCATCTGCGCGGCGCTGTTCCACTCGTAGACGGCGGACGAGACGTCGAGGCCTTCGTAGCACTGCAGGCGAATCAGCTTCCGTCCCAGCGCCGCCGACAGCACCTTTGCGATCTCGGTCTTGCCGACGCCGGCCTCGCCTTCGAGAAACAGCGGGCGGCCCATGCGCAGCGAGAGATACGTCACCGTCGCCAGCGACCGCTCGGCGAGATAGCCGCGCGACGTCAAGAGTTCGAGCATCGCATCGACCGATGCCGGCAAGGTCGCTGAAGTCATGAATGAGCCAGTCTCGCTACGTCCCGTGAGGGACAACGTTTGACCGAGGCGTGAGGTTCGCTCACTCCTTGGCGTTGGCGGCATCGAGGGCGCGCCGCGTCAGCACGCCGATCAGATGCGCGCGGTATTCGGCGCTGCCGTGGATATCGCTGTTCAGCCCTTCCACCGGCACGTCGATGCCATCGAGCACCTTGGAGGAGAAACGCTTCTTCAGCGCCTCCTCGAACGCCTCGACGCGGAACACGCCGTTCGAGCCGGCACCGGTGACGGCGACGCGCACGTCCGAGGGACGCCGCGCCACGAACACGCCGACCAGCGCGTAACGCGAGGCCTGGTTGCGGAACTTGACATAGGCGGCCTTCTTCGGCAGCGGGAACATCACCTTGGTGATGATCTCGTCGGCTTCGAGCGCGGTCGAGAACAGGCCCTGGAAATACTCTTCGGCCTTGAGGCGGCGCTTGTTGGTGACGATGGTGGCGCCGAGCGCGAGCACGGCGGCCGGATAATCCGCGGTCGGGTCGTTGTTGGCGAGCGAGCCGCCGATCGTGCCCTTGTGGCGCACCGCGGGATCACCGATCTGGCCGGCGAGATTGGCCAGCGCCGGAATGGCCTCGCCGACGATGGCTGATGTCGCGACCTCGGCATGCTTGGCGGTCGCGCCGATCACCAGCGAACGGCCCTTCATCTCGATCGTGTCGAGCCCCTCGATATGGGAGAGGTCGACCAGATGCGGCGGGCTTGCGAGCCGCTGCTTCATGACCGGAATCAGCGTGTGGCCGCCGGCGATGACCTTGGCGTCTTCGTTCTTGACCAGAAGATTGGCGGCCTGCCGGACGGTGCCGGGGCGGTGGTATTTGAATTCGTACATCTGGGTGTCCTGATCGCGGAGGGCGCGCGGTTACGCGAGATCGGATTTCGCCATCGCCTTCGCGCCGGCGGCGATCGAGGCGACGATGTTCTGGTAGCCGGTGCAGCGGCAGAGATTGCCTTCCAGTTCTTCCCGGATCGTATGGTCGTCGAGCTCGTGACCCTTGCGATGCACGATATCGATCGCGGTCATGATCATGCCCGGCGTGCAGAAGCCGCACTGCAGGCCATGGTGCTCACGGAAGGCCTCCTGCATCGGATGCAGCGGCGCGCCATCGGCCGCCAGTCCCTCGATGGTCTTGACCTCGTGGCCGTCGGCCATCACGGCCAGCGTGGTGCAGGATTTCACGGCCTTGCCGTCGAGATGCACGACGCAGGCGCCGCACTGCGAGGTGTCGCAGCCGACATGGGTGCCGGTCAGGCGCAGATTCTCGCGCAGGAACTGCACCAGAAGCGTACGCGGGTCGACATTGCCGTTGACAGGATTGCCGTTCACGATGAGGGAGATTTTTGCCATAAGCACTCTCTATCAGCACCCCGACGGGTCCCGTCGAAGCGGTTCTTTCTTATAATTATTCCAACCCATCATATGGGCCATTATGGCCGGGGGCAACATCGCCCCGGCCGCACGGTGCCATGACGAAAGTGGGGGCGTTCAGCCCTGCACCGCCTTGGCGAAATTCGCGAAAAACTCGTCGGCCAGCTTCTTGGCGGCGCCGTTGATCAGGCGCTGGCCGAGCTGCGCCAGCTTGCCGCCGATCTGCGCTTCGACCTCGTAGGAGAGCAGCGTGCCGCCATCCTTCTCGGCGAGCCTCACGGCCGCGCCGCCCTTGGCGAAGCCGGCCACGCCGCCCTCGCCCTCGCCCGAGATCTTGTACCCGTTCGGCGGATCGAGATCGGAGAGCATCACCTTGCCCTTGAAGCGCGCCGAGACCGGCCCGACCTTCATTTTCGCCGTGGCGCGAAAGCCGCCGTCGTCGGTCTTCTCCAGCTCCTCGCAGCCGGGGATGCAGGCCTTCAGCACCGCGGGGTCGTTGAGCTTTTCCCACACGGTCTCGCGCGGCGCCGCAAGCTGGACTTCGCCGTTCATCGTCATGGCCATGGGGCGCCTCCCGGGATCGCATCGGAACAAGATTGCTCAAGTAACGCAGGGAGGCCGCAAAGGAAAGAGCGGCACCCGCTCACTTGCAATGCATATTCGCACCTGCAAAAAGCCTTGTACGCTCACTCAGGGATTGGCACAGCCGGGTCGTGGTGGTTAGGTCCCGCGCAACATGAGTACAACCCTCTCTCCCCTGCTTGCGCCGATGCTGTCGAGCGCCGCCATGCGCGCCGTCTGCGACGACCGCGCAGCCCTGCAAAACATGCTCGATTTCGAGGCAGCCCTGGCCCGGGCCGAGGCTGCGACGGGTGTGATTCCGGAAGCCGCGGTGGGCCCGATCCAAACCGCCTGCATGGCCGACAGTCTTGACGTCAACGCCCTGGCCGAGGCCGCGACCCGGTCAGGCAATCTCGCCATCCCCCTGGTCAAGATGCTGACCGCCCATGTTGCAAAGACGGACGCCGAGGCTGCGCGCTACGTGCATTGGGGCGCAACGAGCCAGGACGTCATCGACACCGCGACCATGCTGACCTTGCGCGCAGCAATCGATGCGCTGGACGCCGACCTCGGCCGCGCCATCAAGGGGTTCGCCGCGCTGGCTCGCACCCATCGCAACAGCGCGATGGTGGCGCGGACCTGGCTCCAGCATGCGCTGCCGATGCCGTTCGGGCTGAAGGCCGCTGAATATGCCGCAAGCCTCGCCCGCGCCCGCTGCCGGCTGCGGCGGCTGCGGCGTGAGGGCCTCGCCCTGCAATTCGGCGGTGCCGCCGGCACGCTCGCCGCCCTCGGCGACAAGGGGCTCGCAGTGGCCGAACGGCTGGCGCAGGAGCTGAACCTGCCGCTGCCCGAAGCGCCCTGGCACACCCATCGCGACCGCATCGCGGAGGCAGCTTCGGCGCTTGCGATTCTCGCCGGCAGCTGCGGCAAGATCGCGCGCGACGTCTCGCTGATGATGCAGACCGACGTCGGCGAAGCCTTCGAGCCCGCCGGCGAAGGCCGCGGCGGCTCCTCGACGATGCCGCACAAGCGTAACCCGGTCGCAGCCGCAAGCGCGCTCGGCTGCGCAACCATGGCGCCACAGCTCGCCGCGACGATCTTTGCAGCCCAGGTCCAGGACCACGAGCGCAGCGCCGGCCCCTGGCACGCGGAATGGCCAACGCTGCCGCAATTGATGCTGGTCACATCGGGCGCGCTTGCCGCCATCGTCGACATCGCCGAAGGGCTCGATGTCGATGCCCCGCGCATGCGCAGCAATCTCGATGCCACGCATGGGTTGATCATGGCGGAGGCCGTCACGTTTGCGCTCGCCGACAAGATCGGCAAGAGCGATGCACATCATCTGATCGAGGCCGCGAGCAAGCGCGCGGTTGCCGAGAAGAGGCATCTTCGCGAGGTGCTCTCGGCCGATTCGCAGGTCACCGCGCATCTGACGCCTGAGAAACTTGCGGCATTGTTCGAGCCGATGGCCTATCAAGGAGCCTCGCAGGCTCTGATCGACCGGCTGCTTGCTTCGTTGGATCTCTCCTGATGTCATTGCCGGGCTTGACCCGGCAATCCATCGTCTAGGATAGATTCACTTTCTAGATGGATGCGCGGGTCAAGCCCGCGCATGACAAGGAACATGCAATGCCCATGATCGATGCCGACGGTTGCCTGCTCAACGTCTCCGTCGAGGGCCGCGATGGCGGGCCGACCCTGATGCTTTCCAACTCGCTCGGCTGCACGCTGCAGATGTGGGAGCCGCAGATGAAGGCGCTGACGCAGGTGTTCCGCGTCATCCGCTATGATCGGCGCGGTCATGGCAAGTCCGGCGTACCGCCCGCGCCCTATACGATGGAGCGCTTCGGCCGCGACGTGCTGGCAATCCTCGACGACCTCAACATCGAGAAGGTGCACTGGTGCGGCCTGTCGATGGGCGGCATGGTCGGGCAATGGCTGGGCGCCAACGCGCCTGAGCGGTTCGGCAAGCTCATCCTCGCCAACACCTCCTGCTACTATGCCGAGCCGACCAGATGGCTGGAACGCATCGACGCCGTGAAGAAGGGCGGCCTCGCTGCGGTCGCCGACGGCGTGATCGCCGGCTGGCTCACCCAGGATTTCCGTGAGCGCGAGCCCGACATCACCGCGAAGATGAAGGCGATGCTGCTGGCCACGCCGGTGGAAGGCTATCTCGCCTGTTGCGAAGCGCTGTCGACGCTCGACCAGCGCGCGCTGCTGCCTGAGATCAAGAGCCCGACGCTGGTGATCGCCGGCCGCCACGACATGGCGACGCCGATCTCGGCGGGCGAATTGATCCGGTCGAACATTCCCGGCGCCAGCATGACCATCATCGACGCCGCCCACATTTCCAATGTCGAGCAGCCGCATGCGTTCACTGACGCGATCGTGGGATTCTTGACGCAACGCTAGCAACAACCGTCATTGCGAGCGAAGCGAAGCAATCCAGAAATCCGTCCACGGTGACAGACTGGATTGCTTCGTCGCTTCGCTCCTCGCAATGACGGAGGGGAGGAGACAACATGGACGACCAGAAGCGCCGCGATGCGGGCATGACCGTACGCCGCAAGGTGCTGGGCATTGCCTGGGTCGACAAATCGATCGCCAACCGCAATGCCTTCAACACCGACTTCCAGGACATGATCACCCGCTACGCCTGGGGAGAGATCTGGACGCGACCGCATTTCGACGAGCGCACGCGCCGGGTGCTCGTGATCGGCACCATGGTCGCGCTCGGACAATGGGATGAATTCCGCCTGCATGTGCGTGCGGCACTCGCCGAAGGTGGCTTCACCCCCGACGACATCAAGGAAATTCTGTTGCAGCAGGCGATCTATTGCGGTGTTCCGGCGGCGAACCACGCCGTCAAGGAGGCGTCAGCCGTTGTGCAGGAGCTCGGCTTGCTCGAGAGCTAGCGGCGCGGTGTTGGTGACGTCGACGGTCTTCGGCGCCGGCGCGGGCCGCTCGATCACCAGCACGACCGCGGCACCGAGCAGCAGCAGTAGCTCGGTCGCATGCAGCCGGAGCGCGGCCATCTCGCCCACCTTCGAGGCCATCACCATGCTCGCAAACGAGATCAGGCTCCCGATCGCAAGCGCGATGCCGAGCGCCTCGTCGCTGCTCCCGCTCCTGCGGGTGCGGGGAATGGCGAGCAGCGCAAGATAGATCGCGAGGAACGCCACGACGGTCAGTCGCCCGAGCGCCAGCAGCCAGGCGGCGCGCACGGTGCTCATGCCCGACATCTGGAGCTGGTCGCTGAGGAACAGGGCCACGGCAACGCTCGGCCGCTCGTAGAGGCCGTGCACCGGCGCCACGAAAATGTTGAAGGCGACCATGATCCAGGCCGGAATGAAATAGGTCGCCAGCAGCGCGCCGTTGATCGAGCCGATCCGCCAATTCCTGAACATGCCGCTTCCCGTTTCGTCACTGCCCTCGGACAGAGGGCTTTGCCGGGAGCTAACGCGCATCGGACTGGAGCGGCAATTTAAACCCTTTGTTTACCTTAACTGGCCCGTTGACCCGTCTCCCCCAAAGAGTTGGCCCGTTTCCCCCAAAGAGAAGGGGCCCTGCCTTCCGGCGGGCCCCTTCCTGCTACTCCCTCGACCTTCAATCCAACCTATTGTCCTGCTGACCACCCTGCTGCCGGCCCGGCTTGTTGTCGCCCTGGCGCATCGGGTCCTGCTGCTGCTGTCCGGGTTTCTGGCCACCGCCCTGCTGCCCTGGTTGCTGACTTGGGCGCTGCTGACCGGGGCTCTGGCTCTGCTGGCCCGGATTCTGGTTCTGCTGCTTCGTCATTGGGGGGAACTCCCTTGTTGGACGTCACTAGGGATAACAGCCGGCGGCTGATTTGGTTGCCCTGCAGAGCCGGTTCCTCGCAGTTGCGGGAACCAGATTTTGGCAGCCGGCACCGAAATGACTCTGTACAAGCCCTTAATGCCGAGGCCGGGCAGTTGCAGGCACCAGTTCCCTCCTGTTACAAAACGGGAAGAACGCTCGAGGGGCTGCCGGGGCCCGAGAAGAAGCGTAAGCACTCTCTCGAAGGCTTCCCTTTCAGTCGCGTCAGGTTTGGTAACGGCAGCGCATGGATTATTTCGCCCAGCAGCTCATCAACGGCCTCGTGCTTGGCTCCATCTACGGCCTGATCGCGATCGGCTACACGATGGTCTACGGCATAGTCGGCATGATCAATTTCGCCCATGGCGACATCTTCATGATCGGCGGCTTCATCGCACTCATCACCTTCCTGATCCTGATCTCGGTCGGGTTGACCGCGATCCCGGTGATCCTTCTCGTGGTGCTGCTGGTCTCGATGGCAATCACCGCCCTCTATGGCTGGACCATCGAGCGCATCGCGTATCGGCCGCTACGCCACTCCTTCCGCCTTGCGCCGATGCTGTCCGCGATCGGCATGTCGTTCGTGCTGACCAACTACTCGCAGGTTGCGCAAGGCGCGCGGGTCAAGCCGATCCCGCCCTTCATCAAAGGCGGCTACACGCTGCATGAGAGCGCCAACGGCTTCGTCATCCAGCTCTCGAACATCCAGATCATGGTGGTCCTCACCACCATCGTGCTGCTGGCCATCTTCACCTGGCTGGTGTCGCGCACGAGGCTCGGGCGTGACATGCGCGCCTGCGAGCAGGACCAGACCATGGCAGCGCTGCTTGGCGTTGACGTCGACCGCACCATCTCCATGACCTTCGTGATCGGGGCCGCGCTCGCCGCGGTCGCCGGGCTGATGTACCTGCTTTATTACGGCCTGGTCGATTTCTTCATGGGCTTCGTCGCCGGCATCAAGGCCTTTACCGCCGCCGTGCTCGGCGGAATCGGTTCGCTACCCGGCGCCATGCTCGGCGGCCTCGCGATCGGCCTGATCGAGACGTTCTGGTCGGCCTATTTCTCGGTCGAGTACAAGGACGTCGCGGCATTCTCGATCCTGATCGTCGTGCTGATCTTCATGCCGACCGGCCTGCTCGGCCGTCCCGAAGTCGAAAAAGTCTGACGGACCGCCCCGCGTGACAGCCACCTCGCACGAGACCACCAAGACACGTCGCAGCGCCGGCATCCCGTTCCTGCTGAAGACCGCATTCATCAACGCCGTCATTGCGCTGGTGCTGTTCTCGCTGATGATCGGTATCCGCACCGAGGCGGGCTCCGACGGCCAGCTCACCTATTGGACGCGATTCGGCGACCTCGCTTCGCTCGTCGCCGCGGTGTTCGGCGGCTCGATCGTGATCGAGCTGCTGCGGCAATGGATCGGCGCGACCGGCGCCGAGAAGCTCGTGCCCGCTTCGGTGCAGAACGGCGTCTCCTTCATCGGCCGCTACCTTGCGCCCGCGCTCCTGATCTTCACGCTGCTGGTGCCTGTCATCTTTTATAACCAGCGCTACATCCTCGACCTCGCGATCCTCGTGCTCACCTATGTGATGCTGGGCTGGGGCCTCAACGTCGTGGTCGGGCTCGCCGGCCTGCTCGATCTCGGCTACGTCGCCTTCTACGCCGTCGGCGCCTATTCCTACGGGCTGCTCGCCACCAATTTCGGCTGGTCGTTCTGGGTCTGCCTGCCGCTCGCCGGCATCCTTGCCGCGTTCTGGGGCGTGCTGCTCGGTTTCCCCGTGCTGCGCCTGCGCGGCGACTATCTCGCAATCGTGACGCTCGCCTTCGGCGAGATCATCCGCCTCGTCATCATCAACTGGCAGGATCTCACCGGCGGGCCCAATGGCGTCTCGGGCATTCCCCGCCCCTCCTTCTTCGGCATTCCGATCGACAACAGCGACGACGGGCTGGCTGCGAAACTCGGCATCGAATATTCGCCGACCCATCGCATCGTCTTCCTGTTCTACCTGATCCTGGCGCTGGCGCTGCTGACCAACTGGGTGACGATCCGCCTGCGCCGCCTGCCGATCGGACGCGCCTGGGAAGCGTTGCGCGAGGACGAGGTCGCATGCCGCGCGCTCGGCATCAACACGACGACCACGAAGCTCACGGCGTTCGCGACCGGCGCCATGTTCGGCGGCTTCGCGGGCGCGTTCTTCGCGACGCGCCAGGGCTTCATCAGCCCGGAATCCTTCACCTTCCAGGAATCGGCGCTGGTGCTCGCCATCGTCGTGCTCGGCGGCATGGGCTCGCAGCTCGGCGTCGCACTGGCGGCGCTCGCCATGATCGGCGGCTTCGAGCTGTTCCGCAGCCTCGAGACCTACCGCATGCTGGTGTTCGGCATGGCCATGGTGCTGATCATGATCTGGCGGCCGCGCGGCCTGATCGGCCATCGCGCGCCGACCGTGTATCTGACCAAGGCGCAAGCGATCTCCTCCGACCTGGTCAAGGAGGGGCACGGATGAGCGAAGAGACAATTCTCAGCGTCGACCGGCTCACCATGCGTTTCGGCGGCATCGTCGCCGTGCAGGATCTGTCGTTCGCGGCCGAACGCAAGAAGATCACCGCGCTGATCGGACCGAACGGCGCCGGCAAGACCACCGTCTTCAACTGCATTACCGGCTTCTACAAGCCGACCGGCGGCGCCATCCGCCTTTCCCATGATGATGGGCGGCAGATCGCGCTGGAGCGGCTCAACGATTTCCGAATCGCCAAGCTCGCCAAGGTCGCCCGCACCTTCCAGAACATCCGGCTGTTTCCCGGCATGACCGCGCTGGAGAACCTGATGGTGGCGCAGCATAACGCATTGATGCGCGCGTCCGGCTTTACGCTTCTCGGCCTGATCGGCGTCCCCACCTATGGCGAGGCCGAAAAACGGGCGATCGCGCTCGCCACCGACTGGCTCAGGCGGATCAAACTGCTCGATCGTGCCGACGACGCCGCCGGCAATCTCGCCTATGGCGACCAGCGCCGGCTCGAGATCGCGCGCGCGATGTGCACCGAGCCCGCGCTTCTGTGCCTGGACGAGCCCGCCGCCGGCCTCAATGCTCGCGAGAGCGCCGCGCTCAGCGAGCTGCTCCTCTCGATCCGCAGCGACGGTACCTCCATCCTGCTGATCGAGCACGACATGTCGGTGGTGATGGAGATCTCAGACCACATCGTGGTGATGGATCATGGTGTGAAAATCGCGCAAGGCACGCCGCAGGAGGTGCGCGACGATGCCAAGGTGATCGCGGCCTATCTCGGCACCGATGAGGAAGAGGCTGCGGCCGTGATGGAGGGCGGCACGTGACGTCCGCTCCCCGCCCCCTGCTCGCGATCCGCAGCCTGCGCGCCGCCTACGGCAAGATCGAGGCGCTCAAGGGAGTCGATGTCGAGATCAATCCCGGCGAGATCGTCGCGCTGATCGGCGCCAACGGCGCCGGCAAATCGACGTTGATGATGACGATCTTCGGCAGGCCGCGTGCCCGCGCCGGGCAGATCATGTACGAAGGCCGCGACATCACGGACGTCCCCACCCACGAGATCGCGCACTTACGCATCGCGCAGTCGCCGGAAGGCCGCCGTATCTTCCCGCGCATGAGCGTGGCGGAGAACCTGCAGATGGGCGCGGACGCCACGGAGTGCACCGATGCGGAACGCGAGGCGACGCTGGAGCGCGTGTTCACGTTGTTTCCGCGCCTGAAAGAGCGCTATGCGCAGCGCGGCGGCACGCTCTCGGGCGGCGAGCAGCAGATGCTGGCGATCGGCCGTGCCCTGATGAGCCGCCCGCGCCTGCTGCTGCTCGACGAGCCGTCGCTGGGCCTCGCGCCGCTGATCGCCCGACAGATCTTTGACGCCATCCGCGTCCTGAACCGGCAGGACGGCCTGACCGTCCTGATCGTCGAGCAGAACGCCAATCATGCGCTCAAGCTTGCCCACCGCGGTTACGTCATGGTCAATGGCCTGATCACCCTGGCCGGAACCGGTGCCGAGCTGCTGCAGCGCCCCGAGATTCGCGCCGCCTATCTGGAAGGCGGCCGTCACGGTTGAGGCCGCCCGGTCCTGGCGGAGCCGGGTTCAGCGCGGCCGAATGCGCCGAAATATCTGCGCTCATGCCCGTATTTTGCCGGTGACTTCTCCCGGGATTCATTCAAGAATGGCGCCGGTTTGAACCGGGCCAACCCGGCAACTTCCACAGGCGATCACCCGCGAGGTATCTCATGAAGTCACTGAAACTCATCGGTCTGGCATTCGGCGCGTCGGTCGCGCTGTCGAGCGCGGCATTCGCACAGGATGTCACCATCGCAGTCGCAGGTCCGATGACCGGCACTGAATCCGCCTTCGGCCGCCAGATGAAGAACGGCGCCGACATGGCCGTGGCAGACATCAACGCCGCCGGCGGCGTCAACGGCAAGAAGCTCGCGCTCGATGTCGAGGACGACGCCTGCGATCCCAAGCAGGCCCGCTCTGTCGCTGAAAAGATCGCCAGCGCGAAGATTCCGTTCGTCGCCGGGCACTATTGCTCGTCATCGTCGATCCCGGCGTCCGAAGCCTATGCCGACGGCAACGTGCTCGAGATCACGCCGGCTTCGACCAACCCGCTGTTCACCGAGCGCAAGCTCTGGAACGTGGCGCGCGTCTGCGGCCGTGACGATCAGCAGGGCCTGATCGCCGCGCAATACATTGCCAAGAACTTCAAGGGCAAGAACATCGCGATCCTCAACGACAAGACCACCTACGGCAAGGGTCTGGCGGATGAGACCAAGAAGGCGCTCAACAAGGCCGGCATCACCGAGAAGATGTACGAGTCCTACAACAAGGGCGACAAGGACTTCAACGCGATCGTGTCGCGCCTGAAGAAGGACAACATCGATCTCGTCTATGTCGGCGGTTACCACCAGGAAAGCGGCTTGATCCTGCGCCAGATGCGCGACCAGGGCCTCAAGACGATCCTGATGGCCGGCGACGCGCTCGCCGACAAGGAATACGCCTCGATCACCGGCCCCGCCGGCGAAGGTACGCTGTTCACCTTCGGTCCCGATCCGCGCGAGAAGCCGACCGCGAAGAAGATCGTCGATGCCTTCAAGGCCAAGAATATCGACCCCGAAGGCTATACGCTCTACACCTACGCGGCGATGCAGGTCTGGTCGCAGGCGGCCAAGAAGGCCGGCACGACCGACCCCAAGAAGGTCATGGAAACGATGAAGGCCGGCAAGTGGGACACCGTGATCGGCCCGATCGAGTATGACGCCAAAGGCGACATCAAGCAGCTGGACTACGTCGTCTACAAGTGGGACGCCAAGGGCGGCTACGCCCAGATCAAGGGCAACGGCACCTGAGACAGGGCTCCTGACCTTTTAACCCCACCAACGTCAAACGCCCCGGCTCGCCGGGGCGTTTTCTTTCGGCACGCCGTCAGACGGCTGCGAAAAGTTCGTCGCCCGCCGCCTCCTGCGCCTTCCGGAGCGCCTGCAGCAGGTCGTTCGGCCGAAACGGCTTTTGCAGGCATATCACGCCGTCGAGGCCGGGCGCCTCGCCCATGAAATCCAGCGCCGTCATCCCGGAAATTGCCACGATCGGAAATCCGGGAATCCGTTCGCGAATGGCGGCCATGACCTCGATCCCGCTGGCATCGGTCAGGAAAATGTCGATGATCGCCGCATCGAAAGCGTTCTCGCCGAACGCCTTCAGGCTTGCCGCGCCGCTCTCCGCTTCCACCACGTCATATTGGTTCACCCGAAGAACAATCGAGACCATGGCACGGACGTCCTTTTGATCATCGACAACAAGGACACGGGGCATGGGAACAACTCCCGGATTCGTATCATTAATTGGTTCAATTCAACACCGGCGGGCGCCCAGTCACTATGGGGTCCGTCCAGTAAAGCCAACCTTACCGATTCCCTATTCCGATTCCCTGTCCGAGTTAAGTAAGCTGTAACCCTCGGTTGAGTCGTGGGCACGTTCCCTCAGGACACGCGCCCGGAGCCGGCTACCATGGAAGCCAGAGCCGACCAACCAAGGCAGCCGGCCAACGAAGCCAGGTGGACTACCCCATCGACCCAGCGAGAGGTTGACGTGCACGCAAAGAACGATCGAAGCACATTCCTTTCGACCTTGCCGGCCACGCAGCGCGATCGCACTGGAGCATTGGCGATCGTCGGGGTCTCCGCGATCCTGTTCGCGCTCGCCGTGCCCTTCGCGGGCATGCCGCTGGCCCAGGTACCGGGCTTCGTGGCGAGCTATCAATCGGCGCTCACGGTCAGCGACATCATCACTGCCGTTCTGCTGCTGTCGCAATTCTATGTCCTGCGCAGCCGCGCACTGCTGCTGCTGTCCACCGGTTACCTGTTCACCGCGGCGTCCGCGGTAACCCACGCCCTGACCTTCCCCGGGCTGTTCGCGCCGGCCGGACTGCTGGGCGCCGGCTCCCAGACCACGGTCTGGCTCTACATGATCTGGCACAGCGGTTTCCCATTGCTGGTGCTGGCCTATGGATGGCTGAAGGATGTCGATGGTGGCCCCAAGGTCGAGGGACCGACCGGGCGCTCGATCGTGATCGCCGTCCTCGGCGTGATCGCCGCGATGATCGTCATCGCCTGGATCGTCACGGCGCAGCACGATCTGCTGCCGGTCCTGTTGAAGGACGGTCGCTACACCACCACCATGATCGGCGTGGTATCATTCGTCTGGTCCTTGAGCTTCGCGGCGCTGATCACGTTGTGGCTCCGCAAGCCGCATACGGTGATCGACGTCTGGCTGATGGTCACCATGTGCGCCTGGCTGTTCGACATCGCATTGTCGGCGATCGTCAACGTTGCGCGCTACGATCTCGGCTTCTATGCCGGCCGGCTCTACGGCCTTGGCGCCGCGAGCTTCGTGCTCGCCGTGCTCCTGATCGAGAACGTTCGCCTCCAGGCCACCACGATGGGCCTCCTCGGCCGGTTGCGCGAGCAATCGGCTTCGGAGCGCGACTTCTACGACAAGCGCCTCGCGCTCTACGGTGCGGTCGTCGAGTCCTCCAACGATGCCATCATCACCAAATCCCTCGACGGCATCATCACGGGCTGGAACAAGGCCGCCGAGCGCCTGCTCGGCTATTCCGCCGCGGAGGCCATCGGCCAGTCGATCGAGATGATCGTGCCGCAGGATCGCAAGGCAGAGGTCAGAAGCATTCTCAACCGCGTCAGCAACAACGAAACGATCGCCCAGCAGGAGACCGTGCGCGTGCGAAAGGACGGGCGCCCGATCGACCTCGTGCTCAATATCTCTCCGTTGAAATCAGTCAGTGGTGAGATCATCGGCGTCTCCAAGATTGCCCACGACATCACCGAGGAGAAGCAATCACGAGAAAAGCTGCGCCGCGAGATCGAGGAGCGTCAGCGCATCTTCGAGACCTCGCAGGACCTGATCCTGGTCACCGACGGTTTTGGCAATTTCATCCAGGTCAGCCCGAGCGTGACGGAGATCCTCGGCTTCGCTCCGGAAGACATGATCGGGCACAGCGCGACTGAGTTCATCCACCCCGACGATCTCGAGAGGACGCGCGAGGAGATGCGCGCGGCGCGCCGCGGTCGTATCAAGCGCAGCTTCGAGGCGCGCTATTATCATTACGACGGACACGAGGTCACGCTGAACTGGATGGGCACCTGGTCGGAGCCGGTGAAGCGCCATTTCTTCATCGGCCGCGACCTCACCGACAAACAAGCCGCAGAGGCCCAGCTCCGGCAGGTTCAAAAGATGGATGCGATCGGCCATCTGACCGGCGGCGTCGCCCACGACTTCAACAACGTGCTCACCGTCATCACCGGCACGATCGGCATCCTGGCGGACGCAGTCGCCGACCGACCGGAGCTTGCCGCCATCACCAAGCTGATTGACGATGCCGCCGAGCGCGGCGCGCAGCTGACCAGGCATCTGCTCGCCTTTGCCCGCAAGCAGCCGCTGCAGCCGCGCGAGATCGACGTCAATGCGCTGATCCTCGAGGCCACCAAGCTGCTGCACCCCACGCTCGGCGAGCAGATCACCATCATGCCGCAGCTCACCGAGGACGCCTGGCCCGCTTTGGTCGATCCGGGCCAGCTTTCCACCGCGATCCTCAATCTCGCGCTGAACGCACGCGATGCCATGCCGGACGGCGGCACCCTGGTGCTTGAAACCCGCAACATCTTCCTCGACGACGGCTATGCCAGCATGAATGTCGACGTCGTCGCCGGCAATTACGTGATGATCGCGGTCAGTGACACGGGATCGGGGATTCCGGCGGCCCTGCTCGATCGGGTGTTCGACCCTTTCTTCACCACCAAGGAGGTCGGCAAGGGCACGGGCCTCGGCCTCAGCATGGTGTTCGGCTTCGTCAAGCAGTCCGGCGGTCACATCAAGATCTACAGCGAGGAAGGCCACGGCACGAGCGTGAAGATCTATTTGCCGCGCTCCACCGGCGTGCAGGAGACCGAATACGAGGTGCTGCAGAATGTGCCCATCGCCGGCGGCGACGAGAAGATCCTGATCGTCGAGGACGACGCGCTGGTGCGGCAGTATGTCGTGACCCAGGTCAAGAGCCTCGGCTATGCCGCGCTCGAAGCGGCCAACGCGGCCGAAGCCCTCGACATCATCGATGCGGACAAGGACATCGACCTGCTCTTCACCGACGTCATCATGCCCGGCAATATGAACGGCCGCCAGCTCGCCGACGAGGCGGCACGACGGCGCCCGGAGCTGAAGACGCTGTTCACCTCGGGCTACACGGAAAACGCCATCGTCCATCACGGCCGGCTGGATTCCGGCGTGCTGCTGCTGGCGAAGCCCTACCGCAAGTCGGAACTCGCCAGGATGCTCAGGACGGCGCTGGCGAGTTGAGCCCGTCGCTGGCGTGCGCTATCGCTGAAGCCATGCTAACCGCACGGAGTGCCGCCCTTGAAAAACCTCCTCACTGATATCGCCGCAGTTCGCGTCGGCCATGCCCATGACGCGAAGCTCGCCTCTGGTGCCACGGCCATCGTGTTCGACCAGCCGGCGGTGGCGGCGATCGACGTCCGCGGCGGCGGCCCCGGCACCCGTGAGGATGCTTTGCTCGGCCTCGCCAACACGGTCGAGCGCGTCGACGCGATCGCACTGTCGGGTGGCTCCGCCTTCGGTATCGAGACCGGCGGCGGCGTGCAGGCCTGGCTCGCCGAGCAGGGCCGCGGCTTCCGCGTCCGCGAGGCGCTCATTCCGATCGTGCCGGGCGCGATCCTGTTCGATCTGCTCAACGGCGGCGACAAGGCCTGGGGCCGCTTCGCGCCCTATCGCGATCTCGGCTACGCCGCGGCGGTCGCCGCCGGAACGGGGTTTGCGATCGGAAGCGTCGGCGCCGGCCTGGGGGCCACCACCGCGACATTCAAGGGCGGGCTCGGCTCGGCCTCCGCGGTGACCAGCAATGGGGTCACGGTCGCGGCGCTCATCGCCGTCAACGCGGTCGGCAGCGCCACCGTCGGCGACGGACCATGGTTCTGGGCGGCGCCGTTCGAGGTCGATGGCGAGTTCGGCGGCCGCGGGCTGCCTGAGGCGTTCACGGACGACATGCTCAAGATGCGCATCAAGGGCGGGCCCGCCGCAAATGAGCGCGAGAACACCACGATCGGCGTCGTCGTCACCGACGCAGTGTTGACCAAGCCACAGGCCAAGCGGCTGGCGATGATCGCGCATACCGGCTTTGCGCGCGCGATCTACCCGGTTCATGCCCCGACGGATGGTGACGTTTTGTTTGCCGCCGCGACGTGTGGAAAGCCGATCGATCCGGTCGTCGGCCTCACCGAGCTCGGCATGGTCGCCGCCAACGTGGTCGCGCGCGCGATCGCCCGCGGCGTTTACAGCGCAACCGCGCTGCCGTTCCCGGGCGCGCAGCCTGCATGGAAGGACCGGTTCGGCTAAGGTCTCAAAACGCGCGTCAGACGCTCATCGAGATCGAGGAAGAGGCCGCGTTCGACGATGATCCCTGTCCCTGGCTCTGCATCATCTGCGCGAACCAGTCATAGGGCGTATTGCCGGCGCCGGAGCCATTCGAAGAGCTGGAGGCGCCCGGCACGGTCGTCGTCATCTTGAAACCGTCGGCGTAGGTGACGGTGGTCGTGGTCGAGCCGTCGGCGCTGGTCGAGGTGGTCGTGGTCGACCCGCCGCTCGACGATGACGACGAGGAATCCGAGCCGCTGCCCGACGCATCGCCGGAGCCGCTCGCCGCATGCGCGTGGTGGTGGCCGCCATGATGACCGCCGGCGCCCTTCAGCGCCTTCGACATCTCGTCGAGGCCGACGCTGCCGTCGGAATTGGTATCCAGCTTGGAGAACACGTCGTCGGCCTGCGCCAGATTGGTGCCGCCGGCGCCCAGCGCATTCTCGAACTCCGACTTGCTGATCTGGCCATCGCCATTCGCGTCGAGTTGCGAAAACAGATCTTTCAGCGCGGCGTCGCGGTCCGTCGCAGTCGAGAATGTCGAGCTGGCCGGGTCCGTCGACTGGCTTTGCGCGGCAAACAACGCGTTCATCGTGTCCGGCGAGATCTGCGGATGATAGCCCGCATTCACCGACGACGCCGCACTGCCTGACCTGCTGCTGTTGCTGCCGTCGATCGCAAAGGGATTGGTCGCCGCACTTGGCGACGAGCCCGTCTGCTGCGTCGAGGACGATTTCGAGCTCGTCAGCGATTGAATGACATCGAGCGCACTCGAGACCGCACCAAGAGCAAACAACATTGCACAACTCCAACCGATGCGGCATGCCGCGGCCAATGTTCCGCCGTTGAGGTCAGCAAGCCTCGTGCCAGCGCGAAAAGCTCAATGTAATCCAGCCCGGCCGCGCTTTGTGGGCACCGGGAACATCGGCAATTCATGCCGCCACCGGCAGAATTTTCCGCCTACAGGAAGCTGATCCTCCGCGCATTGCCCGGCCGGGAGGCCCATGTTAGGCGAGGCCGTTCGTCCTTCCGCCGCCACGGGAAACCGCGCCATGACCCAAGCCTTCGCCCCACGCCCCCTGGCCATCGCCCCCTCGATCCTGGCTTCGGATTTCTCCAGGCTCGGCGAGGAGGTTCGCGCGGTGGACGCGGCCGGCGCCGATTGGATCCATCTCGACGTGATGGACGGGCACTTCGTGCCCAACATCTCCTACGGCCCCGACGTCATCAAGGCGATGCGCCCGCACACCAAGAAGATCTTCGATGCGCATCTGATGATCGCGCCCTGCGACCCCTATCTGGAAGCCTTCGCCAAGGCCGGCTGCGACCACATCACCGTGCATGCCGAGGCAGGTCCGCATTTGCACCGCTCGCTGCAGGCGATCCGCGCGCTCGGCAAGAAGGCCGGCGTCTCGCTCAATCCGGGCACGCCGATCAACGTGCTGGAATACGTGCTCGACCTCGTCGATCTCGTGCTGGTGATGTCGGTCAATCCAGGCTTCGGCGGCCAGGCTTTCATTCCCGCCGCGATCGGCAAGATCCGCGACATCCGCGCGATGACCGCGGGACGCCCTGTTGACATCGAGGTCGACGGCGGCGTCGGCCCCGACGTCGCGGGCGCGCTCGCAGCGGCCGGCGCCAATGCCTTCGTCGCCGGCACGTCCGTGTTCAGGGGCGGCACGCAGGAAGCCTACAAGACCAACATCGCGGCGATCCGCAACGCCGCCGCGGGCGCACGCGGCGAAGCGATCTGAAGCCGTAGCGGGCTCCGAAAGCGCCGAAAACCTGCGGCTTTAACGGCGCGCATTGCTTAAAATTGCAACTACGATCCGTACTCATCCGGGCTTCACTGATTCGCGCAAATCACCGCTACTAACTCCTGTCTGCTTTTGACGGGAGCACATCATGACGAGGACCCTGGTTTGGACTGGCGTGGCGTTGTGGATCGGTTTCAGCGCGTTCGTTGTGTTTGGCCCATCGGCCGGCCCGGACAAAGTCCCGGCGCGTTCGGCGCGTATCACCCGCCGCGACAGGGCCTGATCCCATGCCGATCGCCCTCACCAAGCTTCAGCCGAGGCGCCGCTGCCGAATCCCGCGCCGTCCGCATCCGAACCTCGATTATTTCTTCGGCCGCCTCGAGCGCGCCGGAGGCACGCGCGACGGTGATGTCCGCCCCGACAATGCAGACCTCGATCATTCGTTCGTTTCACAGCATCGACACTGAGACCCCTTTTTCCGGATTGAAACCATGAAACCGCACTGCCCGAATTGCTTCAAGGAAATGGACAAGGCAGCCGCGTCGCGTAACCTCTTCAGCTGCGAACCCTGCCGCGAGATCATTCAGTATTTTGGCGGCAGCCTGGATCACGGCGAACCCGCTCCCCCGTTCTCCTGGCCGATCCGCCGCAAGCGCGCCGTGCACACCGCCCAGGCGGCCTGATCTGTCCTAGCCCCACACCACGCCGGCATCCGGTTCTGGCAGAGCCATTCGCGGCGGCCGCACGACGGTGACGGTGCAGGTCGCCTCCGCGGCGACCTTGGCCGAGACGCTTCCGAGCAGCATGCGCCTGAACGAGCCTTGCCGGGCACCGATGATGACGTGGTCGACCTGATTGGCCTCGGCAAATTCCAACACGGCGGCGGCAGGATCGACGGCTTCCAGCACATGAACCGATAGCCGGTTTTCGTCGAGCTTCAACGGCGTCGCCCAATGGCGGAGCGCGACGAGGCGGTCGATATGCTTGTTGGAGCCCTGCTCATCCAGCGTCTTGTCGATGGCGATGCGGTTGAGCTTCAGCACGTTGACACAGGCCAGCCGTGCCGACGGCAGGGTCGCGAGGATGCGCTCCGTGGTGACCCGCAGCGCCTCGTTCAGTTCCGGCTCACCCTCGGCTGTATCCAGCGCGACTGCGACGATCGGACTCATCGCAATTTGCGTCGCGAGATCGGATCTCGCGCCCTGCGGCTTGACGTCCGGGTTGAAGCGGCGCCGCCAGGCCACACTGAGAGGATCGCGCTTCAGGCGTTCCGCGCGCGCGGTGAGCTTGACATGGTCCGGATGGGTCAGATCGAACGCCAGCTGAGCTGCCGTCGGATAGCGCCATTCCGGCTCGATCTCGAGGCACCGCAGCACCACCTCCTGGAGCCAGGGCGGATAGTCGCTGCGCAGCGCGCGCGGCGGGTAAGGATCGCGCCACAGCCGGCGCCGCATCGCGCGCAGCGTTTCGCCCTCGCCAAAGGGACGTTCGCCGGTGCTGAAGAAATAGAGCAGCACGCCGAGGGAAAACAGGTCGCTGCGCGGATCGTCGCGCACCCCTCGAAGCCGTTCCGGCGCCATATAGGGCGCAGTGCCGTAAGGCAGGCGGAACTCCGCCTGCAACAGATCGGGCAGATGATTGTGATGAGACAGGCCGAAGTCGATCAGCACGGCTTCGCCCCGCGCCTTCTCGTCACTCCCGCGGAACATGATGCTGCTCGGCTTGATATCGTGGTGGATCACGTTCTGCCGGTGCAAATCGGCAAGGGCGGTCGCGATTTTTGCGACGAGCAGCCGCACTTCCTCGTAAGGCAGCGGCAGGTCGGGCAGCCGCTTGTAGAGGGTCGTTCCCGAAATGCGCTCGATCACGGCATAGGCTTGATGCGCGAAATCGCCGGTGCCGTAGCAGTGCGGCACATGGGGTCCCGTCAATCGGGGCAGGATCATCATCTCCATCTCGAAGGAGACGATCGCGGCCGGATCCTCGCCCTCGGACGCCCTTGGGATCTTCATCAATAGCGGCGCGTCGATACCGGCATGGGTGACGGTCCAGAGCGTCGCCATGCCGCCGGCATGCACGCATTCGCCGATGGTGTACCCGTCGATGACGGCGCCTGGCTTGACGAGAGGTATCGGCATCGGTCTCTACCGCCCCTCCGACAGCCGGTCGGCGAGCCAGTGCGGCAGGCCGTTCTCGCGGATCCGGTTCGCCGCGCTCGCGATGTCATAGGGCGCGCGGCAATACGTGATTTGGCATGATGCCGTATCGAACAGCGCGAACGCCGCCGACGGATCGCCGTCGCGCGGCTGGCCCACCGCGCCCAGCACGGCGAGCCATTGCCGGCCGCGCAGCAGCGGCACCGAAACGTCGGTCTTGGGCACGAGGCCGGTCATCTTCGCCGTCACCGACATCGAATAGAGCGCGGGGCGATGGATGTGGCCGCAGAAGGTCACGTGAGCCGTGGTCGCTATCAGGCTCTTGGCAGCATCCGCCGTCGAGCGGATGTAGTGCCAGCGCTGGGGATGCGAGGCCTCCGAGTGCACGAACAGACGGTCGCCGTCCTCGACGAGCATCGGCAGTTCGGCGAGAAACCGGCGCTGCGCGGCGTCGAGCCGTCCGCGCGTCCATTCGATTGCGATCTGCGCTTCATTGTTCATGGTCTCGGACGAGGAGTTCACCGCCTGGTCGTGATTGCCGCGGACGGCGACGGCGCCCTGGGCGACCAGCTCCATCACGGTATCCACGACCCATTCCGGGTCGGCACCATAGCCGACGAAATCGCCGAGCAGGACGAAGCGTTCCGCGCCCCTGGCGCGGGCCACCTTCAGGCACGCCTCGAATGCCTGCCGGTTGCCGTGGATATCCGAGAAGACAGCGAGAAGCACGCACCCTCCACCCTCAAACTCTTACTGGGCTGACGAAGCCAATTTGAGGGAGTCAACAACATGCGCCTGCGCGAGGCGCTTTACCAGCCGCCCACCGAGGTGATGGGGACTATTGCTCGTCCTTTGGCGCATCCGGGATGGCGGCAGGGATGTAAAGACGACGCCCTTGTGCGCCCGGCGGCGGCGCATCGAACTCCCGGTCGAGGAATCGCCGCCGCTGGCTGCCGCGACGGCCTGGATGAGGCTTTCCCATCTGCCGAGCTGATTGGAACGAAGACCGTTCAGCTCCGGTTAATGGCAGAGCGAAGGAGTAGGCCTCATGAGTACGGGTCATCACAAGGAAACCGCCCATCCTCCGATCATTACAGTAGGCGAACTCATCGACGAACTCTGTCGCCTGCCTGACACCGCCGTCGTCCGCTTCCGGTGTCCCATGCTCAATCAGGAGCTGACATTCTATCACCTTCGGAAGCGGTCGAAGGACACCGTCGAAATCGCGATCAATGCCTATCCGGAGAGTCCGCCCATCGTGCCGACATCCAACGGCGGGTTGCACGCGCGCAGGCATGCGGCAGCTTCGCCCGCGGTTCGCGAGGACGCGCGTCTTCACAAGGCGAGAGGGTGAGTTGGGCGTAGCGGCCTAGCCTGCCTTCAATCCGCGCAGCAACAGAGCGAGCGTCGCATCGACACGCGCCGGCAGCTCGGCATCCTTCCACTCATCGGCATGCGCCGGATGATGGAAGCGACAGGTCGCATCGAACAATGCGCGTGCCGTGACCTTGACGTCGTCAACCGCGAACACGCCCTGCTTGACGCCGTCGGACAGGATCGCCGCGATCTGGTCGATCATGGTATCCTTGTGGCACCTGACGGCCGCACAGGCCTCGCGCGCCAGCGTCAGATAAGTCTCGAACATTTCAGGGTCGTCGAGCACGCGCGAACGTTTTGCAGCAAACAGCGTGCGCAGCCAGCGGTCGAGCCGATCGGCCGCGGGGCCCTGCTCCCTGGCGATTGCCAGAAGCGGCGCGTCGATGCGGTCGAGCCAGCGTTTGGCGACGGCTTCGCGCAGCGAGGCTTTGCTCGGAAAATGGCGGTAGACGCTGCCGTGGCTCACATCGAGCGCACGGGCAACATCGACCACGGTGGCCTTGGCAAGTCCGTAGCGCCGCAAAACGTCCTCGGTGACTTCGAGGATCCGCTCCGGCGTCAGGATAACGGCTTCGTTCATGCCAGCACCTTGTTCCCGTTCAGGGTTCACCCGGCGATGGAGCTGCTTCCGAAGCGCCCCAGCCGGTCGTTTCGGAAAGCTCTCGCCTCAATGAGGCAGTTTTGCAGCCTGCGCCGCGATCTGGCGCGCGACCAACAGATTGAGCCAATGCCCAATCGTGCCGGTGAGATTGATGATTTCGATCGTCATTGTCTTGTGTCTCCATTCGTCCGCGACCCTCGCCCTTGATTGACGACCCTCGATCCGAGTGGACTTCGGACGTCGGGCTCCCCCCGGAGTGGTCACGGGACGCCCAATCGGAGCGTCCGAGAACGGATATACACGTCTCGCTGACAGATTTCAATATCTGTCAGTCAATGATCCGTGATTGACAGTTAACTTTTGCCATCAGGAGGGCTCCCACCCCACCAGCGGGTCTGATCGACAAGCGGCTGTGACACAGTGGTGGCTTGCGCTACGCTCACCCGCCGACGAACTCATCATAAGAAACGGATCCCCCATGCCCATCGTCAACCGCATCGCCGCCCTCTCCGACGAAATGGCCGCCTGGCGCCATGACTTTCACGAGAACCCTGAGTTGCTCTACGAAGTCCATCGGACCGCCGGCATCGTCGCCGAGAAGTTGCGCGCGTTCGGCTGCGACGAGGTGGTGACGGGCATCGGCCGCACCGGCGTCGTCGGCGTGATCCGCGGCCGCAAATCCGGCTCCGGCAAGGCGATCGGGCTGCGCGCCGACATGGATGCGCTGCCGATCATGGAAGCCGCCGATGTGCCCTACGCCTCGAAGGTCCCCGGAAAGATGCATGCCTGCGGCCATGACGGCCACACCGCCATGCTGCTGGGCGCCGCAAAGTACCTCGCCGAGACGCGCAATTTCGACGGCACCGCGATCCTCATCTTCCAGCCCGCCGAGGAAGGCGGTGGCGGCGGCAAGGCCATGGTCGAGGACGGCCTGATGACGCGCTGGAACATCGAGCAGGTCTACGGCATGCACAACATGCCGGGCCTGCCCGAAGGCCATTTCGCCACCACGTCAGGCCCGCTGCTCGCCTCTTCCGACAACATCCAGATCACCGTCCGCGGCAAGGGCGGTCATGCCGGCGCCACGCCGCACCAGGCGATCGACAGCGTCTTGATCGGCTCGCAGATCGTGAACGCGCTGCAATCGATCGTCGCCCGCAACGTCGATCCGCTGAAATCGGCGGTGATCTCGGTGACGCAATTCCATGCCGGCACCGCTTTCAACATCATCCCGGAGACCGCCGAGCTCGGCGGCACCGTGCGCACGCTCGACCCCGAGGTGCGCGATCTGGTCGAGCGCCGCATCGGCGAAGTCGCCGACAGCGTTGCGCGCGCCTATGGCGGCACTGCCGAGACGAAATACTCACGGATGTATCCGGTGACGATGAATCATCCGCGCGAAGCCGGTGTCGCCGCCGACGTGGCCCGCGACATCGTGGGTAGCGAGCGCGTCAACGACCGCATCATTCCGATGATGGGCGCGGAAGACTTCTCGTTCATGCTGGAAGCGCGCCCCGGCGCGATGGTGCTGGTCGGCATGGGCGACAGCCCGGCGTGCCACCATCCGGCCTACGTCTTCAACGACAACATCCTCGGCCACGGCGCCTCGTTCTGGGTGCGCCTGATCGAGACGGCAATGCCGGCGGGCTAGATACGCCGTTTTGCCGAGCATCAGGACGTGCGGCGACGCACGTCTTGCAGATCCGCATCCATGCCGGCGGCAAGCCCGTCGGCGACGATTCGCGCGATCTTCGGGAACGGCTTGCGCGCATCGATGGCCACACTCACGGTCTGCGGATCGGCCCCCTTGTCACGTACGGGCACGAACACCAGCGCGCCGCTGACGAGCTCGGGGGCGGCATCGAGCTCGGAAGTGAAAGCAACGTAGTTGCCGCTCCCCGCGAGGCGCTTCACCAGTTGCAGCGAATTGGTCTCGATCGTCCCCTCCGACAACAGCCAGCCATGGCGTGCCTCGAGGTAGCGCCTGATCGCCAATGCCTTGTTTTGCAGGACGATGGGATGGCCTGCCACCTCCTGCATGCTGGTGGTCTTGCGCTGGGCCAGCGGATGGTTCGGCGCGACTACGCAGCCGAATGGCAGCTCACGGCGCCACAGCACATGGATCTCACGGTGCGGATTGAGATTGAAGGCGGCAATCAGATCGGCGGCTCCGGACAGCAGCGCGGTCTGCGCATCATCCGTGCTGGCGACCTGAATCTCGAGCGAGATACGCGGATGGCGCTCGTTCAGCTCGCTCACGAACCGCGGCAGGAACCCGTTGACATGGCTGTCCATCGCAACGAGGCGCACATGGCCCTGGTTGACGCCCTGCAGCTGCTTGAACTCGGCATTGGCCCGCCGCTCGTCCGAGCGCCAACGGCGCGTCAGCGCGACCAGCGCGTCGCCGGCCGGCGTCAGCCGCATGCCGCCGGTCACGCGCTCGAACAGGGTGACGCCGAGATCGCGCTCCAGGAGCAGGATCTGCCGGTTGATGGCAGACGCCGCGATATTCATTTCCCGGGCAGCGCTCTGGATTGATCCGGATCGCGCCACCTGGTCGGCATAGCGCAATGCCGCCGGAACGAGCGACCCTCTCACGTGACCTGCACCTGCCCGCACCCCATTCTAATTTTGCGAATGGAGAATTGCCTATTCTGTGCTGGACGGCAATGGGTGATTGAGCCGAACATGTGCGCCGAGGTGATCTCCTTCGACCGCTGCAAGGTCCCCGTCGCAGGTTTTGGGGCAAAACGTTCATGACCGCGTCTCGCTCGCATCGGCTCCGGCTGGACGCCATCACGCACCGGTTCGGCGCGAGCACGGCCGTGCGGGATATCAACCTCGATATCGCTGGCGGCGAGCTCGTCGCCCTGCTCGGCCCGTCCGGCTGCGGCAAGTCGACCTTGCTGCGGATCATCTCCGGCTTCATCCGGCAGAGCGAAGGCCGCGTCCTGTTCGACGACAGCATAGCCGATGCCCTGTCGCCCGCGGAGCGCGGCGTCGGCATCGTCTTCCAGAACTACGCGCTGTTTCCGCACATGAGCGTCGGCGAGAACGTCGCTTACGGCCTCCAGGCGCACAAATGGCCGCGCGAGCGCATCGCCAAGCGCGTCGCCGAAATGCTCGATCTCGTCCATATGGGCGAGTTCGCCAGCCGCAGGCCGCGAGAACTGTCCGGTGGCCAGCAGCAGCGCGTGGCGCTGGCCCGCTGCCTCGCCATCGATCCCAAAGTTCTGCTGCTCGACGAGCCCTTCGGAGCCCTCGACAAGAATTTGCGCCTCGACATGCAAATCGAGGTCAAACGCCTCCAGCGCCAATCCGGCATCACCACCATCCTGGTCACCCACGACCAGGAGGAGGCGCTGTCGATGGCCGACCGCATCGCCGTGATGTCGCGCGGGCGCATCGAGCAGATCTCGACCCCGACCGGCATCTACGACACGCCGCAAACGCTGTTCGTGAACGAGTTCGTCGGAACCACCAACGTGCTGCGCGGTGAATTCATCGAAGATTCGGCCGTTCGGCTCGAGCACGGCCACGTTCTCCCCGTCAGCCCGAACAAAACACTTCAGCAGGGGCACGCGGTCATCGTTTCGATCCGTCCTGAGCAGTTGCGCTTCCGACCAGCTCCGTCCGCTGGCGCCTTCACCGCGATCATCACCACGGTGCTGCCGCTCGGCGCGCAGGTCGTCTACGACGTCGCGCTGACCGCGGGCCCCTCGCTCAAGGTCGCGGAGACCCGCGATGCCGAGGGCGCGCTGCGCCCGGTCGGCGCGACCGTTTATCTGGCGCCGGCCTCACCGGCGGCCTGCCATGTATTCCCCGCATCCTGAACCCGGAGAGAACGCCAGCCATGACATCATTCAGGACCATTACGATCGATCGCCGGCGCGTGTTGCGCAGCGCCGGCGGCCTCGCGCTCGCGGCGAGCCTGCCGCCCTTCGCGCACGCACAGAACAAGACGCTGATCGCGGCAACCTTCCCCGGCACCTGGAACGAGGCGGACCGCGACGTCATCGCGCCGGCGTTCAAGCAGCTGACCGGCGCCGCCGTTACGCAATCCATCATCCTCGGCACCGACCAGGTATCGCGGCTCGTTGCCGCCAAGGGCAATAAGCCGCCGTTCGACGTCGCGTTCTTCGACGCACCGCAGGTGATCGATGCGGTCCGCGACGGCCTGATCGTGGAATATCCCATCGCGCAGTCGCCCAACTACAAGGACTTGCTGCCGACCGCCCAGGACAAATGGGGCCCGAAGATCACCATGCAGGTGATCGGCCTCGGCTACAATCCCGACAAGATCAAGACTCCGCCGACGAGCTGGGACGATCTGCTCGATCCAAAATACAAAGGCCGCGTCGGCCTGACCGCGCTCAACAGCCAGCTCGGCATCGCCTTCCTTGCCGAGCTCAACCGCCTCAAGGGCGGCACCGACGAGGATTTCGAGCCGGCGTTCAAGTTCCTGAAGCAGCTCTTGCCGAATGTCGGTGCGATCGGCGCCAATCTCGGCGCATTTGCGACGCTGTGGCAGCAGGAGCAGATCGACATCGCTCCCTACAATTTCAACTTCGTCCAGACGCTCAGGGCCAAGGACGTGCCGGTCGAATTCACGGTCCCGGCGACCGGCCCGGTCGGCTGGTCGACCAGCCTGCACGTCGTCGCAGGCGCCGCCGAGCCCGAGCTTGCAGTCCAATATATCGACCTGCATCTGGCCGCAGCGACTCAGGAGAAGCTGCTGAAGCCGCCCTACGACGTCATTCCGACCAATGCGAAGGTCGAGCTCGAGGGCGCCATCACCAAGTCGCTGGCCAGGACGCTCGACGATGTCGCCAAGATCCGCACCATCAATTGGGAAAAGATCAACCCCCAGCGCGGCGCGCTGATCGATCGCTTCAACCGCGAGATCAAGCTCTAAGGGGGAGACCTGGCGATGGAGGCCGATTCAAGGCTCGTCCTGCCGCTTGCCGCCCTCTTCACGGCATTCTTTGTCGCGCCGCTCGTCGTCCTCCTCCTGCTGTCCCTGCATGGCGACATCGCCATGCGGGGCTGGACGCTCGGCAACTACGTGAAGTTCTTCAGCGATCCCTTCAGCTACTCGATCCTGATCGATACGCTCCTGCTCGGCGTCAAGGCGACGTTAGTGTGCCTGTTGTTCGGTTACCCCGTCGCCTGGCTCTGCGCACGCGCAGGCGCACGTTGGCAGAGCGTGCTGGTGTTCCTGGTCATCCTTCCCATCCTGACCTCAGTGGTGGTCCGCACCTTTTCGTGGATCGTGATTTTGGGCCGGCAGGGCCTGCTCAACCAAATCGTCATGGGGCTCGGCCTCAGCAACGAGCCGCTGCGACTGCTCTATACCGAGATTGGTGTCGTGATGGTGCTTGCCCAGGTGCAGATGCCGCTGATGGTGCTGCCGATCCTCACCGTGCTGTCGAAGCTCGACCCGAATCTCGGCGATGCCTCGCGCGTGCTCGGGGCCGGCGAATGGCGCACCTTCTTCCGCATCACGCTGCCGTTGTCGATGCCCGGCATCATCGCCGGCTGCATCCTGACCTATGCGGCGAGCGTGACGGCCTTCGTCACGCAGACTCTGATCGGCGGGGCGCGGCTGATCTACATGCCGCTTGATATCTACCAGCAGGCGGTCGGCGCCAATAACTGGCCGTTCGCCGCGGCGCTGTCGATCATCTTCATGGTCACGGTGATGATCGTCGTCGGCGTGCTCGGCGCCATCGGCCGCAGGAGCGAGATTCATGGCCGGGCCTAGACGAATCCGCTGGGAAGCCCTGTCGCTCAAATTCGTCTTCGGGTTGCTTGCTGCCATCGCCTTGCTGTTCCTGGTGTTGCCTACCGCAGTCGTGCTGCTGACCTCGCTCACTTCATCGCAATCCCTGCGCTTTCCGCCACCCGGGTTCTCATTGCGCTGGTATGTCGCGCTGCTCGATGCCGACCAGATGCAGCGCGCAGGGCTGAACAGTCTCATCGTGGCGTTCTGGACCACGCTGCTGTCGACGATATGCGGCACGGCCGCAGCGCTCGCGATCGCGCGCAGCCGCTCGCCGATGATGCGCGCAGCGGACCTGCTGTTCATGTCGCCGCTGCTCCTGCCTGCGCTGTCATTCGGCTTTGCCGCGCTGATCTTCATCAACAGGCTCGGCCTCTCGCCGAGCATTCCCCTCCTGGTGCTCGGCCATGCCATCGTCTGCGTGCCTTTCGTACTGAGAACGACCCTCGCCTCCCTGTCGCAGCTCGATGCCAGTTTGCTCGAGGCCTCCGAGAGTCTCGGCGCCGATCGCCTGACGACGTTTCGCCGCATCACCCTGCCGCTGATCGGGCCCGGCATTGGCGCGGGCGCCTTTCTCGCCTTCATGGCCTCCTTCGACAACGTTCCGGTGTCGCTGTTCCTCGCCGACGAGCGCACCGAGATGCTGCCGATTCATCTCTGGCAACAGATCGAGACCAATCTCGACGTTCGCACCGCAGCCGCGTCGGGCGCGATCGTGATCGCCACCCTGATCCTGATGCTGCTTGCCGAACGCTTCGCCGGACTGACCCGGCGGATGCGCTGAACGGAGATTTTCGTGCCAGGACAACTCACGCTCGACAGCCTCAACCGCGCCAGCACGGCCGACTTCGTGGCAGCGCTCGGCGAGATATTCGAATACTCGCCCTGGGTCGCAGCGGCAGCTGCCGCGCGGCGGCCGTTCAAGACGCTTGCCGCCTTGCGCGATGCGATGGTTGCTTCGATCGCGAACGCGCCAGCCGAGCAGCGCCTCAAGCTGATCCGCTCGCATCCCGATCTCGCCAACAAGGCCCAGCGCGCTCAGGGTCTCACTTCGCACTCGACGCGCGAGCAGGACGGGGCCGGCCTCGACCGATTATCGGACACCGAGTTCGCGATGTTCGAGACGCTGAACAACGCCTACAAGGCGAAGTTCGGCTTTCCTTTCATGATCTGCGTGCGCCGCCACACCAAGGATTCGATTCTCGACGCTTTCGCGCGCCGGCTGAACAACGACCCCGCGCAGGAGGAAAAAGAGGCGCTGACCGAGATCGCGCGCATCGCGAGCCTTCGTCTTGCCGGCATGATCGCGAGCGACGAGCCGTTGGCGGTCCACGGCACGCTGTCGGTCCACGTCCTCGACACCCATCGCGGGCTGCCGGCCGAGGGCATGAAGTTCAGCCTGGTCGAGCTGTCACGCCGTGGCGATGAACGCCTGATCGCCGACCTCGTCACCAATGCCGACGGCCGCACCAGCCCTGAGCCGATCGAGGGGCGGCCCGTGCCGATCGGCACCTACGAGCTGCGCTTTCAGGCAGCCGCCTATTTCGCTGGCCGCGACGTCCCGCTGAGCAATCCGCCCTTTCTGGACGTCATTCCGCTACGCTTCAGCGTCTCTGAGCCGGAGCAGCACCTGCACGTGCCGCTCCTGGTCACACCCTGGAGCTACTCGACCTATCGCGGTAGTTGAGGCGAAGGCGAGCCCAGCGCTGCCTCACCTACGCCTGCACCACCTCGTGCCGCATCACGAACGGTGCGAGCAGCGCGTGCACCTCGCCGGCGACGGCGTCGCGCTGATCCGCAGGAAGCCCTGTCAGCGTCACGGTCGCGATCGAGCCGTGGCTGCCGTGCGCGCCGACCTTCACCTTGCAGTCGATGCCGCGCTCGAGCAGCGGCATCAGCACCTTGGTGAACACGCGCTGCGCCGCATCCCAACGCAGCTGCGGCTTGAATACCTTGCCGACTCCGGTGACCGGCATCGGATCGATCGGAATGACCTGCACCGGAACGGCGGCGCGCTCCGGCGTGCGCTCGCGCACCCACGCCTCGAGCTCGCCCGGCTCGACGGACGCGCCCGGCTTCAGCTGAACATAACCGACAGGCAGCTCGCCGGCGTAGGCATCGGGCTGGCCGACCACGGCGGCAAAGCCGACCGCAGGATGGCGAAACATGATCTCCTCGATCGGCGCCGGATCGATGTTGTGGCCGCCGCGGATCACGAGGTCCTTGGCGCGGCCGGTGATCCAGAGATAGCCGTCGGCATCGAGCCGCCCGAGATCGCCGGAATTGACCCAGACCTCGTCGACGAAGGCACCTTTGTTGTGGGCGTCGTTGAGATAGCCGCCGAACACGCCGGGCCCGGCCATGATGACGACGCCGATCTCGTCAGGCTTGCAGTCGCGGATCAGGCGGCCCTCGGCGTCGAGCTGCACGATGCGCACGCGCGAGTAAGGCATGGGAAGACCGACCGAGCCGAGCCGGATCGGTCGTGACGGATAGGCGAGCGTGTGCACGCTCGAGGTCTCGGTCATGCCGTAGACCTCGACCACCGGCAGCTTCAATTTCTCTTGGATCGCAGACCCGACGGCAACCGGGATCGCCGAGCCTCCGCCGGCCGCATATTTCAGGCTGGAGATGTCCGCATTCCCCGGAGGCACCGCGAGCGCTGCAGCCAGAACCGTCGGCACGCTCGACAGCGCTTCGACCTTGAAGCGCTCGACGAGGCCCCAGATGTTCTTCACCGCGTTCGGATTGCGCCAGCCGCTCGGCGACAGCACCACCAGCGAGCCGCCGGCAGAGAGTGTCAACAGCACCTGCGTCAGCGATCCGCCGACGTGAAACAGCGGCATGCCGAACAGCATGTTGGCACCGGGCTTCGACTTCAGCAGTAGGTTCAGCGCCCAGGCTTGATAGACCTGGTTGGCATGGGTGTGCCGCACCAGCTTCGGCGTGCCCGTGGTGCCGCCGGTGTGGAAATAGGCGGCGATGTCGCTGCCGAGAATGTTGCGGCCGCTGACAAGCCGGTCGGACGGTTGCTGCTTGATCAGCTCGTTGAACGCGTAAATTCCGTTCGCGGGATCACCGTCGCCTGCCACCTGCACAATCACCTTGAGATGCTTGAGTTGTGGGCGGATCTGCTCGACCTTCTGCCAGATGTCGGTGCCCGGCATCGGTCCGAGGGCCACCAGGACTTTCGTCTTCGCCGCTTCCAGGATTTCCGCGATCTGGTGCGGCTCGAGCAGCGGGTTGACGGGGTTGGCGATGCCGGCAGCCTCCGCACCGAACAGCGTCACGAAGGCATCGGGCAGCAACGGCAGCATGAAGGAGATGACGTCGCCCTTCTCGACGCCGAGCGCGTGAAACATGTTGGCGGCCTGCGTCACGCGGGCGATCAACTCGCGATAGCTGACCACGACGGGCGCATCGGCCGGATCGGCATTTTGCAGAAACTGGATCGCCGCGCCGTCGGGATTGCGCGCAGCACCCAGCTTGATGGCATCATAGGTGCTCTCGGCCGCAACGCGATCGGCGTAAGGGACCTGCTCGAAGACCCGGACCTCCTCGTCCGTCAAAAGCTCCGGATATTCGTTGCCGATGAGCCGATCGAGCGCGTGGATGCCCGCCATGGAATTCCGTCCTCCCCCAGCTATCGTCCCTCGCCGCCGGTCTTTTGACATTCGGTTCGGCGGGACCGCGACCGATTGACCGGTCGAGCGGACCACAATGATGGATGATTTGGCGTTCGTCCATTGCCTGCCGGCTGCGGCGATAAACCTAGCCTGAAAGGCTTTGAACCTCCCTGCCCGATCCGGGTACCAAAGAACGGGAATTGAGCTCGTCCGCCAGCGTCCTGCCGCAAGACTTGAGGTGACCATGACTACGCCCTTGCGGGACCGCGCCACGCGGCTGACCCTCCCGCTCGCCATGGCATCGGCGATCGCCCTGCCGCGTGCGGCGCCCGCAGAGGACAGCCAGTTCGACAAGATGCGGGCCAAGATCGTCGGCTTCGTCGGCGACAAGATGGAAAAGCTGGGCGGGTCGCGCATCGTCTACGGCGTGGACGGCGACGGCTTGCGCGAGAGCGTCGTCACCGATTTGCGCGACGACGTTTACGGCACCATGCATGCCGGGCATATCGCCTTCTCCGACCTTGCGATCCGCGATGGCGGCGTCGAGCTGAAGATCGCCGACGCCCAGGATCGCGAGCAACTTGCGCGCAAGCTCGCCTCCGCGGCAGAGGGGCTGCCATCGCGCGCGATATCCGTGATCGATCGCGGCGACGGAGCAGTCAGGCTCACGCCCACCGATGCGGCATCCGCCGCGCGGCTGCACCATCTCGTCGAAGACTCCATCGCCATGATCGAGCAACGTCTCCAGGACGCCGGCGTCAAGCCTGTCAGCGTCGCCCCTGACGGCACTGACCGCATCCGCATCTTCCTGCCCGGCGTCACCGACCCCGACCGTATCACCGCGATATTCGCGCGGAAGGTCAGGGTCAGCTTCCGACCGGTCGATGTTTCGATGACGCCGGAGCAGGCGCAATCCGGCAGCCCGCCCGAAGGCTCCGAGATCCTGCTCGGCTTCAAGGACAAGCGGCCTTATCTGGTGACCAAGGACAGCGCGCTCGACGGCGAGGACATCAATTATGCAGCGCCCGGCGTTGTGCCCGGCATCAACGGCGCCAAGGATCCGATCGCCCAATTCCGCTTCAATGGGCGCGGTACGCGGCGCTTTGCCCACGTCACCGCGGAAAACGTCGGCAGGCCCTTGGCCATCGTGCTCGACGACAAGGTGATCTCCGCGCCAGTGATCCGCGAACCCATCGTCGGCGGCTCGGGCCAGATCTCGGGCAATTTCACTCGCGAAGAGGCCAACAGCGTCGCCATGCTGTTGCGTGCCGGCGCCTTGCCCGGGCATCTCACCCTCGTCGAGCGGCAGGTCATCCAGCCCGCCGCCAAGCCATAGAACTTACCGGGCCGTTTTTTAGCGCCGACCGCCCGCCCCGGACGCCAAGCTCTGCCTGCGGCGCCAACCCGAATCACGGGCCGCGGGATCCTGCGCGCGACCAACGGGCAATTGCCGAAACCGCCGATCAGGCTAAAATTTGCCCCTTGCAGCAGGGCGACCGAAAGTTTCATTCAAGCGGTCGTCATTCGATTTCGGTTAAACGTGCCGCGGATACCGACCAGGACTAGAGGCCTTACGCAGGGATAGTACCATGCCGTCCGGCAGTGCAGACGTTTCCTCGATCCTCGACCGCATTCTGGATGCGGCGACGGATAACCTCAGGATCGCGAAGATCCTGGTCCAGATGGGCCTCGACCCCAACAACGTCACCTGGGACGCGATCTTCAACCGGATGCTGGAGATCTTCGTTCATAACATCACGCTGGCCAACATGTTCGCCGCGGTCGGCGCCGTCTTCTTCGTCGCCACCCTCCTGATGCGGACGATGGTCCCCTTGCGCGTCGCCAACATGATCGGTTGCGCTTTCTTCGCCATTTTCGGCGCGCTCTCGGCCAACGTCTCGACGTTCCTGCTGTATCTGCTGCTGCTCCCGATCAACGCCTTGCGCCTGCGACAAATGCTCAAGCTGGTCAAGAAGGCGCGACATGCGGCCGAAGGCGACATGTCGATCGAGTGGCTCAAGCCATTCATGACCGAGCGCAAATACCGCCACGGCGAGACGCTGTTCAAGCTGGGCGACCCGGCCAAGGAGATGCTCCTCACCGTCACCGGCAAATTCCTGGTCAAGGAGATCAACGTCGAGATCGGCCCGGGCGCGCTCATGGGCGAGCTCGGCTTCCTGACGCCCGACAACCGGCGCACCGGAACCATCGAATGCATCGAGGACGGACAGGTGCTGACGATCACCTATGACCGCCTGCTCGAGATCTACTTCCAGGACCCGCAGTTCGGCTATTACTTCCTGGTGCTGACCAGCCAGCGTCTCCTGCAAAACATCGATCGCTTGCAGAAGCAGCTGGCGGCAGCCCGGACAGCGACCACGAACAAGATCGCCTGATCGCCGCTCAGCTCAGCAGCAGCGCCATGCCGGGATCGCCCTTCTCCATCGCGCGCCGGTAGGCGGGACGCGCACCGACGCGGCCGAGATATCTGACCACATTCGGCCAGCGCGCGAGATCATAGGGCTGGAAATAACGCATCGTCGTCAGCGAGAAGCCGATCATGATGTCGGCCGTGGTGAAGCTGCTGCCGGCCAGATATTCGGCCTCGCGCACCCGCGCATCGACCAGATCGAAGGCGCGATCGACGCGCGCCTTGGTGGCAACCAGCATCGGGTTGTCATGCGCGAGCTTGAGCCGGTTCAACAGCATCAGCCGGCCCATGCCGGCCTGCAAGGTGCCGTTGGCGAAGTGGAACCAGTACAGGAATTGCGCAAAGTCGGGATGATCGGCGCGGAGGACGAGGCGACCGTCGCCGTATTTGGCGATGATGTAATCGACGATAGCGCCGGATTCGGCGAGCACGAGATCACCATCGGTGACGACAGGCGCAGCTCCGATCGGATGCAGCGCCTTGTAGTCCGGCGGCGCCAGCATGGTGACGGAATCACGCGTGTAGCGCTTCAGCTCGTAGGGAATCCCGAGCTCCTCGCAGAGCCAGACGATGCGTTCGGATTGCGATTTGCCGAGATGATGGACGGTGAGCATAGGCGTTTCCTGACGGGCGTAAGCTGGATCGGTCGTGAGGCTGCGTTATAGCACCGTCACCTCTGAGGTGGCCGCTTCTTCAGCGGCCCTCGAAGGGCGACGGCCCGGCTGCATCATCGCGGCCCGGCATCCTTCGAGGCTCCCGGCACGATGCTATTGCATCGCGCCACTCGCACCTCAGATGACGGGAGCGACAGTTTGAAAAAACCCTAGCTCACCTCGTCCGTCACCATCCGCGCCACGACATGGTCGCGGCGGATGAAGTGGTGCCAGAGGGCGGCGACGAAGTGGACGACTATCAGCGCCAGCAGCACATAGGCAAAGAAAATGTGCCGGTCCTCGAAGGCGTCCGCTGCCGCCCTGTCCGGGGAGGTGAATTGCGGCACGTGAAACAGGCCGAAGAAGTCCGAGTAGTTGGTCGCACGCGCGCCGGAATGCGCCCAGCCCAACGTCGCGACCAGGATCACCACGAGATAGAGCGCGCCCTGGCTGAGGCGGGCCGCAATCCTCTGCCAGTGCAAGGACTCGGCCGGCAGCGCCGGCGTCGGGTTGATGGCGCGCCAGGCCAGGCGCAGCACCGTGAGCAGCAGGATCACATAGCCGATGTCGGCATGGATCGAGCGGTAGAAGAATTTGTCGGCACGCGCCGGAATGTGATTCATCCACCAGCCGAAGCCGATCATGCCGATGATCGCCAGTGCCAGGCCCCAGTGAAACCACCGGGCAACGCTGCCCCAGCTATTCCCAGTATTTCTGATCATGTCGGCTCCCGGACATTTGCGGATATCCCAACCGCGGCGCGGCACGGCCGCTGATAGCGGGAACATGCGGCATACGCGAAATTGAATCGTTCCAAACTGGGCGGCGGGCTGCTCCCGCCGCAAAACCGCCCTGAAAACCGAATGGTAACCATGGGGCCTTAAGGTAACGACGTGACCCATTCCCCGACGATCCTGGTATTCGATTCCGGCCTTGGTGGCCTTACCGTGCTGCGTGAGGTCGTGGCCGCACGCCCGGATGCGCATTATACCTACGTCGCCGACGACGCCTTTTTCCCCTATGGCCATCACAGCGAGGACGAAATCATCGCCCGCGTCGTGCCGCTGATGGGAGAGCTGATTGCCGCGCACAAGCCCGACCTGGTGGTGATCGCATGCAATACCATGTCCGTTTCGGTCATGAGCCATTTGCGCGCCGCCTATCGCGTGCCGTTCGTCGGCACGGTGCCGGCGATCAAGCCGGCCTGCGCGCAGTCGAAGACCCGCCGCGTCTCGGTGCTCGGTACGAAAGCTACCGTCAAGCGCGAGTACACCCAAGCGCTGATCCGGGATCACGGCCAAGGCTGTGAGGTGACACTGGTCGGCTCGCCCGAACTCGCCACGCTCGCCGAGGCTGCGCTCAGCGGCACCGCTGTCGAGGACAGCGACATTTTCGCGGAGCTGAAACCTTGCTTCGTCGGAAACCCCGAGGATACGACTGCGCGCACCGACACGATCGTGCTCGCCTGCACGCATTATCCGCTGCTGCTGGACCGGATGGAGCGGCTGGCGCCCTGGCCGGTGGAGTGGATCGATCCGGCACCGGCCATTGCGCGCCGCGTCTCCGACCTGCTTGGCCCGCGCAATGGCGGCATGGCCCAATCGGGCGCCGAGATGATATTCACATCGAACCGCGTGCATGGCCTCAGCGCCACGCTGATGCCGTTCTTCGGCGGCCGCGCGCTGGGCTGACTTTTCGCAGCCGGGGCGCGCTGCTAGGCTGCGCCGTCGTCATCGCGCGCAAGGTCATTTCATGTCGGTCCCCGCAAAGCCGCTCAACCGCCTCCGCCAGATGTGGAACGAAGGCCGCCCCGCCTTCGGTGCGATCGCAACGATCCCGAGCGTGCAGATGGTGCAGATCATGGCGCGCTCGCTCGACTGGATCATCGTCGATCTCGAGCACGGACCGATCGGCCTCACCGAAGCCCATGCGATGATCGCGGCGACGACGGGCACGCCGTGCACGCCGCTGGTGCGGATTGCCGCGAACGAGCCCTGGCTTGCAAAGGCGCCGATGGACATCGGCGCCTTCGGGATCAATTTTCCGATGATCACCAATCGCGACCAAGCCGACAAGGCGGTGCGCAGCGTGCGTTATCCGCCGCGCGGTGACCGCCTCTGGGGCCCCTTCCACGCGCCGTTCCGCTGGGGCCAGTCGATGCCCGACTACATGGCGTCAGCCGACGACGAGATGATCTGCATGATCACCATCGAGCATGTCGAGGCCGTCAACCGCATCGACGAGATCATGGCGACGCCGGGCATCGACGTCGCCGTCATCGGCCCCGGCGATCTCGCCACCTCCATCAACAAGCGCGGTCAGATGGACGATCCGGAATTGCTTGCGCTGATCGCGCGTGCCGAAGCCGGCATCCTCAACAGCGGCGTGCCGATCGGCGGCGTGGCGCGCACCGCCGAGCAGGCCAACCAGCTGATCGACCGTGGCTACCGCGCGATCGCGCTCGGCTTCGACTGGTCGCTGTTCCAGCGCGGCATCATGGCGGCGTTCGACGGCATCAAGCGCTGAACGGTGATCGGCCATTATGGCTTGCCGCGAACGGCAGTGCTGCTAGGGTCGCGGCCGCTCGCCGCCCCTGATGTCAGCCCGCGGGAACCGAAGGAACGATGCGCGGTCAACCCAAGAAAATTTCGCTTCCGCGCCGCCTGATTGTCGACCTCATGCGCGCCTCGATGAGCGTGCCATTCGTCTCGCTCTCCCGGTCACTCAATATCCGCCCCCTGCTGGAGGCGCGCGCGGAAGCGGCGGCGCCCGCCGGCTGGGCCGCGATGTTCGTCAAGGCCTTCGCTCTGGTGGCCCGGGACGAGCCGGTCCTGCGGACCGTCTACGCCAAATGGCCCTGGCCGTCGTTCTATGAGTTGCGCAATAGCGTGGCGTCGGTTGCGATTGCCCGGGTCGAGAACGGGGAGGAATGCGTGATGCCGCAGCGAATCGCAGGCCCGGAGGCCATGACGCTGGCTGCGATCGACGCCGAGATCCGCCGCGCCAAGACGGCGCCGGTCGATGACGTCCCCATGTTCCGCAAGATCATGCGGGTCACCCGGCTGCCCCTGCCGCTGCGGCGGCTATCCTGGGCCGTGGGCCTGAATTTCGGCCGCCAGCGCGGCAATTGGTTTGGCAGCTTCGCGGTGAGCTCGGTATCGGCCTATGGCGGCGGCGAACTCCACCCCATCACACCGGGCCCCTTCGTCGTGAGCTACGGGCTGGTCAAGCCCGACCAGACCATCCATGTGGTGATCCGCTGGGATCACCGGGTTACGGATGCGGCCCCCATCGCCCGGGTCCTGACCCGGCTGGAACACGTCCTGAACACTGAAATCGCTGCGGAATTACGTGCCGCCGGCGCCAAGCCGATCCGGGCGGTCAGGACGTAAGATGCCGTCGTTCCGGGATGGTCCGAAGGACCAGACCCCGGAACCTCGAGATTCTCAGGTGCGCAATTGCGCACCATAGTTCGCCCTGCGGGCGCCCCGGAATGACCGCTAAAGAATTGACAGCGAACCCCAAACTCCCCTAAAAGCCCCCTGCTCGCGGGCCGATTTCGGCCCGCGAAGCGTTTCGCGACCCGTGGTCCTCTCCCTTAAGCTTTGGGGATCGGACCTGTCAGTGCCGGGCTAGCCCGTCACCCAGGAGGGCGCGTTTCCTCAAACCATGCAACCGAAGAGGACGCGATGACTAAGCGCAGTGAGGCGAAGTACAAACTCGATCGCCGTATGGGCCAGAACATCTGGGGCCGCCCGAAGAGCCCCGTGAACCGCCGCGAATACGGCCCCGGCCAGCACGGCCAGCGCCGCAAGGGCAAGCTCTCGGACTTCGGCGTGCAGCTGCGCGCCAAGCAGAAGCTGAAGGGCTACTACGCCAACATCAGCGAGCGCCAGTTCCACGGCATCTATGTCGAGGCCAGCCGCCTCAAGGGTGACACCGGCGAGAACCTGATCGGCCTGCTCGAGCGTCGTCTCGACGCCGTCGTGTACCGCGCCAAGTTCGTCTCTACGATCTTCGCGGCCCGCCAGTTCATCAACCACGGCCACATCAAGGTGAACGGCCGCAAGGTCAACATCTCGAGCTACCAGATCAAGGTGGGCGACGTGATCGAGGTCAAGGAAGCCTCCAAGCAGCTCGCCCACGTTCTCGAAGCGAGCCAGCTCCCCGAGCGCGACACCCCCGACTATCTCGAAGTCGACCACGGCAAGATGACCGCCAAATACGTGCGCATCCCCGGCCTCTCCGACGTGCCGTTCCCGGTGCAGATGGAGCCCCATCTGGTCGTCGAATTCTATTCGCGCTGATATCTGCGCGATCCAATACTCAAAGGCCCCGGTTTCCGGGGCCTTTTTGTTGTGGTAACATCCCACTTGATGTCTCAGACGACCGGCCAGCTCGCCAATATCACTCCCTCGGCAACACCGACGGAAACCGAGCTTGAGGCGTGGGCCAAGCTCCCGCGTGACGAGCAGGTCCGCCGATATCAAGCGCTATTTGAGCAGGCCGATTGCAACACATTCACCTCGGACACGCCGGACGACATCCTCGCTGCAGCGCGTCAACGTGTTGCTCAACGTCGCCATGGCTGAGTATCGGCTGTCGGAGCGTACCCGAGCCGATTTGATCGACATTTACGACTTCAGCGAAGCCGATTCGGCAAATATCAGGCGGAGGCCTACTACGCCGGTTTGATCCGATCCTTCGAACTTCTCGCCGACTTTCCTCTGATCGGTCAGCAAGTGGATGAACTCGCGGCAGGCTACCGACGTTTTCGCTTCCAATCACATCTGATTTTCTACACGGTACGGCCCGACCACGTGGAAATCCGTGCCGTCCTTCACGGCGCGCAAGACATCAGACCACAATTGTTCGACTAGATGAAATGACGAGATCAGCCATGCTCTACACCCCTCCCCCCGTTGATCCCAAGGCGCCGCCGGTGCGCATCAATCTGCTCTCGGACACGCAGACCAAGCCGACGGGTGCCATGCGCGAGGCGATGGCGCGGGCCGAAGTTGGCGACGAGCAGGTCGGCGACGATCCGACCGTGAATGCGCTGTGCGAGCGCGTCGCCGATCTGATGGGCAAGGAGGCGGCCGTCTACATGCCCTCGGGCACGATGTGCAACGTGACAGCGACGCTGGTGCATTGCCGTCCCGGCGACGAGATTCTCGCGCATGAAACCGCTCACATCATCGCCCGCGAAGGCGGCGCGCATGCCGCGATCGGCGGCTTCCAGGTGACGCAGCTCAAAGGCGCCGACGGCCAGTTCACGCCGGAGACGTTCCGCAAGGCACTGCATCCGCGCACGCGCTACCAGCCGACGCAGAGCGTCGTCAGCGTCGAGCAGACCGCCAATATCGGCGGCGGCACGATCTGGAAGAAGGCTGCGCTCGACGAGATCGTCGCGATCGCCAGGCAACATGGCCTCGCCACGCATATGGACGGCGCGCGTCTGTTGAACGCCACGGTCGCGAGCGGCATCTCGCCGCGGGAGATGACGGCGGGCTGGGATTCGGCCTGGATCGACTTCTCGAAGGGCCTCGGCGCGCCGATCGGCGGCGTGCTCGCGGGCACGCGTGCCTTCATTGACGCAGTCTGGCAATGGAAACAGCGCCTGGGCGGCTCGATGCGGCAGGCCGGCGTCTGTGCGGCCGCCTGCATCTACGCGCTCGATCATCATGTTGAGCGCCTTGCCGACGACCACGCCAACGCGCGCACGCTCGCGCGCGGGCTCTCGCAGATATCAGGCATCGAGGTGCAGGAGCCCGAGACGAACCTCGTGTTCTTCAAGCCCGACGGCGCCGGCGTCGCCGGCGACAAGATGGTCGCGGCACTGCGCCAGCGCGGCGTGACGCTCGCGATGATGGATGGCCGCATCCGCGCCTGCACCCATCTCGACGTCAATGCGAGCCAGATCGAGGAAACGATCGGCTACGTCAGAGAGATCGTGCGCACGGCATGATCACCGCCCCATCGCCTGATAGATCAGCGTCTTCAGCGCGAGCTGGATGCGGCCGCGCTGCGACGGGGTCTGCACCATGAAGATCCCGAACAGGTCGTCTTCGGGGTCGATGAAGAAGAAGGTGCCGCCGACGCCATCCCAGCGATATTCGCCAAGCGGCCAAGCGGTGCCTGGTGGCACCGACGTGCGCACGGCGACGCCGAGGCCATAGCCCGAGCTCTCGCCCGGATAATAATTCCTGTCGCGCTCGACATGGGTTTCAGGGCCGACGTGATCGGACGTCATCACCGCGATCGTCTCGGGCTTGAGGTAGCGTCGGCCATCGAGCGTGCCACGGTTGAGCAGCATCTGTGAGAAGCGCGCGTAGTCGCCGATGGTGCCGACGAGTCCGCCGCCACCCGACTCCCATTTCAGTGGCTTCCTGATATCGCGAACCTCCGTCACCGGACTGATCGCGCGATCCTGCGGCATCGGCTCGGCGATCCGCCGCCATTTGGCGGGATCGGCGACATAGAACGCGGTGTCCTTCATCCCGAGCGGATCAAGCAACCGCTCCTTCGCGAACTGGTAGAGCGATTCCCCTGATATCACCTCGATGATGCGGCCGAGCACGTCGGTGCCGTGGCCGTAATCCCAGATCATCCCGGGCTGTTCGGCGAGTGGCAGCGCGGCGATCTTCGCGACGAATTCGGCGTTGGTCCTGTCCTTGCTGTCGAACAGACCGGCATCGGCATAGAGCTTGTTCACCAGGTCTCCGCCATAATAGCCATAGGGGATCCCGGCCGTGTGGCGCATCAAATCCTCGATCGTGACAGGACGATTGAGCGGCTCCAGCTCGAGCGAGACCTTGTTGTCCTCGGCCTTCTTCTCGACGCCGACCTTCATGTCGGCAAAGGCCGGAATGTATTTCGAGACGGGATCGTTGATCGCGAGCTTGCCCTCCTCGACCAGCATCATCGCCAGCACGGAGGTGACCGGCTTCGACATCGAATAGAGCCGGAAGATCGTGTCGGCGCTCATCGAGATCTCGGTCGCGACGTCGCGGACGCCGAAATTCTCGTAATAGACCGGCTTGCCGTGCTGCTGCAGCAACAGGATCGCGCCCGGAATCTTGCCGGTCGCGATCTCGTTCCTGATGTAGTCGGAGACTTTGGCCAGGCCCTCGGGCGTGAAGCTGTGCGCGCGGCCCTCGGAGCCAGCCTGCGCACCGACCACACCCAACCAAAGAACGAGTGCCGCGAAGAGCGCGCGGCGCCCGAACATGTCAATTCTCCATGGATTCATAGACCAGTTGCTTCAAAGTCCGCTGGATGCGCTGGCGCTCGCTCGGGGTCTGCTCCAGCAGCACGAAGAACATGTCCTGCTTGGGATCGATCACGAAATAGCAGCCGGAGGCGCCGTCCCACTTCAATTCCCCGAGATCGCCGGGCGGCGGCGGTTTGGCGTTGCCGGGATCGGTGCGAATGGCGAGGCCCAAGCCGAAGCCGAAACCGTCACCGGGGAAGTAGAAGTAGTCGCGGTCGACGCCGGAGCCTGGCCCGACCTGATCGGTCACCATCAACTTGAACGTCTCGGGCTTGAGGATGGTCTTGCCGTCGAGAGAGCCGCCGTTGAGCAGCATTTGCGCAAAGCGTTCATAATCGGCCATGGTCGTCACCATGCCGCCGCTGGCGAACTGGATCTTCTTGACGACCGTCGGATCGTTGATCCGGCCGACCCGGAAATCGCTGTCGTTCGGCACCGGCTGCGCCAGAAGCTTTTGTTTCTCGGGATCGGTGACGAGGAAGCCGGTGTCAACCATGCCGAGCGGGCCGAGCAGCTTCTCCCGCTCGATATCGAGCAACGGCTTGCCGGCCGCAACTTCCATGACACGCGCCAGAATGTCGGTGGAATGGCCGTATTGCCAGAGTGCGCCCGGCTGATTGTGCAGCGGCAGTTTTGCGATGCGCTCGGCGAATTCGGCGAGGTCGAAATCGCCGGCATAGATGTTGGCGTCACGATAAGCCTTGCGAACGAGACTGTCGCCGTAAAAGCCATAGGTGATGCCCGAGGTGTGGGTCATCAGATCGTGCACATTGATCGGCCGGTTCGGGGGCACCAGCTCGAGCGATCTGGTGCCGTCCTCGGCCTTCTTCTCGACACCGACCTTCACATTGGCAAAGGACGGAATGTATTTCGAGACGGGATCGTCGAGCTTGATCTTACCTTCCTCGATCAACTGCATCGCGGCGACCGAGGTGATCGCCTTGCTCATCGAGAACAGGCGGAAAATCGTCTTGTCGGTGATTGGCGCTTTGCTGACCACGTCCTGCACGCCGAAGGCTTCGTGGTAGACCGCTTTGCCGTGCTGCTTGATCAGCACGGTTGCGCCGGCGATCTTGCCGGTCGCGACCTCGTTCTTGAAGAACTCGCTGATCTTGCCGAGCTTGTCCTGATTGAAATGTGCTCCGGCCGGAATCTCGTAGGTGCCTTCTGCGCGCGCAAGCGACATCGTGCCGAATGATATGAGCGCGCCACAGACCAGCGCACGTAGTCCAGTATGTGAAATCATATTCCCTCCCCGGGACATGGCCGAGCGGAGTGTACTTGCCGCCTCATGAGGCACAAGGGCTGCCGTACCGCGCCAAAGCGTCCGTGTGGAAGGACGCACTCGCCTCCGAGAAGCAACAAAATATCACGTGGCCGACCGTCGGCGCGGCCGGCAGCGCGCCGATCGTGGCTTGGACCGCTATCTTCGCGGCACGCTCGGCAGGAAAGCGATACACGCCGGTGGAGATTGCAGAGAATGCCAGCGAGGTCAGCCCATTGGCCTGCGAGAGCTCGAGCGCACGACGGTAGCAGGAGTTGAGCGCCTCGGCCTCACCGTGTTCCCCGCCATACCAGACAGGGCCGACCGCATGAATCACATTGCGCGCGGGCAGACGATAGCCCTTCGTGATCTTGGCATCACCGGTTGGGCATCCTCCGAGCGTCCGACACTCGGCCAGCAGTTCGGGCCCCGCAGCGTCGTGGATCGCGCCATCGACGCCGCCCCCGCCAAGCAGCGACGAATTGGCCGCGTTGACGATGGCGTCAACGCTCAGCGTGGTGATGTCGGCAACAATGACGTCGAGCTGGACAGCGTCGATCCGGCGCGTCAGCGCCTTCACGGATCAAGCCGCGACGGTGACGCCCTTCTCGGAGAAGAGCTGCTGCAATTCACCAGCCTGGAACATCTCGCGGACGATGTCGCAGCCACCGATGAACTCACCCTTGACGTAAAGCTGGGGAATTGTCGGCCAGTTCGAGAATTCCTTGATGCCGTTGCGCAGTTCGGCGGATTCCAGGACGTTGAGGCCCTTATAGCCGACGCCGATGTGGTCGAGGATCTGGACGACCTGGCCGGAGAAACCGCACTGCGGAAATTGCGGCGTACCCTTCATGAACAGAACCACGTCGTTCGACTTCACTTCGTTGTCGATGAATTCCGCGATGCTCATATTCGTGTCCTTCTGGGGCAGAGCCCCCACCAATTGCTTCGGGCCGGCTCAGCCGATCTAACCCGATACCTGCCTATATATGTAGCCCAAACCGTTGTGCATCCAAAGTAAAATGGCAAAGAGCAGCCCCTGAACATCAGGCTAGGGGCAGCTCCGGCGCCATTACATGATGACACGAATATCATCACTTGGGAGGACTTTCATACCGTAACGGAGCCCCTATCTAGGACGAACCTGGCTTTTGGAACCTGGTCTCGCCAGCAACGTTCTCTTGTCCTGTCTGGAGAAAAACGTGACGAAACAAGCCTCCGCTACGGCCAGTCCGCCGCTTTCGTCACAATCGGCCGCCCCGGATGGCCTCGCCCAGGGGCTGGAGGCCGCATTTCTCGCGGTCCGCAAAGAGACCGAACGCCGGGCCGCACCGCTCTCGCCGGAGGACCAGCAAATCCAGTCGATGCCGGATGCCAGCCCCATCAAATGGCACCGGGCCCATACCACCTGGTTCTGGGAGCAATTTCTACTCGGCGAGCACGCCAACGGCTACCGGCCGTTCCATGCTGATTTCGCGTTCCTGTTCAATTCCTATTATGTCAGCGCCGGCCCCCGTCATGCCCGCAATCATCGCGGCGACATCACCCGGCCCAGCGCCACCGAGGTCGGCGCCTATCGCAGCTATGTCGATGCCGCCGTCGTCAAATTCTTCCGAGAGGCCGGCGAGGACAAGCTCCGCGCCATCGCGCCGCTGGTCGAGGTCGGGCTGAATCACGAGCAGCAGCATCAGGAATTGATGTTCACGGACATCCTGCACGCCTTCGCGCAGAACCCGGTCTATCCGGCCTACGACAAGGACTGGCGCTTTCCGTCCGCAACCCGCGCCGGCAACGACTGGCTGACGCTGAACGAAGGCATCCACACCGTCGGCCATGTCGACGACAGCTTCCATTTCGACAACGAGAAGCCCGCACATCGCGCGCTCGTCGGCCCCGTCAAGATCGCGCGCAACCTCGTCACCAACGGCGAATGGCTCGCCTTCATGCGCGACGGCGGCTACCAGCGTGCGACGCTGTGGCTGATGGACGGTTTCGCCGCGGCGACCAAGGAAGATTGGCAAGCCCCAGGCCATTGGCGCGAGGCCGATGGCGGATGGCAGGTGATGACGCTCGCCGGCCTCAAGCCGGTCGATCCAGACGCGCCCGTCTGCCACGTCAGCTATTACGAGGCCGACGCGTTCGCGCGATGGGCGGGAAAGCATCTGCCGACCGAGATGGAATGGGAGGTCTCGGCACGCGCGGGCCAGCTCAATGATGCCTTCGGCATCGTCTGGCAGTGGACCCGCAGCTCGTATTCACCCTACCCGGGCTATCGCGCGGTCGAAGGCGCGCTCGGCGAGTACAACGGCAAGTTCATGGTCAATCAGCTGGTGCTGCGCGGTTCCTCGCTGGCGACGCCTGGTGGTCACAGCCGCGTCACCTATCGCAACTTCTTCTATCCGCACCACCGCTGGCAATTCACGGGGTTGCGGCTCGCTGATTACGACTAGTTCTCATCCGACGACAAATGCGCGCCGGACAGCGCGTTCAGGAGAGTATCATGAATGTGCACGCCAGCGCTTTGGCCGAAGCCCATCTCCCCGACGAGCAGACCACCGCCTTCGCCCGCGAGGCCATCGAGGACCTCTCGCGGCAACCGAAAAAGCTGTCGCCGAAATATTTCTATGACGCGACCGGATCGGAGCTGTTCGAGGCGATCACGCGCCTGCCGGAATATTATCCGACCCGCACCGAGCTTGCGATCCTGAGGGAGCGCGGCAGCGAGATCGCAAAGATCATTCCCGGGAATGCGGCACTGGTCGAGTTCGGCGCCGGCGCGACCACGAAAGTCCGCCTGCTGCTGAACCAGTCCAAATTCGCGGCCTACGTGCCCGTCGACATCTCCGGCGACTTTCTGCAGGCGCAGGCCACCGGTTTGAAGCGCGACTTTCCCGCCCTCGGCATCTATCCGGTGGCCGCCGATTTCACCACGCCGTTCGAGCTGCCGAAGGCGGTTGCGACAATGCCGAAGGTCGGCTTCTTTCCGGGCTCGACCATCGGCAATTTCGAGCCGCATGAGGCGCAGGCGTTCCTGAGGAGTGCCCGCCAGATCCTGGGCAAGGGCGCGCAAATGATCATCGGCGCCGACCTGGAAAAAGAAGAGCGCTTGCTCCATGCCGCCTACAACGATGCGGCCGGTGTCACCGCACGGTTCAACCTCAATGTGCTGGCGCGGATCAACCGTGAGCTCGGCGGCAATTTCGACCTCTCCGCCTTCGCCCATGGCGCGATCTACAATCACGACCGCCACCGCATCGAGATGCACCTGATCAGCCGCAAGAGCCAGACCGTGCGCCTGCTCGGCACCAGCTTCTCGTTCCGGCCTGGCGAGAGCATCCACACCGAGAACAGCTACAAATACAGCCTTGAGCGCTTTGCCACGCTGGCGCAAGGCGCCGGCTGGCGGGTGCGCGAGAGCTGGATGGACGCAGCAAAGATGTTCTCGGTGCACGCGCTGGAGGCGGCGGAGTAAGGCTCCGGCGCCTTAATGCTCCTCAGCCTCTTCCGGCTTCGATCCGAGCGACACTGATTCCCACACCGCGACGACGATCATGATCACGCTCGTTGCAACCGACAGCCAGAGCGGGGAGAGGTCGGCGGCGAACCACCATAGCGCCAGCAGCAGGATGATGCCGATCCCGTGGGACAGCTGGAGGAAGCCGCGGATCGCGTGCTTGAACAGGATGGTGCCGACAAGGAACACCAGGGGACCACCGATCGTGCTGACGATGGTGCGGACGTCGGAATGACCTGACGGGTGCTTCAGCACCAGCTCGTCCGAGACCGCGGTCAGGATGATGCCGGCGACGATCGGCATGTGCAGATAGGTATAGGCGAGCCGCGCCAGCCGGCCGGATTCGGCTGATTTCGAGATCCGCTCCGAGCCGGCCTCAGCGCCCTTGTGGAAATAGACCCACCACATCGCGATGCTGCCGACCAGCGCCGCGACGAAGGCCAGAATGTTCGCCGCGGTCCAGTCGAGTTCGGCAAAGGTCGCGCCGTTGACGACGACGGCCTCACCGAGCGCGATGATGATGAAGCCGGCGCAGCGCTCGGCCATGTGGCCGCCCTCGACGGCCCAGGCCTCGACCGACGAGAAGCCGAGCTTCGGCACCCAGAAGCGCAACGCGGGCGAGACATATTCAATCGCGAGCGCCGCGATCCAGAACCACAGCCTCTCCTCTCCCTGCGCCAAGCCGCCGACAATCCAAAGCACCGCGGAGCCGCAGAGCCAGACCAGGATGCGGATCGCGTTGTGCCGCACGGCGGTGCGATGGCGCGGCGTTGCGAACAGCCAGAACGCGGTGCGTCCGACCTGCATGACCGCATAGGCGATCGCAAACCACAGGCCACGACCGTCAAACGCGCTCGGGATGGTCGTCGACAGCACGAGGCCGCCGAGCATCATCAGGAAGATCAGGATGCGGACCGGCGTCAGCTCGGGATTGAGCCAGTTGGTGACCCAGGCGGTGTAGACCCACACCCACCACACGGCCAGGAACAGCAGCGTGACCTCGACCGCGCCTGAAGGCGTGAAGTGGTGCAGCAGGGTGTGCGAAACTTGCGTGACGGCGAAGACGAAGACGAGGTCGAAGAACAGTTCGGCATTGGTGACGCGGCTGGGCTGGTTCGGCACGATCACGCGAAACATCGCGCCGCGTGGATTGTCCGCAGCCATCAGCGTCCCCGTCGCGCGATCAGGTCAGGTGCAACCTATTCAAGGACTCGGCACGCCGGTTTGCAGCGCCAGCGCATGCAGCACGCCGCCCATCTGGCCCTGCAGGGACCGGTAGACGATCTGGTGCTGCTGGACGCGGGACTTGCCGCGGAAGGATTCGGAAATCACGGTTGCGGCATAGTGGTCGCCGTCGCCGGCGAGGTCGCGGATGGTCACCTCGGCATCGGGGATCGCTGCCTTGATCATCGCCTCGATATCGTGGGCGTCCATGGGCATTCGGGTCTTGCTCCTGTGTCGTCGGCTCACAGCCTCGGCGTCGAATCGCTTGCCGGGGTCCCCTCGCCGGCAACGCCAAACTTAGCGTGAACGGCCTTCTACGTCACGCCTTCCGGCACTATATCCCTGATCCCATCAGGATAAAGCCACGACAAAGTGCCGCGCGCGGCAGATCGATCGAAAAGGCGTGACATCATGAAGCTTCCAGGCCCTGACCACCCGATCACGATCACCCCAAACCCCCGGCGCATCCGCGTCACGGCGGGCGATCTCGTGATTGCCGAGAGCGCCAAGGCGCTGACGCTGAAAGAAGCCAAATATCCGGCGGTGCAATATCTGCCGCGGGAGGATGCCAACATGGCGCTGCTGGAGCGTACCGCCCGGACCACGCATTGCCCCTACAAGGGCGACGCCAGCTATTACAGCATCAAGGCCGACGGCAAGACGCTCGACAACGCGATCTGGACCTACGAGACGCCCTTCCCCGCGATGACGGAGATATCAGGCCATCTCGCCTTCTACCCGGACAAGGTGAAGATCGAGGAAGTGGGGTAGGCTCGCGCTGCAGCGCCACCGTCATGGCCGGGCGCCGTCCCGGCCATCCACGTTCCTGGCTGCTTGCGCCCTATGCCCTGAAGATCGTGAGCCCGAGGATCAGTAACACCAGGAAGATCACAACGAAGACATAGAACAGGAAACGGGCGACGTCGGCGGAAGCCGCCGAGATGCCCGTGAAGCCGAGCACACCGGCCACGATCGAGATCAGCAGGAAAATCAGTGCCCATTTCAGGATCGTCATCGTCGGCTCCGCAGCATTGGCCACCGCCATCGGCGGCTTCTTACCCGCTTCGGAACGGTAACCGCGTCGTCCGGAACGGGTTCCTAGGGTCACGACAGAAGGTTGTCCCGGCACAAACTACGCTTGCTGAATCGGGTTCCCGGCGGCAAAGTCCGGCCGGTACGGAAGCGCAACCGGGGCGACCATGATGACGATGTCACATACCGCGGCAATCGGCGCCGAGGCGCATGCCGAACCGAAGGCCAAAGCGCGCAATCTGTCGCTCGACCGCGCCCGCACCTTCCTGACCCTGGTGGTGCTGTTGCATCACGCCGTGATTCCCTACACCTATTTCGGCCATACCGACCCGAAGTTCTTCTTCGGCTTCGACATGATCGTGCTGGCCACCGACAGCTTCTTCATGGCGATGTTCTTTTTCCTGTCGGGCTTGTTTGCGTGGTCGGGCATCGCCCGCAAGGGAGCACGGACCTATTTGGCAGATCGCCTTCTGCGGCTTGGCCTGCCGTTCGTGATCTGCGCATTCACGATCATTCCGCTCGCCTATTACGCCATCTCGCTCCGGCACAATCCCGAGATCGGCTTCTCGGAATTCTGGTGGAACATGGTCACGAAGGGCCCCTGGCCGAGCGGGCCGATCTGGTTTCTCTGGGTTCTGCTCGCCTTCGATGTAGTCGCCTGCATCCTGCATCGACTATCGCCCGACCTGCTCGATCCCATCAATCGCCTCTCGCTGCATGGTCGCCGCCGGCCCGCGGCGTTCTTCGCGGTCATGCTTGCCGTCACTGCAGCCTTCTATGTTCCCGGGCTGATGTATTTTGGGCCAAGCAGCTGGTTCGAGTTCGGGCCGTTCTCGGTTCAGCACGGCCGCGTGATGCTCTATGCGAGCTACTTCTTTTTCGGGGCTGGCGTCGGCGTCGCGAATATGGATCGCGGGTTGCTCGCAGCTGACGGCCGGATGGCGAAGGTCAGCTGGGATTGGATGGTCTTGGCGATCGTTCCGTATTGCCTGCTCTGGGTGCTGATCTACACCAAGCGCGAAATACTGGGCAATCCGTCACCGCTGCCGAACTGGTATGAGGGGCTCTATGCCCTATGCTTCGCCGTCTTCAGCGTGGCCATCATGTTTCTGATCCTGGCCTTCTTCCAGAGGTTCAGACAATCGGGCTCGGCCAAGCTACTCGATCCGATGCAGGCGGACGCCTTCGGCATGTTTCTGGTGCACTACCCGATCGCGCTTTGGCTGCAATACTGGCTGTTCGACTATGAACTGCCAGCGATCATCAAGGTGACGATTGGATTCGTGCTGACGGTCGCGTTCAGCTGGGCGCTGACGCGGGCCTTGCGCCAGATCCCCGGGGCAAAGAGGGTCCTGTGATATGAAGGCGGCTTAGGCCGCCTTCCCACCCATATATTCCGGCAGAAAGCGCTCGTGCGACGTCCGCAGGCGCTCGATCGTAACCGGCGTCTCGCCCGCGATCGCGATGGCATCGCCGCCGGTGGTGCCGATCCGCACGCAGGGCACCTCGCAGCCGCGCATCTTGGCGAGCACGCGGCCGGCTTCGGTTTCCGGCACGGTGACGAGATAGCGCGCCTGGTCCTCCCCGAACCAATAGGCCTGCGAGACGAGCGAGGTCGGCGCCGCCAGCAGCTTTGCGCCGATGCCGCCCGCGATCGCCATTTCGGCGAGCGCGATCAGGAGACCGCCGTCGGAGAGGTCGTGCACGGCGGTCGCGGTGCCCGCATGGATCATGCCGCGCACGCAATCGCCGTTGCGCTTCTCGGCGACGAGATCGACCGGCGGCGGCGCGCCCTCCTCGCGACCGCAGATGTCGCGCAGATAGACGGACTGACCGAGCCAGCCATGGGTCTCGCCGACCAGGAGGATCGCTTCGCCCTCCGCCTTGAAGGCGAGCGACGCCGACTTGGTGAAGTCGTCGAGCAGACCGACGCCGCCGATCGACGGCGTCGGCAGGATCGCGCGGCCGTTGGTCTCGTTGTAGAGCGAGACGTTGCCCGAGACGACCGGGAAGTCGAGTGTGCGGCAGGCTTCCGAGATTCCCTTCAGGCAGCCCACGAACTGGCCCATGATCTCGGGGCGCTCAGGATTGCCGAAGTTGAGATTGTCGGTGATCGCGAGCGGCTTGCCGCCGACCGCGGTGATGTTGCGCCAGGCTTCCGCGACCGCCTGCTTGCCACCCTCGAACGGATCGGCCTCGCAATAACGCGGCGTGACGTCGACGGTCAGCGCCAGGCCCTTCGGCCCGTCTTGCACGCGCACGACGGCGGCGTCGCCGCCGGGGCGCTGCATGGTGTTGCCGAGAATGACGTGGTCGTACTGCTCCCAGACCCAGCGCTTGCTGCACATGTCGGGCGTGCCGATCAGCTTCTCCAGCGCAGCGCCGAGCGCCATCGGCGCGGGCACCTCGCGCGCATGCACGACCGGCAGCGCGGCTGACGGGACATGCGGCCGGTCATAAAGCGGCGCCTCGTCGCCGAGCTCCTTGATCGGCAGATCGGCCATGACGTCGCCGCCATGCTTGACCACGAAGCGCTTGCTCGGCGTGGTGTAACCGACCACGGCGAAGTCGAGGCCCCACTTCCTGAAGATCGCCTCGGCTTCCTTTTCCTTCTCGGGCTTGAGCACCATGAGCATGCGCTCCTGGCTCTCCGAGAGCATCATCTCATAGGCGCTCATGCCCATCTCGCGGGTCGGCACCGCGTCGAGATCGAGATCGACGCCGAGGTCGCCCTTGGCGCCCATTTCCACTGCAGAGCAGGTCAGACCCGCCGCGCCCATGTCCTGGATCGCGATGACGCAACCCTTCTCCATGATCTCGAGGCAGGCTTCGAGCAGCAGCTTTTCGGCGAAGGGATCGCCGACCTGCACGGTCGGGCGCTTCTCCTCGGATTTGTCGTCGAACTCGGCCGACGCCATCGAGGCGCCGTGGATGCCGTCGCGGCCCGTCTTGGAGCCGAGATAGACGATCGGCATGTTCACGCCGGAGGCCGCCGCATAGAAGATCTTGTCGGCATCGGCGAGGCCCACCGCCATGGCGTTGACCAGGATGTTGCCGTCATAGCGGGTGTGGAAACGCACCTGGCCGCCGACCGTCGGCACACCAAAGGAATTGCCGTAACCGCCGACACCGGCGACGACACCGGAGACCAGATGCCGCGTCCTGGCATGCTCGGGCGCACCGAAGCTCAGCGCGTTCAGGCAGGCGATCGGGCGGGCGCCCATGGTGAACACGTCGCGCAGGATGCCGCCAACGCCTGTCGTCGCACCCTGATAGGGCTCGATGTAGCTCGGGTGGTTGTGGCTCTCCATCTTGAAGACCACGGCCTGGCCGTCGCCGATGTCGATGACGCCGGCGTTCTCGCCCGGTCCCTGGATCACCCAGGGCGCCTTGGTCGGCAGGCCCTTGAGATGGATGCGCGAGGATTTGTAGGAGCAGTGCTCGTTCCACATCGCCGAGAAGATGCCGAGCTCGGTAAAGGTCGGCTCCCGCCCGATCAGCTTCAGGATGCGCTCGTATTCGTCGGGCTTGAGCCCGTGGGCGGCAACCAGTTCGGGGGTGATCTTGGGTTCGTTCTTCATGGATTTTGGGCTTTCGGCGGACGTTTGGCCGTTCTTAGGAACATCGGGGGCTCTCGAAAAGCCCTTTATGGCGCATTTTCCCGCCGTCCCACGTTTTGCAGGCGGGGTCGGCGGCAATCCGGAATTGCAAGGCGCTTACGGATCGGATTTAAGGGCCAAAGACCCGTCATTGAAGGCCTATTTCCTTGCACGAACTGACCAAAGCGACGACGCCCCGCCGGCCCGACCTCCACATCGCCACCGAAGGGGAATTTGAGGGCTGGCGGACCTGGATTCGCGACAGTTTTGAGTCTCATGTCGGCCCCTTCTGGCATCGGATCGAGCCCGACGGCGGCGTCCGCTGCGCCTTCCGGGTCGAGAAAAAGCACCTCAACGGCTCCGGCAACGTCCACGGCGGCTGCTACATGGCGTTCGCGGACTACTCCCTGTTCGCGATCGCCACCCATGTCCTGGACAGCAGGGCCGTGACGACCAATTTTGCCTGCGAATTCCTCGACGCGGCCCGGGAGGGCGAACTGATCGAATGCACCGGCGAAGTCAGCCGCGCCGGCGGTTCGCTGATCTTCCTGCGCGGCAAGATGATGTCAGGCACGCGGCAATTGTTCACGTTTTCAGGCACGATCAAGCGGGTGAAGCGGAAGGCGACCGAGGCCACCGCATAGCTTCAACGCGAGATCACGCCGCCTTTTCCAGATGCGCGGTGAGGCCGGCGAACAGGCCGCGGCCGTCGGTGCAGCCCATGATGTCTTCGACGTGGTTCTCGGGATGCGGCATCATGCCGAGCACGTTGCCCTTGTCGTTGACGAGGCCGGCAATCGAATGCGCCGCGCCGTTGATGTTGTGGCTTTCATCAACCAGGCCGTCGGCAGAGCAGTAGCGATAGAGCACCCGCCCCTCACCCTCGATGCGCTTGATGGTCTCTTCATCCGCCTCGTAATTGCCTTCGCCATGGGCCACCGGCACGCGGATCACCTGGCCGGCATTGTAGCCGCGGGTGAACGGCGTATCGGAACGCTCGACGCGCAGATGCACGTCCTTGCAGATGAATTTCAGCCGCGCATTGCGCATCAAGACGCCCGGCAGCAGGCCGGATTCGCAGAGGATCTGGAAACCGTTGCAGACGCCCAGCACGAGGCCGCCCTTGGCCGCATAGTCGCGCACCGCGTCCATCACGGGCGCCCGCGCCGCGATCGCGCCACAGCGCAGATAATCGCCATAGGAGAAGCCGCCCGGCACCACCACGAGGTCGGTGCCCGCAGGCAGCGACGTCTCGGCGTGCCACACCATCGCGGGCTCGTGGCCCGAGATCAGCTTCAACGCCCGCGCCATGTCGCGCTCGCGATTGATTCCGGGAAAGACGAGGATGGCGGCTTTCATCAGAGCAACTCGACCCGATAGTTCTCGATCACGGTATTGGCGAGCAGCTTGTCGGCGGCCTCCTTCAGCGCGGCTTCCGCCTTGGCCCTGTCGGCGCCGGCGAGCTCGATGTCGAACACCTTGCCCTGCCGCACGCTGGCGACGCCGTCGACGCCGAGCGATTTCAGTGCGCCTTCGATGGCCTTGCCCTGCGGATCGAGGATGCCCGTCTTCAGGGTAACGGTAACTCGTGCCTTCACGTCATCTTCCTCTTCAGCTCTTCACCAGCACCGGACCCGTGCCCTGCGGACGCTCGTTCTCCATGAGGATGCCGAGGCGCTTTGCCACTTCCGTGTAAGCCTCGAGCAGGCCTCCAAGGTCACGGCGGAAACGATCCTTGTCGAGCTTCTCGTTCGACTTGATATCCCACAGACGGCAGCTGTCCGGCGAGATCTCGTCGGCGACGATGATGCGCATCATCTCGTTCTCGAACAGGCGGCCGCACTCCATCTTGAAGTCGACGAGGCGGATGCCGATGCCAAGGAAAAGGCCGGTGAGGAAATCGTTGACGCGGATGGCCAGCGCCATGATGTCGTCGATCTCCTGGGGCGTGGCCCAGCCGAACGCGGTGATGTGCTCTTCCGACACCATGGGGTCGTTGAGCTGGTCGTTCTTGTAATAGAACTCGATGATCGAACGGGGCAGCTGCGTGCCCTCTTCGATGCCGAGGCGCTGCGACAGCGAGCCGGCGGCAACATTCCGCACCACCACCTCGAGCGGCACGATCTCGACCTCACGAATCAACTGCTCGCGCATGTTGAGACGGCGGATGAAATGGGTCGGCACCCCGATGTCGTTGAGGTGCTGAAACAGGTACTCCGAGATCCGATTGTTGAGGACACCCTTGCCCTCGATCACCTGATGCTTCTTCGCATTGAACGCGGTGGCGTCGTCCTTGAAGTGCTGGATCAGGGTGCCGGGCTCCGGGCCTTCGTAAAGAACCTTTGCCTTGCCTTCATAAATGCGACGCCGACGGCTCATTGGGATGTACCGTGTTTTGTTGAAATCCATGTATTGGTGTGCTCCGGTTACCAGGTTACGACCCACAGCGGAGCTGCCGTGAACGGCCTGGAACCCATCAATTTCCCAAAGAAAACCCGAGGAAACAGAACGGGAACCGAGCCTTCAGGCAACCTATCCGATTGGCTGTCCCAGCACAATCGATCCGGCCCTTCCGACGCTGACTTATACCGCCTTGCCTGCGGCTTTTCGGCTCGTTGTTTCGCCGATCCTGCCCTCTATCTAGGCATGCGTGGGGGTCCTCGCAACGAGGGTCACCACGGCCAGAGACCGAAGGAATCGGACGACGCATGAGCGAATTCGACAAGCGCGAAGAAGGCTTTGAGAAGAAATTTGCCCTCGATGAGGAGCAGAAATTCAAGGCGGAAGCCCGCCGCAACCGGCTGCTGGGGCTGTGGGCGGCCGAAAAGCTCGGAATCACGGGCGATGCCGCCACCGCCTACGCCAGGGAGGTGGTCGCGGCCGATTTCGAGGAGGCCGGCAACCGCGGCGTCCTGCGCAAGCTCGTGGCCGATTTCGCTGCTGGGAATGTGGCCGTCACCGAGCAGGCGATTCGGACCAAGATGAGCGAGCTGATCGCGGTCGCGGCCGCCGAGGTGAAGGCCGGGAAGTAAGCTTGACCGCGGGCGGCGGATGGCGATCCGCCGCCCGCCCTCTCGGGCTTGCAGCCGGCTCCTGGCAATGCCAAATGGGCGGCATGTCCCAGGATCACATCTCTAACGTCCTCGCCCAACGCTATGCCTCGCCCGCGATGCGCGCCATCTGGAGTGGCGAGGGCAAGGTTCGCCTCGAACGCGACTACTGGATCGCCGTGCTGAAAGGCCAGCGCGATCTCGGTATCCCGGTCCCCAATGGCGTGATCGAAGCTTATGAGCGCGTGAAGGATCAGGTCGACCTCGACTCCATCATGCGGCGCGAGCGCATCACCCGGCACGACGTCAAGGCTCGAATCGAGGAGTTCTGCGATCTGGCCGGTCACGAGCACCTGCACAAGGGCATGACCAGCCGCGACCTCACCGAGAACGTGGAGCAGCTGCAGGTCTACCGCGGGCTGCAGCTGATCGAGACCAAGAGCATCGCCGCGCTCATTCGCTTCGCCAAACACGCCAAGCAATTGCGCGACATGCCGTTCACGGCGCGCACGCACAACGTGGCGGCGCAGGTCACGACGCTGGGCAAGCGCATCGCCATGTTCGGCGAGGAGATGCTGGTGTCGCATCAGAGCCTGGTTGGCGTGCTCGACACTTATCCCGCGCGCGGCCTGAAGGGCGCGGTCGGCACAAGGCTCGACCAGATCACGTTGTTCAATGGCGATGCCGGCAAGGCGCGTGCGCTCGAAAAGCAGATCCTCAAGCACCTCGGCCTGCCCAAGAGCTTCGATGCGGTCGGCCAGGTCTATCCGCGCAGTCTCGACTTCCGCGCCGTCAGCGTGCTCACCGAGCTCGCCAGCGGGCCCGGCAATTTCGCCAAGACGTTGCGCCTGATGGCAGGCCATGAGCTCGCCAGCGAAGGTTTCGCCAAGGGCCAGGTCGGCTCGTCCGCGATGCCGCACAAGATGAACAGCCGCTCATGCGAGCGCATCAACGGCCTGCATGTCGTGTTGAAGGGCTATCTCGCGATGGCCGCGGGCCTTGCCGGCGACCAGTGGAACGAAGGCGACGTCTCCTGCTCGGTCGTTCGCCGCGTCATGCTGCCCGATGCCTTCCTCGCCATGGACGGCCTGCTCGAGACCCTGCTCTCCGTGCTCGACCAGATGGAAATCTTCGATGCCGTCGTCGCGACCGAGCTGAATCGCTATCTGCCCTTCCTGCTCACCACTACTGTCATGATGGAGGCAGTGAAGAAGGGCGCCGGCCGCGAAGGCGCGCATGAAGCGATCAAGGAGCACGCGGTCGCGGCCATCCGAGACCTGCGCACCGGCACATCAGTGCAGAACGACCTGCTCGAGCGCCTCGCCGCCGATCAGCGCCTCGGCCTGAGCGAAGCCGAGCTCAGCCAAGTGCTCGAGCACGGCCGTGCCAATTCAGGCGATGCCGGCGCCCAGGTCGACTATTTCGCCGAGCAGGTCGATGCGCTGGCGAAGGCGAAGCCTGAGGCGGCAAAGTACACGCCCGGCGCGATCCTGTAAGCGAACACCTGGCTCTCTCCGTTCCCTCCCCCTTGTGGGGGAGGGTCAGGGAGGGGGGTGCCACACGGGGACTCTATCAGTAGGGGCACCCACTCGCGATCCATGATCAACAATCAGTACTTTTTCCGGGCTACCCCTCTCCCTAGCCCTCCCCCACAAGGGGGGAGGGAACGCACCTTTGTCGGGGCGCTGGATGAGTCTCGTCGCCTCACTCTTCCCTGAAGCCATACTCCGGCACGTTGCCGCTGGCGCCGTAATATTTGTACGGCAGGAATTTGCCGGACATCGTGATCTTGACGCGGTCGCCCTTGGGGTTGGCGACGCGCTCGATGCCCATGTCGAAGTCGATCGCCGACATGATGCCGTCGCCGAATTCCTCCTCGATCAGCGCCTTCCAGGCCGGGCCGTTCACCATCACCATCTCGTAGAAACGGTAGATCAGCGGATCGGTCGGCGGCATCGGCGTGCCGGTGCCGCGCATCGGCACCTCGTTGAGCATCGCAGTCTCCGCCTTGGTCAGGCCGAACAGCTCGGCAGCGTTGGCGGCTTGTGGTTTTGTGAGTTTCATCTGGCCCATGATCGCGCCAACGATCAGCACCTCGGAATAGCCGCCGATCTTTTCGCAGATATGTTTCCAGCTCCAGCCCTTCTCACGTTTGATGTCGAGCAGCTTCTCGGTGAGGTCTTCGCGTTTCATGTCAGGTCTCCCTTGGGCAGGCATTGTGATGGGCCTGCCGCTTCGGGAGGCACGAAACGTGCCAAGGCTTAGGGGTTGACACCGGCTCGCGCCTCACACAAGCGGCCTTGCTCACCCTCCGAGATCTTGCGTGATTGCACTCAGCGGCTCGCTCGCAGCGCAGCAAGCTCGAAGTCGGCAGCGGGCTTCTCGATGAAGGTCTTCGGACATTCGGCTGCAGCCTGTTCGAACAGCTTCAACGCCTCGTCCCTGGAGCCGCGCTGCAAAGCTAATTCGGCAGTATAGAAATTGGCTTCGCAGACCTGCCCTTTTTTCTTCCTGGGGTCGGCGTCGTCGGCAGCGCCGAGCACTTGCTCCGCCGTCATCGTACCGAGAAAGAGATTGACGATCGGCGCGGGCCATTGCGTCGCGTCGAGCTGCTTGGCAGCCTCGCCCAGCTGGCTCGGTTGGTTACTGCGCTTGGCAACAATTTCGCGCCATAGGATGGCATAGGCATATTTTGGATTGAGCTGCCTCGCCTGATCGAAGTCGGCCAGCGATTTTGTGAATGATGCAATCTGCCAATAGAGTCTTCCGCGATGGAAATAGGCGCGGGCATCCTTGGGATCGATTTGCACCAGCTGATCGTAGTCCGCAAGCGAGCGCTCGAAGTCCTTTTTGGCCTTGTACGCGTTGGCACGGAGCCCGAAGGCATCCTTGTCCTTGGGACTAAGGCGGATCACTTCATCGTAGTCTGCGATCGCACGGTCGAGGTCGCCTTTCGCCTGGTAGGCCGCTCCCCGAGCGCGGAGCAGAGGGCCGTCCCCCGAAGCAAGTGCCATTGAGTCGCCACCGACGGACGTGGAGATGGGCTCATTCTCCTGACCTTGAACCTGAACCTGCCGATCGTCTCGGTTTTCTTGCTCCTGATGTGCCAGCTGGATGGCCTGGTCGTAATCGGCAATGGCGTGATCGTAATCGCCCTTTTGAGCATAGGCGACACCACGGCAGCCGTAGACAAATCGGCTTCGCGGGTTCAGCTCGATGATACGGTCATAGTCGGCGATGGCGCGATCGAACTCGCCCAATTGGGAAAAGGACGCAGCTCGGAAGTAGTAGAAATACTCCTTCCTTGCCTTGATCGGCATCGTTTGATCGAGCGCGGCCAATGCGCGCTCCCTGTCGCCCTTGGCGAAGTAAACCCGGCCGCGGCACAATTGGCCGCCGCCGGTTTCCGGGCTGATCTCGGCCGCCCGGTCACAGTCGGCCATGGCCCGATCCAGATCGCCCTTGCGGAGATAGGCGAGACCTCGGTCGACATGGACGATGACATTGTCCGGATGGACCAGAAGGGCTTGATCATAATCAGCGATGGCGCGCCCAAAATCTCCCTTCGATTGATAGATTCGGGCACGCCCGAGATGGGCGTATACGGACTTGGGATCGAGCTCGACGACTTTGTCGTAGTCCGCAAGCGCAGCGTCGGTTTCTCGCCTCTCGCTATGCGCAAAGGCTCGCTGAAGACGGGCGTTCAAATTGCCTGGATCGTGCTCGATGATCTGATCGTAATCGGCGATGGCAAGGCCGGGCTGGCCATTTTGACGGTAAAGCATGGCGCGGCGAAAGTGCGTCATGATAACGCTTTGCTGCATGGTAGTTGCCGCCTGAATCAAAGCGGTGCAGCCCGCGATGCGGTCATCGAGTGCAATGCTGACGGGGGTGTAGCACTTGGCATTCAAGGGCATTTCGGCGCGAGCACATGATATGCCGAACAAGATCGTCAGCGCCAACGCGCTTCCGCCTGCTGCCGCGCCAATGACAGCACGCCCTGTCATTCCAATCATGCCGTCCCCAACCGAATTTCCGGCCACTGTCATAGCAACCAACCAAGCTTCTGCACAGCCCTTGGTTGCGACATGCGCTTGAGCTAGGTCATCTGCTCCACCATCCCCTGCAGCCGCACCAGCTCCGCCTCGAGATCGCGCTCCACATCCACGGCGCGAATATCGATCACCCGGTAATCCCGCGCCTCGAGCCAGGTCCGCCGTGAGGCGCGGTCGGCCGCAATCGTCTCGCCCTCGCCGGGGTTGACCAGCTCGATCGCGATCCGGTGCGGGAAGGAGACGAAGTCGGAGATGTGGCGTCCGACCGGGGTCTGCCGCTTGAACCGACCGGCAAAGCGGCGGTCGCGCGTCAGGGCCTGCCACAGCAGGCGCTCGGCGTCGGTCGGGTTGCGGCGAAGCAGGCGCGCGAGGCCGCGCACCGTGGAGCCGCTGTCGGGCACGCCGCCGCCCTGCCCGTGCTCGGCCAAGAGCGCGCGCAGGCGCGTCGCCTGCTCACCGTCAAGCACGCCGCCCTTGGCCGGGCCCTTGCGTCCTTCCGCGATCGCCATCACCACCCCGTGGAGCGTGTGCATGTCCTGCTTGGTCGGCTCCATCCGGCTGAAGATGTTGCGCAGGTTGACGAGCATGGTGTCGCGCTTCTCGGCCGGGCGCAGGAATTCGACCCGGTCGAGCTCGCGGACGAGGTTATCGAAGAAGGCCTGCATCTGGTGCTGCGAGGCGCGCTCGGAGCGCTCCGGCATGGCATGAGGAAGCGCGCCCGCCGTCATCAGCTTGAACCATTCATAGCCGACCAGCAGCACCGCCTGGGCAAGGTTGAGCGAGGCAAAGCCCGGATTGACCGGGAAGGTGATGATGCGGTTGGAAAGCCCGACCTCCTCGTTGGTCAGGCCCCAGCGCTCCCGGCCGAACAGGATCCCGGCCTTGCCGCCGTTCGCAACATGCCCTGAGATCTCGGCGGCGGCGGCCTCCGGCCCGACCACAGGCTTGGCCTGGTCGTGGGGGCGTGCCGTGGTGGCGAACAACAAATCGAGATCGGCGACGGCCTGCTCGACCGTGTCGAACAGTTCGGCCTTTTCCAGAATGGGGTCGGCGCCGGCGGCGGCGCGTTGTGCCGCGATGTTGGGCCAGCCGTCGCGCGGGTTGACGATGCGCAGGGCGCTCAGGGCAAAGTTGCCCATGGCGCGTGCGGCCATGCCGATGTTTTCGCCGAGCTGCGGCTCGACCAGGATCACGATGGGACCGTCGAGGGCGAGCCCAACCTTGGTCTTGTCGGTGCCGGACATCTCATTCCACTTTCTGTTTCAGCTTGCGTCTCGTTCCGCTTCGGAAAGCCCCTGAACCTCTGTCTGAAGACGCTGATCCAAGTCTTCATCGGAGGCCCGCCGCCCGCCTTCCGTGCGGCGCAATTTCTTGAGCGGAGATAACAGGGTTAGCGGCGTTTGCGAAACCGCAATCGCACCTCAATTGGGGACGGTTTCACCGCCCGGCTTGCGCGCGCTTTGCTTTCGGATATGGCTATCAAGCACAACCAAAGCGAAGCCGAAAGGCCGAAGCCGAAGCAACAATTGAGTGGGGGGATGGCGATGCTGAGCCGATGGAAATTGGCGCTTCTGGGACTGGTCTTGATCGCGGTGGGCGGTTTCATCGCCCATCTGACGCAGACCGCAGGCGGCATCCGGATCCAGGATGTCAGGTTCAAGGGCGCCAAGGGCAACACCATGAGTGCCCTGCTCTACATCCCTGCCAATGCCACCGCGCAAACCCCGGCACCCGGTGTCCTCGCCGTCCACGGCTACATCAACTCGCGCGAGACCCAGGACGGCTTCGCCATCGAATTCGCCCGCCGCGGCTATGTCGTGCTGGCACTGGACCAGACCGGCCACGGCTATAGCGACCCGCCCGCCTTCGCCAACGGCTTCGGCGGCCCTGACGGCCTCGCCTATCTGCGCGGCCTCGACATGGTGGACAAGGCCAATATCGGCCTCGAGGGTCACTCGATGGGCGGCTGGACAGTGCTGGCCGCAGCTACCGCGATGCCTGACGGCTACAAGTCGATGGTGCTGGAGGGCTCCTCCACCGGCAAGCCCTTCGCAGCCGACGGCACCCCGAACTGGCCCCGCAATGTGGCGCTGGTGTTTGCCCAGTACGAGGAATTCTCCACCCTGATGTGGGGTGTCGATGTTGCCCGCGATGTCACCAAGAGCCCCAAGCTGTGGGCGATGTTCGGCACGCAGGGGCCGGTCGAGCCGGGCAAGGTCTATGGCGATCCGGCGGCCGGAACGGCGCGCGTGCTCTACACCCCCGCGATGACGCACCCGGCCGAACACATCTCGCATGAAGCGATCGGCTACAGCCTCGACTGGTTCGCCAAGACACTGCAGGGCGGCACCAAGCTGCCGGCCGACGACCAGATCTGGTTCCGGAAAGAACTCGGCACGCTCATTTCGTTCGTCGGCTTTGTCGTGCTGTTGATCGGCACTTTCGATGGCCTGCTGGAAGCGCCGATGTTCTCCCGTCTGCGCCTGCCCGCTGTCCCCGACGGCACCATGCCGCCACATCACGCCGCCACCGGCAGGCGCTGGACCGCCGCGCTCATCCTCTCCGCGCTCATCCCGGCGCTGACCTACTACCCGGCCTTTGCACTGGGCGGCAGCTTCGTGACGCCGTCCGCGTTCCTGCCGCAGGGCGTTACCAACCAGATCCTGGTCTGGGCCATCATCAACGGCCTGATCACGCTGGCGCTCATGGGCTTGGCACCGAAGCGCAAGGGCCGGGCCGGGCTGCTCGGCCAGTCGCTCGTGATTGCGGTCGCCTCGGTCGCAGTTGGCTACGCCGCGCTGTGGCTCGCCGACCTCGCCTTCAAGATCGACTTCCGCTTCTGGATCGTCGCGCTGAAGTTGATGAACCCGAAGCAGGTCCTGATCTTCCTGATCTATCTGATTCCGTTCACGGCGTTTTTCGTGGTGGCGCTGCACGTGCTGCACCGGAATTTCTCGACCATGGAGGCGCCGCGGCTCGCACTCTATCTGACCAACATCCTGGCGCTGACGTTGGGCTTCATCGTGCTGCTGGTCCTGCAATATGGCACGCTGTGGCTGACCGGAAAGCTGTTCAACCCGCTGCCCGATCCCGGCTTCGTGCCGCTCTCGACCATCGTCGCGATCCAGTTCGTGCCGCTGCTCGCCATCGTCGCCGTGATCGCCACTTTCACCTGGCGGCGGACCGGATCGAGCCTGCCAGGCGCCCTGATCTCAGGCCTGTTCGTGACCTGGTACATCGTGGCCGGCACGGCCACCCAGGCTGCCTTCTAGAAGGGCTGATCCCGGCGAAAAGATGGGCTGAAAGTGCATAACCGCTCCGCTTTCGCCCGCCTCCGGGCGGTGCTATAGCGCGGGAGATTTCCACCAGTTCCCAAGAAGGCTTCTCCGATCATGGCAAAAATCAAGGTATCCAATCCCGTCGTCGAGCTCGATGGCGACGAGATGACCCGGATCATCTGGCAGTACATCAAGGACAAGCTGATCAACCCCTTCCTGGATGTCGAGCTGCAATATTTCGACCTGGGCATGGAGCACCGCGACCACACCAACGATCAGGTGACCATCGACGCCGCCGAGGCGATCAAGAAGGTCGGCGTCGGCGTCAAATGCGCCACCATCACCCCTGATGAGGCCCGGGTGAAGGAGTTCAACCTCAAGCAGATGTGGAAGTCGCCGAACGGCACCATCCGCAACATCCTCGGCGGCGTGATCTTCCGCGAGCCGATCATCTGCAAGAACGTGCCGCGCCTGGTTCCCGGCTGGACCAAGCCGATCATCATCGGCCGCCATGCCTATGGCGACCAGTACCGCGCCACCGACATCAAGTTCCCGGGCAAGGGCACCCTCTCGCTGAAGTTCGTCGGCGAGGACGGCACCGTGATCGAGAAGGAAGTGTTCAAGGCTCCCGGCGCCGGCGTCGCCATGGAGATGTACAATCTCGACGACTCCATCATCGACTTCGCCCGCGCCTCCTTCAACTACGGCCTGCTGCGCGGATACCCGGTCTATCTCTCGACCAAGAACACGATTCTGAAGGTCTATGACGGCCGCTTCAAGGACATCTTCCAGGAGATCTTCGACAAGGAGTTCAAGAAGGAGTTCGACGCCAAGGGCCTGACCTACGAGCACCGGCTGATCGACGACATGGTGGCCTCGGCGCTGAAATGGTCCGGCGGCTATGTCTGGGCCTGCAAGAACTACGACGGCGACGTGCAGTCCGACACGGTCGCACAGGGCTACGGCTCGCTCGGCCTGATGACCTCGGTGCTGCTCACCCCCGACGGCAAGACCGTCGAAGCGGAAGCTGCCCACGGCACGGTGACCCGTCACTACCGCGAGCACCAGAAGGGCAAGGAGACCTCGACCAACTCCATCGCGTCGATCTTCGCCTGGACCCGTGGCCTTGCCCACCGCGCCAAGCTCGACAACAATCCCGAGCTCGCGAAGTTCGCGACCACGCTGGAGAAGGTCTGCGTCGACACCGTCGAGGAAGGCTACATGACGAAGGACCTCGCGCTGCTGGTCGGCGCCGATCAGCGCTGGCTCTCGACCACCGGCTTCCTCGACAAGGTCGCTGACAACCTTGTGAAGGCGCTGGCGGCGTAAGCTGCCTCCCCCGTCATTGCGAGCGAAGCGAAGCAATCCAGACTGTCCCGGCGGAGGGACACTGGATTGCTTCGTCGCTTCGCTCCTCGCAATTGTGCATGTTCACTAATTCGCTGATCGAGAAGTTTCGGTTTTGGCGGCGGCAAAATCCTTTGGAGACTTGCTGCCAAGGGCCTGATGGGGCCTGAAGTTGTTGTAGTGGACGATACATTCGAAGAGCTCGTTGGCGAAGTGATCGAGGTTTCGCCCTACTCGGCCGAGTATGTTTTCCTGAAGAAGAGCTGAGGAACGCGACGCAGGCGCCTAAGCGCCTGCCATCGCTTTTTCGATCGCCATCAGCGCCTCGGTCGCCTTGGCGCCGTCGGGGCCACCGGCCTGCGCCATGTCGGGCCGGCCGCCGCCGCCCTTGCCGCCGAGCGCTTCGGAGGCAACGCGCACCAGGCTCACGGCATTGAAGCGCGCGGTCAGGTCCGCGGTGACGCCGACCACGACGCCGGCCTTGCCGTCTTCGGTGACGCCGACGATGGCGACCACGCCGGAGCCGATCTGCTTCTTGGCCTCGTCGGCAAGGCTCTTGAGATCCTTCATCTCGATGCCCTGAACCGCGCGCGCCATCAGCTTGACGCCACCGACCTCGCGCACGCTGGACGCCGCGCCGCCACCGGCGGACGCGCCGCCGCCCATCGCCAGCTTCTTGCGGGCATCGGAGAGTTCACGCTCGAGCTTCTTGCGCTCCTCCATCAGCGCGGTGATGCGCGCCGGAACGTCGTCGATCGAGGTGCGCAGTTCGCTCGCTGCGGTCTTCGCCAGCGCCATGGTCTCGTTGGCATGCCGGCGGGCGTAATTGCCGGTCAGCGCCTCGATGCGGCGCACGCCTGACGCCACCGCGCTCTCGCCGGTCAGCGTGATCAGGCCGATATCGCCGGTGCGCCGCACATGGGTGCCGCCGCAGAGCTCGACCGACCAGCCGAGCGCATTGGCGCCGCGCTCGCGCGCAGTCTTGCCCATCGAGACGACGCGAACCTCGTCGCCGTATTTCTCGCCGAACAGCGCACGCGCGCCGGCCTCGCGAGCCTCGTCGACGCCCATCACGCGCGTCGTGACCTCGTCATTCTCCAGCACCACGTCGTTGGCGATGTCCTCGACGCGGGCGAGCTCCTCCGCCGTGATCGGTTTCGGATGCACGAAGTCGAAGCGCAAACGATCCGGCGCCACCATCGAGCCGCGCTGGGCGATGTGGTCGCCGAGCACCTGGCGCAGCGCCTCATGGATGAGATGCGTCGCCGAGTGATGCGCGCGGATCGACGAGCGCCTGGAATGATCGACCTCGAGCTGCAGCGCCGTGCCGACCTTCAGCTCGCCGCTCTCCAATGTGCCGACGTGAACGAAGAAATCGCCGAGCTTCTTCTGCGTGTCGGTGACGCGGAATTTGACCCCGCCCTCGCCCGTCAGCACGCCGGTGTCGCCGACCTGGCCGCCTGATTCCGCATAAAACGGCGTCTGGTTCAGCACGATCGCGCCGGTCTCACCGGCCTTGAGGGCCGCGACCTCCGCACCGTCCTTCACCAGCGCGGAGACCACGCCTTCGGCGCTCTCGGTCTCGTAGCCCAGAAATTCCGTCGCCCCGAGCTTCTCGCGCAGCGGAAACCAGATCGCTTCGGAAGCCGCTTCGCCCGATCCCTTCCAGGACTCGCGCGCCTTGGCCTTTTGCCGCTCCATCGCGTCGGTGAAGGCGGATTGATCCACACCGATGCCGCGCGACTTCAGCGCGTCCTGGGTCAGGTCCAGCGGGAAGCCGTAGGTGTCATAGAGCGTGAAGGCGACATCACCGTCGAACATGTCGCCCTTCTTCAACGACGCGCTCTTCTCGTCGAGAATGGCAAGGCCCCGCGACAGCGTCTTGCGGAAGCGGGTCTCTTCCAGCCGCAGCGTTTCCTCGATCAAATTTTCCGCGCGCATCAAATCGGGATAGGCCTGGCCCATCTCGCGGACCAGCGCCCAGACCAGGCGATGCATCAGCGGCTCTTTCGCCCCGAGCAGCTGCGCATGGCGCATGGCGCGACGCATGATCCGGCGCAGCACATAGCCGCGGCCCTCGTTCGAGGGCAGCACGCCATCCGCGACCAGGAAGGCGGAGGAGCGTAAGTGGTCGGCGATGACGCGGAACGAGGCGACGGTCTGCTCGTTCGGCCCGCTGCCGAGCGCCGACGCAGTCGCGTCGATCAAGTGACGGAACAGATCGGTCTCGAACACGCTGTCGACACCCTGCATGATGCAGGCCATGCGCTCGAGGCCCATGCCGGTGTCGATCGAGGGGCGCGGCAGATCCACGCGCTCCTCCTTCGTCACCTGCTCATATTGCATGAACACGAGATTCCAGAATTCGAGGAAGCGGTCGCCATCCTCCTCAGGAGAACCCGGAGGGCCACCCCAGATATGGTCGCCGCGATCGATGAAGATCTCCGAGCACGGGCCGCACGGGCCGGTGTCGCCCATCGCCCAGAAATTGTCCGAGGTCGGAATGCGGATGATGCGGTCGTCCGAGAACCCGGCGATCTTCTTCCAGAGCCCGTGCGCCTCGTCGTCGGTGTGGTAGACGGTGACGAGCAGCTTGCCCTTGTCGAGGCCGAAATCCTTCGTGATCAGCTTCCAGGCCAGCTCGATCGCGCGCTCCTTGAAATAGTCGCCGAACGAGAAATTGCCGAGCATCTCGAAGAAGGTGAGATGGCGCGCGGTGTAGCCGACGTTGTCGAGGTCGTTGTGCTTGCCGCCGGCGCGCACGCATTTCTGCGACGTCGTGGCGCGCTGGTAGGGCCGCTTCTCGACGCCGGTGAACACGTTCTTGAACTGCACCATGCCGGCATTGGTGAACATCAACGTCGGATCGTTGCGCGGGACCAATGGCGAGGACGACACGATCTCGTGGCCGTTCTCGGCAAAGAAGTTCAGAAAGGTCGACCTGATCTCGTTGACGCCGCTCATGTTCATCCAATCGGGTGTGCTTGGACCCGTAAATCCGCCATCCAAACCTCTTGATTTGGGCTGATATCTGCGGGCCACAGCGCTTTTAGACAAGGCCAGCTTCGCTGTCCAGAAACTGTGCAAGCAGATGTGCAGGCAGATCAGAGGCTTGCCGCAGGCGCGTCATCCCCTTCGCAATCCCTTTGGAAAGCCGCAAGGGGCGCGTTGACAGGCTTGGCCGGGCTGTGGTCTGTACCCATCTGTATCGTACGGCCACGTCGGGAGAGACCGGCTTCACTGCCGGCGCCGAAGGAGCAACCGCCCCGGAAACTCTCAGGCAAAAGGACCGCGTGGCTTTGACGACATCTGGAAAGAGGCGCCGACGGGCATAAGCCCGGACCGCGTCCGCCGACGGGATAATACTCTCAGGCACAGCGACAGATGGGGCTTCGACTGGTGTCCCAGGGGAATCGTCCCCGGGGAACCGCCGAGGGCCCCCGTGATGCTTGCGTCGGACGACAAGAAATCCCCGAAACGTACACCCCTTTACGACCTGCACGTGTCGCTCGGCGGCAAGATGGTGCCGTTTGCGGGTTATGACATGCCCGTGCAGTATCCCGCAGGGGTGCTGAAAGAGCATCTCCATACCCGCACCCAAGCCGGCCTGTTCGACGTCTCCCATATGGGCCAGATCGCGCTTCGGCCGAAATCCGGCAAGGTTGAGGACGCCGCCCGCGCGCTGGAACGGCTGGTGCCGCAGGATGTCCTGGCGATCGCGCCGGGACGGCAGCGCTACGCCCAGTTCACCAATGAAGACGGCGGGATCCTCGACGATCTGATGGTCGCGAATTTCGGCGATCATTTGTTTCTGGTGGTCAATGCCGCCTGCAAGGCCGAGGACGAGGCGCATCTGCGCGCGAACCTGTCCGAGACCTGCATCATCGATTCGCTTGCCGAGCGCGCGCTGATCGCGTTGCAAGGCCCGAAAGCCGAGTCAGCGCTGGCGAAACTATGTGCAGAGGCGCCCGCCATGAAGTTCATGGACGCCGGTCCGCACAATGTTGCCGGCATCAAGTGCTTCGTGTCGCGCTCCGGCTACACAGGGGAAGACGGTTTCGAGATTTCGGTCCCTGCGGCCGACGCCGAAAGGCTCGCCAAGACGCTGCTCGAAAACCCCGACGTGATGCCGATCGGCTTGGGTGCCCGCGACAGCCTGCGGCTGGAAGCCGGGCTCTGCCTCTACGGCCATGATATCGACACCGAAACCACGCCGGTCGAGGCTGCACTGGAATGGTCGGTGCAGAAAAGCCGCCGCACCGGCGGCGCGCGCGCCGGCGGCTTTCCCGGCGCCGAGAAGATTCTCGCGGATTTCGATCACGGCGCATCCCGCCGCCGCGTCGGCCTGCGCGCCGAGGGCCGCGCGCCGGTGCGTGAAGGCGCGCTGCTGTTCGCCGACAGCGCGGACGGTGGTCCGATCGGAAAGGTCACCTCGGGCGGGTTCGGCCCGAGCCTGAATGCGCCCGTCGCGATGGGTTATGTGCCCACGAGCCTGAGCGCGCTCGACACCAAGCTCTTTGCGGAAGTGCGCGGGCAACGCCTGCCGCTCGCCGTCGCCGCCATGCCCTTCGTGAAAAACACCTACAAACGCTGAGGACAACAAAATGACCACGACGCTGTACACCTCCGACCATGAATGGCTGGCGATCGACGGCGATGTCGCAACCGTCGGGATCACCGATTACGCGCAGTCGCAACTCGGCGACGTCGTGTTCGTCGAATTGCCCAAGGTCGGCCGCACCCTGAAGAAGGCCGAAGCCGCCGCCGTGGTGGAATCGGTAAAGGCCGCCTCCGACGTCTACGCGCCCATCTCGGGCGAAGTGCTCGAGACCAACGAGGCGCTCGCCGCGGAGCCCGCGCTGGTGAACTCGGACGCGCAAGCCGCGGCCTGGTTCTTCAAGATCAAAATTGCCGACAAGAGCGAGCTTGGCGGCCTCATGGATGAAGCCGCCTACAAGGCCCACACGGCGTGAGATGACGAGAACGGCCGCCCCATACTCGGTGTCATCACCCGCGAAAGCGGGTGATCCAGTACGCCGCGGCTTCTCGGTTCCAACGCTGACGCCTGCGTTTACTGGGTGCCCCGCCTTCGCGGGGCACGACAAAGAGATCTAAAGCGAGGACCCATGATGACCGCGCACCGCAAATCCAATGGCGAGACCACCCCTTTCGTTCGCCGCCACATCGGCCCATCGGCGCGCGACGTCACCGCAATGCTCGAGACTGTCGGCGCCAAGAGCGTCGACGCGCTGATGGCGGAAACGCTGCCGGCCTCGATCAGGCAGGCCGCTCCGCTCGATCTCGGCAAGCCCTTGAGCGAGACCGAGGCGATCGCGCATATGGCTGAGCTCGCTCGTCAGAACCAGGTGTTCACCTCGCTGATCGGCCAGGGCTATTCCGGCACGATCCTGCCCGCGGTGATCCAGCGCAACATTCTGGAGAACCCGGCCTGGTACACGGCCTACACGCCCTACCAGCCCGAGATCAGCCAGGGCCGGCTCGAAGCGCTGTTCAACTTCCAGACCATGATCTGCGACCTCACCGGGCTCGATGTCGCCAACGCCTCGCTGCTCGATGAGGCGACCGCGGCGGCCGAAGCGATGGCGCTGGCGGAGCGGCATTCGAAGGTCGAAGCAAAGGCCTTCTTCGTCGACAAGGACGTGCATCCGCAGACGCTGGCTGTGATGCGCACGCGCGCCGAACCGCTCGGCTGGACTCTGGTCGTCGGCGATCCGCTCACCGATCTCGACACGGCCGACGTGCTCGGCGCGCTGCTGCAATATCCGGGAAGCTCGGGCGCGGTGCGCGACATCAGGCCCGCGATCGCGGCGCTGAAGACCAAGGGCGCGCTCGCGATCGTTGCCGCTGATCTGCTGGCACTGACGCTGCTCGCCTCGCCCGGCGAGTTAGGGGCCGACATCGCCGTCGGCTCGGCGCAGCGCTTTGGCGTGCCGATGGGCTATGGCGGGCCGCACGCGGCCTATATGGCGGTGCGCGATGCGCTGAAGCGCTCGTTGCCTGGCCGCATCGTCGGCCTTTCCGTCGATTCACGCGGGATGCCTGCCTATCGCCTGGCTCTGCAGACGCGCGAGCAGCACATCCGCCGCGAGAAGGCGACCTCCAACATCTGCACCGCGCAGGTGCTGCTCGCCGTGATCGCCTCCATGTATGCGGTCTATCACGGCCCCGAGGGGCTCGGGCAGATCGCGCGCAATGTGCATCGTCGCACCGCCGTGCTCGCCAGCGGCCTGCGCAAGCTCGGCTTCGCACCGCAGTCCGAAAGCTTCTTCGACACGCTCAGCGTCGATGCCGGCGCCAAACGTGCCGAGATCATCGCGCGCGCGGCGGCCGAGAAGATCAATCTCGGCGTCGGTGAGACCAACTTGCGCATCGCGCTCGACGAGACCACCACGCCTGCGACTGTGGAAGCGGTCTGGCGTGCCTTCGGCGGGCAATTGTCCTACGCCGAAATCGATGCCACGACGCACGAGGCGCTGCCGGACACGCTGAAGCGTACGACCGCGTTCCTCACCCATCCGGTATTCCACGCGCATCGCTCGGAAACCGAGATGCTGCGCTATATGCGCAAGCTCAGCGATCGCGACCTCGCGCTCGACCGCGCGATGATTCCGCTCGGCTCCTGCACGATGAAGCTGAACGCGACGACTGAAATGATGCCGCTGACCTGGCCGGAATTCGGCAGCCTGCACCCGTTCGCCCCGCACGAGCAGGCCAAGGGCTATCACGCGCTGTTCGCGCGGCTGGAAAAATGGCTCTGCGACATCACCGGCTACGACGCCATCTCGCTGCAGCCGAACTCAGGCGCGCAAGGCGAGTATGCCGGACTTCTGGCTATCCGGGGTTATCATGCCGCGCGCGGAGAAAGCCATCGCAAGATCTGCCTGATCCCCTCATCCGCCCACGGCACCAACCCGGCCTCGGCCGCGATGGTCGGCATGGATGTCGTGGTGGTGGCCTGCGAAGCCAATGGCGACGTCGACGTCAATGATCTCCGCGCCAAGGCCGAGAAGCATTCCAAGGATCTCGCCGCTGTGATGATCACCTATCCCTCGACGCATGGCGTGTTCGAGGAGCACATCAGCGAGATCTGCGACATCGTGCACGGCCATGGCGGCCAGGTGTATCTCGACGGCGCCAACCTCAACGCACAGGTCGGATTGTCCCGGCCCGGCGATTACGGTGCCGACGTCAGCCATCTCAATCTGCACAAGACCTTCTGCATTCCGCATGGCGGCGGCGGCCCCGGCATGGGCCCGATCGGCGTCAAGGCGCATCTTAAGCCGTTCCTGCCAGGTCATCCTGAAAATCGTCACCCCGCGACGAGCGCGGAAGCCCCGGTCGGCCCGGTTTCGGCCGCCCCGTTCGGCTCCGCCTCGATCCTGACCATCTCCTACATCTACATCCTGATGATGGGCGGCGAAGGCTTGAAGCGCGCGACCGAGATCGCGATCCTCAACGCCAACTACGTCGCCGCACGGCTCGATGCGCACTTCCCGGTGCTCTACAAGAACGCCAGGGGACGCGTCGCGCATGAATGCATCGTCGACCCCCGTCCGCTGAAGACGAGTTCGGGAGTCACCGTCGACGACATCGCCAAGCGCCTGATCGATTACGGCTTCCATGCGCCGACCATGAGCTTCCCGGTGCCGGGCACGCTGATGATGGAGCCGACGGAGTCGGAATCCAAGGCCGAGCTGGATCGCTTTTGCGATGCCATGATCGCGATCCGGAAAGAGATTGCCGAGGTCGAGGCCGGCCGCTTCAAGATCGAGGCATCGCCGCTGCGCCACGCCCCGCACACGGTGCACGACATCGCCGATGACGATTGGAAGCGCGCCTATGGCCGCAGCGAAGGCTGCTTCCCCGATGGCGTCTCGCGCACCGACAAATATTGGTGCCCGGTGGGCCGCGTCGACAACGTCTATGGCGATCGCAATCTGGTGTGCTCCTGCCCGCCGGTGAGCGACTACGCGCAAGCGGCGGAGTAGTTATCGCAGGGTGAGTTAGCAGGCGGCTGCGCGAAGCAGTCCGCTCGCGTAACCCACCATTTCTGCTTCGGCCGAAACGAACAGCGGTGGGTTACGCCGTGCAAGCTGCGCTTCGCGCAGCCGCAAGGCTAACCCACCCTACGGCACCGAGCGTGCAGCTAAGGCGCAACCAACAATCGGCTTTCGCGATCCCACCGCCAGAGCCGTTCGCTGGTCAGAAGCGTGCCACCCCACCAGCGCCGAAGCGGATTGTGACGCCGGAAATCCTCTCGGCCCTCCAGAACGGCTTGGCCAAACTCCGTCAGCGACAGGCGGCTTCGGCGATAGGCGGCGTTGCGCCCTCGCGCATCGTGCCGAGCGAGTGTCGCGAGTTTTGGGTCGAGGCCTGATATCGCCGGAATCGGACCGGATGCGAGCCCTTCGAGCAGCGGTCCAAGCTCCCATTGGTCGAATACGCGCGTGTCGAGCAGCCCGCCCGGCTGAAACAGCTCCTTGGTTCGGTTGTGGCCCCGTGCGATCAGGTCGAGAAGCCGCGCTTCCGTCGCGCCCAATCCGGTGACCGGCGACGGCAGTTCCGCCAGCAAGTCCTCCATGGCCCGATTGAGGAAGGGCTGGCTGGGGAAATCCCCGCCGAGCAGTCCGACACAAAGCTCCGGCGTTGGTGCGCGATACGCTTCCCAGGCAATGCGGGCGGCCTCGAAGTCGCACTCCGTAACATCGAACTCCCGCACGGCATGATCGCGGAGCCTGGCACTGTCTGCTCCAAGCAAATCGAAATCGACACATCGGAGCTTGAGACGCTCGGCGGCATATGGCTGGGATCTGAGATAGTCGAGGATCCAGATCAGCTGCAATTGATTGTTCGGGCTGGGATCGAACCACAGCTCGATGAGATCGACGCCATAGGCCTTGCAGAACCAGACCAATCCGAGATTCTTGTGCGCGAGACCCGTCTGGGAGGACCGTTTCACGAGGTCGGACCAATGCACCTCCGGATCGCGTGGGTACATGCGACCTCCGAGATATTGATCAAGATGATGCGACGTCGGCAGCGGCCCCGAAACAAAGCGAAAGATGAGGGGCGCGACCATGTCGGCTGGATTCGCCGGGACGAGGCCAACACCGGACGAACTCGTCAGGATTACACGCTTCATGGCCCCGGCGCCCTACTCCCAGGCGAGACGCAGTCGCTTCCCAAAATTGATATGGAGCAATCCATATCAGGCAGGTGCAACCAATAATCGGCTTTCGCGATCGCTTCGCCAGAGCCTTTCGGTGGCCAGAAGCATGCCGCCCCACCAGCGATCAATGCCGCCCGACCAGTCGGGATCAGACGCTTCATCGCACCACCTGATCAACGCATCACAAAGAGAGACGGGCACTGACGACGTCGGCAACTCAACGTCCTCAGCGCCCGCTCCTCGCGAACTTTGACTCGAAGGCTTACTCGTCCGCGGGCTCTTCGCCGTCGGCGTCGCTCTCGGGCGTGCCGGCCAGGATCTGTTCGGAGATCAGGCCGGAGTTCTGGCGGATCGCGGTCTCGATCTTGGCGGTGATGTCGGGGTTGGACTTCAGGAACGCTTTCGAGTTCTCGCGGCCCTGACCGAGGCGCTGGCTGTCATAGGAGAACCAGGCGCCGGACTTTTCGACGATGCCGGCCTTGACGCCGAGATCGAGAATCTCGCCCATCTTGGAGACGCCCTCGCCGTACATGATGTCGAACTCGACCTGCTTGAAGGGCGGTGCAAGCTTGTTCTTCACCACCTTCACACGCGTCGTGTTGCCGACCACTTCGTCGCGCTCCTTGATCGCGCCGATGCGGCGGATATCGAGGCGGACCGAGGCATAGAACTTCAGCGCATTGCCGCCGGTCGTGGTTTCGGGCGAGCCGTACATGACACCGATCTTCATGCGGATCTGGTTGATGAAGATCACCATGGTGTTGGACTTGTTGATCGAGGCCGTGAGCTTGCGCAGCGCCTGGCTCATCAGACGGGCCTGCAGGCCCGGCAGCGCATCGCCCATCTCGCCTTCGAGCTCGGCCTTCGGCACCAACGCCGCGACCGAATCGACCACCAGCACGTCCACCGCACCCGAACGCACCAGCGTGTCGCAGATTTCCAGCGCCTGCTCGCCGGTATCAGGCTGGGAGATCAGGAGCTCGTCGATATTGACGCCGAGCTTGCGGGCATAGACCGGGTCGAGCGCGTGCTCGGCGTCGATGAAGGCGCAGATGCCGCCCTTCTTCTGGGCTTCCGCCACCGTGTGCAGCGCCAGCGTGGTCTTGCCCGAGGATTCCGGCCCGTAGATCTCGACGATACGCCCTTTGGGCAGGCCGCCGATGCCGAGCGCGATATCCAGCCCCAGCGAGCCCGACGAGACCGCCTCGATATCCATCGAACGGTCGTTCTTGCCGAGCTTCATCACCGAGCCCTTGCCGAACTGGCGCTCGATCTGCGAGAGCGCGGCAGCGAGAGCTTTACTCTTGTCCATGGAAGATCCTTCGACGATACGCAGGGCAGTGGTGGACATTGGGTCGTGCTCCTTATGGCGAGGATTCGCGTGCGGGACAAACGGTTGGCGGGGCGGCTCGTCGATAAAAGCAATGTACACTATCTGTTCTATGTTCGCAATATGTTCTTTTGCGAACTGGGTACGGTCCGTATTTAACCCCCAGTGTCCGAAGCTGAATTTAGAGGTGCCCTAATTCGACTGGGGAACGAATGTTCTCTTTGCAGCCTCTCGGTTCAAGAGACCTGCGGCTCCGGACACCTTCCTAGGCCGCAAGACACAAGAGCCCTTCCCGGAGGAAGATCCGATGGAGCGGGTGGACATCCAGAATCTGATCCACGGTGAATTGCAGCCGCCCAAAGAGTAAGGCCCCCGTGCTGTCCCCATTGGACCCTCGGTGTCCCAGCTTGTTCTGGCTAGTGTCCCCTAAGTGCACTTTTGAACCAAGGCGGCGTGAGATAGTTTACCCCCCATCACCGGCCGAGGCTCTGCCCGTAGGCGTCGGTGGCTGAGAGACCGAGAGCGCTCCCGCCTGCACAACAGGGAGCGCCGCCATGACGGAAAAGCCCGTCTATTTTGTCCGCCATCTTGCTGCAGAGATTGCCGAACAGAATGCCCGCATAAGGGAGCTGATCGCGCGAGCGTCCGAGGTGCTGAAACTGCCAAAGCCAGACACCTTTCTTGGTCGCAAGACCCAGGAGCCCTTCCCAAACGAGGACCCTGTGCCTCTGGTAACAAGCTTGGAATCTCTGGAACCAAGGAACTTATAGGATATGCTCGGCAAATGACGCGCGCGTAGCAAAAGTCGCAGCGGCCCCACCAACGCTGTTACATATGGCGGGGCCGCCTGCTCGACGAGCTCCGGGGCTGGAAATCCGGGCCCGAAGGCCACCAGAGTGTACGCCTCTCTGCCAATGATGATGATTGAAACAAAGGAGCACTCATTTCGGAGTGTCCTAATCCGCGTCTGCGGGTGCAGCGGCCCCGGGTACCTTGCGGGACTGGAGAGAGGATGTGACGCCGGGGCCGCGAGCGCACCAACTCGAATACACCTAGCACGCTGCGACAAGGCTCTGCCGCGTACCTTCCTTGCGCACCAACATATGTGAAGTGTCCTGGATTAACTTCGCTTGTGTCCTGCGGCATCATTGCGCCAATGACGAAGCGGCCAAAGAGAAGAGGCCAATGAGAAGACCTGCCTCGAAGGTCACGACCTTGATGTCTGGCGGCGAGAACGACACGTGCTTCGGCTGAAGCAGCGAACTCCGCAATAAGGCGGCCGCAGTTGGGCGAGTTCGTCCAGCGAACACCGTACAGAGAAATTTGGCAGTTTGTTTCGGGAACGATGGCTTTGGCCGCGCGTCTGTACGGAGCCCCCAGCCAGATAGGACAGCCCCCCGACTGCTGGAGGAAAACCCGCATCACGCGGGTTGGCGGCCCCCCATCGGGGCCGTTTAAATTTCCTGATGCTCGTCTTGATCTTTTATCGGCTTCGAAGGCGGGTACTGTCCGGCCCCAAGCGTCCCAACTGATGTAGAAGGCCGACTCAGTTGGCGTCCGCATCGGTCGCATCGAGCTTGATGAGACTTGGGGCTACGTCGGCAAGAAGCAGAAGCGCGTTGAACGGACAGGCATTCACCTCTGCGGCGCCTGAATTGAAAGGGGCCGCTTCTCAGCGACCCCTTGCCGGTTACAATCTTGTTCGGGATGAAATCCAGCCCCGGCAACAACCACCGTAGCGGTACCAAAAAGCCAAGTGGATTCCGGACAATTACCGTTCGCAATGCTGTCCTAATCTGCCTCCCGAGCGAACAAAAAAGCCCCGGCTCGCAGGGTTGGGGGGCATGAGCCGGGGCCATTCACTTGGGGTCGCCCTTGGGGAAGGGCATTGGGAAAACTCGGCAATCAGCCAAGTGTTCCAGCGAGAGCGGCCCCAATTGATTCGCAGATTGGGCTCACTCGGCGATGCGTGTTTGGCACGGTTCCGTGGCCGCCTCTGCAGACCGGTACACTGCTGCGAGTAAAGCTGCGCTTCTTTGCAAACCGGCGGATGCCTACTGTGCATGGGGTTGTTTTCGCAGTTTGCGTCAAAGCCGCTTCCGGCAAGCTCCCCTGCGGCTACATCAACACCAGTAGCACGACCCCGATCACCAACACCACGAAGCCAGCCGCCGTCGCGGCGGCAAATGACCGCTCAACCTTGTCCATGATGCCACCCCGCTAGCGGCGCGCCACGTCTCCCCCATGGCTTCGCCGTGCCCGCAAAGTGTCGCCAACGGATGTGTCCTAAGTTGTGCGGCCGGATGTCTGAATTGGGACGCGCGGCCTTTTCGCAAGTCACGCCAAGCGTGCGTAAGGCGTCTGTCAGCCGAATGCTCTAGCGTCGCTTCACCCGATGGACCAACATCGGGTCTCCATACCCAGTCGACCCCGCTCTGCCCCGAGCGGGGTTTTCTGTTGTCGGCGCGTGGGCGTGAAACTTGATTACGCAAGTCGACATCGTGTCGGCTCCTGGCTTGTCAGGCTGTCGTAAGCTGAGCGGGCTACGGTCATTGAGCTATGGTGTTGCAGCCCAGCACCTCAGCCTCCAATAACCTTCTCCCCGCCCGGCTCTCCCCTGGCGGGGTTTTTTCTTGTGCGGACTCGCGGGCGCGCGTGCGTGGCCATGTTCAAACCCGCTTAATCCCCGTCCGTGGTTCTCCGGCCATGAACAGAGTTCCTGGCCGAAAGCGCGCGTCCATCGGCTCCGCCTTTCAGAATCTGATTTCGCTTGTTTCGGAGCACGCGCGCTTTCGGGATTTTCGTGAATGTTCCTCGACTTACCGGCAAATTTCACTTGTCGGTGAATATTGTCGCGCTCAACATGTTAGCCGACATGGATAGGTGAATCGTGGAGGTGACCATGAATCACAGGGGCGTTGAGTTCACGATTGCAAAGACGGCGATCCCGGGCGTCTGGCAATGGCAATTCCGGATCGGCGATGAGACCAAGACGGGCAGGACCGAGACGAAGATCGACCTTCTGGCAATCCGTCGCGTGCAGCTGCGCATCGATCGGGAGTTGAAGGCCATCGGGCACAAGGCAGAGCGGCCGAACCGGGGCTAATCGGCGCTGGGCAGCCGTCGCATCGTGAATTCGATGTCGCCGCCGGGCAATTCGCGCCAATTCTCGACCTCGCTCATGTAGCCCGCCTTGGGATAGCGCGCGAAGAAGGCCCGCGCCCTCGCCCGTGCCGCATCGCGCGGCAGCGTGAAACTCTCGCGCAGATAGCCGTCGCCGGCCTTGTCACCCGGTGCGACAGCCTGCTTGCGCCGGCGCGCCATCCGCTCGGCGAGGTCCCGCGGGCGATCCGCCATATCCTGCCTCCTCAACGCAATACTGCCAGAGAATGTAGGATCAGAGCCGGGCCAAGGGGAGTCCCGAAAGTCGCGTTAGCGCGCCCGGCGCGGGGTCAATTGGCGGACTTGGTGGTCTTCTTGGGCGTGCTGGTGACGGCCGTGGCCTTCTTCGGCGCGGGCTGCTTCGGCGCATCGGCGCGCATTCCGCCCCAGGGATCGTTGGCCGCCTTGGCGTCCGGAATCTTCTTGAGCGTTTCCTTGTAAGCCTGGTCGCGCGCGGCATCCGCGGCCTTCTCGTCGTCGGTTTTGGACGGGCCGTCCGCCATCAGATTGATATGGGGCGAATCCTGCGCGAAGGCCGGTCCAGCCATCAGCGCGAGCACCGCCACCAAACGAATAAGCTTCATCACTCACTCCTGATTCATCGTCTCGGCGCCTGGCGGCGCCTCAATTTGCTAGAGCCGATCCGACCTGCACGATGTCGGCCCATGGAGCCAGTCGTCCCAGATCGGGCCGCATTTGGTGCAGCCACTCAGGGCCAGACCGAGCACGGCCAGGCAAAATACCAGGATATATCGACGCGACATCGTCCACCCGCTCCCAAGCGTGGCATCATACCGGGCGAAGTCGGGCATTTTCAAGCCGACCGCCGGCCGGTGACTTGGCCGGTCGCACGCGGGCAAAATGGGCGAAACATCCGGCAACCCAGGAGGGAACGACAGCAATGCCTTCGCAGCCAGAAGCCGAATTCGGGATCATCGAGGCCAGACGCATCCTCGGCGAGGTCTTTGCGCCCTGGGTTCAGGATCTCAACCTCTCCGTCGAGCGCATCGAGCACGCGCCGCCCGCGAACGCGCCGGACTGGCAGCCGGGCGCCCTGCTCCGCATGCCATTCTCGGAGCGGCTATGCCGCAACGGCGGCGTTGTCTGCGGCCAGGCCTTGATGGCGCTGGCCGACACCGCAATGGTGATCGCAAATCTCGCCGCCAACAGCGGCTATCGACCGATGACGACGGTGGACCAGACCACGCATTTCATGCGCGCGGTATCCTCGTCGGACGTGCTGGCGGATGCGCGCGTGGTGCGCCTTGGTCGCACCATGAGCTTCGGCCGCGTCACCCTGCTCTCAGCCATCGACAACAAGCCGGTCGCGATGGTGTCGAGCGCGTTCGCGATGCTGCCGGGCTGACGATCACCCGAAGACGAAGAGAGCCGCGTGAGCGCAAAGAACGCGCCGCGGCTCTCGATGACGATCCTACCGAAGCGACAGACCGAGACGTGATCGCGTCTCCGTCAGCACGCTTCAATCACGCCACAAGAAACGGCTTGTGGGTAAACTCGGCGGAAAGTGGCGCCGTCTCAACGTCGTAAACGAAGTCTGAAGCGCTCTGCAAGTAGCGCCAGTGTTGAGTTTAGATCAACGCAATTTCTATGCACTAATTTACGACCGTCACTTACGGACCAACGCGGATGATTGAGAAGCGCACAGCACGGCGTCACCGGGTCTTCAAAGGCGGCACGATCTGCTTTGAAAATAGCGGCATCGCGTGCACCGTACGAAACATGTCGGACGGCGGCGCGGCGATCGACCTCGATACGTCTGTCACATTGCCACGCTCGTTCACGCTCTCGATCGCGCGCGACAATTTCGTGCGGAATTGCCGTACCGTTTGGCGGTGCGACAGGCGCATCGGCATCGCTTTCCTGCAGTAGCGCGCGCGATGTGAACGACTGTTCGCATCGCATTGCGCGACCACAATCCTCGCCCGGGCGGGCAGACGAAACGCGACGAGTTGTCGCCGATCGATGTGCTCGGGGGCGGATTGAATCCGGCGGCCTCGGTCGCGCGGAATCGGCTTGATGAGATGAACGGGCGCGGCTGGCGTTGGCGTACAGGATCCGGAGGACCGGATCGAACGCCGCGCTGTCCCAATTCACGCCACCGCCAGTGATCGGAAACACCAGCGTGCGTTTCGTCGATGGCGGCGTGAACAGGCCGTCGTTGCGGGCCTCCGCGAACTGCCGTTTGCAGGACCAGGAGGCAAGCCGGCGTGATCTGTAACCGTCCCGCCACACCGCCCCGTTCTATTTCGGCTTGGTCGCCGACCCGCTCGGACGCGCCCCGCCCCACGGGTCATACTTTTCCTTGGGCTCCGGAATACGCTCGAGCGCAGCCTTGTAAGCCTTGTCGTCGACCTTAGGCTGGTTGTCCGCCTTCTGGCTGTCGTTGGAATGACGCCGACCGCCGCCCCCCATCTGAGCCTGCGCGGCGGCTACCGTCAGCGCCAGCACCGCGGTCGCAACGACCAAAATCCTCATTGGTGCTATCCCCTTGATCTGAGGTACAAACTAGCCTGCAATCCCACAATAGCCAATGTGGCGACCTCCACTCCTTCAGCAAATTTTGATTGGGCAGGACTTCGTCTCGACGAATTCGCGCCTATTTGTTGCCCCGCGGGGGAACTTCACGGATGTTGCGGATTGTTGCTCATGTGTCGCTGCTTGCCGGCGCGCTCGCGCTTGGCGCGTGCGGCTTTGCCGACAGCCGTGCGCCGGTGCCTGACTTCATGCGCCTCAAGGAAGCCGAGCAACCGCCTCCCGAACCGCCGCCCGACGTCAAGCGCGTCGTCCGCGAGCAGATTGACGTGGTCTTCCTCAACACGTCCTATCCGCGCGAAGTGCAGGTCGCCCTGCCCCATCACGAGGTCCGCGGAGCGGGCTGGACCGCCTGCGTCCGCGCGCAACTCACCTCGGCCACGGGCTCCGCTTTGGGCATCCAGACTTACATCGTGACGATCAACGGCGGAAAAGTCATCGACCGGCGGCGCGCGGAAGCCGACGACTTCTGCGGGTCGGAAACCTACGAGCCGATCTAGCGACGGATCGCGCCGCGCGGCGATCCGGTTCCGGGAAAAAGCTGTAATTCCGCCGGGAACGATCGTTGCTTCCCATTCTTGTTACCGCCGAGGGCAGTTTCGGAGGAGCACAGGATGAGGACGTTCACGATTGCACTGCTGGCCGGTGTCGGGGCTCTCGCTGCGGCGAGCAGCGCGAGGGCCGCGGATTTCTACACCACCACCGAGTACACCAGTCCGGATCTCGTTCAGGAAGTTCGGCTCGTCTGCGATGACGCCGGCAATTGCTATCGCACCCATGGCGGCGCGCGCGTGATCGTACGCGATTCCTACGCGCGGATGCCGCGCGAGCGCTATTACGAGCGCCGTTCCTATCGCGATTGGGACGATGGTCCGCGCGGCGGCGTCGGCATTCGCGCGCCCGGCGTCAGCGTGGGCGTCGGAGTTGACGGCGACCGCTGGTAAGCAACAAATCACGGTGGACGGGACCGGACGAGGCAGCTCGCCCGGTCCCGCCTGTTTCAGGTCTCAAGCGGATCGACCGGCGCGGCGAGGCGCGTCGATGACGGCAGCTGCGCGATGAAGCGAGCAAGCACCATGCCGGCAAACATCGCGACGACGAAGACGAGGGCGGAGATCGATCCGAAGCCGAGTGCGGTCAGTGCCGGTCCAGGACAGAAGCCGGCAAGTCCCCAGCCGATGCCGAAGATCGCGGGACCGACGATGATCCTCGGATCGATGTCGCTGCGCGTCGGCACGTGGAAGCGATCCGCCAACAACGGCTGCGCAAGCTTGAGGACATGTCTGAAGCCGACGAAGGTCACGGCCACCGCGCCGGCCATCACGAAGGCGAGGCTGGCGTCCCATGTCCCTGCCGGGATGCCGCCGAGATCGAGGAAGTTCAGCACCTTTGCCGGATTCGACATGCCCGAGATGACGAGCCCGAGGCCGAACAGCAAGCCGATTGCGAATTGGACGAGAATGGTCATCGCAATCAGCTCCAGTGCCGTATCAGGTAGACGGTGGCGACGCCCGTCGCCATGAAGGTGACGGTCGCGACCAGTGAGCGAAGCGACAAACGTGACAGACCGCAGACGCCATGGCCCGAGGTACAGCCGCTGCCCCATACCGAACCGAATCCCGTGAGCAGTCCCGCGACAACAAGCGCCGGTGTTCCCGCAGCGATGGTCTGCGCCGGCAGGCTGCCGGTGACGAGCCGCACCAGCACGGGCGCCGCAATCAGGCCCGCGACAAAGGCGAGCCGGCCGGCGAATGCGCGGTCCTCATAGGGCGGAAACAACCGCGACGCGATGCCGCTGATGCCGGCGATCCGCCCCGTCGCCCACATCAGGAGCACGGCGGACAGGCCGATCAGCGCGCCCCCGAGCAGTGAGGCAATCGGCGTGAAAGGCGTGGCGACCATTTGATCCTCCGGATCGAGGGCTTCCCTTCCTGCACTGGACCGGGAGCCTGCCTGATGCTCAATGAGACGTTAACAATACCACTCGAATTGAGGTGGCGTCCCAACTGTATTTTCCAATCTTTGCGCTAAGCATGACCGTAACGCTGGTCGCACGCCCAGCGCGAAAGGGGACGACGGGACGTGGTCGATATCGCGCACCAGGCTGCGATCAAACCGGCATCGGTGAAGGATGCAACGCGCGCGCTCGTCCCGCTCACGTCGATCGAGCCCGGCCAGTGGCGCGCGCTGGCGCAGCGGGCCGTCGAGCCCAATGGCTACTACCTTCCTGCGTGGGAACTCGCCGTCAGTGCCACCGCGCGCGACCGTGTCGGTGCCTCGGCCCTGTCGGTTTGCGGCGGCTCCGCGACGCGCCTGATCGGCTTGATGCCGGTGATCTCGCTTTGGCGGGCCTGGAAGATACCGCTGCCCGCGCTGGTGAGCGCGCATCCCTATGGCACTCTGTGCAGCCCCCTGATCGACCGCGACGTCTCGATCGAGGCCGCGACGGGGCTGCTGCAAAGGGCGCGCGAGGCCGGAGCACATGCGCTGATTCTGCGCGACGTCGCGCTCGACGGCGCCGCGATGGGTTCGCTCGAGGACGCGCTCGGCCGGGCCGGCCTGAAACCGCGCGTGCTCGGCTCCCATCTCCGCGCCAGTCTCGATGCGACGCAGGACGGCGACGGATTACTGAACGCCGCCCTCGGTACCAAGAAACTCAAGGAACTGCGCCGGCAACGCCATCGCCTGGCGGAGCATGGCTCGATCAGCTTCGACGTCGCAAGCAAGGCGAGCGAGATCAGGCCGGCACTCGAGAATTTCCTGCAACTCGAAGCCAGCGGCTGGAAGGGCCTGCGAGGCACGGCATTGATCCAGAACGCCGGCGATGCGGCCTTCATCCGCCGCGCCGTTCCCGCGCTCGCGGAGACCGCTCAATGCGAGATCGTCACCTTGCGCGCCGGCACGACGCCCGTGGCCGCCGGCATCGTGCTGCGCCACCAGGATCGCGCCTTCTTCTTCAAGCTCGGCATCGACGAGCGCTTCGCCAAATATTCGCCGGGCGTGCAGCTCACGCTCGACCTGACGCGCCATCTTTGCGCCGATCCGTCCATTGCGAGCGCGGACTCCACCGCGAGCGCCGATCATCCCATGATCAACCCGATCTGGCGCGGCCGCCTTGCGATCGGTGACGTGCTGATGCCGCTGCATCGGAACAATCCGGTGGTTGGGCTGATCCATGCAGCGCTGGTCGCGCATGGCTATGCCCTCCAGACGGCACGCCGCGCGATCCAGCTGCTCCGCAAGTAGGCCGGCGCTACTCCGCCGCCTGTGCGTTGATCTCGGCCGAGACCTGGCAGATGGCGCGCGCAAGCATGTTCGGATCCTGCGCGCCGGAGACGGCATATTTCTGCGCGAACACATAGGTCGGCACGCCGGAGATACCCTTCTCGGCAGCCTCCTGCGCATCGGCCGACACGCGCGCGACATCCTCGTCGGTGGCGAGGCGCTTGCGCACCTCCTCGGTATCGAGACCGATATCGCTGGCCGCCTGCACCAGCACGCTGACGTCGGTGAGATCGCCGCCATCGCGGAAGTACAGCTCCATCAGGCGCTGCTTCATCTCGGGGGCCTTGCCGATTGCTTCGGCCCAGAGGATCAGGCGATGGCAGTCGATCGTGTTGGGCTGGCGCGCGACCAGCTCGGGCCTGTAGACGAGGCCCTCTTCACTTGCCGCCGCGACCACGCGGCCCGCAATGCCCTTATAGGCCTCGACCGAGCCGAACTTGGTGGTGAGATAATCCTCGCGGCTGATGCCCTCGCGCGGCACCCAGGGATTGAGGAAGAACGGGCGGAAATTCAGCTTCACTGGGACGTCGGGCACGAGCGCCAGCGCGCTCTCGATCCGGTGCTTGCCGATATAGCACCACGGACACACCACGTCGGAGACGACATCGATCTGGAGCGGTTTCAGGGTGCTCATGAGCGCCTCCTTCGGCGGTGCGGGTTTTGCCCAACATAAGCCGCCCCCCCGCCCAGGCAAGTGCGCTAGCACATGGCTGCGGCCATCTGCCTGAGGCGCTCGGCCGTGCGCTCGTCCGCCGGAAAGAACGTCTCCAGCGCCAGCTCCGACAAGGTGATGTCGACGGGCGTGCCGAACACCATGGTGGTGGAGAAGAAGCTTAGTATTTCCCCGTCCTGGCGCAGCTTGAAGGGGATCGCGACATTGTCGCTCGACAGCGGCCCCGCGCGCGCCGGAATCGGATAGCTCTTCAGGTCGTGGTAAAGCTTGATCAGTTCAGGATCGGCCGTCGCCTCGCATTGCCGGTGCAAACGCTCGAGCAGATGCGCGCACCACTCCGCAAGATTGACCGTCCGCGGTGCCAGTGCTTCGGGGTGAAAGGCGAGCCGCAGCACGTTGACGGGCTGGCCGAGCAGCCGTTCCGGAATGCCTGCGAGCAGCGGCGCCACCATGCGGTTGGCAGAGACTAGGTTCCAGTGCCGGTCATAGGCCAGTGCCGGATTGGGCTCATGGGCCTTGAGGACGAGGTCGATCGCTTGCCGGGCTGACTTCAAGGCGGGATCCTCCAGCGTGCGCTGCGGAAAGGCCGGCGCGTAGCCGGCGGCGACCAGCAGCACATTGCGTTCGCGCAAGGGCACATCGAGACGCTCGGCGAGCCGCAGCACCATCTCGCGCGAGGGCGCGGCGCGGCCGGTCTCGACGAAGCTGAGATGGCGCGCCGATATCTCGGCCTCGCCCGCGAGATCGAGCTGGCTCATGCGGCGGCGCTGCCGCCACTCGCGCAAATGGTCGCCGATATGGACCGGCTGGCTGGGTTCGGCTCGTGCCGCGGATGCATGTGCGTTCATGGCCGAAAACCTAGCACGCACATTTCGCCCCATCCATTACCCCCGAGGTAATGGATGTTGGCACCTGGGCGATTGGAACTGTCTCTCCCGTATGAGCGCTGAACCGCGACAAGGCACTTAAGTCTGTAGAGGGTCAGTACCTGGCAATGACCGGGCCACCAAATTTGTATGCTATTCCTATCGTCGCGATGTGAGAATTGAGTTTCAAATCCGTCGCCAACGTCACAATCGAAACTCCGGGGGACACCAGCGGCAGCGAATTGCTCCACGTTCCGAAGTCCGAGTAACGATACTCAGCACGAAGCATCCAGTTTTCAAAGATTTTCGCGTCGATGCCGACACCGGCCGTCCAGCCCATTCGGGTCGTGCTGTTCGTGACCGTCGCAAAAACCGGGATTGCAGTTGGTCCGCAAACTGGATCAGTTAGGCTAGTTTGGCAGGTTGCGGAGCTGGAGAAGTTCTGGAACGCGATACCGCCCGTCCCATAGAGCAAAACATCGGGAGTTATCAGATATCCGAGCCGACCCCGCACATCCGCATCCCATTTAGCTTTTACACTCGATACATCGGCTCCGGGTCCGGGGACACCCAAAATGCAACTGAACGTGCAGCCGGGCACCCCCGCAGTCGTGACGGCACTGTCAAAATAGGCTGCATCGAGGATAATACCTGCAACCCACTGAGGCGCGAACTGATAGTCGTATCCGGCGAAGCCCCCATAGCGACCACCCGAGAGGCGAAAGCGTCGAGGCGAACTACCGTCCACAGTTGGTGGAGGAATTACAAAGCCCGGTGCAACAACGCCAATCGACGTAGTCGCCCAATTGGCGTTGGTCTGCTCGCCGCCGAGCGAGGCCCCAACATAAAAGCCCGTCCAAGTCGAAACGATTGCTTGGGGCACTTTGTACTGAGGGGCTTTCACAGCCATGTCAGCAGCGGATGCGCCCATTGCGCTGGCCGCCAGAACAGATACTGCCAAAGCAAGTCTTTTCATAAAAAGCCTCCCAGCACTCGCCGAATGACACAAAGCACCCGCCGAGTGGCACAAAGCAAAGCATAAACAAGTTCGTCGCGCGCGGATGTAACGTTCAAGCCACAGTCAAAAGCTTTCGGTGACTATCACATCGCCTTCCGATGCCGAGAAGTTTGCAGGTCTCGATCAGCGAGGGTGACCGCCCGGCGCTCGCCGCCCCCAACGGCGCCCGCGAAGAGTCCGTTTTACGATTCAGGCGATTGGCCGGATCGCGCGCTCGACGAAGTTGGAGTCGATCTCGGCGCGGCTGTCATCGAGGAAGCGGGTCAGGCTCCTCCCAACGCAAGACAGCATTCGGATCGCTTCTGCCGGCCGTACCAGGAAGGCGGCGTGGCCGCCCCAATCAGCCAAAGCCGAGCGATCGAGCGTGATGCCCTGACGCGCATAGATCTGAACCTGTCGTTACAGCGGCCTGCACCGGTCGCAAACGTCAGCAAAAGGTCGGTCAAAACACCGCTTACGAGCCAATGATCGTGACTAGAATCTACGTATGGCCGTGTCTGATCCTCGTTCGATCGTATCGACCGCTTGCATTGCAAATTCCCTTACTGCGCGGAAAACCAGCAATGCCCTGTCATACCACCACCCCTTTCTTTCGAAGAGAAATCTGGATTCTTCTCTCGTCAGATGAAGTATCTTCTCGTTAACAAAAACCTTGTGCGGACTTTGGGGGACGCCATTCCGTTCAACTGGAACGATTTCGGCATCATATACCAGGCCATGCATCTCTGCGAAGATCATCGCTTCGATGACCAATATGTCGATACAAAATTTCTTGTGTCTATCTTCGCGCTCAAGTCTCGCGACTTGCGGATGATATTTTCTACTCGCAAGCCATGCATAGACAGCTTTCGAATCAAACAGGAAAATGGCCGCAGCTTCTATGCCATCTTTATCTTTTGCTGCAAGCGCGAGCGCTTGCTGACGGCGGAGAGCGTTCTCGATGAGTGTTTCCGCGATGGCCAGCGGGGAATAGCTCCGCTCGCCTTTGCGAACAAGGTTGCTCTCGTAGAACTTACAAAAGTCCGATGCTGAGATAGTTTCTATCTTTGCTTGTTGTAGCGTTGCTCGGTATCTGGCCCTTCCGTCCTTTGAAATGGTTTTCATCACGTTGTCTTTGGCTTGCGCATACGCAATGACACGCTCGCAAACTTGTCCGCTGCTGGGCGATCGGACGTACTTGGGCATCTTGATGCATTCAAAGCCAGCTTTGGTGAGCGCATCGCGGACGATGCCTGAATCATCATCTAAGATGAATTGGCAATGAGCCATCGATCTAGGAAGCTGCTCTATGATGTCGGCTACCGCACCTCGTTTCTCGTCGTCGCTTATGTCTTTATCGAGAAACACAAACGAGCTAAGGCGCCTCCATTCATTTAAACTTGTCACTTTTGAAAATAGACCCAATATCTTTCTTTGGCGGTACGGAAAAACACATACTAGCCTGCCCGATTTGTTGAATGCTTTGGCTGCACGGTGCCCCTTCCTGTACACGGTGTCGACGAACCAAGGCTGAGAAAAGACCGATATCACGCGACCCCTCATAACCCGCAGTTTTCGGTTGTGTACCGTCGCGATATGCCTGCGCACGGCGACCGATTTCACACTAGCGGCGAGCAACGCAAGAAGGTGAGTCAGCAAAAGGCTTACCCAAATGGAGGCCCTATCCTATTGAGACGCTGCCCGTGAGCGCCGAACCGAGGCGAGAGTTGCCTGATCCTGACTTTGCCTCTACTCTGCCGGTGAACTCGATTGGCGGATCGATCAGCACTGAGACGCTCGCTCCTGAAGAAATTTGAACCGCGGTCACTTGACCGGAACACAGATCTCATCGCCCCTCACGATGAGACAGGCCCGGGGGTTCTATCAACGGCTCCCCCGCCTGCCGATGCCCGTATGCCCGCTGGAAGCAATGACAGTCGCCCGGCTGTGACAGGTTACGACGCAGCCGCATATCACGGTGACTACGAGACCACTTCGGATGCCTCTGATTTCTTGAACCCCAAATTCGGCTCCGGGCTGCGGGACGCATCACCAGGCTCCAACGTCCTGAGCAGGCTAGCGCAGCGGACGCAGCAAGCCATTGGCACCTGGCGCCGCCATCTCCAGCAGGGCCAACTACCGGAAGAGACCGGGCGCTCGGGCGCGAATATCGAGCGCGTATTGCTGGCGCTGCTGAGCCTGCTCGCAATCATGAGTTGCGCTGGCGCGACAGCGGCCCTGGTGCAACTCAAATCCGTGAAATCCGAACTAGCCGCCTTGCATCGCGAACTGCCGGCGCTCAGGGAGCGCGTAGCCAAGCTGGATCAGATCGAAAGGAGCAAGGAAGCATCCGACAAGGCGGGCGACCAAAACGTTCAGTCGTCGCGAGAACGTCGCACTGAAGAGGTTCCCCTTCTTTTCTCTCGCGAAGAGATTCAGCTCATTCGCGACTACATCAAGCCGGCTCCCGTCGCCGGTTCTTCCGCGGCAGCCATCAGCCTCGGCGATCCCGTCACCGGGCCGACGATCCCGTTCCCGTCTCCTATTACGGAGAAATTGCCCAAATTGATCGGCACGACGTTTGCGATCAGAAACGGCGCGATCATCATCCTCAAAAAGGACAGTCATCGGGCCGACGCCGTGCTTGGAGCGAACTAGGATTCGATCTTAATCGCCTCCCCATCGCCCTATGGGTAATCGCGCACGGTCGCAGTCAAGGTATCAAGGCTGGTTATTCGGCGGCCTCTCGATGAACCTGCGGCTGCCGTTCAGCAGTTCGAGGTTATTGGCAATGACCGGATTGCCAGGATCCAGCGAATAAGCCTTCTCAAACTTTCGCCGCGCCGCGCTGAGATTGCCGCGCAGCATGTACGAGTATCCTTGATCATTCAGAATTTGAACAGTTTCGCCTCCCAGCCGGATCGCTTGGGCATAGGCCTGATCAGCCAGATCGAAGCGGCGCAACTTGTCATAGCTCGCTGCGAGCCCAATCCAGGCCGTCAAATCCTTCGGCGACTTCTCGACGGCGTCCTTGAAATAGCGCTGGGAAAGCCCGTAACTGCCGCGATTGTAGTGCTCCAGCCCCAGCCGGACGGGTTCGTCCGATGGGTAATATTTGACGTCGGTCGGCTCCTGCACCGGGTCCCCGCCCGGCGGATCCACGGGAGCCACGATTGCAGCGTCCCTCAATGTTTGCTCGCAGCCCGCAAGGACTGTCCCCAACAAGCAACAGGTCAATATTAATATGATGCGCCGCATAACCCTTGTCCCCGCCCGGCTCCGCGGACGCATTGAAATATCATCGTTGAACTATCCAAAGCGAAGGATCTTTGGCCCCTTTACCTGCTTCCTACTCCGCTGACTCCGCCAACCGGCACCGACACTCCGGCGTTCGATCCAGGCGGCAGTCCTTCGATGTTGACATTCTGGGTAATCGGAGGCTGCTGACCCAACAGTCTCGTCGCAGGCGAGATATCAGGAAGCTGATCCACCGGCTGTTGCGTTTTGCCATAGCGCGTGACGGCGGCTCCCACGCGCCGGGCGTCGTATGCAATCCTGCGATCACTCACATTTCGCGGCCAGGGATTGATGGTGTGGGTGACGGCGTTGACCTGTTTGGCATCACCGGCGGTCATGGTGATGGTGTCTGAACGCTGGAAATAGCGGTCCATCTCATCATGACCGGCGAGGCCGTAACATCCGCCGAGCAGGAGAGGCGCGAACAGAGCCAGATATCTCATGGTCATCTCTCGCTCCGTCAGTTGAGAGTCTTGACGACCGGCTGGTCGGTGACAACAGCGGCGGGCGCCGGAACGGGCGCTCTGACTTCAGGCGCGATGATATGGCCATACGGACCCTTCACGTCGCCACCGGAATTGACGTAGTCGTTGTAACGCTTGCGGACTTCCATCTGGCCGTTGAGGAAGAAATCGACGTCGTTGGCCGGCAGGCGGGAGTCGAGCGGGGATGCCAGCTGCTGACCAGGTGCCGCCGGCGCGACCAGGCGCGGCGTGACGATAATGACCAGATCGGTTTCCTGCTGCTGGTACGATTTGCTGCTGAACAAGGTTCCGATCACCGGTACCGAGCCGATCCAGGGCAATTGCGAAACGTCCTGCCGGTTGCGGGTCTGGAGCAGGCCGGCGATCGCAAAGCTCTGGCCGTCGCGCAACTCGACCGTGGTCCGCGCGTCGCGGCGGGTCAACGCCGGAATGACCGTGCCGGCAATCTGCACCGCATTGGAGAAATCAAGTTCGCTGACCGACGGCTCGACCCGAAGGTTGATCACGCCGCGCGAGAGAACGGTGGGCACAAAGGCCAGCTCGACGCCGAACTTCTTGAATTCGATCGTCACCGTCGGGACCAGGCCAGCGGTGCCGGCGGTTGACGCGACAGGCACCGGGAATTCACCGCCGGCCAGGAAGCGAGCGGCATCGCCGGACAGCGTGGTCAAGTTCGGCTCCGCCAGCCGGCGAGCCAATCCCTTGGTTTCCAGCGCCGAGATCAACAAGTCCACCGAGCCGCCATTGCTGGTTCGGACGATGCTGGTCAACAGGCTTCCGAATGGCGTGGGTGCCAGACCACCTGCGGTGCCGACGAGTGTCCCGATCGTTCCGAGGACCGGAAGGCTGCCTGACCCCGAAGGCGAACCGATCGGCTGTCGGCTCGCCGTCGCCGCGCCCAGGCCCGTATTCCCCACATTGGTGCCATTGGCATTCGCCGCATAAAGGTTGACGCCCAGGTCGCGCCCGGCGTCCCTGTTCACCTCGAGGAAGCGCACCTCCAGCATCACCTGCTGCGGCGCCGCGACGCTCATCGCATTGACGACGACTCCGCCCTTCGCAACGGTGCTGGTGGCGATCGCCATGGCCCGCTCGGCCGAGACCGCGTCGGTTGCGGTTCCGCTGAGCACCACCTGCCCCTCGGAGGCCGAGACGCGAACGCCCCGCATGCCAGTGCTGGACCGGATGTTCTGCTCGAGATTGCCGGTATCGATCACGACCTCGACGTCGAGGATCCCGATCTGCTTCATCGAGGAGTCAAATAATATGACGTTTGTGGTGCCAGTCTGCTTGCCCTGGACATAGATCATGTGGTCGCTGAGCGACTTGACGTCGACGATATCAGGCGAGCCCGCGACAATCGTTGCAAAAGGCGTGTCGACCTTGAAGGTGCGTGACTTGTTGACGGTGACCTTGACCCGCTGGACCTCGTTCATCTCGCTGACGAAGACGCCGCTGGAGGACGCCGTCCGTCGCTCTGCAGCCGCGGCGCGGTCAACCGAATCAAGCAGCATAAGCGCAGGGCCAAGAGCCATCGCGCTCAAGGCGAGGAGCCTCGCTCCTGCCCTTCTCGAAATGCGACCGCCAGCCATTCCGACTCCCCCTCGCCGCGATCCACGGTTCTGGTCCCGTAGATCTACGCGCTCATCGTCTCAACAACTCTCCTTCGCGCACCACACCGCAGAGCTTACGTCGGTCCCACTACAAATCCGTTACTTCGGAATTTCTCGGGTTGGGCACAACTTACCCCCGCAATACAGTTCACCGATTCAATCGGCGCGAATGAAGTTCTAGATCATTTCCTGCGCGCGGCGCCGTTGCAAGGCGAGACCCTCGCCACCTTGTCGCAGCGCCCGAGAAAGTTTCTTAATGTTGCCAGCGAGCACCACTCTTCGGCCTGACGGGAAACATCTTGCAGCATAAGTGCACCCCAGCAGTCCCCGTCGCTTGGCGAGGACTGCCGAAGGCCGGAATTTGGGCAGGCGGGTGCTAGGACAGTGTTCCTAGAACGGAATCGTTGTGGAGGCGCTCGGCGCGTTCAGTGCCGTGCCCCAGATCGGCATGATCATGGTGAAGCCGGCCTGAGAGGCTGTCACCGTCAGTGCATTGGAGCCCGCAGTGGTGTTGACCGTCGGCGCGGAACTGCCATTCGTGTACAAGAAGGGGGCAGCCGCCTGCTTCTGCGTGGCAGACAGGTAGTCACCGGTGCAGCTCGAGGGTGACGTATTCGGTGTCAAACCCGTGACGGCCGGCGCGTAGCACTGCACCATCATCGCCCGCGCGCTAGCGCCCGAAAGCGTGCGCAGCGACTGCATGGTGATTGCATAGCGCGCCAAATCGAAAATAGCGAAAATCAAAGTGAAAAGCGGCACGAAGACGAAGATCAATTCGAACGACGCCATGCCGCGATTGTCGAGCTTTCTCATCACTGCACCAGAGCGACAACTTGGGTATAAGCGATGGTGGACGGAGCACATGAATCGGTGCTCAAGTAAGGAGTGCCGGTCATGGTCAACGTCTTTGCGATCACCTCTGAACAGGTCGTGTTGGTAGGCTGACTCGTGCCGCCGAACGACACGTCTGCCTTGGGGAAGTACATTGCGCCCGCGAGCTTGATCACACCATTGCCGCCAATGCTGACGGCCGCAGTCGATTGATCGTCAATCAGAACCCCATTCAGAGTAGAAGAGAACGTGTTGGTCGTGGGGGCGGCAAGATTGACAGTCCCGCCATTGATGGTGAGGCTCGAATTCCCGAGCAATACAAGCGTGACGTCTGTGCCGTTGACAGTTCCACCAAAAGTTATCGTGGCATTGTAGAAAAAGTACGTGCCTGCCGCAAAATTTACCGTGCCTCCAGCGTTCACCTTTAGGTCGCTGTACACCCCGCTGGCGCTGTTCGGGGTCAGAGAGCAGGTTTGGCCATTGGTAACGTTGCCACCGCATGGTTTTGTCGATGGACTCGTCCTCGTGTTGAACGATGCCGTCTGCAGTCCCTGCAGTGGGTCCATCGCAGATGGCATGAAGTAGTTGTGCGTTGCGCTGACGCTACCGCAGGTGCTGGTTGGGCTGCAGCCAGTTGCACTGTAGACGCCCCAGCCCGAACCCGTGAAGGATGGAGTGCTGGCAAACTGGACACTCGAATCCGACATCAGGGGGCACCCCGTTCCGTTATTGCTGACGTTGCCCCCAATCTTAAGTGCGCCTCCACCGTTCGGATCGGGTCCAAGCGCCAGGCCGCAAACTTTGCTCGGGTTCTGAACCATGGCGATGGCTTGAGCGGGTATGTTGACCGGGCCGCCGAGACCCAGTACCGCCACCAGGTAGGCCGGCTGTTGCTGGCTGACCCTGACGCGAACGGCATTGCCGGTGCCGGCAGCCGGCGTCGTGAACGATCCCGCGCTGAAATTGCCGATATCGACCTGCACAGTCCGCGCGACCTGGCTCGGGAGGCTCACACATCCTGAATAGCTGTCGCCAGTGTTGCAGAACGCGTTCTGCGCCGCGAAAACCCTGCTCTGGGTATCCACGGACGTACCGCAATTCCCAGCACCTGCAATATCGCATGAGAGCCGCAAGGCGCCCGCGTAGGCCGCAGCATCTGCGGCGTTCTGTCCTTGCTGCCTGGTGACGTACCACGACGCGGCCTCTGCCCCGAGCCCCACCGCTCCGATGAGCGGCACGAGAGCGATGACGGTTGCGAATGCGGCTGAGCCTCGTTGGGAGCGGAGCAGATTGCGCATGGGACCCCCTACTGGAAGCGTTCTGAGTAAGAGAGCGTGTATGTACAAGAGTTGGGACACAGCACCGGTCCCCAGATGATCGGAGCCAAAGTGACCGTCGTCGAAAATGTGTAATACTTGGGGATCTGGGTCAGGTTGGCGGAGGAGCACAGACTGCTTCCGCACCAAACCTGGATGTTGCCGATCGTATAACCAGCCACCGACGTCTGTAGGCCTGTCCCCCAGTTCACCGTGCCGTCGGAGCCGAGCGGGGTCTTGTACTGGATGTATTGCCCGAAGGAGCGCAAGGCCGCCCACGCGGATATAAACCGGAAGCCCGCAGCGGCCACGTCGGCGATCGGCATCAGCAGGAATGCCACGATCAGGGCATAGACGAACATCGTCTCAAACGCGACGGCGCCGCGTTGATTCGAGATGAGCGAGATTCTCCGCCCCGCAGCGGAGTTCAGCGCGTCCCGATGGCGCCTCCGGGCACGCGCGCTTCGAACGATGTCCATGACGGTTCTGCCACGCATAGCCGCTCACCAAACATAAGGGACCAGTCTCCAACGCGACGCTTCGTAACTGGAATACTCCGGGCAAGTGCGCCGAAGCAGGTCTTCCTCGTAAAGAATCCGGCAGACCTGGACGCCGATATGCAGGATCAAGACGATCACCGTGAGTGGCGTCAAATATTGCAGCACCACGCCCACAATCACGATCTCCTCCGCAAAATAGAGCGGATGCTTGATCCAGCGGTAAGGACCGGTTTGCACGACTGAACGCGCCTGCGGCACCAGGCTGAACGACCGCCCCAGGTGTCGGATGGTGACAAGCATCATGATCATGCCGATCAGCACGCAAGCGGTGGACAGCAGGTTCGGCAGCGCGTGATCGGTCTTGCCGAAGAGAGAGATCGTCCACGGCAGATAGGAGCCGAGAAATGCGGCCACTCTCGGCATCAGTCCATCCGCATGCGCCTTTGCCGGCGACCTGCTCATGACCAACAGGGCCAGGAGCATGTAGAAAATGGCAAGGCAAAAACTCGACAGAAGCGATGGCCAGGGATCGGTGAATGATCCAATTCTGATGGCGACGCAAACTCCCAACAACAAGAACCACATGCTGCCGAGCAGCTGCATGATCCACTCGTAAGACCGGCCTTTCGACAGGACCATCGTGCTCATGGCTTACTTCACCCCTATGCTGGAGAATGTACGCACGAGATGCAGAAACGGACTTCCACCAAGTATGATGAACATGGCCGGAAGCATGAACAGCACCATCGGAATGGTCAGCTTGGCGCCGAGCTTGTGCGCCCGTTCTTCCAGCTTGGTGATACGTTCTCGCCGTAGATCGATAGCGATGCTGCGCAGAGCCTGCCCAAGCGGCGTTCCGTATTGCAGGCTTTGGCTGACCATGGTGCCGAACCTGCGAAGCCCTTCCGACGTCGATCCCAACTTTTCGAATGCCTCGCTGCGATTTGGCAATATCCGGAGATCATCAAGAAGGCCGTACAAGACCCGGGCCATGGCAGGATCAGTCTGCTTCATTTCCTCTGCGACGCGTTCCAGCGCGCTCTCCAGACCCATTCCTGCTTCGCTACAGACGACCAGCAGGTCGATCATGTCAGGCGTGCCTCGCCGAATGCCGGCGTTAAAACGCCGCGCCAGCACCAACAGGACCAACCGTGGCACCATGATTCCGAGCACCACGCCAATGAGGCTGAAGACCAACACATCGGTCAACGGCTTCCCAAGAAGCTGCGCACCGAACAAGGCAACGATCGGGAACAAGAACATGCTGACGGTTTTGGCTCCAATCCAGATCGACAAGCTTCGATGAGGATTCAAGCCCGACGATTGAACGATGGTTCGGAGCTGATCGAGATTTTCCGCAGAGTAGAAGCGCCGATACCGCGCACCGAGCGACGAAAGCCAGCCGGTGACGTCCTGGAGGGGCGCGGACCGGCCAGGGACGCCCAACACGGCATTCGACACCCGTACGTTCAACGTACGAATGTGCAGTTCGTGGATGATCAACACGAAGGCCGCTGTCGCAAATGCTATGGCGAGAGCCACCAAGCCGAGACCAAAAGTCATAGCGCTGTCTCCCGCCTGACCATCCAACGGATCACAAGGGACCCGATGATCACCGAGGCTGCGGCGTAAGCCAGCAGCCTGTTTCCGGTGGGATCATAGAGCAGCAGATCCACGGTTTCCGGATTAATCGCGTAGAGCAGCCCACCGACGATGACGGGCGACACTGACAGCGCGCGGGAGGAAAAGATCACCTCTCCAGCCAGAGCCTTCGCGCGCGCAGCGAGCGCAACACGCTGCCTCACGGTATCTCCCAATGTCTGCAGGGTTTCGGTCAAGCTCCCACCCGACTTCAGCTGGACTGCAAGTGTGACTGCAAAGATCCCGTATTCCGTCACCTGGGTTCGCCGATAGACAGCTTCGACAGCCTCGTCCGGAGGTCTCCCCACACTCACTTCGCTGCAGACGATGGCAAACTGCCCGGCCGTCGGTTGCGGCATCTCGCGCGCGATGGTCCGAAAGGCTTCGGTCACGGGCAACCCGGATCGAACGGTACTGATCACCAGCTGGATCGCATCGGGCAGTTGCCGAAAAAGCTGGCTGGCGAGACGGTGTCGCTGCCATCCGAACAGACCGCGCACCACCAAGATCGCTACGATTGCCGCCACCGGATAAGCGTAGACGTAGGAAAATTTCAGCACGCTGTTGGCGTAAAGGATTGCCACTGCTGCTATCAGACCGGCAAATAGCACATAAGCGGGGTGGAAAGCGTAAGCTATCCCGGGCTTGTAACTGACCGCGCGGAAGACAAAGTCCCAGCGGGACCCGGCCTCCAACCGCCGTATGGAAGGGAGGTTCGCCGGATCTGAGACCGGCAGCGCTTTCGCTACCTGACGATCGATGCGCCGCTGTCGTGCGTCGAGCCACAGCGTCACGACTGCTGCGCATACCAGGAGCACCAGATCACCGGTCGTCAAGAACTCCATCATGACAGCTGCCTCATAGCCTCAGCCCAGGCTCGATCAAGCCCATAATAGGTAAGACGGCTCTTGAACTTTGGGACTGCCGGGGTGGACCTGTAGGTGCCCGATAGGCGCCCGTGAACATCCTCGTGTTCGTACTCGAACGCGGCGATGTCGTTGGTGGTGATCACGTCACCCTCCAGACCGACCACCTCGCAAATCTGGATGACGCGACGCTGCCCATCCCGCATGCGTTCGACTTGCACGATAATATCCAGCGCAGCGACGATCTGAGACCTGATCGCCCGCAGCGGCAGATTTGGCTGTCCCATCTGCACCATGTTTTCGATACGGGTCATTGCATCACGGGCGCTATTGGCATGCACCGTGGAGATCGAACCATCATGGCCGGTGTTCATCGCTTGCAGCATGTCGAACGCTTCAGCGCCGCGAACCTCGCCCACGACGATGCGGTCAGGACGCATGCGCAGCGCATTCCACACCAGATCGCGTTGCGTCACCTGCCCGGTGCCCTCAAGGCTCGGAGGCCGGGTCTCGAGGCTGATCACATGGGGCTGTTGAAGCTGGAGCTCCGCTGCGTCCTCGACGGTCACAATGCGCTCACTGTGATCGATGAATTGGCTCATGGCGTTGAGCAGCGTCGTCTTGCCGGAACCGGTACCACCCGAGACCAGAACATTGAGCCGGGATCGGGCCGCGATCTCCAGCAATTGTCCGACGGGTGCGGTCATCGACCCGTTTGCGATCATGCCGGCCGTATCCAAGCGGCGGCTCGGAAATTTTCGGATCGAAATGCAGGGACTATGAATCGCCAGCGGCGGAAAGATGATGTTGACGCGGCTACCGTCCGGCAGGCGGCAATCTACCATCGGACTGGATTCGTCAATTCGACGCCCGACTTGCCCTGCAATCTTCTGCGCCACCGATGCGATGTGATCATTGTCGCGGAATCGCACCGCGATCCGTTCGAGCTTGCCGTTTCGCTCGACGTAGACATTACTCGGTCCGTTGACCATGATGTCGTTGATCGTTTGATCCAGCAGAAGCGGACGCAGAGGCCCGTAGCCGGTCATGTCGTCCGCAATCTCGTCCGCCAATTGCAACTGCTCGCGGCCAGACAGTTCGAGCCGGTCCTCGTTGGCGATGCCGTGGATGATTTCCTCTATTTGCCGCCGAAGCACATCGCGCGAAACAGTCGCGGCCACCGACGGTTCGATCTGCTCGATGACCCTTTCACGCAGCGAAGCTGGCATCACGGGCCCCTGGCTAGGGGGCTCTTCGTGCCTTGCAGATGCGCTCAAGCTTGGCGTAGATGCCGGTAAGCTCGGCATTGAGGCAGGCAAACCCGCCGTCAATGCAGGCAAACGAGCTGGCGTATCGTCTTCTCGCCTACCAAATTTTTTCATAGCCGAAGCAGCCTCCTCAACCATCCCTGCCGCCCAGCGCCCACACCGGTGATCTCCCGGACAATCGGGGCGAGGTGACGTCGCAGTCCCGATACGTGCTTGAGAGCCGGAATTCCGAGATTCACGGCTTGGGTCATCCCCTTGCCGAGATCCGGAATGACCATGTCTGGTTCAGCGCCCAAGGCCTTGACGACCGTGGCTTTCGGAAGGCCGCCGGGACGGCCGGCGCGGTTGAGCAAGGTGAAGACCCGATCCTTGCCGGCGATATTGGTGACGGCGTTGCGGAGTGCATGGGCATTGCGAAGTCCGGTAACTTCCGCCTCCAGCAACACCAGCACGTGACGGGAGAGAGTGATCACCGGGTGGATCGATGGCGGGAACGGGACTGGCACATCGACAACGATGTAATTGAACCGCTGGCGGAGCAGACCCAACACGTGCCTCACCCCCGCTTCCGTAATATTCAGCTGCGCATCGAGATTCTCATCGGCGGAAATCAGGCAAACCCGCTCATTGACCTCAATTGCCGCGCGTTCGAGGAACAGCGTGTCCGCCCGCATCGGATTTTCCAGCGCGATGCGCAACCCTGGCCCGGGCTGAACACCCAGCATCACTGCCGTTTCGCCCCCCTGGAGATGCAGGTCGAGCAGCGCGACCTTGGCCTTGGTGGTTTCGGCCAATTGCAGCGCAAGATTGATGGCGATGCTCGTCGCTCCGGCGCCCCCCTGCGCACCGCAGATCGAGATCACGTGCCCGCCACGATCGGTCGGACCGGGAGCCACGTCGCCAAGCAGCTTCGGGCGCAGCTGGTCCAGCACGATGTCGCGGGTCAGCGGCCTCGGCAGATACTCCGTCAACCCGATTTCCATGAGCTCGCGGTAGAAGGTGATCTCCCTACTTTCACCGATCAGAGCCACCCGAACGTCCGGTGGGCAGACGCCGGCCAACCTCTCCAGTTCGGTGAATGGATCATCGATCCCGCTGATGTCCGTCACCAGCGCAAACAGTTCGGTGTCGGTTTCGAGCATCCTGATGGCATTGCGGATCGTGCCACGCCGGATCGACAGGTTAGTGCCTTCGAGGCCTTTGCGCAGAGCGGCTGCACTGAGCTCGTCATTGACGAAACAGACGATCCGGTTGCGCGTGACGACGGACGCTGCTTCTTCAGGCGGACTGACTACTGCTATGTTGGCGATCACCATTGCCTCCCCCTTTACCGATGTGACGATACGGCCGACGCAACCGAAGTTGACGGAGCACTTGTCGGCGACGCATCACCAATCAGCGCCGTGCGCGTAATCCCTGCATCGTCTTTCCTGACCGAATATTTCGTGCTGTTATTGCGTGAATAAATCACGACCGTCGCGTCCGTCTCCCCCGTATCCTGTCGATCGACCGCGGACCGTACGGCCAGGGAAAGCTTTCCGAGCTGCCCTGCGATGATGACCTTCTTGACCTGCTCGGGCGCGAGCTCCAACGAGACGGTGCGCGCGACCTTCCCGGCCGTGGAGTTGCTGGCCGAGCCACCTTGCACGATCTCCTGGTCGGTCGCGACAATCCGAACGTTGTGAGCGACGATTTCGCTCAGCGCGCCATGCTGGTGATCGAGATCCTGCTTCTCGCCTGTCGGCGTCGTCGGCTGCTGGGTCAACACGACATCCACATAGTCACCGGGCGAGATCAGGCCCGAGACACCGGAGGCGGCGTCGACGTTGATGCTGACGGCGCGGCTATCCGGCGCCAGCACGCTGGCGAGAAAACCCCGTTCGCGCGGGCGCAATATGTCCTTTGACGTGACGGGACTGCCGGTGTCGAGGAAGTTGCGGACCAGAGATCCGCGAAGTCCGATCCTGGCGTCAGGCGTATCAACGATCGCGCCTGCAGGAACACCATCGGACGACGGCACCATGCGTACCGTGAAATCTTCATCGCGGGCCAGCGTCCCTCTCGCGAGCGGGTGTCCCGCGACAAAGTACCCGACAGGAGGAGGCGCCGGAACGCTCTCGGTGACCTGTGCGGTCGGGGCCTGCGCTTTCGGCAGGTTCATGTTGTAGGCGATGAGCCCGAGCGCAACGGTCGCGAAAACAAAAACCATGATGATCGAGAGGCGCAAAGTGGATGACATGTCAAAGTCCTTTGCTAAAGACGGTCCAGACACCACCGCACGCTATGGCAACCCCGTAAGGCAGCGGCGCGTGTCGCAAATGACGCCAACGTTCGATCGCGTAGACGCGGCGCGCGAACGACGATCCGGCGGGCGCCAGTCTGGGATATGGCAGGAGGCGCATCACCAGATGCACCAGGGCAAGAACACCACCGGTCAGCGCGGTGATGGTCAACAACTGAATCACGCCTGTAAGAGGGAGGCCGATCGCCAAAGCGACCAGCAGCTTGACATCGCCACCACCAATCAGTCCCCGCTGGTAGATCATGAACAGCAGCAAGAACAAGATCGCCGCAGAGATCAGGGATTCGAGGAGTTGCATCGGGCTGTCCAGTTGACCGACGACCCCGAGGAGCGCCAGCACCAGACAGATGTCATTTCTGATCAGGCGAGTCGCGACATCAATCGTTGCGACATACAGCAACAGCAGGATTTCAAACGACGAGGTTATGGGAACGATCCAGCTCACGAAATGCAGCCTCAACACCAGCGAGCGAAAATCAAAAAACTTAAAGTGGGTCACGCGAGAAAAGAAGCGGAGGGGCACATTCCGGTGCCCCTTCCGGCGTCGGATGCCTGCACTACACGGCTGCAGTGAAGGCGGTGGTGATGGTGGTGATGCCATTCGACAACGCGGTCGCGATAGCACCACCTGCTCCGGTACCGAACGCGGCAGACACTGCGCCGATGATGCAAGCGGCGACGATGATGTACTCGAACGACACCACGCCGTCCTGATCCGTGCGCAGGTTCTTCAAGGCTTCGGTGGTCTTGTTGTAATAGTTCAACATAGGAGAACGTCCTTCTCGGAAGATGCACGGCCACGACTAATCCTAAGCGGGAGGCATATTCCGATGCCCCCCTCCAGGAGCCGTATTTATACGGCCGCGGTGAAAGCCGCGGTGATCTTGCCGATCCCGCCGGTCAGCGCCGTCCCGATGGCACCGGTCGCGCCGGTACCGAACGCTGCAGACACTGCGCCGATGATGCAGGCCGCGACGATGATGTACTCGAACGACACCACGCCGTCCTGGTCCGTGCGCAGACGCTTCAAGGCTTCCGTGGTCTTGATGTAGTAACGCAGCATGGGAAAAACCCCTTCTTTTAAGGTGAAAAACTTCGGAACGTTCGTTGGCGAGGAAAACCCCTGCCGCCAACCAGCATTGCATTTATAGATGTCTGCTCCGAAGCTTTCGCGTGCTCCATAGAGTTGTGCTGCGGATCAAAAGGGGTAACTCCTTGCACCGTTAACTATTCCGCTGACCGGCCGAGAAGTCGCGGCCGAGCGATGAAGCATCGATGAAGGAGCAGCTCGGTGGATCGGTTCAGCAACGGCCTTCACGCCGCGAGCTTCATCCCGTGTGCGAAATCCCAGTAGAGCTTTCGTGCGCGCGCATAAAAGCGCCCGGGCATGAGTTGGCGATCGTCGATCCGGATCACGGGGGCGACCTTGGCGAAATTGCCGGTGGAAAAAATCTCGTCTGCAGTGACGAAATCGGAATAGCGCAGCGTCGCCTCCAACACCGTGATGCCATCACCGCGCAGAAGTTCGATCACGCGCTGCCGCGTGATCCCGTTGAGGAACGTGCCGTTCGGCGCCGGCGTATAGACAACGCCATCCTTGGCCATGAATACGTTGGAATTGCCAAACTCCGCGACGTTGCCGAGCATGTCCAGCATCAGGCAATTCTGGAAGCCGCGCGAGGCGGCCTCGATGAGCGCGCGGGAGCAATTCGGGTAGAGGCAGGAGGCCTTGGCACCAACAGGCGCGGATTCGGCGGTCGGTCTGCGGAACGGCGACAGCGTGATCGCGCTGCCGACCGGCTTGGGGATCGGCGCTTCGTAGATGCAAAGGCACCAGTCCGTCGTTTCCGGATCGAACAGCACGCCGCCGCCGACGCCGTTTTGCGGCCAGTACATCGGGCGGATGTAGAGCTCGGCATCGGACTGGAAGCGCGCGATACCTTCACGCGCCAGTCCAAGCCACATATCGAGATCGACGACCGGTTTGAGGCCGAAGTAGACCGCGGACTCATTGACGCGGGCGCAATGACGATCGAGATCGGGTGTAACGCCTTCAAAGGCGCGCCCGCCATCGAAGATGGTCGAACCGAGCCAGAGCCCGTGGGTGCGCGGTCCCATGATCGGCACGTTGCCCTCGTGCCATTGGCCTTGAAAGAATGTCCATGTACGTGAATGGCTGACGGACTTCATGTTGGAAGCCATGACAAAACCTCCATCCTGGGATGGTCCGTAGACCGCCAGCTCGGGATCCGACAGATCCGCAAGCCGGGGCAATGCGGACTCTCGAAGCGTTTACGGCATTCCCTGTAGAGCTCGGCCAGGGCCTTCATGCGTCCGTGGGCGTCGGGAGCGACGGATCATGGCTCGAACCCTCACTCATGATATCCAAGCCGTTTGCTGGTCATCAGGTTGGGCGAGCGCGCCAGGCGAGCAGAGCGGGCGGCAACCAACTTGCGTCCATGGCGACGCGTCGGACTCCCGGCTGCAGAGAGAGCCGCTTCTCGCGCTCCCAACGGCTCTGACCGTCCCGCGCGGTGCGACACCAAATAAAGTAACCAGTTGCGGTATATGCGCTTGGCCGGCAGATGCCAGACGTTGTTCAAGTCCTTGGCCACCGGATCGACCGGAAAGTCGGCGAAAAGCTCTGGGTGTCTGTCGGCAAGGGCTTTCTGTCGGAAGGCGAGCTGTAGCTCTTCGGCTTCATGGCTGAAGTAACCCTTCGGTATCGTCGGACAGACGTCATTCTCTTCCCGGAGGAAGCGCCCCATATCTCTCCTATATTCGCCCAACAGGCTCTGGGTTTCGTATTCCGGGTGGCCCTGGAAATGAACGAAAAGGCTATTCCTCTGCTGCTTGACGAAGCAGTCGACCCCGGCCTCAGCCGACCAGGTGAGAACCGAATAGCCGCTGTTCGCGAGATCCCCCTCCTCCACCTCGTTCCACCGGGCGTGCGGTATTCTGAATGTCTTCGGCACATCTTGTAGCAACGGATGATGTCTCGTCTTCGTTTGAGCGAAGACACCGAAACATTTACTGGGCAGCTTGTGACGGGCAACGCCGTCCATGTGCAAGACGGCCGCATGCACGGCCAGGCAGGAAAACACCGACGAAACGGTATTCTCCGCGGCCCAGTCGGCGATCGCTGCGAAAGTCGCCCAATATGGCTCTTCCGTCAGGCTGGCGGCCTTGGGTTCGGCGCCGGTGACGATTACGCCATCGAGGCGCCTGTTCAGCAGATCGTCGATTCCACGATAGTATCGCCGCACGTAGTCGCGGCCCCATTCCGAACGGGGGGTCGCCGCCATCGTATAGAAATGCAGCCTGACGAAAAGGCGTCCGGCCGCCGCATTGATGAGATCGAAGAGCTGGCGCTCGGTCGACATCAACGCAGCATCCGACATGTTGTTGATGACCCCGATGTCGAGGCACTCCACCTGGTTTCCCGGTGAGGCCGTCGCGTAGGCGCCTGCGCTCGTCGCTCTCGAGAAGAGGTGGTGTTCGTGCGAATCGATGTCGATCAAGACAGTCATGCGAATGCCTTCATGGTTCACGACACATCAATTCGCAGCACGGAGGGCCTGATCGAGATCCGCGATGATGTCGTCGATGTGCTCGATTCCGACGCTGAGCCTGATCATCTCCGGCCGCACGCCGGCTTTGTCCTGTTCTCCTGGCGACATTTGCCGGTGCGTTGTCGACGCGGGATGACAGGCGAGTGTTTTCGCGTCGCCGATATTGACCAGCCGCTTGCTGAGCTTCAGCGCGTCGTAAAACCGCTTGCCTGCCTCGAAGCCTCCAGCCACGCCAAAGGTCAGCAACGAGCACGCCCGGCCACCTAGATACTTCTGCGTCAGCGCATAATAGGGGCTGTCGTGGAAGCCCGCATAGTTCACCCACCCGACTCGGCGGTCGTCTCGCAAGAACCGCGCGACCTTCTCGCCATTTTCGACGTGCCGCTCGATGCGGAGCGCGACTGTCTCGATACCCTGGAGCAGAAGGAAAGCGTTCATCGGCGCCAGGACGGCGCCGGTGGTCCTCTGGGAGACGGCGCGACAACGCGCAATGTAGGCGGCGGCCCCGTAGCGCTCGGTGAAAACAAGACCGTGGTAGGATTTCTCCGGCTCGTTCATCATCGGGAAGCGCCGGCGGTGCTCCGCCCATGGGAACCTGCCGCTGTCGATGATAATTCCACCGAGCGTGGTGCCATGCCCGCCCATGAATTTCGTCAGCGACTCCACGACGATATCTGCGCCAAACTCGATTGGCCTGAGCAGAATCGGTGTCGGCACCGTGTTGTCGACGATCAGCGGGACGCCGTACTTGTGCGCGACTCCGGCCATCGCTTCGATGTCGCAGACGTTTCCGGCCGGATTCCCGACGCTTTCGCAGAACACCGCCCTCGTATCGTCGTCGATCAGTCTTTCTACGCTCTCCGGCCGGTCATCCTCCGAAAACCTCACCGCAATGCCCTGCCTCGGCAGGATGTGCGCGAACAACGTATGCGTGGTGCCATACAGCTGCGGGACCGAGACGATATTGGTGCCCATCTCCGCGATGTTGACCACCGCATAGTTCACCGCGGCCTGACCACAGGCCACGCTGAGTGCCTCGATGCCTCCTTCGAGGGCGGCGACGCGCTTCTCCAGCACGGCGTTGGTCGGATTGCCGATCCTGGTGTAGCGGAATCCGTCCGCTTCGAGATTGAAGAGCGCGGCTCCATGATCGGCACTGTCGAATGCATAGGAGGCCGTCTGGTAGATCGGCACGGCGACGGCCTTCGTTGCCGGATCACTTTCGAAGCCGCCGTGGACGGCGAGAGTCTCTCTTCTCATGAAGGCTTGCCCTTCGGCGTTTCCCTGCCGGGCTAGCTCCCGACTTCCGTCGCGCATCAGAGCTCCTCGAGACCCGAAGGTCCCCCGCGGCGGGTCTGCGCGAATCCCAGAAGGTCCCGCACCGCGATCGGCCACTGGGCGACGTCTTTGCCGTGCGTATGGAACATGGCGACGGCGAGACGGTCCATTCCGAAGGCCACGCAGGCGGTGTGGGCCGGTTGGGAGGCGGCATCGACAATGCCCCAAGCGGTGCCGAAATGATCTCGGTGGTAGTTGAAGCTCATGCATGCGGTCGGCCGCTGCTCGGAGCGTAGAGGCACCAGCAACTCGAACTTCAGCGACTGCTGCTTTTGGCTCACCGCCATCATCTGACCGACACGGCCGAAGAAGGGGTCGTTCGCATAGTCGACCTTGAAGGTCAGTCCGAGATCCCGGGCGATCTCCTGGGCCCGTATCATCCAGCGCTCCCGGAACGACGAGACATGATCGGGGCTACCGATACAGACGAATTCGCGCATTCTGAATGACTGCAGCCGGTCGAGATGGCGGGAGGGCTCGCGACGGAAACAATCGGCCGCCACGTCGAAACTCCAGCCGCCAGCCGGCACCGGACCTCGGCTCGCCGCGATCGGATAGACCGGATAGCAGGCGGCCGGCGACAGAACGAGATCGGCCGCTGATAGCGACGCGGTCCAGTCGCCGCCGGCATCGAAGCGGTTGAGCACCGCATCGATCTCGCTTGCCGTGCCGTGCAAGCCACAGACGCAGCCGAGGAGGTTAGGAAAGCTCTTCAGATAGCCCGACCTTTCGAGCTGGGCGCGGTTCATGACGGGGGGGAAGCGCATCACCTCAGTGTTCGGTTCTCGATTCCGCGAGATCACCGACCCAATTCGCTCCACGACCTCTTCATAGAGCGCGGTGCGGCCATAGACGCCGGGGGATCCCATCTCATGGAACAGCGTGTCAGCGAGATGGTCCAACGGATCGGCCGGAGACGGAGTGGAGTCCGCCGGTGCTTCGACAATGCTCAGGTTCATCAGTCCATTCCTTTGGGAGAATTCAATCGCGAAGAGCCTCCGGGACGCTGCTCATCAGCGTGGCGGTGCCGATGCTGGCGAGGATACGATCGTTGTTGATCATGATCGGTGCGGACAGCACGTCGCGCAGGTGGCGGCCGATACTTACGTCGGTGTCGTTGCGGTAACCCGACAGGCCGCAGGCGCGCATTGCGTGCATAACGGCCGCGACGGCGAGCTCGGAGGCCTCCACCTTGAGAAGATTGATCGAGGACTGGAAGTCGACGGACGACAGCGCACGCTCGTCCCGTTCACGAGATTCATAGAACTGGAGATTCGCAGTGATGACGGCGCGCAGTTTCGTCAGTGTCATTTTAGCGGCGGTGAAATGCGCCGCCCCGGGAGGCATATTGCCGCCCGCCCCGCGGGCCGCCTTGCGGATGAAGAGCTGCGCTCGATCCACCGCCGCAGCCGCGACGCCCGCCCAGACCGAGGACCAGCACAGATGGGCGACGGGTGTCATCGTCTGCGCATGGATCCTTTCGTATGGCACGGGGAATATCCGGTCGGCGGCGCCCCTGAAATTCAACTTGAACCCGGCGCTGCAGGTTCCGCGCATGCCAAGCGTCTCCCATGCGAGAGTGGGCTCCAGCGTATAGTCGTCGCGGGTGATGGCCAGCAGCACCTGATCGGATCCGGCGGAGGAGTCGGAGCGGCGGGCAACAGTGACGATGCCGTCCGCCTGGGCCCCGTAGGAAATCACCGTCGCGTCGCGCACCAGCGAAATCTCGGTATCAGCGCGCTCCACTGCGGCCGAGCTGAAGCGTATGTTTCCGCCGTTCTGGCCTTCCGTGGTCGATGATGCCAGCAGCAGCTGTTCGGCAGCCACACGGCGCATGAGGCTTTCGTGCCAGCCGCTGCCCGCGCCGTGGCGGACCAGACACGCCACCTTGGTCTGATGCATCGCGAAGATCATCCCGACGGAGGCGCACGCACGGCCGAGGCCGTAACACATATCGGCCACCTCGGAGATAGACGCACCGTCCCCACCGAACTCGATCGGTATCTGAGCGCCGAGAAGTCTCTCCCTGCGCGCCGCATCGATCGCCTTCCGCGGGAAGCGCGCCTCGCGATCGACCGCCTCGGCCTCGGCCGCAGCGACCTCCGCCACATTCGCGAGCCGTTGCCCGAACGAGGAACCGTCGGGACAGAAAGCTGCTCGGCCGACTTCCGTTGCGAAATTGCGACGCTTGACCTCCTGCACACTCATGCGGCAAAGCCTCCCTTTTTCATCGCTGGACGACGCGAACCGGGTCGAGACAGGTCCGCTCAAACTGCTAGCCCACTTCCCTTGCTGCGTCGTTGGCGCAGAAGTGGGTGTGGAGGAGCTATCACTCCCGGGCGAGGTACCTCCGAAGCAGAGCTATTGACCCGAGGAGCAGTTGGGTATCGTCGTCCCGATTGTGATCACGCTCGACCACGGCGAGAGGCCAAGTGAGATGCACGACTTTGTCGTCAACGTTCAGAACCGCGTTCTATCCGTCGTCAGAAGCGTCCTCCAGCAGAACGCGATCACCGCCGATGTGCACCCGGAGTCGCGCTTGGTGGATATCGGGCTGAGCTCGATGGGCATGGTCGAGCTGATGCTCAAGGTTGAAGCGGAGTTCGATCTCATCCTTCCCCAACTCGAAATCACGCCCGAAAATTTTCAATCCGTGAAGACGATGGAGCGGATGATCCTCAACCAGCTCGGCTGCGCACGGACGCCGATCCAGCCAGACCGCATGATCACATCGTGAAGACAGCCGTGATCCCGCGGACGACCGGACCGGCTTCGCAGCGCAGGCGCTCTACTGCCAACACGTGGCTGCAAGGCATCGCGCGAACCGCGCGGCTCGAAGGCCGGCCGCATCGGTTATTCGCCGACGTCGTGCAAGAATGGGCACAGCGTCAGCCCGACCGGCTCGCCTTGCTCTCGGATGGCCAATCCTTCACCTATGGCGAACTCGCCGCCCGGATCAACCGGTATGCTCGCTGGGCGCGGGACCTTGACCTTCGCGCCGGCCGCACCGTCTGTCTGCTGATGCCGAACCGGCCGGACTACATCGCCTGCTGGCTCGGCATCAGCAGCGTCGGAGCAACGGTGGCGCTGATCAATACGAGACTGGTCGGCCGGTCCCTGGCTCACTGCATCGACGTCGCGCAGGCCGATCACCTCATTCTGGCTTCCGATTGCGTGAATGCGTTTGAGAACGCACGTCCGCACCTTGACCGCGTGCCGCAACTTTGGACCCTCGGCACCGGCGACGAAAGCGATCTGGATAAGGCGCTCGTCGCCCTCGATTCTCGTCCGCTCTCCTCCGCCGAACGTGGCGACGTCACGATCGATGCACGCGCGCTCCTCATCTACACTTCGGGCACCACGGGACTACCGAAAGCGGCGAATGTCAGTCATCGCCGGATACTCACCTGGGGCGGATGGTTCGCCGGGCTGACGGACGCATCCACCGACGATCGTCTCTACGATAGCCTGCCGCTCCATCACTCCGTTGGTGGCGTTGCAGCTCCCTGCAGCATGCTCTGTGCTGGTGGTTCGGTCGTCATTGCTGAGAAATTTTCCGCAGGCAGCTTCTGGGACGATATCCAGCGTTTCGACTGTACCATCTTCCAATATATCGGCGAGCTCTGCCGCTATCTGCTGAAGGCGCCGGCGTCGGAGCGAGACCCGCGACACGGACTGCGACTGGCTGTCGGCAACGGATTGCGCGGCGACATCTGGGAGGTTTTCGCCACCCGGTTCGCAATTCCGCAGATCCTCGAATTCTATGCCGCGACGGAAGGCAATTTTTCGCTGTTCAACGTCGAAGGAAAACCCGGTGCGATCGGCCGGATTCCACCGGTGCTGGCGCATCGCTTTCCTGCCTCGATCGTCAAGGTGGACGCCGACAGCGGCAATCCGCTCCGCAGCGACGCCGGGCTCTGCATCGCCTGCGCTCCTGGCGAGACCGGCGAGGCTGTCGGGCATATCGGCAGTGCTGGTCGCGGTGGCGTGCCTTTCGAGGGTTACACAGATCAGGCCGAGACCGCGAAAAAGATTCTGCGCGACGTCTTTGCTGAGGGCGATGCATGGTTCCGCACTGGTGATCTGATGCTGCGCGATGAGCAGGGTTATTTCCACTTCGTCGACCGCCTCGGCGACACCTTCCGCTGGAAGGGCGAAAACGTCGCGACCAGCGAAGTGAACGACGCAATTAGGGACTGCCCCGGCGTTCTCGATGCGTCGACCTATGGAGTTGCCGTGCCGGGGGTCGATGGCCGCGCCGGCATGGCGGCGCTGGTGGTGGACCGCCGTTTCGATTTCGGGATCTTCAGAGAACAGCTTTCGTATCGGCTCCCGCGCTATGCAGTTCCAGCCTTCGTCAGGTTGTGCCGTGCGCTCGAAGCGACCGACACCTTCAAGCAAAACAAGCAGAGGCTGATCCGCGAGGGGTTTGATCCTTCGGTGACGGACGATCCGCTGTTCCTGCGCGATCCGGCGACCGGCGACTATCGTTCGATCGACCGCGCGATCCACGCGCGCATCATTGCGGGCGAAATCAGGCTCTAGCATCGGCTCGGAAAGCCGAGATGTGAGGTGTACCATGTCAGTCAAGTCGAAGATTTTCTCCGCGATGACGCAGATCGCCGACGAACAGAAGATCACCCTTCCGCCGCTTGAGGACGATCTGTCGCTGAACGAAACTGGCTTCGATTCACTGGCATTCGCCATCCTGGTTGCGCGGCTCGAGGACGAGCTCGGTATCGATCCATTCACCGTCGCCGAGGACGCAGCTTTCCCGTCTACCGTCGGAGAGTTCGTCAGAGCCTACGAGAATGTCCCCGCCTGACATCATCGCGCCGCGCCAGTATCTCGGGCAGGCGTCCAAGAACCGCACGATTTCCGATGCCGGCACGTTGCGTCGCTGGCGGTATGATTCAGCACAGTTGCTTGACTGGCAGATCCTGCGAGTTGTCCGGCCGCTCTTGACGCCGACGCGCCGCCTCTCCCCGACGCCCAGGGGTTCGTGGATACCGGCGAAATGGTCGAGCTCCGCGGCGACAGATACCTAACGCGGCTTGACTGCTGGAGCAGGCCATGGACTCGAGCCTGGCCCGCGTCAGTTTTGTAGACCCTCCCCTCGGCTCTAAACCTCGACCGGGCCGTGCAGTCATTTCAGCGACAGCCCATTCAAATACTCGAGCATCGTATCGCAGGCCTTCTCCGCTTCCGCGAAGGTCGCAAACGCCGAACCGGCAATCCTGATCGCGCCGTTCCCTCGATAGAGCAGCCGCCACGACGCCACATACCCAGGACGTCCATGAAAGCCGGCACCAGCAGGGGTCTCATACGTGATCACAAAGGAAAAGCCGTCGCGGGCCGCGCTCCAAATTTCCATGTCCTCGACGGCACGGTGAAACTGAAGGGGCATCAGGATGCGTCCGCGCACTCGCTTTCAACCACAGAGTCTCGGTCCTGTTGGCAAGCCGACTACGGAGACGGCCCTGGCCACTTGGGGGGCAGGGCAGGAAAGGGCCAGGGCCGCCGCTCCAGATGTGCCGAGTGCAGTCGGCACACCTTTTCGTCTGCATCTGGATGCCGTTGGTTACCCGCGACCTGTTCTACCTGACAACGGACGAACCGCGATGAACCCAGAGCTGCAGATGACGAATAATTGCACTTTCCTCCCGCCGTCCTGGCTGCAATTCTGGATCAACCGCCAGTCCTGACGGACTACCCATTTAGCTTTCCGCACATTGGCCTAGCCAATTAAGCAGTTCCCGCCGGGGCCGGCGCTTCCAATAGTCCCATCGCGGCTTCGACGAATGGTGGTGCGTGCAGACCTTCTCAGCGATCGCCATTCGTCGGACTCAATCCGGAGTGCGGAGGCTTCTCCCGCGCGGCCGCCGCGCGATCATGCTGCGAGATGGCAAGGGCCGCGAGCACCGTCCGATTGCTGATTTCAAGCTTTTGAAAGATGTTGTGAAGGTGCACTTTAATGGTGCCGTCGGCAATGTTCAGCCGCCGCCCGATTTCCTTGTTCGACAATCCCTCGGAGACCAGACGCATGATCTGGCGCTCGCGTTCGGTCAGCGTTGTCAGCCCATTCTCCCAATTTGCGCCCTGCTCGTGCGACACGATCGATTCGGATGGGGTGGACGGCAGCACGTTGTGACCGTTGGCGATCAGCCGGAGCGACTGCACCAGCGCGTCGGGATCGGAGTCTCTGAGGATGATGCTGCAGGTCACCGGCGTCGCCGCGAGCACCAGTTCGCAATCCTCACTCGCAGCGAAAAACACCACATGCGTCGAACGATTTTCTGAATTCACGGTCGAAAGAATTTTCGCGGCGGCAAGCTCAGGCATTGCGGGATCGACAATCGCGATATCGGGCGCCAGGTCCCGGATCGCCTCGATGCAACTCGCCGCGTCGCTACAAGATGCGACGATGATGAAATCGGATGCGGCACCGAGCACACTGCTCATTCCGCGCAAGACGACCGGGTGCCGGTCTGCAATGACTACACTAATACGTCGCATTGGGCGCTCCTCAGCCTATCGCCTCCCAAAACATAAACTCCGCACACCCTTTTGCTATTTCACCTACTCTTAGGAGACTCACCCGAAATTTCCATTAATACAACAACTGTCGACGTCGCAGGGCAATACTTAGAGTTATCAGGCACCGCTGCTCTGCTCGCTTCCCGACTCTCGCTCCATCAATTTGCGATTCGAAAGCCCGTAAGAACCCGGCAATCAGCCCGTGGCGCGCCGGCCTCCATGTCTAGCCAGCCCGGACAACAGCGTTAACGTCACCGTGCAGGCCTTCGATATTCCTCTATCTCAGATCGATATGCGCCCTCGTCGACACACTCACAGGATGTGTTCGTGCAGACGTCGCATCGACGAACAAAGACATCGTCAGGTTTTTCACTCTTGAATGAACATCGCTATCTAATTCACCCAGAGGCTGCGCCAGAAGGTGTTTTTCTGCACCGTACTTGCACGGGTTAACGCTGCCTACCGCCTATAACGAACGATATATAGGGTGATCTTAAATTCGCATCTAACATTCAAAAAAGTTTACTCAACTTTAATTACTCGATTTCCGCCGACGTCGTCGGACAAAACAAAAAGGGAGGATCGCGATCGAGGTAACTCGATATTTCTGAAGACCAGAACCGGAGGGAGAACGACCAAACGAACAACAAGGGCACATTCGTCCGTCGAGAAACCAAAGAAACTAGATTGAGTTTAACCGCCCATCGCTGTTGTGTCATTGCGTAGTAGGCTGGAGGGTAAAATGAGGAGGCGGCATTCTTGCGAGACCGTTCTTATTGGAAAGAACGTTTTGATTAGAGAAGGCATTGCTAAAATCTTGCACGCGGCCAATTTTCACATCCCGGTCTCGGTGTCGAGCCCCGAGGAATTGCCGCACTCACTTCAAGCAGAGAAATTGATGTTCCTTATCGTCCATACGGGCGACGGCTTCAATCTCACGATAGCGCAAATCGGATTTGTGAAAGATCGCTATCCGGATGCGCGCATTGCGATCGTTTCGGACAATTATCGGCCAGTCGACCTCGCCTCGGCATTTCGCGCAGGGGCGAACGGCTACTTTGTCAACGTCAATTCATGCGACGCATTCATCAAGTCGGTCGAACTCGTGACAATGGGCGAGACCGTCTTTCCACCTGCATTCCTGTCATTCGCCCTTGATGCTAGTCGCGAACGCGAAACGGCGGAGCCCGGCGAATGCGAACACGCCATCCTCGCCGTTGCGGAGGACGCGATCTTGCCGCAGCTCTCTCCTCGCGAGAAGGCAATCCTGTCCTGCCTTATCGAAGGCGATTCCAACAAGTGCATTGCCAGAAAGATCAACATCGCCGAGGCCACCGTGAAGGTTCACGTCAAGGCGATCCTGCGCAAGATCCGGGTCCAGAATCGGACACAAGCGGCGATCTGGGGAATGAACCATGGGTCGCGGATACGAGCGATGGACGGTAGCATCCCCTCAGCCGTGGATACAGGCAGAGGGATCGCGACGAATCTCGAGGTGATCTCCGAAATGAAGCATCTCGAGGAGCCGGCTTCATTGGTTCCCAACGCTGGTCACGCCGCGGTACCGCCCATCGACGGCCTGCTTCGCAAGGCCGGAGTTCGAGGGCCTGGCGCAGCGGTACGGCTCTGCAAGTAGATGCAGGGTCCTCGAAGCGCCCAGGGGTCTTGAACCTCTAACGTCGCGCGACCGGTCCATCGTGGAGTGGCGCCGCGACGTTTTCGTCGACATCTCGACACCGGGCGCTTCGCACGATGTCCCTGCTACTCCAGCGCGGGTAGCAGGCGTGATCGCCGGACACTCTCCTCGGGCGGTGACCACGCCGAACGCGCAGGCCGCGGAGCCCGCTGTTGATCGCTCCAGCGGCGTCTCCTGCTTGTTTGTATCTTGCCCAACGCGGAGAGACGGTGGCTGACGATCCTGCGCGGGCCTGTCTCAATCTCGACCGTCACCCCCGAGCCTGAGCCCATCCTCGAACTTGCATGTCATGTCGCGTTGACCCGCAGGCGGCGTGCCCGGACCACAACGCTCCTGGTTTTTAAGGCTCCTCGCCTCGCGTAAGCGGCCAATCGGGCCGAGCGCCGCGCTTCCTCTGTAGGAGTTCACTCCACAGCCGTCGTTCAATGGACGACCACCGAGTTACCTATTTATCGCCAATTCCCATTCAGCCGCCTGTAATATACTGATTTCGTCGACTTGAGCGACGGAGTGGTAGAGTGCCATGGGCGATGCGTTCTTCACCAATCTGCCGGCCTCTACAACGTTTCCCGCACATTTGGTCGACGGCGGCAGAGCGACCCCAGCAAGCGTCGGTAGGGGTCGTTTAGTTCTCTCGTGCGACTTCGTCTGCTGCCGACCGACGTCCCCCTTGGTAAATCGCGGCACATATTCAACACAGGCATCGTCGCGAAGCCTCAACTGACAGCGCTGGTACGAAAATGATGCAGACCAATAGAACGGACAATCGGGATAACATGCCTCGTCCGGCACCGTCCGTGTCGCTGGTAGAAGTGCTAACCTTCATACGACGACATCTCTGGACCATATCGCTGACATCCGCCGCAGCGCTTGGCATTGCTATACTTTATCTCGTCGCCGCGGTACCGACGTTTACTGCGAAGGCGGAACTCGTCGTAGATTCGAAAGCGATCGACCCTACGTCGGTGTCAACGGTCGTGGAAAGTCAAATCAGGATCATAAAGTCTGACTACATCGCGAGCGCTGTGATCGGAAAGCTCGGCCTTGCTCAAGACCCGGAATTCGCCGACCAAGCCAGCCTCTTGCGCACTATGACCAGGTCGATATCCCGTTTGCTTGGCTGGAGTAACCCGGACACGAAAGCAAATGCCGCCCGCTATGTCGTGGAATCATTCCAACGTAAGCTTTCGGCCAAACGTCTCGGCCCTACGTATCTCGTCGAGATTACTTTCGACTCCAGAGATCCTAATCGAGCGGCGCAGATCCTAAACGCGGTCGCGGAAAAATATATTTCCCGGCAAATGGACAATGCCGGCTTGCAAGATGATTCATGGGTGAAGGATCGATTGAACGATTTGAGGGCCCAGGCATCGGCTGCCCAAAAGGCACTGGATGATTATAGCAGAAAAGAGAAAGATGCTGCGGAGTCCGCGGCTACCATGGACAAGCTGGCAGCCGCTGCCGAATCATCCAAAGCCGCCTATGACAATTTTAGCCACGTGCTGCGCAAGACGGAAGCCACGCAACAACAATCCTCGCCGGTGTTTGAGGCGAGTTTCATCACGGGGGCTTCGCCTCCCTTGAGCGCCAGCTCGCCGAAAGCCAGAATTGTGCTTGGAGCAGCGATCATTGTAGGCGCACTTCTTGGCATAGCGATCGGAATACTGCGCGATCTTTCGCAAATTCTCGCCAGCGGGCGAGAACCTGGTCTAAGCGCGCACGATGACGGCATCGAGCGAGCTATTCCGGATGTGGTTCGAGCAGGTCTTCAGTCTGACGCATCGGCAAAGACACGGCCGGCCCGCCTCACGAGTTCGGGGTGAAGGATCATTGGCCGATCTCGGCCTCGATCACATGATCCATTTCGATCCCGAGGCGCGCCAGCTGGCCGGGGAGACGTCGTTCAAGCGATCCGACATCGCCAGATTGCGCGCAACGCTCCCCTGCTCGGCTTCGTCTATCGCTCCCGCAGCGCCTCCTGCTTGTATCGCGCCAGGGGTGAGAGCAGGTAGCTGATAATCCTGCGCGCGCCGGTCTTGACCTCGACCGTTACCGCCATGCCCGGGCCGAGCTTGACGAGCTTGTCCTCCACCTGCATGTGCGTGCGGTCGAGGGAAATGCGCGCCGCATATTCCAATTCCTGGCCCTTCGGCTCGCTGCTGCCTTGCGCTGTGCCCGACGCGCGGTCGTTCGATGCGCCCGGCCTGTCCCGCGTGATGGCGTCGGTCGATACGCTGAGCACGTCCCCGTGCAGCAGCCCATAGCGCGTGAAATTGAACGTATCGACCTTGATTTCCGCCTTCTGTCCGGGATGGACGAAACCGATGTCGCGGTTCGAGAGCATGGCCTCGATCTCGAGCTGACTCTCGCTCGGAACCACGACGGCCAGCGCCTGCGCCGGCGTCACCACGCCTCCCACCGTGTGAACGGCGAGCTGCTGCACGACGCCGTCGACCGGCGCAGTCAAATGCTGAAGCTTCGTGCGCCGTTCCGCCTTGACTACTTCCTGCGCAGCGGTCGCCGCCTTCTGCTCGGCCTTCGCAAGTGCGTCATAGGTCGCACGCCGATACTCGGCGGCAGTCTTTTGCTTCGTTTCCTTCAGCAAGGCGATGGCGGCATCGGCTTCGCGGAGCCTGCTCTGCTGGAGCACCAGATCCTGCTGAAGACCGACAAGCTCCTGATACTCGGAGAGATAGACAACCTTCGAAGCCAAGGCCTTGTCGACGAGACCCTTGCGAATGTCGACCCGCTCCTGGAGCACCGGTATCGTCGCCTGTAGCTTCGCCACGCTCGCCAACGTGGTCGCCCGCTCCGCTTCCTTCTGACCTTGCTGGCGCTCGATCTCGGCGAGCTTCGCGTTCTGCTCGGCACGCTGGCTGATCAGAAACTGCCGATGCATCTCGATCTCCGCGGCGCTTGCGTCCTGCGGTGCCCGGAAGGCGGCAAGCGGATCGTCGGTGAGTGCAGCGCGCAGCCGCGCAACCTCGAGCTCGGCCGCAACGAGATCGCTTCTCTGGCGTTCCTGATCGGCTTCCGTCATCGTCGGGTCGAGCTCAATCAGAACGTCGCCGGCCTTGACGCTCTGTCCATCGCGCACGTGGATCGCGCGAACAACGCCCGTCTCGAACGGCTGGATCAGCTTGGTGCGTCCGCCGGGCACGATCTTACCCGTCGCAGTGGCAACGATATCGACGCTGCCGAATGATGCCCACAGCAGTGCAACGCAAAAGATCGCGATGATGCTCGCCCCGATCGCGCGACCGATCGGCGACGGTGGCGATTCGGTGATCTCGAGGGCCGCGGGCAGAAACGCAATCTCATGCTCACGCCGTCGAACCTGGGCTCTGGGAAACGTAACGATATTTCGGCTAGCGGAAGTCATTGATACCGGCCTGCAGATAGTGGAGGTTGGCGTATCGCCCGTTCGAACGAATCAGCTCATCATGGCTGCCGTCTTCGACGATGCGGCCATGCTCGAGAGTGATGATCCGGTTCGCATTGCGGACGGTCGACAGCCGATGAGCGATGACGAATACAGTCCGGCCAGCGGCAATCCGTTTCATGTTCTGCTGGATAGCGCGCTCGCTCTCGTAATCGAGCGCGCTGGTCGCCTCATCGAGGATAAGGATGCGCGGGTTGGTAATGAGCGCGCGAGCGATCGCGACACGCTGTCGCTGTCCGCCCGATAAACTGCTGCCGCGTTCGCCCACGATGGTGTCATACCCCTCGGGCAGTTCCAGGATGAAGTCGTGAGCGCCGGCGAGTGACGCTGCCTCGATGACACGCTCCATGGGCATGCTCGGGTCGGCGAGCGCAATGTTCTCGCGAATCGAGCGATTGAACAGCACGTTCTCCTGCAAAACCACGCCGATCTGACGTCGAAGCCAGGTCAGGTCGACCATCGCGAGGTCGACGCCGTCAACCAGCACGCGTCCGCTCTCCGGCACGTAGAGACGCTGGATCAGCTTGCCGATGGTGCTCTTGCCCGAGCCCGAAGAGCCTACGATACCGACGACCTGGCCGGGCTCGATGCCGAAGGATACGTCATGGAGCACTTCGGGCCCGTCAGAGCGATAGCGGAAGGTTACATGCTCGAACGTGACCTTGCCGCGGATGGGCGGCAGCGCGGCGCGGGCCGAACTGAAGCTCGGCTCCGGAATGGTGTTGAGAATGTCGCCGAGACGATCGACCGACAGACGGGCCTGATGGAACTCCTGCCAGATCTGCGCGAGCCGAAGCACGGGCATGCTCACCCGCCCCGCCAGCATGTTGAACGCGACCAGCTCGCCGACCGTCAAGTCGCCGCCGATCACGAGCCTTGCGCCAAAGTAGAGCGTCGCGGCGGTGACGAGCTTGTTGATCATCTGAACCGCTTGACTCGCCGTATTGTTCAGGCTGAGCACGCGGAAGCTCGCACCGACGTAGCCGGCGAGTTGCTCCTCCCAGCGGCGTTGCATTTGCGGTTCGACCGCCATCGCCTTCAGCGTCTCGACCCCTGTCACGCTCTCGACCAGGAAGGCCTGGTTCTCCGAGCCACGATTGAACTTCTCATCGAGACGCCGGCGAAACAGCGGCGCGGCCCCGACGGAAATTCCGATGTAGAACGGGAACGATGCCATGACGATCAGCGTCAAGGTCGTCGAATAGTAGAACATGACCGCCAGGAAGACGACGGTGAACAAGAGATCGACGACGAGCGTGAGCGCCGAACTCGTCAGGAACTGGCGGATGTTCTCGAGCTCGCGAACGCGTGCGACAGAATCGCCAACGCGGCGTGTCTGGAAATATGCGATCGGCAACGCCATCAGGTGGCGAAACAGCCGGGCGCCGAGCTCGACGTCTATGCGGTTCGTCGTGTGCGCGAACAGATGGACGCGCAACGTGCCGAGAACGGTCTCGAACAAGGTCAACGCGACGAGGCCCGCGACCAGGACGTCGAGCGTGCTGATGCTTCGATGCACGAGCACCTTATCGATGACCACCTGGAAGAACAGCGGGGAGACCAGCGCAAAGACTTGAAGGAAGAACGACGCGATCAGCACTTCGCCGAGCAGACGGCGATACTTGTGGACCGCACCGAGAAACCAGCTGATATCGAAGCGCCGGGAGAGATCCGTCAGCGCGGCGCGCCGGGTCATCAAAATGATGTCGCCGTCCCAGATGACCTCAAGCTCCGCCTGGGTCATGGATTCAGGGCGGGGGGACAACGGGCGCTGAACAAGAAGCTTGTCGTCGATGACCTTGCCCAGGATCAGGAAGCCGCCGTCGCGCAGCACGGCAATTGCGGGCAGCGGCGTGACGGAAAGCCTGTTCCAGCTCGATCGCTGTGCACGAGCCTTCAGCCCGTACTCCCTGGTACAACGCAGGATTTCGGTCACACCGACCCGCGACGCCCCCATGCGATGCCGAATTTGCTCCGGGTCGGCCGCAATGCCATGGCAACGCAGCAATATCGCCACCGCAATGAGCCCCGACTGATCGCCACTCTCAGGCTCAGGACCCGCCTCCTGGACGGGCGTCTCGCGACGCTCGGCGGAATAGGCACGCGTCAGGGCGTCACCGGCCTGGCCAACCAGATCGCGCCCGCGCGCAATCAGACCGGCAAAGGCGTGATGTGCCCGAGCGGCGAGACTATGAGATCCGGTCAGGATCAACCGGCCGTCCCAGATTTCCTCGAATTCCGCACGCGGCATCAACTTCGGATGTGACGAGGTCGGATGCAGCACAAGCGCGGCATCGTCCTCGACCTTCCCGAGCAGCAGAAATCCGCCATCACGCAGCGCTGCGATTCCGGGCAGGCGGATGCCTGCAAGCTGCTTCCAATGTGTCGTGCGCGAACCGACCTTCAGCCCGAAATCGCGGGCGCAGCGCAGCATCGCCTGGATGCCGATTGCGCTCTCGCCACAGCGAGAGCGGAGCTGGTCGGGCTCGGCGTTGACGCCGTGAAGGCGCAGGAACAAAGCCAGGGATCGAAACCCGAGATCCGCGGCATGGGCATTTCCATTCTGGATCGCCATTTTTTACTCAACCTTTCGCGGCTACCGACCGCGTACGTGGTTCCTTCTCATGCATTCACTGAGACCGACGGTGCCGCACCCAGGCACTGAGCCTGGGTGCGGCCCGGCATTAGTGTTGCGGTCGGGCCAGCAAAGGTTCGTGGCCCAAACCGATCGCTTGCGACACAGCCGACACGATCTGACCGGCATCCACATGGCCGGTGTGGCCGGCCAGATACTGGTTCAGTAGCGCAAAGCTCTGGCTTGCCAAGGACGCCATTCCGGCCCCAACCGGATGATCTGCAGCAGCAATCGGCTGCGGCGCGGTCGTTGCCAGAGTGCTGGCGGCCGGATCAACATGCTGTTGGAGCAGCGCGAAGGCCCGGCTTGCCAAGGACCCCGTGTTCGCAGCGGTCTCCTGCGGATGGACCGCAGGGTCGACCGTGTGTGGCGAGGTCTGAGTCACCGCCGTCGTGGTGGGATCGGCATGGTGATGATCCGTCGCGAGGTGGTGGTGGTGGTGATGGTGGTGATGATGAACCGCGGAGTCGATCGTCTGTGACGACGTCGGCGTCACGGCCGTCGTGGCGGTAGCAGCATGCTGATGATCCGTCGCGACGTGGTGCTGGTGGTCGGACGACGAGGTGGTGGTGGCCGTGGCGGCCGTGGGTTGAGGATCGATCACGGTGATGGTCTGCGGCGAAGCCGTCGAAACTGCGCCGGTTGACGGATCCTTCGCACTTGCCGTCAGGGTAAGTGTCGCAACCGGATGGCCGCCGCCGCGATAGCTCGAGGTCAGCACCAATCCGCTGTCGACCTGCGCGGCCGTCAGCGTGATGTTGTTTCCGCTGAACGTTTTACCGTCAAGCTTGTCAGTGATCGATTCATACTTCGGCAACCCCGTGATGTTCACGGTCACGAGATCGTTTGAATCGGTCGTTGTCACCTTCGCACCGAGATCGACCGTGCCGCCTCTCCCGGCCACCGTGAGCGAGTTATTCGCAATGGTGAGAACCGGCGTGGTCGACGACGGGGTGGACGGCGTCGTTGGCGTCGTTGGCGTCGTTGGCGTCGTTGATGTCGTTGAAGTCGACGACGTCGGGTCGACCTGCAGACCGGAGAACGTTTTCACCGCGCCGGCAAGGTTCGCAGCGACACCGCTGGCGTCCTTGATGGCCGCACCGCTCGGAAGATTGACCCCGGTGATGGCAAGCGCCGAAGTGCTGGTGTTGGTCGAGGCGACAGTCGTTTTGAAGGTGAGCGTGCCCGTGCCCGAACCACCGGCATAAGTGGCCGTGCCGCCGTCATTGAGCGACAGCGTCGGCGTACCCGTCACCGTGACCGCCTCATTGAAGCCGAGCGTCAACGTGATCGCGTCTCCGACGTGCTCGGTGCCAGTGCCCGGAGAGGCCGTGGCCTGCGTCACCGCCGGCGCGATCGGATCGATCTGGAGACCGGCGAAGGTCTTCACCGCGCCCGACAGGCTCGCTGCGACACCGGAAGCATCCTTGATGCTCGCGCCACTCGGAAGGTTGACGCCGGTGATGGCAAGCGCCGAGGTGTTGGCGTCGGTCGCCGCGACAGTCGTTTTGAAGGTGAGCGTGCTCGTGCCCGAACCACCGACATAGGTAGCGGTATTGCCGTCGTTGAGCGAAAGCGTCGGCGTGCCCGTCACCGTTACGGCCTCGTTGAAGCCGAGCGCCAGGGTGATCGTGCTTCCTGCCTGTTCGATGCCCGTGGCCGGGGAAGCGGTGGCTTGCGTCACCGCCGGTGTGACCGATGGGGTGGTGGGTGAGGTGCTGCCCGACGGTGTCGGCGTGCCCCCGCTCACCGCCTTGAGCATTGGAAGGACCGAATTCATGTCCAGACGGAGCGCGTTCATCGTCGCTGAGTCATAGGAGTTCGCCTGGGTGCGAATGGCGGTCTGGGTGCCTCCAGTATCGACGACGTAGGCGCCATATTGCTGGAGGGCGTGGAACACCTCCTGGCCGAGCGTCGAAAGGCCAGAGGGCATTGGCGTTCCGGGCGCAATGGCCAGAAGCTCTCCTTCCTGCATTATGCCGCTGGAACTGCTGCCGTCGGTGGCGATAGCGGGGGAGACGTAGCCTGACTTCAGGAGCGAGCCGTCAACGGCGAGCTGCAGGGCGTGATCGATCGTGCCCGTGTCCGTCTGCGCCTTGATCAGCATCCCGCCCAGCTCGCTCGCGCCGACGGCGAGGATGCCTGCGCCCTTCCCGGCGGTGCCCCAACCGGTGTCCGTGACAGCGTTTGCTTCGCCATATGACTGGGCGGTCGCGGTGGTGTTGCTGGTGCGGTTGAAGCGCCAGAAATTATAGACGTTGTCGCCGTCGACGATAACGATCGAGGAGTCGGTGGGGGTCCCGCCGGTCGCCCCGACCGGAACATGGACGCTAACGGTCCCGCCGGGCCATCCCCAGCTGGCGGGAACAGACACCTGCACGACAGGGTCCGACGACGAGGCGACGTAGACTGGCACGTTGCCCCAGCCCACATCGTAGTTCCAGCCGGTCGAGGTGGGCCAGTTGAGCGAGGTATAGGTTGCTCCGGTCGGGACCAGCTGGTTCCAAGCAGAAGTCGACGAGAACGGAGTGGATGACAAGTTGAACGACATACGTACCCTTTCGTTCGATTTGCAGAGTTACAGAGTCTTTTCGTTGGCAACGGAATTCCACTGCCGCGCATCGCGAAGGCGCGCGACATACCACGTGCCCGCAACCTCAGGTCGCGAGCAAATTCCAACGCATCGCTGTCTCTGACCGCGAGCGGATTCCAACGCATCACAGTCTCGGACTGCGAGCGGATTCCAAAGCAGTGGGATTTTTGGATTTGCCCCCCGACTGCTAGGTCGGCTGGCTAATGAGCAAAAATGGCGAAAAAACTTTCAAAGTGTGATTTATACCCAAGTATGTCGCGCTCTTACGGGCCTATGTTGCGCAAGGTATTGAATTGGTTGGCTCAAGACTCGCGCGTTCAATTTACCTATCAGCTTGTTTCGCCCTGGGAGAGGTACAGCTGTGTGCCCTGCCGGGATGGGAACGTCGCGTAGGCGAGCACATCATTGCTGGGCGCTGCTCTTGTCCGCATGCGCCAACGCGTTGTGCAAGAAGTGCAGGCGGCAACGCATGCAATGTGGCGTCGGTGGTCGATCTGTTTGAAGCAAGGTGGCGTTGCAATTCCACCGGGCGGCATAGCGCAGTCGTCTTGCGGCTGAACAGTTGCGCTCCACGGCGTCTCTATCGCGGGAGCTGGCAGTTGCCCGTCCGGGTCGGCACCCGAATCTTCGAAATCGCATTTTCAATGAAGGTTTTGAAAGCCAGTTGCTTCCGCTCTCAGTGAGGATTCACATCGGCTGGCGTCCCTGCACGTGCGCGCCTCGGCGCCAGCGCCGCATAGGCAGCGAGGAGGGAACGCTTTTCGAGCTCCCACTGAAATGCGCCGTAGGCACGTTCCCTGCCGTAGTTCCCCATACGCTTGCGCCCGGCCTCGTTTTCAAGCAGCGCCACGATTCCTTCGCCGAGCGCCCGCGGCGTCGGCTCCGCCACCACCAGGCCAGCGTCGCCCGCATCACCCCTCGCCTGTGCCAAGTCGAAGAGGACGAAAGGCAGCCCGAGGGCCATGTATTCAAAGACCTTGATCATCGACATGACCACGTTGCAGGCATTGGGCGGATCCGGAACGACGCCGATGTCGCAAGCCGCCAGCATGGCGGGAAGCGGATCGCCCGAAACGTACCCGGAAAATTCGACATTGTCGGTGATCCCGAGTTCGCTTGTGAGCGTCCTGAGCCGACCTGCCTCCGGCCCGTCGCCGATGATCAGACAGGCGATATCCGTTCGATGCAGGCGCTTGACGATGTGCTCCATCGCTTTGACCAGGAGGTCTACGCCGTCCTGCTCGGCCATCATTCCCACATAGCCGACGAGATATCGACAGTTCCGCCTGACCGACAGTTCGGGCTTGACGCGGCTGAAGCGCCCAAGCTCGGGGACGCTTCTGACAATCCACACGCTGTCTGGCGGCATGCCGCCTCGCTCCACGGCCTGCCGCTTCAGGGTAGGGTTTGTCGCGAGGCTCCCGTCGGCCAAACGAAACGTCCAGCGTTCAAGCAGAAGCAGGACACGATAAAGGAAATCCCGGCGGCCGAACTTGACCTCATAAAGTTCGGGCACGGGATCATGCTGATCAAACAGAAATTTCTTGCCGAAGAAGACTTTGTAAAAAATCGCAATCAAAAAGATCAAATCCGGTGGATTACATGCATGAAGGATATCGAATCCATGCCTGTACAACACCTTCAACGAGAGAACGAATTGCCAAAAAAGGGCGACGGTATATTCGATAAGATAAGTCAGCGCGCTCGAGCCTTCCACACCCCGTGGATGGCGGTAGATGTGCACACCGTCCATCTGCTCGTACGCCTTGTCATATCCCCGCCCTTTCGGACAAATGACCGAGACGGTGTAACCAGCCTGGTGCAGCGCTGTGGCCTGCGGCCAGACCCGGCGATCGGCCGGCACCGGCAGGTTCTCAACGATGATAAGGACCGCGCCGGCTGCATCACCTGCCGCAGATATCTTCGTTGAGAGAACCATTGCGTCTACCTCGGTCAGTGGGAACACGGCCAGCTTTCGTATAGGACTTCCCAAGCACAATCGCGAGGTCGCGGACGATTGGCAGGATGCCCTCAAACGGATTAAGCCAAAAAAGCAAGATCACCGCGCCACCCGCGATCCGAGCCCTATTCAGGCTATGAGGGCTGGTCGATCCGTCCTTTTTTGAAAATCCGAACATGCGGCAGATCGCGTTCAGAGCGCGATCGTAGGGCAGATGCGCGGACCGGCAGCATGAGGAAACGAGAGGCCAAGCTGAACGCGGCGGGCGCGCTCAGCCCGTCACCGCTGCAGATGTTTCCCGGGAGCTTTCCTGCGTTGAGTGCCGGGTTCCCCAAGGGCCGGTGATAATATTCTTCTGAACGATCTTGGCTGGATTGCCCATCACGATGGATCCCGCCGGGACATTTTGCAAAACGACGCTATTTGGTGACACGATGCAGTTATTTCCGATCTGAACTCCTGGCATTATTACCGAACCCGCTCCGATCAGACAGTTGTCGCCAATATAAACGTCCCTGTACCTTCCGTTTATGAAATCATGAGCAAGTATTGCTGATCGAAAGGCGACCGCAGTATTCTGACCAATGTGTATGCCCGTAGGATTTGTCTTATCAAGCTTTGCGCTAAGCGAGATGCGTGACCCCTCTTTTATGTCCATTTTCCAAAAGTGAACAAAATACAACCGCCTCAATTCATAGTTGAGCAGGGCTAACTTGGATCTAACGCGCGAGATCATCGGTGTTGGCATGTTATTACTCCGCACCATACTTGCTGCCGCAATCGTCGCGCGCTCTCGAGGATATTTTCAGCGCGTGCCCGCTTGGCGAGCCGGAATCTGTATGTCGCGTCCCACCGACGCTGCGGAGCCATTGCTCCAGCACGACGATGCTAAAGAGTATCTTGTGGTGGTCGCCCCGGCCTGCCGCGTGGTCGCGCAGCATGGATTGCACCGCGGCCGGCTCCAAGAACCCGTAGACCTGTGACTGCGGATCGGCCAGGTATTGCCGGATCCGTCCGTCGAGGGATTGGTGAAACCAGCCATCGACCACGTTCACCGCAAATCCGCGTTTCTTGCGATGGACTATTTCCGACGGCAACAGCCGCTTGCTCACTTCGCGATGAAGCCACTTGCGAACACCGTGACGCACCTTGAAGGACGCGCCCAATTGCTGGACATGCTCGACCACTTCGCGATCGAGATAGGGTACGCGAACCTCGAGGGCGTGCGTCATCGACAGCTTGTCGCCATACATGAGCAACTCGTCCGGCAGCGACGAGCGCAGCTCGAGCAACTGAAAGGCGTTCAGGTCGTCCAGGTTTTCGAAGGCCGGCCGGTATTCCTCCCAGCAACGGGATGCCACGGTCGCTTCGCCATCAGCGATCAGCTCCGGGCGAAAAAGCCCCCGCATCGCCTCATCCGAAATCAGGGAGAATACCTGCTGGAAACGACGAAGCCGGTCGGGTTCGTGCAGCGAGTAAACGCCACGCTTCATCGTATCGTTCCGCGGGAGGGCGCGCGCGAGTGCAGCACTGGGTGTCCGCAACCAGCCGGGTAGCGCGCGCCAGGCGGCGCCAAGGTGCACGCCTAGGTGTCGGGTATATCCGCCGAACAGCTCATCCGGCCCCTGGCCGATGAGCGCCACCTTCACGTTTTCACGAGCTCGCTGGCAGACGAAATACATGGGCACGATCGACGAAGAGGCGACCGGTTCCTCGAGGACCTCCACGATGTGGGGCAGGACGTCTTCAAACGTTTCCCGGGTGAGGTGAACCGCGTTGTGTCTGGCCCCGTAGGTCCGGGCCGTTTTGACGGCATCCTCGAGCTCATCATCGGCATACAACGATCCATACCCGACGCTGAACGTGTCCCAGTCGCGGCCATAAAAGCTCATCAGCGCCAGCAGCAGGCCCGAATCCAGTCCGCCGCTGAGCAGCAGTCCGACCGGAACGTCGCTGGTGAGATGCCGCTTCATGGCCACCTTGTACAGCTCGATCAATTTTTCCGCCGCCTCCTGCGGGCGGGGCTGCGGGGCGAATGGCTCCGGGACGAACTGGTAGTAGCGCGAGACGTGCACCTGGCCGTTTTCGACGACGAGTTTCTCACCCGCGGCCAGTTTCTGGATACCTCTGAACATCGTGCGCGGGGCCGGCGTGTAGCGATAGCGCAGAAAAAGAGCGACGGCTTCGGGATCAACGCCCGGCGGCTCGCCGAGAGCAACGCGGACCGGCCGGATCTCCGAACCAAAAGCGAGCGATCCGTTGGAGATCGCGTAGTAGATCGGCTTGATGCCCATCGGATCGCGCGCCAGCAGCAGCCGGCGCCTGTTCACGTCCCAGATGGCGAGACCGAACATGCCGTTGAAACGGTTCAGCACGGCGTCACCCCACTGCTTGTAGCCGTGCACGATGACCTCGGTGTCGCAGTTGGAACGAAACACGTGGCCGTGCCCCTGCAACTCGTGCCGGAGCTGCTGATAATTGTAGATCTCTCCGTTGAAGACCACCCACACCGTTTGGGCCTGGTCAGACATGGGTTGGTGGCCGGCGGGTGACAGATCGATGATCGACAGCCGGCGAAAACCCAAGCCGAGATTCCCGTCCAAATGCTGGCCGGCGTCGTCGGGACCGCGGTGGATGATCGTGCCCATCATCGCTTCGATGGTGGAAGCGGTGGCGGGCGCACCGCTGCCGAAGTTAAACTGCCCGCAGATGCCGCACATGGTGGAATCCTTTGGCGTGCTCGATCGTCTCGTCAACGACAAACCAGGAAGACAGAAAACACTCTCGCATTGCCTGGTCGAGACTGCCTGGTTCGGCGATCATTTCACCAGCGCCCGCGATCCGCCGCCCGGCAACACCCTGATGCAGCGCGGGCTATCACGCCTAGTTCTGGGCACCATTATCGCAGCAGGAACTTGTCGTTCATTGAAGCCTCACCGGATGGATACGCCGAGATCTTCGTTAATACCTTATCATACGGCAGGTTTCCCAAACTGTTTCTTCAATTCCAGCGCCGGCGTGACTATCGGCGGTGAAGTATTCGTCGGGACGGCGTGCCGTTGATCAACGATCGCCATCGGCGCCTTCTCCTGCTTCCCGAAAGAACGCGCTCGTACAAAGATTGTATTCGCCTTGCGACCTTTGCAAGCGAAAGTTCATGAACTGCGGCACAACCACCGGAAAGACGCTTTCCACGGACCAACACCTTCTCTGCAGCTTCCGCGATAGAGGTCGGTTCGTCAGACACGATGTAACATCCCTCGACCTCTTTAATTCGCTCGGCCACGTCGCCAACGTCGACGGAAACAATCGGCAGATTGCAGGCAAGAGCTTCTTTCACGATGTTCGGAGAGCCCTCATGAGCGGACGTAAGCAGCAAGCAATCGACGGCGTTCAGGAATCGCGCCACTTCTTCTTGAGGTCTCTTATCGAGTGTGAGCAATTGGGCAGATGGATTGGATTTTCGAACCAACTCAAAAGCGGCTTCGGCGAGCGGGTATCTCTTATAAGGCCCTGCTGAGGGCCTGCCTGCAAACAGGACGTGCTGCTCGTCTTCCTTTAGACCTACTTCGTGCTTAGCGACCGCTCTGGGATAGAAGACATCGAGATCCACCCCATTGGGAATGATGGACGTTGTTTCGGCGCGAAGATATTTTGCAAGGCCGGCACTCTTCGCAATATTGTGAGCCGTCGCACACGACAATAAACGGGAGAATAGTCCGTGCAACACTCGATTCAAGGGTCGATAGTCTCCCCGGTCATTGCAACTTCCAAATACGTCGTTGCCCATAAAAGAAACAACGAGTGGCAGGTTGGTAGCGAATCTGGCTGTCCAGCCTGCGTACATATAATGCGCATGAACGATATCGTAGTGCCTCGAACGCAAAGCCTTCCGTACTTCAGCAACACCATTGATATATTTACCAATGCCATTGCCCTTGAGCAGGCAAACATCAACATCAATCCCAATCTGCGCCAGCGACTCCACTTGAGTGCGGATGAAAACGCCCGCAGACGGATTCTGTGCAGTAGGGTACGCCCCCGTAACATGCAGAACAATCATCGCAGCTTGCTCCTCGTAGCCTCCCGGAAATGGCTACCACCTGAAAATTCGCTCATCCGATTCACGTCAAAACCCCCGTTTGATGGCCAAATAGGGAATCAGACCCAGCTCTACTATCGCGGGCAACGGGTCCTCTGAGCTGAACACCGATTCAATGCCGGCTCGTCGTAGCGAGCGAAAGTAAGCCCAGAAATCCTGCCGGCCTCGCAGGATTTCCAGGGCCGCGGTCGGTGCGTCAGTGACCAGGCGAACCCAGTTGACACCGGCGCGGCCGCGGCAGGGTTTCACCGGGTATCCAAGCAGATCCGCAAAGAGAAGATAGGGAAAATCCACGCCGGCACCCGAGCCGAGGCTGTGATAGCCCCACGTACGTGCGTTGACGTCGAGCAATTTGTACTTGCCGTCGCGCGGATCTAATTTGTACTCCAGCTCCACCAATCCGTAGTAGTTGATGGCGCGCAGGAAGCGTTCGGACATGGTCTCGAGCACGGGAATGTCGATCGTTTCAACGTAGGTGCTTGCCCGCCCGAATTCAGGCGGGTGCTGCCGGCGTCGTCGAACGACCATACTTCCGATCGCCTGGCCGTCTTTGAAAAAGGCGCAATAGGCAAACTGCTGACGGCCGTCGCCAGGAATCAACTCTTGAACCATCACTTCTTCCGGGCCGACCTGAGCGGCCGCCCGCCCGAAGAGCTCCCGTAATTCGGCGTGGCTGTCGGCGCGCCAAGCCTTTGCCTTGGTCGTGTAGATGAAATGCTCTTTGATGGCCGGCTTGATAGCAAACGGCGGGCTGGCGGTGACGTCCGGTAACTCCCCCGTGCTGCGCGCATACCAGGTCGCGGGCGTCGCCAGCCCGAGTTCATTCGCCAGACGATACGTATTCCGCTTATCCCAGACCCACTTGACCGTCTCCCAAGCGGGCGTCGGCAGGCGAAAGAATTCGGCCAGCGCGGGCCGATACCGCGAGAGCGCCGCAACGGTCTCATCCCGCGTCGGATATACGACCCAACCTTTCAGGTCCAGGCGATGGCCAAGGTCCAGGATGATATCTGCGGCCTGTTTTTCTTCACGCAGGCTCGGTACCTTGATGGCATGGGTGGTGTAGCGGGAAAAACGGGCGATGGAGATTTCGTCATCGATGACGCAGACGGGAACGTTGCGGCGTCCGAGGCTGCGCGCGATGCCTAGACCCTGGTAGTCCCCTCCAATGACGAGGGCGCCCACCGGCTTTTTTGCGGACCCGGCCGACAATTGCCGTGTGGTCAGGAACTCGCGATTTGCGGCAAGCATCAACGTTGTCCCGTTTCAACGGGAGCGAGATGGTTTTGCTGCGATGCTCGGACCAGTGCGTGAGATGCGTAACGTGCGCCGGAGACAAACTGCATGAGCGGGCCGAAACTCCAGCGGGCCGGCGCGCCGATGATGTGAAGGCCCGGGACCGACGTTTCAAGCCCCGGTTTCAACCGCGGGTAGCCGTTGAATCGGTCGATGGAATGAACGAGGCTTGGGGCAAGGAATTTGTACTTGGACACATCGACCCGGTAGCCGGTCGCGAGCAGAATGTGATCGACGGTGCGCTCGCTGTGATCGTCCAGTTTAACCTTCACCTTTTCCGCAAGCGGTGTAACCCCTACAACCGCCCCTCCGAGCCTGATCGGAGTATTTTTGAGCCGGTCCACGAGCCAACGAGCCCCGGCCGGCCGGACGGCACGTTTTGTGAGCTTGTCCTGCAAGGCGCGCGGCAATTGCCTGACCAAGTGCGGACGGGCCAGGAGCTGGCTCAGCACCGCCGGCCCGACGTCCGTCGGTGCGTACAGCAGGTTTCGCGTAAACTTACCAAGCCGGTGGTGCAACGTTCTGGAGGCCCTCCCGCCAAGCCAATGGATGCGAGGCGAACGTGCGACGATCTCAACCTCGGCGCCGCCTTCGTGCAGCAACGCCCCCGATTCCAAGGCGCTCTGCCCGCCTCCGACGATTAGCAGCCGCTTTCCCGCGAACTTCTGGAAGTCGCGGTGCTCTGAAGAGTGGGACGTGAGGTTGGTGGGCAGGCTCTGAAACTCCGGCGGCCGCCAGGCGAACGAACCGATGCCAGCCGCGATCACCACACGCCGAGCAAGAAGTGAATCGCCGTCGTCCAAAAAGAGGCGGAACCCTTTCGGATGCGCTTCGAGATGAGCGACTTTCCGACGATCAAGGTCAGGCACCGCCTGGCGTTGATACCAAAGTCCATAACCGACGAAGTGCTCGATCGGCACCGGTAAGGCGAACTTGATGCCATGCGCCGCTTGGTACGCTTCCAGGGTCAGTTCATCGTTCGGATCCGCGATCTGCGTAGCTGTCCAGTTCGAGCGGAGAAACATGCCGACGGGCATATTCTGATCCCAGAACGACATGGGTTCACCAAATACGCGAAGCTCCAAGCCCTTAACGGTGCGGAGGTGTGCCCCCGCAGCGAGGCCGTAGGGGCCCGCGCCGATGATCGCTACATCGAGGATCGTCATCCTATACGTCACATTTTCCGTAATGGTCTACGCTTCCCAGCCGATCTGAAGCCCCGCAAAGACCACCGGACCATAATTTTTCGGCGTGTTGCGGCATCAAGTTCAATCGGATCTCCGTGTTGCACGACTGGTATTTACCACCGCGGGTCTAACCGAGGAAATCTGCTTTCGAGGTATCCCGTTCGGCGTAGGCGCAGCATCACTGCTCGAGGGATCTGCTCTTCGTAGAACTTGATCACCTCGATCAAGTTTTCGATTCCGAAGTCGGTGAAGGCCATGAGGACATCTTCTCAGGCGCGATAGGATCGGCCACGCTTTGATGTTCGTCTCCTTGGGATCAAAGGCAGCCGTGACCCTCGTCCAGAATTTGCACGGGCGTAACGCCGGAAACGGTGTCCATCTCATAAACAAGGTGATCATTCACCCGAACCGCGTACGCAATCCTGGCTCGTTCGCTCCCCTTACCGATAATCCTCCAGGAGCCTTCCAAATTAACGAGCGCCAACTCACTCCGGACCTTCCACCATTCAGCGATTTGGCCGGGCAAGGCGACGCAGAGCTTGCCCATGGCGCGCAACTTGGAAAGGTATGCGAGCAGCTCGACGTAGACTTTTCGCGGTGCCGGATCGATGACGTAGTCGGGGTGAACGATGAAGCTGATCAGGCCGTGCTTGGCACGGATCCGGTCGATTTGCTCCTGCCAGAGCCGGGTCGAATGATCCTTGAGCACGTGAAACAAAGAGTAGTCCTGCGTCGCAGTTACCGGCAGTTCGACGGTTGTACCGATGAAAAAGGGAAAAACGGTGCAGCACCCGCCACGCTGCGGGTCAAGGTGCGCCACATTCGGGATCGACATGTCATAGGCGAAACCGAGTGAATCGCACCAGTCCGCATTCCGGTACAGCACCGCTGAGCGGAAGCCCGAAGCCTTGAATTCTTGCGCGTAATGTTTGATCCGTTCGGCCCGGCGCAGAAACTCGGTGTGGTCGTCAAAAAGATGACCGTCGTGATTCAAGTCGTGGACGTTCACTTCGAACCCTCGCTGCCGGATATCCTCCAGAACGCTGGGCGGCAGCGCGTATCTCCCTTCCGGCACAAGCTGGAAAGAGGATTTGATGCCGAATGAATCGTTGAGATCCATGAGCTGCGGGCAAAAGTTCAGGCCAGCGCGCGTTTCGACGTCATGCGTTACCATCGCACAACTCTGGTGGCCATCCGGCCAGAACCAGATGAACGGAACGCGCTCGAGATTTCGGGATTTCATTGCCAGGATCAGCAATCGCTCCAGAATGTTCTCGACCGTCATATCCACCGGCCAGCAGGGAAACGGAATTTTTTCCCACCCCCGCAAGTACCAGGATTGCAGGTGCTTACGTATCGCGACGGGCATAAATGGGCGCGCCGTGTAGTACAGGTTTCTTACAATGTTGCTAGCCCAGGGCGGAACGCTGCGCGCTGCGGGTATGCCACTATACCGCTCCAGGCGCAGGTTATTCACCACCTGGACCGGATCGAAAGGGAGTAAAATCGTATCACCCTGCGCCCTTGTGTGCATAAACGCGTCGGAAAGATTTCTCGCCGGCAAAGTCGAGCAAACCCTGAGATGGCATTGCCCGAAACAGACCGCTCCGGATCCGAACTGAAAATAACCCGGCACCGGCGGAAGATCTCGTGCGACCGCGAATTCGACGAGATCGTCGGGACATCGATAGTGGCCCGACAAAAGCGTCTTAGTGTCGGTTTGTAAGAAGCGCATTGTGCCATCAGCGATGTGCCCTTGCGTCATGCACTCCTCTCCTTCGTGCGTCGAGGACACTTTACACGAATTGCCCAAAAGCCGGTTCAATTCCAAGCCGATCGCGCACGAGATGCAGCACCCGCTCTCAGCGTCCCAAGGTGCCCTCGTGTACATTCCCTAGAGCGAGTTTATTGGCGCCGCTATTCCTCTACTTGCAACAGACTCGGCCAGAACCTCTAGGTCCGAACGGCCCCGCCACGTGAGCGAGGCAACGCTCGGCGCCCGACGAATATCTCCCCTAATGCATATTTCGCCATAATCCGCCCCCTCACCGTCTGGTCCGCGATGCAATCGCATCCGCCATCGTGCGCCGAACGTTGCAAGGTCTCCGGCTGCGCGGCGAGACTCGAACACGCAATCCGGCACATTCCGACGAATGCCTCTCAGCAGTGTTCAAAAAGGGCCGTTCGATTAATCTGAAGCGCCAGCTCGCAGTCAAACCTCAACAGAAAGCGCTATTCCCGCTTGCCAGCTGCCGAAACAACTCAACGTGCTTCTGCACCATTTGTTCAATTCCGAACTTCTGCTCGACCAGCGCTCGTCCTGCACGACCGAACGCGCTTCCAAAGTCAGGACGATCGACAATTTCCATTATCCGCGACGCCAGTGCATTTTCGTCTCCGGACGGGATCAAGAATCCACTCTCTCCGTCCTTGACGACCTCGCGATTGCCCGCCGCGTCTGTGGCTATGACAGGCTTTTCCAGCGCCATGTACTCCAGAATCACATTAGATATTCCCTCTCCGTTTGTTGAAACCAATACTCCGACGGAAAAGGTTTTTATGATTTCTTCGACCCGTTTTCTGGCGCCCAGAATGCGTATGTTCGACTGACCGTCGCACTTCAAACGCTCCTTGAAGCTTTCCAGATCCGGACCTTCGCCCACAGCGACGAATGTAATGTCCTGCCGCTCGCTGCACACCAATTTTGCCGCCTTGAAAAACGTACTGTAGTCTCTCTCTGGATGGAATCTTCCGACCATTCCGACTACGTGTTTGGTTCTTATATCCATCGAACGCTTGACGTCGTTGACATCCGGAAGATCGTTTACTCGATCAAAATTAAAACCGTTTCGTATGCAACGACCTTTTTTTTCATCAACTCGAAACGCTCGCAGTCCCGCCAGCGAGTTTGCCAATATTACAGTTGAAAATGGAGCCGTCAGAAGGAAACGTCGGTACGTATAATCTTTAAAATTCAAACAGAGCGGTGCGTTTTGTATCATCCCGTTGATCAAGGCCGATCCGGATATCAGGGCAATCGGAGACGCATACACCGAACACATCGACTCCCATGAATATATTATGTTCGGTCGGTATCGTCTCGCCAGGCTATAAAGCTTTTCGAAAATGCTGAAGTCCCATGGCCGGCTTCTTTTGAAGATGTGAATTTTTATTCCAAGTGACATAACCTCATCGTAGTGGATGGTATCTGATAGAACGACCAGTTCGTTGATGAACCCATCTACTTTGTTGAACCCGCGCAGCAGTTCAACCAATTGCCGCTCCTTGCCCCCGGAGCCTAAGGCATCGGTTATATGCAGCACCCTGATTGCGGGCCTTGATGGATTCAGCATTCCTACACCCGACCTTATGACCGCAGTCGCAGCGCCCACTCTGATATAGGTTGATATCCGTTGGCGACGCGGAGAATCCTCTCGATGAAGTGTTCTCTGTTCCCTCGACGCTTGGCGCGGACTGCCAGCTCGTCACAGGTCTGCGCCGCTGACCTCTCTGAGCCGTCTTCGGATCTCCGCCGGCACGCCCATCACGAGGACACCGTCGGGCACGTCCTTCGTCACCACCGCACCGGCCCCGACGATCGCGCCAACGCCGATTCTGACGCCTGGCAGTAGGTTGGCTCCCAGGCCGATCGCCGCGCCGCGCGCGATATGGGGCCCGAGCATGGGAGAGCCATCGTAGCCGTTGCGGCCGATCGCATTGTCGTTCGACGTGCCGACGCAGCCCGAAACAAACACGTCGTCTTCGATCGTCATATTGCCCGCCAGCCAGGTGTGATCCTGCACCCGCACGCGATCGCCGATTTGCGTGTTGTAATTGACCGTGACGTAACGTCCGACAACGCTCTTCGAGCCGATCCGTGATTGTTCACGGATCGAGGCGCCGTCACCAATCAGGGTCCCCGCGCCGATCGAGACGTCGTAGAAGATTACCGAGTGCGGTCCGATAGAACAATCGGCACCGATATCGACCCATGTCTCGAAATGCGGCGGGCGCGACAACGCGCCGGCGCCCTTAGGCGCCTTGCCGATATAGGCCCCCGGAAAGATTTCGACGTTGTCTCCGATTCTGGCGCCGCTCTCAATCACGGCATGCGGGTGAATGACCACCCCGTTGCCAATCGTGACATCAGATCGCACCACGGCGAACTCGGCGATCGTCACGGCCTCACCGATCGCCTCGGTCTCGACCACCGCCCACGCACTGATTCGATTCATCACCACTCCTTCTCGACCTCGGCCTGCAGTGCGGCGGACGAGTACGTCGACTTCCGCTGCAAGTTCGTGTGACCGTCCCGCTCGGCCGCAGCGCGCACAATCGCGGCGACACGGCGCACCTGGTCGCGTGTGAGCTCGGGGAACATGGGCAAGGACAATGATCGCGCCGCCACCGCTTCGCAGCACGGCAAGTCGCCGTGCCTGTAACCGAGATGGTCGAAAGCAGGCTGTAGGTGGAGCGGCACCGGATAATGGATCCCTGTCGCCACGCCAGCTTCCTCTAACTTGCTTCGCATTGCGTCACGATCGTTCGTGGTGATCACATACAAATGGAAGACGTGCGTCGACCCCGTTCGAACGAACGGCGTGTTGATCCCCGACTGCGCCAATTCCGCGGCGTACCACTCCGCAGCGCGCCGCCGATTGGCGTTCCATTCATCCAGACGCCGAAGCTTGATCTGCAGGACTGCCGCCTGGAGCGCGTCTAGCCGGCTATTGAACCCGATCTCGGCGTGGCTGTAATGGGTGGTTCGACCGTGGTCACGCAGTCGTTCGATCCGCTCGGCGATCGCTCGATTGTTGGTAGTGACCGCTCCGCCGTCCCCATAGGCCCCGAGGTTCTTCCCCGGGTAAAACGAGAAACATGCAACGTCACCGAGCGCCCCGGTTCGGACCCCCTGATACTCCGCCCCGTGCGCCTGGGCTGCATCCTCTAGTACGTACAGGCCGCGCCGCCGTGCGATGTCCTTGATTGGACCCATGTCGGCTGGCTGCCCGAACAGGTGGACCGCGATGATCGCTCTTGTACGATCCGTTACGGCACGCTCGATCATCTTGGGATCTATCGTGTAGGTGCCCGGATCGATATCGACGAACACGGGTCGCGCTCCCGTCGACACGATTGCGGCCGCCGTGGCAATGAAGGTATGGGCGGTTGTAATCACCTCATCGCCATGACCTATACCCAACGCCCGCAGCGCCAGATGAAGCGCGTCCGTGCCGCTCGCCACACCGCGCGCATAGCGCACCTGGCAATACGCGGCGAAATCCCTCTCGAACGACGCAAGTGGCTCGCCGCCTATGAACTGCGCGGAGTTGAGCACGCCCCGAATTGCTTCGGCCACCTCGTCTTTTAGTGTCTCATATTGCGCTTTGAGATCGACGAACGGAATGTGCATTTTTCGAACCTCACGAGAATCCGTCTTTATTCCTTGGGAGCGTCATCGGGCACCGCGCCCCCGCAGCACCGCGGGAAACGTCAGGGCAATCAGCTTCAGGTCGGTCCATAAGGTCCAGTTCAGTGCATACTCGACGTCCATCTCGAGCATCACCTCCGGGCTGACACGACCCCGACCGCGCACCTGGGAAATTCCGGTTATTCCGGGCTTCACGATGTGACGCTTATGGTGCCAGTCCCGGAAGTATTCGAGTTCGTAAGGGATCGCCGGCCGCGGACCAACGATGCTCATTTCGCCGCGCAATACGTTGAGGAATTGAGGCAACTCGTCGAGGCTGGTTCTCCGCAGCAACCGTCCCACGCGCGTCACGCGGGGATCGTCTGTCAGCTTGTATGGGGCGGCGGGGTCGTTCGAGAGAGGTTCCTTTGCCCACGCCCTCCGGATCGCATCGCGATGGACGTTTTCGTCAGCGTCGTGGCGGAGTGTCCGGAATTTGAAGCAGTTGAACGGCTTCTCGTCTCGCCCGATGCGACGTTGGCGAAAAACTGCTGGCCCCGGACTGTCGAGACGGATTGCTATCCACACCACGATGAAGACGAGGGCCAGTGGCACGATCGCAAGAACGCTGATCGCGACGTCGAGCGCCCGCTTGCCCAATTCCCGGAGGGACGGTCGCGTGGCCTCATGCGACGGCAATTTCGGGACCTCCCGCCGGCAGGTTTCGCCGCCGAAACATTCGTTGATCCTTACCGTTGCCACCGTGCTTGTGCTTGAGCCGCAGGCACGCCGATGCCGCCTCGAGCGCTTCGACAACGCGCAGCCCGTGCATTCCATCCGCGCGCGGCTGTTGCCCGGTCGTGATCGCGTTGACGAAGTCGAGCACCTCGAGTTTCAGCGGTTCGGTGCTGGATATGGCGGGGATATGCACGTCGCCGTGATGATAGGCAGACTGGAAGTCGGCATAGGAGTCGCCGGTGATCCGCGGCCTGAATCGCTTCTGGTAAACGCGTACTTTCTCGGACGGCTGCACGTCGTCAAACACCAGCATTGCATCGCTTCCGACGACCGTGATCTGGCGCACCTTGACCGGATCCAACCAGGAAACATGGACGTGGGCGGTCGGGCCGCTCTTGAAGCCCATCTTGGCGTAAACGACGTCCTCGACGTTGGGCAGAACGTGCGCGCAACCCCAGGCGCCGATGGTCTGCGGTACCTCCTCCAGCAAGCAGAAGATGATCGAGAGGTCGTGCGGCGCCAAGTCCCAAAGGACATTGGCGTCCTGCCGATACAGACCGAGGTTTAGCCGCCGCGAATCAATGTAGTAGAGTTCGCCCAGAGAGCCGCTCTGGATCATCTGGCGCATGACGCCGACCGCCGGGTGATATTCGAACGTATGCCCGACCATCAGCACACATTTGCGCTGTTCGGCGATCGCATTCAACTCGCGGCATTGCGCGCTCGTCATAGCCAACGGCTTCTCGACGAGTGCGTGCTTTCCGGCCTGAAGCACCGCTCGCGCCAATTCAAAGTGCGTCTCCACAGGGGTGGCGACAATGACTCCGTCTATAGAAGGGTTATTCAGTACCGCGCCGATGTCACGCGAAACGGCGACAGAAGGATATTGTGAACGGATATATTCCAATCTGTCAGGGCGTGGATCAACGGCCATCGACAGCCTTGCGTCGCGTATATCGCAGCTGACACGGATGTGTTTCGAACCCCAGTAGCCGCAACCGATGACGGCGAGCGACGGGCTGCCGTTCGCGGTACGGATTGCCGCGACTTTATTCGCCATGTTGGCTCCTTGTTTGAGGGCGCTCAGCGTCCAATTCCCGCAAAGATAACGGATTGCTCGCGCGCGCTGAGGTAGATCATGGATTATGATCTATGCTCTTTTGGAGTACACATGTTGGAACATCGCGCGCCTCCCTCTTGTGGCGTCGGTTGCAACTAAAGTAGCTGATCGGCTGATCCGATATCTAACGCCTTGTCATTCCAGTGGTTCTTCAGCGCAACGGCCGCGCCGGTTGCGACAAAGAGCTGGGTGTTCTGATCCATGAATTTCTGGATCGTTTTTTTGCCGGCCTGCTCAAGCGAAGGCGCCAAATGACAGCGCGGCGGCTTGAAAACTAAGCGCGAACTGAGGGATTTACAGATCGGTCAACTAGCTCTGGGCTGCTGGTTGAAGGTGAGGCTTATCGCCAAAGTTTGACGACCGACCCGCATCAGCGGCTTTGAAGATGAAGAACCTTGGGCTGCACAGCCCAGCGCTGATGGAGAACCATACCATTGCGCCGGCGTCCTCCAGTGGAAACCTGGCGATCTTTGATATAGGACTCGCCAAAGAGGAGCACAGTCTCGAGGTCCCGGACGATCCGCAGGATGTCCGCTGGCCTTGCCGAGGAAAGATGCGACAACCGGGATGGAGTGCCGACGCCATGGACACGGGGTCTTCGATCGCGCTTCTGCTCCGCAACGACGACACCCCTTTGCCCGAGGATCGCAATCTAACGGAAATCCTCGACTTTTTCGGCATTCCCTGGACGAGGCTGACGGTCGGCGAAGCGAGCGCGGACAAGGTCGCCTCGTTGACGGCAAGTCATCCGCAGTTCTCCATCCTGACTTCCGCGCGCTGTCTCGCCGAAAGCTTGCAGCCCTGCACGGCCGGAACGTTTCCGGCTTGGTTGGCGGCAGCCGCTTCCGTGTTCGTCTATGGATTTCGAGCTGACGATCGCTGCCGAACTCTGCTGCGCCGGATCACGGGAGACCCGGAGGCGGACATCCGCGGCATCGACGCGTGGCCGATAACCGTGTCGGTTACTGATGATTTTCCGGAAATGTGCGGCCCAATGTCGGCCCTGCAGATCCAACTCGAGCCCGGCGCCGCGGACGCGGCGCTCGTCATTCGGGATGGTGGCGAACTGCAGAGCATCGTCGGGGCATCCGAGAGACACCTGTTCGCCCGACTTGCTCGGTGTGGCGTGCGTTTTTTTATCGATGCGTCGCTGGCGATGGTGGACATTCACGAACGCGCTGCGACCTATTTTGATGTAAAGAAGCGTTTCGCCGGTGCGGTGCCACTCGTTCTGTATCTGAAGTGGTCGTTCCGCGGCGTCTGCTGGACCACTTCCGAAACAAATGCGTGCCTGATCATCGACGATCCGCCCCTCTGGCCAAGGTACGGCTTTCTCGATTTTGGCGAGCTACTGCACTTGGCCAACAAGCAGACGTTCGCGACGACCGTCGCCTTCATTCCATGGAACTGGCAGCGAACAAATTGCGACACCGTTGCCGCCTTTCTGAAAAATAGCGGAAAACTGTCCGTCTGTGTGCACGGCTGCGATCACACCCGTGGTGAATTTGCAGCCCGCTCAGCCGAGCTGCTCGACAGAAAGCTGAAGACCGCCAAGCGTCGGATGCAGTCCCTTCTCAACAAAACCGCGCTCGATCATGAAAATGTGATGGTTTTCCCGCAAGGGGCATTTTCGCCCGAGGCAGTATCGGCTCTCAAGCGAAACGGCTTCGTCGCGGCCGTGAACACGGAAGTCGCGCCAGCCGATGAGGCATCGAACGAAACGACACTTGCCGACCTGTGGAGTGTCGCCTCCGTCCGCTATGGGGGATTCTCGATTTTTACCCGGCGGTACATTCACCACGGCATTGAAAACTTCGCATTTGACGGAATCCTGGGCAAGCCGTGTTTCATCGCCGCGCATCACGACATTTTCCGGGGCCATGGCAGCGAACTAGCGGAGTTCCTCCGACAGCTTGCATCCTTACGATGGAAACTCTGTTGGCGGACTCTCGGGCACGCCGTTGTCCGCAGCTACAGCATCAAACCCGGCGATGGAACGAGCCTAGTAAGGATGTTTGCTGAACAACTCCGCATCGAGAACATGGAGGCGGTGACGCGACGGATCCAGGTTGTGAAGGAAGAACCACAGGTCGTCTCCTTGAAAAATGTTACAGTCAACCAGGAGGTCGTCGCGCACGAATACATGGATGGATGTCTTAGAGTGATCCTCGATATCCCGCCCGGCAGAACGGCGGATATACGCTGCGTTTATCACGAACAGCCGGATGCTTTCCGGGGTTCAGAATCGGTCTCATACCGACTTCGAGTGGCGGCTCGGCGCTATCTATCCGAACTTCGAGACAATTACGGGTCCAGCGGCCTGCTTCGTTTTCGCCTGTAGCCGGGAGGCGCATCGTAATCGAGGGTGGCCCGCGCCGTCTCGACGATGTCTGGTGTGAAGGGCATTGCGGCCGCGGCTTGGCGCGCTGGTAAAGGGATTACCCCCAATTCGCAGAGTTCACGCAGCATCAGACACTTGCATCTGAAGCGCGAGACGGCGACTCTCGCGCACTATCTCAATCTGGTCGCGAATGAGATCAGCTGCTGGTAATCGATAATGCCGGGTTCGATTGACGGCGCGACTTCGTCATCCGTGATGTCGCTGACGATGACGGCGCACAAAGGGTCATTCGACAATACGGCGATCGACAGATGAACGGCTCCTTCTCGAATTCCAGCTCCGTCCCACTATTGCGAGCCGACACTTTGCTCCTGATTCTCATTGGGATCTTCGGCGTGATCGGGGGCGGATTGACGGCACTGGTCGGGGGAGCGATTCCCTTTTTCCTTTATTCGTTGCCGATTGCCGCTGCGGTGGTCCTCGCCAACTACCGGAATGGAGTCTGGCTGTTGGTGTTACTCTTGCCCTTCGCGTCGACCCAAATGATTCCGCGTCAGGTATTCGGGGTAACGGGACTTAACCCGGAAAATTGCCTCCTCGTGCTCACGTTCTTGTCCCTATGCTTGGCTACTCTCCGAGAGGCCGTTCGGTTCCCGCAGCTGCCGCTGACCCTGTTGGTGTATGTCGCACTCATTGCACTTGCCGCCTACAACGGGTCCGGTTCGGCAGAGCACGCAATCACGATTCCTGGTGAGGAGCCTTTAACCGTGACTGCCTACGTGCTCGACAGTTTCGCTAAGCCGATGGTTATTCTTGTCGTGGCTTGGCTGGCGGCTGTGGTCTCGCGAAATGGAAATGGGCAAGCTCTGATCTGGGCGCTCGCAGGTGCACTCGTCATCTTCTTCGTGCTCGTCGTGAGCGACCTCATTGGCAACGGCATCAGCCTGAACAGTCTCGCGTCCGCAGGAGAGCGCGGTTTTCTCAATTGGACTGGAATGCACGCCAATGAAATCGGCCTCATGGCGAACTTGGGGTTTGCGATCCTGCTCCACACGGCGGCCGCCGCCTCCCGACCGCTTCCCCGCCTGACGCTTTTTGCATGCGCCATCGCCGTTGCGGCGACGGCGGCGCTGACCTTTTCTCGAGGCGCCTTTGTCGGACTTGCCATCATCGTTGGACATTATCTGATCACCCGGCGCCGAACAGGCCAGATTGTTCTTGCACTGGCGTTCACCGTCGCTGTCGCCTTGATATTGCCGGACGCCTTCGTCGAGCGGGCGACGACGGGCTTCCAGACGGAGGATACCCAGGCAATCTCGGCCGGTCGCCTGGACATGATCTGGCTCCCATTATTGCCAACCTTCTGGGAAGCGCCCATCCTCGGGCATGGCCTCGGTTCGACCCAGTGGGCCACTCCCAATATCGAGGGAGCCATGCTGCCGGTGGGACACCCCCATAGCGCTTATCTCGGCGTTCTTCTTGATCTGGGAATCGTGGGCGGTGCAGTCGTTGCAGCCTTCTTCTGGTCGGCTTGGACGATGTTCAGGCAACTCGCGAAGAACCATCCTGATCCACTATGGCGCGGGATTTTCCAAGGTGGGGTCGTCTGTCTGATATGTCTCGCCGTCCAGGGATTGACGGATGACCGATTTGTGCCGACCTACCCGCAGGTGGCCCTTTGGTTGTGTTACGGGCTTGCCCTCGGCCAAGCCCAATCAACCTATTCGGCCCAAAGAACGCAGCCATGAAGGTGTGTTTCGTCGGCCTTGAAAACCTCCCTGTCCTTGCCCCGGAATACAATCGCCATGGGATTGGTGGGGAGGAGGTCCAACAGACGCTGCTCGCGAAAGCACTCGTTGCTCGTGGGTACCAGGTTTGCATTGTCGTCGGGGATTATGGTCAGCCCGACGCAGAAACCTGGCAGGGCATCACAGCCTACAAAACATATCGCGCGGAAGCGGGTCTTCCGGTTCTCCGTTTTGCTTATCCACGTTGGACCGCAACGTGGGCGGCGCTGATGCGAGCCGATGCCGACGTGTACTACACAAGTAGTGCCGCCATGCGCGTCGGCCTGGTCGCGATGTTCTGCCGCCGGCATGGACGTGGTCTCGTCCACCGATTGGCACATGACACGGATGCCGATCCAGAGAAGTTGCTGATACGCTACACGCGGGACAAAAAGCTTTACGAATACGGATTGAGGAGGGCCGACAGTGTTCTTTGCCAGCACTCCGGCCAGCAACGCACGCTCTTCGCAAATTACGGATTGACGAGCGTGGTCGCTGACATGCTGGTGGATCCGCCGGATCGGCAGCTGGATCGTGATCAGCGCGACCTGGAAATCCTTTGGGTCAACAACCTGCGTGACTTCAAGCGCCCCGAGCTCGCCATCGAGTTGGCGCGTCGCATGCCTTCCCGACAAATCCACATGGTCGGCGGTCCACAACCGGGCTACTCCGAGCTGTACAGCAAGATCGAGTCTGCCGCGAAGGAGCTGCCGAACCTGACGTTTCGCGGACGAGTGCCTTATCACGCCGTCGGAGATCTCTATGACCGCGCCAAGATTTTCGTCAATACGTCGCAAACTGAGGGTTTTCCCAATTCCTTTCTTCAGTCCTGGCGTCGCGGTGTTCCGGTCGTATCGTTTTTTGATCCTGATGGACTTATCAAGCGCGAAGGCCTGGGTGCCTCCCCCCAGTCCATCGATGAGATGGCTCACGTCATCGATCGCTTGGTTGCCGATGAAACGGAATGGCGAAAGGCCTCCGAGCGATGCAGGAGCTACATGAACCGAGTACATGGCGATGACGTGGTGCTGAAACCCTATCTCGCAGCAATCGAGGACGCGGTTCGCCGAAGGAAGAAATGACGCGCGTCGAACAAACCGGTGTAGCGATGTGGTTCCTGATCAACGGCAATCGACGCAGGAGGGAAGGCATGCATGCGCGTCAGCGCGTGCATGGCCTCATTTCCCTATGACCGATGCGCTCGCAGCACGAAAGTCTGCTGGGCAAGGCCCCATGGAGGGGGGCGCGCGCGGCACGACGTCAGGGATTCGCCGCAAGGCTGGTTTTCTGGCTGCTGCAGGGGTGTTCGAGTATGCCATGCAAATGGCGCTGCCGGTCATCCTGGTCCGCCACCTGAGCCAGCAGGAGTTTGGGGACTACCGCCTGATGTGGTTGGTTGCCGGGACAGGGTTGATCCTGTTTTCCCTTTTCTTGCCGCAGTCCCTGATTTATTTCCTGCCGCGCGCCGCTCCCGGAACTCGGCCTAAGCTAGTGGGGAATACGCTACTCAGCCTGTTCGCGCTCGGTGGTCTTTCGGTTCTCTCGCTTCTGATCCTGATGCCCGTCTTGCCTGGCTCGATCGCCGGCTTGCAGCGCTACTCGCCGCTGGTGCAGATTTTCGTCGGCACCTGGATATTGGCGTCAATCCTCGACGTATTGCCGAACGCGGATGGCAAGACGGAGTGGCAGGCCGGCATAACGGTGGGCTTTGCGATACTCAGGGCGGCGGCATTGGCAGGTGCGGCAGTCGCCTCGGCCGACGTGGCCTGGGTTCTGGTCGCCATGTGCAGCGTGGCTGTGGTGAAAGTCGGGATAGCGCTCGTCTACGCTCTGTTTGCCGCGGAGGAAACGGGACTCGCATTCGACCGGCAGCTCGTGCGCATGCAATTGAACTATTCTTTGCCCTTTGCCGTCGCCCAGGGACTTTTCCTTTTGCGCGTGCAGGCCGACCAATGGGTCGTGGCGGCGAACTTTTCGAGCACGGCGTTTGCACTTATCTCGATTGCATCGACGGTTCTGCTGGTCGGAACGTTAACTCGCCAGCCGCTCAATGATGCTCTTCTACCTAAAATCAGCTCCTTGGTTGGGGCTGGCAAACTTGATGACGCTCGCTCCCTTATACAGAAGGGATATCTCGTGTTGGGACTTATGCTGCCCCCAATTCTCGGGTTGCTGATCTCGACCGCGAACGAGCTCGTCGAACTCATATATACGCGCGAGTATCTGGGGGCCGTGCCGCTCATGCGCGTCTATCTGCTGGGACAGATGGCTACCGTCTTCGCGGCCGGCCATCTGCTTCAGGTATTTGGATTCGGCCGGCGGGCTGCAATGATCGGCACAATATCTCTTCTGCTGTCGATTGCCTTGAGCATTCTTGGTCTTCAGTTTTTCGGACTAGCCGGCGTAGTTGCAGGAAGCACCACGAGCCTTGTTGTTTGGGAGTGCTGGGCCTTGAGCATGGTTGCCAAAGCGCTGGGAACCAGCATGGCTCAATTGATACGGCTGGATCAGAGTTTCAAAGTCATCGTTGTGGTCGCAGTCGGGGTCCTCGTCGTCCACTTCCTCTGCTCCGGGCTGGACACATCCGTCTTTCTTCGCCTCTTCGTGAAGTCCTCGGTCTTTGTGATGGCTGTGGGGCTTGGGTTTGTGCTCACGAACATGCATCGGCCGCTGATATCTCTCCTTCGTGAACGGCGGAAGTGACGCCCAATGGCTGAACGAACCGGCGCCGACATTCGGTTGGGTTTGCGTAAGGTCGAGACAAACACCAACAAATGCGAGCCAATCGCGGTACTTGAAGTTCATTGGAGTTGGAGGGTGTATGGAAGAAAAACGACCGCACGCACCGTTCGTGGTGCTGGGCGTTGGTGAGCGGGCCGGAAGATACGCACCCCTGGCAAAGAGCGCCTGGAGCGCATGGTTCACTCATCGAGCGTGTCTAGGAGCGCTGCTGGCCGCTCTAAGCTTCGCCGCCGCGCATGCAGGCCCTGCCAAGAGCGAGCCATACGTCTGGACAAACGTGAAGTGGGGCGGGGGTGGGTACGTCACCGGAATCGTCGCACATCCATCCGCCCCCAACCTGCTCTACATCCGCACCGATGTCGGTGGATGCTACCGGTGGGATGCTGCCAACCAGCGCTGGATTCCATTGCTCGACTGGCTCCCGCTCTCGCAGCAGAATTTGTTCGGCGGAGAGAGCATCGCCATCGATCCATCGAACCCCAACAACGTCTACTTCGCTGGCGGGATGTTCAATTGGTGGCGCGGCGGACCGTGGGATGTACTTAAGTCCACGGATCAAGGCAAGACATGGCAGCGCACCAATCTAAACGTCGTAATGCACGGCAACGATTTCCAGGGCGCGCTCAACGGTGAGCGCCTGATTGTGGATCCGAATGACGGCAACGTCCTTTACTTTGGTTCACGCAACGATGGCTTGTGGAAGAGCACCAACGCCGCAGCCAGCTGGCAGCGGGTCGAGAGTTTCCCCAAAGGCACGGCGGGAGTCGGGATCACCTTCGTGGGCATCGATCGCACGACAGGCAGGGCGGGATCGCCTTCTTCAACAATCTATGCCGCCGTACGCGGCCGCGGCGTCTACCGCAGCATGGACGCGGGGGTCACGTGGACGCTCACAGCCGGCAGCCCGGTTGACCCTCACCGCGAGGCCATCGCCTCTGATGGAACCCTCTACGTGACTCACGACGAGGGAATCGCGAAATTTTCCGGAGACGCCTGGACCAACATCTCGCCGTCCCAGGAGAGGCGCAACTTTTCGGCTATCAGCGCCGACCCGACCAATCCGAACGTCGTGGTCACGATGGAGAGCCATTACGGCTGGTATCGCTCCACGAACGGCGGCGCCACTTGGACCTCTTGGAACGTGAGAGCCACTTCCTCGGTTCCGTGGCTGCCCAACAGCGAGTTTGCCGATGGGCCGTCGGCGATGGTAATCGATCCCGCCGATCCGAAGCGGGTTTGGTTCACGGACACTGGCGGGGTGTGGCGCACCGACGACATTACCGCCAGGCGCCAAATTTGGCAGAGCTATGTAAATGGGCTGGAGGAGATGGTCGTCTTCGACGTCAAGTCCCCGCCCCGGGGCGCTCCCCTGCTGTCAGCTGTGGCTGACCACATCGGTTTCCGAAACGCCTCTCTCACCACGCCACCGCCCAACGAGTTGGGATATACGCCCTTTGGCACCTCCACCGGAATCGATTTCGAGGAGGCGGATCCAGACTTCGTGGTGCGGGTGGGACATGCTGGAGACACCTCGCCGGCCGGTGGCTATTCCATCGACAATGCGCAGACCTTCACGGCTTTTTCATCCTACCCAAACGGAAACTTCGACGGCCGAGTGGCGGTTTCGGCCACGTCACGGCGGATCGTATGGCTGCCGAAAGGAAGCCCTCCCTACTACTCGACCGACCTGGGCGCCTCGTGGACGCAGTCGGTTGGAGCGCCATCGGCCGCCGTCGAAGGAAAGCACCACTGGACCAAGAACAAGCCGCTGGCCGCGGACCGGACAGATGGAAGCAAGTTCTACCTGTACGACTACAACAGCGGGCATTTCTACCGCTCGAACGATGGTGGGGCGACATTCGAGAGCATCTCAACTATTCCGTCGTTGGGCTGGCGACAGCAGGTCGTAGAAGCCGCCCCAGGAATGAACGGGGAGGTTTGGATGAGCAACGGTGCCTCGGGCCTTTATCGTTCGTCGAACGCAGGCGGGACCTTCGCCAAGCTTGCCAACGTCAACGCCGCCTTGATGTTCAGTTTCGGAGCGCCGCCGAACGGGTCGAAAGTCCCGACGATCTTTCTCCACGGCACAGTGGAAAACATGACGGGGATATTTCGGTCCGACGACATGGGCACCAGCTGGGTTCTCATCAATGACACCCAACACCAGATGGGCGATCTCGTAAACGGAGCGGGGGCCATGGCGGGCGACCGGCAAGTCTCAGGCCGAGTGTACATCGGGACCGACGGACGGGGCGTCTTCTACGGTGTACCATCTGATGCGGCCCCAGGCGCGCGGGTGCAGTGATTGATTTTGTCCGCTCCTCAACCCGTGAAGATTTGACGAAGAGCGCCCCTCCTCTGTAACTTGCGACCTTTCGAGTATCGTTCTTTTTGCAAAGAAAAATGATCGGGCAAGCATGTGCGGAATTGCCGGCATAGTCGAGACCGAGAAGCCGGTTAGCTTTCAATTGCTGCAAGGGATGTGCAATGCACTCGCCCACCGCGGCCCGGACGACTCTGGTGTCTGGCTCAGTCCTGATCGGCGGGCCGGCTTAGGTCATCGGCGCTTAGCCATAATCGATCTCAGCCCCCTCGGTCATCAGCCAATGAGTTCGGATGATGGCCAAATCCAAATTGTTTTTAATGGTGAGATTTACAATTTTCAGGACGTTCGAGCCGAACTCGAGGCGCGCGGAAACAGCTTTCGCAGCGCAAGCGATACCGAGGTCGTGATCGCCGCGTATCGAACGTGGGGCCCCGCGTGCCTCGATCGTTTGGTCGGAATGTTCGCGCTCGCGATCTGGGACGGCGCCAAACGACGCCTGTTCGTTACTCGCGATCGAGCTGGCGAAAAGCCTCTTTTCTATTTGCACAAGAACAACCGGTTCGCTTTCGCATCGGAACTGAAGGCTATTCTCGTTGATCCGGACATTCCACGGCGGGTCAATCGCGAGGCGCTCGACGATTACTTGGCGTATGGTTACGTTTCCGGGTCGCTTTGCATCCTCGACGGATTTGCAAAACTACCGCCGGGGCATTGGCTGACCTACGAACCCGATCTGGATCGGCTGCAGATCAGCAGATATTGGGACCTACCGACACGTGCCAGCGACACCGCACGCAGCGATCTGCAAGAGCTCACGAGCGAACTCGAAGCCCTGCTGATGCAGAGCGTGCGCGGCCAGCTCATCGCCGATGTGCCAATTGGCATCATGCTGAGCGGTGGCCTTGATTCGAGCCTCGTGGCTGCCGCAGCCGTCAGAAGTTCGGAACAGGCTATTCGCACTTTCAATGTCGCCTTTCCAGACTATCCGAGCTTCGACGAGTCGCGCCATGCGCGTCGGGTCGCCGATTATCTCGGATCAAACCATACTGAACTCGTGGCTGAGCCGGGCTCGGGCGAGTTATTGCCTTCACTCATCCGTCAATATGACGAGCCAATCGCGGACAACTCAGTGCTTCCCACCTACCTGGTGAGTCGCGCAATTCGAAAGGAATGCGCTGTCGCCCTGGGAGGCGATGGGGGCGATGAACTCTTCGGTGGCTACATTCATCATCCCTGGCTTCTGAAGATCGCGCAACTGCGGCAGTTTGGTCTGCATCGGCTCGGGTTGGAGGCACTCGCCGCAAAATCGATACCCGTGGGTATCGAAGGACGCAACGCGATCTTGGGACTACTCAGCAGGAGTGAGCCACACACAGCAGTGACGCGACTGCTTGATCCGATTACGCGCTCGCGACTGACGGGCAGGCTTGTGTCGGTTGCCCCGGAACTTCGCCGCGCCGGATTGGAAACAGTCTACAGAGGCATAGATGCGATTTGTGCCACCGAGTTCCGCAGCTACCTGCCCGATGACATTCTTGTCAAAGTCGATCGAGCCAGCATGCTCACGTCCCTGGAGGTGCGCGCGCCGCTCCTGGATCATCGAATCGTCGAGTTTGCTTTTGGACGATTACCCGGAGCGTTCAAGCTCGAGGACGGTCGAAGAAAGATCATCTTGCGTGCTCTCGCACAGCGCTGGCTCCCTCCCGACTTTGATAGCCATCGAAAGCAGGGTTTCTCAATCCCTCTGCATGAATGGTTCAAGGGACCTTGGAGACCGCTCGTGGACGATCTCATCGCGACCGGCTCGCCACTTTTCGACAAACGGTTCTTGGCGCGCTTCCTGTCGAGACTTCGGTCGACAGAGCGCGGAAGTCGCCGCCTATTTCAACTCATGATGATCGAGATGTGGCGCCGTGAGTATCGTGCTTCCGTACCGGAATAGTTTGCAGCTCGGTTCGAGCGCGTTCGCCAGTAGCGCCTGCGCCTGGTGAATCCTGGCGCCGGCGTGATCATCGACGGCAAGCGTTCGTCGGCGATGCGTACCGTTCTCCAACGATCGTCATCTGCGTGCCCATGGGTTACGAGCAGGAACTCCAACAGCAAGAGAGCGGCCAATCCGCCCCCTTCCGACGCGCCCTGCGATCGCCGCACCTCCATCGACCGGAAGGCGGGTACAGGCCCGCAAATTGATGAAGGACGCCAAACTGGATGGAAATTGGCGAAAACCGGATGGAAGGGGCAATAAGTGGGTAACTACGATGGTCGGTTGAGCCCGGACAGCACGCGACTAGATTCGGGCAGCAATCGTTCGATTGGTTTTTTTGAAGGGCACCGAGCGGTTCGGCGCCAGAGAACAGAACGTAATTCGCGGATCGCCTGTGTGGACGCTTACTCTGATGGTCGTCGACTTGCTGCTTTCCGCGAACAAACAAAGACTCTCACTTCGGTGACCACGTTCGTACAGGGAATGACGCCATGCCGAACTCCAGACTGCGCAATAGCTTCCATGTCGACGTCTCTGGCAGCGACCTGGGTCGTTGCCTCAAATGGGCCTTGGTGGCTGTTGGCCTGGCAATCTCCGTCACTCAAGCAAAGGCGGAATATCTGGTAAACATCGGTGATGTGCTGGAGGTTGCGGTGGCCGGCGTGCCGGAGCTTCGGCATCGCGCTCCCGTTCAAATGGACGGGACTATTTCGTTGCCTCTGGTTGGAACGCTTCCAGCGGCCGGCCTGCCCTTACCACAGATCCGAGCCAAAATCGGGGCTGCACTTGCGCGCAAGGTATTTCGGCAGCGGACGTCCGATGGCCGCGAGACGGTCGTCGTGATTGACGCAGACGAGGTCACGACGATCATCGCGGAATACAAGCCCATATACGTAAATGGGGATGTATCGAAGCCGGGCGAATACCCGTATCGTCCGTCTATTACCGTACGCCAGCTCCTCGCGGTCGCAGGCGGCTACGACATCATGCGGGTCAAGATGAATAACCCGTATCTCGAGGCAGCAGACCTGAGAAGCGAGTATGGTTCGCTTTGGACGGAGCTAGCCAAAGAACAGGCGCGTATGTGGCGCATCAAGACCGAACTTGGTGAGGGAGCCCAAATCAATCCAGCCCCCACGATGGACGCGCCCTTGGCTCGATCGGCGATTTCGGAAATCGTTAATTCGGAAGCGGAATATCTGAAGACCAAGCAAAGTGATTATCAGCAGGAAAAGACGTTCCTCCAGCGCGGCATTCGACAGGGAGACGACGAGATCCGGGTGCTGTCAGACCAGCAGAAGAAGGATGAAGAGGGCCTTCAGGGCGATCTTGAAGACCTGCAGAAGACGACCGAGCTCTTCAGCAAGGGTTCCCTGATCAGCCCTCGCGTTACGGATGCGCGTCGCGCGGTGCTGTTGTCATCAACCCGGAAGCTGCAAACCTCGGCGCAACTGCTGCAGGTCAAGAAGCAGCAGGACGAGTTCGTCAGGAAGCTGGCCAAGCTAGATGACCAGCGAAGGCTGGACCTGCTCCGTGAGCTGCAAGATACCAGCGTAAAGCTCAATGAAATTCGCGAGAAGCTGCAGAGCGTCGGCGAGAAGCTTCAGTACACTGCGATGGTTCGATCGCAACTCGTGCAAGGAACCGGCAACACCCCGGAGATTGCCATCATCAGGAAGGGCAATAAGGGGCAAGACCGGATCATTGCCAATGAAGATACCGAGTTGCAGCCGGGTGACGCCGTCGAGGTCAGCCTCCAATACCAGGATGGTCCTGCCGTCCCTCCCCGGAGGCTAGGCAGTTCAGATACTCCGGCTGAGACAGGCCGGACCGGTTCGGTCGCTGGCGGTTCGGTACGTGTCGGGCAGAGATGATAACGGCCGGCCTCATTCCGGAACGGAAGCTGCGGCACCTTCCCGCGCATCCTCGCGCCCACGGACCAAATGATTCTGTTTGCCGGAGGACTGGTTGGATCGGGTTGCATGTCGGAGTCGCGTTGCCGGATGCTGATCCGGCGGCCTTGATCGGCAAGGAGCGCGACCTTGCTGGGCTGGAAAGCAGAGCAGGTCCGACTTGGAACGTCAGGACGCTTGGAAATGGGTGATGCGACGATCGTGAGCGCTGTAAGTCTTGGTCGAATTGATTTCGGCACTCGGGAAAACCTGGACGATACGCGGAGTGTCCCATCAGAGGTAATACGTAAGGTTCGCAATCTCGCCACCCCCGTGGCGCGACTTGCAAGTAAGGTGATGTCGACCCTCAGAGACAAGTGATGCTGCATCAGGGTGTTTGCGTTCTGGCCGGTTCCGCGACGGGCCTCAGCAGGGCCGCCGGGGCTTCATTGCAGCAAGTTCTGTTGCGAGGTCGGCTCTGGAGAACCAGGCCGGCGCCGATGCAGGCATAGGAAGGTTGTGCGAGTGCGGAAGGTATCCGAGATGATCTTGGTGACCGGAGGTGCCGGCTACATCGGGTCCCACGTCTGCATCGCATTGCTGGACGCCGGGCTGGACGTCGTCGTTGTCGACAATCTTTCGAACAGCACCAAGGCGTCGCTGGACCGCGTGCAATCCATCTGCGGGCGTTCGCTCGTCTTTCGGCACGCCGATATCCGGGATGAAGAGGTGATCTGCGAGATACTTCGTGACTTCGGAGTGACCGCGGTCATTCACCTTGCAGGGCTGAAGGCGGTGGGCGATTCCAATGTACGACCCATGACGTATTACGAGAACAACGTCCTGGGAACGATGCGGCTCGTGTCGGCCATGAAAACGGCGAATGTAAAGACGCTCGTCTTCAGCTCGTCTGCGACCGTCTATGGGATACCTAGATACCTGCCGCTTGACGAAAGGCATCCCCTCGCCCCGACCAATCCGTATGGCCGCACAAAGCTCGTGATCGAACAGATGCTGAATGACCTCTACAGGTCTGACGACAGTTGGCGGATCGCCAATCTGCGCTACTTCAATCCGGCTGGTGCGCACGAAAGCGGGCTCATCGGAGAAGACCCGTTAGGCGTTCCCAGCAACCTGCTGCCGTTTGTCGCGCAGGTGGCGATAGGACGGCGGGAGAAGCTGCGCATTTGGGGAGGCGACTATGACACGCCTGATGGCACCGGCATCCGCGACTTCATTCATGTGGTCGATCTCGCAGCAGGTCATTTGAGTGCCTTACGCCAACTCAGACAACCCGGTCTGCTCACGGTCAATCTTGGAACGGGCTACGGCAACAGTGTCTTGGACGTCGTTCGCACATTCGAAGCGGCGAGCGGGCGGTCAGTCCCATATGAAATCGTGGAGCGCCGGGCCGGTGATGTCGCCGCCTGCTATGCCGACCCGACCTTTGCGAAGGATGTGCTGAGCTGGACGTCGACGCGGTCGTTGCGGCAAATGTGTGCGGACCATTGGCGCTGGCAATTGCAGAACCCCAATGGCTTTCGTGCAGGCGAGCTCCCGAAGGCTCCAGAGCGGTCCAGTCATCTCCGCCGTCATGCGTGAGCGCTCCGGCCCAAGGTTTTGGCCGAGGACCGGAGCCCAATCGCATGAGCTGAATTCGGGACGAGCCTCGGCAGCAAGCATACCGCCCAACAGAGGTAGCTCGTAATGACCCGAAATCTCCGCGCCGCGGAGCAAGGCTGCAGCTAAGATGCTGTCGCGCATGGGAAGACGCGATGCCACACTATCGTGCATACGTTCTGGACGAACACGGCCGCCTGGGGGGCGTCGTCAATCTTGAATGCCCAGACGACGCGTCCGCAACCCAGCGGGCCGGGCAGTTGGCGGACGGTCACGAGGTTCAGCTTTGGCGGCTTGTCGCCGAGCTGAAATTTGATGACCCGCAGCACCGATCCAAGCGACGGCGGAATGTCCGGGCACCCATGCACTAGGCGCTCGATTGGCGCTTCTGTGAACTGCGCCTCGGAGAAGGTGCCGTTCCGCGGGGCATGTGAATCGCAAGAAGCCCTGGGTGTGAAGATCAGCCTGCTCGTCAACAGCGTTTGTGTGTCAACGGGTCGGTATCTTCGCCAAATGCGCCATCATCCGATGGGACGCGGCGGACACCGCGAAACCGACGCAGGCCGCGAGCGCATCGACCACAAAATCCGCAAACCTCGCGTGCCGTCCCGGCACCCATAGTTGCATGATTTCAAGCAGGCCGATCAGGAGAACGGCGAGCGCAGAAACAGACCAGCGCCGCTGCGGATAGGCGAGACCGAAGCTGATGCCGACCAGAACGAAGGCGAGCGCATGGTCCCCGTGCTGTCCAAGGATCGGGTGAGGCCGAAGATCGTGAGGACCGAGCGTTACGAAGGTAACGGCGGCCGCAAGCAGCCAGGCGACAAGCCGAAGAAGAGCGGTAATAACCACTAAAGCGTCTCGATTAACCACAGCCGGGGGCTCGTCATTTCTGGACTCGATTTCAAGAGCACGCTCCCTCCGATCAACGCAAACGCCGCCATCAGTTCCAGTTCAGCGTTTTCTTGGTTTAACTCTTATCAGCCGGCTTCGGGGAGTTTGCAGGACCAAGTATAACCGGATGATTCAGGTCGCGTTGAGCCAGATCGACCTGCCGGTTTCCACGTCTGAGGATGGATTCCCGTGTGCGCGCACGACGGGGGAGTACTCCAAAGGAGGGTTCTGCAACGCCTCAGCCCGCGTCCTCAGGCGCTTGCCCCGGCCCGGGGCACCCGGCCGATTGGTTCCGAAGCAGCATAAATCCCAGGCAATTTCATCGCGGTTCACAGGCGCTGACCAGCATAGGGAGTACCCATCCATGGCAGTTGTTCAATAGCGCTCCTTGTTGGTGAAATCGCTTCTGTTTTCCTCACGAATGAGGGGAATGCAATGGCGCCCCGGGAAGGCACTGCTCTGAGCCCAGCTTGCCGATGAAAGCCCACGCAGACAATCGAACGGGACGGCAAAGTCCTGGCGCCGCGTACCTGGCAGCACGTGATGGAGCGCAAGGTCATGCTTCATGAGGAATTGAAGATCTCCCTGAGGTGGGACCGAACTGCACCTCTGTGGATGGCAGCGGTCCTGCTCGCTATGACTTGGGCGTCCGAAACGGTGGCTTCACCGGATCAAACGCGGCACCTCGCAGATGCACAAGTGGCGACGACTGCCTTCAACCTCGGTGCTGACGAGGTCGAGACTTTGGTGCCGCGCCCAGGCGGCAGCGCCAAATCGATGCAGCTTGCGCAAGCGACGAGGAGCGACATCGGAGCCCAGCAGCTTTCGGAGCCGCAACGCGACTGGGCCACGTCACTGTCCTGCGAACTTGGCAATGCAAGGCGCGACATAGCGTTGCTGCAACGTCTGGAGCAAGAGCATGATCGGGCCGAGGAGCTGTTGAAAAGTCTTGAGGATGCGCGGCGCGAGGTCGAAACGCAAAAGGCGTCGGCAGCGAAGGCCGTCGACGACGCTTCCCGACCAAAGCAGGCATCCCAACCGAATCAAGCGGGCGAGAGTGGCATAGCTGAGTTGCAGGCATCGCTACAGCAGGAGCGCGAGCGATCAGCACGGCAGGAGCAGGACCTCGTGGCCGCCAGGCGCGATATCGAAACCCAGACTGCATTGGCGACCAAAGCAGGTGAGGAAGCGTCAGAGCTGAAACATGCGTGGGAGAGCAACGCCCTGGAGCTACGGAAGGCCCTGCAACAGGAAAGCGATCGTTCGGCGCGGCTGGAGCAGGACCTCCTGGCCGCCAGGCGCGACACCGAAACCCAAACTGCATTGGCGACTAAGGCAGGTGAGGAAGCGTCAGAGCTGAAACATACGTCGGAGAGCAACGCCCTGGAGCTGCGGAAGGCCCTGCAACAGGAAAGCGATCGTTCGGCGCGGCTGGAGCAGGACCTTGCAGCAGCGCGACATGATGTCGAGTCCCAGACCGCGCTGGCGGCAAAGGCGAAATCGGAACTTTTGAGGCAATCGATGCAAAAGGAGCGTGACAGGGCCGAGGTTCCGTCACAAGACTTCTCTCTGACCCGGAGCGCAATTTATGCATACGAGGCCCAGACCCTCAAGGCTGGAAGCGACTCTGCCGAGCTCAACCTAGCGGCTGCAAACGCCGTGCCGCTCCCGACGCAGGACGCGCGCGATCGGATGGAGCGGCTGCAGCAAGAGCTCGCGGTGGCGCGGCGCGAGGCTGCGACCCAAACGGCACTGGCGGCCAAAGCCAGCGAGGAAGCGTCCCGGCTGAAAGCGGCAGGCGAGAGCGACGCAGCGGAGTTGCAGAAATCCGCGCAACAGGAGCGGGAGCGGACTGGTCAGCTCGAGCAGGCGCTCGCCGCCGCACGACGAGATATCGATGCGCAGACGGCACTGGCCGCAAAGGCGGGCGACGAAGTCGCCAGGCTGACGCAAGCGGCGAAGGCTGACGCCGAAGAGCAGAAACGGTCGATACAGAAGGAGCACGAGAGAGCCGATGCGCTGGCGCAGGATCTCTCCATGGCCCGCAGCAAGATCTACGCATACGAAGCTCAAGCCGCCCAAGCCAGTGAGGAAGCGGCACAGCTCAGACGAGCGGCGAGCGATGCCGCCTCGTTGGAGCAATCGCAGCAGCGGGAACACGAGCGGGCTGAACAGCTGTCCCAGGATCTTGCGAAAACGAGCCGCGAGCTCGACGCACAGACCAAGCTGGCGTCCAAGGCGAGCGAGGAAGTCACACGCACCAAGCAGGCCGCCGAGCGCGGCTCGGCCGAGCTGCAGAGTTTATTGCAGCGTGAGCGCGAGCGCGCCGACGGATTGGAAAGGGATCTGGCGTTGGCGCGTCAAGATCACGGCGCAGTTGTCGCGAAGGCTCCCTACGCCGCGTCTCCGCCGGCTACGACCGGCAAGGCCGGGCGCGAGGAACCGGCGTCAGCGCCGGCGCGGCCAATCCAAAACCGGCCGGTCCAAGACCGAGCGGTCCAAGACGTAGCGGTCCAAGACAAGCCGGTCGAAGATCAGGCCATAGCGGCGCGGAGCCAGGCCGATGCTCAGGTCCATCCTAGCGACGGGGTGCAAGCGGTGAAATTGATTGCGCGCGCCAGCGCGCTACTTGAACAGGGAAACATCGGCGCGGCGCGGATCGTGCTGGAGCGCGCCGCTGAGCTGGGGAGCGCGCAAGCAAGCTTCCTGCTGGCGGAAACCTACGATCCGCTGATCCTTCCAAATTTTGGAACGTACGGAACGCAAGGCGATCCCACTAAAGCGCAAACTCTTTATGCGCGGGCCGAGGCTGGAGGAATCAAGGAAGCGAAAACGCGAGCGGAAGCGCTGCGCCGATAGCACGGTCTGGTGAGGCGATTTCCAACGGCGCGCGCGCCGCGACGATGCAATCAAGGATCGAAAGCGCCGCCACGGCCGACGCATGTGTAGAGGAGTTCGTCGATGAAAAGGCTTACAGGATTGCGTCGGCTGCTCTTGCTCGCGGCGCTCGCACCATTGCTCCTGACCCCTCAGCTCGGGGCAGATGCGCAGCCGCAAGATATACGACCTCACAAGGTTCGCCTGGCACGGCCCGGGCCGCCGCTGCCAAGGCCTGAGGTGGTCTCCATGAACGCCTGGACGGTCGGCCTCGCCGGAGGTCTGCTCGAGGGCGCACCAATCCGCCTCGCGGCGGAGATCGCCCGTGTGGTCGACGATGGGGAGAACCTGCACGTTCTGCCGGTCGTCACTCGCGGTGCTGCGGAAAACCTCAATTCCCTGCTCTATTTGCGCGGCATCGATGCGGCAATCATCAACTCCGACGCGCTCGAGGAATACAAGAGCCAGGTTCCGGACATCCAGCGACGAATTGCGTATGTCCTGAATCTGTTTCCGTCCGAGCTGCATATTTTCGTTCGGCCCGAGATTCAGAGCTTGAGTGATCTCGCCGGCAAGAAAGTCAATTTCAACACGCAGGGCACCGCTGCGGCCTATTCGGGGCCGCTGATCTTCAGCCGCCTCAATCTTGAGGTCGAGAAGACTTTCATTCCGCACCAGGTCGCGCTCGAGCAGATGCGCAAAGGCGAGATGTCAGCCGTCGTCTTCATCACATCGAAGCCGGTTGATGCTTTCGTGCGAGGCCGTTGGGAGCCAGGCTTCAAGTTCCTGCCCGTTCCATACGAGAGCAAGTTCGAAGACTACTATCTTCCTGCCGCCCTCGATGGGACCGACTATCCCAATCTGATCAAGCAGGGCGAACACGTTTCGACGATCGCCGTGCCAACCGCACTAGTCGCCTTCAATTGGCCGGTGAAGTCCAACCGATCCGAGCGTGTCACGCGCTTCATCGATCACCTATTCTCCCGGATCGACAGATTGCAGGCGCCCGGTTTCGATCCGAAGTGGAAGTCCATCAACCTCGCTGCGACGGTCCCGGGTCTCGCGCGCGTCCCTGCGGCGCAGGCGTGGCTGGACCGTCAGCCGCGCGCAACACAAGCATCGCAATGAAGCACGCCGCGATCCTCCTTCTTGTCGCACTCGGGGGTACAGGCCACCTTGCGTTGGCCCAGGATCCCGCGACAGAGCTGCGTTCATGCCTTCAGAAGGAACACGCGGACCGCCTGGGGTGTCTGAATAAATTGACGCGTTCCATCGCGCCTCAAGATCGCTTGGCGCCCGAAGACGACTGGATCGTCAGCCTGACGACCTCCCCCATAGACTACTCGCCGATCGCGACCGCTACGACGTCGTCCCACAGCGGGACCGGCGACTCCATGATGCAGTTATCGATCCGCTGCCGCGCTGGCCGGACGGAGCTGGCGCTCACGGGGCCCGGCATCTCACGCGGAGGCGGTGATGAGGCAATTTCCTATCGCGTCAACGATAGTCCGGCAGTGCAGGTCGCAGCGGCCACGCCGTCCTTCGGTCCTGGCGTCGCGTTCGCCGGCGATGCTGTTCGACTGGTGCAGTCGCTTCCGGACGGCGGGGATCTAATCGTCCTCCTCTCGTCACGGGGCGGGGCTGCGCATGACGGAGCGTTTTCCCTTGCCGGGCTGGACGCGGCGCGCGCGAAGATGACCTCAGCATGCAGGTGGCCGCGCGCGATTGCAGCACCTAATCATTGATGGCGAACAGATGATCTTCTTCGATGGAGGCGTATAATGATCAAGTTTCATCATAATGCCAAAGCGGCCGCGATGGCGGCGTTCGCCATTCTGGTTTTTGCATCGCCTGCGGCCGCGGAGCAAGGCGGCAAGTACTGGACGCCGGCGGACGGGCAACCCGTCCTGCATAGGGCGAGCCATGCGAGGCACCACATAGTGAAGCAGACGACGGCCAAGCGAAAACAGTCCGCGTTTGCCCGTATGGATGATCCGACCGCAACCGAGAAGCGAGAACATCATCTGATCCTTCAGGTGAATACCAACGACCCCGCCTCGATGAATCTCGCGCTCAACAACGCAACCAACGTGGCGCAATATTACAAGGACGCCGGCGAGAAGGTGAAGATCGAGGTGGTGACGTTCGGGCCCGGCCTGCACATGTTGCGGGAAGACACATCGCCGGTAAAGGCGCGCATTGAAGAGATGGCCCTGAGCACGCCCGAGGTTTCGTTCAAGGCGTGCGGCAACACCCGGGAGAAGATGCAGAAAACCGAGAGCAAGGACATACCGATTGTTCCGCAGGCGGAGGTCGTGAAGTCGGGCGTCGTGCGCGTGATGGAATTGCAGGAAAAGGGATGGACCTACGTCAAGCCGTAAGCCGGACAGATCGTCCATCCATTTTCCAACAGAGCGAACATCATCCAGGCAAGGCACGATCCAGCCTTTCCGAAGCAACGAGACTGATCAGCTGACGTTCGCGCCTTCGAAAGCAGCGCCTGTTGTTCGTTGATTGTCTCCACATTTTCTTCGACCTGTCGGTGCACACGTCGTGCACGCGTCACCAATCCCGTAGCCAGATGTAGTGGACTCATGGCCGGATTGGTCCATCGCGTTTATTACCCCCGAGGTAATCGAATTGGGTCCCGCATCGGCGCATCTTCGGTCATGACGGGAGATGACCATGATCGCACTGCTGCTCTACCGGACCATCGCAGACCACGTGTTGCCTCGAATCGCTTCTTGGGCCGTCACGTTCGCGGCCCGTATGCTGGCGCGAGGACTCAACATGCCCGAGCCGCTGGTGCACTCGACGGGTGACTATGTCGTCGCGCAGGTCACGGCGTTCGAGCACAGCGTCGGCAGGAGCCTCTTCCCCATCCTGAGCCGGCTGCTCCGCGCCTGGTGGCGCGGACTGCACTGAGTTCCCCCCGCGTCCCACCCAGCCAAGGAGACCTCTGATGATCGACGCATCCACCTTCCTGCGCCGCGCCCTGCTCGCCGACGCCCTCTTCAGCGGCGTCGCCGCACTCGGCTTCACCGTCGGCGCCGGTACGTTCGCGACGGTATTCAACCTGCCCGAAGCGCTGTTGCGCGAAACCGGCCTGTTCCTGATCGCCTACACCGCACTGGTGGGATGGCTCGCCTCGCGCACGGTGGTGGTGAAGCCGCTCGTGCTGCTGGTCGTGGTCGGCAACGCCGCCTGGACGGTCGGCAGCATCGCACTGCTGTTCTCGGGCGCGGTGTCACCGAACCTCCCCGGCGAACTCATGATCGTGGCGCAGGCAATCGCGACCGGCGTATTCGCCGAGCTGCAATATGTGGGCTTGCGAAAGAGCGGGAGCGCAGTTGCTGCTTAAACAACGATGTACCCCATGTCCCGCCTAAGGCGGGGCATGACGGCGGGACCAAAAGGGCGACGCGCGGGTTATGCCCGTGCGCGGCTCTTTTTCGCAACGGCATGGCCGTTGAGCTTCTTCTTTTTGGTACTCTTCTTGAGACTTTTGGCACCCGCCTTCTGCGCCTTGCGCTCCGCGCGCGCCTTCACCTTGGCACGTTCCGCACGCGCCTCGGCGCGCTGCTTCTTGCGCTTGTTCTCACAGGAGGGACACTTGCAGCCGATCGGCTTGAGATAGGCTTTGAAATAGTCGCTGCCGTAATCATAGTTGATCTCGTCGCCCGGCTCGATGTTCTTGATGGCGCGAATGAACACCTTGCGCTCGCGCGGGCGAACGTCGGATTCCGCGTTGGGCCGACACGAATGGTTGATGTAGCGCGCGAGATTCTTGCGTACCGAGCCATCGATAGTCCAACGGCCGTTGAGCTCGAACAGATATTTGTTCTCGATCTCGTCGTGCTCAGGAATGCGGCAGTCCAGGATCGGCCCGAAATAGCGGATGATCCGGGTGCCTTTCTTGATCGGCATGGTGGCGAAGAGGCCAAGTCCGGTCTTGGAGCGGCCGACGCGATAGGATTTGCGAGAAGCGATGGCTGGCATGATCGAGAGACATGAGGACGCAAATAGGGCCGGATGCCCCAAGCGAAGCCGCTCTTCTAGAACGATTCCGCGCCGCTGTCAGGTCTATCTCACCCCGCTCGAGCCTTGCCCACAGTCAACTTGCCCGTAGTGAAGGTGTCGATTGCTTGAGTTCCGCAGGACACAGGCGCCTCATCTGTCTGTCACATTCCCTTTGCCAACGTCAGGTCGGCAGTCTCCCCGCCACCGTCGACTTCAGGATCGCTTCCAGCAGTTGCTCGGCCGTCGTGCCCGCGGGCAGCCGTTCCAGAATATCCTCCAGCCGCCCGTCGAGCAGCAGCATGGTGAAACCGTGCACCATCGACCAGGCCCGCGCGATCGCCGCGCCCTGCTCGACGGTCAGGTTGTCGCCGCGGATCGGCTCCTGCCGCATCGCGCCGATGGCATTGGCAAGTCCGGCAAAAGAGGATTCCGCCGCCTCGTGCAGCGAGGGCCTGGAATAGTCGAGGCGCTCGGTGCGGAACATCAGGCCGTACATGCCGGGATGCGCCTGGGCATAAGCCACATAGGCTTTCGGTCGCGCCAGCGCCCGCTCCAGCGGCGAAGTGACCGCCTCGCAGGAGGCGGCCATCGCCGCGTTGAATTGGCGGAAACCGATCGCCGCGAGCTCACTGACGAGCCCCGTGAGATCGCCAAAATGATGCGTCGGCGCGGCATGCGACACGCCAGCCTCGCGTGCCACCGCGCGCAGCGTCAGGCCGGCGAGCCCGTCGCGCTCCAGCACTCGTTCGGCGGCCTGGAGCAGAGCCTGGCGCAAGGCGCCATGGTGATAAGGCGTCTCGGTCTTCACGCTGGCCGGGCGGCGAGCCGGGCGAGGTGCCGGGGATGTCTTCTTGGGCGGGCGCGTGCGGCGAGCCGTTTCGCTCTTGGTATCGCTCTTGGTATCGCTCTTGGCCATTTACAAGCTATATGACGCTATATTGACAGTGTAAAGATTCCACTTGACGGAAACGGTGATCGGCCCTATGCCATCTTTACGATGTAAAGATAGAGAGGATACGCCGTGCATCAGGATGCGACCGCCGAGCGCCGCAACAACATCGCGCCGATTCCGTTCGAGGCGGACGCGCCTTTCCTGAAGATCGTCGGCGAATTGCCGCGCGAGCTGAACGGCACGCTCTATCGCAACGGTCCCAACCCGCAGTTCGAATACCCTGGCGCACACTGGTTCGTCGGCGACGGCATGCTGCACGCGTTTCACCTCGAAGACGGGCGTGCCTCCTACCGCAACCGCTGGATCCGGACGCCGAAATGGCTCGCCGAGCACGATGCCGGCCGGGCGTTCTTCGGCAAGGGCTTCGGCAACAGATTGCCGGACGCGCCTGCTCATGTCACCGACGGCGGCGTCGCCAACACCAACATCATCTTCCACGCCGGCAAGCTGCTCGCGCTGGAAGAAGCGCATCTGCCGACCGAGATCGAGGCGGGCACGCTGGCGACGCGCGGCTACCATGATTATCAGGGCCGCGTCGCCGGCAGCTTCACCGCGCATCCGAAGATCGACCCGGTCACGGGCGAGCTGGTGTTCTTCGGCTACAATGCGGCGGGGCGGCTGACATCGGCCCTCTCGTACGGATCAATCGATGCCTCCGGCAAGGCAACGCGCTTCGAGAGGTTCGAGACGCCCTATGCCAGCATGGTGCACGACTTCATCGTCACCGAAAATTACGTGCTGTTTCCGATCCTGCCGCTCACCGGCAGCATGGAGCGCGCGATGAGCGGCAAGCCGCCCTATGCCTGGGAGCCTGAGAAAGGTGCCTATGTCGGCGTGATGAAACGCAACGGATCGAGCAAGGACATCGTCTGGTTCCGCGGTGAATCCTGCTACGTCTTCCACATCATGAATGCGTGGGAAGAAGGAACTCGCATCGTCGCCGACGTCATGCAATTCGACGAAGCGCCGCTGTTTCCGCATCCCGACGGCTCGCCCGTCAAACGTGAAACACCGTTCGCGCGCCATTGCCGCTGGACCTTCGATCTCGCTGACAATACCGACCGCTTCCAGCAGGTTTATCTCGATGATCTGACCGGCGAATTCCCGCGCGTCGACGATCGCCGCGCCGGGCTGAAGAGCCGCCACGGCTGGTACGCCTGCGCCAATCCGAAGGCGCCGATGTTCGGCGCGCTGTGCGGCGTCGTCCATGTCGACGGCACCGGCAAGCGGCTCGGCCAATATCTGCTGCCGGGCGGCGACACCATCTCCGAGCCCGTCTTCGTCGAGCGCTCGAAGGATGCGCCCGAGGGCGACGGTTGGTTGCTGGCTGTGGTCTGGCGCGCGCGGGAGAACCGCAGCGACCTCGCCGTGTTCAACGCCACCGACATCGAGGCTGGCCCCGCCGCTCTGGTGCAGCTCGGCCATCGCGTGCCCGACGGCTTTCATGGCAATTGGGTGGGAGCGCAATAGGCCGCCCCCTGGCCGCTCCGGCACTGCGGATGCATCAAGCGAGACCGCGCATGCACGCCCCCACGACTACCGCAAACTATCTCGCCATCCTGGCGCTGATCTACGCTGCGCTTGCGCTCCAGGTGATCCGGCTGCGTCGGAGCAACGGCGCCGCCTTCGACGACGGCGGTAACGAACGCCTGCGCAGTGCGATCCGCGCCCACGGCAATTTCATGGAATACGTCCCCATCATCACGCTGATGGGCGCGCTTCTCGAAATGTCCGGCGTATCGCCGTTGCGCATTCATTTGCTGATGGGGGCGCTCGTGCTGTCGCGGCTGTTGCATCCGCTCGGCATGTACGCGACGCCGGGCTCGCTCAGATTCGTGATCTGCCGCGGCGGAAGCATCTTCCTGACCATCGGTCTTCTGGTCTCGAGCGCGCTGACCGTCCTGTCGCGCCTGCCCTGGGCTGCCGTGGCCGACGAGATATCCGACCAAGCCATTGCAACAATTCATTTTTTACAGGTCATTCACGTCATTTTGACACTGTAAAGATTTTGCTTGACCCGTCGCCAGCCCTGAACTACCAATCTTGACATCGTAAAGATGGCTTCGATCGAGGCGACCATGACGATCTTCCTGATCCTTGCTCCCTACGGCGCCTACACCTTTCTGATGTTCATGACCTCGGCGACGATCTCGGTGTTCGCGGCCTGTGCGATCTGCCTCGCCACGATCGCAATCGACGTTGCGCGCGGCCGTTCGGTGAAGATCTTGGCTGCGGGTTCGGCGATCCTGTTCGCCGGCATCGGCCTCTTCCTCGCGCTGCACGATCCCTGGCTCAGCACGCTCGGCGTCAAGCTCTCGGTCGACATCGGCATCTTCGTCATCTCGCTCGGCTCGATGCTGGCGCGCCGCCCGTTCACGCTGCAATACGCGATCGAATCCGTGCCGGCCGAAACCGCGGCGATGCCAGGTTTCCTGACTGCCAACTACTTCATCACCGGCGCATGGACCCTGGCTGCTCTTCTGATGATGGCCGCCAACATCGTGCTGCTCTACTTCCCGGGCCTGCCGGTTTGGCTCGGCATCGCAGTGGCTTTCGCTGCCCGCAACAGCGCGATCTATTTCACCAAATGGTATCCCGAATATCGCCAGATCAAGTATGGTACGCCCACTGGCGCGCTGCCCGAAGTCCAGTGATACAGGATCGACAATGAAGGACGCATTCGCCCGCCTCGCCTCCGACTTCCTGTCGGCCATCGTCTTCCTGGTGATCTATCTCATCACCGACAACGTCATCCTGGCGACGTCGGTGGCGGTTGCAGGCGCGATCGCGCAAGTGATCTATGCCCGCGTGAAGCGACGCGAGCTTGGCTACATGACCTATGCGAGCCTCGCGCTCGTCGTCGTGCTTGGTACGGTGACGCTGCTGACCAACGACCCTCGCTTCATGTTGGCAAAGCCTGCGATCGCGCATTTCGCGATCGGCGCGATCATGCTCAAGCGCGGCTGGATGCTGCGCTATATGCCGCCGGTCGTGGTCGAGACCGCGCCGGAATATGTCACCGCTGCGGGCTATGCCTGGGCGGCGCTGATGTTCGTCCTCGGCGCCGGCACGATCGCGGTCGCCTCGACCGGTGACCTGAAGCTGTGGGCGTTCTACATCTCGGCGGTCGCAGGCGGCGCCAAGGCCCTCGCCTTTGCCGTGCAGTACGTGGTGTTCAGGCTGGTCGTCACCAGCCGCCGGCGCGCCGCCGCCCGCGCCTGAATGCCGCCCAGCGAACGTTGAAGGGCCGTTAGGAACCCGCCCCGACTTGCGCTATAGGCTCAACCCAGGACTGGCTGCGGATCATCGCAGCCCGCCGGGATCATGTTCGGGAGACGCGAATGGCCGTGGACGGCAACTGGAATCTCACCATGACGACGCCGATGGGCGAACGCCAAGCGACGCTGAGCCTGAAGACCGCGGGCGGCACCCTCACAGGCACGCAGGGCGCGGACGGCAATACCACCGAGATTTTTGACGGCACCGTCTCTGGCGACAACGTCTCCTGGAAGGTCTCGATCACCAACCCGATGCCGCTGACGCTCGAATTCACCGGCACGGTTGCCGGCGACAGCATCAACGGCGAGATGGGCATCGGCCCGATGGGCAGCTTCCCCTTCACGGGCACGCGGGCCTAAGCCTCTCCCTTGCCCCGCTCTCGCGGGGCGAGGTGAGGACTAGCCCAAGTTCAACTCCTTGAAGAAGTCGTTGCCCTTGTCGTCGATGATGATGAAGGCTGGGAAGTCGACGACTTCGATGCGCCAGATCGCTTCCATGCCGAGCTCGGGATATTCGAGCACCTCGACCTTCTTGATGCAGTGCTCGGCGAGGTTCGCCGCCGCGCCACCGATCGAGCCGAGATAGAAGCCGCCATATTTCTTGCAGGCCTCGCGCACCGCGGGCGCGCGGTTGCCCTTTGCTACCATCACCATCGAGCCGCCGGCGGCCTGGAACTGGTCGACGAAGGAATCCATGCGGCCTGCGGTGGTCGGACCGAACGCACCGGAAGCGTAACCCTCGGGCGTCTTGGCTGGACCGGCATAGTAGACCGGATGGTTCTTGAAATAGTCCGGCAGCGATTCGCCCTTGTCCAGACGTTCGCGCAGCTTGGCATGCGCGGAGTCGCGCGCGACGATCATGGTGCCGGTCATCGAGACGCGCGTCTTGATCGGATGCTTCGAGAAGGTCGCCAGGATGTCCTTCATCGGCTGGTTGAGGTCGATCTTGACGACCTCGCCGCCAAGCGCCTCTTCGACCTCAGGCAGATATTGCGCGGGATTGTGCTCGAGCTCCTCGAGATAGACGCCATCCTTTGTGATCTTGCCGAGCACCTGGCGGTCGGCCGAGCAGGACACGCCGAGCCCAATCGGGAGCGATGCGCCGTGACGCGGCATGCGGATCACGCGGACGTCGTGGCAGAAATATTTGCCGCCGAACTGCGCGCCCACGCCCAGGCTTTGCGTCATCTTGTGGATTTCCTTCTCCATCTCGACGTCGCGGAAGGCGTTGCCATCGGGCGAACCGTGGGTCGGCAGCGCATCGAGATAGCGGGCGGAGGCGAGCTTCACCGTCTTCATGCACAGCTCGGCCGAGGTGCCGCCGATCACGATCGCGAGGTGATAAGGCGGGCACGCCGCGGTGCCGAGCGTCAGGATCTTTTCCTTAAGAAAGGCGAGCAGCCGGTCCTTGGTCAGCACCGAGGGCGTGGCCTGGAACAGGAAGCTCTTGTTGGCGGAGCCGCCGCCCTTCGCCATGAACATGAACTTGTAGGCGTCGTCACCTTCGGCGTAAATCTCGCACTGCGCCGGCATGTTGTTGGCGGTGTTCTTCTCCTCGTACATCGACAAGGGTGCAACCTGCGAGTAGCGCAGATTGCGGCGCAGATAGGCATCGCGCGCGCCTTCCGACAGCGCCGCCTCGTCGTCACCGTCGGTGATGACGTTGCAGCCCTTCTTTCCCATGATGATTGCGGTTCCGGTGTCCTGGCACATCGGCAGCACGCCGCCGGCGGCAATGTTGGCGTTCTTGAGGAAGTCCAGCGCGACGAACTTGTCGTTCGGGCTCGCCTCGCCGTCCTCCAGGATCGCGCGGAGCTGCTTCAGATGGCCGGGTCGCAGATAATGGTTGATGTCGCCGAAAGCCGCCTCGGACAGCGCCCGCAATGCCTCGCGCGACACCACCAGCATGTCCTTGCCCAAGACCTTCTCGACCCTGACACCCTCGGACGTGATCTTCTTGTAGGGCGTCTCGTCCTTGCCCAGCGGAAACAGCGGGGTGTGCTTGTAGGGCGGCACGGGCTTCGAGGCGTCGGGGAAGGCGGTTGGAGCGTTCATGAGGCAAATCTCGGGGTTCTGGAGCCCTCGTGCGGGCCCTGGCTGAGAAGCGTTCTAAGCTTTTTTACCGCAAAGGGAAGGCGTTCTGGCACGGCCGGGGCATCCCCATTCGGACCGTGACGACCGTCTTGGCGGCCGGCATCGTCGATGGGTGGTGTTGACTGTGCCCAACAGAGCCAGGTTGCACCCCCTTGCACTTCGCGCGCGGCAACGGTTGAATGCGCGCCCTCAAGGGGCTTTTCATCATGATTTTCAAATTGGACTTTCGCGGCGCGATGCTGGTCGCCGCCGCAATCACCGGCCTTGTGACGCTTGCCGCGCCTGCGCGCGCGGACCAGTGCGACGACATCGCAAAGCAGCTCGCCGGCGGCATCGATGGGCTGAAGGTCAATTTCAAGGCCGCCAACATCATTTACCTGACGCATCCGGCGGCAAAGGAGCTTTCGCTCGGCTGCCGCGCGCGGGGACAGGCCTATTCCAACGAGCTCTACGCCAAGGGCGACCGCAAGCCGACACCGCAGTTCTATGATCTGGTGGCGTCCGCGACAGCAATCATCTTCACGGTGACGAAGGACGACACCACGACAGGCGCAACGCGCTGCCTGAAGCGCATGGGCCTCTTGCGCGGCGACAAGGTCACGATGCGCTACAAGCGCCTCAACATGGAATGCACGCGCACCAAGACGGACGCATCGATCGCGATCACGCGACCGAAGGACGAGTAGCGCGCCGCTCCTTCGCTCTTTCCGCGCGCAGGCGGCCCACCTATCGTGACGCTGCCTACCGCGTGCTCCGTCGTTGCGAGCGAACCGAAGCAATCCAGTCTATCTCCGCGGTGACAGTCTGTATTGCTTCGTCGCAAGGGCTCCTCGCAATGACGAGGAGAGAGCAGTCCCTCCCTTACAGAGCGCAGTAACCAGCCGCCCAACAGCGCAGTTCACCGCGCCAGATCCCTCGCATTTTAACGATTGGCTTGACGGAAGCTTCGTCTCCCCGGGCGCAGGGTCAGTTGTTTCAATCTGTGAGGATCCGTGGATGAGCGTTTCAAGCGTTGCACCGCCCCCCGTCACGATCGTGGTCCCGAGCTACGACACGACCAAGCAGCCGGACGACCAGACCAAGGACGACGACGCGACCAACCAGCCAACGCAATCTGCGCCGCTGCCGCCCGGCCAGGGCACGCGGATCGACCAGCTCGCCTGATCGCGCCTGCCTGCGATGAACAACCCGGTCCCGACGGCCGGGCTTTTCGCGCGTCCGGCCGCATCTTTGCCGGATAGCGCCGCCAGACTCATGCGAGCCTGCCGGGGAACCGCGCATGATCGCACGCCTGTTGTTGCAAAACACGATCTTCACCGCCGCGATGGGCGCGCTGCTGTTCGCATCCGCCGGCACGCTGCGTTGGCCGTCGGCCTGGGTGTTCCTCATCACTTCGCTCCTGGTCGGCCCGCTCTGCGGCTGGTGGCTCTACCGGATCGATCCGGGCCTATTGGCAGAGCGGCTTCGTCCGGTGATCCAGAGGGACCAGCCGGGCGCCGACAAGGCCTTCATGATCGCCTTCATGGCGGCCATCCTGGTCTGGCTCATTGTCATCGGTCTCGACCGGCGCGCTGTTGCCTCGAACGTACCGCTCGCGTTGCAGGTCCTGGGCTTCGTGCTGTACCTCGCCTGCACGCTCTTCACGATGTGGGTGTTCCGCGAGAACTCGTTCGCCGCGCCCGTGGTGAAGCTGCAGGCCGAGCGGGGCCAGCACGTGATCTCATCGGGGCCTTACGCCCATGTCCGCCATCCCATGTACAGCGGCATGCTGATGTTCTTCGCGGGCGTGCCGCTAATCCTCGGCTCGTGGTGGGGTCTTGCGATCGCGCCGATCCTCGTCCTGTTGATCGCGGTGCGCATCAGCATCGAGGAGCGCACGCTGATCGCGGGGCTATCAGGCTATGCCGATTACGCGGCGCGGGTGCGCTACCGCCTGATGCCCGGCGTGTGGTAACTCACGCGTCCAGTTCGCGATAGCGCCGAAAGATGCCCTGCTCGTTGTAGGGAATGCGGCGCTCGCTTGCCAGATAGGCCTTGATGTTCGGCCGCGCCGCGACGCGGTCGTGCAGGCCGACAAGGCCGGGAATGTTCCGCTCGAACGCCTTCATGCGCTTCGCAAAGGCGTAGCGCAGCCCGTCGACGATCTGGAACAGCGAGAGATCGACATAGCTCAGCCTGCGACCGGTGACGTAAGCGCCGCCGTTGGCGTCGAGCAGCCCTTCGAAATAGCCGAGATATTTCGGCACGCGCTCGTCCCAGAATTCGGTGGTGCGCTTCTTCGCGGGCGCCCTCTGGTCTTCGTAGTACAGCGACGGCCCGAGCGGATGATGGGTGTCGTGGATCTCGACCACGAAATCGGTGATGGTCAATTGAAGCTGGTGCACCCAGAGCTTTCCAGCTTCCGTCTTCGGCGCGAGCCCATGCCGCGCGCCGAGATAGAGCAGGATGTTGGCGGTCTGGCCGATCACGAGCTTGCCCGCTTTCAGGAACGGCGGTGCAAAGGGCGGCGTACCCTTGCGAACGTCCATCATCTTCATCATCGCAGCCGAGCCGCGCGGACCGCGCGCGACGTCGACGTAATCCGCGCCCGCCTCCTCCAGCGCCAGCCGCACATATTCACCGCGGCCCTGGATTTCGGGCCAGTAGTAGAGCTCGTAGGTCATGGAACAGTTCCTGTGACGCGCGGGACAAGCCTAGCACGCGACGCAAGTTCGGTCGTCACACACTCCTGGTAACGTCGGGGGACCTCAATTCGCCGCGAAGCAATACAGCAGGCCGTCGCCGCCGGTACTCTTCAGATCGGCCTGCGAGCAGCCGCCGTCGGGGCCGCGCGAGGGGTGAGAGCTGTTCCAGGACTTCGAGGGCTCGTCGTCGCTCAGGCCCTGACGATCGGCATGGCCGACGATCGCTGAGCCTTGCGTGCTCGACGTCCAGTTCTTGCAGGTCTTGTCGTCGCCCGCGGCAAAAGCGGTGCCGTCGGCCTGCGATCCCGTGAGGATGTCATGCCGGTTCGGCGTATCGCCGCGGCCGTTGGTGACCTCGCCCTTCTCGCTGAGCGCGGTCTGCTTGGTCAGGTTGTTGCTCGCGCTGTGCAGGTCAGCAACGTCCTTGGCGATCACCACGCCCTTGGCATTCTGCCAAGGCCCCTTGCCGATACGGTCCTTGGCGTTGACGGCTGGCTTGCCGTCGGCCGCCTGCGTCGAGAGATAGGCGCGCCAGGTCTTCGTGCCGGCGCCGGCGGCTTGCGCCAGCTTCTGGCAATGCGCGTCGGCTCCCTCCAGGCCGCCGAGATCGGCACCTTTGCCTGGCCCAGCGGAGGTCACGAAGAACGTCATGTCGGCCGATTGCGCCTCGGCCGATGGCGCCGCAAGCAAGGCCATCGCGAGCGCGAAGCCTGACATCGTCACGGTTCTCTCGATTCGGATCATCTTGCCCTCCCGGTGTGTTTTGTTTGGCCGCCTGATGTGAACCCGACACGCGCCCGGTTATTCCGATGCCGCGATGCGACACCTCCAAAAGAAAAAAGGCGCCGCGCGAGATGCACGACGCCTTGGTTTTTCCGATCGCGCGCGATCAGTTGGTCTGCTGGATCGCCGACAATTCCCAGGGGCTGCCGGTGCGGCGCGCGAACGTCCAGACTTCGGTGACCTCGCCCGGCTGCTCGCTGCCCGCGACGATGGCGCCGGTGTTGCGATCGACCGTCTTGTCGGTGAGCGCGAAGCGCATCGCCACCGTGGCATAGTCGGTTTCGCCTTCGCGCCAGGCTTCCGCGAGGTCGCCCTGCAACAGCTTGACGTTGGTCACCTTGTTGACGGCGTTGCGCGCGCGGTTCTCTGCGAGATCCCTTTCGAAATAGGAGACCATTTCCGGCGTCGCCAGCGTGTGCAGCTTGGCCACGTCCTCATTCGACCACGCCGACTGAATCTCGCCGAGCAGGCGTTCGAACGCCTGGTAGTCATCCGGCTTGATCTCGAGTGGCACGTTGTTGGCGCCGAAGCCGAAGCCGCCACCAAGGCCGCTGCGATAGTTCGTCTGCGGTCCGGGACCGGCACCAGCATCCGCGCCGGCATAGGCCGCTTGCGGCGCGTTGCGGCGCTGCCACCAGGACATGGCCAGACGAACCACGAACACGACGAGCGCAATCTGGATGATCAGACCCAGGATCGACGACAGGCCGCCGAGGCCGCCGAACAGGCCACCACCGAACAGCATGCCGAGAAGGCCTGCACCGAGGAAGCCGGCGGCAAGACCTCCGAGGAAGCCGCCGCCGCGGCCGAACAGGCCGCCGCGCGCAGGCGCGGCCGAGTTCATCCCGGCGCCGGGCTGGCTGTAAGTGCGATTGAACTGCGAGGCGGAGCCCGGCGCGGTCGTGGTCGACGGCGGGGCCGAGAAAGTGCGCGAACCGCGCGAGCCCGACGAGAACCCGCCACCGACGCGGGCGTCGGCGGAGGAGATCGCAAGCGTCGTTGGCAGCGCGAGCGCCAAAACGATGGCAATCGTCTTCACGAGACTGCGGGACCATTGCGAGAAATTCATGTGCGTTTCCCAAATTCCCCGGCATGGGGACGTGATCCTAAGATGGGCAGCCATCTAGAAAAAGGAAGCCGGTTTGGGAACCCGCGACTGCGGCCCTCAGTCGCGGGCAGGGGACAAAAGCCCCGTATCTCTCGGAGGGTTGGCTAAATACTAGCGGGGAGCTGCGGTCGCCAGTTACCGGCGATCTTCCGGCGAGAGCTCCGCTCTGTCCGCGTCATTGCGAGTTGGCACCGGCCGAAGGCCAACCCGCGCTACTGGCGCCGCGGAGACAGTCTGGATGTCGTCGCTTCGCTCCTCGCAATGACGGAGTACGAGGCACGACTATCCCGCCCTCAACCCTGCTTCGTCATCGTCTCCTTCACCGCCGCCACGAGCTGGCTGAGGGTGAACGGCTTGGGCAGGAAGTCGAACTGCTGGCCCTCGGGCAGACTCTTCTCGAAGGCGTCCTCGGCGTAGCCGGAGACGAAGATGAACCTGATATCGGGGTTCCTCTCCCGCATCGCCTTGAGCAGCGTCGGGCCATCCATTTCAGGCATTACGACGTCGGAGACAACGAGATCGATCCCGCCGCTGTGATCTTCGAGCACCTCCATCGCCTCGACGCCGTTCTCGGCCTCGACCACGGTGTAACCGCGCGAGCGCAGGCCGCGAGCGTTCAGCGCGCGAAGACCCTCTTCGTCCTCGACCAAGAGGATCGTGCCCTGCCCCGTGAGGTCGGTGCGGGGCTTCGCCTCCACCGTCGCAGGCGCGGCATCTTTCGGGGCGCCCTGAGTCGCGCTCGGCACCGGGGGAAGCTCGACCTGCACGTCAAGCTCGGCGTGGTGGCGCGGCAGGAAGATGTAGAACGAGGTGCCCTGCCCCGGCTCGGAATCGACGTAGATGAAGCCACCGGTCTGCTTGACGATGCCGTACACGGTGGAGAGGCCGAGGCCGGTGCCCTTGCCGACTTCCTTCGTGGAGAAGAACGGCTCAAAGATCTTGTCCCTGATATCGGCGGGGATGCCGGTGCCGGTGTCGGCGACCTCGATTCGCACATAATCCGCCGCCGGCATGCCCTTGTAGGCGAGCTTGCCGGCCTCATCGGTGGCGACATTGGCGGTGCGGATGATCAGCTTGCCGCCGTCCGGCATGGCGTCGCGCGCATTCACCGCGAGGTTGACGATGACCTGCTCGAACTGGGAGACGTCGACCTTGACCGGCCAGAGATCACGGCCGTGGATCAGGTCGAGCTTGACCTTCTCGCCGATCAGCCGGCGCAGCAGCATGGTGAGATCGGACAGCGCGTCGCCGAGATCGAGCACCTGCGGCCGTAGCGTCTGGCGCCGGGAGAACGCGAGCAGCTGCCGCACCAGCGTCGCAGCACGCGTCGCGTTCTGCTTGATCTGCATGATGTCCTGGAACGACGGGTCGGTCGGCTTGTGCGCGTTCAGCAGGAAGTCGTTCGCCATCATGATGGCGGAGAGCACGTTGTTGAAGTCGTGGGCGATGCCGCCGGCGAGCTGGCCGACCGTCTCCATCTTCTGCGACTGGTTGATCTGGTTCTCCAGCGCGCGCCGCTCAGTGGTCTCGAGCATGTGCACGATCGCGGCTTCCGCATCGTTCTCGGCGGCATCGACGGGCGTGACGAAGAACTGGCCCCAGCGCTCCTTGCTCCCTTCCAGCGCCACCTCGACCGGGGCGATGTCGGCCTTGCCTTCGGCGGCCTGGTTGATGGCCGCGATCACCAGATGGCGGTCGCGCGCGTTGACGGCGCGGAAGATCGACTTGCTGGCGCTGTCCAACCCGAGCCCCTGCGCGAGCTTGGCGTAGCGCGCATTCGCCCGCACGACGTTACCAGCGCGATCGACCGTGGCGATCGCCATCGGCGTATGATCGAAGAACCGCATGAAGCGCACTTCGGCGGCGCGATCGGGATCGCTCCGCTCGTCGCGGGCCCGGCTGATGACGAGCGTGCGCGACGGCCCGGGCGCGCCATCGGCGCCGAAGGCGAGCTTGTGATAGAGCCGCACCGGCATGGTCTTGCCGGTGCGCATGCGCAGATCGATGTCGAAGACCTCGGTCTTCACCTCGCCCGGCACCGCCACGATGGCACTCAGCAGCGAAGCGCCGTCGCCGGACACGATGTCGGCGAGCCTCAAGCCGCCCGAGCCGATCTCGGCAAGGTCGTAGTCGAGCCAGTTCGCCAGCGTCGCGTTGACGTAAGCGAGCTCGCCGGCGGGATTGACCGAGAAGAAGCCGCACGGCGCATGATCGAGATATTCGATCGCGTGCTGGAGCTCCTGGAACACATCCTCCTGGCGCTCGCGGTCGCGGGTGATGTCTGCAATCGACCATACCGCATATTTGGCCTCGCGCTTTCCGGAGCCGAGCGGACGCACCCGCATGCGCAGCCAGCGGCCCTGGCTGCCGTCCTGGCCGGAAATGCGAACCTCTTCCTGCTGGCGCTTGCCTTCGCGCGCCGCCTTGAGCAGGCGGAACACCGCTTCGGAGACGTCGGGGTTACCGATGAAGACGCGCTCGACCGGCCGCACGTCCTGAGGACCGGCCGCGCCCGTCAGCGTCAGATAGGCCGCGTTGGAATAGACCACATGGCCGCGCGGATCGGTCACCGCGAGGCCATCGAAGGCGTAATCGGAGATGCGGCCGATGATGGGATCATCGAGGTTGCGGTCGGCGAAGCGGATGATCCCGGCGGCAAAGGCAAACAAATTGAACAGGCCGATCATCGCCAGCACGGCGAGGATGCCCAGGATATAGGGCTGCGCCTGCGCGCGCCCCAGCGTCATCAGCCCGACGGCGACCGCAACGAGGCCGGTGGCCACCAGAAGCACCAGCGCAATGCTGCCCGACCGCGGCGACGGCTCATGCGCCGCAACGGGCTCGCGTGACAGGTCGTGGTCGGTCTCGGCGGTCATTTCACGCTAGTGCAGCCTGTCGGCAGAGAATCAACGTGCCACGGGGCACGTGGGGTCCTCCTGCCTGAATCGGACCCGCAGACGCAAGGGCGGCGGGAGCCAAACGTACCCTGATTCCCAGTTTACAGCCATTTTCGGTACTTTTCGGGGGTTTTATTGCCGCGCCGCGCTGAAACCGCGCTTCATCCGCATGACGTAGCCGATGACTTCGGCGACCGCATGGTAATGCTCCATGGGGATCTCCTGGTCGATTTCGACCGTGGCGTAAAGCGCGCGGGCCAGCGGCACGTTCTCGACGATCGGGATATCGTGCTCGCGCGCGATCTCCCGGATCTTGAAAGCCAGGTTGTCGACGCCCTTGGCGACGCAGATCGGCGCCGACATGCCGCGCTCGTAGGCCAGCGCCACCGAATAGTGGGTCGGGTTGGTGATGATCACCGAGGCCTTGGGAACCGCCGCCATCATGCGCTTCTTGGAGCGTTGCTGGCGCAATTGCCGGAGCTTGCCCTTGATGTGCGGGTCACCTTCCGACTGCTTGAACTCTTCCTTGATCTCCTGAAGCGACATCTTCTGCCGCTGGAACCAGCTGCGATACTGGAAGAAATAATCGCCGATCGCGATGATCGCGAGGGCTGCGACCACGGCGCCGAGCAGATGGACGGTCATGCCGGTGGTGGCGCCCAGCATGGCCATCGGATCCAGCTTGACCATCGCCTCCGTGCGGTGCCGCTCCGGCCACAGGATCGTGGTCATGACCGCGCCGAGCACGACGATCTTGCCGATGCCCTTGAGAAAATTGACCCCGGCCTGCTTGCCGAAGATGCGCTTGAACCCGGCCGCTGGCGAGAGCTTGCTGAACTTGGGGGTGAGGGATTCGGCCGACCACACCAACCGGTGCTGGAGCATATTGCCGGCAATGGCCGCGATCACCAACATCAACAGCGGCACGCCGACCGCAGCCAACACCGCGGCCTCGATCTGCCGCATCAGCACGAGCAGATTCCCGGGATCAGTTTTGATCATCCAGGAATTGGCCAGCAGATTGCGCATCGGCGTCAGCAGCCCGCTGCCGACCGAGCCGGAGAAGGTCGAGATGACCAGCGTGCCGCCCGCTATCATGAACCAGGTGTTGATCTCCTGGCTTTTCGCAACGTCGCCGCGTTCGAGCGCCTGTTCGAGACGCTTTTGTGTCGGGTCTTCTGTTTGACTCTCTGGATCGTTGTCTTCCGCCATCGATCACCTATCTGAGCGGCAGCATCTGGTGCATGACACCGATGAAGTAGTCGAGGTAGGTGCCCATCATCGCCGTGAGCACCACCGCCAGCACCATGAAGCCCGCGAAGATCGACAGCGGCACGCCGACGAAGTAGACCTGCATCTGCGGCATCAGCCGCGCCAGCACGCCGAGACCGATATTGAAGACGAGGCCGAACACCAGAAACGGCCCCGACAGCTGCAGCCCGAGCAGGAACGCTGCGGAAAAGGCCCGCGTGGCGAGCGCGGCGATGTCACCACTCGATACGGTCTCGCCCGGCGCGAAGATGGCGTAGCTGTCGTTCAGCGCCGCGATCACCAGATGATGGCTGTCGGTGGCGAACAACAACGTCACACCGAGCATGGTCAGGAAGTTGCCGACCAGCACGCCCTGCTGTCCCTGAGTCGGATCGACCGAGGTGACGAAGCCGAGCCCCATCTGCTGCGCGATCACGGCGCCCGCGACCTGCAGGGCCGCTAGCGTCACGCGCGCGGTGGCGCCGAGCACGATGCCGATCACGATCTCATGCAGCATCAAGACCAGCATCGGCGCGAGCGAGCCCATGTCGACGTGATAGGCGTTGCGATGCAGCGGCAGGATGATCAGCGTGAGTAGAAGCGCGATCGACAGCTTCACCCGCGTCGGGATGTTGGTCTCGCCGAGCCCGGGCAGCAGCATCACCATCGCGCCGACCCGGGCGAAGGCGAGCATGAAGGCCGCGGCAAGCGCCGGCAGCAGCGAAACGTCGATGCGCATGACCGGCGCATTGTGCCTCAGCCGCCGATGATTCGCGACGAGATCCGCAGCATGTGGGAATGGAGGGCGTCGGCCATGAACGGCAGCGCCAGCAGCATTGTGGCAAAGATGGCGAGGATCTTCGGCACGTAGACCAGCGTCTGCTCCTGGATCTGCGTCAGCGCCTGGAACAGCGACACGATCACGCCGACCACGAGCCCGACCACCATCAGCGGCGAGGATACGATCACGATGGTCCAGATCGCGTCACGCGCGACGTCGAGGGTCTCGGGTCCGGTCATTGCATGCTTCCTTTATTCATTTCTCGCCTCCTCACGAAGGCCTATCCCCTCGTCATTGCGAGCGTAGCGAAGCAATCCAGACTGCCTCTGCGGAAAGATTCTGGATTACTTCGGTTCGCTCGCAATGACGACGGAGGCAAAATCAGATCGGCATCTTCATGATGTCTTCATACGCCGCGATCACACGGTCGCGGACCGAGACCAGCGTGGACACCGCGACATCGGTGTCGGCAACCGCCGTCACCACGTCCATCACGTTGGCCTTGCCGTTGGCCATCGCCACGGTCTGCGCATCCGATTTGCGGCCGGATTCCATGACGCTGCCGACGGCGTCTTTCAGCAGCGCAGCAAAGGATTGCCCGTTCGCTTCGCTGCCCTTGCCTGCGGCGGTGTTTTCCAGCACGCGCGCAAGGCTGGCATAAGCATTGGCCGCGATTGTCGGTGTTGCCATGGCTTAAAGGTCCTGTTCAGCTCTTGAGGATGTCGAGCGTGCGCTGGATCATCCGGCGCGTCGCACTGATGATGTTGACATTGGCCTCGTAGGACCGCTGCGCATCGCGCATGTCAGTCATCTCGACCACCGAATTCACGTTGGGGTATTTGACGTTGCCGGTGGCATCGGCCGCCGGATTGCTCGGCTCGTACTTGACGCGGAAGGCGGACTGGTCGGGCTTGATCTTGCCGAGCGTGACGACCTGCGCGTCGAGCGTGCGGTCGAGCGCCGACGAGAACGTCGGCACCTTCCGCCGATAGGGATCGCCGCCCGAGGTCGCCGAGGTCGAGTCCGCGTTCGCGATGTTCTCGGAGATCACCCGCATCCGCCCGGCCTGCGCCCGCAACCCGGAGGTCGCGATCGCCATGGAACGGGCAAAGTCGCTGCTGTCATTCGCCATGATACGGCTCCTCTAGCTCTAGCCCTTGCCGATCGCGGTCTTCAGGAGATGCAGGCTCTTTGAATAGAGCGAGGTCACCGCCGCGTAGTCCATCTGGTTATTGGCGGACTTCATCATCTCCTCTTCGAGATTGACGGCATTGCCCGCAGGGCGGGTCTCGAAACCCGCATTCTTGTTCTGGTCGAAGCTGGAGACCGCGCCTGACGGCGTCATATGGGAGGCGCTGGTGACCGTCATCGCCAAGGTCCCCATCGAACCCGTGGTGGCGCCGGTCTTGTCGAATTTCGGCTCGACCAGGTCGCGCGGCCGGAAATTGGGGGTGTCGGAGTTGGAGACGTTCTCGGACAGGACGCGCTGGCGTTCCTGGTGCCATTGCATCTTGGTGCGAAGCGCCGACAGCACCGGAAGATCGTTGATGGACATCGTTGCGGCCCCCTCCGCCCCTTGCAGACCCGTGGTCCGGAGCTAGGCAGAATTTGCCGCGTGTATGGTTAACAGGTGGTTAAAGCACGGGCGGATCCGTGTCTCGGGCCGAGACATAGATCGCGTTCCCGTGATTCGGCCCAATGCAAAAGCCGTATTAACCCAACCGCTTGGCCGCCCCTCCCTAGAGGCCAAGAAGTCATTTTGGTTCGAGCGATTCATAGGCTATTAAGAGTTGGGGACGGCAAAACTTGCCGTGGGACATTAAGAGATCGCAGTTTTGGGGCATCGCAAGCCGGTGGCCGGCACCGCCGACCATAGGCAGGCGAGAAGCGCCATTTACCGGGGACAGGTATGAACGGTAGCCCTATCACCTTCATCGTCGCGTTCATCGTCGTGCTGGCGTTGATCGGCGTCGTCTTTTGGCTACTCCGCCGATTCGCCTCGACCCGGCTCGGCGCCAACACCCAGCGCGGCAGGATGCCCCGGCTCGCCGTGATCGACGCCGCCGCGCTCGATGGCCGCCGGCGCCTGGTCCTGGTCCGCCGTGACAATGTCGAGCATCTCCTGATGATCGGTGGCCCGACCGACATCGTCGTCGAGCCGAACATCGTCCGCGCCGCAGCCGGCCGCGACCAGATTCCGCAGCGTTCCAGCGCCGCCGAGCCGCCGCGCCTCGCCCCGATCCCGGACGCCGGCGGTTGGGCCGACGAAGTGCCGCGGCCCGAAGTGCTCGACCATCCCGAGCCGCAGATGCCCGAGCCGCCGCCGCGGCCGGCACGCCCCTCGTTCGCCGACGAGCTCCGCCGCCCGGCACCCGCCCTGGCTGAGCGCCGCAGTGAGCCGCAGCTCGGCGGCTTCTCACCTGAACCGATGCCGCCGCGGCCCGAGCGTGAGCCCCGTCCCGAGCCGATGCCGCCGCGCATTGCGCGCGGCGAGCCGGCGATGCCGCGTCCGCCGCGCCAGAATGAGCCGGCGAAGATATCACCGGTGCGCGCCGAGCGCGCCCCTGCGCCGCCGCCTCCGCCCATCCCGCAGGCCCCGCCAGGACCACAAGCTGCTCCGCCCGTTCCGCCGCCGGCTGCTGCGGCCGCGCCGTCGAGCGCCGAACAGAATCTCGCCGAGATGGCCCAGCGTCTCGAGGCGGCGCTCCGTCGTCCAGGCGGCGAGACCATCGCGCCGCCAGTCGCGCCGGATCCACCCGCCCCCCTGCCGCGCGCAGGACGCGTCGAGCCGTCGTCCGCTCCGCCGCCGGCGAGACCGGCCGCGGAGAAGACCAGCTTTGAAAATCTCGAAGATGAGATGGCCTCGCTGCTCGGCCGTCCGAAGCCGTCTTCGTGAGACTGCCGTCCTTCCCGCGTAGAGTATTCTTTGTTTCTGTCCTGATCGCCGCGGCCTCGCTCGCGATGCCCGCGCATGCGCAGGACATCAGCATCAATCTCGGCGGCGGCGGTGCTGGCGGCGGCGGCGTCACCGAGCGCGCGATCCAGCTGATCGCCCTGCTCACGGTGCTGTCGATCGCGCCGTCGATCCTGATCATGATGACCTCGTTCACGCGCATCGTGGTCGTACTGTCGCTGCTGCGCACCGCAATGGGCACTGCGACTGCGCCGCCCAACTCGGTGATCCTGGCCCTGGCGATGTTCCTCACCTTCTTCGTGATGGGACCGGTGCTGCAAAAATCCTACGACGACGGCATCCGTCCGCTCGTCGCCAACCAGATCAGCGTCGAGGATGCGCTCCAGCGCGCCTCCGTTCCCCTGCGCGGATTCATGCAGAAGAACGTGCGCGAGAAGGATCTGAAGCTGTTTCTGGACCTCTCCGGCGAGCCGCCGCCGGCGACACCCGACGAACTCGCGCTGCGGATCCTCGTTCCCGCCTTCATGATCTCCGAGCTGAAGCGCGCCTTCGAGATCGGCTTCCTGTTGTTCCTGCCCTTCCTGATCATCGACCTCGTCGTTGCCTCGGTGCTGATGTCGATGGGCATGATGATGCTGCCGCCCGCGACGATCTCGCTGCCGTTCAAGCTGATCTTCTTCGTGCTGGTCGATGGCTGGTCGCTGGTGGCGGGAAGTTTGGTGCAGAGTTACGGGGGATAGTGGCCGCGACTTCCGCTGTCATGCCCAGGCTTGACCGGGGCATCCAGTACGCCGCGGCCCCTCGATCTAATCACGACCGGCTCGGAGTACTGGATCGCCCGATCAAGTCGGGCGATGACACCGAGAATGCGAAGCGCCGCCCCCTACCCCTTCACGTCATACTGCTTGCTGAGGTGATCACCGATCTGCACCAGCATGGCGACGCTCTCGGGGAAGCCGGGCTTGTCCCGTGTCGCCTGGTCGGCGTCAGCGCGGAACTCCCAGCTGTCGCCGTCGCGGACGATCGAGATCGTCATGCCCTCGGGTCCGTCGGCATGGGCCTTCAACTCGGCCTGCGCCATGGCGATGAGTTCGGCTTCGGTCTTGGCAGGCTTGGTCATGTCAACGCTCTCCCGGCATGAAGGCACAGAGTGCCGCCTCGTCGGGCAACTGTCGAGAGGTCAGGAGTGGGCAGGAGTCCTGAAGCGCGATGGGCGCTTTGGGTTGTTGCTTGAGCAATGATCTTTCCAGCAAAACCGCTAAGCACTTTTCCGGAGCATGCTCTACCGCGTCATCTTGATCTGCCGCACGACGGGAATCGTCGGCAGCGAGCCGGTGTGCTCGGTCTCGTCCTTGGCCTGCGGCGAGGGCGGCGCCCGCGCAGTGGCGTCGGGGAAGCGCTGCTTCATCTCGCGCAGGAAGCCGTCGAGGGTGTCGACGCTTGCCGCAAGCTTTGCAATCTCGTCGAATTCGGCACTGGAGGCGGCAGCCGGCTTGCTGGCGATATCGAAGGCGAGCCGGTCGGCGCTCTCGCTCATCAAGGGCGCGTATTTCTCCCGAAAGCGCGACAATCCGATCGAATCGTCGGCGAGCGCATAGCCGACCGCGGCGCGGATGATGTCGCTCTTCTCCACCGCGTTGAGCGGCTTGAAGTCGCGGAAGCGTTCGCCGTAGTACAGCTCGATCTGCTCGGCGGACTCGCGCCAGCGCCGGGCCGCCCAGAAGATGTCGGATCGCAGCCGCAGCACCTCACGCCCCGAGACGTTCGAGACGATGTCGAGCGCGAGGTCATGGCGGCCGACGTCGCTCTGCGCCCTCGCCTCCAGCAGCAGGCGCTGCTGCCGCAACTCGCCGGAGAGATCGCTGATGCGGCTCGCGCGCAGCGCCGTGATCGCCATGTCCGGCTTGCGGTTGGCGAGATAGATCATGGCGAGGCGCGCGGCGACCTGGGCACGCGCAGCGCCTTCAAGACGATGATCGACCTGGTATTGCAGGAGCTCGGCGGCCTGATCGAGCAGATCGATCGAGGCGAGACGATCGGCCAGACGGCGGATCAGCTCGTCGCCGCGGCGGCCGATCGGCGTCAGCTCACGGAACTCGTAGAACATCCCAAGTGCTTCGATCGGCGGCAGCTCGTCGCCCTTGGGACCCAAGAATATCTGCGTGAACAGATCCGACGCCAGATCCTGCGCCTGACGCGAGGCTTCCGCGTTCGGCTGCAGCTTGGTCGCGGTGCGCGCGGCGGTCAACGCGTCGCGATAGCGCCCGGCCTCGGCATACAGCTGGGACAGCATCTGCAGCGTCTTGACCTCGATCGCGTCGCCGCGCCAGGTCATGGACAACGTCTCGAGCTCGCGCAGCGCATCTTCCTTGCTGATCTCGTTGCGCTTCTGCAGGAGCGCGACCTGTAGCTGCTTGGCTTCGGCCGCGGCCTGGCGATCGGTGGATTCGACTGCGACGTTGTAATCGTCGAGCGCGTCCTTGTCGTGGCCGAGCGCTTCGGCGAGCCGGCCGCGCAGCACGGCAAAGCCGGGCGCGGCCTCCGGAGGCACACCGACCACCTCGATCTCGCCACGGCGTTTCGAGGCGCCGGCGTAATCCTTCACCTCGAGCGAGGCGCGCATCGCATCCATCGTCACGATGCGCTGGATGTCGAGCGGCAGCGAGGCGATGGCAAATTCGACGTTCTTGAATTTCTCGCGCGCGTCCGCCCATTTGCCCTGCCGCGCATAGGCGAGCGCCTTCCAGAGCTGGGAATCGTGGCTGTTGCCGATCACGGGATTGGCGAGATCCTTCAGGCCCTGTGCCGGTCGCCCGATCAGGATGCTCGAGATCGCGTGCATGATCAGCGCCCCGCTCTCCTCCTTGTTGAGGGGATCGCTCAGCATCAACTCGGTCACGGACTTGGCTTCGTGGTACATCGCGCGCGACATGTAGAACTGCGCGAGATCGAGCCGCGGCAGCGAACGCTGCGCCGGATCGACGGCCGAGATCGCCGTGATCAGCTCGCTCTGGCGCGTCCAGAAATCTTCCGACTGGCCCTTGCGCCAGCCCTCGGGATTGAAGATCGGCCGCACCGCAGTGGGTGCCCGCTCGGCCGAGACGTCGACCGGCGACAGCGTCAGTCCGCCCTTCTTGCCGAGAATGACCTTGTCCAATCCGACCTCGACGCCGACCTCGTCGGAATTCGGCCGGATCGCGATGCCGTGCGCGGATTCCAGCAGCGAGAGGTCGACGAGATCCTGCCGCTTGATGAAGCCACGGACCGGCCGCCGCGCGGTGACGACATAGAGCACGTCGCCGGCGTCAGGATCGGTGAGCTTGTGTAGCAGGCCGGGATTCGCAAAGGGAATGGCGATGTTGGCGAGCGCGGGATCGGTGATGTTGCGCGACATCATCAGCGGCAGCGGCGTCGCCTGGATCTTGTCGGCGAGCGTGAGCAGCCAATTGGTCTCCTTGCCGACCTCCTCGCTGGTCAGCGAATAGACCAGCGGACGGGTGAGACGAATGCGCACCGCCTGGCCCTTTTCGAGCGGCATGCGGCTGACCTCGCCGATCATCGCACCACCCTTGCTGCGGATCGCGTCGACATCAACGGGCTTTTGCGAATCGAACACCAGCCACACCGTGTCGCCGCGACGGAACGCGGCAGCTGGCGTCGCGACGGAAAGCGGGAACGTCACGAGCAGTCCGTCGCTGTCACGCCGCGCATCGACGCTGGCCGTCGTGGGCGGCGGTGCAGCCTCTGCAGGCTTGGCTTCGGCTTTCACAGCCTGTTTGGGCGCATCCTTGATCGGCTCCCTGGCCGCTTCCTCCAGGACCATCGGCGTGGCCACTTCCTTGGGCGCCTGGGCAACCGCAGGCATCGCCGGCATCGCGACTTTCGGTGCTTCCTTCGATACCTCCTTCGGCCCTTCCGCGTGCGGAGCTTCGGTTGCCGGTGCCGTCATCGCCGGTGCCGGCTTCGGCGCCTCAGCGGGCGGCATCGCGGCGGGTGCCTCCGGCTTGATCTCGGGCTTGATCTCGGGCTTGATCTCGGGCTTGATCTCGGGCTTGATCTCAACCTTGGCTTCTCGCGCGATCGCCTCCGAGGTCGGTGGTGCGATCTCCTTCGGCTTTGCAGCCGCCGGCTTTTCCGCGGCCGGTCCATGACCGCTCGCTTCCACCTGCGCGATGGCGGCCTCGGGCGTCGCGGCCATCTTGGCCCTGTCGGGCTGGAAAGCGATGTCGACGACATAGTTCTTGTCGTCGCGGAAGGAGTGCACGTCGGAATCGCCGATCAGCGCGATTTCGACGCTGGTCTGGTCGATATCGCCCTTCTGCTTGATCGAGGCGACGTTCGGCGGCGCTGCGACGACAGCATCGGCGAGGTCGAAGTTGAGATTGGCGTTGAAGGCGAGCGTGAGCTTCTGCTCGTTCAGCACGGAGGAAACGCCGACGCCGTCCGGCATCTCGAACACGAAGCGCACGAAGGTGGGCTGCACCGATGCGCGCACGCGGATCGGTGGACGCTTCTTGCTCTCGGCCGCCGCGCGTTGGGCGCGCAGCGCGCGCTCGGCGACGCGGGCGCGCTCGGCGAGTTCCTTCACCACGTCCATCGGCAGGCTCGGCGGCGGCCCCTTCCAGCCTTCCGGCAGCAGGTCGATGAAGGTGCGCTCGCCCGCATTCATGGTGTTGACGGTGACGCGACGCGCCAGCGAGAGACGGATCGCGCTGCCGTCAGGATCGCGGCGGGCAGAGTTGACGTAATCGGGCGCGCCTTCCGGCACGCGCTCGACTGGCACGTCGACAGGGCGGTCGAAACGGATAATGAGAATGGACCCCGCGGTCGTGACCTCGGAGGGGACGTCCTCACCGAGCTTGATCACGAGACGGGCAAAGCCGCCGCTCGCCGAAAAGCTCGCCTCGCCGCGGACCGCATCGCCGGCCCGGGCGGCGGGCGCGCCGAGGCCGATCAGGAGGCAGGCTGCCAGCATCGGCGCCTTGCGGACGCGGCGCGACAGCCGCAGCGCCAGAGCGCGGGCTCGCGACACAAATCCAGCGGCAGCCTCTCGCCCCATTGGCGGCATTTCTTCCAGTTCGACGGGTCCACGCCGGCACTGATGCCGGCCCATGCCTTCGAATGTAGGTTTTCGCAATTAAGGACTTCTTAAGTATGAGCCCTCAATTCGGCTTTTGCGTCGGCTTGCCGTCGATCTTGGGGAGATCGCCGGCGGAAGCAGCCTGATCCCCGCCCCCGTTGGCACGGCGCGCCATTTCGACCGTCAGCCGCTCGGCGGCTTCCGACGACATCAGTCCCAGAATGTCGGACATCTTGCGCGGGGCGATCGCCGAGGCGATCTCGATCAGCACGCTCATCTCGAGCCGGTCGAACACCCGCGCGGCGTCCTTGGGCTTCATGCCCTCATACATGGTCACGAGGCCCTTCAAACGCTGGGCCTCGGCGGCCTTCTGTTCGGCCTGGGTCGCCGTGATGCGGGACTCCACCGCCTTCATCTCCTCGACCTTGCCCTCGATGCGCTTCTCGGCCGATTTCAACAGGCTTTCGCGGATGTCGATCTCGCGCTGGCGGGCCTCGATCTCCTGGCGGCGCGACTGCAAACGTTCCAGGATCGCGCGCTCCGAGGCCGAAACCTGCGGCTGGGCCTCGTCCATATTGACCGGGGTGCCCTCGGGCTTGGTCTCGGGCGCAGCCGGTTTCGGTGCTTCCTTCGGCGCGCCATGCGTCGAGCCGGTGATGTCGGGGTCGTCTCGCCCGGTCGGAAAGTTCAGGTTCTCCTGCGCCCAGGACTTCTTCATCGAGTTCGGCTGGTAGTCGAAGACATAGCCGCCATTGATCACGAGCCCCGCCACTTTCAGCATGGCGAGACCTGCGACCGCAACCAGGACGACCGGAATGACGCGAATGTTACGAAAGGACTTCATACCCAGACTTTATGCGGCGAGACCGTTGGACCTTCGGCGCTCGGAGAAGGCTTCGGCAGCAGCTGCAACCGCCTTGGCCGCAGACGGCTTGGCGGCGGGGGGGGCTGCGGCTTCGGGATTCGTCACGGGGCGCGCCGCGATCGCGATCTTCGAGAGGCGGCGCACCACGTTGTCGGCTTCGCCAAGCTGCTTGTAGAGCTGGTCGGACATATGCGTTGCGGCGGCCAGTTGGCTGCCGAGATTCTCGTTGACGTCGCGCACCGCCAGCTTGAGCCCGCCGATCGCGCGCTCGGCGATCTCGGTCGCGGTGATCAGCTCGCCGATCACGGCCTTCAGCGAATGCTCGTCCGCCTTCAGCCGCGTCAGCCGCTTGTTGAGCAGCATGCAATAACCGATCGTGAGCATGAGCAGGATAGCCACCAGCGTCTCGATCGCCATTCCCAGGGAGTGGTTCATGGGGCCTCCATCAGCTTGTTCTGTTCGTCCACCTTCTCGAACATCGCAAGTGTCGTACTTGGCTTGCGCAAGGGTTTCGTCACGCGGATCGCGACGCGGTCGCCGACCCGACCCATCCGCCCCTCGGTCAGGGTGACGTCGCCGCAGCGCACGGTCACGTTGGCGTCGGCGCGCATGTCCAGCGGCAGCGTGTCTCCGACCTTGAGCCGCATCAGCTGCTTGAGCGGGATGTCGGCTTCGTAGAGCACGGCATCGACGGCGATCTCGGCCTGGTTGATCTCGGTTGCGAAATGGCCTTCCCAGATCGGGTCGCGGCCGAACTTTTCGCCCATGAACATCTGGAGCAGCACGCCCCGGATCGGTTCGATGGTCGCGTAGGGAAGCAGCAGCTCGATGTTGCCGCCGCGATCTTCCATGTCGATGCGCAGCCGCACGAGGATCGCGGCGTTGGCGGGACGGCTGATCGCGGCAAAGCGCGGATTGGTCTCGAGCCGGTCGATGGTAAAGGTCACCGGCGACAGCGGCCGGAACGCCTGCTCGGCATCGGCCAGCACCACCTCGACCAGGCGTTTGACCAGCTCGGTCTCGATCGTTGTGTAGGGCCGGCCCTCGATGCGCAGCTGGCTCGAGCCGCGGCGCCCGCCGAGCAGCACGTCGATCATCGAGTAGATCAGGTTGGAATCGACCGTCGCCATGCCGAAGTTTTCCCACTCCTCGGCCTTGAAAACCGAGAGCACGGCAGGCAGCGGGATCGAGTTCATGTAATCGCCGAAGCGCACCGAGGTGATGCGGTCGAGCGAGACTTCGACGTTGTCGGAGGTGAAATTGCGCAAGGACGTCGTCAACAACCGCACCAGGCGGTCGAAGACGATTTCGAGCATCGGCAGACGCTCATAGGAGACCATCGCAGAATCGATGATCGCGCGGATGCCGGAATGATCGTCGAGGGTGACGTCGCCGACGGTAAAGCCGAGAAGATTGTCGATCTCCTCCTGCGAGAGCACCCGCTCGCCGGAGTTCTTGCCGTTGCCGAGATCGCGGCTGCCGTCCTCGACCATGGCGGCCCATTGCAGGGCCATGGTCTCCGAGAGTTCGTTTTCAGCAGCGGCCTTCGCGGCCTCCGCGGGATCCTCGGAATCGAGCGACGCCTCCCATTGGGCGGCAATCGCATCCTGGTCCATCTGTTCGTTGCCGGCCATGACGCTAGCCCGTAACCTTCCGCAGCATCATCACTGGAGCACGACTTCCTTGAACAGCACCGCGCTGACCTGAATCGGCGCGACGGCGGCGTTGACGCGCTTGGTCAGCTCTTCCTTGAGACGGAAGACGCCGGCGGAGCCGTTGAGGTCGGAGGAACGGAGCTCGCGCACATAGGTCTGGAAGATGTCGGTGACCCGCGGCATCGACGGCTTGATCGCCTCGATCTGCTTTTCTTCCTTCAGCTCGAGCACGATCTTGAGCTTGAGATATTGCACGCGCTCGCCCGGCGCGCCGGCGAGGTTGACCATCATGTCGGGCACCTCGACGAAGGCCGGCGGCTTCGGCGGGGGCGCGGCCTCGGCATGATGCTCCTCGTCGCCGTGACGGAAGAACAGGAACCAGGTCGCAGCGCCGCCGCCGAGCAGGACCAGGGCGGCAACGACGATCAGGATCAGCTTGAACTTGCTCTTGGGGGCAGCGGCTTCCGCGCCTTCGACGGCTGCGCCGCCTTCCGCTTCACTCTCTGCCATGGTCGTCCGGGCTCGCTGATCTCATAGGGGGCGAGAGAGCAAAGCCTCCTGGCAGACAGTGACGCGATACAAATGTCCCGGCGCAAAGCGCTCCTCTTCACTGCAAACGCTACGGTAATAATGGTTAACGGAACCTTTCGATTGGGCCTCCGCTAGGAAAATTCTGCCGGGCAAACATGGCTAACAGAACCTTTCTGCCCCCTGCCGCGAACTCCGAAAAATCACCAAGCCATTGTATTTACACGCCATTTTAGATTGGCACGACTTTCGCTGAGAGAGGGCCGAGACCGAACGGTTTGGGAGAACCAGACGGCCTCTTTCACGGGATCGGCCAAGGCGCTTGGGAGAGCGAAATGGCCGGGCTCACTCGAGGGGAGATTGACCGATGCAGAACGCACTTCTGATCGGCTTGTCACGGCAGATGACGTTGGAACGGCAGATGGATGTCATCGCCAACAACGTCGCCAACGTGAACACCAACGGCTTCAAGGCTGACCATTCGCTGTTCGAGGAGTTTCTCCGCTCGAACGCTCATGAGGACAATTTCGTCGGCTCCGACCGCCGGGTCTCCTATGTGCAGGACCGCGGCACCTATCGCGACGTCGGCCAGGGCCCGATGGAGGCCACCAATAACCCGCTCGACATGGCGATCAGCGGCAACGCCTTCTTCGCCGTGCAGGCCAACGGCGCCGAGCGCTACACCCGCGATGGCAAATTCGCGCTCAGCAGCACCGGCCAGCTCATGACCTCCGACGGCAATCTCGTGCTCGGCACCGCCGGCCCGATCGTCTTCCAGCCGACCGACCACGACATCAACGTCGCCCCGGACGGCACCGTGACGGTGCTGGAGGGCACCGCCAAGACCGACTCGATCCGCGGCAAGATCCGCATGGTGAGTTTCGACGATCCGGCCAAGCTGACCAAGCTCGGCGCCAATCTCTACGACGTCGGCTCCGCCAACCAGCAGCCCGACGCCAAGTCCACGCTGCAGCAGGGCTACATCGAGAAGTCGAACGTGAATTCGGTCGGCGAGATGAGCCGTATGGTCGAGGTGATGCGCAGCTACACCGCGATCGCCAACCTGCTCCAGCAGCAGAGCGACCTCCACAAATCGGCGATCGAAAAGCTCGCCGACGTTCCGGCCTGATTGAGGGAGAACTGACATGCAGGCGCTTCACACCGCAGCGACCGGAATGGCGGCACAGGAACTGAACGTTCAGGTGATCTCCAACAACATCGCCAACCTGCGCACCACCGGCTTCAAGAAGCAGACCGCGGCGTTCCAGGATCTGATCTACGAACACATCCGTCGCGTCGGCGCGCAGGCTTCGGACCAGGGCACCATCCTGCCCGTCGGCGTCGACATCGGCGGCGGCGTCAAGACCGTCGGCACGCCGCGCAGCATGACCCAGGGCACGCTGTCGCAAACCGGCAACGATCTCGACCTCGCGATCTCGGGCGAAGGCTTCTTCAAGATCCTGATGCCTGACGGCACCTTCCAGTACACCCGCGACGGCACGTTCCAGATGGACAATCAGGGCCGCGTCGTCACCGCGGGAGGCAACCCGGTGCAGCCGACGATCACGATCCCGAACAACGCCTCGGGCATCACCGTCAACGAGCAGGGCCAGGTGACCGTGACGCTGCCGGGCTCGTCGACCAACACCATTCTCGGCCAGATCGGCGTGACCCGTTTCATCAACAAGGCGGGCCTGCAGCCGGTCGGCAGCAACCAGTTCGTCGAGACGACGTCGTCGGGCACGCCTCAGGACGGCACCGCGAACTCCGAAGGCTACGGCAAGATCACCCAGGGCAGCCTCGAACAGGCCAATGTCGACGTCGTCTCGGAGATGAGCGACCTGATCGCCGCGCAGCGCGCCTACGAGATGAACGCAAAGGTGATCAGCGCCGCCGACCAGATGATGCAATCGACCACGGCGCTGTTCCGCTGAGTGATGACCATGATCCGCACCACGCTTCTCACCCTCTCCGCGCTGCTCGTGCTGGCGCTGCCGGCGCAGGCTGCCGACGACGGCATCGCAACGCCGACGCTGCGCGCCAGCGTCACCGTGACGTCGGACGTGGTCCGGGTCGGCGATCTCATCGACAATGCCGGTGCGGCCGCGCAGATCCCGGTCTATCGCTCGCCCGATCTCGGCACCACCGGCGCCCTGCCTGTCGCCCAGGTCCTGAGCGTGCTGCGCGCCAAGCAGGTGATCGGCGTGATGACCGGCGACATCAAGGAAGTCCAGGTCACCCGACTCGCCCGCACGCTTGCCAGCAAGGATCTCGAAAACGCAGTCGCCTCCGCGCTCGAGCGCCGTTTCGGCCTCGGCGACGCCGCCAACATCACCGTCACCTTCGACCGTGGCATGTCCGACATGCGGCTCGATGCCACCAACACCGGCGCGCTCCAGGCGGTTGCGACCCGCTACGATGCCCGCAGCGGCCGCTTCGACATCTCCTTCGAGGTCAGCAACGAGGGCACGATCCCGACCAAGCTGCGCTTCACCGGCACCGCGATCGAGACGGTTGAGGTTGCCGTTCTGACCCGCGACATCGACCGCAGCGAGATGCTGAAATCCTCCGACGTCGCGCAAGAGCGCCGGCCGAAGGCCGAAGTGACCGGCGAGCCCGCGCTGCGCGAGCGCGCCGTCGGCATGCAGCTGCGCCGGCCGATGCGCGCCGGCATGCCGATCCGCGTTGCCGACCTCGCCAAGCCCGAATTCGTGTCGCGCGACCAGAGCGTCACCGTCATCTACCAGGTCCCCGGGATCTATCTCACCACCCGAGGCAAGGCGATCGAGGCCGGCGCCGAGGGCGACACCGTGAGTGTCCTCAATCCGCAGACCAAGCGGACGCTCACCGGCGTCGTCACCGGCCGTGGCCAGGTCACCGTGCAGGGCGCCAGCCAGTCCGCGCCGATGACGGCCGCGATCGAGCAGACCTCCTCGCTCAGGCGCGACGAAGCACCCGCCCCGGTCGACACCGCAGCCCTCCTCCGCAACCTGGTCCAGGCGCCTTCGTCGCCGGCCCAGATTGCACAAGCCCAGATCCCGCAAGCTCGCGTCTCGCAAGCACAGGCAAAGTAAGAGTTAGTCATGTCCGCTTTCAGTTCGGCTTACCGTCTTCGTCGCATCGCGATCTCTGCCCTGCTGCTGACAGCCAGCGCGCTCGGCGGCTGCTCATCGATCGACCGCCTGTCGCAGATCGGCGAGCAACCGAAATTGTCGGCCATCGACAATCCGACGACGCAGCCCGGCTACAAGCCGGTGCAGATGCCGATGCCGAAGCCGGAAGTCGCCTCCTACAATCCGAACTCGCTATGGCGCAACGGCAGTCGCGCCTTCTTCAAGGATCAGCGCGCCACCCATGTCGGCGACCTCCTGACCGTGACCGTCAACATCACCGACAAGGCCAACATCGAGAACGAGACCCAGCGCAGCCGCTCCAACAAGGAAGATTCGGGCATCACCGATTTCATCGGCGCGAAGACCATTACCCAGGCCAACAAGATCCTGCCCGGCCGCATCCTGACGGCCGATTCCACCGCCTCCAGCGACGGCAAGGGCTCGGTCAACCGCACGGAAGCGTTGCAGACCAACGTCGCAGCCGTCGTGACCCAGGTGCTGCCGAACGGCAACCTCGTGGTCGAAGGCAAGCAGGAGATCCGCGTCAACTACGAAATCCGCGAACTCGTGGTCGCCGGCATCGTCCGCCCCGAAGACATCCAGAGCGACAACACCATCGATTCCAGCAAGATCGCCCAGGCCCGCATCGCTTACGGCGGCCGCGGCCAGATCACGGACGTGCAGCAGCCCCGCTACGGCCAGCAAGTCATGGACGTGCTGCTACCCTTCTAGCCTTCTTTTAAGAGCTCCCACATCGTGCTCGCGAACCTAGGCGCGAACGACGATGTACTACGCGGCCCTCGCTAGCTCCCCTGGCGAGGGCCGCATGCATTTTGCAGTAGCGAGCCAACGCTTCGCGGTCAGTTGACGCACTCAAGCGTCGCACCAACCTCCGTCATTGCGAGCAAAGCGAAGCAATCCAGGTTGCGTCCGCGGAAAGATTCTGGATTGCTTCGTCGCTCCGCTCCTCGCAATGACGAGGACGGATCGCGCGTCACGTGAACTCCGCCTCCACCACGCCGAGCCCGTCCAGCTCCATCCGCACCTTGTCGCCGGCTTTCAGCCACAGCGTCTTCACCAGGCTGCCCGTCAGCACGAGTTGTCCCGCGTGCAGGCCCTTGCTTTCGGCGGCGAGGTGGTTGGCCAGCCAGGCGAGTGCGTTGTGGGGATGACCGAGCACGTCGGCGCCGGTGCCGTGACTGACCTCCTCGCCATTGACGATGGCGCGGCCTTTGACCGCTTTCAGGTCCGGCACCGACGAGCGCGGAACCGAGGCGCCCAGCACACAGCCGGCGGCGAAGAAATCATCCGCGATCAGCGTCGGCGCGCCCATCGTCTCCCACTTCACGTAGCGGTCGTCCACGATCTCGATGGCGGGATGGTAGCTTTCAACGGCTTCGCCGACCCATTCGGCCGTGAACGGCGCCTCGCCGGCGGCGAGGTTGCGCTTCAGCCGCACCGCGATCTCGCATTCGACGCCGACACGGACATAGTCGGAGGCCGCGAGCTTCACGCCGCTGTGGTGCACGCCCTTCTGGAACACGCCGCCGCCGCAGGGGTGCGGAATGCCGATATACTCCTGCATCACCTGGCTGGTGCAGCCGATCTTGTAGCCGACCAGCGGGCCGACATTCTTCAGCAGAAGATCATGCAGCGCACGCTGGACCTGATAACCCTCGGCCTCGTCATCAGGTGGAACCTGGAGTGCCGCGAGCGGCGCATGGTTGCGGCGCGCCAGCGCGATCGCCTTTGCGGCTTCAAGAATTTTGTCCATCGGCGCCGGCTCCCACGCAACCACAACCATGGCCCGCACTTCAGCATTCCCGCCGGAGCCTGACAAGCGCGGGGGCATGCGCCCATGCGGGTGGATTACGCCTTGACGGAAGCGGCCGACGGCCTCTTGTCCGCCTTTAAGGAAATATTGAGCTGGTCCAGGCTTCATGGGGATGCGCGCGTTGCAGCGTCGCACCGAGGCCTGATTGCAGCGATGCCTGATGCAGCTGGACCAGAGTCTCAGCATGCGAGTCGATCTCCTTGATGCGACTCGCAAAACCTCCCGCACCTGAAGTGAAGGCTATGTCTCAGGTGAATTCACGTGAGCTTGCAGCAATGGACTCTAGCCCATTGATCACGATTCGCTTTTCGCCATCGCGTACGTGTCAGGCACGCGGCGGCAAGCGATAGGCACAGCGCAGACTACGGCGCGAAACGGCGCGCCTTGCGTCCAAAAACGAAGAGCCGCATCTCTGCGGCCCGATCTCTATTCGTCGCGATAGACCTTCTCGCGTTTCTCGTGGCGCTCCTGCGCTTCCACCGAGAGCGTCGCGATGGGCCGGGCCTCGAGCCGCTTCAGAGAGATCGGCTCGCCAGTGTCCTCGCAATAGCCGTAGGTGTTGTCCTCGATGCGCTGGAGCGCGGCGTCGATCTTGGCGATCAACTTGCGCTGGCGGTCGCGGGCGCGGAGTTCGATGGCACGGTCGGTTTCCGACGATGCCCGATCGGCAAGATCGGGGTGGTTCACGTTCTCCTCCTGCAGAGCCTGCAGGGTGAGCTTGGACTCTTTCAGGATCTCATCCTTCCAGGCGAGGAGCTTCAAACGGAAGTACTCCTTCTGCCGGTCGTTCATGAAAGGCTCTTTTTCGGTCGGTCGGTAGTTTTTCAACTTTTCCAAGGGCGGCCTATCTATTTAAGCAACGACTCGCAACGAAACGGGTCCGTTGAGCCGGGGCTTATATAGCTACCCCTTGTGACAGACAATATTTCCTTAATGGCGCAGTTACCGCCCCCAAGCCCTTGCACAGGAACGTTTATCCGCAAGTGCCCGGGGGCGGCCAAAAGCCTAGTAGCCGACCGTGAAACGCTGCCGCAGATGCGCCGGCTTCTCGATCTCGTCGGCAAGCGCGATGGCGTAATCGGCGAAGCTGATCCAGCTCTTACCGTTCGCATCTGCGAGAAGCTGATCGGTGCCGAGCCGGAACTTGCCCGTGCGCGCCTCCTCGACGAACAATGCGGATGGCGAGATGAAGGTCCAGTTCAGGTCCTTTTCCTGCCGCAACAGGTCGAGGAAGACGCCGCCCGCTTCGGCCTCGGCCTTGTACTGGACCGGAAAAGCCGGGGTTGTGACCAGTTTGACACCGGGAGCGACCTCCAGACTGCCAGCGCCGCCGACGACCAGATAGCGACCAACCTTCGCCTCCTTGGCCGCACCGATCAGCTTGTGCGGGTCGCTCGCCAGGAAGTGGACGGAACTCACCGCAACGTCATGCCCGGTCCAGAGTTTGGCGAGACCGGCCTGGTCGAGCACATCGCCCTTGGTCGGCGTGACGTTTGGCAGTGCGGCAATCTTCTCGGGGTTCCGGGCGATGGCGGTAACCGCATGGCCGCGGCGGGACAGTTCCTTGGTGATTTCCGAACCGGCCCGGCCCGAGGCGCCGGCAACTGCGATTTTCATGGAAGGCTCCTTTGCTTCTGTTAGTAACCAATGGTGACTAGATATCCCAAATAATGCTGGTGTTAAGAGAGCACTTTGTGCTTACCTGCTTACACAGGAGTAACTGGCAACAACCGAGGCCGAGCCAAGCGAGCGCAAGGAACCGAGATGAAACCCAATGTCTATGCCGCCGAGTGCCCGACACGCCAAATCCTCGATCGCGTCGGCGACAAATGGGCCGTGCTGATCCTGTTGCTGCTGCGCGAGGAGCCGATGCGCTTCAATCAGTTGCGCCGCACGATTGAAGGTATCTCGCAGAAGATGCTGAGCCAGGTTCTCAAGTCGCTCGAACGCGACGGCCTGCTCAAGCGCCACGCCATCGCGACCGTGCCGGTGACGGTTGAATATTCGATCACGCAACTCGGCCTGACACTCGCCGCCGCGGTTGATCCGCTACGCGATTGGGCGGAGGAGAATCTGAAAGACGTGCTCGCCGCCCAGCGCCGCTACGATGCGCAGCAGAAGGAGGAAGCGGCGTAAGGCTGCAAAGCTCCGCCAGGCGACCCGTCATCCCCGCGCAATGGCGAAGCCAGTCGCTGGAGGTGCGAGTGGCGCGATGCAAAGCATCGGGCCGGGAGCCTCGAAGGATGAACGGCCGAGATGCAGCCGGGCCGTCGCCCTGCGAGGCTCGCCTTGCTTCGCAGGGCGCGCACCTCGGGATGACGGATGGCTCTCAAGCCTGCCCGGCCTTCGCCAGTTCGACCTCGACGCGCAGCTCGATCTCGGACAGCACGGAATCGAGACCGGCATCGCCGGAGGACGATTTCAGGTTTGCCGCCGCATCGCGCAGCCGCATCACCGTTGAGGCGTCGAGATTGCCGGACAAGAGTCCCATCTTCAGATCGTCGAGCACGTCGAGCGCGGTCTTGCCGCGCGCGACCGAGCGCTTGCGGCGTTCGATCGGATCTTCCTCGATGCCTTGCAGCGCGAGCAGCCCGTCGATGTTGGCGGTGGCCTTCGGTGCGGCGGCGCTGCGCGTCTCCTGCGCCGACGAGGTGTCGGGCAACACGAAGGTGCCGGAGCTCGTTCGCCTGGCCTGGCTGGCCGGAGTCCCAAGCGTGGTGCCATTCGGTCCGTAGATGCGCATCGGAGCAATCCGGGTGATCGATGCGCCACATTCGCCGCTTTATGGTTAACGGGGCGTAAACGGCCCGGCAAAATCTGCCGGCAGGCGGCAGTTTCGCTCCTCAAGGCGAACGGCTTCTAGCCTCGATCTAAAGAGATTTATTCAACCTATTCAATCGCCTAGCCCCTCTGCCCGGGTTGGCACAGCGCTCGCAAGGAAAGCGTCGGACCAGCTCGTCATGGGAGTGTCTGGCAGGTCCGAGACGTGAGGAGGCTCGTTGAGGAGCCTTGGGGAGCAGAGGATGCCAGGCGTTCGTTGGGTGAGGATTTTTGGGGTGGCCTGTGCCGCGCTGTCAGTGCTGGCCATTTCGGTCGCGTCCGCAAACGCGACCTCGCGCATCAAGGATCTCGCCAATATCGAAGGTGTGCGGCAGAACCAGCTCATCGGCTACGGCCTCGTCGTCGGCCTCAACGGCACCGGCGACACCCTCAACAACATCCCCTTCACCAAGCAGTCGCTGCAGGCGATGCTCGAGCGCATGGGCGTCAACATCCGCGGCGCCACCATCCGCACCGGCAACGTTGCCGCCGTGATGGTGACGGGCAATCTGCCGGCCTTCGCGACGCAAGGCACGCGCATGGACGTCACCGTATCGGCGCTTGGCGATGCCAAGGATTTGCGCGGCGGCACCCTGCTCGTCACCCCCCTGCTCGGCGCCGACGGCAACGTCTATTCGGTCGCCCAGGGCTCGCTCGCGATCTCCGGTTTCAATGCCGAGGGCGAAGCGGCGAAGATCGTGCGCGGCGTCCCGACCGTGGGCCGCATCGCCAACGGCGCCATCATCGAGCGCGAGATCGAGTTTGCGCTCAATCGCCTGCCGAACGTGCGGCTCGCGCTGCGCAACGCCGACTTCACCACCGCCAAGCGCATTGCGGCCGCGATCAATGACTATCTCGGCGTCAAGAGCGCCGAGCCGATCGATCCCTCGACCGTTCAGCTGACGATCCCGCCGGAGTTCAAGGGCAACGTGGTCGCCTTCCTGACCGAGATCGAGCAGCTCCAGGTCGATCCTGACCTCGCCGCCAAGATCATCATCGACGAACGTTCCGGCATCATCGTGATGGGCCGCGACGTTCGCGTCGCCACCGTCGCGGTCGCGCAGGGCAATCTCACTGTCACGATCTCCGAGAGCCCGCAGGTGAGCCAGCCCAATCCGCTGTCACGGGGGCGCACCGTGGTCACGCCGCGCTCTAGCGTCGGCGTCACCGAGGACGGCAAGAAGTTCGCCGTGGTCAAGGACGGCGTCTCGCTTCAGCAGCTCGTCGACGGCCTCAACGGCCTCGGCATCGGCCCGCGCGACCTCATCAGCATCCTCCAGGCGATCAAGGCCGCCGGTGCGATCGAAGCCGACATCGAGGTGATGTGATGCAGACCGGCATGCTCAACACCGCACGCGTCGCCGCTGCGCTCTCCTCGAACCCGGCCTTCTCGGTCGAAAGCCGCAACGGCCGGCCCGACTTCGAGCTCGCCGCCGCGGTTCAGAAGGTTTTGCCACAGCAGCAGGCCAAGGCGCAGAAGACCGCCACCGACTTCGAGGGCATGTTCCTCAACAGCATGTTCGCGCAGATGACTTCCGGCCTGAAGGGCGAAGGCCCGTTCGGCGATACGCCGGGCACCGGCGTGTGGCGCTCGATGCTGACCGAGCAATATTCCAAGAACTTCGCCAGCGCCGGCGGCATCGGCGTCGCCCGCGATGTGTACCGCACCCTGATCATGCAGCAGGCCAAAACCACTCTGCGCACGGCATAAGGTCAAGCGAGATGAACCACTTCAACGCCTCACGTCAGCCGATGCCCGCGCAGCGCCCGAACAACACACCCGGCAGCGCCGAGGCGCGTAAGCTCGCCGAGGATTTGATGGATGCGATGAGCGCCCTGCTCGGCTTGATCGAGCGCGAGACCGAACTGGTCCGTGCGGGCAAGGTCCGCGAGGCCATGACGATGGAAGGCAAGAAGCAGGAGCTGTCGAGGCGCTATGTCGGCGCCATCAGCCAGTTGAAGGCGAACCAGGACAAGCTGGCGAAATCCGCGCCCGAGCTGCTCTCGACATTGCACCGCCACCACGACGCTTTCCGCGCCATGCTTCAGGTCAACCTCACCGTGCTCGCGACCGCTCATGCCGTTTCCGAAAGCGTCGTGCGCGGCGTCAACGCCGAGATCCAGAAGCGCAACGTGCCGAATACCTATACTGCTGCGGGACGCCGCGCGGCGCCCGGCCCGCGCCACATCACGCCACTCGCGGTCAGTCGCACGCTCTAGGCACATACACAAAGTATTGCTTTGAATTTTAGGAAAAACCGCCCGCCAAAAGCGTCGCGCGGTTAGGCACGTTTCCTTACTGGATGTTCAATCCTGGTGTTCCATGGTTGCGTATTGAGAGGGGTTGGGATTTGACTCACGCAAGGCAACCAGGAGGCTGCCATGAGTACAGATTTCAGCATCAGGCCGGTGGGGATACCGGCCCCCGTACAGATCGTAACGACGTCGAATTCGGCGGCGAACGATGCCGTACAAACCGATTTGCCAGTGAGCCAGACGGTCGCCGCAAGCGATACGACCGCGCCTGCGCGCAATGATCTGCAAAGCAGCAGCGAGAACATTTCGCGCCAGGTCGTGTTCGACCAGGCTGCTGCATCCATGGTCTTTCAGGTCGTCAATGAAAAGACGGACGCGGTGGTGAACCAGTTCCCCGACGAGGCGATGCTGCGCCGGCGCGCGTATTTCCACGCAATTGATTTGAAATCGGAGCCCAACCGTCCGGCCAATACGGACCTCAGCGCCTGACGATCAGGTATCGAGCGTGGCCTGCGCCGTGTCGAGATAAGTCGAGCCGGTCGCGGGATCGGTGACGACGTTCTTGATCTGCGCCTTCCCGACATTGGTCAGCGTGAACTTCGTATTGCCGAACCGGAACGAGTTGTCCTTGATCAGCACCTGCTGATACTGCGACGTGCCGCTGCTCTGGTAGCGGATCTGCGCCCGAAATCCGTTGACCTGCGAGATGCTGAGCGAGAACTTCTTGCCGTCGGGATAGGTGCCGCTCCAGCTTCCCTGATAGAGCGCGGGGTCGACCGCCACATACTTGGTCTTGCTCGGCGCAGATACGCTTGCCGACTTGTACGCGCTCGACAGGATGCTCATGACGTCGGCCATGGCTGCGCTCCGCTCAGGGACGGCCGGACAGGCCGGCAGCGATGTTGCGGTTGATCTCGATCAGCGGGCGGAAGTGATCGAACTGCGGGCTCATCTGCAGCGCCGCGGTCTGGCTCAGCACGAAGACGCTGATATTGGCGATCTTCTGGCGGACCTCGAGCGGCTGCGGATTGTTCTCGCGCATCGCTTCGCTGAGGAAGATGGTCCAGAGCTTGCGATTGAACATCAGCGCCTGTGTGGTCTGCTCGCTGAACGGATCGGCAGCGTTGATCGCGTCCTGGAGCTTGTTGGCGGCCTTCAACAAGGTCTGCGCCTCAACGTCGCGAGGAGATGCGGTGGTCGTTGCAACACGCGCGTAGGCCGAGGCAGCGGAATTCGACATCAATCACACCTTGGAAGTTACCTAGCCCATTGAACGGACTTAAGGATTTCTTTCCCAACCCTATGCATCACCGCTTAAGATTTGCTTACATGCGCGCTTGGAAGCTCTCCGGTTTATTACGGGTCACTTCGTGAGCGCGATGATAGAAGCGCAAGACGCAAGCTGTAAACCTGCACTGCATCATGCCCATCGATCGCAGCTAATCCAGTCTTAGCGAACTCCTTCAAAAGAACGGCGGAGCATTAGCCCCGCCGCGCCTCTCGAGATTCGATTCTGCGTTTCCGGATTAGCGGAGCAGCTGCAGCACGCTTTGCTGCGACTGGTTCGCCAGCGACAGCGCGGAGACCGCGATCGACTGACGGGTCGACAGTGCCTGGCTGTTGGCCGCTTCCTCGTTGGTGTCGGCCAGCGTCAGGTTGGATGAGCCGGTTTGCAGCACGTTGATCAGGTTCTTCGAGAAGTCCTGACGCACCTGCACGATCGAGAGATTGGAGCCGAGCGCCGAGCCTTCCGAGCGCAGCGTGCTGGAGGCGGCGTTCAGGCTCGCGAGCACCTTGTTGGTCGCCCCATTGTCGATGAAGTCGACGCCGTTGACGAGATTGCTGAGGCCGAGACCCGCCGCGTTGAACACCACGCCGTTGATGTTGAGCGTGGAGCTGCCAGTCTCGTTGAAGATGAGCTTCAGCGTATCGCCATTGAGCAGGTTGACGCCGTTGAAGGAGGAGTCCTGCGAAGTCGTATCGATCTGCGCCAGAATGTTGTTGAATTGGCCGACGAGACTTGAACGCGCCGTCTGCGCGACCGGATCCTGGATCGGCGGCTGCGCGGTCGTGAAGGTGAGCGAGCTCGTGATGGTACCGCCGACCGCACCGCCGGCGATCGTGGAACCCAGCGTCGAGGACGCATATTCGTTGACAGTGGAAACCGTAAGCACGCCATTGGCGTCGATCGTTGCGGTCAAGTGGTTCGCCTGAAGCTGCGCGTTGAGCTGGTCGAGCGTCTTGACCGTGCCGTTGGTGCCGTCACCGAACGTGACGTTGACCGGCGTGCCGCCATTGAACGAGGTGAAGGTCAGGGTCTTGCCGCTGATGCCGCCAACGCCGCTCTGGCGGGCCGCGGTGAAAGCCGATGCGGTGCCCGTGTTGCCGGCCAGTCCGAGCGCGGCCAACGAGTTCCCTGTGCCCGTGATCGACAGATCAGCATTGATGCCGGTCGACAGCTTGAGCTGGCCGGAGGTATTGATCGACGAAGCGCTTTGCCCCGACGCGGTCGCAAGCGTGCCACCGCCGCTGCCGTTCAATGTGAAGGTCTGCACGCCGGTCGCGAAGTCGATCGCCTTCAGCACATCGGCGATCGTGCCGGTCTGTAGATAGACCGTCGAGTTGCCGTTGCCGTCGGTCTCCACGTTTCCGCTGACGCCGAAGCCGCTCGGAACAGCCGGAGCATTGGTCGAACCCGGAACCGGTGCATTCTTGAAGGTGATGACGTGGCCGTCGACGTTGAGCGTCGAGCCGTCCTGGATCAGCGAACCGAGTGAGCCGGGAGCGGTCGCGCGCGCGATATTCAGCGTCGCGTTGCCGCCACCCGTTGCAGTGGTGAGGCCTAAGGCCTTGAGGAAGTCGGCCTTGCCCGTGATGGACACGTCGGCGCCCGTCGAGGTCTCGATCGTCGCGATACCGCTGGCAAGAGACGAAGGAGTCGCGCCGGAGGCAACGCCGATAGTCGCAACACCGCTGTTGTTGATCGAGGCGGTCTTCACGCCGCTGGCCAGGTCGATCGCACTCAGCAGGTCGTTGACTTTCGCGACCGGTGCACCCGTCGTGCCGAGATAAACGGTCGAATTGCCGTTGCCGTCAGTGAGAATCGTGCCGCTTGCGTTGACACCCGATCCGGCCGGAATGGCCGTGCCGGCCGGAGCCGAGCCGGCGCGGAAGGTAATCGTGTGGCCGTTGACGGTCATCGTATCGCCGTCCGAGGGAGACGAGGCTACGAGGTTTGAAGCACCTCCGACGCCGATCAGGGTCGCAGTGCCGGCCAGCAACGTCGAGTTGTCGGAAGCCTTCACCGCAGATGCGGCGGGTGTGGCATAACTGCCCTGAGCGGCGCTGCCCAGCAAGGTCGTCGCCTGGGCAGGCGTGGTACCACCGGCCGTGCCATCGAAGAGCACATTGCTGGACGCCGTTGCGCTGCCATAGCTCGTGGTGCCGCGCAGGTCCGCGGGCGTCGCGCCGGGGATCGTGGTCGAAATGTTCGACTTCGTGGAATAACCGACCGTGGTCTGGAGCGCCTGATTGGCGATCGACTTGGCGCTGTCGATCAGCTTTTGCAGCGAAGTGATGCCCGTGTTCGCCGCCTGGAGCACCTGCACACCGTTATTGATGCCGTCGAGCAGGTTGCTGATGTCGCTCGCCCGGTTGTCCAATCCCTGCGCGGTGAAGAAGTTGGTGGGGTTATCCAGCGCCGTGTTGACCTTCTTGCCGGTCGAAAGACGCGACTGGGTGGTGGCGAGCAGGTCGGCCGTTGATTGCAGCGACAACAGGTTCTGGCGAACTGACGCCGAGAGAACGATGTTGGACATTGGCGGTCTTCCTTTTGAACCGGATACGAATCGGGCTCGCCGATCTGAAAGCGGGCTTTGGTCGAGTTTTAGGGGTTGTCCTTTAAAGTATGGTTAACGGCGGCTTAAGGGACAGGGTTAATGCCAGGTTAGCGCCCTGCCCGCCCATTCCGAGGCAACAAAAAAGCGGCGGGGCCTAAGCCCCGCCGCTCTCATTTATCTCGTAATTTCAGTTACTTCTTAGCGGAGCAGCTGGAGCACGCTCTGCTGTGAGGTGTTGGCCAGCGACAGCGCGGACACCGCGATCGACTGGCGGGTCGACAGCGCCTGGCTGTTGGCCGCTTCCTCGTTGGTGTCGGCCAGCGTCAGGTTGGACGAACCGGTCTGCAGCACGTTGATCAGGTTCTTGTTGAAGTCCTGGCGCACCTGCACGACGGAGAGATTCGAACCGAGGGTTGAAGCCTCAGACCGCAGTGTGCTCGATGCCGCGTTCAGGCTGGTGAGCACCTTGTTGGTCGCGGCGTTGTCGATGAAGTCGGTGCCCTGCAGCAGGCCAGCCAGACCCAGACCCTTCGAGTTGAAGGTCACGCCGGTGATGTTCAGGCTCGACTTGCCGGTCTCGTCGAACACCAGCTTGAGCTGATCGCCGTTGAGCAGGTTCACGCCGTTGAAGGAGGAGTCGACCGAGGTCGTGTCGATCTGCGACATGATGTTGTTGTACTGCGCAACCAGGTTCGAACGAGTGGCCTGAGCAACCGGATCGACGGTCGGTGTGGTCGCATTGGTCCACGTCAGGGCCGTGGTAATCGTGCCGCCGATCGCACCACCGGCGACAGCCGAGCCGATCGTCGAGGACGCATAGTCGTTGGTCACGGACACCGTGAGCAGGCCGTTGGCGTCGATCGTGGCCGTCAGGTTGTTGGCCTGAAGCTGCGTATTGAGCTGATCGAGCGTCTTGACCGTACCGCCGGTGCCGTCGCCGAAGGTGACGTTGACCGCCGTACCGCCGTTGAAGGAGGCGAAGGTCAGGGTCTTGCCGGAGATGCTGCCGGGTGCGGCGGCACGGGTCGCGGTGAACGCAGTGCCGGTGCCGGTCGAACCGGTGAGACCGAGCGAGGACAGCGCGTTGCCAGAACCGGTAATCGACAGATCCGAGTTCGCACCGGTCGAGATGTGCAGCGCGCCGGCGACGATCGAGGAGTTCGTCGCGCCCGCGGTGGTCTGCAAGATCGCCGTGCCCGAGGTCGTGGACTTGATCGTCTGCACGCCGGTGGCGAGGTCGATCGCGGTCAGCACGTCGGACACCTTGCCCGCCTGCAGATACACCGTCGAGTTGCCGTTGCCGTCGGTGACCACGTTGCTGCCGGTGCCGGCAATGCTGGAGCCGGTCGGAACGTTGGCCGTCGCAGGCACCACCGCGTTCTTGAACGTGATGGTCTTGCCGTTGACGTTCAGTGTCGAACCATCCGAGATCAGCGAGCCGAGGCTGCCCGAGGCAGTCGTTCGGGTCGCGGTGACCGTGGCGTTGCCCGAACCGGTCGCACTGGTCAATCCCAGGGCACCCAGCAGGTCAGCCTTGCCGACGACATTCAGATCGCCGCCCGTCGAGGTCTCGAGCGTGATCTTACCGCCGGTGATCGAGGACGCAGTGTTGCCCGTCGGGGTCGAGAGAGCGGCAGTACCGGCGGTCGTGTTCACCACAGCGTTCTGCACGCCGCTCGCGAGGTCGATGGCGTTCAGAACGTCGCCGACCGTCGCGGTGGAGTTGGACGCACCGGAGCCCAGATAGACGATCGAGTTGCCATTGCCGTCGGTGGCGATGTTGCCGGTCTGGCCGTAACCGGCCGGCAGGGTGTTGGTCGACCCCGTCACACTCGGAAGGTCGCCGGACTTGAAGGTGATCGAGTGACCGTTGACGGTGAAGCTCGTGCCGTCCGTGAACTGCGTGGCTCCGATCAGTGACAGACCCGCGTTCGCTGGCGTGCCGCCGCCGGTGCCGTACAGCAGGGTGCCGGTGGTGATGGCCGTTGCCGTGGTCTGGTTGTCCTTCACCTGGCTGCCGGTCGTCGCGCCGATGGTGCCGCCGAGCGTGGTGCTGCCCGCAGCCGCCGTCGCGCCGCCGGCGGCGCCGGAGAACAGCACGTTGGTCAGCGCGGTCGCGCTGGTGTAGGTCGTCGTGCCGCGCAGGTCGGACGAGGTCGCACCTGCGATCGTGGTCGAGACGTTCGACTTGGTCGAGTAGCCGACCGTGGTCTGCAGCGCCTGGTTCGCGATCGACTTCGCGCTGTCGATCAGCTTCGAGAGCGAGGTGATGCCGGTGTTGGCGGCCTGGAGCACCTGCACGCCGTTGCCGATGCCATCGAGCAGGTTGTTGATGTCGCTGGCGCGGTTGTCGAGCGACTGGGCGGTGAAGAAGTTGGTGGGGTTATCGAGCGCCGAGTTCACCTTGTTGCCGGTGGCCAGATGGTTCTGGGTGGTGGCGAGCAGGTCGGCGGTGGACTGGAGGGAGAGCAGGTTCTGGCGAACCGAGGCGGAGAGAACGATACCGGACATACTGTTACCTTTCTGGTAGCTACGCGTCCTGTTTGACCGACATTGATCAAACGACCGGCGGACGGTGCCTTCGAGCCTCTAACAATCCGTGAAATGAAACCGCCGGTTTGTCCGAGTCGCCCCCAAATTCGCCTCTCGGGAGTTTTCGGGCATGGCGTCGCCCGCTCCTAACTCCTTGTATTTTCTGTGCCTTCCACCACGCCGGCAGGCGTTTACGACCCGTTAACCACAGTCGGCAAGGATTGGGCCCAAATCAGAGCGGGCAACCTTCATTGAAGCGACGCGTGCGCCGCTCGTTACCAAAGCGTTGATGGAGAACAGGCATGGCTCTCAAGGTCGAGCTCAAACCGCACGAACGCATCATCGTCGGTAACTGCGTGATAACCAACACCGAGCAGCGCGCCCGACTTCTGATCGACGGCGAGAACGTGCCGATCCTGCGCGAGCGCGACATCCTCACCCCGGAGACGGCCGACACACCGGCCAAGCTCGTCTATCTGGCGGTCCAGCTGATGTACATCTCGCCGGATCCGCAGACCCAGCACGGTACCTATTTCAACCTGGTACGCGACATCGTCACCGCGGTGCCGAGTTCCTGGTCGATCATCGAGGGCATCAACAACAACATCATGAGCGGCGATCTCTATCGTGCGCTGAAAGAAGCCCGCAAGCTGATCGCCTACGAAGAGAAGTTGCGCGACCAATACAAGGCCACTCATCCCGAGCCTGACGTGAGCTCTGCCGCCTGATCGCAAAACTGCCTCAACGACAACGGCCCCGGATCATCTTGCGGGGCCGTTGTCGTTTCAGTTGACTGCCATTACTGCGCGGCGAGCGGCGGCGCCTCGACCTCGATCAATTCGCCGGTTCGCTGCGCGCCGAACTTGATCACCGCCGCCACCAGCGCGTCTATATCGCTCTCCGCAGTGCGGTGATTGACGATCGCGGCGCGGATCGCGAACTTGCCGTCCAACGTCGTGCTCGACGGCGCCGCGATGCCGGACTCCTGGACATCGGCGACGATCTCGCGATTGACCGCATCGTCGGCGCGATAGCGGAAGCAGACGATGTTGAGATTGACGAACGCGAGCAGCTCGAGCCGGGGCTCGGCAAGCACACGCGTTTCCAGATATTTCGCGAGCGCGCAGCTTCGCGCAATCACCGCGCCCAGCCTGTCTGTGCCGAACGTCTTCAGCGTGAACCAAGTCTTCAGCGCGCGGAAGCCGCGCGACAGATCGGGACCGAGATCGCACGGCCAGACCGTGCCGGCCGCAAGCCCCCTCGCCTCGCGACCGAGATAGGCCGCCGGTTGCGCAAAGGCCTGCCTGTGACGTTCGCCGTCGCGCACCAGCAGGAAGCCGGCGTCATAAGGCACCTGGCCCCATTTGTGGAAGTCGAGCGCAATCGAGTCCGCAAGCTCGATGCCCTCGAGCATCGGCGCGACCTCGGACGAGAGGATCGCGAGCGCGCCGAAGGCACCGTCGACGTGAAACCAGATCCCCTCCGCACGACACAGCTCCGCGACCGCCTTGAGATCGTCGATCGCGCCGATGTCGACGGTGCCGGCGGATGCCGTGACCAGGAAGGGCTCGAAGCCGACATCGCGATCGACAGCGATCTGCGCGCGCAACGCGGCGACGTCGATGCGATGATCGGCGTCGACATCGATCTTGCGGAGTGCATCGGTGCCAAATCCTGCGATGTCCATCGCGCGGGAGATGCAGCCATGCGCAGCCTTCGACGCATAGGCCGTGAACAGCGCGCCGTCGTTGCCGATGCCGTACTGGCGTGCCGGCGCGCCGAGCGCGCTCGTGCGCGCCACCAGCACGGCCATCAGATTGGCCATCGACGTGCCCGTGACGAAAATGCCGCTCGCACCTTGCGGAAAGCCGAACAGGCCGCGCATCCACGCGACGATCTGACGCTCGACCTCGATCGGCATGTGATCGCGCCCGCCGAGATTGGCGTTGAGGCCGGCTGCAAGCATTTCTGCAACCATGCCGACGGCGGTGCCGCCACCATGCACCCAGCCCATGAAGCCGGGATGAACATTGCCGGTCGCGTAAGGCGCGACGTGCTCGCAGAATTCGCGATAGACCTCCGCAAGATCGCTTGCCTCGCGCGGCAGGTCGGTTCTCATGGCGGCGCGAACCGCGTCCGGGATCGGTTGCCAGACCGGACGCGCGCGTACATTGGCGATGCCGTCGATCGCGTCATCCAGCATGCGATGCGCCAGCGCGCGAAACTCGCTCCAATCCTGCGGATCGAGCGATCCGTTCGCGACGCCGGCCAGCGTGTTGCGGATGATCTCGTTCATGCTGCGCTCTCCAGGCCCGACTTGTCAGTCGGCCTGGCATGCCGCGACAGCATCGCGGTGAACGCGGCGAAGATCTTGCGCATCTGAGGCGGCTTGTAGGGGAATACGACCGGCGAATCCATGTTGTGGACGACCGCGGTGTTGTCGGCCTCGAACACCAGAAGCTCGCCGTTCTGATTCTCGGCGCAGTCGACGATGAAATAGTCGAGCCCGACGCGCCGGCTCATTTCGTCGAGCGCGCCTCTGTGGCGCGTCGCGAAGGCGTTGTCGAAATCCTGCATGAAGATCGCTTCTTCGGCGCGCTTCTCCTCACTGAACGCCATGTAGGCGTTGAGATACCAGATGTCCCAGCGATCGGCGATCGCCATGTGACAGGCATAGGGCTTGCCGTCGACCATCGCGAGCCGGATCTTGCGATAGAGCCCGTCGGGACCCGCATAGTTGACGAAACGCGCGACGAAGAAATCCTGCTCCTCCCGCGCGGCAAGATAGGCCGCGAGCGCCGCCGCATCGTCGAGCTTCGCAAGTCCGACGCCGGCATGGGTGCCGCGCGGCCGCGCGATCATCGGAAAGTGCAACTCGCCCGTGATGTCGTTGCAGGCGATCCGCCCCTCCGAGAGAGCAATCAACTGCCCGCGCGTCGCGTGGGCGGTCACGGGAATGTCGAGGCCCGGGATATCGGCCAGCAGCCGAAACAGCTTGTCGCGATCGAGATTGCCGATCCGTTCCGGCCGATTGAGCAGCGGTCGCGGCCAGCGCGGCGCAGCCTTTTCGATCAGCGCAAGCGGTTCGCGGCATTCCTCGGAATCGGACGCAACCACGATGGCAACGTCATGATCGGGTAGCGTATCCGGCAGTCCGCTTGTCTTGGTCACATAGAGCGTCAACAGCTCGATATCGGAGCCTTCGAGCAGGAATTCGATCGGCGTGTTGCCGCCCATGTCGATGTCGGCCGCCAGCGCAAGCAGGCGCAAGCCCGGCTTCGGCGCGCTGGACGGCGTACGAAACAACTGATGGAAGGAGAGCACCTCGGACTGGATCAGGAGCCCGGCCTCCTTATCGCCCTGAAGCTGGGCAATCAGCGACAGATCGAGTCCCTCGCCCGCCTGCGCCGTTCCCTCCGCGACCCGCGCCAGCAGATGCGCACGCAAGGGGTGCAGATCGACGCCCTCGAAGGCCTGGCGCGTCAGACGCGCAAAGCCGATACGGTCGGCATAATCAGGCGCGGCAAGCGGATGCAACATCTCACACCTCAAACAAGGCTATGCCGGCACGGCGGCGGTACGGTCGAGCAGCAGCTCGATCTTCACCAGAGCATGGGCGATGCGATCGAGAATGTGCTGCACATTGCGTTGCGCCTGCGCGCCGTCGGGCGACCAGGCGTCGGTTAGGAGCCGCGCACCGACGCATAGCCGGAGAGCAGCATGCGAAACGCCATCGGGTTGCTCCAACCGCACCGGCTGGCCGACGAGATAGCGTTGCGCCGCCACCTGCCGGTCCGCCGGGCTGCCGCTGATAGCATCATTCATATCGCGCGCCAACGCACGGTGAACGGCGCTGGTGTCGGCGATGGATGCCGGCTTGCCATCGCGCAACAGCGTGAACGGAAAAATCGAACGTTGCGCAAATTCTTCATCGTCGGGACCAGCGGTGTCAGCGGGCGCCGGGATTGCGCGCAGCGACGGCGACAACGCGATCATGCTCTCGATGCCGGACGCAAGCTCGGCGAGCGTCCTGGTGCGGAACGCGCCGGGCACGGCATAGTAGCCGCCGATCTCGGCGAGCGCCGCTTCCCAGCGCAGCCATTGGCCGAAATTCGGACGACGCTCGAAGCGCGAGCGCAGCGCCGTCCAGGCCATCGGCCAGTCGCAACGGCCCGCATAGTCGAAGAAACCAGGCGCGATCCCTTCGATCCGGTCGAGCGCCCGGGACAGTCCCTTCGGCATCAGCAGCGCGCCGCTGAAGGCGGGGCCACCAAAGAATTTCGAGCCCGTGATCAGCACCATGTAACCGCGATCGAGATAGGACCGCAGCCTCCGACGGCCGAGCCGCGCCTGACAGGCATCGACGACCACCTGAACCTTGCGCGGCCAGCGCTGCGCGATCTCGTCGAGACAGGCGGCGCTCGGCGCACGCCAGCCGAGCTTTGACGAATCCATGATGTGCAACAGGACGCGCCGGCCTTGCGCCAGGCTGCTCTCGATGGCACGCATGACTTCGGCATCCGCGTCAATACGCATCGAACGGCCGGAGGCGTCGAGCAGCGGGATCGCGCTGCTGTCGCCGGCGAGGCCCGCGATCGCAGCGTCCTTGCGCACGGCAATGCCGCTCGCCGTCATCGTGCTGAAGTGGTGCCCGCGCGCGGTATGAACGGTGCCAGTGCCGGTCTGGTCCGCGCCAACCACGATCGTTAACGGCGGCGCACCGAGCACCGCGCGCGCGAGGAACAAGGCATGAAGCTGAGAGTCCGTGCCCGACGCTGAGAACACCACGTCAACGCGCGGCGGCAGCTGGAAGTGGCCGCGCAGCTCGTCGCGCATATCTTCGCAGCGCCGATCGAAGGCGATCTCGACGTCGTCGAACAGCGATTTGTGGACCAGCTCCTCGCGTGCCAGCGCGGCGCGGTCATAGGCGGCCTGCGAGATCGGCGATGCCGTCGACGAGGCGAAATTCCAGATCTCGGGTTCGGGCGACGCCCCGCAGCCATAGGCATTGACGCGGTCGTGGGGGCCGAGCGCCAGTCGCAGATCTCCGCCGGACACGAGCAAGGTATCCAGCGGTGTGAAGAGGTCGCGCAGGCGATGGCGCGAGCCGCCCTCGGAGGCGCGCTCGATGTCGGACGGGCGGGATGCGCCGATGCTCATCCCGACAGGCTCACGCCGCGTCGGCCGCCGCCGCAGGGGCCGGCGTAAATTGGGAGGCGATATCGCCATGGAATACCGACGGCCCGACATGATCGAGCGAGCTCTGGATATCGGCCCAGATCTCGCCTCCGATATCGGTCCACCGCTTGCAGAACGCGAAGTCCTCGGAGAGATACGTGCCGGTCGCAGGATCGATCATGCACTCGAACAGCGCGAACCGGTTCTGGCTCGCGGCCAGCGAGTCGTGCGAATGCTCGCGAAAGAATTGCAAACTGGCATAGTCAGGATGGCGGCACATCGCCTCCAGCGCCTGGCGGCGGATCATCAGGAAACCCGTCCCGGCATAACGTACGCGGGTAAAACCGTTGACCACCACGATGCGATCAGGATTCTCGATCTCGAGCACGTAGTCGAGCGAGGCCGCCGTCACGTCGGTGCGGCCGGCCTGGATCGCCCGCTTCGCCTTGTCCCAATTGACCCGCTTGATCGGATAGCAGCCGGCGACGACATCGGCGCCGGACTCGATCAGCCGGAACACCTGCTCGGGCCTGAAGCCGATATCGGCGTCGATGAACAGGAAATGCGTCGCATCGGGATCGTCCAGGAACATCGCGACCAGATTGGCCCGTGCGCGCGTGATCAGCGCATCGCCGTCACGCAGCAGCACCTTGAGCCCGAGATTGGACATGCCGTGCACGGCGCGCTGCAGCGCGAAGATGGAGCTCGCGTAAATGCTCGACACCTGTCCGCCGAAGCAGGGCGTCGCCACCACCAGTTGCAACTTGTCCGACATTGACGGCTCCGCGCCCTGCTCGACTCCTCTCCAAGAGGTAAACAGGCATGGTTAATGGCGCCTTAATGCGCCGTTACAGGTACTTGACCAGCGAGAGCTGCGCGAGATTGGCGGTAGTCTGATAGGACGCCTGCAGCGCGTTCTGAAGCGACAGGATTTCGCTCGCGACCTGGTCGGGCGATGCGGACTCCGCCTGGTCGACGATCGTCTGCAGCTGCGCTTTGGCCTGGGTCTGGCGCGTGGTCGCGTCTTTCATCGTATCCTGGGCCATCGCGATGTCGGTCTGGATGTCCTCGATCTTCTGCTGTCCCGCCTGCGGCGTCAGCGCCTGCGTGGTGCGCAGGCTCAGCGCTGCGACCGCCCCACCCGAATATTGCCCGGTCGGCGAGGTCGAGAACGTGCCGTACACGGCGATCGCCTGCAATTGCTTGCGGATCGCGTCCTCGTCGGCCTGCGCGCCATATTGCACCGTGACCGAATCGTCGACCCGTGCCACCGCGGTCGAGCGCGCCGAGCCCGGCCCGTCATTGCCGGTGTACCATTTCACCGTTGTGGCCGAGCCGTTCACCAGCGTCGTCGCCGAACTCGCCGGCGATGAGCCGACGCGCAGCGGCGGTTGCGTCGCGGTGATCGAGGACGACGCGAAGCCCAGCGCGCCGAGCGCTGCGGTGGCGCTCGCCGTCGAGCCGGAGATGCTCAAGGTCGCGGCATTGTCGGTGTTGATGGTGATCGAGCCGCCATGGATCGCCGATGGCTTCGAGGTGCCCGTGATCTGGTCGATCTTGCTCATCAGGGTCTGGATGCTGTCGGTGACGTTGAGCTGGTTGCCGGTCGCGCCTGAGGCAACGAAGCTCAGCGTGGTGCCGTTGACGGTGATGCTGTCGCCGACCGAGAAGCCCGGCGAGATGGAATCCGAAGGCGCCGTGCCCGAGAGCGCGGTGGTGCCACTGATCGGCGCCGGAGGGCTCGCCTGATTATTCTTTGCAGCGCCGATCGCCGAGCTGTCGGTGTTGAAGAAATTGTCGCCGGCGGTGACGGCCGATGCCGCGACCAGCGAGGTGTTGGCGAGCTTCGTGATGGCGGTGTTCAGCGCGGTGTTGAAGTTCGTCGCCGTGGTGACCGGGTTGGGCGCAACCGGCGGAACGGCCGAGGGATTACCGGTGTCGACCGCAAAGCTGCCGACCGGCACCGGCGTCGCCGTGCTCGCGGTCAGGTCGACCTGCTCGGTCGAACCGTCAGGCAGCGAGAACTGCACACTGATCTTGTCGCCGTTATTGGGAGGCGTGGCGCCGAAATTGACCGAAAACGACACCGGCGAGCCGCTCGGACCGGTGACCGTTGCGCCCGTCAGGTTCGAGGAGACAGCTGAGATCTTCAACCCGAACGGCGATGCCGGGCTGTCTTCCGCCACCTGAACCGAGGTGGTGGTCGGTTGCGACTGCACCAGCCGCCCCATGCCGTTGGCGCCGAGGTCGGCGGCCTGGCGCTCCGCCATGACTTGCTTCAGGCCCGCCTGCGTGGTCGTGCCGTTGATGATGTCGCCGGCATTGGCGACCGATTGGGTGTCGTAGGCGGTGCCGGAGAACAGATAGCGGTTGCCCGACTGCGTGTTGAGCACGCCGACCATCGAGCCGAACTGCGCGGCCGCGGTGTTCTGCGCCACCGTCTGGCCATTGACGTTGAGATCCTGCGAGCTGGTGGCCGAGCCCGTCTGCACCGTGTTGCGGATCGTCGTCAGCGACTGCAGCGCCGTGTTGGCGAGGTTGATGTTGACGTTGACGTTGGTGATCGTGTCGGTATAGGCGGCGATGTTCGAAAGCTGCGCGCGCGAGGCGATCGCAAAGCCCTCGTTGGTGCCCATGCCGGAATAGTTCTGCGACAGCTTGCCGGTCGAGAGCTGCGTCGACAGGTCGGTGAGCTGCTGGTTGATGTTGCGGATCTGTGCGCCGAGCACCGACGAGCCGTAATTGATGCTGCTGATCGACATGTTTCAGAGCCCTACTGATTACCCTTGAGCCTGGATCAACGTATTCATCATGCTCTGCACAACCGACATCACGTGAGCGTTGGCGGCATAGGCATTCTGAAGCTGGATCAGGTTCGACATCTCCGAGTCCAGATTGACGCTTGAGGTCGAGTTGAACTTGGCTTGCAACGTCGAGACCACGACGCTCTGGCCTTGCTGGAGCGCGGTCGCCTGGGTCGAGGCATTGGCCTGGACGCTCAGGAACTGCTGCAGGTAATTCGAGACGCTGCCGGTGAACGGCTGGCTCGCCGAGCCGAGACCGGTCTGCGGCGAGTAGGAGTACACCGCGCTGGTGAGCTGCGAGTAGAGATAGTCCGAGCGCGTGGTGTCGCCCGTGGGCGTCACCGGCGAGGTGCTGTAGATCGACAGCCTGGTGGGGTCGGCGGTGAGCTGCGTGTTCACGGCGATACGGCCGGCAAGGCCGGTCATCTGCGAGCCGGACCCGGTGATCGCGCCGGTATAGAGTGCCTGACCGCCGTCGGTGAACAGCGGCAGTTGCGGACCGCCCGAGGCCAGCGACGAGACCGTCTTGCTGCTCGACGCCGCTGTGACCTTGGCGAGGCCGGAATTGTCATCGGTGACGCGCAGCGTCGTCGCAGTCGCAGGCGACGGCGCCGGGGAAAACGACAGATGCGAGCCCGGGAGCGCGCCGTTGAGCGCCGCTGCTATGGCGCCCATGCCGCCTGAAAAATTGATGCCGATCTGCACCGGGTTGGCATTGGTGCCGTTCGGCAGCGGCAACGCCGTCGGATCGGTCACGTTCACCAGGGTAACCTGGCGCTGGGTGTTGGTGGAGTCGGTATAGGTGATGTTGACGGTGTTGCCGGGCTGCGCGCCGGCGAGATCGATATCGAAGCCGGCGGGCGGCCCGGCGACGGTGGTGCCCGCCGTGGTCTTGTCCGACAGCGCGCTCGACATCGTCGCGGCGAGCTGGTCGACCTGGTTCTGTGCCTGCACCAGCGTCTGGTCGCGCAGCTTGAGGTCGGCCGCGATCTGGCCGGAGGAGACGACATTGTTGCCGGCGACGTCGATGGACGAGCCGTTCGGCAGCTTGATGGTGAGCGCGCCGACCCCGGACTTCGTCGGATCGATGTTGTAGAGCGAGGTCGCCGACAGCGCGCCGACAGATGCGAAAGAGAATTGCGAGGCGAGCCCCGCGCCGACCAGCTGGATGCCTGTGGTGGTGTAGATGTTGGCCTGGTTCGATCCGTCGGTGGTGACACGGACGTCGACATACTTCGAGAGTGAGTTGATGGCCTGGTCGCGCTGGTCCATCAGCGTCGCTGCAGAGGGATCAGTCGGCGCGAGGCCCTGAAGCTTGGTGTTGATGTCGGCAATCTGGTTCAGCGCGGCATTGGCGGCTTGCGACGAGGTGCCGAGATCCTGCTCGACGTTCGAACGCAGCGACTGGATGCCCTTGGTGGTGACGTTGAGCTGCGTCGCCAGCGCCTGAGCGGCGGCGAGCGCAACGCGCTGCGCCGACGAGGAGCCTGCGCTGGTGGAGAGCGCCTGCAGCGAGGAGGTGAAATCGTTCAGCGCGTTCTCGAGCGTGCCGCTGTTGCCGGGCGTGCCGTAGACACTCTGAAGCTGCTTCAGGATGTTGGCCATCTGGTCGGCGTAGCCGCTGCCGCCGGTCTCGGTGCGCAGCTGGTTCTGCACATAGCTGTCGATGTCGCGGCTGACGCCTGTCGTCTTCGCCGTCGAGCCGAAGTCGCCAGTGGTGACTTCGATCTGGTTCGGCGTCTGGGCGACGTAACCCGGCGTCTGCGAGTTTGCGACGTTCGACGAGACGATCGAGAGCGCCGCCTGGTTGGCGCGCAGACCGCTCATCGCACTGGCAAGGGCTGAACTCAAACCCATCTTACTTGCCGCCTTCGGTTACGTTGCGCGCCGATCAGCGCAACACGTTCAGGAGATCCTGGACCATCGAATTCGCCGTCGTGATCACCTTGGTATTGGCCGAATAGGCCTGCTGGGTCACGATCAGCTTGGTGAACTCGTCGGCGATGTCGGTGTTGGATCCTTCCAGCGACGAACCGCTGATGGTGCCCGAGGCGCCGGCGATCGCCGGACCCGACTGGTCGGTCACCGCATAGGCGCCGCCATCGAGTGCCTTGAGGTAGTTGGTGCCGTTGAAGTGCGAGAGCGTCACCTGGGCGAGGTCGAGGTTCTGACCGTTGGAGAAGGTGCCGACCACGATGCCGTTGTTGTTGACGGCGACCGAACGAAGCTGACCGGCAGCGTAGCCGTTCTGCGTGATGGTGTTGATGGTCACCGCGCCGCTGGTGCTGGCATATTGCGTCAGCCCGCCAGAGGAGATGTTGAAGGCGACCGAGCCGAGCGACTGATTGTCGACCGAGACATTGTTGAGGGTGATGCCCGAGCCGGCCGGCGAGGTCAGCGAGCCGTCGCTGGCAAAGGTGAACGCCTGGCCCGCGTTCGTCCATGCAGGATCCGCGCCGGTCGTGTTGCTCTGGTAAAACAGGTTCCACGTGTCAGCATGACCTGCACCCAACGAAGCACTATCCGTTTTGGCCCAGCGCAGTTGGAGGTTTACCGGCGTGCCGGCCGCGTTGTAGGCGGTCACGGCGCCGCCGCTGATGGATTCCTTGGTGAAGGTCGCAACCTCGCTGCTGAGCACAGTGCCTTGGCCGGAGCCACCGCCGCCTCCGCGATTCTTGGAGATGGATGACGTGAAGCCGAGGGCGGCGAAGGCAGCACTGGCGGTGGCCGAGCCAGACACCGATACTGACAGGTCGTTGATCTTGCCGGTGTTCAGCGTAACGACCCCGCTAGAGTTGACCGAGGATCCGTTCGCACCGCTGAGCGCGTCGATCTTGCCCAGCAAGGTGTTGATGTCATCGCCGACGTTGATCTGGTTCGCCCCTGAGGCACCCGACGCCATGAAGACCAATGGTTTGCCGTCGACCGTAATCGTATCGCCCGCCTGAAAGCCCGTTGAGAGAACTTCCGGACCGCCGGCGGTCGCAGTACCGCTCAGCAACGTTGTGCCCGTGATCGCTGGATTGGACAGAACATTGCCGCCGCGGGTCACAGTGCTGAGGCCGAGCGTGGTTGCGGCCTGGCTGCTGAGGACTGTCACATCGGTAGCGGTGCCGGTTGCGATCTGGATCTTTCCACCGGCGGTCATAGTCACGTTGCCGGCGGGGACGCCGGCGGCTGACGCGATCGCACTCAGGACGTCTGACACCTTCGCCCCAGTGCCTGCGCCGAGGCCGATCGTGGAGTTTGTGCCGAGCGAGACGGTGGTGGTGTTGTTGAATTGTATGGTGTTGCCGTTAACCGTCAGCGTCTGACCAATGAGCGAGCTGAGGTCAAGATGCGGGGTCGTTCCGGTATCGAGGGACGTGCCGCTATTGGCTGGGGCCGAGGCGCTGTCCTGAAGCGCGACAGCCCCTGTCGCGGTGGTGGACGTATAGGCTGAGCGCAAGTTGCCGGTGGCAGCCGATCCGGCAACCGCCACGCTCGTATAGGGTGCGGGGGGCGTGCCAAAGATCAACGGGTTGTTTGTGAAATCGGATGGATTCAGCCCACCGGCCGCAAGCAACGACCCGCTCGCTCCCGTTGAGCTCGCCGGCGTGTTCGGCTGGGTCGGCAGGTTCGCCGCGTACTGGATCGACGACGTCGCCTGCGCCGGGACGAAATTATTCTGGAATTGCAGCACCGTCGGCACGTTCCCAGTCGGGTTGCCGGTCTTGGGGTCGACCGCGACGCCCATCAGATAATAACCGGCACCGTTGACGAGGTTGCCGTTGGAATTGATCTGGAAGTCGCCGCGACGAGTGTAATAGGAGACGCCGTCGAACACCGGCGCGTTGTCGACGGTGCCGGTGGCCTTCTGCACCGAGAAGAAGCCGTCGCCCGTGATCGCCATGTTGGTGGCGACCGAGGAGGACGAGATCGTGCCCTGGGTGGTGATGGTCGCCTGTGCGTGCGCGGTGACGCCGCCGGCAACCTGCTTGCTCGGCACGGAGGCGTCGGGAATGAGATCCTCGAAGCTGGTCCCGATGCCCTTGTAACCGGTGGTGGACGAGTTCGCGATGTTGCCCGAGATGTTCTGAAGCGCGTAGGACTGCGCCTGCAGGCCACCCACCGAGGTGTTCATTGCATCGAAGATACCCATAACTTTGTCTCCAGATCCGATCTCGGCGGCCGGTCGGTGGTGGCCGCAGTCGGGAGAGACAGTCGCAAGGGCTATGCCAAAGCGGGTATTTTCATGAAATCAATGACTTAAATAGAAATGCCCCGGTCGAATGACCGGGGCACAATTGCCGGGCCGGCAACAATTGCCGGATCAAACTTCACGTTGCCGACGGTGTCGCGGGGTGGAACACCAAGCCGAAACCGTCGATGCAATAGCGCAATCCAGTCGGCTTCGGACCGTCATCAAAGACGTGACCGAGATGACCGCCGCAGCGACGGCAGTGCACCTCGGTACGCACCATGCCGAAGGTGCGGTCCTCGGTCTTGCCGACATTGCCCTCGATCGGCTGGTAGAAGCTCGGCCAGCCCGTGCCGCTCTCGAACTTGGTCTCGGACGCAAACAGCGGCAGGTCGCAGCCGGCGCAGGCGAAGATCCCCTTGCGGTGCTCGTTCAGCAGCGGGCTGGAGCCCGGGCGCTCGGTGCCCTCCTTCCGAAGTATCTCATATTGCTGCGGCGTCAATTGCGCACGCCACTCGGCGTCGGTCTTCTCGATCTCGAATTTTTGCGCGACTTTCTCTCCAGCCTGCGCCGGCGTTGCTCTCAGCCAGCGGAAGGCTGAAAAGCCAAAAAGGCCGGCGACGGTCGTTAGCAGGATGCGGCGGTCAAACATCTCATTCTCCGTGCGCGGGGAGTCCATGCCCTGAGATACGGGCCCTCACGGCCGATGTTACACTTCCAGGCGGAATTTTTCGCGCCCTTATTGCGAGACGCCCTGCTCCTCGGCGACCGGTTCCGCTTCCTTCGGCGCAGCCGGCCGCGGCGCCGGCGGGGCCACACGCGGCCGAACCCCTGAGGGCTGACGGCGCGGACCGGTGCCGGCGGCCCGGTTGGCCTTAGCGAGCCTGGCCTCGCGCTCCCGGTCCTTTACCTGTGCCCGCTCGCGATAGCGCGCAAGCGACCCCGCGGCAGCGGAACTCGCCCTGCCCCATAGGCCGACCAATTGGCCGGCAACCCGCCCGGCGGTGCCGCCGGCCCAGACCAGCTCGAATGGCGAAAACAGTTTCCATCGGTCGTCGCCCGACAGGATGCTGCGCGCGATCAGCTGCCCGGACATGGCTGAAATGTTCATGCCCTGGCGGCCGAACCCGCTCGCCACCCACAGGCCTTTGCGCAATTCTCCGATCTGCGGCATGCCGTGCACGGTCTGCCCGGTGGCGCCGCCGAACGTTTCCGATATCTCGACATTGCCGAGCTCGGGGAAGATCGACCGGATCCGTCGCTTGACGCTGCCCGCAAAGCGCTGCGGCCGCGCGGCCCAGGTCGTCTCCGGGCTCTCCCACATCAGGCGGTCACCGTCGACGATGCGAAAATGATCGACGCCGTCGGAATCCATCACCGATCCCTTGAAGCCGATGATCTCATGCACACGATCGCCGAGCGGCGCGGTGATGCCGGCATAGCGCCAGACCGGAAGCAGCGTCTCCGACAGCCGCCGCATCGGCGCGCCGAGATGAATGTTGCCGGCGAGCACGATGTGGGCGGCACGCAGCCGTGCCGAGGGCGTCACGATGCGCTTGCGGATACCGGAATGATCGATGCTGACGACAGGCGTATCCTCGAAGATGCGCGCACCCGCGCGCCGCGCCAGCGCGGCGAGGCCGTGGACATATCTGCGGCCCTCGACCTGGAACGCTTTGGGGTAGTGGACGCCGTGGAAATAACGATCGGTCTTCAGCGCGGCGCGAACGCGATCGACCTGCCAGCCCTCGGCCTCGGTGTCGAAATCCTCATTCAGCATCTGCAGCCGGCTGATCAGCCGGTCGCCGGCATCGACGTTGGAGACCTCGAGCACGCCGTCGGTGAGGCCGATATCAGGCATGTTTTCTTCGCTGGCATTGGCGCGCACGAACTCGGCGCCCTGCTTGGAGAGCGTCCACAACTCGATGGCGTCCTCGAAGCCGATCCGCTCGATCAGCTCGGTGAGCGGCAGCGCAAAACCGGGCATCACCGTGCCGAGCTGGTTGCCGGAGGCGTTCCAGCCGATATGGCGGCCTTCGAGCACGGCTACGCTGGCCCCGAGCCGGGCCGCCTCAAGCGCGATGGAAAGGCCCGCGAGCCCTGCCCCGATAATGCAGATATCCGCGTCAAGATCGAAGGACAGCCGGATACGCTCGCGAAAGCCGGCTTCTTCCTGGGACACGCTTGTGAAAGTCTCGTTCATAGCGTTTCTTAAGATACCCATCGGCCGCTTGTCACCTTGTCCTCAACAGGCGCCTGTAGATTATTCAAGATGTGGAACGATTCGAGAATGCCATGCGCCGTTTGATGCTGCTGCGTCACGCCAAGACCGAGACGGACGCGCCGAGCGGCCGCGACCAGGACCGCCGGCTCGACGATCGGGGCCAGCGGGATGCTGCCGAGATGGGCGACTGGATCGCCGCCCATCATCCAGTCCCCCAGATGGTGCTGGTGTCGCATGCGGTCCGGGCCCGGCAAACCTGGGACATCGCCTGGGAGGCAATGAAGGACCGCGTCGCGGCGCCTGAGGTCGAGATCCTGCCGGAACTCTACGGCGCGGACCCCGCGCGGATTCTCGAAACGGTTCGCACTGCAACCGTCCCGGCCAACCCAAGGCAATTGCTGCTGGTCGGGCATAATCCAGGCATGCACGAGGCTGCCCTGATGCTGACGGGCGGCGGCGATCCGGCGGCCGCCAAGTCGCTCGCCGACAATCTGCCCACCGCGGGGCTTGCGATCCTGGACTTTGACGTCAAGGATTGGAGTGACGTGGCCTACCGCCGCGGCAAACTGGTGCTGTTCGTCAGCCCCAAGTTGCTTCGACTGGGGTGAGACGCGCTGGCGCCTTCCCCATGTTGATCCAGCTTGGTCATTAGGGAGGCGCAGATGTTCAAGTCCATCCTCGTACCCATCGACCTCGCCGACACCGATCTGGCAAAGCCTGCGATCGCGACCGCGACGACGCTGTCGCAGAACTGGAACGGATCGATCCGGCTGCTCAACGTGCTGCCGATGACGCCCGTGATGCTGGCGGAATACGTCCCGGCCGATTTCGACGAGCAGCAGCGCCAGACCTCGGAAGAGGCACTCGCCATCGTCGCGCGCGAATCCGGCATCGACGCCTCCCATATCTCCAGCGTGGTCCGCCAGGGCGGCATCTATCACGAGATCCTGGAGGAAGCCGCGCAGATGAAGGCCGATCTGATCGTCATGACCTCGCACCGGCCTGCGATGCGCACCTATTTCCTCGGATCGAACGCCGGGCACGTGGTGCGTTACGCGAAATGCTCGGTGCTCGTGGTGCGGCACTAACCTCGGAGCAATGTCGTGAAGCAATGGTGGCGGAGATGGACCTACGAGGTCCCGCTCGCAATCGGCCGCGGATGCAGCGCCTCGGCCTCAGGCATCGGCGCCAGCGCGGCGCTCCGACAAGGCCTCGCCGCAGGCCCGCCCCATCCGAGGATGATCGCGCTTATGGTGATAAGTGGGGCCAGGTCGCGCTGGCCTGATGCTGACAATGCTGAGCTGAGATTACGCTGTCATTGCGAGCGCAGCGAAGCAATCCAGAAATGCATCCGCGGAAAGACTCTGGATTGCCTCGCTGCGCTCGCATTGACGACTTGGAAGCGGTTGTGCACGGAAACTCGCTCTCGTGTCGGCTCTGCGCAGCAGCGTCAGAACGCTGCAGCGCATCCGGGACTCAGGTAAGGCGTCTCAGATATACCGCGTCAGTTCGGCTTTGAACTGGCCGTAGACGGCGTCTTCGATCTGGCTGCGGTTGATCCCGATGTCGCGCAAGGCGCGGTCGTCGAGCTCGTTCAGCGTCTTGATGGCGGTGCGGCGCTCAAGGCGGTCGAACAGCGCATAGGCGGCGTTGACGAGCCTGGCAAAAAATCCGCTCGACGAGGATGGGCGTAAACTCCGCCCGGCAGTTTGCGAGATCATGGTCATGTTTCTTCTCCGGCCTGAAGTCCCGCGCGGCGATGCAGATGCCGTTGGCGCAAACGCTCGAGCGCCTGCACCTCATTTGCCGTCGGATTGCTCTCGCTCTCCTCGGCTCAATCGCGGACCTTGATGGAACTTAAATGCTCCAGTACATTGCTCGGAGCAAGAAAAACATTGCTCTCGGTGCAATAATGTCCAAGTTCGAGTACGTGAAGCTTGCGGATGCCATTGCCGCAGACATCGCTAACGGCACGTTAAGGGCCGGCGACCGGCTGCCGCCGCAGCGCAATTTTGCCTATGATCGTGGCATCGCGGTCTCGACCGCGAGCCGGGTTTATACGGAGCTGTTGCGCCGTGGCCTGGTGGTCGGCGAAGTCGGACGCGGCACCTTCATCTCCGGCGACGTCAGGCGCGAAGTCGAGAGCATCGCCGAGCCACGCGATGCGCGCATCGATTTCGAGGTCAATTATCCGCTGCTGCCGCAGCAATGGGCGATGATCGCCAAGAGCCTCGCCGGACTGGAGCGCGTCGACGCACTGGAATCCGTGCTGCGCGCCTCGACCAGCACCGGCACCAAGAGCGCCCGCAATGCCGCCGCGGCCTATCTCGCGCGCAAGGACTTCGCGCCGCAGGCCGAGCAGATCGTGTTCACCGCCAACGGCAAGCAATCGCTCGCGGCCGCGCTCGCAGCTCTGGTTCCGACCGGCGGCCGCTGCGGCGTCGAAGCCCTCACCTACCCTTACGTCAAGAGCATAGCCGCTCGGCTCGGCATCACGCTGGTGCCGATCCCGATGGACGAACATGGCGCGCGGCCCGACGCGATCCAGAAGGCGCACCGCGAAGCGCATCTGTCGGCGCTGTATCTCCAGCCCATCATCCAGAATCCGCTCGGCGTCACCATGAACGCGACGCGGCGCGCCGACATCATGCGGGTCGCCGAAAAGCTCGATCTCACCATCATCGAGGACACCGTCTACGGCTTCCTCGCAGACGACACTCCGCTCGCAGCGCTCGGGCCGGACCGCTGCATCGTGCTCGACAGCTTGTCCAAGAAAGTCGCGCCGGGCCTTGCGCTTGGTATCCTCGTTGCGCCGCCTCATTTGCGCGAAAGCGTGATGAGCGCGGTACGCACCGGCGGCTGGATCGCCTCGGGCCACGCGCTCGCAGCCGGCCAGCGGTTGATGGCCGACGGCACCGTTGCCGAGTTGACGCGGCTGAAGCGCATCGACGCCGCGCGCCGCCAGCAGACCGCGGCACGGCTGCTCGCCGGCTATCAGGTCGCCGCCGACACGCGCTCCTATCATCTCTGGCTGACGCTGCCGCCGCACTGGCGTTCGCAGACATTCGTTGCCGCGGCAGCCCGGCGCGGCATCGCGCTGACCCCATCCTCGACCTTCGCGGTCGCGCATGGTCACGCCCCGAACGCGGTGCGCCTGGCGCTCGCCCCGCCCTCCTTCGAGCAGCTCGATTCCGGCCTGCGCACGCTCGTGTCGCTGCTCGGCACCAAGGAGGAGGATTTCGACTCGACGGAATGACCCGCGGGACCGCTCAGCGCTCCGGCCATTCCGCGATGAACCCGCTCGCCTTGTACGGCTCGATCTTGTCCCATTCGTGCAGGATGCGACGGCGAAACTCAGGGTCGGTGTGCCAAAGCGCGCGCGGTGTCGTAAAGCTGTCGACGGTGAGCAGCAGTTTCGTCACCTCCGGCCAGTGCCGGTGCAGCGTCATCGGATAACGCCGCGCCGTCCAGGTGTTGCCGAGGCAGATCACGCTGCGGATGTTGCGCAGTCCCAGCGTCGCATCGATGATGGGCAGCGAGAAGATCACGTTCTCGCCCGTGTTCATGGCGCGATGCTCCTCGAGGGTCCGGTCCGCCGGAATGCCCGCAGCGACCATCGCCGCCTTGATGATGGTGCACTCGGATTGCTCCGAGCCTGGGGTGACACCGCCGCTGACAATCGACCAGCGGAAATAGCCGTCACGCCACAGCTGCGCGGCGGTCTCGACGCGAAGCGCGATGTCCTCGCGGGTGCCGAACACGAACAGCAAATCGGCCGGCCGAAGCGGCGTATCGACGAGATGGGTGCGGTTGATCTCGGCGATCTCGTCCGCCGTCGGCAGGCGCGTGCTGCGATTCGCTGATGTCATCGCGGCACGATGCGGGACCGCCGCGCGGCTGCGAAGTCAATTTTGATTGCGGCGGATTGCAAGCCCTAAGGCAGCAGGGAGCGCGGCAGCTGGTCGAAGCTGTAGGCACGCGGCTGGTTGCGTTGCACGAAGCCCCCGACCTGCCAGGCGAAGAGCGCGGCAAAGCCGAGGATGAACAGCACGCCGGCGAATTCGCCGATCAAGAGCGCGCGGATCAACAGCCCGGTCATCGCCACGGCCAGCAGCGCCAGGGATGCCAGCACCGCCGCATAGGTCTTGACGCCGAGACCGGCGGTCAGCTGGGCGCGGCTGCCGGCCTTCGCCAACCGCGCGTGAAGCTCGACCAGAAAATCGCGAAACCCGCTGTCCTGCGGCGCCATCAGCGCCGCAGTCTGCCAGCTCGTCGACAGGATCGCAATGCGACCGCCTCCGACGCGGCTGATATCGGCGCGAAAGCGGTGCTGCTGCATCGAGACCGGGCGGAACGACAGCCTGATTGCACTGATCTCGTCATAGCGCCAGAGGCCGGAGCGCCCGGCAATGTGCCACGACAATCCCTCGTCGGTCAGCTCGAAACGATGCGCCGAACCGATCAGCGACGCCTTGTAGGCATAGCTCGTGACCGCCCCGCCCTGCCCGTCCGACACCTGCATCGCTCGATCCCGTCCGCGATCCGCTTGCGCAATCGCCCTCCGCCATCCTACAAGCGAGGCATGGCTGAGACGATCTATTTTCCGCGCCGCCTGATTCTTGGGGCCGCCGTGATCGCAGGCGTGCTACTCGCGCTCGCGGTGCACATGCTGGGTGCGCGTTACGGGCTCGACCTCGGCGGGCTCTGGCGCGCCGACACGCATGAGTTCATGCCGACCGGTGCTGCGATCGCCTGGTGGCTGATCGCATCAGTCGGATTCTCCGGCGGTTATTTCACGGCGACATTGATGCAAAGCGCCGTCTCCGGCCAAATCCCGCAGAGGATGCGGCAATTCCTGATCGCGGTCGGCGTGCTCCTGCTTGCCGGCGCCGGACAGGCCGCCGCGGCGCCGAGCCCGCTTCCGACCATTTCGGGCGTGCTCGCCGGTCTCGCGGCGCTGGGTCTCGGTGCGGTGATGGCGTTCTGCGGCGCGCATTTCGCGCTACGCCGCGGCTAGCTCCTTAAGCCGAAGCGCGCAACCGCGGCCGTTCCAGCATCATCGCGACGTCGGAGGCCGGCCGCGGCTTGCTGAACAGGAAGCCCTGCGCCTGGGTACAGCCTTCCCGCCGAAGCAACTCCAGCTGCGCGTCATTCTCGACGCCCTCCGCCGTGGTAACGATGCCGAGGCTGCGGCCAAGGCCGGTCACGGCGCGGATGATCGCCACCGAATCCTCGCGCGTGGCGAGCTCGGACACGAAAGAACGATCGATCTTGATCTTGTCGAAGGGGAAGCTGCGTAGATAGCTCAGCGAGGAATAGCCAGTGCCGAAATCGTCGAGCGAGATCCGCACGCCCATGGCGCGCAGGTCGTGCAAGGTGGTCAGCGTCGCCTCGCTGTTCTGCAGCAGCACGGATTCGGTGATCTCGAGCTCGAGCCTGTTCGCCGCGAGTCCTGATTTCTCCAGCGCCTCCTTCACGGATGCGATCAGGTTCGGGTTCCGGAACTGCACAGGCGACAGATTGACGGCGACCCCGACGTTCTCGGGCCAGGTCGCGGCATCCGCGCAGGCGCCGTGCAACACGAGTTCACCGAGCTGGACGATAAGGCCGGTCTCCTCGGCGAGCGGAATGAAGCTGACAGGCGAGATCAGGCCGCGCTGCGGATGGTTCCAGCGCAGCAGCGCCTCGAACGAGACGACACGATCGCTGGCGACGTCGCGGATCGGCTGGTAATAGGGCTGGAACTCGTCGCGCTGGAGCGCAGCCCGCATGTCCATTTCGAGCAGGCGCCGCGCCTGCGCGCGCGCATCCATGCCGGTCTCGAAGAATCGATAGGTGCCGCGGCCGTCGGCCTTGGCGCGGTACAGCGCGAGGTCGGCGTTCTTCAAGAGCTCATCCGGATTGCTGCCGTCCTGCGGCGACAGCGAAATGCCGATCGAGACGCCGATCACGATCTGATGGTCATCGATCTCGTAAGGCGCGGAGATCACCTCGACGAGGCGGCGGGCAAGCGCCCGCGCGGCAGCCTCTTCGGAGCGACCGATCTGGACCACGGCGAACTCGTCGCCGCCGAGGCGGGCGACGGTGTCGTGCTCGCCGACGGTCGCCTTCAGCCTGCGGCCGACCTCCTTCAGCAGCGCATCGCCGATCGGATGGCCAAGCGAGTCGTTGATGTCCTTGAAATGATCGAGGTCGAGGCAGAGCACCGCGAGCTGGTCGTTAGAACCCGCCCGGCGCAAACCCTGTTCGAGCTGCTCGTGGAACAGCACGCGGTTCGGCAGATTGGTGAGCGCATCGTGCCGCGCCATGTGCGAGATCTTGGCCTGCGCCTCCAGCCATTCGGTGATGTCCTCGAAGGTGGCGACCCAGCCGCCACCCTGCATCGGCTGGTTGACGACACGGATCGAGCGGTCGAACCGGCGAACGACATCCGTCGTCGTGCGCCCCTGCCGGGCATCAGCGACGAGGCGCGCGAAGAATTGCTCGGGATCGCCATTCCACTGCCCTTTCGACGATTCCTCGCGGAGAATGTCGCGCAGAACCCGGCCGGTGAGCTGCATGTCGGAGCGGCCGAGCATCGCCGCATAGCGTTCGTTGAACAGAATGATCTTGCCTTGCGCATCGAACATGCACAGTCCCTGCGACATGTTCTCGAGTGCGGTGTCGAGCACGACCTGCTGGCGCCCGATCTCGCCCTTGGAGCGACGGTCGAGCACGGCGGCCGCGAGCGCGATGGCGATGATGGCGACGGCTGCGCTGGCGGTCAGGATGGACAACGACGCCGGCGGGATCGAAAGACCGCTGATCGTGAGCGTCGGATCGGGCGTCAACTCCAGTGCGCCCATCGCGGTGAAATGGTGCGAGACGATGGCAACCGTCATCAGGACCGTGGCGGCAAGCGCGTTGGACAAATTATCGCCTCGTCCCGCGACGAACAGGGCGCTCGATCCAAAGACGACGCCGAGCAGGATCGATAGCGCGACGGTTCCGGCGGTCCAACTGATGTGGGCAGGAATCTCGAACGCCATCATTCCGGTGTAATGCATGGCAGCGACACCGCCGCCAACGACAGCCCCGCCAAGCGCGACCAAAGCTCCGCGCCTGGTCGAAACCGAAATGCTGAGGCCGATGAAGGTGACCGCGATCGCAAAGATAAGCGAGAGGATGGTCACGGGAATGTTGTAGGCACCACCGGCGCCCGGCCCATAGGCCTGCATCGCGATGAAATGGGTCGCCCAGATGCCGCAGCCAGCGACGACGGCGTCGAGGGTGATCCACACGAGACGAGCACCGGCGTTCGCCGCGCGCGCCCGGTGAAACAGGCTGATTGCCGCCGCGCTCGCGAGCAGGCAGACGGCGCCGCCGAGTGCGACCAGACGCCAGTCATGCTGGTCCGTGAGACAAAACAGAACTTGATACATTGCTGGCCCCTATCCTGTCGGGCACTAGAGCCAGCAGAAATGGACAGTCGGTAACCGGCCGTGCGCCGGTTACCGAGATGGTGAACAGGGAGTGTGTCTGACTGCTCACATTGCTCGTGCAGGCGCCCTCGCACCCAGGCCGATCACGGCCGCCGCGATCAGGAGGACCGCCGCCGATATCACGAGCGATTGGTGAAGGCCGCTCATGAAGGCGCCGTCGGAGGCGAGCAGCGAGCCGAACAGCGCGACGCCGAGCACGCTGCCGGTCTGCCGCGTCGCGTTGAGGACACCGGCTGCGATACCGGAGCGCGCTTTCTCGACACTCCCAAGCAAGGTCGAGGTCAGCGGTGGCACCAAAAGGCCAAGCCCGCCGCTGATCGCGATCATCTGGGCAAAGATCGCCCAATAGCTCGTCCCGGCCTCGATCCAGACCATGCCGAGGCAGCCGAGCGCGGAGCTTGAGGCACCGACGACGATGGTCAGGCACGGGCCGATGCGCTCGGCAATGCGCGGCGCCAGCAGATTGACCGGCAGCACCGCGCCCATCATCGGCACGAAGGCAAGTCCGGTCCACCACGCCGACAAGCCGTTGATCCGTTGGAAGTAGAGGCTCAGCACAAAGATCAGGCCGTAGATCGCGATATTGACGAGGAGGCCGACGATGGTGGTCAGGGTAAACAGCCGGTGACCGAACAAGGACAGCGGCAGCATCGGCTGGGTCGTGCGGCTCTCGCGCCAGACGAACAGTGCCGCGAGAACGGCCGAGCCTACGAATGCCGCGATCACCGCGGGATGCGCCCATCCAAGCGCACCGGCTTCGATGATCGCACCAGCCAGCGACCCGAGCGCGCCGATCGCAGTGAGTTGACCAGGCAGATCGATCTCCCGCGAGCGCGCCTGCGTCGTGTCGGTCGCATATCGCCAGCTCAGCCACAGGCCGGCAAGGCCAATCGGCAGATTGACCAGGAAGATGGCACGCCAACCAACCAGCGTGATCAGCGCGCCGCCGACGAAGGGACCTGCAGTCAGCGCCAGGCTTGCGCCAGCCGCCCAGACCGCGACCGCACGTCCGCGCGCACGATCATCCGCATAGGCGTGGTTCAGCAGCGCCAGCGAATTCGGCACCAGGATTGCCGCTGCCAACCCCTGAACCAGCCGTGCGCAGATCAGCACGACGGCATTGGGAGACAGCGCACAGGCCAGCGAGGCCGCGGTGAAGATCGCAAAGCCCGCCATGAAGATGCGCTTGGCGCCGATCCGGTCGCCGAGCGCGCCGGCGGTCAGGATGAAGGCAGCAAAGGCGATGGTGTAGGCGCTGACCACCCATTGCAACTCGGCGACGCCACCACCGAGCGACTTGCCCATCGCGTCGAGCGCGGTGTTGACGATGGTGACGTCGAGCTGCACCACGCCATAGCCGAGGCTCATTGCAGTGAGTGTCAGAGCGGACGATGCTTGCGCACCTCGCCTGCTCCAGGCTTTCGGAAAAGAACCCATCTGAAGAAATTCTGCTGGCATGATCCACCTCATGTTTGGAGGGGGAACGCCACCGTTAGGCCTTCGTTGCGTGACAACGCTTCGGTTCTGATCGAAACGTCGCCGCGCAATCGATTGTATTCTGCACGGGAAACTCGCGACGCTCTGCTCGCCGTGCAGACCCCGTCAGCGCAGCGGCATGGGAACAACGCCAGATTGCTTCCTGTTGAGCCCCCTATCTTCCCGTCGAGGCAGCGACAGTCATGGCAAGAGTTGGCAACACCTCGGTTCCCTCAATTGCAGGATCGGAGTTCGGCAAGACCGCAACAATCATTGCTGTCTCCTGCCTGATCGGTGCATTGTTCGCCGGCAGCACGGTCGCAACCCCGCTCTACGTCATCTACAAGCAACAGCTGGGTTTCTCCCAGATCACGTTGACCCTGATCTACGCCGTCTACGTCGTCGGAAACCTGACGGCACTCATGATCTTCGGCCGGATGTCCGATCAGGTCGGGCGGCGGCGCACCGCGATCATCGCCATCGGGATCGCTGTCGTGGGCGCGCTCGTGTTCCTGTTCGCACAGGGTGTCGCCTCGCTCTACGTCGCACGCGTGCTGAGCGGCCTTGCGATCGGGATCGGCGCCGGAACCGGCACCGCGTGGCTTGCGGAACTGATCGCCGAGGAGGACCGCTCCCGCGCCACCGTGATCGCAACGATCGCGAACTTCACCGGCCTTGGTCTTGGCGCCGTGATCGCCGGCCTGCTCGCTGAATATGTCGCGCTTCCGCTGCGAACGCCGTTTATCGTGTATCTCGCGGTGCTGGTGGTGATCGCGGCACTGCTTGCCTTCGCGCGCGAGACGGTCAATCGTCCCTTGGCCGCTTTTGCGCGAATGTCGGTGCGGCCACGCGCCGGCGTTCCGTCGCCAATCCGGTCGCGGTTCGTGGCGCCCGCGGTTACCGGCTTCGGTGCCATGGCCCTCGTCGCCTTTTTTGCCGCGCTTGCGCCGAGCGTGCTCGCGAACGAGCTGCACGTCACCAGCCACGCGATCGCCGGCGCGATCTTCCTCGAGCTTGCAGCGGCCGTCGCACTCGTCATTGCCCTGACGCGCAAGCTGTCGAGCCGTGCCGCGATGCTGTGGTCGATCGGCCTGATGCTGCCGAGCCTAGCCCTGCTCGTCACCGCACAGTTCGCAGAATCACTCGGCGTCATGATCGCGGCGACCGCGATCTGCGGCGTAGCAGCGGGCCTCGGCTATCGCGGCAGCCTTCAGGTGGTAAACCAGATCGCACCGGATGACCGCCGCGCCGAAGTGGTTTCGGCCTATTTCATCTGCTGCTTTCTCGGCAACGCGCTTCCGGTGATCGGCATCGGCGTCCTCTCGACCCTGATCAGCTCGACTGTGGCGAGCCTGGTCTTCGCCGTAACCATCGCGATGTTCGCGCTGGTCGCGCTGGTGTTCGGCCTGAAACACCAGGCCGGCTAGACCCAGCCGAAAAAAAGAGACGCCGTGCGGAATGCACGGCGTCTCCAGCCAGAAGGTATCTCGCTCTTAGCTCGCTGCCCTCAGGTTCACCTTGCTCTCGGCCAGCGATGTCAATTTCTTGTCCGTCGCCTTCTCTTCCTCGAGGGTCTTGGCGAGCACAGAGGCACAGTCGGTGCGGCCGAGCTGCTTCGCCCAGGCGATCAGGCTGCCATAGCGAACGATCTCGTAATGTTCGGCGGCCTGCGCCGCATTGATCAGGGCCGCGTCGAGCACCGCCTTGTCGGCGACGTCACCCGCGGTTTCATCGGCCTCCTCGATGATGCCGTCGATGGCCGGACAATCCACCGCCTTCACTTGGGCGCCGTGCATCTTGAATACTTCCTCAAGCCGCGCGACGTGCTGCTTGGTTTCCTCAAGGTGCGTCAAAAAGCCCTGCTTCAGCTGCGGATCGGTCGCCTTGTCCGCCATTTTCGGCAGCGCCTTGGTGAGCTGTTGCTCGGCGTAATAGATGTCCTGTAGCTGATGCACGAACAGGTCGTTCATGGTCTTGATGTCTTTTGTGAACAGTCCCATCGTTCTGATCCTCGCGGGCTTAGGGAACACGACGGTTCAGGCTTGCACGAAAGCCGCTTGTTTCGCCGTGTTCGGTTGCTGATGGGGCGCTAACCTGTCCACGGCGCCGTCGTTCCAAAGGAAAGCCTCAGCCTTTGCGCCGGAACAATGCTTGCAGCGGCCGGATGTGAAACCATCTGAACATGCCGACGCGCAATCGAAGCCTGACCCTCGACTCATATGCTTAACGCGCGACCCATGTGACCCAGATATGACAAAACCAGCCGCTTCCGTGCAGATCCCGTCCTTGTCAAGGGCTGCACAAGTCTCTGTTTTTGCCTTAAATGAGCTACATCATGCCTAGCGATCGACGCCCAGTTCGGGCAGTGATCGGAACCGACCGTCCAATGTCTGGCCCGGTCGGTCTTGCCCCCTGCCGGGAGGATGAATGCACGGACTGCTGCCCGCGCTGAAACGCGGCTTCACGAGATGGATCGGCTGGCGACGGCTGGGCATTGCCGCGAGCGTGATGATCATCGCCTTCGCGGTCACCACGCTCGTGCGGACGCTCCATGGGATCGATCGGAACGCCATCCTCACGGGGCTTGCCGATATCCCTCGTGGCAATATCGGCCTGGCTGCGCTCTGCGTGTTCTTGGCGTTCTGTACGCTGACCTTCTACGATTTTTTTGCACTGCGAACGATAGGCAAGAAACACGTGCCCTATCGCATCGCAGCACTCTCCAGCTTCACCTCCTATTCGATCGGCCACAACATCGGCGCAACCGTATTCACGGGCGGTGCGATCCGTTTCCGGATTTATTCGGACTACGGGCTGAACGCGATCGACGTCGCAAAAATCTGCTTCCTCTCCGGCCTGACCTTCTGGCTCGGTAACATCTTCGTGCTCTCGATCGGCATGTCGATCCATCCGGATGCAGCTTCCTACATGGATCAGCTGCCATCGTCGATCAATCGTCTGATCGCGATCGGCGGCCTCGCCTCGATCGCCGCCTATCTGGTCTGGCTTTGCATGGGCGAGAAGCGCCGCGAGCTCGGCCAGAAGGGCTGGAAGGTGGTGCTGCCGTCGGCGCCGCTGACACTGGTGCAGATCCTGATCGGCGTGATCGACCTCGGATTTTGCGCGTTCGCGATGTACCTGCTGATACCGGCCAATCCGCCGATCGACTTCCTGTCCCTCGCCGTGGTGTTCATCCTGGCGACGCTCCTGGGCTTCGCCAGCCATGCCCCCGGCTCGATCGGCGTGTTCGACGCCGCCATGCTGGTGGCGCTGCCCGAATTCGGGCGCGAGCAGCTGCTGGCGACGCTGCTGGTCTTCCGCCTCCTTTATTTCGTGATCCCGTTTGGTCTCGCCATCTCCATCATGGGCACCCGCGAGCTCTGGATGAACGTGGTCCGGCCCTGGCAGGAGCGGCGGCGGCTGGCGGAAGCCTGCGCGCAGGCCAATCTGCCCAAGGAGGTGACGCCAATGGAGCGCGAGCGGCTGGTGCGTCAGGCCAGCAAGCGTTAGGGCCGGCCGACGCTTACGTTGCGGGAGCTCTGCAGACAAGAGGTTGCAGGCAGCGCAGCAATCTCTCTTATTTCCGCCTCAACTTTGCCGTTGAAGACGCGGGCCATGATCCCTGTTTCACTTCGTACTTTTTTTCTCGCCACCCTGCTGCTGGCCGGGTCTCTCGCCGTTTTGCCGCCCCAACGCGCAGTCGCGCAGGATGCGGGGGCCATGCAGATCAATTGGGAGGTCCGCAACCGCTTCCGCCTGTTCCGCGAGGAACGCGATTTCCTGCTGCATGTCGAGAATGCGCGTAACCGCAGCATCCTCGCCGCCGAGCAGTCTCTCGAGCTGCAGAGCGAGGGCCGCGGCTGGGCCCGGAACATGGTCAACCGCCTCTGCATCGACCTGCAGGGTCGGGTTAACCAGCCCTGTACCCGCGACAACGTCAAAGAGAACTACCTCACCCCGATCGACCACCCCATCACCGTACGCCTGGCCGGCGCCGTCCCGGTCGGGGCCACTTGCGCCTGGTCGTTCGACGACGGCGACGGGCCGCAGACCTCGACCTTCGACTGCGCCGAGCCGGTCAATCTGCGGGTCCGCTACGGCAAGCAGACGGTCGCGACCGTCGACGTTTCCTCCGGCTCCGATCCGACCCAGCGCATCCAGACCGAGATCCAGGTCCGCGACATCTTTATCGCCGGCCTTGGGGACAGCATCGCCTCCGGCGAAGGCAATCCGGACCGGCCGCTGGCGCTATCCGATGAGGGTTTCTGCTTCCGCTCCTATCTCGGCACCGTAGGCGGACAATATTACCGACCGAGCCGCGCCGGCTTCAAGGGCGGCCGCGCCTGCGAGGCACCGGACACGCTCGGCAACTGGCAACGTTTCGGCGCGCTGTGGTTCAACTCGCCCTGCCACCGCTCTCTCTACAGCTATCAGGCGCGCACGGCGCTCGCGCTCGCGGTGCGCTACACCCATATCGCCGTCACCTATCTGCCGCTCGCCTGCACCGGCGCCAGCATCAGCGACGGGCTGCTCGGCTCGCAGCGCGCCCGCGAATGCCCGCCAGGCAAGAGCGGCGTCTGCAACACCAGCGTGAATGCGCAGGTCGCCGAGCTGCGCGAAGCGCTGACCGCGGCGAAGAAGCGGCAGCCGGATCGCAATCTCGATCTGGTGCTGCTCTCGATCGGTGCCAATGACGTCTACTTTTCCGGCCTCGTCGCCGACGTGATCGTCGAGACCGCGACCGAGCGCGCGCTGTTCCGCCGCTCCGGCGTGATGGCGAGCGTGGACGAGTCCCGCGACGCGCTACAACGCGAGCTGCCGCAGAATTTCGTCAAGCTGCGCGAGGCGCTGAAACCGCTGGTCGGCGGCGATCTCTCACACGTGGTCTACGTCTCCTATGCCAATCCGGCCCTTGCCGACGGCGGCGTGCCCTGCCGCGGCGGCCGCGCCGGTTTCGACATCCATCCTGCCTTCAACGCCGATCCACAGCGCCTCGCCCGCGTCTCGACCTTCGTCGACACCGAGTTCCTGCCGCAACTGAAAGGGTTGGCCACCTGCACGCGGGGCGCCCTGTGCCGCGATCCCGAGACCGACCGTATGACCTTCGTCGATGCGCACCAGTCCGCATTCGCCGATCACGGCTTTTGTGCTCACTCCGGCAATGACCCCGAGTTCGACCGCACTTGCTTTGCCGAGAACGGAGAGAGCTTCAACCCTGACCTCGTCAGCGCGGCGAGCCAGCCGATGCTGTGCGGCCGCGGCGCTTCGGAGTACCGCGCCTATCTGCCGCGCGCACGCTGGATTCGCGACGCCAACGACAGCTATTTCGCGGCGATGACCTATCCGCAGGGGTTGCCAGCGGCGAGCCAGCCGACCGACATCCACGACGCGACCTGGGGCGTGCTCTCGGCCGTCTATGGCGGCGCCGTGCATCCGAGTGCCGAAGGCCATGCCGCGATGGCGGATGCCACCCTCCCGGCCGCAAGCTCCGTGCTGGGGCTGGATGCCGTGCCGCCCGGCTTCACGCGCAGCCTCTTGGCTCCGCTCCTGCCGGGCGCGCAGAAGTAGCGAACCGGAAATAGCGCATTGTCGCCGCTCGCCGGAAATTGATGGCACTACCGTGAATTGAGTCCATTCCATTCAGGGCAGGTTCAGCCGCACCGCGCACGATATGCACGCGTCATGGGACGGGACCTATGGTGGATAGCAGAAGCGCATATCGTCGGCTGCGATGGTCGGGCATCGCGGCGCTCGCGGCGTTGGCCACAGGCCTGACACCGAACGTCTCCCGTGCCGACGACCTCAATCCGCACGATCTCGCTCTGCTCGATCGGCTGAGCTTCGGTGTCAGCACCTCGAGTGCCGCACACATGCACGGCATGGGTGCCGAACGCTGGCTGCAGGAGCAATTGCACCCGGCCGGCAACCCTCCCCTGCCCGACGCTGCGAAAGCGCAGATCGAAGCGATGCCCGACGTCCACAGCTTCCCGTTCGACATTGCGGTCGCCTTCGAGCAGCAGTCCAAGAGCGCCAGCCAGGTCATCGACCCCGAGCAGAAGAAAGCCGCGCAGCAGGTATTTCAGCAGGCGATGAACGATCGCGCCAAGCAGGCCGCGGCGCGCACCATCCTGCGCGCGCTCTACGCGCCCGACCAGCTGCGCGAGCGCATGGTCTGGTTCTGGTTCAATCATTTCAACGTCCACCAGTACAAATCGAACCTGCGCGTGCTGGTCGGCGACTACGTCGATCACGCCCTTCGTCCCAACTCGCTGGGCAAGTTTCGCGACCTGCTCGCGGCGACCGTTCGTCATCCCGCGATGCTGCGCTATCTCGACAATGCCGATAACGCGGCGGGCCATCTGAACGAGAACTACGCCCGCGAGATCATGGAGCTGCACACCATGGGCGTTGGCTCCGGCTACACCCAGGCCGACGTGGAAGCGCTGGCGAAGATCCTCACCGGGGCCGGCATCGACACCAAGCCGGAAGATCCGAAGCTCAAGCCGGAATTGCAATCCCAGCTCGTGCGCGAGGGCGCCTTCGAGTTCAACCCGTCCCGTCACGATTACAGCGACAAGACCTTCCTCGGTCACACCATCAAGGGCCGTGGGCTCGCCGAGGTCGACGAGGCCCTTGATATCCTGGTCCACCATCCGGCGACCGCAAACCATGTATCGCGGAAGATCGCGACCTATTTCGTCTCGGACAATCCGCCGGAAGCGCTGGTACAGCGGATGGCCCAGACCTTCAAATCCACTGACGGCGACATTGCCTCGGTACTCGCCACGATGATCCATTCGAGCGAATTCGAGGCCGCGCTGAAGCCCGGCACGCGCTTCAAGGACCCCGTGCAATACGTGCTCTCGGCGGTCCGCCTCGCCTACGACGACCGGGTCATATTGAACACGGCGCCGATCCAGGGCTGGATCAATCGCCTCGGCGAAGGCCTGTTCAACCACGAGACGCCGGACGGCTACCCGCTGACCTCGGCGTCGTGGAACGGCCCCGGTCAGATGATGGTTCGCTTCGAGATCGCACGCCAGATCGGATCCGGATCGTCCGGCCTGTTCAAATCCGACGGGCCGAATCCGGTCGAGCTGCCCGCGTTCCCGCAACTGCAGAACGCGCTCTACTTCAACGGCCTTCGCAAGACTCTCGGCCCCGCAACGCTGGCATCGCTCGACAGGGCGATCTCACCGCAGGACTGGAACACGCTGTTCCTGTCGTCACCGGAATTCATGCACTGAGCACCGGAGATTGCCATGAACCGTCGCGAGCTGATCAAGACCTTTGCCGCCCTCGCTCCGCTCACCGTGGCAGGCCGCGTCTGGGCAGCGCCGGCGACCGATGCCCGCATGCTGGTCGTGTTCTTGCGCGGCGCCTATGACGCGGCGAACGTCGTCGTGCCGGTTTCGAGTGATTTCTACCGTGCCTCGCGACCAACGCTCGCCATCGCCAGGCCCGATGCCGGCAACCCGAACGCGGCGCTGGCGCTCGACGCCGATTGGGGACTGCATCCGGCCTTGCGCGACAGCATCTATCCGCTCTGGGCCAAGCGCGAGATCGCCTTCATTCCCTTCGCCGGCACCAGCGACGATCTGACCCGCAGCCATTTCGAGACCCAGGACACGATCGAACTCGGCCAGTCCGCGGGGCGGACGCGCGACTATCGTTCCGGCTTCATGAGCCGGCTCGCAAGCGAGCTGACGCGGGTCAAGCCGATTGCGTTCACCGACCAGCTTCCGCTCATCTTCCGCGGCAAGTCGCAGGTGCCGAACACTGGCATCGGCAACGTCGGCAAGCCCGGCGTCGACGACCGCCAGGCCGATCTGATCAAGAAGATGTACGCCCAGTCCAACCTGGCGGCCTCGGTGTCGGAGGGGTTTCGCGTACGCGACGACGTCTATCGCTCGGTCTCCGAAGAGATGAACGCGGCCAACCGCGGCGCCGTCTCGCCGCGCGGTTTCGAATTATCGGCACGGCGCATCGGCCGATTGATGCGCGAGCAGTTCAACCTTGGTTTCGTCGACGTTGGCGGCTGGGACACGCATGTCAACCAGGGCGCCGCCAACGGCTATCTCGCCGACCGGCTCGGCGAGCTCGGACGCGCCCTCGTCGGCTTCTCCGAGGAGGTCGGGCCGACGGCGTGGCGCGATACGGTGGTGGTCGTCATCTCCGAATTCGGCCGCACCTTCCGCGAGAATGGCGACCGCGGCACCGATCACGGCCATGGCAGCGTCTATTGGGTGCTCGGCGGCGGCATCAACGGCGGCCGCATTCTCGGCGAGCAGGTCAAGGTCGAGCAGCCGCATCTGTTCCAGAACCGCGACTATCCGGTTCTCACCGACTATCGGGCGCTGTTTGCCGATCTGTTCGGCCACGTCTTCGGTCTCGGCAACGACAGCATCCAGCGCATCTTCAGCGGCGTGCACCCGACGAACCTGGCATTGGTATAGCCAGCGGCGACACGCGGTCGGCGTGCTCGCACGGGCACGGCCACCGGCCTGCCGTTCCATCAATTTAAAAACGGCATCGATCGATACTCGCTTGAACTTGGACACTTTCCCGCGCGCGCCTCTAGGAGTCGCCGTGAGGAAACATTTCAAGGTCCAAGGAGGCGCACGATGAGCGCAGTGGTGTCCGCGACGGACGTGAAGAGGTCTCGCGTCAGGCTGTTCATCGTGACCATGCTGTTCCTGGTCACGACCGTCAATTACGCCGACCGCGCCACGCTCTCGATCGCCGGCTCCGCGCTGTCCAAGGAGCTCCGTCTCGATCCCGTCGCCATGGGCTGGATCTTCTCCGCGTTCGGCTGGTCCTATGTCGTCGCGCAGGTACCAGGCGGCTGGCTGCTCGACCGTTACGGCTCACGCCTCGTCTACGCCTTCAGCATCATCATCTGGTCGCTGTTCACGATGATGCAGGGCTGGATCGGCTTCCTCAGCGCCGGCGCTGCCGTCATCGTGCTGTTTGCGCTTCGGCTTCTCGTCGGCGTCGCGGAAGCGCCGTCCTTCCCTGCCAACGCCCGCATCGTCGCGGCCTGGTTTCCAGGCAACGAGCGCGGCACCGCATCGGCCTTCTTCAATTCGGGGCAATATTTCGCCACCGTGATCTTCGCGCCGCTGATGGGCTGGATCGCCCATGACTACGGCTGGCGTTACGTGTTCTTCGTGATGGGCGGGCTCGGAATCATCATGGGCCTCGTCTGGATCAAGACCGTCTATGGTCCGAAGGAGCATCCTTCGATCAACGAGGCCGAGTTCGATTACATCAGGGAAGGTGGCGCGCTGGTCGATCTCGATGCGCCCAAGAACGATCTGAAGGACGCGCGTGCGGCGAACTCCGGCCCGAAATGGGACCATATCCGCCAATTGCTCTCCAACCGCATGATGATCGGCGTCTATCTCGGCCAGTACTGCATCAACACGCTGACTTACTTCTTCCTGACCTGGTTTCCGGTGTACCTGGTCAAGGAGCGCGGCCTGTCGATCCTGCAGGCCGGCTTCGTCGCGACACTGCCGGCGCTCTGCGGCTTCATCGGCGGCGTGCTCGGCGGCGTCATGTCCGACGCCATCCTGCGCAAGTCCGGTTCGCTGACCATGGCGCGCAAGATCCCGATCGTGGGAGGAATGCTGCTGTCGATGTCGATCATCGCCTGCAACTATGTCGACGGCCAGGCGCTGGTGGTCGGCTTCATGGCGCTCGCCTTCTTCGGCAAGGGCATCGGCGCGCTCGGCTGGGCTGTTGTGTCCGACACCTCGCCCAAGGAGGCCGGCGGCGTCTCCGGCGGCCTGTTCAACTCCTTCGGCAACCTCTCCTCGATCACCACGCCCATCGTGATCGGCTACATCGTGGCCGCGACCGGCTCGTTCAACGGGGCTCTGGTGTTCGTCGGCATCAACGCGCTGGTGGCTGCGGTCGCCTATCTCGTGGTCGTCGGCAAGATCGAGCGGGTGGTGCTCAAACGCTCCTCCTGAGCGCTCCGAGTCGTCGGAGTGGGACAGGCAACTCAACGGCGGCTCTAGAAGGCCGCCGTCTTTGTTTTGGGGATGATCGATGCTAGAAGTGGCGGGGAAGCGCCTTATTCATCTAAAGAATGTATCGATGTTCGACCTCAACCAGCTCCGCTGCTTCGTCACGGTGGCGGAAGAACTGCATTTCGGCCGCGCCGCCGCGCGGCTGAACATGACTCAGCCGCCGCTGTCGCGGCAAATCCAGGTGCTCGAGCACATCATCGACGCGCCGCTGCTGGAGCGCACCAGCCGCTCGGTGCGCCTGACCCCGGCTGGCCGCAGCTTCCTCCCCGAGGCCCGCCGCATCCTGAAGCTTGCGGAAAGCGCCTCGCAGGTGGCCCGCCGCATCGCGCTCGGCAAGACCGGCTCGCTGAAGATCGGCTTTACCGCGGCCGCCGCCTACGGCTTCCTGCCGGAACTCGTCGCGGCCTGCCGTGCCAAGCTGCCGGAGGTCGATTTCTCGCTGAAGGAAATGGTCTCCGGTGACCAGTTCGAGGCGCTGACCTCGGGCCAGATCGACGCCGGCCTGCTGCGGCCGCCGATCGCGCGCCCCGAAATTGCCAGCCGCCGCGTGGTCGCCGAGCCCCTGCTCGCCGCGATCCCGAAGAAGCATCCGCTGGCCAATGCCGACAGCATCACGATCAAGGATTTCGACGGCCAGCCCTTCGTGATGTATTCGCCCTATGAGAGCCGCTATTTCCACGATCTGCTGGTCGCGCTGTTCACCCGCGCCGACATCCTGCCGCGCTACGTCCAGCACCTCAGCCAGATCCACTCGATCCTCGCGATGGTGCGCGCCGGCCTTGGCCTGGCCATCGTGCCGGCCGCCGCCGCCGGCCTGAAAATCTCCGACGTCAGGCTGCGCCCCCTGAAGCTGCGCACCCGTGTTCCGGTCGAGCTTTTCATGGTGTGGCGCCGCGACGACGAGAACCCGCTGCTGTCTGCGCTGGTCAAAATCGCGAGCGAATTGTCCTCCGCGGATGTCATGGAAGATTGATGCTGAATCCGTATCAGTTGATATAGGATTTGGCTTGGACGCGCATCGAACCGTCTCCTAAACACCAGCGCATGGACGCGCGGATTTCACTTGCGTCCCGGACAACACGAGAGCAGGGAGCAGCGCCCGTGAGCAAGATGACCCCGCAGGAAATGGCCCAGAAGATCGGTTCCGGCCTCCTGTCCTTCCCCGTCACGCCGTTCAAGGCAGACTATTCCTTCGACGAAGCGACCTACCGCGCCAACATGGATTGGCTGTGCGGCTATGACGTTGCAGGCCTGTTCGCCGCCGGCGGCACCGGCGAGTTCTTCTCGCTGACCCCGGCCGAAGTGCCCGCAGTCGTCAAGGTTGCCGTCGACGAGACCAAGGGCCGCGTGCCCGTGCTCGCCGGCACCGGCTATGGCACTGCCATCGCCCGCGAGATCGCAATCGGCGCGGAAAAGGCCGGCGCTGACGGCCTGCTGCTGCTGCCGCCTTATCTGACCCATTCCGAGCAGGAAGGCCTTGCCGCCCACGTCGAGGCCGTCTGCGCCTCCGTGAAGATCGGCGTCATCGTCTATAACCGCGACAATGCCATCCTCCAGCCCGACACGCTCGCCCGCCTCGCCGAGCGCTGCCCGAACCTCGTCGGCTACAAGGACGGCATCGGCGACATCGAACTGATGACCCGCGTTTACACCAAGCTCGGCGACCGCCTCACTTATGTCGGCGGACTGCCGACCGCCGAGACCTTCGCGCTGCCCTATCTCGACATGGGCATGACGACGTACTCGTCGGCCGTATTCAACTTCGTGCCTGAGTTCGCCACCAGGTTCTACGCCGCGGTGCGCAAACGCGATCACGCGACCATCCACGCCGGGTTGAAGAATTTCATCCTGCCGCTGATCGAGATCCGCAACCGCAAGAAGGGCTATGCGGTCTCGATCATCAAGGCCGGCATGAAGGTGATCGGCCGTGATTCCGGCCCGGTCCGCTCGCCGCTGACCGATCTCACCGAGCAGGAGATTGCGGAACTGGCCGCGCTGGTGAAGAACCTGCCTGCCGCAGGATCGACACAACAGGCCGCAGAATAAATCAAGGATGCAGGGAGGAGCGTGCGATGACCCAGACTGAGATCTCCGGGGTACCGATCCCCGGCGCGCCGGTCGTCACAACGATGCAGGTGATCCCGGTCGCAGGCCGCGACAGCATGCTCCTCAATTTGAGTGGGGCGCATGCACCGTTCTTCACCCGTAACATCGTCATCCTCACCGACAATGCCGGCCACACCGGCGTCGGCGAGGTGCCAGGCGGGCAAAAGATCTGGCAGACGCTGCAGGACGCCAGGGATCTCGTGATCGGCAAGACCGTCGGCGCGATGAACAACATCCTCGCCGACGTCAGAACGACCTTTGCCGACCGGGACGCCGGCGGCCGCGGCAAGCAGACCTTCGACCTGCGCGTGATGATCCACGCCGTCACCGCGATCGAATCCGCCCTGCTCGATCTGCTCGGCCAGCATCTCAATCTGCCGGTCGCAGCGCTCCTCGGCGAAGGCCAGCAGCGCAAGAGCGTCGAGACGCTCGGCTATCTCTTCTTCGTCGGTGACCGCAGCAAGTCCAAGCTCGACTACGTCAAGGGCGAGACCGGCAAGCCCGACTGGTTCAACCTCCGCCATCAGGAGGCAATGACGCCGGAGGCGGTGGTGCGGCTGGCGGAAGCCACGCAAGACCATTACGGCTTTGCCGATTTCAAGCTCAAGGGCGGCGTGCTCCGCGGCGAGCAGGAGATCGAGGCGGTCACGGCGATCGCCAAGCGCTTCCCCGATGCCCGCGTCACGCTGGACCCGAACGGCGCCTGGTCGCTCGACGAGGCCATCGGCCTTTGCAAGAACATGCACGGCATCCTCGCCTATGCCGAGGACCCCTGCGGCGCCGAGGCCGGCTTCTCCGGTCGCGAGATCATGGCCGAGTTCCGCCGCGCCACCGGCCTGCCGACCGCGACCAACATGATCGCGACCGACTGGCGTCAGCTCAGCCATGCGCTGCGGCTCGGTGCGGTGGACATTCCGCTCGCCGACCCCCATTTCTGGACCATGCAAGGCTCGGTGCGCGTTGCCCAGACCTGCCGTGACAACGGCTTGACTTGGGGCTCGCACTCCAACAACCATTTCGACATCTCGCTCGCGATGTTCACCCATGTCGGCGCCGCCGCCCCCGGCATGGTCACCGCGATCGACACCCACTGGATCTGGCAGGATGGCCAAGCACTGACGAAAGAGCCGCTCCGGATCAAGGGCGGCAAGATCGCGGTCCCGGATCGTCCGGGCCTCGGCATCGAGATCGACCGTGCGGCCATCGAGGCCGCGCATGAACTTTACAAGCAGCATGGACTCGGCGCCCGAGATGACGCCATGGCCATGCAGGATCTGATCCCCGGCTGGACGTTTGACGACAAGCGGCCCTGCCTCGTGCGTTAAAAAAACTCTGGAGGAAGAGATGACTGCGATCCTGAAAAACTTCATCGGCGGTGAATGGGTCGACGGCTCCGGCGTCACCAAGAACATTAACCCCTCCAACACCAATGACCTCGTCGGCGAATATGCCAAGGCCGACAAGGCACAGACCGAGAAGGCGATCGCCGCCGCGAAGGCCGCCTTCCCCGCCTGGGCGCAATCGACGCCGCAAGTGCGCTACGACGCGCTGAACAAGATTTCCACCGAGATCCTCGCCCGCAAGGAAGAACTCGGCCGTCTGCTCGCCCGTGAGGAAGGCAAGACGCTGCCCGAGGGTATCGGCGAGGTCGCCCGCGCCGGCCAGATCTTCGCGTTCTTCGCCGGCGAAGCCCTTCGTCTGATCGGCGAGAAGGGCGCGTCCGTCCGTCCCGGCCTGGACGTCGAGCTCACGCGAGAGCCGGTCGGCGTCATCGGCATGATCACGCCCTGGAATTTTCCGATCGCAATCCCGGCCTGGAAGATTGCGCCCGCGCTCTGCTACGGCAACACGGTGGTGTTCAAGCCGGCCGAGTTGGTGCCCGGCTCGGGACATGCCCTCGCCGAGATCATCACCCGCTCAGGCATTCCGGCTGGCGTGTTCAACCTCGTGGTCGGCTCCGGCTCCGTGGTCGGCCAGACCCTGCTCGACCATCCTGATGTGGCCGCGATCTCCTTCACCGGCTCGGTGCAAACCGGCCGCAAGATCGCGCAGGCCTGCGTGCTCTCCAACCCGATGAAGAAATTCCAGCTGGAGATGGGCGGCAAGAATCCGCTGGTCGTGCTCGACGACGCCGACCTGAAGACTGCCGTCGAAGTCGCGGTCAACGGCGCCTACTTCTCGACCGGTCAGCGCTGCACGGCATCGTCGCGCCTGATCGTCACCGAAGGCATCCATGACCGCTTCGTTGCCGCGGTGGCCGACCGCCTGAACAGCCTGTCGGTGGACGACGCGCTCAAGGCCGGCGTGCATATCGGCCCCGTGGTCGACCAGAGCCAGCTGGACCAGGACCTGCGCTACATCAAGATCGGTCAGGACGAGGGCGCCAAGCTCGCCTTCGGCGGCGAGTTGCTCAAGCGCGACAACCCCGGCCACTACCTGCAGCCGGCGCTGTTCACCGAAGCCAACAACAACATGCGCATCGCGCGTGAAGAGATATTCGGGCCCGTCGCCGCCGTCATCCGCGCCAAGAACTACGAGGAAGCGCTGGCGATCTCCAACGACACCGAGTTCGGGCTCGCCTCCGGCATCTGCACATCGAGCCTGAAATACGCCTCGCACTACAAGCGTAACAGCGAGTCCGGCATGGTGATGGTCAATCTGCCGACCGCGGGCGTCGACTATCACGTGCCGTTCGGCGGCCGGAAGGGCTCGAGCTACGGCGCCCGCGAGCAGGGCTCCTACGCACGCGAGTTCTACACGACGGTGAAGACCGCTTACACCTATCCGGGTTGATAGGACGATATCGTAGGGCGGGTTAGCGCAGCGTAACCCACCCCGTCGGGCTCTGCGGACACGGACAGTGGTGGGTTACGCTGCCGCTAACCCACCCTACAGATCAGGAATCGCAGATGGACCAGGACGTCGCGGCGAAAGAGCAGCCCCGCTACATCAAGCTCAACGAGCGCGACAATGTCGCGATCGTCGTCAATGATTTCGGGCTCCCTGCCGGCTCCCGCTTTGCGTGCGGACTGACGCTGCGTGCCTTTGTGCCGCAAGGGCACAAGACCGCCCTGGTCGACATCGCGCAGGACGCGCCGATCATCCGCTACGGTGAGGTGATCGGCTACGCGCTCTCGCCGATCCTGGCCGGCGAGTGGGTGGATGAGGCGCGCATCCGCATGCCGGATGCCCCTGCCCTCGACAAGCTCGAAATCTCCACGGCCGTTCCCGCACCGCTGCCGCCGCTCGAAGGCTTCACCTTCGAAGGCTTTCGCAATCCGGACGGGTCCGTCGGCACCAAGAACATCCTCGGCATCTCCTCCTCCGTGCAATGCGTCAAGGGCACGATGGAATATGCGGTGAAGCGCATCCGCGCCGAGCTGCTGCCGAAGTATCCGAACGTCGACGACGTCGTGCCATTGACGCATGCTTATGGCTGCGGCGTCGCCATCACCGCGCCCGATGCCGTCGTGCCGATCCGCACGCTGCAAAACCTCGCGCTCAACCCGAATTTCGGCGGCGAGATTCTGGTCATCAGCTTGGGATGTGAAAAACTCGCGCCCGAACGGCTGGTGCCGGAAGGCGTCAGCGATGCCATCGTCCGCATGCAGGACGAAGCCTTCGACGGATTTGGCGCGATCGTCGATGCGATCATGACGCAAGCCGAAGCCCGCCTGAAGATCCTCGACAAACGCACCCGCGAGACCTGCCCCGCGTCCGATCTCGTGGTCGGCCTGCAATGCGGCGGCAGCGACGCTTTCTCGGGCGTCACTGCGAACCCCGCGCTCGGCTTTGCCGCCGACCTCTTGGTGTGCGCCGGCGCCACCGTGATGTTCTCGGAAGTGACGGAGGTGCGCGACGCCATCCAGCTCCTCACCCGCCGCGCCGTCAACGAAGACGTCGGCCGGGCGCTGGTGCGCGAGATGGCCTGGTACGATTCATATCTCGCCCGTGGCGGCGCCGATCGCAGCGCCAACACCACCCCCGGCAACAAGAAGGGCGGCCTCGCCAACATCGTCGAAAAATCATTGGGCTCGATCGTCAAATCAGGCTCATCAGCGATCACCGGCGTGCTCTCGCCCGGCCAGAAGGCGACGCAGAAGGGCATGCTGTTCGCGGCAACGCCGGCCTCCGACTTCATCTGCGGCACGCTTCAGCTCGCCTCCGGCATGACCCTGCAGGTGTTCACCACCGGCCGCGGCACGCCCTATGGCCTGGCGGCCGCGCCCGTGATCAAGGTCGCGACCCGCACTGAGCTCGCCCGCCGCTGGAAGGATCTGATCGATTTCGACGCAGGCGGCATCGCCACCGGCGCAAAGACCATCGAGGAGACCGGCTGGGACCTGTTCCGCCTGATCCTCGAGGTTGCCTCCGGCCGCACCAAGCCGTGGTCGGATCGCTGGGGCATCCACAATGACCTCACGCTGTTCAATCCGGCGCCGGTGACCTGAGCGCGCGACACCGCGTGAACATGCCTCGAAGGCTCCGGGAGCCTACTTCTTCGCCGCTGGCGCCATCATCATCGCGCCGCCCTTCTTGGCCGCGGGCGCGGCCTTCGGCGCGGGCGCGGCGGCCTGCGCGGGGAGATATTTGGCGATGATCGCGGGATCGACCTCGGCCAGGCTGGAATCCGGCAGGCGCTGCCAGGTCTCATCCTTGCCGAACAGAGAGATGCCGAGGAAGCCGCGCATGGTCAGGACCTGACCGTCCGGACTCACCGTCATCTTGGCCTTCCAGATGTTGCCGTCGCGTGGATTGACGACGTTGCCGCCTTCATATTTCAACCCGTCGCGCTTCATGTCGCGGATGAAAGAGAGCCCGAGCACCGGCTGATTCTTGCGATCGTCCGTGCACTTCGCGCAAACCTCGTTCGGATTGTCGCCGGGGCGCGGAAACGTCTTGGCAATCACGCCTTCGAAGATGCCGTTATGGTCGATGAAGAGGAACCAGCCCACAGGCCTGCCGTCTTCGACCTTCTGCCACAAGCCCGCAGCCGTCGGCTGTTGTGCGGCAACCTTCCCTGTTGCGCCGAGCGACAGCACGAGACCCAGCGCGAGCAGCGAGAGCAGCCGAAAGCTGGAAACGAGATTCCGCATTATGATCACCTTGCTAACCCGCCACTGCAATGGCCGCAGACTACGGCGATTTCGCGAACGGTTCCAGCACCAGGGATGCTCAGCCCCGTTCGCGCCGTGGTCAGTTGACCCCGAGTTTCTTTTGCAGGCTCGAGGATGAGGTCGTGTATTGGAACACGAGCCGCTTCTCCGGATAGACGTAGCGGTGGGCTTTTTGCGACATCAGCGCGCCCTCGTGGAAGCCGCACAGGATCAGCTTGATCTTACCCGGATAGGTGTTGATGTCGCCGATGGCGAAGATGCCCGGCACGTTGGTTTCGAATGCCGACGTCTCGACCGGCACCAGATTGTTCTCGAGCGCAATGCCCCAATTCGCGACCGGCCCGAGCTTCATGGTCAGGCCGAAGAACGGCAGCATGGTGTCGCAGGCAATATCGCTGACGGCGTTGTCGTTGCCCTTCACGGTGGCGCCGGTCAGCTTGCCGTCGGTGCCGGAGAGCGCGGTGACCTGGCCGAGCCGCAGATCCATCTTGCCCTCGGCGACCAGCGCGCGCATCTGCTCGACGCTGTGAGGGGCAGCGCGAAAATCGTCGCGACGGTGCAAGAGCGTGATGCGCTTGGCCAGGGGATGCAGATTGAGCGTCCAGTCGAGCGCGGAATCGCCGCCGCCGACGATCAGCACGTTCTTGTCGCGGAACGTTTCCATCTTGCGCACGGCGTAGTGCACCGAGGTGCCTTCATAGGCTTCGATACCCGGCACCGGCGGACGCTTGGGCTGGAACGAGCCGCCGCCGGCCGCGATCACCACGACCTTGCATTCGAACACCTTGCCTGCGTCGGTGGTGCAGCGAAACAGGGGATCGCCGATCTTTTCGACGGTCTCGACCATCTCGCCGAGATGGAAGGTCGGATGGAACGGCTTGATCTGCTCCATCAGCGCGTCGGTGAGGCCTTGCCCCGACACCTGCGGAATGCCGGGAATGTCGTAGATCGGCTTTTCCGGATAGAGCTCGGCGCACTGGCCGCCGACCTTGTCGAGGATGTCGATGAAGTGCACCTTCATGTCGAGAAGGCCAAGCTCGAAGGCGGCGAACAGACCGCAAGGGCCGGCGCCAATAATCAGCACGTCGGTTTTGATCACGTCGCTCATGTCGTCTCTTTATCGGTCATTATCGGTTGGACGGCGCCCGGCGGGCCGAGGTGACCCTGCCTGTCTAGCCAACGGGAATGGATCAGGGAAGGCATAAAAGCGGGAGCGCCCCGCAAGCACACCCACTTGCCGGGTCAAAATAACTGGGCTGTAACGAGGCTGGATTTGACGGAGATCATCAGGTGAACGCACCAAGCCGCCTCGATACGACGCCGCGCCTCGAGGACTTCCCGTTTCGCCTCGGCGACAACGTCCGCTTCGGCGATCTCGACCCGAACCAGCACGTCAACAACGCGGTCTATGCCACCTATTTCGAGACCGGCCGCGTCACGCTGATGAAGAGCCCGGAGTACGGGCTGACCCCGCCGGGCCTCGCCTGGATCATGGTACGGCTCGACATGCATTTCCGCGCCGAGCTGCACTGGCCGAACACGATCGAGCTCGGGCTCGGCGTGGTGAAGCTCGGGCGCACGTCGGTGACCTTCGAGCAGGTCGTGTTTTCGGAAGGGAAGTGCATCGCCTCGGCGACCTCGGTCGGCGTCTTGCTCGACGAGGCGACGCGCCGGCCAGCACCGCTGACTGCGGAGGTGGTCGAGAAATTCAAGCCCTGGCACAAGCGCGGCATCGAGGTCGCGCCGCCGCGCACTTGAGCAGCAGGGATCAGGCCTGACGTTCGGGCGTGCCCACCACGAGCCCGTCGAGCTCGTCGGAGACCTTGATCTGGCAGGACAGGCGCGAGTTGGGGCGCACGTCGAAGCCGAAGTCGAGCATGTCCTCTTCCATCGGTGTCGGGCTGCCGACCTTCTCGCGCCAGGCTTCGTCGACATAGACATGGCAGGTCGCGCAGGCGCAGGCGCCGCCGCACTCGGCCTCGATACCGGGAATGCTGTTACGGATGGCGGCTTCCATCACGGTCGCGCCGTTCTCGATTTCCACCGTGCGGGTTTCGCCCTTGTGGTCGACAAAGTGAATTTTGGCCATTGTGCTCGTGCTGCCGCGATCTGGGGAAAAGGAGGTTCGGGTTGTCCTATAACGGGTCGATCCGGACCGCGCCATAGCGTTTTCAAGCGAAGTGGATACCGGTTCGCGGGCGGAAAATGCGTCAAAACAAAAGCCAGGTGCGCAGGCCAGACCGGCTCCGGCGCGATCGGCGCTTAGTGCTTGAGCATCGCGGCAATGGCCGCGCGAACCTCGGCGACCGCCTCTTTCAGCGCGGCGAGGGCGTGGGGCTGATTCTGGCCGATCCGGATCGCGGTCTCCAGGCTGGCGGCCGCATCGGCGACCGCAAAGGCGCCAATCCCGCGTGCCGAGCCCTTGAGCTTGTGGGCAAGCACCCCGGTCTCGGCCGGCAACGCCGTCATCGCGGTGATCAAACGCACCGCCTGCTCCGCGAACATTGCAAGCACTTCCTGCTCGAGCTCGGAATCGCCCAGCGTCATGCGCGAGAGGTGGTCGAGATCGAGCGGGCTGTCGATGGGCGCAAGCGGCGGCGAAGGCATCCAGTCCATCCGTTGCAGTTCAGGCGTCATGGCGCAGGCCCCGGCATCGCGCGATCGTCCGCCGGTCCGGCGGTTCCGACCACCGAAGCATGGAAATGGTTAACGAAGTGTTTGAGCCGATTTACGCAGAACCGCCTCTTTAATGACGAAAAGTTGCCGCAATTCGCCGAGTCCGGTGGAGAATTTCATTTAGGGCTAAGGCGTTACGGCCCTTTCCTGTTAACGATGATGAAGGATGATTAAGAATGTCTTAATCGCGGGCATTTCATTCGCGACACTCTGCCAATAGGATGTTGCGGAAATTGGCGGACAAGCCGTCCGGGTGGGGCGGCTCGGGGATCCGCGCAAGCGGCATGATCCGGTCTGTGGGCTTGCGTAGCGCGCAGGGCTCGCGGGGGAACGCGTAAAAGTAACGAGGGCTCGGACTGAACATGGCCAATACTCCCAAGAAGGTCAAAGACCCTACAGAAGTTGCGCTTTCTGCGATCCAGGAAGCCCTCAACATCAGCGACACGGCTGCCGATACCAGCCGCAACGCCTCGATGCGCAACGAAGCAGCGCCGCCGGTTCCACCGCCCGCGCCTGCCGTGTTCGACGGCGAGCCGGCGTTCGAGCCGCGGCCGGCCGCCAACGAGCGCGCCGTGTTCGATCCGATCGAGGAACCGCGCACCGCGCGCCGCGCCGCCAATGACGACCGCGCGACCATCGGCCAGCTGCTCCAGTCGCTGCAAACGGGCCGCCCTGCCCGCAACATCTACACCGGTGCGACCATCTTCACCGTGATCTGGCTCGCCGCCTGTGCCGCGCTGACGGTCGGCTTCCTGCCCTCGATCCGGGCCGCCATGGGCGAGAGCGGCGGCGTGATGGCGATCGCCGGCCTCGTCACCATGTTCTTCGCGCCGATCATGCTGTTCTACTTCCTCGCCAGCCTGGTCTGGCGCGGCCAGCAGATGAGCCAGGTCGCGCAGGCGATGGCGCAGGTTGCGATCCGTTTCTCCGAGCCGGAAGGTTCGGCGTCGGATTCCATGGTCACCGTCGGCCAGGCCATCCGCCGCGAGGTCGCGGCGATGGGCGACGGCATCGAGCGCGCCATCGCGCGCGCAGGCGAACTCGAAACGCTCGTGGCAAACGAGGTCGCCGCACTCGAACGCGCCTATTCCGACAACGAGGTCCGCATCCGCGCCCTGCTCCAGGACATCGCGCATCAGCGCGACAACCTGGTCGGCCAGGCCGAGCAGGTCCGCAGCGCCATTTCCGGCGTGCAGATCGACCTCCGTCACGACATCGCGCTGATCTCGGACGCGATCGCCTCTCGGGTCGACGAGGTCGCGAAATCCATCACCGGCGCGCTGGAAGAGCGCGGCGCCCACATCACGGGTGCCCTGAGCCACGCCGGCGACAACATGATCCTCGCGCTGGGCGAGCGCGGCGGCGACCTGCTCGACCGGCTCGAGGAAGCCAGTGCCGAGACCACGCGCGCGGTGCTCGACGCCAGCGAGCGGCTGACCACCAGCCTCAACTTCAAGACCGGCCACGTCCACGACGAGTTCGTCGACCTCGCCGACCGCGTCCACGAGATGCTGAACGAGCGTATCGACCGCATCACCGGCGAGTTCGAGCAGCGTTCCGCCGCGATCGTCGACGGCATCTCCGAGCGCACCGAGCTGGTGCACGACAGCCTGAAGAACTCGTCGGACTCGCTGCTGCTCGAGCTCGAGCTGCGCTCCAACGACATCTCCGCCAAGATCGAGGACGCCGGCAACCGCCTCGCCGGCCAGATCATGACCTCGGGCGACAAGGCGAGCGAGGCGCTCGACGCCACCGTCAACACGCTGGTCGCCAAGGTCGTCAGCCAGACCGAGACCGCGCACGATTCGCTGTCGCTGCAGATGAGCGCGTTCGACGAGTTGGTGAAGAACCAGGGGTCCGAGCTGGTCGAGAAGTTCGCCCGCGATTCCGGCACCCTGGGGGCCCTGATCACGCGCCACATCTCCGAATTCGACCGCACCGTGAAGACCTTCGGCGGCGAGATCGTCGAGCGCATGGGCCAGCGCACCCACGACATCCACGAGTCGCTGAAGACCTATGTCGATAGTTTCGACACGCGCTTCACCTCGAACGGCGGCGCCATCACGGCCGTGCTCGACCAGCGGCTGGTGCAGTTCGAGACCACGATCGGCGAACGCGTCGCCAATCTCGACGCCTCGCTGAACGACAAGATCGCCAGCCTCGACGGCACCATCGAAGGCCACATCAAGACGTTCGACGAGCAGTTCGGCGGCCGCGTCGGCGCGCTCGAGCAATCGTTCGACGCGCGTGCGAAGTCGGTCACCGAAACCATCGACGAACGCCTCAACACGCTCTCGACGTCGCTGACCGACGGTGCGGCCCAGGCGATCCATTCGGTTGATACGCGCTTGACGCATCTCACGACGACGCTCACCGGCGGCGCGACGCAGGTGCTCGAGTCCATCGACTCCCGCCTGACCAGCCTCACGAAGACACTCACCGGCGGTGCGGCGCAGGCGCTCGAATCCATCGATGGCCGCCTCACCCACCTCACGACGACGCTGACCGACGGCGCCTCGCAGACGATTCAGGCGATCGATACGCGCCTGACGCATCTCACGACGACGTTCAACAGCGGTGCATCGCAGGCGCTGGAGTCCGTGGACAGCCGCCTCACCTATCTGACGAGCGCCTTGACCAGCGGCGCCTCGCAGGCCGTGCAGTCGATCGACACCCGCCTCACCCTGCTGACCTCGACGCTCACGGACGGCACGGCGCAGGCGATCGAGGCCGTCGACCGCCGCATCACCAGCGTCGCCGACCTCATCGACGGCCGCAGCATGCACCTGACCGACACGGTCACGGCGCGCTTCCAGGACATCCAGCAGGCGATCGAGACCAAGGTCGGTTCGGTCGCGAGTGACATCGACGTCCGCGTGGCGCAGTTCGAAGACCTGCTCGGCTCGCGTGTCGAGGCCGTCGCCGGCCGCATCGAAAGCAGCGGCCGCCAGGCCAGCGAGGACATGATTTCCCGCGCCGAGATGATCTCGACCGCGATCCGCTCGCATGTGGAAGACGCCGAGCGCTCGCTCACCAATCTCGTGGTCAACACCAGCGAGACGATCCAGACCGGTGCGCGCACTGCGCAGCAGTCGCTCATGACCGTCTCCTCCGACGTCAACGCCCAGCTCAAGATGACCTCCGCTGAGGTCGAGCGCGCGCTGACCGCCGTCGGCACGGGTGCCGCGAACTCGATCCTGACCAGCGCCCGCGAAGCGCAGTCGTCGCTCGTCGCCGCCTCGGGCGATGCCGCCAACCAGATCAAGGGGCTCGCGGCCGACGTGGAGCGCACGCTGTCCGCGGCCGGCTCGGCCACGGCGGCCTCGATCCTGGCCGGCGCCCGCGAGGTGCAGACCACGCTCGTCACCGCCTCCTCGGATGCGGCCAACCACGTCAAGACGCTCACCGCCGACGTGCAGCGCTCGCTGTCGATGGCCGGCACCTCCACGGCGGAAGCGATCACGGCCGGCGCCCGCGATGCGCAGGGCATGCTGATCACGGCCTCGACCGAGACCGCCAACCAGATCAAGGCGCTGTCGTCCGACGTGCAGCGCTCGCTCTCGATGGCCGGCACCTCTACCGCCGAGACCATCATGACCGGCGCGCGCGAGGCCCAGAGCACGCTGGTCAACGCCTCCTCGGATGCGGCGAGCCAGGTCAAGTCGCTCGCGGCCGAAGTACACCGCTCGCTCTCGCAGGTCGGCCAGACCACGGCCGAGACGATCACGGCCAGTGCCCGCGACGCCCAGAGCACCCTGCTCGCGGTTTCGGCGGAACAGACCGGCCAGGTCCGCTCGCTCGCAGCCGAAATGCAGCGCGCGCTGGCGACCGCCGGCGGAGCCACCATCGAGGCGCTCACCAGCGGCGTGCGCGAGGCCCAGGGCACGCTCATCACCGCCTCGACCGACGCGGCGAGCCAGATCAAGTCGCTGACGACGGATATCGAGCGTACCCTGACCTCGGTCGGCGCCGACACCGCCTCCACCATCCTCAACAGCGCACGCGAGGCCCAGACCTCGCTGACCTCGACCTCGGCGGACGCCGCAAGCCAGATCCGCATGATCTCGACCGAGATCGAGCGCACGCTGAGCACGGCCACGTCGAATGCGACCAACGACATCCAGACCAGCGCGCTCAACGCCCAGAACGCCCTGATCTCCGCCTCCAACGAGGCGAGCTCGCGGGTCAAGTCGAGCTCGGCCGACGTCGAGCGCTCGGTGCTCGCCGCCAGCTCCAGCTTCGGCCAGGCCATGACCGGCAAGACCGACGAGATCGTCACCTATGTGCAGCAGCAGGCCGACCGCCTCTCCAACATGATCGACGCCAAGCGCGGCTCGCTCGTAGACGCGATCGGTTCGAAGACCAGCCAGCTCACGCTCGACATCGACCGCGTCACCTCCGACGCGCTGAAGTCGATCGAGACGCGCGGCCAGGCCTTCTCGCAGACCATGATGGGCAACGGCAACGAAGTCGCCCGCACCATCAACGCGGCGAGCGAGATCGCAACCGGCGCGGTCAGCAAGTCGCTCAAGGACCTCGAGTCGGCCTCGCGCGCGGCAATCGACCAGTCGCGTCAGGTCTCGATCGCGGCCGTCACCGAGATGCAGGAGACCAGCAAGATCCTGCGCACCGACACCGTCGCCCTGTTCGAGCGCCTGCGCGAAGGCAACATCCTGCTGCAGGAGGTGCTGACCGGTGCGCACGACAACCTGAACTCGCTCGAGCGGGCGCTGGTGACGCGCGTCGCCGACTTCGTCTCGGCGATGAACGACGTCACCTCGCGCAACGGTGCTGCGACGCAGAACCTGGAAGACCAGCTCAACGTGTTCAACAGCAAGACCACCCGGGCGCTGCAGGATCTCGGCGAGCTGTCGACCCAGTTCGACGCACACGGCAAGGCGCTGGTCGATGCCGCTCAGGTCGTCGAGCAGAGCAACAAGAACACCACCGCCTCGCTCGCCGAACGCAAGGCGGCGCTGGAATCGCTCGTCACCACCATCGACCTGCGGACCGCCGATCTCGACCAGCGCCTGTCGCGCTTCACCGGGCTGCTCGATGAATCGCTCGCTGCAGCCGAAGAGCGTGCGCGCGACATCGCCCGCGTGGTCGCCGAGACCGCCGGCGCCGGTTCGGCCGCGATCACCCGCCAGTTCGAGGCGGTGCGGGCGGCCTCCGAAGAGGAGCACCGGCAGACCCTCGAGGCCATGCACGACATCTACCGCCAAACCACCGACGAGGCGGATGCGATGTTCAAGCAGTCGACCGAGAAGTTCGGCAACCTCGTCTCCAGCATGAAGCAGATGGCCTTGGAGATGCACAACGAGCTCGAGGCCACCCGCAACGAACTGCGCCGCGGCGTGCTCGAGATGCCGCAGGAGGCCGCCGAGAGCACCGCGCAGATGCGCAAGGTGATCGTCGACCAGATCGAGGCGCTCGCCGAGCTCAACCGCATCGTGGCCCAGCACGGCCGCGGCCTCGACGTCACCACGACGGGCCGTGCGTCCGTCGCCGTCCAGCGCCAGGAAGACCCGGTGATGGCGACTGCAGCTCGCGGCACCGAGACGCGCATGCGCGACACCGGCAGTGCCTCGACGCTGCCGCCGCCGGACCTCGGCATGCCCGCCGCCTCCCGCCGCGCCGAGGCTCCACCGGTCGCCCCCGGCGGCAACGACCAGGGCCATGACGGCTGGCTGTCGGACCTGTTGAACCGCACCGACGCCAACCCGCCTGCTCCGGCCGGCCGGGAGGCTCCGCGCGCCCGCCAGGCTGGCCCCGCTCCGCAGCCGCAGGCCCCGCAGAGCAGCGGCAATCCGCTGGAATCGCTGTCGCTCGACATCGGCCGGCTGATGGACCGCAATCTCGCCGCCGAGATGTGGGACCGCTACCAGCGCGGCGAGAACAAGGCCTTCACCAAGCGCCTGTACACGCCCGCCGGCCAGAAGGCCTTCGACGAGGTCGCCCGCAAGTATCGCGCCGACCGCAATTTCAAGGGCACGGTCGATCGCTACATCAGCGAGTTCGAACGCCTGCTCGACGAAGTCGCCCGCGATGGTCGTGGCCCGCAGGAGCTGCGCAGCCACCTGACCTCGGAGACGGGTCTGGTCTACACGCTGCTCGCGCATGCGGCGGGACGGTTGGGGTAAGCGGCGAAGCTCGCGCGAATAATCAAATGCGAACGGAGGCCTCACGGCCTCCGTTTTTGTTTCACGCATCATTCGCAAGGTTCCGCCCCGGGCACTGCGCAGCGCCTCTTCGGCAGGTGCGCTGCCGAGCCGAGACCCATGTCGTGGCATAGTACAGTGTTGCGTCCTGGTCCTGGCTCTGCGCAGCAGCGTTACACGCTGCAGCGCGTCCGGGACACGAGACCTGGGCGCGCTCTCCGCGTCGTCATTGCGAGCCAACGGGTCCGCGCGAAGCGCGGCCCGATGACAGGCTCCGCGAAGCAATCCAGGCCACCTCCAAGGCAACAGTCTGGATTGCTCACATGGGGAGTTTGCGTGTCAAGGTGTTTGATCAGCTCTTTGTTCGATTGCAGGCCAGCTCTTCGTCCCGACCGTGGAAGTGTGAAGATGGCGCGCGCAGGTCAAGTCAAGGTCGGCCCGGAGGGCCGCCGCGCAGCGGCTTGACCTTGACTTGACCGAGCACGCCATCAGGCTGGTGTGGTCGGGCGTAGCGGCGGAAGCTCCTTTCGGTTTGCGATCCAAGGGTCGAGCCGGTTTTGGCAATCTGGTTTGCATGCCAGATCAAACTCACATTCGGTCGTCGCGAGGGTCACGACTGCACCAACATTCCGCTT
>NZ_FOQM01000086.1 GCF_900113735.1 Bradyrhizobium sp. Gha
CGAGACCTCCATCCCGCCAAACTTGGCTTTCCATTTGTAGATACTGGCATCGCTGACGCCGTGCTTTCGGCACAGATCGGCAACCGACACGCCAGCCTCGTGCTCCTTCAAAATCCCGATGATCTGCTCTTCCGTAAAGCGGTTGCGCTTCATTCACTCGATGGACTCGAATGATCTGCAGAGGCCTGGAGACGCAGTGCTTAGGACTCGCAAGTGCTCAGGCTAACGGCGCTCGCGCACTCCTCATCAGACAACACGACCGGTGCAAGTATACCCGCGCTTACCTGTAACTTGGTGATGCGGCTGAACAAAATACTCCTGTCGAGTCATTTCATAGTATTGCCAAAATTTTCCCTGGTACCAGCGGTCATCCACATATCGTAGCCCCAGTTTCTTGGCTGCCCGTTCCGCCGGAACATTGCCGTGCCTAATAACACTGACCACCTTTTCCTTGGTTGAGTTTTGTAAAGCATGTGTGACGCCAAAGCGTCGAGCCTCCAGACCAAGACCCCGCCGCCTTCCATGTTCAGCGAGCACAGTTACGAGTTCGAGATTGTTGGTGCCATCGTAGTCACGCAAGCCACTACGACCGATAAATATCGGGCCCTCATCCGTTTTTTCGTAGACCATCCAGTCGCCGAAGCCATTCTTGTGCCACCGGGCCCAAAACCAATCGAGCCATTTGCGCACGTCCTCAAGGGTCTGCGGCACATTGTTGAAGATAACTTCCTGAACGCGTGGATCATTATGCAGTTTTAATAACTCGGCCTCGTGTTCCGGGCGCGGTGAGCTTAGGATCAAACGTTCTGTCTCATATGTGACCATCGGTAATTTCTCCCAGAACAGCTTCTGCCTTAGGTTGGGTTTTCGATCATCGGAGTTAGCTCCCATGGACGCAGTTTTTGCGCTGACCCAGGGCCACAGTTCACGTGGGCACGATTGATCTAGCAGATCGGCACACTAGCAGCGGTACAGCTGCACGCACCTACCAATACTAAGGAGCGCGCGCAATCAGATTGACCCTTGAAGTAGATGTCTTTTTGACCTTTGCGATCATTTACCGACCATGAAGAACGTCCGAGGTTATCGGGTTTGAGTTTGCACACGCGTTAAATGTGAGATTGCAAGCTTTTGGGCTATGAGTAAGCGTCCGATGGAGCTTTCAATTGCCCACAAATGCTTGATTCGAGTAAGCCTCCGGTGGAGCTTTCAATTACCCACAAATTCCCCTCCGACCATGGCGCCCAGCGCGATGTCGGCGAGGCGTGACAGCCCGCGCCACATGACGGTATTGCCGGGCGGCGGATCGTTGGCGCGGGCGAGGTAACCGCCGAGCCGGGCGATCTTGTTCAGATAGTGCGAGAGCGTTTTTCTTGCTTTTGGTTTGTCGTTGACGAGGCGATCGAGAACGCCGATTTCAGTCGCAGTCAACGCGAGGGTTGGCGGCGCATCTGGGGCGGAACGGTTGAGCATCGTCATCCAGAAGACCCGCCAACTCAGGATGCAAAAGAGCGAGATCAGATTGGTCAGACGCTGGGCGGTCCTGAGCTTCGACTCCTCAGCTTTGCAGCCCGATTTGAGGATCTTGTGGAACACCTCGATCTTCCATCTCAAAGCATACCATTCGAGCTTCTCAATGGCGTCGGTGCGGGAGCTTACAGGCAGGTCGGTGATCAGCTTCCAATCGATCTTCTTTCTGTTTTTCGGCGTCCCGCGCTCTTCGGCATGGATCACCGTCAGGGTCAGGGCGGGATAGCGTTTCTGCTTTCCGATCGGCGGCAGGACGCGAATCTTGCGATACCTGAGTTCAAGAACGGCCTGGTCGGGATTGCCGTTACTATCTCTGACTTCGATGCGATGGAGCCCTTTGACGGCGACCTCGTCCATTTTGTCGGCTATCGTGTGATCCCCATCTCCAGCCAAGCGGTCGACGCAGGTCCTGATCAGGAAATGAGTTCCGATCCCGTGTGCTGCGCAGAAGAGCTCGTAGATGTCACTCTCGCGATCACCGATATGGATGCATCGTCCCGGATGATCCAAGAGTTGCGTAGACTGCTTGAGATTTTCCAACCACCGGACGCTTTCCTTTTTTCTCGATGGGAATCCGGGTCGGATTGATCTTCTTTTTAAGCGCTGCCGTCCCCTTGAATTTCTTCCGGGTCCAGAACTTAACGGCCGCCAACCCCAGCGGCACCCCTTCGATTGTAACCGCGAGGCTCGAATGCATCAGGATGCCGCAAACCGTGTGCGATCTGAGGCGACCCGCCTTATCCCGTCCACTGTTTATACTCTTGGTGATGCCGATCGCTTCCGACTTTTCGCGCTGATAGCTAAACTCGGTTGTGTCGTGCAGCACAAGAACGAGACCGCCGGCGGCGGCGGCACGATCACGTGTCGATTGGAAATGGCCGGCCAGAATGTCCGCTTCGCTGACCCGGTCATTAGAGAAGAAGCGGTAGGCTGCCTTGGTATTCGCCCAATCCTGGCAGACGAGCGGAATGCTTTGTCCCATGGCGCTTCCAATCTGCGTGAGCAGTTTGCGGAATCTGTCGCCGAGCCGCGCGTCCCTAAACTCGCATCCACTGCTCTCGCGATCAATCCAACATTCACCTTCCACGGATCGCAAACAGCCTTTTGCCGATCGATCTCTTAATGTCGGCCCATAGAGCACCCCCTCGCGAATCAGGTGCGCAGAAAGGAATCACAAGTGATTCTTTCGATTCAAGATTTCGCCGATCAGCGGATCAGCCCGAGTGGTCAAAGTTATGGGTAATTGAAAGCTTCACCGGACGGTTACTGATTCGATTGCGGTAGTCCTGATCGAAAAATCTTAAATCCGATGAATCGCTGGTGATTCATTGTCGGGCACCTGAATCGCGACGGCGAGGTGCC
>NZ_FOQM01000046.1 GCF_900113735.1 Bradyrhizobium sp. Gha
TGGAGAGCGTCGCGGTCGGCCTCGGAATAGACGGCGACCGTCTGAATTCCCATCTTGCGGGCGGACTTGATGACCCGGCAGGCGATTTCGCCGCGGTTGGCGATCAGGATGCGTTTGAACATGTTTTTCTTGAGCTTCGTCCCTTGGGCGGGACCCCTCCCGGGCCGTTGGCGGGCCGACCGGACGGGGCCGTATCCTGTCGTGGTACAGCAAAATCGGCCGGAGGCAACGGTCTAAATCCGCCCTCTCTGGCGTACCAGCGCAAGACCGAAGCGGGCTCGCTGAGCCGCTGGACGCCCTATGGCTTCCGGGCCCTCGCCATACCCTCGGTCACGTCCTTGGCCACGTCACGGACCAGGCCGTGAATGAAGCCCAGCTTGGTGACCACGGCCGGCGACAGGATGAAGGGGTAGAGGTCGCGCAGACCCATGGCGCGGTTGACGCTGTTCATCGCGAAGGTGAAGGGCAGCCATGCGTTGACGATCGCCTCGACGTCCCTTGCCTCGTAGGGGTTGAACCGAATCCGTGTCGACAACTCCCCGTCGCGATCCACCTTCGGGCGAACCTCCATGCCGAACTCGCCTGCCATCTCCAGCGTATCGACGATGTGGAGATAGTGCGCCCAGGTCTCGGCGAAATCCTCCCAGGGGTGCGTTGTCGCATAGGCCGAGACGTAATTCTGCTGCCAGTCCGGCGGCGCGCCATCGGCATAATGGCGTCGCAGGGCCTCGCCGTAATCGGCGGAATCGTCGCCGAACACGGCGCGGCATTCGTCCAGTCTGCCGCCGTCGCGGACCAGCACGTCCCAAAAATAATGTCCGACCTCGTGGTGGAAATGCCCTAGCAGCGTGCGATACGGCTCGCCCATTTCGAGCCTGCGCCGCTCGCGTTCGATGGCGTCGGTCTCGGTCAGCGCGATCGTGATCCGACCGTTGTCGTGGCCGGTCATGATCCTCTCGCCACTGTTCGGGTCGTCGGCCAGGAAATTGAAGAGCAGCCCATGCTCCGGATCGTCCTGCCGGGTCTGGACCGGCAGCTTCCAGCGGATCAGCGAATAAAACAGCCGGTGCTTCGCCACCTCCAGCTCGCGCCAACCGGCGAGCTGCGCGGGGTCGGAGAGATCGGGCACGATGCCGTTGTGGCGGCAGGCACGGCAATAGCCGGTGGTATCGCCGGCATCGGTCAGCCAATTACAAGCATCATACTCGGCATTGCGGCACAGCATGCGCCCCTTGCCCTTGTCGGCTAGCGTGGCCCAGCCCTCCCCGTCCGGCTCAATCGCCGACATTGTCTCCTTCTCCGGCAGGAAGGCGACCCTGTGACCGCAGCGCCCGCATGCGCGGTTCTCGAAATAGAGGATATTGCCGCAGTCCTGGCAGACAAAGAGCTTCAAGATTTAGCCTCTTGGAGAGGAGTTCTGATGACTATCAGTTATGGCGCCTGGCAGATACGCGCGCGGGCGGCCCGTCGTTCCAACGTTTGGAACAAATTGCCAGACCCGACGTTCGTTCATGCCCCGCCACCACGCATATTCCCTTTGAGCGATGGCTATCACGCTTTGTCTGTGTGAATATCGGCCCGGGACGTCCGCTCCCGCATCACAACGGCCGACGCCTTGAACGATCCTGCGCCCGAAACCACCGCCGCCGAGCGGCTGCGCGAGCATCTCCAAGAGATCGCGCGCGAGCGCGACAATGCCTATCATGCGCTCCAGGAGCGCGAGGCGGAGCTCGCACGCATCCAGCGCATCGGCAAGGTCGGCGGCCTCGAGGTCGACCTCCGCGAAGGTTTCAAGAACCGCCGCTCGCCGGAATATCTGATGATCCATGGGCTGCCGCCGGAGGCCGTCGACGAGAGGCATGAGGACTGGGTCGGCCGTATCCATCCTGACGACCGCGATGCCACGGTCAAACACTTCTTCGATGCGTTGGCCGCGACCGGCGAGGACTACACCGCCGAGTACCGCATCATCCGCCCGAACGACCGCGAGACGCGCTGGATCCGCGTCGTCGCCAAGATCGAGCGCGACAGCGACGGCCGCGCCGTCCGCCTCGTGGGCGCCCATATCGATATCACCGACCAGGCGCTGGCGCGCGAGACGCTGCGGGAGAGCGAGGAGCGGTTTCGGCTCATCGCCGACAGCGCGCCGGTGCCGATCTGGGTGACGAAGCTCGACCGCACACGCTCCTTTGCCAATCAGGCCTATGTCGACTTCGTCGGCATGCCCTACGAGCAGGCCATCGCCTTCGACTGGCGCAAGGTGCTGCATCCCGACGACCTGCCCCACGTGCTGCAGCAATCCGTCCAGGGCGAGGCCTCGCTCCAACCGTTCGTGCTGGAGGCACGCTACAAAAACGCTTCTGGCGAATGGCGCTGGCTGCGCTCGGAATCGCAGCCGCGCTGGGATCCGACCGGCAAGCATATCGGCTTCATCGGCGTCGCCCACGACATCACCGTTGCCAAGCAGGCCGAAATCGAGCTGCGGCAGCTCAACGAGACGCTCGAAGAGCGCATCGTCGAGCGCACCGCCGAGCTCGAGTCCAACGAATCCCGGCTGCGCGCGATCCTGGCGACCAGCAACCAATATCAGGGCCTGGTCGACCTCAAGGGCGAACTGCTCTACGCCAACAACACTGCGCTCGAAGGCATCAAGGCCCGCAGCGAGGATGTGATCGGCAGGCCGTTCTGGGAAACGCCGTGGTTCACCGGCACACACGGTATGAGTGCCGCCGTGCGCGAGGCCTTCGAGAGCGTGTTGAAAGGTCAGGCGGTGCGGATGGAGATGCGGCTGCGCCTGCCGGTCGGCGAGCGCGACTTCGATTTCGGCATGCGGCCCGTGCTCGACCGCCACGGCAACATCACCGGCGCAGTGCCTGAGGCGGTCGACATCACCGAGCGACGTCGCGGCGAGGAAGCGCTGCGGCAGTCGCAGAAGATGGAGGCGATCGGACAGCTCACCGGCGGCGTCGCACACGACTTCAACAATCTGCTCACGATCATCCGCTCGGCGACCGATTTCCTACGCCGGCGCGAGCTGCCGGAAGAGCGCCGCCGTCGCTATGTCGATGCCATCTCCGAGACCGTCGAGCGCGCCTCCAAGCTGACTGCGCAGCTCCTCGCCTTTGCGCGGCGGCAGCCGCTGAAGCCGCAGATCTTCAATGTCGGCAGCCAGGTCGAAGGCGTGGCGCAGCTGGTCCGGCCGCTGGTCGGCGGCCGCATCGAAATCGTCGTCGAGATCGACGATTCCGATTGCTTTACCGTGGCCGACGTCGCCCAGTTCGAGACCGCGCTGATCAACCTCGCCATCAACGCCCGCGACGCCATGGACGGCGAAGGCCGCCTGACCATCGCCGTGCGCAAGGTTCAGGGCATTCCGAACCTGCGTGCGCAGTCCGCGCGCGGCGGCGACTATGTCGCAATCTCCGTGGCGGACACCGGCAGCGGCATCGCACCCGAGAACATCGACGCCATCTTCGAGCCGTTCTTCACCACCAAGGAGGTCGGCAAAGGCACCGGGCTCGGCCTCAGCCAGGCGTTCGGCTTCGCCAAACAGTCCGAGGGTGACATTGCGGTGACGAGCACGCTCGGAAAGGGCGCGACCTTCACGATCTATTTGCCGCAGGCACAGAGCCCCGCGACCGAAAAGGCAGCCACATCGCTGACCAGCGAAAGCGCGACCACCGGGCGCGGTTACCGCGTCCTCGTGGTCGAGGACAATGACGACGTCGGCCAGTTCTCGACTGAGCTCTTGGAGGACCTCGGCTATGTCACCCGCCGCGCCGCCAACGCCAATGCAGCACTCGCCATTCTCGAGGAGAACGAATTCGCCGTCGACCTCGTGTTCTCCGACGTCATCATGCCGGGCATGAACGGCGTCGAGCTCGCCGGCATCATCCGCGAACGCTATCCGGGCCTGCCGGTGGTGCTCACCTCCGGCTACAGCAACGTGCTCGCCGAAAGCGCCCACCGCGGGTTCGAATTGATCCAGAAGCCGTATTCGGTGGAGTCGCTGTCGCGCATCTTGCGCAAGGCGATTGCCGAGAAGTCGGTGGCAAGGTGAGTGTTATGAGCGCAGGAAGCCACCATGAACTCCGGCATTGCGAGCGCAGAGAAGCAATCCAGAATCCCTCCGCGGAGACAGATTGGATTGCTTCGCTGCGCTCGCAATGACGACGCTGGCGCGCCGTCCTGGAACAACGGATACCGATGACATGAAACCCGCCTTCCTCTCCGCCTGGCAAACCTGGGCGCTGCTGTCCGCCTGCTTTGCCGCATTGACTGCGATCTTCGCCAAGATCGGCGTCGAGAACATCAATCCTGATCTCGCGACATTCATCCGCACCATCGTGGTGCTGCTGGCTTTCTCGGCGCTGTTGTTCTTCACCGGGCAGTTCGCGGTGCCCTCGGCGGTCTCGTCGCGGACGTGGCTGTTCCTGGTGTTGTCGGGCCTCGCGACCGGCGCGTCGTGGCTGTGTTACTTCCGAGCGCTGAAGCTCGGACCCGCCACGCTGGTCGCACCGATCGACAAGCTCAGCGTCGTCTTGGTTGCCGTTTTCGCTTTCGCCTTTCTTGGTGAGCGTCCGACGGCGCAAGGCTGGGTCGGGATCACGATGATTGGCGCCGGCGCGGTTCTCCTGGCCGTGAAGTTCTAGGTCGGGAACAAAGTTGGCGGGAGATCGGTTTCTGCGGGGGCGCTTCCCTGCCTCGATTGAGCCACCGATGTCGAGCAAACACCGCAATCAGGCAAGACAGGCCGGCCACGCCCTGGATGCAGCGAATTTCTTCCTCGCCGACGTCCGTGATGGGCTCGGCCCCTATCTTGCCGTCTACCTCCTCACCGAGCAGCACCGGGACGAGGCGCGCATCGGCCTCGTGATGTCGATTGCAACGATCGCCGGCATCGTGGCGCAGACGCCGGCCGGCGCTCTGGTCGATGCGACGCGAGCCAAGCGGACCGCGATGGCGACCGCCGCCGTCATGGTGACCATCGCCTCGCTGTCCGTGCCGCTGTTTCCAAGCTTTTTCCCGGTCGCGATCTCTCAAGGCGTCGCGCAGGCCGCCGCCGTGGTCTTCCCGCCGGCAATCTCCGCCGTCTCGCTCGGCATCTTCGGCCATGCCGCCTTCACTCGGCGGATCGGCCGCAACGAGACCTTTAATCACGCCGGCAACGCGGTCGCGGCCGGGCTCGCAGGCGTGTCCGCTTACTGGTTCGGCCCGACAGTCGTGTTCTACCTTCTCGGGGCCATGGCGCTCGCGAGCCTCGTCAGCATCCTCGCGATCCCGGAACGCGCCATCGACCACGACCTTGCCCGCGGCCTGCACGACGCCGGTCCGGATGCGCAGCACGAACCGCCATCCGGCCTCGGCGTGCTGCTCACGTGTCGGCCCCTGCTCGCCTTCGCGATCTGCGTCCTGCTCTTTCATCTCTCCAATGCCGCGATGCTGCCGTTGGTCGGGCAAAAGCTCGCGCTTCAAGACAAGAAGATGGGGACCAGCCTGATGTCGGCCTGCATCGTGGCAGCGCAGATCGTGATGGTGCCGTTCGCCCTCCTGGTCGGCGCCCGGGCCGACCGCTGGGGCCACAAGCGCTTCTTCCTTGCCGCGCTCCTGATCCTCCCAATTCGGGGCGCGCTCTACACCTTCTCCGACAATCCAGCCTGGCTGGTCGGCGTGCAGCTGCTGGACGGCGTCGGTGCCGGCATCTTTGGCGCGATCTTCCCCGTCATCGTTGCCGATCTCATGCGGAACAGCGGCCGCTTCAACGTCGCGCAAGGCGTTGTCATCACAGCCCAGAGCATCGGGGCTGCGCTGTCAACGACGCTCGCCGGTTTCGTCGTGGTCGGAGCTGGCTACAGCGCAGCCTTCATGACCCTCGGCGCGATCGCCGCGATCGGCGCCATCATCTGCCTCCTCGCCCTGCCCGAGACGCGGCAAATCATCGATGTCGGTCCGCGCCAGCGGGGGAAGACAGCGGCGCGAGCTTCCGCTATCGCTGCCAAATGAACCCATTGCACAAGGATTGAACGTGCCCTCTCACGCCATCTGGGCCTGGAGCATCATCGTCGCCGCGACCGCTTGCGTCATCATCCGCCCTTTTCACCTGCCCGAGGCGATCTGGGCCGTGCTCGGCGCCGGCGCCCTGGTGCTGTTCGGCTTCCTGCCCTGGCAGGACGCACTTCTCGGCATCGAGAAAGGCGTTGACGTCTACCTCTTCCTGATCGGCATGATGCTGATCGCCGAGCTCGCCCGGCTCGAGGGCCTGTTCGACTATCTCGCGGCGCTTGCGGTGGAATATGCCGCCGGCTCGCCGCGGCGGCTGTTCCTGTTGATCTACATTGTCGGCACGGTCGTCACCGTGCTGCTCTCGAACGACGCCACCGCCATTGTGCTGACGCCCGCAGTCTACGCCGCAACGCGCGCAGCCGGCGTCAAACCGCTGCCTTATCTGTTCGTTTGCGCCTTCATCGCCAATGCCGCGAGCTTCGTGCTGCCGATCTCAAACCCCGCCAACCTCGTCGTGTTCGGCGCGCGCATGCCGCAGCTCACGGAATGGCTGCGCCTGTTCGCCCTGCCCTCGATAGCCTCGATCCTGCTGACCTATATCGTGCTGCGCCTGACCCAGCATCGCGCGCTGAAGGAGGACAAGATCGCCGCGCGCGTGCCGCATCCAAAGCTCGGCCGCGGCGGCAAGCTCACGGCGGTCGGCATCGTTGCCATTGGCGTGGTGCTGGTCACGGCCTCGGCGCTCGACAAGCAGCTCGGATTGCCGACCTTCATCTGCGGCGTCGTGACGGCCACGATCGTGCTGCTGATCAGCCAGCAATCGCCCCTGCCCGTGCTGAAGGGCGTCTCCTGGAGCGTGCTGCCGCTGGTCGGCGGGCTCTTCGTGATGGTGGAGACGCTGATCAAGACGGGCGTGATCGGCCAGCTCAGCGCGCTCTTGCATGAAGCCGTCGCGCAATCCGTGACAGAGGCCGCCTGGAGCGTCGGCATCGCGACCGGGGCTGCCACCAACGTCGCCAACAATCTGCCGGTCGGCCTGGTCGCCGGCTCGGTCGCCGCGAGCGATCATCTGCCTGCGCCAGTTCTCAGCGCTATCCTGATCGGCGTCGATCTCGGGCCCAACCTGTCAGTCACGGGCTCGCTGGCCACCATCCTCTGGCTCGTCGCGCTGCGGCGGGAGAAGATCGAGGTCGGCGCCTGGCGCTTCCTCAAGCTCGGCCTGCTGGTGACGCCGCCGGCCCTGATCGCGGCACTGGCGGCCGCGATCAGGTAGTTCGTATCGTCAGTCGTTCTCGTAACCGTAGACCTCCGGCAGGATGAAGAGCGCGGCGAGCAATCCGATCAGCGGGAAGATCGCGACCATCAGCGTGGCATTCGCCTGCCCGACCGCAGCGAACACCGTCGGGAACAGGAAGATCGCCAGGAACGACGGCAGCTTCACGAACATGTAGGCGAAGCCGCTCGCCGTGCCGCGGTACTTCGGCTTGGCGACCATGGTCGGGATCGTCATGCAGTTCGACGCATCCCAATAATGGCCCCACAACATGGCAGCCGCCGCGAACGGCAGCAGGACCTTGTTGTCGGTATAGAGCGCGAAAGCCGCAACCAGCAGCGAAGCCAGCACGATCGCGAAGCCTGCGATCGCGATGCCGCGGTGGCCGATCTTCGGCGTCAGCAGCGGGCCGACCCAGCCGGACAGAGCGGCGAAGCAGAACAGCGCCATGGTCACCAGGTTGATACCGAGCACGCTCGACACGCCGACCATCACGAACAGCACCGGCAGATAGAACGCGAAGGTCGAGAACTCGCTGCCTTGCGCGAAGCAGGCGATCCAGCCGTAGATCGTCGCGCGCCAGCGGATCGGATCCTTCTTCAGGTCGGCCAGGAAGGCGCGGGTCGAGACCTTCGGCACCACCACATCCTGGTCCGGCAGCATGGCGAGATCGTCGTTGAACATCTCGCGCGCGACCTGCTTGGCTTCGCGGAAACGCCCCTTCTGCACCAGCCACACCGCCGTCTCCGGCACGTCGTGGCGCAACAGCAGGATGATCAGCGCCGGCACCGCGCCGAGCCCGAGCGTCACGCGCCACAGCATCTCGTGCTGGATATCCAGCAACAGGAAGATCACGATGACGCCGATGGTCAGCACCTCGCCGACGGCGAACATGAACTGCCAGCGGTTACCCATGACCTCGCGCTCACCCTTGGCCATGGATTCCATGATGTAGGTGTAGCCGGTCGAGATGTCGGAGCCGAGCGGGATGCCGAGAAAGAACCGGATGACGACGAGCCAGAAGACGCTGGGCACGAAGGCCTGCGCCAGTGCCAGCACGATGAACATCACCATCGTGACCAGGAACATCACGCGGCGGCCGATCTTGTCGGACAGCCAGCCACCGAGCAGAGCGCCGATCAGCGCGCCGCCTTGCGTGCCGGCTGCGGCGAGACCGAGCATCAGCGGATCGGGATTGTACTGCTCCTTGATGAAGATCAGCACGAAGGCGATCGAGTAGAGATCCCAGGCCTCGACGAGGATCGAGGCCATCATCAGCCAGCCGACCTTGTTACCCTTGGGACTGTAATTCGTAATGAGGTAGCGGACCGCCGCTTCGCTCGCGGTCGGCTGTGGCAGGGCCATCGTTGACATGTTTGATCCTCTCTTCAAATTCTTTTAAGCGCCGAGCAGGGGCTCGATGCTGCAATCGAGCAGCCGCGGGTCGATCCCCGTCTCCATGCCCGTGAACATCTGGCCCATGTAGTCGATCAAGGCATCGCTCGCCTTGACGGCCTCCTCGACACGGCGGTTCGCAATCGCATTGAGAATACCAAGGTGATGATCGATTGTTCCTGACAGATCGGCCTGTCCCGGCATGAAGCGGTGATGGATGTAGCCGATGCGGCGATACAGCGTGTGCAGCGGCCGCAGCGTATGCACCAGGAACGGCTCACCCGCCGCCTCCAGCACCAGCGCGTCGATGCGCCGGTCGATGCTGTTGAACTCGTCGAGGGTCAGCGTGGCGCGGCGCTCGCGCAGCAGGCGCTCGATATGCAGCGCCTGATTGCGATGCGAGAGGCTGGCGCGATCAGCCGCGAGGCGGATGACAAAACGCTCCATGTCGCGGCGCAAGCCCAGCAGCATGCGCTCGCGCGCGAGATCGATCGGTGCGATATGCAGGCCGTGGCGCGGACGGATGATGATGAGCGTGTCGGCGGAGAGCCTGTTGACGGCGTGATGCACCGGCGTACGGCCGAAGCCGGTGATATGCTGCAATTCCAGCATGGTCATGAACTGGCCGGGCTTGAGCTCGCAATGAACGAGCAGCTCCTCGATCTTCTGGTAGGCCAGCTCGAAGAAATTGAGACGGTTGCGCCGCGAGGGCCTGCCCTCGCCGGAACCCTCCGATCTCACCACCTCGAGCGCGCGCTTGCGCCGTGCCATGTTTGCCTCCCGTCCGCCCGCGCGTTCGCTTGCAGGTCGGCCGCCTTGTTTGTGGCACACTTAAAACATGTTGTGATATATTACAAGCAGGCGTAAGACTTCGATCAATCCGCCGCATGCTGCAATGCGGAATGAAAATACTTCGGCGCGAGGCGCCCGTGACGGGAGGAGAGTTGCCGTGAAGATCACGTCGGTCGAGACGCTGCGCACCGAGGAATTTTCCAACGTCATCTGGGTTCGCATCCACACCGACGCGGGCCTGATCGGTCTCGGCGAAACCTTCTACGGCGCAGGCGCGGTCGAAGCGCAGATCCACGACACCTTTGCCGGCCGCCTGCTCGGCCGCGATCCCCTGCACATCGAAGCGATCCACCGCGACATGCTGAACCTGCCGATGGCGCAGTCGTCGACCGGCGTCGAATATCGCGCGGCGTCCGGCATCGACATCGCGTTGTGGGATTTGTTCGGCAAGGTCTGCGATCAGCCGGTGCACCAGATGCTCGGCGGCCTCTGCCGCGACAAGCAGCGCATCTACAACACCTGCGCCGGCACGCAGTATGTCCGCTCCACCAATATCAGCCCGGTCGCGAACTGGAATCTCGGCGCCAACAAAGGCCCGTACGAGGATCTCGACGGCTTCATGAACCGCGCCGATGCGCTGGCCGAAAACCTGCTGGAGAGCGGCATTTCGGCAATGAAGATCTGGCCGTTCGATCCGGCGGCGCAGGAGAACAAGGGTCTCCACATCACCGCCGCCCAGATGAAGCAGGCGATCGAGCCGTTCGAAAAAATCCGCAAAGCCGTCGGCGACAAGATGGAAATCATGGTCGAGTTTCACTCGCTGTGGAACCTGCCCACGGCAAAACAGATCGCGCGCGCGCTCGAGCCCTACAAGCCGACCTGGTACGAAGACCCGATCCGTATGAACTCACCGCAGGCACTCGCCGAATACGCCCGCTCGACCGACGTCTGGGTCTGCGCCAGCGAGACGCTGGGCTCGCGCTTCCCCTACAAGGACATGCTCGACCGCGACGCCATGCATGTGGTGATGGCCGACCTGTGCTGGACCGGCGGCCTCACCGAAGGCCGCAAGATCGCGGCGATGGCGGAGACCTATCACCGTCCCTTTGCGCCGCATGATTGCATCGGCCCGATCGGCTTCATCGCCGCCATCCACATGTCGTTCAGCCAGCCCAACACGCTGATCCAGGAATCCGTGCGCGCCTTCTACAAGGGCTGGTACAATGAGCTCGTCACCACGATGCCCACGATCAAGGACGGCTATGTCTTCCCGATGGAAGGCCCCGGCCTCGGTGTCGATCTTCTGCCTGCAGTCTTCGAACGCTCCGATCTGATCGTGCGCCGCTCCAACGTCTGAGGAATTCCAGGATGAGCACCGCCCTCTTCGATCTTTCCGGCCGCACCGCGCTCGTGACCGGCTCCTCGCGCGGGCTTGGGCGCGCCATTGCCGAGGGCATGGCCAAGGCCGGCGCCACAATCATCGTCAACGGCGTCGATGCCAAGCGCGTCGAGCAGGCGGTGGCCGAATTTCGCGCCGCCGGCCATCAGGCCGAAGGCGCCGCGTTCAACGTCACCGACGAGCCCGCGATCGTCGCGGCGTTCAACGATCTCGACAACAAGGGCATTGCTGTCGACATCGTGGTCAACAATGCCGGCATCCAGCATCGCAAGCCGCTGGTCGAGTTCACCACGGACGAATGGCGCAAGGTGATCGAGACCAACCTCACCAGCGCCTTCGTGATCGGCCGCGAGGCGGCCAAGCGCATGATTCCGCGCAAGCACGGCAAGATCATCAATATCGGCTCGCTCGCCAGCGAGCTGGCGCGCCCCACCGTTGCGCCCTACACCGCGGCCAAGGGCGGCATCAAAAACCTGACCCGCTCGATGGCGGTGGAATGGGCCCAGCACGGCATCCAGGCCAATGCGATCGGCCCCGGCTACATGCTGACTGACATGAACGAGGCGCTGGTCAACAACACCGATTTCAACACCTGGCTGATGGGCCGCATCCCCTCCAAGCGCTGGGGCAAGCCGGACGAGCTGGTGGGCGCGGCGATCTTCCTTGCTTCGAACGCTTCCACCTATGTCAACGGCCAGATCATCTATGTCGATGGCGGCATGATCGCCGCGATGTAATCGCGAGAAGAGGGAACGAGACCATGCGCGCTGTCGTCATTCACGCCCCCAAGGATCTGCGGATCGACACCTATCCTGACACGGCCCCCGGCCCGGGTGAGGTCCGCGTCAAGATTGCCAATGGCGGCATCTGCGGCTCCGACCTGCACTATTACCATCATGGCGGCTTCGGCGTCGTCCGCATCCAGCAGCCGATGGCGCTGGGGCACGAGATCGCCGGTGTGGTCGCGGCGGTCGGTGACGGCGTGACCGCCGTTAAGGCCGGCACGCGCGTCGCGGTCAATCCGAGCAAGCCGTGTGGCCAGTGCCTACACTGCCAGGAAGGCATGCGCAACCAGTGCCTCGACATGCGCTTTCTCGGCAGCGCGATGCGCTTCCCTCATGTGCAGGGCGGCTTTCGCGAGTTCATCACCATCGATGCCACGCAGGCCGTGCCGATCGCAGACAAGCTCTCGCTGGCGGAAGCCGCGGTCGCCGAGCCGCTCGCGGTGTGCCTGCATGCCGGCAAGCAGGCCGGCCCCCTGCTCGGCAGGCGGGTGCTGATCACCGGCTGCGGCCCGATCGGCGCTCTGATGATTCTGGTGGCGCGCTTCGGCGGCGCCTCTGAAATCGTCGTGACCGATGTGGCCGGCGCCCCGCTCGCGGTCGCCAAAAAGCTCGGCGCCACGCACGCCATCAATGTCGCCACCAATGCCACCGCGCTCGATCCCTGGCGCGCCGGCAAGGGCGTGTTCGACACCCTGTTCGAGGCCTCCGGCAACCAGGCCGCGCTGCGCACCGCGCTCGACGTGCTCCGGCCCGGTGCGACGCTGGTCCAGCTTGGACTCGGCGGCGAGATGACGCTGCCGATCAACGCGATCGTCGCCAAGGAATTGCAGCTTCGCGGCACCTTCCGCTTCGATCCCGAGTTCGAGCTGGCGGTGCGGCTGATGGGCGAAGGCCTGATCGACGTCAAGCCGCTGATCACGGCCACCATGCCGTTCGAGAACGCGGTCGCCGCGTTCGAGCTCGCCAGCGACCGCTCGCAATCGATGAAGGTGCAACTGACGTTCTAAAGCATGATCCGGAAAAGTGCGAAGCGGTTTTCCGAAAAGACCATGCTCAAAAATGACTCTCATTCGCGCGCGACGACGGAGTCCAGCCAGGCGCAGTTCAGCGGCGGCACGCGCGGATCGGGAACGCGCACGCCCCGCGCGGCCGCATCCATCCGCATCTCGCGCAGGCGCTTGCGCTGCTCTTCGGGCATGTTGAGCCGCTCATGGCCCCATAGCGACGGACCGTCAAAGGTCTCGTGCGGCTGCCAGGTCGCGGGATCAATCACGCGCCCGCCCCAGCCATATTCGATGAAGAAGCCGGACGGCGTGTTTACATAGAACGAGGTCATGTGGTCGTTGGTGTGCCGGCCCAGCGTGTAGACGACGCGGCCGTCTTCGAGCTGCGCGAGGTCGTAGCCCTGTCCAACATCGTCGAGACTGCCGAGCTCGACCATGAAGTGGTGCAGCGCCTTGCGCCCGGAGCCGACCATCGCAAAGGAGTGATGGCGGCCATTGACGTGGAAGAAGTACAGCCCATAGGGCTTCAGCCCGAAATCGGAGACATGAAAGCCGAGCACGTCGCGGTAGAATGGCAACAATGGCTCGACATCCCAGACATTGAGCACCACGTGTCCCATCCCGAGCGCGCCAGTGCGGAAACCGGAGATCGGGCGGCCCGGCTTGAACGGCTCGGTCGCAAGCTCGGGCTTGCAGAAAGCCTCCAGCCGGTTGCCGGCGGGATCGGCAAATGTGATCAGCTCGGCGACATGCCGCTCGTCGGCCAGCGCACGCGAGCCGCGCGTCACCTTGACGCCATGGCTTTCCAGCCGCCCCGCCAGCTGATCCAGCGCGGCGATCTCAGGAACCTCCCAGCCCATCACCGCGAGGCCGGCATCGCTGCTGCCGTCGACGATCAGGCGCTGCTTGCGATCGTCCATGCGAAAAGCGCGCGTCTTGCCGCCACGATCGACCTGCTGCATGCCGAGCAGGCCCGTCGCCATTTGGCCCCATTGATCGAGTTGCGTTGAATTGATGCCGATATAGCCGAGCGCGGTGATTTCCATCGAATTCCTCCCGAGAGCATCGCCTTCGCCGCAGTGCGGCGAACTTGATACCGGTCGCGCGCGACCCTACGGTGGCGTCACGCAATCGCTTCGCGTTTGCAAGGACGATAGTCGCGACGTCGCGCGCCACAAGGGAGAAAACACCAAGTGTCCAAGGAGCGGACGCGGGCCGGCCAGCCCAGGCAGTCGGAGGGCGTCCGCGCCTTCAAGCGCGGGCTGGACGTGCTGCAGGAGGTCAACCGCTCCGGTGGCATCCGCGCCGGCGATGTCGCGCGCGCGCTCGACCTACCGCGCCCGACCGTCTACCGCCTGCTCGAAACGCTGGAGGAGCTGGGCTATGTCGCCCGCAGCGCCAGCGACGACCGCTTTCGCGTCACCCGGCTCGCTTTGAGCCTTGGCGACGGCTACGACCCAGGCGTCGTGATCTGCCAGGCGGCCGCGCCTTATCTCGCCGAGCTCAGCAAGATCCTGGTCTGGCCGGTTGATCTCTCGACATACGAGAACGCCGCGATGGTGGTGCAGGAGACCACCCATTCCCGTAGCCCGCTCTCGATCGACCGCGGCATGATCGGCAAGCGCCTGCCGATGCTGCGGACATCTGCCGGCCGCGCCTATCTCGCCGCTTGCCCCGCCCGCGAGCGCGATCTCATCGTCAGCCATCTCCGCCGCATCGACGAAGCCGACGACCGTCCCTTCCTCGACCAGGGCCGCCTCGACCGGATGATCGCAGAGACGCAGGCGCGAGGCTACGCCATCCGCAGCGAGGGCGAATACAATCCGAAGACGGCATCGATCGCCGTCCCGATCGTGCGGAATGGCGCGGTCTACGGCTGCATCTCCATCATCTGGATCCGCTCGGCACTGAGCATCGAGGAAGCCATGGCGCAATTCGTCAGCCAGCTTCAGGAGACGGCTGCGGCTATTCCGGTCGAAGTCTAGGGGGAGTCCGCTGGGCGGACACTTGGCGCGCCGGCGTTGATGCTGCGGCGCGGCTTGGGGAAGAGATAGCCCCATGCAAGATAAATCCGCACCTGAAGAGTTCGACGTCGTGATCGTCGGCCGTGGCCCGGTCGGCGCGACGCTGGCCAATCTGCTCGGGCTTTGTGGCCTGCGGACGCTGGTGCTGGAGCGCGAGGGACGGACCTATCATCTACCGCGCGCGGTACATTTCGACGACGAATGCATGCGCGTGTTCCAGACCGTTGGCCTTGCTGACGCGATCCTGCCGCACGTCATCCTCAGCCCCGGCATGCTATTCCTCGATGCCGACGGCAAAATGCTGCTGGACTGGTCGCGGCCACAGACGCTGACGCCGATGGGCTGGAATCTCAGCTATCGCTTCCACCAGCCTGACCTGGAGGACGTGCTGATCGGCGGCCTTGCACGTTGGCCCCACGTCAGCCTGCGCAGCCGCTGCGATGTCTTCGCGCTCGATCAGGACGAGAGCGGCGTGCGGGTGCGCTTTGAGGACCTCTCGAACGGCAAGCTCAGCGAGGTGCGAGCCGGTTACGTCATCGGCTGCGACGGCGCACGTTCTCTCGTTCGCCGCTTCATCGGCTCCGGCATGGACGATCTCGGCTTTCACGAGCGCTGGCTGGTGGTCGACGCGCTGCTCAAGCGCCCACGCGACGATCTCGGCGACTACAGCCTTCAGCATTGCGATCCGCGCCGACCGGCGACCTATGTGCGTGGCACCGGCATGCGGCGGCGCTGGGAGATCACAGTGCTTCCGGACGAGGATTCGAACGACGTCGCGCAGCCGGCCAAGGTCTGGGAGCTGCTGTCGCGCTGGATCACGCCTGAGGATGCCGAGCTCGAACGCGCCGCGGTCTACACCTTTCATTCCGTCATCGCGCAGCAATGGCGGAATGGCCGGCTGCTGCTCGCCGGGGATTCCGCGCATCAGACGCCACCCTTCCTCGGCCAGGGCATGTGCGCCGGAATCCGCGACGCCGCCAATCTGGCGTGGAAGCTGGCGAGCGTCATCCGCGGCGGCGCCGAAGCCAGCCTGCTCGACACCTATCAGAGCGAGCGCCAGCCGCATGTGCGCGAGTTCATCGAGCTCGCCATCCGCCTCGGTGGCGTCATCAACACCAAGGCGATCGAGGCCGGCCTCGCTGCCGGGCAAGCGCGCGAGAATGCGCCAGTCAAGCTAGAGGTGAAAAAGCCCTTGCTCGGCCCTGGACTTGTGCTTGGTGATCTGCCTCTCACCGGACATCTCGCGCCGCAATTCACGCTGAAGGACGGCAGCCGCAGCGACGACCGGACCGGCTACAGCCATGTCCTACTCATCGAGAGCGCCGCGCGTCCTGCTATTTCGCACGCAGGGGTCAAAATCCTGACCAGCGATGATGCCGAAGACATCGGAACCTGGCTGCGCGAACACGGCATTGTCGCCGCGCTCGTTCGCCCCGACCGCTACATCCGCGGCACCGCCTGCGACGGTGCCGAGCTCGACCGCCTCGTCGCCGCCATCACGCCTGTCATCCACATGCCGTCCGCGGCTGACCAAATGTCTCTTGAGGATATCCAATGAAGCTGCTCTCTTTCATCGCCGACGGCCGCGCCTCCTTCGGAGCCATCAAGGACAATGGCGTCGTTGACCTCGGGGCTCGCATGGCGCCCTGCACCACCCTGCGGCAGTTACTCGAAAGCGGTCGCGTTGCCGAAGCTGCAATGCTGGTTGCATCCACTGCGCCCGATCATCCGCTCGACGCGATCTGCTTCGCGCCTGTGATCCCCGATCCCGGCAAGATCATCTGCGTCGGCCTCAACTATCGCGACCACGTCGCCGAAACGGGGCGCACCGTCACCGAGAAGCCGGCGCTGTTCGTCCGTTTCCCCTGCAGCCAGGTCGGCCATCTCCAGCCGATCGTGAAACCTGAAGTCAGCGACGACTTCGACTACGAGGGCGAGCTCGCACTCGTGATCGGCAAAGGCGGCCGGCACATCCCCGCGAGCCGTGCCCTTGAGCACATCGCCGGTTATGCCTGCTATAACGAGGGCAGCATCCGCGACTGGCAGCGCCACACCAGCCAATTCCTCTCCGGCAAGACTTTTGCCCAGAGCGGCAGCTTTGGTCCCTGGTTGGTGACGGCGGACGAGATTCCCGATCCCTCGAAGCTCACACTTCAGACGCGCCTTAACGGCACCGTGGTGCAGGACACGACGACCGATCTCCTAATCACCGCCGTCCCCGAGCTGATCGCCTACATCGCGACGATCTGCCCGCTCGTCCCCGGCGACGTCATCGTGACAGGGACGCCAGGCGGCGTCGGTGCCAAGCGCAGGCCACCGTTGTGGATGCGCCCCGGCGACACCGTCGAGGTCGAAATCTCCGGTATCGGAATCTTACGCAACAAGGTCGTCGCCGAAGCGGCCTGACCACCGCGACCGAACCATCAACGATAAAATCAGGAAACGCCATGGCCACCATCCGCACCGCCTCCACCGCCACCCTGCTGATCACACTGGCGCTCGCGGGCGCGGCACGCGCCGAGATCAAGGGCGACGCCGTCCGCATCGGCGTCCTCACCGACATGAACGGCGTTTTCGCAACCGCGATGGGCCCGGGCTCGGTCGAGGCGGCGCGGATGGCGGCGGAGGAGTTCGGCGGCAAGATCAACGGCAAGCCGATCGAGATTTTGCAGGCCGATCACCAGAACAAGCCTGATCTTGCCGCCTCGCTCGCGCGAAAATGGTTCAGCGACGGGGTGCAGGCGATCGCCGACGGTGGCAGCTCCGGCGCGGCGCTCGCCGTGCAGGAGCTGGTGCGCAGCAACGGCAAGATCTTCCTGATCTCCGGCGCTGGCGCCAACCAGCTCACCGATGAGGCCTGCGCACCCAGCAGTGTGCAGTGGACCCAGGACGCCTATTCCACCGCGACTGCCGTCGTCTCCGGCATCATGCAGACCAGCAAGGAGCCCTGGTTCTTCATCACCGGCGACTACGCCTTCGGCCACTCCATCGAGGCGACTGCGCGCGAGCGTATCACGGCGCTCGGCGGCAACGTCGCCGGCAGCGTCAAGGCCCAGCTCGGCACGCCCGACTACTCGTCATTTCTGCTGCAGGCGCAGTCGTCTGGGGCAAAGATCCTCGCGATCAACGTCGCTGGCGACAATGCCACGGCGATCAAGCAGGCGGAGGAATTCGGCCTCGCCGACCAGGGCATCAAGATCGTGCCGATGTCGTTCCAGAACGTCGATATCGAGGCAGTCGGCCTGAAGGCGACGCGCGGCGATCTCATCGTCACCTCGTTCTTCGAGGACATCTCACCGGCGGCGCGGAAATTCTCCGATGCATTCTATGCCAGGCGCAAGGCAATGCCCTCGCAGATCCAGGCCGGCGTCTATTCCGCCGTGCGTCACTATCTGCAAGCGGTGAAGGACACGGACTCGGACGACAGCGCGACCGTGATGGCCAGGATGAAGGCGACGCCGGTGTCGGACGCCTATACGACGAGCGGCCACATCCGCGAGGACCAGCGCATGGTGCACGATCTCTATTTGGTGCAGGTCAAGACACCGCAGGAGTCGAAGGGGCCGTGGGATTTCGTCAAGCTGGTCGCAACCATTCCGCCCGACCAGGCCTTCCGTCCGCTCGACCGCAGCAAGTGCGGCCTGGTCGGCAAGTAGCGATCACGCCAGATAGCGCGTGAGATAGCCTTCCATCGCATAGAGCGCGCAGAGCGCGAGGCTCGACCACACGGCGGCGCTGAAATACAGGAACATCCAGGTCAGCTCGCCCTTCCAATGCGCGATGTCGTGGGTCACCACCCAGCGCGTCGAGACGTCATGCAGGCCCTCGAGCAAGCCGAGAAATCTGCCGCCCTCTTCATGCCCTGCCCGCCAGCGGCTGAGATACATCGGCACGTCGACGGTGACGAGGAAGGCGAGGAAGCAGGCGATGCCCAGGATTCCCGCGATCAGCGCCCAGCGCACCGGCCCCTGGAATTCCGGCATCAGCCGGCACAGCGCGATGCCGGCGAGGAAGAAGGTCACCGCCCAGAGCGAGTTCTCGATCGCGTTGAACAGGAAGTTGGTGGTGACCACCGCGTACCAGGAGAAACACTCCGCGATGATGATGACGGGCACGATCGCGAGGGCGATGTTCACCGCGGTCTCCGCGCCCGTTATGCGGCCGAGCTGATGCAGGATGATCGCCCATTGCGCGGCGAAGCAGACCTCGGCCACGGTCGCGACGGTGCGGCCGATGAACACGCTCGACAGCCAGGTGTCGAACAGGCAAATGCGCTGCACGTCGGCGCGCGGCAGCACCGAACGGAAGGCGCAGCCGAACACATAGCCCGCGCACAGCAGGAACATCAGCCCGATATCCGAACCGCCGCCGACGCTGCCGGCCACGCTCGGATAGAACTCGCGGTACAGCATGAACCACACGAGGATATTCGCCGCACTGACAAGCGTCAGGGACCCCCACCACCACGCGAGGGGATTCGACCGCGCCTGCCACTGCAACATGTTGAGCTCCGCTGTAGTCGAGATGACATCCAACGGTAGCAATTCTGTCATAAATCCTTCGTTCCACGCGACAAAAATCTGCGTGACGCCACTGTCATAATTCGCCTGCGCGTTGTCATAATCGCGAACGCGACGATGTTTCGGCGTCTCCGAGAAGATGCCGGGGGCGCTGAGTCGGCCCCCGGAATCACGCGTTGTTATCTTCTCAGCGCGCCGACATAGGCCGCGAGCTTGTCCAGCGTCTGATAGCCATATTCGACGGCGCCAAAGCCGATCATGCCGTCGCGCTGCTCGGTGCTCGCCGCCAGCTGCCGCATCATCAGCACGGTCTTGCCGTTGCTCTGTTCGGCAAACGTAAGGGTGAAGCGAAACATGCCGGGATCATCGTCCTGGTCGACGCCATGGTCCATCTCCATCAAGGACGGCCGCTCGATGCGGAGGAAGCGCATGCGGTTCGGATAGACGGTACCGTCGGGGCCGATCATGTTGAAGCGCCAGACGCCGCCGACGCGCACATCGATCTCGAACGTCTCGATCTTGAACCCCTTCGGCCCGAACCAATGCGGCAGGTGCTTCGGATCGGACCACGCCTCGAACACCAGATCGCGTGGCGCGTCGATCACGCGCGACATCACGATCTCGCGGTCCATCGACCACTGCGACAGGGCTGGATTCGTCATCGTCAGGTACCTTTCCGTTTGCTTGGCTTGTGGGTCGTCTTGTCGGATTTCTTGGCGTTCCTGGACGGGGGCTTGGCGGCGGCCCTCTCCTTCTTAAGCTTCATCACATAGGCCTCGAACCGATCGAGCCTTGCCTCCCAGATCGCGCGCTGGTGCTGGAACCAGTCTTCCGCGCTGAGGAGCGCTTCCGGGTCGAGGCGGCAGGTGCGCACGCGGCCCTCCTTCTCCGACAACACGAGACCGCACGTCTCCAGCACATGGATGTGCTTCATGAGGCTCGGAAGCGCCATGTCGAAGGGACTGGCGAGTTCACCGACCGAGGCCTCGCCGGCACACAGCCGCATCACGATTGCCCGCCGCGTGGGGTCGGCAAGTGCTGCGAAAACCTGGTCGAGCTGGGATAATTGGTTAGCCATTCAGCTAACTATAGGACCATCGTGATCCGGCGTCAACAATTGTTAGCCCATAGGCTAAGTTTTATCGTGGGGCCGGTGGAACCGACAACGCGCAATCGTGAATTGGACGCCAAGCCCGCCCCGCTAAGATCGTCACCGGGGCCGCAACCGCATCATCAGAGAGAACGTGACGTCTGTTGTCATCTCACCGCAAATCACCCGGCGATCCCTCGCCCGCGCCGCTCTTCTGCCCTTTGCGGCGACCCTTGCCGGGCCGCGTCGCGCCTGGGCGGATTCGGAGATGATCGCGCAGATGCGCGATATCGTCGCCGCCGAGCTCGCGCCCACAGCGACCTCAGACTATCCGGGCGGCCTCGCCGCCGCGCTGTATGCCGGCGGGCACGTCGAATTCTTCACCTACGGCTTTGCCGACGATGCCACCAAGCGGCCGGTGACGCCGGACACGCTGTTCAACCTCGCCTCCTTGCGAAAACCGTTCGAGGCGGCGCTGGTGGCATCAGGCATCCTCCGCGGCGAACTACGGCGCGACGATCCTCTGCCGAAATACCTGCCGGAGCTCACCGGCGACTACGTCCGACACATCACCGTCGGCGAGCTCGCCACGCATACGTCAGGGCTGTTGCTGCCGACCGATCACCCGCCCTGGCCTGATGATTCCTACTCGCAGGCGGAGTTCATCGAGATGCTTAACGCCTTCGCGCCGCCCGCGGGCGTCACGCCGGGCAAGCAGCGCATCTACAGCCATGCCGGCTATGTGCTGCTTCAGCTGGTGCTCGAGCGCTGCTACCGCACGCCGATCGCGAAGCTGATCGAGAGCCGCGTCCTCACACCGCTTGGCATGCACGCGACGTTCCTGCCGGAGCGCGGAGCGGACAATCGCGCGATCATGGACGAGACTGCGATGCGGCTGGCGGTGCAGGGCTATTCCGACCAGGGCACAGCCATCGGCCCGATCGGCAACCAGCAGAGCTATTTCGATTTCCCCGGCACCGGCCAAATGTTCTCGTCCGCGCGGGACCTCTCCACCTTCGTCGCGGCGAGCGTCGACGGCCGCTCGATCGGTCCGCACTTGCGTGAGGCGCTGCGGTTGACACAGCGCGAAAGTTTCCGCGTCGACCAGACGTTTGAGCAGGCTACGTTCGGGCAGGCCATGGCGTGGGAGACCGTACACCTGCCGGGTGTCACCGTCGTCGACAAGCCCGGCGGCCTCAACAATGCGTCGGGCTATATGGGCCTCGTACCTGCATACCGGATCGGCATCGTGCTGCTCGCCAATCGTGGCGAATATCCGCACGAGATCGCCCGCTACAAGATCCTGCCCGCGCTGGCCCGGCTGGTGGCAGCGCAGTGAATCACCTGCGTCACACCGAGCGCGTCAGTCCGCCGTCGACGCGGATGTTCTGCCCTGTGATGTAGGCTGCGCCGTCGGAAGCCAGGAACGAGATCGTCGCCGCGATCTCCTCCACCTTGCCGTAGCGTTTCAGCGGCACGCTGTCGCGGCGCGCGTCGGTCTGCGGCAGGCTGTCGATCCAGCCCGGCAGGACGTTGTTCATGCGGATGTTGTCGGCCGCATGGGTGTCGGTGAAGATCTTTGTGAAGGCAGCAAGGCCTGCACGGAACACCGCGGAGGTCGGAAACATCGAACTGGGTTCGAACGCCCAGGCGGACGAGATATTGATGATGGCGCCGCCCTTCTGCGTCTGCATCGCGGGCATCACCAGCCTGACCGGACGGATTACGTTAAGCAGATAGGTGTCGAGGCCGAGATGCCACTGCTCGTCGGTAATTTCGGTGATGGCGGCGCGCGGCCCATGACCGGCGCTGTTGACGAGCACGTCGATGCGCCCCCATTTCCCCAGCGCCCCATCGACGAGGCGTTTCAGATCGTCATTGGACTTGTTCGAGCCGGTCACACCGAACCCGCCGAGTTCGGCCGCGAGCGCCTCGCCCTTGCCGGAGGACGACAGGATGGCGATGCGGAAGCCGTCGGCTGCGAGCCGCCGCGCAGCCCCGGCTCCCATGCCGCTGCCGCCTGCGGTGACGAGTGCGACTTTCTCTGCTGCCATGACCTGATATCCCTGTGATAGCGTTGAGGCGAGCCCAAGGTCCAGTCTGCGATGGCTCAGCCAGTCATCAGACCTTCTACAGCCGGACTTGCCCAAAGGTCCATTGCCGCGAGGCCACGCGACATGAACGATTTGCAGATCCGCAATTTGCGGCCCGACGAGATCTCCGTCGCGATCGACTGGGCCGCGGCCGAGGGCTGGAACCCCGGCTTTGCCGATGCGGCCTGTTTCGCAATCCCTGATGCGCGAGGTTTCTTCGTCGGCGAGATCGACGGCGCGCCGGTCGCAACCATCTCCTGCGTCACCTATGGCGACAGCTTCGCCTTCATCGGCTTCTACATCGTGCGGCCAGGCTTTCGCGGCAGGGGGCACGGTCTCCGAATCTGGAATGCCGCGATTGCGCACGCGGGCTCGCGCGTGATCGGTCTCGACGGAGTCGTGGCACAGCAGGACAATTACAGGAAGTCCGGCTTCCAGCTGGCTTACGCCAATATCCGCTACAGCGGCATCGTTGCCGCGCCGGCGAAGCCGCCTCCCGAAATTGTTGCGATCGACACGATCCCATTTGGGCTTGTGCAGGCCGTCGACGCCACCGTCTTCCCTGCCCCGCGCCCGGCCTTCCTGCGCGCCTGGATCAACTCACCTGGACACGTTGGCCGCGCACTGATGCGCGACGGCAAGCTTGCCGCCTGGGGCGTGATCCGGCCCTGCCGGACCGGCCGCAAGATCGGCCCGCTGGTAGCCGATGACCGCGCAGCTGCGGAGGCCGTGTTGCAGGCTTTGCTGGCGAGCCCCGGAAGCAACGAGATTGTGCTCGACACCCCCGCTGTGAACCGCGATGCTATAGCGCTTGCGGAATCGCTCAAGCTGAAGCCGACGTTCGAAACGGCACGAATGTACACTGGACCGATCGGGTCACTGCGGCTCGACCGCGTGTTCGGAGTAACCAGTTTTGAGCTGGGGTAGTACCCATTTTGAGTTAGTCCGTTCCGGCTTGAAAATTGTAATCTGCTTCACGTCCCCGCGGCGACGTGCCGTGTATCGTGTTGCATCCGCCGATTTTGTCGGACGGCGCGATCGTCATTTTCGGATCGTCGATATTTTATGCGGGGGAATTCATGCCCGAATCCAGAAGCAAGGCTCGTTTTTCTCAGCCCACGGCGGATGACACACAGCGCCTCGGGATCGCCGCCGCGTTGGTGCTTGCCGTCGTGACCGCCCTCGGGCTTCACACGCTCGCCTCGGCGCCTGCGATACGGGAGGCCGCCCGGGCGGAGCTCGCACGTGTGATTGCCGATGAGGATCGGGATGTCTGCGGGCAGTTCGGGCTGCGGCCGGAGACGAGCGCATTTGCGGCTTGCAGCCGCGAGCTCGCGAATATCAGGCGAAAGCAGTCCGACCGCGACCAGGCGGCAGCGGCAGGCATCCTGTAGCGAGCCGCGAAAAACCGTGCGCTGCCTAGTAGCAGCGCGTGATGTTGACGGTGTGCTCGGCACCGCCACGGCCGGGCACCGTCACCTGCTCCGTCGGACAACTCGACACATAAGGCCGGTCGGAGGGCACGACGTTCGGCGGGAAGCGATGCGCCCAGTCCCAGGGAACGTCGTAGGTGTAGGTGTAGCGAACGTCGTTGGTGATGGGCCCGGCATCGGCGAACGGTTCGCTGTACGCCGCTCCGTCGTTGAAGAAGCCGCCGCCGCCCGGCCAGTAGACCCAGGGATTGCTGAAGTTGCGGCCGCGGAACCGCGCGCCCGGCCCGATCGGCGGATGCGCCATCGCGCCGGACCGCACTGCGGCGACCCCGTGGGGGGCGACGCCGCCCGGTCGTGCAAAACTTTCGCCGGCGCCAAGGAGCAGCGCGGCTGCGCTGAACGAGGCGAGCAAGGCCCCATGTGATCTGGACATCATGATACGCACCACACTCGTTTGGCTTCGCGCTCCCCAGTGCACGCTAGGCCGGTCCGTCGTCCGCCCGCAAACCTATAATTAATTATTGGTTAAGGCACGGGATTAACGCGGACCCGGGTGCGGCAGAACGCCTGGAGGCGACCATGGCTCGAGATCGTGTGTTGCATGTGGGGCAAAACACGCCATCCCTTGGTCGATCCCATCGACCAGAAATATTCTCCTTTACCGAAATTCGGAAATGGCGTATGTGTCGCGGCAACCCGGCCCAAGGAAGAGGGGCGTATCGCGATCGTCACGACGCGGGCCGGGCGGCGGTGGGCGTGGGCCACATCGGCGCGAAGGGTTTTGCAGGGCGGGCGACCGTGAGCGAGACCATCGCGCAAACGACCGGTGTGATCCGCGTACGGCAAAATCGTGTGGTCCTGGCGCCCGGCGTCTGTGCGTCAAGGCTCGTGGTGATGCGTGTGGCCCAACCGGGTCCTCGTGTCAGTCATCTGCGAGACGACGGGGGCAATAGTGCATCGCTCCCCGGGGAGATCACGACATAAACCGTCAAACCACTGCGCAGGGAAGGCCGGATGTTGGGCTTCACCTGTATGCCGCTGTGCAAATTTTTGTAGCGCAGAATATCGCACAGTGGACCGCGGGTGCGAGGTCAGCACCCGGTCTTCCCTGCACCCTCTTTCAGACGAGGGTAAGGCGACAAAGCAAAGCTCGGGCGAGATGCCGCGAGGATGCGAAGACATGTCTGCAATGAAGATGCGAGTTGGAGACGCGACGCCGATGCACCTTGCTCTCGATTTGGAAGCAGTTGTGCCCGGAAACTCAGCTCTCGCCGCTGACCTCTCCCCCTCCCCCTCACTTCTGGCGCGCTCGCCCGCTCCTGTAACAAAACTGTCGTACTGCAAAACTAAACGATTGCCTGGGGGCCGCGGTTCGGCGGCCGAGCCGCTTCACCGCTAGGAGATTTTGATGCGCCGTTCACTGGTGTTGCTGTCAGCCGGACTGACAGTGCTGTCCTCCGGATTTGCCTTCGCCGAGAACAACACGCCCCGCAACCTGATCCTGTTCATTCCCGACGGGCTGCGCGCGCTGAAGATCACCCCCGAAACCGCACCCGCCATGGCTGAGGTCCGCGACAAGGGCGTGAACTTCAAGAACTCGCACTCGTTGTTCCCGACATTCACCATGGCCAACGGCTCGGCGATGTCGACCGGCCATTATCTCGGCGACACCGGCGTGTACTCCAATACGATCTGGACCAACTACATCTCGAGTCCGGCCGGCGACACCGTGGTCCCCTTCATCGAGAACGACGCCGTCCTCGGCGACATCGACGAGCACTTCAAAGGCAATTATCTCAACGAAGAGACCGTCTTGCAGATGGCCCGCGACCAGGGCCTCAGCACCGCGGCGATCGGCAAGGTCGGCCCCACCTATCAGTGGGACCACACCGATCATCCGGAGAAGACGGGCAAGCACTCGATCATCATCGACGATTCCACCGGAAGCAAGGCCGGCGTCGCGCTGTCGGACGAGATGAAGGACGCGCTGACCAAGGCAGGTCTCGCCCTCACCGCTCCCGGCCGCGGCGACAACGGCAAGGCGGGCGATGCCAGGACGCCCGGCACCACCTCGGCCAATTTGGTGCAGCAGGCCTATTTCGCCGACGTCGCCACCAAGGTGGTGCTGCCGATGTTCAAGGCGCGCAACAAGCCGTTCGTGCTGGTGTTCTGGTCCCGCGACCCGGACGGCACCCAGCACAACCAGGGCGACAGCCTCAACCAGATCCTGCCGGGCATCAACGGCCCGAGCACGATGGCGAGCATCAAGAACGCCGACAACAACCTCGCCCAGATCCGCAAGGCGCTGGACGAGCTTGGGCTCGCCGCCAACACCAACATCATGATCCAGGCCGACCACGGCTTCTCGACCATCTCGAAAGAGAGCAAGACCAGCCCCTCGGCCAAGATCAGCTATGACGACACGCCGAAGGATTTCTTGCCGATGGGCTTCCTGGCGATCGACCTTGCCAAGGCGCTCGACCTGCCGCTGTTCGACCCCAACGACAAGAACGCGGCCGTCACCGGCCGCGCCCATCCGAAGGCCGGCAACGGCGTGCTCGGCAAGGATCCGACCAAGCCCGATCTCGTCCTCGCCACAAACGGCGGCTCGGACCTGATCTACCTGCCGAACAAGGACAAGAAGCTGGCGGCCAAGACGGTCAAGGCGCTGCTGGAGCAGGACTACGTCTCCGGGCTGTTCGTCGACGACCAGCTCGGCCGCATCCCCGGCACCCTGCCGCTGTCGCGCATCAATCTGCGTGGCAAGGCGGCGACGCCGACGCCTGCGATCGTGGTCAACTTCCGCTCCTATGCCAGCGAATGCGGCGAGGCACCGACCAATTGCTCGGTGCAGGTGGCCGATACGGTGCTGCGCCAGGGCCAGGGCATGCATGGCAGCTTCAGCCGGGGCGACACCTACAACTTCATGGCTGCGATCGGTCCGGACTTCAAAGCCGGGTTCGTCGACGAGCTGCCGGTCAGCAATGCCGATGTCGGCGTGACCGCGGCCCAGCTTCTCGGCCTGCGCGGCTCGCAGAACGGCGGCCTGGTCGGCCGGGTGATGTCGGAAGCACTGCCCAACGGCCTCGTGCCGAAGGCGTACAAGGTGGTCGAGAAGTCGAAGGCGAAGTCCGAGAATGGTCTGGAGACCGTGCTCATCGTCCAGCGGGTCGGAAGCCAGCGCTATTTCGACGCCGCCGGATTCCCGGGCCGCACGCTGGGCCTCGAGCCTGAAGCCGGCAAACAAAAAACGGCGGGGCGATAGCCCCACCATTCGCGCCCTCAATGAGGGCGCGAAAATCCTTCAATCACATGCCTATGTCGAAGACGTTGGGCAATTGGCCCGCCAGAGGCAGCGCGGTGGCGCCCAGGAAGGTCGCCACCATCGCCATCAGGCGACGATTGTTGTGGCGCTTGCCGCGCATCTGGCCGGCGATCCATTCCAGCATCTCACTGTTGACCTTGGAGGCGTAGGACGGCGCCCAGCTCTCGATGTCGGTGTCCTGAGCCAGCGCGACGCTGCGCGAGGGCACCTTCAGCCCTGAGGCACTCGCTGCGTAATGGGCAACGGCCTTGGTCAGCAAATCGTCGAACCGGCCGCCATCGGCCCGTTCGGTCGCGGCTTCGTTGATCTCGAACAGCGCCTCGGCTTCGGCGCGGCTGATCGGCTGGTCGTTGACGGCGGTGGCGGTCAGGATGCGCGCGCACCAGGCGGCATCATCGGAATCGAGCGACCGGGAAAAGTGCACCCTTCCCTTGGTGGTCGGACCTTCGCCCGTGATCACGCCATCGCGCACGACGGAAAGCGCATGGGCCGCGGTATCGCGGCAGGACGGTTCGAGGGAGGGCGACTCAACGGACTTCGGCAGTGCGGCAGACATAGTTCACTTCCAGATTTCTTCTGATCGGCCAGCATTTTCATGCGGGCGTAAAGGGGTGGTTAATGATTCGATATGGGGATCGCGACATTTCTCAATGGTTGCCGATTAGTCGCTGCGAGGACCGTTTCGGTTCCGAAGAGCGTCGGGCGGGCGTGATGCGGGTGATAAACGGCTTTATCGGGGCAAGGGAGACCGTGAAGCCCCGGTGGAGATGTTTCGTCGCAGAGAGCGCCGTAACAAAATTGTGCTGAGAAAGCAGCCCTTCAGAGCAGGAATTCACATTTTACTTGAAGCAGTTCAGTTGGCGTTCACTTGGGATCGCCAAGTCCCTATAGTAAGGAATTACGGCAAGCCGGAATTTCTGAGTAAATTCAAAGCGATGAGGTAGAACCATGACACTTCCGATCGGCGCCACCGCCCCCGACTTCGAAGCTGAGACCACCGAAGGGAAGATCAAGTTCCATGACTGGATCGGCAACAGCTGGGCGCTGCTGTTCTCGCACCCAAAGGACTTCACGCCGGTTTGCACGACCGAGCTCGGCGCTCTCGCCAAATTGAAGCCGGAGTTCGACAAGCGCGGCGTCAAATTGATGGGCCTCTCGGTCGACCCGGTCGATCGCCACTCGAAATGGTCTGAAGACATCAAGGAGACGCAAGGCGCTGCCCCGAACTACCCGATGATCGGCGATACCGATTACAACGTCTCGAAGCTTTACGGCATGCTGCCGGCCGCGATCTCCGGCGATCCCCTCACCCGCACCGCCGCCGACAACCAGACCGTCCGCAACGTCTTCATCATCGGGCCGGACAAGAAGATCAAGCTGGTGCTGGTCTATCCGATGACCACGGGCCGGAACTTCCAGGAGATCCTGCGCGTGATCGACTCGCTCCAGCTCACCGCCAAGCATCGCGTCGCGACGCCTTCGGACTGGAAGCAAGGTGAGGACGTCATCATCGCGGGCTCGGTCTCCAACGACGAGGCCAAGACGATCTACCCGCAGGGCTGGAAAGAGCCGAAGCCCTACATCCGCATCGTGCCGCAGCCGAAATAACGGCCTGTCATTCCGGGGCGATGCGTCAGCATTGACCCCGGAACGACGAGTTAGACCTCATGCCGCCTGCATGGGTTCGATGGTGGCATTCAGGGCCAGGAGATTGGTTTGCTCGGCGATCGAGGTGATCAGCTTCGCCGTTAACGCGTTGGCATGAATGGAACCATCCCCAGAATTCCTGCCTATTCATGCAATCCGCTTACAGCTGCATTAGCGACGGTTCACAGCACCCGACGCGGCATGCTTTCCAAATCGTAAACGAGAACATTCCCTGACCACTCCAAGCCCTGCGCCAATCATCGTCTGGTTTCGCGATGATCTGCGCCTGTCCGACCACCCTGCCCTGAACGCCGCCGCGAAATCCGGCGCGCCGGTCGTCTGCGTCTATGTGCTGGACGATGCCGTCGGACGGGCTCCCGGCGGCGCGGCACGCTGGTGGCTGGCGCAATCGCTGCGCGCGCTCGGCGCCGACATCGCAGCACGCGGCGGATCGCTCGTCCTGCGCAAGGGACCGACGGCCACGGTGATCCCTGAGGTGGCGCGCGAGAGCGGCGCTGGTGCCGTCTATTGGAATACAGTCGCTCAGATCCCGCAACAGGCCGTCGAGAAACAGCTCGAAGCAGCGCTGGGAAAAGTCGGCTTGGATTCGCAAAAATTTCCCGGCGACTTGCTGGTCTCGCCCTCGGAGATCCGCAACAAGGAAGGCCGGGGCTTGCGCGTCTTCACGCCGTTCTGGCGGCGGGTGCTATCGCTTGGCCATCCGCCCAAACCACTGCCGGCACCGAAGGAGCTGCGTCCCGCGCAGAAGATCGCAAGCGACACGCTGGAGAGCTGGAAGCTCGAGCCGAGCAAGCCCGACTGGGCCGGCGGCCTGCGCGCGAGCTGGACGCCCGGCGAGGCCTCCGCCCGCACCCGCCTGCGCGACTTCCTCAGGCATACTGCACGTGATTACGTCGGCGATCGCGATCGCCCCGACCGCGAGGGCACGTCGGGCCTGTCGCCACATCTGCGGTTCGGCGAGCTCAGTCCGCGCCAGGTCTTTCACGCCGCGCGGTTCGCCGCGGCCGAGAACCCCGCGATCAGCTTGGGTATCGACAAGTTCCTGAGCGAGCTCGGCTGGCGCGAGTTCTGCCGCCACCTCCTCCACGATCACCCGAACCTCGCCGTTGAGAACCTGCAAACCAACTTCGACGACTTCCCCTGGAAGCCCGACAGCAAAGCGCTCGCCGCCTGGCAGCGCGGCCGCACCGGTTATCCCATCGTCGATGCCGGCATGCGCGAGCTCTGGCACACCGGGGTGATGCACAACCGGGTCCGGATGGTGGTCGCCTCGTTCCTGGTCAAGCATCTGCTGATCGACTGGCGCGACGGCGAGGCGTGGTTCTGGGACACGCTGGTCGACGCGGATGCCGGAAGCAACCCGGCCAACTGGCAATGGGTCGCCGGCTGCGGTGCCGACGCCGCACCTTATTTCCGCGTGTTCAACCCCACGCTGCAGGGCGAGAAGTTCGATCCTGAGGGAGCCTATGTCCGGCGCTGGGTACCGGAATTGAAGGACATGCCGCCGAAGCTGATCCATCAGCCTTGGCAGGCGACACCGATCGAGCTGGCGAGTGCGGGCATCACGCTCGGCAAGTCCTATCCGCAACCGATCATCGATCACGCCAAAGGACGCGAGCGCGCGCTCGCCGCTTACGCGAAGATCCGCAAAGGTTGAGCGTTGCTTTGACACAATCCTGAAACCCGCTATCGTCGTCGCTCCATGCAAACCGTGGGGGGACACGATATGGATGACGAAAAGCCGATCACCGAGCAGGCGATGGAGACGATCACCAACGCCGTGGAAGCGACCAAGGACGCCGCCGTCGCCGCCGTGAAGAAGGTGAAGAAGGCGACCAAGAAGGTCGCAAAGAAAGGCGCGCCGAGGAAGCCATCCAAGAAGAAAGCCGCCAAGAAGTCTTCGAAGAAGGCTGCAAAGAAGTCCTCGAAGAAGGCGGCCAAGAAGGCGGTGAAGAAATCCGCGAAGAAGGCTGCCAAGTCGAAAAAGAGGGCCAAGAAGGCCAAGCGCTGATCGCATGTTTTGGATGATCTCCGGGTGCAGGCCCGCCCGGAGACCGCTCCTGCGAACAACTATCGCTGCTTTTTGGCCGCGCGCCTGCCCTGATGATGCTTCCCGTTCGGATCGCGAAACTCGCTGCGATGGCCGCGCCGGTCTTCGGCGTTGAAACGCCGCCGCTTCGCAGGTGAGCCGAACGCCTTGATCACCTTCCTGCCCTTGACCTTCATGATGACGTAGCCGCCTTCGGTCATCGAGAACGGCGCCTTCAGCGTACCGTTGTGATCGAACCTGGTACCGCGGGGATGCTTGATGGGTTCGAACCAGGACGGATAGACGAAGTTCGACATCGAAAAACCGTTGACGAGGAAGGCATCCTCCTCCACGGCGTCGCAGACCTCGTAGGCGTATTGGGTGTTCCGGTCCTTGTCGGCCCAGAGATTGGCCATGGGATCGAGCACCATCTCGAACAGCTCGTGTGACGCCGCCACGCTGACCGGCTCGTCGCCGAGCGCCTTGACGAAGATCTTCGAGATCGGCTGGCCGTGATACGTCAGCTCGTGCCGCCCGAGCATGTTCTTGTCGGAGGCGTCGTCGAAATAGACGAGCTGCCAGTCGGTCTGTTTCGGTTTGCGCGTCACGTAGAGATCGACGGGATAGCCCCAGACCGGCAGGAAGTGCTCATCATAGCATTTTTGCAGCGCCGCGGTGAGTTTGCCCATCATGCCGCTGTCGATCGTCTCGTCAGCGTGGTTGATGCAGGCAATCCGGACCGGCTTCAGGGACCGGCCGAGCAGTGCACGCTTCGCCTTCTTCATGGAAATCACCGCCTGAAAGTTCAGCTGAATTGCGGTCAGCCTATCACGACGCCCTCCGCACGCCAGGGATGTATTCCGGTAGCGTGGCTTAGGAGCCGAAGCGTCGGTTGACCACGAACACCGCGGCCCCGCACATCGTCATCCCGGCGATCGCGAGAGCATCGAGCTTCTCGCCGAACAGCACATAGGCCATCAGCGCGGTTACGGCGGGCACCAGATAGAACAGGCTCGCAACCGACGTCGCCGCGGCGTGGCGGATGAGCCAATACAAAAGGCTGATCGATCCGATCGAAAGTGCGATCGCGAGCCAACTGAGCGCGAGCACGAACTCGCGCGTCCAGTGCACGACCCGGTCCTCGAACAAAACGGCGCCGGCTGTGAAGAAGATGGTGACCGCCACATATTGCACGAAATTGCCGGCCCGCCAGTCGATCTGACTGCAGAAGCGGCGCTGATAGAGCGTGCCGAGCGTGATGCTGATCAGCGAGACCACCGAGGCGAGCCAGCCGAGCCCGGCTTCGCCTGTCATGGGGCGATTGTGCAGAATCAGCGCCACACCGCCGAGCCCGAGCACGAGACCTGCCCACTGCACCGGCGTCACCTTCTCGCCGAGCCAGCGGTTGGCGATGGTCGAGGTCAGGATCGGCTGCAGGCCCGGGATGAGCGCGGAGAGGCCTGCCGGAATCGAGTGCGCGATCGCGATCGCGGTGCCGCCGAGATAGAAGCCGTGGACGAGCATGCCGGCGACCGCGCTGTGCGCGATGCCGACTGGATCAGGCCATTTCGGGCGGGCAATGCCGGCGATGATCGCCATCAAGCCGACCACCAGTGCCATGCGGATGGCGAGATAAGTCAAGGGGTCGGCGTTGTTGACGACGTATTTGGTGCCGATGAAGCCGGTGCTCCAGAGCAGGACGAACAGGACAGGCGCCGCCCGCGCGGCCAGATGATCGTGATTATGGTTCATTTGCCGGCCTCATTGCCCGAGCGGCGATGGTGCGGCAATGTGAATTTCTGATGCTGCGCTGCGACGGCGTACAGCCGCTCAGCTCAGCCCATCACCATTCTTCCGGGCAGGGATCGATGATCTTCCAGAGCTCGACCCCGTTCTTGATCTTCTTCATGTCGGTGGTCAGCCCGCCATTGCGGCGAATCCAGTCCTTCACCGTGTCAGGGTAGTAGGACATCAGGTCGGACGTCCCCGCTGCGCTGGTGACCTTGATTCCAAACGTGAACGCCTTGTCGTAATAGGCCTGGTGGAAGCCGAGACTCGCCCTTGGTGTCACGCAGATCTTGTTCAGCGGCACGATGCCGAGCACGAGCGTGCAGGCCGAGTTGCAGATTCCGTCGATGATCACACGCTCGCCGGTGTCGCGGACGCGCTTGTACTTGGCCTTGTACTCTTCGACATAGCCACCGTGGTCGCGGGTGATGTGCAGCTCGGCCCGTGCGGGCGCGGCGGCGACGAAGAGCAACAGCAGGCTGAGAACCGTGATGCGCATGGCAGGTTGCGATGAAAACCTTGCAGGAACGTACCGGCCTCGAGAGGACCTCAAAGGAAATCCCCACAGGAGCCGGCGGCAGGAATCTTTGACCGGATTCTCTTTGGCCATACTTGTGTGGGGAATTCGTTAAGCATCCCGAAAAGGCCAAAAATGGGCAGGCCCGACCGCGCTTCCGGCAATTCTGTCACACCCACCGGGGAATCTGCGGGATTAACCCCGGTTTCCGGGCCCCGGATGGGTGCCCTGGCCCTCCGAAATGGCTATAGATGGGTGACTGATTTACGTGGGTCCGGAGAATCGACATGCGCCAGTTCAAGCTTGTAGCCGCGGTTGCTGCCTTGTCGGCGGCAATTCTCGTCCCCAGCCTCGCGGAGGCCCGGGGCCATCACCGCTATTACGCCAATCCGCTGCCCTACCCGATCAGCTATCTGCACAATTACGGCCCGGGTATCACGCCCGGGACCTTCGCCTTCTACGACGGCCCATCGACCAACCACTGCTATCAGAGCGCTGCCGCCTATGTCGGCCAGGACAGGCGGCGCCACCCCTGCTTCTGAGGGGCGTGGCGACCGCCATGCGGGCGGCCACCTGAGGATCTGCTATCAGCATTACATTTCGGTTCTGCCACAATTTGATCAGACCAACTTCGATATCCTATCTCGCGTAAGCGGAGGAAGACATCATGAAGCTTAAAATCGGCCTTGTCGCCGTGTCCCTGCTCGGTGCACTCGCGGCATCGTCGTCGGTCGCATCGGCCATGCCCCTTGCACCAGCACCTGCGCTCCCGCAGCTCTCGGACGTCGAGCAGGTCCGCACGGTCTGCAATGCCTGGGGACGCTGCTGGTGGCAGCCGAACGTCTATTACGGCTACGGCTACGGCCCCGGATATTATGCGCCACCACGCTATTACGGCCCGCGCTACTATCGGCCGCGCTATTATGGCTATTATGGCCGCCGCTGGTGAGTTTTGAAGGGGCCCTCTGGGCCCCTTCGCTTTTGCGAGATGGCGCGGGAGTCCGCTGCCGCTGAAGCAAGTCCAAAATTGATCTAGATCAAAGATGAAATTTGCCGTGCCGTGCTGCGCGGATGGCCGATCGATTGTATTCCGGTGCCCACGGACGGGCATGAATGTGCAAGCACATCTTGGAAAGCAGCCAAGCGGGGAAGGACGAAGCTTTGCATCCTTCGGCCGCACGCGACTCCCTTTCATCGGCCTTGCTTCCGGGCAGAGGATGAGCCGAGAGCGTTGACGTATCCGGTCCCCTCTCGTGGGATGATGTCCGCAATGAGGAATCCTGTTTACTGAATCGCCACGGTTCGCCATTGATGGCATATTCAGACATTCATTTCGTTGTCACATTGCAGCATTCGTCCAGACGCATGTTCTTCGACGCTCTCGCCCCCTCCTCCGCGCTCCAGCTGATCCGGTTTACCGATGTCGACGCGTTTCGACCGGCCGAGTCCCTGGAGGACGCCCGGAGCATTCCGCTTGATGTCGCCAATTTCGCAGCCGCGCGCGCGATCGTGGACCTGCCGGGGTGCCGGATCATTGTGGCGCGGTCGTTCGCACGCATTCTCGACAGCGTTTACCGCGCGCCAGGCGGCATGGTGATCCTGCCGATGACCGACGATCTGCGGGCCAGTTCGAGCGGGGTGGATATCGACTCGCGCTTCTTCATCGCCTTGCGCGGCAGCCACCATTGCCATTTCGTCGAACCGCGGATCAATCACCATGCGCTGATCATGTTCTCGCCCACACTCAGGGATCGCGGGTGGTTCGATCGCGCCGACGCGTTGTGGGTCCGCATTGCGGACCCCGCTGCGCATCTCTACGCGCGGCAGCTTGTGCAAGACATTCTGCAGACCGCGTCCATGCAGCCGCACATGTTCGAAACGACGGAGGGCGCCGCGCACCTTCAGGAAGGCCTGTTGCTCGCCTTCGACGAGCTGTTCCGGATCAACCCGTCGTCCGATCGCGGCGCTCCAAGCGCGGGCGCACGCTCAGCCAGGCTCGTGCAGCAGATCGACGACTACGTCACAGCCTATCCGACCGCTCCGATCTACACGGCCGATCTCGCCGATGAATTTGGCGTCTCGATCCGCACCCTGGGCGGGGCGGTGGCCAAGGTGCGCGGAATGAGCCTGCATCAATACATCCGCCTGAAGCGGCTCTGGGCAACCCGCACACAGCTCCTCAGAAGCGGTGCCGCCTCGGTCGCCTCCTGTGCGCGCGCTCAAGGCTTCCACCATCTCGGCGACTTTGCCGCGGCTTACCGCGCGACCTTCCACGAGGCGCCCTCGGACACGCTGGCGCGAGCCCGGCAAACCGGTTTTCCGGCGAACTGACATCTTCACCGTACTGACAGGTGAATAAGCAGGCCGCCGGCCTGGACGGAGGGAAACCCTGGGCAGCTTACGAATGGCGCGCTCGGAGAGATTCGAACTCCCGACCCTCGGAATCGAAATCCGATGCTCTATCCAGCTGAGCTACGAGCGCCCTGACCCGGGTGAGGGGCCACAAACCGAGTGCCTCGGTCGTACGCTGGTGGGCCAGCGCACCCGACGACGTTCGGATCGGTTCGAATTAGCAGAGAGGTCGGACAATAAAAAGCCCTTCCCGCCTTGATCCAGGCGGATCAGACCATTCTTACCAGGTCGTGTCGAAAAGACCGAAATGCGGCTGCTGTGCCACCAGCATCATCGGCTGACCGCGCCGCGGCGCCGAATGCGCCCGAGCCACCTTGCGCTTGGGCTGAACTGGGGCCTGAGCCTGCGCCTGCGGCTTCCCGTCGGCCTTCGGCGTGAATTGGGCAAATGTCTCGCGCACCCGCGCCTTCGCGGAGACGTCAGCCAATGGGTCGGCCTGCGCGGTCGGCTGAGGTGCGGCCACGGCAACGGTCTTCACCACCGGCGCGGCGATGGTCGGCTGGCTGGTATCGAGCACGACACGTTCAGGCAGATGACGGTCGGACCGGATTCGGATCAGCGGCTGGTCATAGCTTGCAGCTGCAACGGTCTGCACAGCCGGCGACGTCGGCCAAACGAAATCAGCTGCCAATAACAGTGCGAGCAGCGCTCCACCGACGAACAGGAAGTACCGAAAGATAGGCATTTGACCACGCTCCGCCCCCCGCATCCCCGCGTGGGCTTTTCGCGTTAACCGGCGATCCTTTAATTGGTTCCTTGGCCCAGCCCCTTGGTTCAAATGGCAACGCCAAGATTTTCGGCCAAGGGCCGCGCGAGGTAACTTTTCCGCTAGTGGAATGTGCGGCCGGCCCTTAGGCGCGCCGCGCCCTCACGAGAGAGCACTTCGCCTGGTCGGCGTTCACGTTGACGAATCCGACCGGGACGTGCGCAAAGGTCTTGCGGCTCTTCATGCCAACGGTATCGGCCAGCACGCGGCTGCGGTCCGTCAGATGGCTGCCATCACGTCGCGCAAAAGCGCAGACGATCTCGACATCCTTTACGGCATAATCATTGTCATTTCGCACGGTGAAGGTCACCATCGCCTTCGAGCCGAGGCCGCCGCGCCTCCACGTCTGGGAGGAGATCCTCATTCGGTCGAGCTCGACGCCCCCAGCGTCGGAGGCCGCCGCCGGGGGCGTCGGATTGCCGCCTGCCAAGGCAAATTTCACCAAGCTCAGTTTTACCGGTTTGGTGTCAGCGACATTGCCTTGGGACGCATGCGTCGTCAGCCAGACGGCACCGCCGATCACGAATAGCCGCAAGAGGCCGCGCTTGAACCGGGCGTTCGCGGACTTCCTCCGCGGCGCACCCTCGTCATTCCTGACGATACTTCCCGGTCCGATCGGAGCAAACCCTTTGCTCATGGATGCGTCACTCGCCTTCTCTTTCAATCGGTGACACGAATTCAGGTTCCCCTATGCATGCGAATTTCGGATAGGAGCCATAGTACCGATCGCCTAACATGCGCTGCGACCCTACCGAGAGGAATTGAAATGGCAGTCATCGTCACCTGGGATCACGTCCATCTGCGCAGCCCCGATCCGGAAGCGACCGCGGCCTGGCTGCGGAATATCCTCGGCGGCGAGATCGTGCGCGCGCCAGGGCGCATCGATGTGAACCTCGGCGGCGCAAGGATCTTCATCGCGCCGCTGGAAGGCGACAGCGCGGTCAGCGCGCCGCCTCCTCACCCCCATCAGGGTCTCGACCATTTCGGGCTCACGGTAAAGGACATCGATACCGTCGCCGCCGAGATCAAGGCCAAGGGTGTGACCTTCACGCGCGAGCCGACCACGATCCGGCCCGGCGTCCGCGTCTGCTTCATCCGCGGTCCCGAAGGCATCTCCATCGAACTGCTCGAGCGCGACAAGAAGTACACTTGACGCGGCACCGCATCTTATTTCGACGAGAAACCCGGCGCCCTGTTGCCCGGCTAGGTCATGCTACCGGGCATAAAGCAGCGAATGGTGACGCCCATGTAGCCGTAGATCGGCCATACCATGGTACGTCCGACCCGGTTGGGCTCCGAGATCACGGCCTCCTCGGGCACGTCGACCCAAACGAGCTCCTGCTCCCTGCCCTCGATGACGTAGCCGAAGCGTGGGATGCGGACGCGATAGTGCCCGTCCTTGCTCTCCCAATCGGAGTCCGAGATCGCCGAACCGTCGGCATCCGAGCAGCACGGCCCCTTGCCGCTGCGCAAGCCGTTGAACCAAGCCTTCAGCTCGGTACTGACGTTGACAAACTGGCCGCGGTCGCGTGCGTGCCCGAGGGGGGCAAGCAGCGCGACCAGCATCAGTGCGCAAGCAAGTCCCGCCGCGCGTCGCCATCGCGTGGGAGGACCCATGCGCCGTCGCTGTATTTCGGAAATCGTGGAACGCACGCTGTACAGGCGCGGCTCTTCGCCGCCGGAATCGATCCAGTTGCTCACGTTTGTCTTGCTCCAGCACCCCGCGGCCAGTGCAACAATGGTTATGCATTTCGCGGGCCAACTCTGACTCGCAGCGGCTGGCCTCGCTGCATGATGAGACCGTCATATCCGCGTCACAGACAAGCCGGGACGACTACGGTTCGTGTGCCGGCATGGACACACCGTCACAGGCAAAACTGCCGCGTTGCGCGAGAGGTTGGGCTTTGGCATAAAAGCTCCACCGGCTACCCCATTGGGCGATGGCGACCGGCCGACGGGGCGCAATGAAGAACGGCCTCTATTCGATCCATGTGAGCCTGCTCGATGGCCGAGCCGGCAAGGGCAGCGGCGTTATTCTTTTTCGCGACGGCAAGATCCTTGGCGGCGATGCCTACCTTTTTTACACCGGCAGCTACGTGGTGAAGGACGACCACACGTTCAAGGGCGAGGTGCTGGTGCAACGGCACACCTCGCCGCGCGGCGACGACAATCCGCTGTTTGGCGGCCCTGCCCCTGTTGGCATCGGGGTCAGCGGCACCTACACGGACACCCGCGCGGAGATGACCGGCACAGCGCTGGTCGGCAAGGCCAGCCTGATTTTCGGCGCCACCCTGCACAAGCTTGTAGACGCCGACTAGCCAGAGATCTATTCGGCAGCCTGCTCCAGCGGCGCCGTGCGCGGCAGGATGATCTGGATCCGCGTACCGCTGCCCGGCTCGGAAACGAGATCGAGTCGCCCGCCGAGCCGGTTGGTGACGATGCTGTAGACGATGTGCAGCCCCAAACCGGTGCCGCCTTGGTCGCGCCGCGTCGTGAAAAACGGATCGAAGGCGCGGCGGCGCACGTCGAGCGACATGCCACAGCCATTGTCTGAGACGATAATCTCGACATTGTCCTTGCCGGCTTCGCGCACCTGGATGTCGATGATGCCAGGACGTCCGTTCGGGAAAGCATGCGCGACCGAATTCAGGAACAGATTGGTCAGCACCTGGCCGTACGGGCCGGGATAGCTGTTCATGGTCAGGTTAGGCTGGCACTCGACGTTTAGCGTGAGATTCTGCTTGCGCAGGCCCGGGCGCAGGCTCATCACCACCTGCTCGGTGAGATCGGCGAGGTCGAAGCTGCGCTGGTCAGAGTAGTTGCGGTCGGCCGCGACCTGTTTGAACGACTGGATCAGCTCGGCGGCGCGGTTGAGATTGGAGACCAGCTGCGAGGACGCGTCGCGGCTGGTCTTGAGGTAATCGTTAAGGGTCGAGCGGCGAAGCTCGCCGCGCTCGACCTCAGCGCTGAACATCGCGGTTTTGCGCTCCAGCGCCGAGGCGACCGTCAGGCTGATGCCGACGGGATTGTTGACCTCGTGGGCGACGCCCGCGACCAGGCGTCCGAGGGCCGCGAGCTTTTCGGCCTCGATCAGCGAGGCCTGGGTCTCGCGCAGATTGCGCAGCGCGGTCTCAGCGGAGTCCTTGGCCTTCCGCATTTCCTGTTCACCGCGCTTGCGCTCGCCGATGTCGAGCGCCACGGTGACGATCCGTTCGATCTCACCCTCGGCATCGAGCAGCGGCAGCTTGTTGACCAGCCATTGCCGCATGTGGCCGGAGGCGTCCTCGTACTCCTCCTCGTAGAATCCGAGACCCTTTCGCAAGGCCAGCACGCGCTTGTCGTTCTCGTCGGTCTTGGCGGCGCCATAGCGCGACATCAGATCGGCGGTGGTGCGGCCGAGCGCATCGCCGGGTTCGATACCGAAGATGCCGGCCATGTAGCGGTTCATCAGCACGTAACGGAGGTCGCGGTCCTTGACGTTGATGACGGCGGGGACGGTGTCGATGACCTGCTGGAGCAGGCGCCGGCCTTCGGCGATGGCATCTTCCGCCCGCTTCTGGTCGGTGATGTCGCGTAGCGTACCCTCGTAGCGGACGATCGTGCCCTGCTCGTCCCGTACCCCCGTGGCACTGTCGGAGAGCCAGAGGATGTTGCCGCTGCGTTGGCGTACCTGGTACTCGAACTCGCGCACAATGCCGTCGCGATGCATGAGCCGCTGGTACTCCGCGCGGGCCTCGGGATCGACATAGATGGTGTGGGCGATATCGTTGATGCTGTCGATCAGGTGCTGCGGGCTGTCATAGCCCATCATCCGTGCCAGTGCAGGATTGGCGTTGAGGAGATCGCCTGCCGGCGTCGTCACGTAGATGCCGTCGACCGAACCTTCGAATAGCTTGCGATAGCTCTCTTCTGCCAGCCGCTGCTCGGTGAGCGCCCGCACCGCCGCTTCGCGTGCCGTGTCGGCCTCCTCCAGCGCGCGGCGGAACACCTCCGCGGCGCGCGCAATGTCGCCGATCTCGTTGTTGAGATCGGCCGACGGGATCGAGGTCCTTTTCTCGCCCGCCGCGAGGGCACGAATGGAGCGCGCGATCTGGGCCAGCGGACGCACCGTCCGCCCCACGACGAAGACGGCGGCGAGGATGCCGATCAACACGCCCATGCTGCCGAGCACGATGCTCTGCCAGCGCGCTTCCGCAAGCGTCCGGGCGAAGTCGCGCGACAGCACATGCCCGCGACGGTCGCTGACGTCCCGCAGCAATTCGGTGACGCGGCCGATCAACCGGCCCTCGGTTCCCAATACCTCGCGATCGATATCGGCGATCTGCCGTTCGCGGACGGCGACCGCGATGATGGCATCGGCATAATTGTTCACGGCCGACTTCAAGCTGGCATCGGCGATCTCCATCCTCCGCATGCCCTGTGCTGCCTGTTCGGCTGCGGAGGGGTTGCGCGCGAGCAATCCAAGCGCGATCCGGCTCTGGGCCTCCGACAGGCGCGCGGCGAGGTCGCGGTCCCCGCTTTCGGAGACCGCCGCGTCGAATTGATCGCGCAGCGGCGGCAGCCCGGCTAGCAGTTGCGCACGGCGATCGATCAGGGTCGATATTCGATCCAGCCCGCTCCGGTAGGTCGCAAGCCGCTCGGAGACGCCGTCGATCATGTCCTGCTGTTCGGGCGCAAGTTCGATGCGGGTCTTCTTGAGGATGTCGCTCAGCGTCGAGGCCGCCTCGCCGACCTGTTTGAACTGGATGCCGGCGCCGGGATCGGTGACGAAGTCACGCGCGGCGAGCCGCAAATCGTTCATGCGGCGGTCGATGTCCTCTGCGAGGTCTCCGACGCTTTGCAGCCGCTGCAGTTCGGCGAAGGTGGCGTCGATATGCCGGATCGCGATCACGCTGGCAGTCGAGGTGACGATGATCACCGCCAGCACCAGGATGAAGCTGCCGAACGTCATCTGGCCGATCGAGAGCGAAAACGATCGCTTCTGCGGCGGATTCGGTGGCGTTTCGACGGACATTGGGGCTGAACCGGACTCCATACCCGCCCAATATAAGCCGTATCGCCCCTCCGGGGGAACATGCCTCCGGGAGGCGGAACGGGTTGTTTTTCAGGATGGTTTAGCGACGGCTGCGCCGCCGGGCCGGAATCCTGATGCCCATGGCGATCCGTCCACGCTGCAATGGGCGAATTTTAGGGCTTCGGCGCTCGCCAATACTTTCGTTCGATATCGAAGTATTCTAGCCGACCGGGCCGACCTCGAACACCTCACCGTCATAGCCTGCTTCGCGGGGGATACGGAGCTGGCGGCCGGTTTCGGTCTTGGTCATGACCGGCATCACCGTGACAATGGACATGCCTTTGGCATGCTCGAGTGCCGCCTTCACGTTCGGCTGCTTGGCGAGCCGGATCAGATTGCGCGTGGTCGGGAACGGCAACTTGAAGCGACCGCTCTCACCGCCCTCCACTGCCTCGCGCGCCGACAGCCAGATCGAATCGGTGGACTCGCGTCCATCATGCGCGCCGAGCTGGTCGGGCGGTGCTGCGGCGAGGAAGAACCAGGTGTCGAAGCGCTTGGGCATGCCCTCCGGCGTGATCCAGTGCGCATAGGGCACGAGCGTGTCGAGCGCGAGTTGGAGACCGTTGTCGGCGAGAATGCTGAGGAAGCTGATCTTGTGCTCGTTGAGCGCGACGCGATGCGCGTCGGCGATCTCGCCGGCGCGCTTCGCGTCGATTGGCGTGTTCGAACCCTTCGTACGCGCCAGCAGGATGCCGCTTTCTTCGAACGTTTCGCGCATCGCGGCGATCCGAAAACCGCGGTCCGCTTCGCTTAAGGCTTCACCGCCCGAATAGAGATCGGAACGTTTGACGATCTCCTGATCGCCGGCATCGACGCTCCCGCCGGGAAACACCAGCGCGCCCGAGTTGAACTCGATCTGATGATGGCGGACCATCATGAAGATCTCGACCTCGCCGCGGCCCTTGCCGTCGGCCTTGGTGCCATCGCGCAGCAGGAGGATGGTCGAGGCGGGACGCGATGTTGATGTCTCCGGCATTCAGCTAACCTGCGGCGCTCGATTGCGGACCGAGATTGGCGCGCTTGTCGACGCGGGCGACGCGCGACAGCAGGTAGTCGACTTCGGCCTTCGCCGCCGGCGTGATGGTGGCGCCAGGCTTGCGCTGGGCGCTGGAGGCGATGATACCTCGCTTCTGCAGCACGTGCTTGCGCACGGCAAGGCCCGCGCCCGGTTGCTGCTCGTAGCGGATCAGCGGCAGATGCGCATCGAACAAATCATGCGCGGCATCGCGCTTGCCGGCCTTGGAGAGGTTCACGACGTCGATCAGGAGCTCGGGGAACGCATAGCCGGTCATGGCGCCGTCGGCGCCGCGCTCCATCTCGAAGTCGAGGAACATGCCGCCATTGCCGCAAAGGATCGAGAGCGGACGCAGCGAGCCGTCCTTCTGGAAGTTGCGCAGCGTCGAAATCTTTTCCAGGCCCGGCCAGTCCTCATGCTTGAGCATCACGCAATTGGCATTGTCCATGACGATCTTGCGGATCACGGCGGGGGTGAAAATCACCGAGAGCGTCAGCGGGTAATCCTGCAGCACCCAGGGCACATCTGGGCCGATCGCCTCCGCGGCCTGTTTGAAATAGCCTGATATCTGGTCGTCGGTGCGAAGCGAGGGCGGCGGCGCGATCATGACGCCGGCGGCGCCTGCGTCCATCGAGGCCCTGGCCAGCGAGCGCATGGTGGCAAAGCCGGGCGCGGAGACGCCGACGATCACCTGCATTGTCTTGGCGCGCTTGACGAAGCGTACCGCCACCTGCTCCGCTTCAGCGGCATCGAGCTTGGGCGCCTCACCGAGAATCCCCAGCACCGTGACGCCGTCGCAGCCGACCTCCTCGTAGAAATCGGTCAGGCGGTCGATCGAGCGCTCGTCGATGCGGCCGTCCTCGTGGAACGGTGTCGGCGCGATTGCGAAGGTGCCCTTAGCGTCGGCGGTGAGTCTCATCAGTCTCTCTCTTTCTCCGTCATTCCCGGTCACGCGCAGCGCGAACCCGGAATGACAAAATCAGCCTAAAACCGCCGCGCGCCCATCTTGATCTGCTCCTCGGAGAAGAAGATCTCCCCGGCATGCTCAACGATGTCCTGGGCGTTCCAGCCCGTGTGCGGCGGCTTCCAGCCTTCCATCTCCATCATCCGCATTTCGCGCACGCCACGGGGCCCGGACAGGCCCAGCACCTTGCCGGTCTGATCGCCGGACAAATCGCTGACCATGTATAGCACGGCCGGCGCAATGCCGTCCGGCCCAAGCGCCGCCGAGGGGTTCTCCTTGTAGCGGGGCAGGTCTGCGGTCATGCGGGTCAGCGCGCCCGGGGCGAGCGTCCAGATCCGGATGTTGTACTTCCGGCCCTCGATCGCCAGCACGTTGGAGAGGCCCCAGATGCCGCCCTTGGCGGCCCCGTAATTGGTCTGGCCGAAATTGCCGATCAGCCCTGAGGTCGATGAGGTGTTGACGATGACGCCGCCGCCGTTCTCCCGCATCCAGCGAAACACCGGCATCGTGCAACAGAAGGTGCCTTTCAGATGCACCTTGATGACCCTGTCCCAGTCGGCCTCAGAGGCTTTGTGAAAGGTCTGGTCGCGCAAAATGCCGGCATTGTTGACCAGGATGTCGGCGCGGCCAAAATGCTTGATGGCGTCATCGAACACCGACTGGCCGCCTTCCATGGTGGAGATGTCTGCGCCGTTGGCGACCGCCTTGCCGCCCTCGGCCTTGATCGCATCCACCACGCGCTGCGCCATCGAGGTGTCGGCGCCGGAGCCGTCGCGGGGCCCGCCGAGATCGTTGACGACGACGGAGGCCCCTTCCCGCGCGAACAGCTTTGCGTAGGCCTCACCGAGCCCCCCGCCCGCGCCGGTGATCAGCGCCACCTTGCCGTCGAGTAATCCCATGATGGCTTCTCCCTGTTTTGTTGTTCCCTGTCCCGGACGCGATGCGCGTGAAGCGCTGCCTGCGGGGCACGAGATCTCCCTAGCCCAGCACCGTCTTGCCGTTCTTGATCACCGTGACGCTGCGCGAATTCACCTTGGCTTCGAACGAGATCACATTGCCGTCCTTCCAGAGGTCCATGGTCACGGTCTCGCCGGGATAAACAGGCGAGGAGAACCGCGCGACGTGCTGGCGGAAGGCCGATGCGTCGTAGTCGGCATAGGTCTGCAGCACACCACGGCAGGTGATGCCGTAGGTGCACATGCCGTGCAGGATCGGCCGCGGGAAGCCGGCCTTCTTGGCGAACTCGGGATCGGAGTGCAGCGGATTGCGATCGCCGCAGAGCCGATAGACCAGCGCCTGGTCGGGGCGCGTGACGATGTCGATGGTCCTGTCGGGCGCGCGCGAGGGGATCTTGTGCGGATCGGGCTGGGTCAGGTTCGGCCCACCAAAGCCGCCATCACCGCGGGCAAAGCGGGAGGCGACGAGCGTTGCCAGCTTCTCGCCCTTCTCGTTCTTCAGCACGGTCTGGTGCGCGATGACGACGCCCTTGTCCTTGCCCTTGTCGTAGACCTCGACGACGGAGGAATCGGCGGTGATGTTCGCGGCGACCGGCAGCGGTTGGTGGAAGGTGATGTCGCGCTCGCCGTCGACCACCATGACGCGGTTGAGATTCATCTCGCCCGGCCCCGAGCCCCAGGCCGCGACGGAGGCAAAGGTCGGCACCACCTTCAGCGGCCGCGGCGTGAAGGTACCCTCATTAACGAAGGCGAGCTCGTTCTCGTCCATGGGATCGGCACCGAGGCCGATGCCGCAGGCGTAGAGCATCACCTCGCGATCGCTGTAGGAATATTTCTGCCCGAGGTTTTTGAGGCCTTTGAGTTCTTCGTATCTGGCGGACATCTTGTTTGTTTCCTCCCGGGGACCACCGGCGCTTATTGATGCGCCCTCTCCCGCTGTGGGAGAGAGCTGCGGCCACATGCGCGCTTGGGTGAGGGGTTGCCTCCACGTTCTCCGCGGAGAGGCCCCCTCATCCGGCGCTTCGCGCCACCTTCTCCCGCAAGGGAAGAAGGGAAGTAAGGACTAGGCGGGCGTGAAGAACGGCAGTGGCGCCCCGTCCGTCGGCTTGAACACGACTTTCACCTCCTGGCCGATCTTGAGCTTCTCGAGATCGCAGTCGACGAAATTGGTCTGCACCGACGGCCCCTCCTTCAGCGTGACGTAGCCGATCGCATAAGGACCCGTCGGCGACTTCCGCATCAGGCTGTACGTGTAGATCGTGCCCTCGCCCGAGGCTTCTTCCCACACCGTCTTGTCGGAATAGCAGAACGGGCAGATCGATCGCGGGAAGTAATGCGCTTCACCGCAGGCGGTGCAGCGCTTGATCATGAACTTGCCCTGCCTGGCCGCGTCCCAGAACGCCGCGGTTTCCGGGTTGGTCACCGGGGCCGGATACTTCCTTGCGTCGCTCATCACACGCGCTCCAGAATGGCCGTCGAGGCGGCGTGGCGGACGCCCAAGAGACCGCCGGTGCCGTGGGCGATGGCGAGATCGCAATTTTTCACCTGCACCTTCGGATGCGCCTCGCCGCGCAGCTGCCTGACGGCCTCGATGATCTTGGTCATGCCGCCGCGGTTGACGGGATGGTTGCTGCAAAGGCCGCCACCGTCGGTGTTGAACGGCAGCTTGCCGACGCCCGAGATCAGATTGCCGTCGGCCACGAATTTGCCGCCCTCGCCCTTCTTGCAGAAGCCGAGGTCCTCGAGCTGCATCAGCACCGTGATGGTGAAGCTGTCGTAGATCGAGGCGTATTTGATGTCCTTCGGCGTGATGCCGGCTTCCTCGAACGCGCGCGGGCCGGACCAGATGCCGGCGGAGTATGTGAGATCGAGGTCCTTGCCACCGCGCGGACCCTTCATCGCCTCGCCGTGGCCGATCAGCTTGACCAGCGGCTTCTTCAGGCTTTTGGCGATCTCGGGCGTCGTCACGATCAGGGCGCCGCCGCCATCGGAGACGACACAGCAATCCATGCGATGCAAGGGATCGGAGATCATCGGCGAGTTCAGGACATCCTCGACGGTGACGACGTCCCGCAGCATCGCATGCGGGTTGTATTGCGCATGGTGCGAGGCCGCGACCTTGATCCAGGCGAGCTGTTCGCTCGTCGTGCCATAGTCGTGCATGTGGCGCATGGCACACATGCCATAGGCATTGTGCGTGGTCGCACCGTAAGCGGATTCGAAATCGAGCTCGGCCCCGGCTGCCCGCGGCGGCATCACGCCAGAGCGCGGCTTGCCCGCGAGCGTGATCAGCGCGATCGAGCACTTGCCCGCCGCGATTGCTTCAGCCGCATGGCCGAGGTGGATGATGTAGGAACAACCACCGGTCTCCGTGGAATCGACGTGACGAAGTTTTTTCGTGTTGAGACCGAGATAATCGACCATCGGCCAGGCACCGCCGGGCGCATCGCCCGCGCAGAAATAGCCGTCGACATCGTCCTTGCTGATCCCGGCATCCTCGATCGCCCCCTTGGCGACCTCGGCGTGCAGCTGGGCGGTGGATTTGTCCGGCGCATGCCGGGTCGGGTGCTCGTAGATCCCGGCAATGTAGGCCTTGCCCTTGATGGTCAAAACAGAGGTCTCCGCTCGCGTTTCTTCTTGGCTCTTTTTTCTGAACCGCACCGGGCGGATTGGCAAGCGCGGAAATATTCCGTGGGGCGAGAGGGTAGCGGGTGGGCGCAAGTGAGACCGGTCATGGAGCGCGGCTCTGCTCCCGCGCCGTCATTGCGAGCGGAGTGAACCAACCGAGCCTTTCTCCGCGGATGCGTTTCCGGATTGCTTCGCTGCGCTCGCAATGACGGAAGAGGCAGGTCCTCGACTCGTTTTATCAAAAAATGTGCCCGCGCGTCGAAAACAACCCCATGCACAGTAGAACGGTGGTTGATTTCAAAGGATAAATCCTGCGGCGGATTAGCCGAAGGCGCAATCCGCCGTTTTGGTCGTCGCTGCAACAGGTGTGGCGGATTACGCGTCGCTAATCCGCCCTACGGACCTTCCCTACTCCGCCGCAATCTGCCTCGGCGCCGGCGGCGGGCTGGCCAGATCGGCAGCGAGCTGGGCGTAACGGGCCTTGGCGTCGGCGACGGCCTTCTCCTTCACCGGGCCGTAGCCGCGGATGCGGTCGGGCAGCGAAAGCAGTTCGACCGAGATATCGATCGTGACCGGCGACAACAGTCCGAGCACGGTGGCGACGTCCTTCTCGTAGCCGACGATCAGATCGCGCTCGAGCTTGCGGTCGGCGCTGCGGCCGAAGATGTCGAGCGGGGTGCCGCGGAGGAATTTGAGCTTCGCCAGCACACCGAACACCTTCAGCATCCACGGGCCGAAGGCGCGCTTTTTCGGGCGCCCGAGCGCATCGACGCCGCTCGCCAAAATCGGCGGGGCCAGGTTGAAGCTGAACGTGAAGTCGCCTTCGAACTGGTCCCGCAGCTGCTTTTCGAAGGCGCCGTCGGTGAAGAGACGCGCGACCTCGTATTCGTCCTTGTAAGCGAGCAGCTTTGCGTAGTTGATCGCGACTGCGCGCGGCAGCGCATCGCCGTAGCCGCCCTTCACCGCGGCATCACGGACCTGGTCAACCAACTTGCGATAGCGCTTGGCCAAGCGGCCGTTCTGGTAGGCGGTGAGATGCTTGACCCGATGCTCGATGACCTCGTCGAGCGTCATGGCATCCAGCGTCTTGGGCGCTGCGACCTCGTCCGTGCCCTTCAGCATCTCGGCGAGGCGTGCCGGATCCGCGACTGCGAGGCGGCCGAGGCGGAAGGCTTCCTTGTTCATCTTGATCGCGACGCCGTTGACCTCGATTGCCTGCTCGATCGCTTCCGCCGACAGCGGGAACAGTCCCTTCTGATAGGCATAGCCCATCATCATCATGTTGGTGGCGATGCTGTCGCCGAGCAGCTGCTCGGCGGGCTTGGTGAAGTCGAAGAACACGGACTCCTTGTGCAGCGCCGTCTCTAAAAGTCCGTTCAGCTTGCGGGTCTGGAAATTGAAGTCGCGGTTGAGGACGAAGTCGGCGGTCGGGATGACGTGGCTGTTGATGATGCCGCGGGTGCGGGTGCTGTCGCAGAGCGAGATCGTGTCCTTGGCGACTGCGACCACCTCGTCGGCGGCGAGCACGACATCGGCCGTACCCGTGACGATGCGCGAGCAGGTCACCTCGGCCGGATGATCGGAGAGGCGCACGTGGCTCAACACCGCGCCGCCCTTCTGCGCAAGGCCGGACATGTCGAGGATCATCGAGGCCTTGCCTTCGATGTGCGCGGCCATTCCGAGCAGCGCACCGATGGTGAGCACACCGGTGCCACCGACGCCGCCGACCGCGATGTTGTAGGGCTTGTCGAGCGCCGGCCGCGACGCCGGCTCGGGAATCGCGCCGATATCGCCGAGATCGGCCGGCGCCCGGTGCCGTGGCGCGCCGCCGTCGATGGTGACGAAGGACGGGCAGAAACCCTTCAGGCAGGAATAATCCTTGTTGCAGGACGACTGGTTGATGGCGCGCTTGCGGCCGAACTCGGTCTCCAGCGGCTCGACCGAGATGCAATTCGACTGCACCGAGCAATCGCCGCAGCCCTCGCAAACGGCCGGGTTGATCATGACACGGCGCGCCGGATCTTCCATCAGGCCGCGCTTGCGGCGGCGGCGCTTCTCGGCGGCGCAGGTCTGCACGAAGACGATCGCCGAAGTGCCCTTGTACTCGCGGCACATCTTCATGACGTTCTGCAGTTCGTCACGGTGATATTTCTTGACGCCGGGCGCGATGGTGTCGGCCGGATAGGCTTCCGGGTTCTCCGAAACGAGATAGATCTCGCTGATGCCCTCGGCGTGAAGCTGGGCCATGATCTTCTGCGGCGACAGATCGCCGTCGTGACGCTGGCCGCCGGTCATGGCCACCGCATCATTGTAGAGAATCTTGTAGGTGATGTTGGCCTTGGAGGCGACCGCCTGGCGGATCGCCAGAATGCCCGAATGGAAATAGGTGCCGTCGCCGAGGTTCGCGAAAATGTGGTTCTCGTTGGTGAAAGGCGCGATGCCGACCCACGGCACGCCCTCGCCGCCCATATGGGTGAACGTTTCGGTCGAGCGATCCATCCACAGCGCCATGAAATGGCAGCCGATGCCGGCGAGCGCGCGGCTGCCTTCCGGGACTTTGGTAGAGGTGTTGTGGGGGCAGCCGGAGCAGAAGTAAGGGGTACGAGATACTGGCGCCGTGGGGATCATCTGGGACGCCTGGCGACCGTTGAACCAGTCGGCCTTGGCGCGGAGCATCTCCGCGATCTCGGGGTTGAGATTAAGTCGAAGCAGTCGCTCGGTCAGCGAGGTCGCAAGCGAGGCAACGCTGAGCTCGGCGGCGAAGGTCAGGAAGCGCTTGTCGTGCTCGTCCATCTTGCCGACGATGCGCGGACGCACGTCGTCTCGCCAGTTGAACAGCTCCTGCTTGACCTGGTTCTCGACGATCTCGCGGCGCTCTTCGACGATGAATATCTCTTCCAGCCCGACAGCGAATTGGCGCACCCCTTCCGGCTCCAGCGGCCAGGGCATGCCGATCTTGTAGAGGCGAAGGCCAATCTTGGCGGCGACCTGCTCGGTAATCCCAAGCTCACGCAGCGCCTGGCGGACGTCCTCGTAGCTCTTGCCCGAGGCCATGATGCCGAAGCGGGCGTTCGGCGAATCCATGGTGATGCGGTTGACCTTGTTGGCGCGCGCAAAGGCGATCGCGGCAAAGCCCTTGTAGTCCTGCAGGCGGCGGTCCTGCTCGAAGCGATCGTCGGGCCAGCGCAGATTGAGGCCGCCGGGCGGCAGCTCGAAATCCGGGGGGATGATGAAGGGCTTCATCTCGTCGGTGAGGTCGATCTCGGCGGTGGTCTCCACCGTCTCCGTGATCACCTTCATGCCGACCCAGCAGCCCGAATAGCGCGACATCGCGATGCCGAGCAGGCCCATCTCGATCATCTCGTGAATGCTCGAGGGATAGAGATACGGCATCAGCGCCGAGATGAAGGCATGGTCGGACTGGTGCGGGACGGTCGAGGATTTGGCGCCGTGGTCGTCGCCGGCGAGGCACAGCACGCCACCGTTCTTGGCGGAGCCGGCCGCATTGCCGTGGCGGAAGACGTCGCCGCAGCGGTCGACGCCAGGACCCTTGCCGTACCAGATGCCCACGACACCATCATACTTCGCACCGGGCGAGAGGTTGAGCTGCTGCGAGCCCCACACCGCGGTTGCCGCCAGATCCTCGTTCACACCGGGCTGGAATTTGATGTTGTACTGCTCGAGGTGCTTGCGCGCGGCGAAGAGCTGCTGATCATAGCCGCCGAGCGGCGAGCCGCGGTAGCCGGAGATGAAGCCCGCGGTGTTCAGGCCGGCGGCGCGGTCGCGGCGAATTTGGGCCATTGGCAAGCGGACCAGCGCCTGGATGCCCGTCGTGAAAATATGGCCGGTGTCCTGGGTGTATTTCTGATCGAGACTGATCGGACCCTGGTTGATGCCCATTATTGTCCTCTTCCGCCCTTTTGAGGGTTGGCTGCTTAAGCCGTTGCCTGCCCGTTGTTTTTAGCTAGGCCGCGCCGACCATCTGCGCCACTCTATGTCGGATATTTAACGCAACGCATCACAAATCTGGGCCTGCCGCGGCGACGGGAAAAAAACGCAATTTCGTGGCCGGAAAGGCATTGGCGATTTTCAATTTGTGTCACCATAGCCCGGCGTCGCGAAATGACGTGAGGCCCGTATGATGCGAATGGGCGATGAGTCGCAGCAAGAAGGGTCGAGGATGCGGGGGATTCTGGCGGGCCTGATCTTGTGCAGTGCAATTGCGCGAGGGGCAGTTGCCGCCGAGCCGGCGCCCGAGTTGATCGCCGCCGGCAAGACCCTGGTCGAGGCCGGTGACTGCGCGGGCTGCCACACAGCCGATCCGGCAAAGCCGTTCGCCGGGGGCAAACGCATCGACACGCCGTTCGGCGCGATCTATGCGCCGAACCTGACACCCGATCGCGAGACCGGGATCGGCGGCTGGACCGACGACAATTTCACCCGCGCCCTGCGCACCGGCACCGCGCCGGACGGCTCGCTTTACTACCCTGCCTTTCCCTACCCCTACTTCACGAAGATGACCAAGGACGACACGCTGGCAATCCGCGCCTATCTCGGCACGCTCGCACCTGTCGTCAGCCGCAACAAGCCGCCGGAGCTGCGTTGGCCCTTCAACTATCGCGTCCTGATGCGTGGCTGGAACTTGCTGTTCTTCACGCCCGGCCTGTTCGAGCCGGACCAGAGCAAGAGCGCGACCTGGAACAGGGGCGGCTATCTCGTCACCGGGCCCGGACATTGCGGCGCCTGTCACACGCCGAAGAACTACTTTGGCGCGGACAAGAGCGCGCAGGCGCTGACCGGCAGCGAGCTCGACGGCTGGTACGCGCCGCGTCTCGATGGCGCCGCGCGCAGCGGGCTGCAATCGTGGAGCGCCGAGGACATCACCGAATATCTGCAGAGCGGCCGCAATGCCAGGAGCCATGCCGACGGCCCGATGGCCGAGGTGATCGTCAATTCGACCTCGAAGATGAGCGATGCCGACGTGCGTGCCATCGCGGTTTACCTGAAGAGCCTGCCGCCAGCGCGCCGCGAGACCATCGTGACACCACCTGACGAAACCGAGATGAAGGCCGGACAGGCGGTCTATTCCAAATTCTGCATCGCCTGCCACGAAGCCGACGGCACCGGAGCGCCGCGCATCTATCCGCCGCTGCCCGGCAACGCGCTGCTGCAATCGATCAATCCATCCTCCACCTTGCGCGTCATTCTCGACGGCGCGCACACCGTGACGACGCCGCGGGCCCCGAACACCGGCGAGATGCCGGCCTACGCCGGGCAACTGTCCGATGAGGAGATCGCGGCTGTCGTGAACTACATCCGCAACTCCTGGGGCAATGCCGGCCCGCTGGTGACGCCGGAGCAGGTCGCGAAGGCGCGTGGGCAGGCGCCGTAGTCAATGCTTCCCCCGTCATTGGATAGAGCTGCGGAAGAGAACGCCTACTTCTCCTCATCTCCCGTGAACACGAATTTCGGCATCTCCCATTTGTAGCGGACCGCGAGCAGGCGGAAGCCGAGGCCGAGCACGAAGGTCAGGATCGTCCAAAGCTCGGCGTTGAGCTCGAGGCCGAATGCAGTCGCGTAGAACAGTCCCGTCACGACTGAAACGCTGGCATAGAGCTCGGAGCGAAACAGCAGCGGCACATCGTTGCAAAGCACGTCGCGCAGCACACCGCCGGCGCAACCGGTCACCATGCCTGAAACGATGACGATCGGCAGCGAGGCATCCATCTGCCAGGCGACGTTGCAGCCGATCATGGTGAAGACGACGAGGCCGATGGCATCCAGCACGATGAAGGCGACGTGCAGCCGATGCACCAGTCGCGCGATCAGGATCGTCAGCAGCGCCGAACCGCCCGGTAGCGCCAGGTAGACCGGATTTGCAACCCAGACCAGCGGGTAATGACCGAGAAACAAGTCGCGCAGCGTGCCCCCGCCAAGCGCGGTGACACAGGCGAGAAGGCAGACACCGACATAATCCATGCTGCGTCTGCCGGCCGCCAGTGCTGCCGTCATGCCCTCCGCCGAGATGGCGATATAGGCGAGAAGATGCAGCACGCTGTCGGTTGGCGGCAAGCTCCACATCGGTCAGTCCCTCGTTCGGCCATGGAACCGACGTTCACCGGCTCTCGTGGAACAGGTTCCCGATTCCTCGTGAGAGGGCAACATGCGACGAAAGCATAAGGGGGGCGGAACGGAATCTCGCAGCCGACGGTTGTCACGGCGCAATCAACGAGGAGACCCAATCGATGGCAGACGACCGTTTTCCCAACGATCCGTACCGCCCGAACCTCGCCGACGATGAGTATCTTCGCGCGGCGCGCCGGGATGCCGACCTCCAGGTCGATCCTGAGCTGGGCGAAGGCCCCGCCTCCAGCGGCAAGGTTGCGCTGTTCGCGGTGGCGATCGCCCTGGTGCTGGGTGCCGTGTTCTATGGCTTGAACAACTCCAGCACGGGCAACCAGGCGAGCAATACGCCTGCGACGCAGACCGCGCAGCAGACGGCTCCGGCCAACCCGGCCGCGCCTCCCGGCATGCGGGACGTGACCCCGCGCAACAACACCGCACCGGGCGTGACCACGGGCGCCGCCTCGAGCAAGCCGGCCGCACCGGCCCCGAATACGCCTGCGTCAAAGCCGGCACCCGATACGCAGACCCCGTCGGACGGGGCGAAGTAACACCATCACTGTCATCGCCCGCGCAGGCGGGCGATCCAGTACTCCGAGACGGCGCGGCTTGAACCGAGAAGCCGCGGCGTACTGGATGCCCGCTTTCGCGGGCATGACACCGAGGGATGAGAGAGCGGCGGGACATCATATCTCGCCGCTCTTCGTTTAGCCGAACATCTTGTTGAGCTCGCCGCCGGGATAGCCGGTGCCGAGCTCGGTGAAGGTGCCCTTCTCCGCCATCTCCTTCGCCGCGCGCATGAAGCCGCCCCAGGCGGCGCGGGCGAGCGAGCCGCCGACGCTGATGCGGCGCACGCCGAGATCCTCGGCTTCCTTCAACGACAGGCCAGGCGCGCCGATCAGCAGGTTGAACGGCTTGGGTGCGACGGCCTTCACCACCGCGGCGATGTCCTCGCGCGTCTTCAGGCCCGGCGCATAGAGACAGTCGGCGCCGGCATCCGCGTAAGCGGTCAGCCGGTCGATGACGAGCTTGAGATCGGTGACGCCCCAGAGATACGCCTCACAGCGGCCGACCAGCAGCGTGCCGCTGTCGCCGATCGCCTTGCGCGAGGCCTTGATGCGCTCGACCGCGAGCGCGCGCTCATAGATCGGCTTGTCCTTGTCGCCGGTGGAATCCTCGATCGACAGGCCCGCGACGCCGGTGCGCACGCCGCGCGCGACATTGTCCGCGACCTTGTCCGGCTCGACCGCGAAGCCGCCCTCGAAATCCGCGTTCACGGGAATGTCGACAGACGAGCTCAATGCTGCCAGATGCTGACACACGTCCTCCACGGTGACGCGGTTGTCGGCCTTGCCGATGGTCCAGGCAAAGCCCGCGCTCGAGGACGCAATGGCCTTGAATCCCAGATGCTGCAACGCCTTGGCGCTCCCGACATCGACCGGATTGGGCAGAATGAAGCATCCGCTCTCGTGCATCTTCCTGAATGTTGCGCGCTTGTCTGCCGTTGTCACATGCATGTTTCTCTCCCGTGTTGGCCGCGCAGAGATAGGCACGGGCAATCGAACGCGCTAGTGCGCGTCGTGCACGGCGCGGCTGTCCTTCGGCGCCTGCTCGCGATCATTCATGCCGTAGTCCCTGACGACGCTGGCGATGCGCAGGTGATAGTCGGCGAAGATCGTCGCCCTGCCTTTGGCCTGCGTGCGCCTGTGCTCCATCGTGTTGCGCCAGGCCTGCACTGCGGCCTCATCGCGCCAGAACGACAGCGACAGGATCTTGCCCTTCGCAGTCAGGCTTTCGAACCGCTCGACCGAGATGAAGCCATCGATGGTCTGCAGGATCGGCTTCAGATCGGCCGCGAGGTCGAAGTAAGTCTGGCTGTGCTCGGGCTTGGGCCAGACTTCGAAGATCACGGCGATCATGGCAGTCTCCTTGATGTTGGTAACCTACATTACCACCTTGCGCAGGAAGGTGCGCTCTTCCGCGAGGATGAATTTATTGTCCTCGGCAAAATGGAAGTTCGCCATCGCCTCGGCATCCTGCCGCAGCCGCGCGCGATAGGCTTCGTAGGCGGCGAGGCTTTCAAAGGTGACCAGCGCGAACGCGATGTTGTTGGTCCCCTCATGCGGCATGAAATAGCCGATCAGGTCGCCGCCGCATTTCGGGATGATGGCGAGCCAGCGCTTCGAATATTCCTCGAACTGCGCACGCTTGAAGGGATCAAGCTGATAGCGGATGAAGACGGTGACGGACATCTTCGGCTCTCCTGTTTGCTCCATCGTTGCGAGCGCAACGAAGCGATTCAGGAATCCATCCGCGGGGAGAATCCGGATTGCTTCGTCACCAGTGCAAATTGCTTCGCGATTTGTCGCGGGTTCCTCGCAATGACGAGATGGTGAGAGACTACGCGCTTGCCCGGCTACAATGCTTCGGCTACGATCGAAGCATGAAATCAGGACCCGACATTGCCATGGTCGCCGCGCTGGTCGGCGATCCCGCCCGCGCCAACATGCTCACGGCGCTGATGAACGGACGCGCGCTCACCGCGAGCGAGCTCGCACAGGAGGCCGGCATCACCCCGCAGACGGCGAGCTCGCATCTCTCCAAGCTCGAGGCCGGCGGGCTGGTCGAGCCGGAGAAGCAGGGCCGCCACCGCTATTACCGCCTCACCGACGACGATGTCGCCGGCGTGCTCGAGGGGCTTGCGGGCCTTGCCGCGCGCACCGGCCATATGCGCGTGCGCACCGGGCCGAAGGATCCGGCGCTGCGGCGCGCGCGGATCTGCTACGACCACCTCGCCGGCGATCTCGGCGTGCAGATGCTCGACAGCCTGCGTGCACGAAACCTGGTGAAGCAGAAGAAACAGGAGATCGAGCTGACGGCGGAAGGAGAGCGCTTCCTCGCCAAGAATTTGCAGATTTCATCGGAGATGCTCAGCCATCCGCGCCGGCCGGTCTGCAAAGCCTGTCTCGACTGGAGCGAGCGGCGCCACCATCTCGCCGGCACCCTCGGTGCCGCGATGATGCAGCGCTTTGCCGAGCTGAAATGGGCCGCGCGCGACGCCACGCCCGGCAGCCGCGTGGTGAATTTCACCCGCACCGGCGAGAAGCAGTTTGCGGTGCTATTCGGGAACGGCAAGGATTGATCACACGTTTGCGTGTGAACTCTCGCTCTCGTGATGGCCGGGCTTGACCCGGCCATGAACGTCTTTATTGCGGCTAACGCGTGGATGCCCGGGACAATTTGTGAAGACGCACTTCGCGCTTTCGCCCGGGCATGACGGAGACCTCAATGAACCGCATCTTCTCGGCAGCGCTTGCTGTCGCGCTTGTTAGTGTCCCATTTGTGTCACGCGCCGCCGACGCGCCCCGGCGCGAGCCTTATGGCATCTCGCTCGAGGGCTTTGCCTATCCTCACCCCGTGCATCTGCTGCCTGTCGTCAACGACGGCGAGCAGCTCAGCATGGCCTACATGGACGTCGCGCCGGAACAGCCGAACGGGCGCACCGTGGTGCTGCTGCACGGGCGCAATTTTCCCTCGAGCTATTGGGCTGATGTCATCAAGATGCTGAACGAGGCCGGCTACCGCGTCGTTGTGCCCGACCAGATCGGCTTCGGCAAATCGTCCAAGCCGGCAGGCGATCTACATTTCGACAATCTGGCGCGCAACACCATCGCACTGCTCGATCACCTCGAGATCGACAAGGCCGACATCGTCGCGCATTCACTCGGCGGCATGCTCGGCGTGCGCATCGCCCGCGCCTATCCCGACCGCGTCTCCCATCTCGTGCTGACCGCGCCGATCGGGCTCGAAGATTACCGCCTTTACGTGCCGCCAACGCCGACCGAGAAGATCATCGAGACCGAGGACAAGCTCACCGCCGATGGCTATCGCAAGCAGCTGCAGACCAACTACGCGATCAGGCTGCCATCAGAGGCGATCACGCCGTTCATCGATGCCCGCTTCAACATCAAGGGCAGCCCCGATTACCCGCGCTGGCTGCGCGCCTTCGTCTCTTCCGGGCAGATGATCTACCGCGAGCCGGTGGCGCACGAGATTCCTGAAATCACCGAACCGACGCTGTTCATCATGGGCGCCGACGACCACAACGCGCCGGGGCGACCGAACGCACCGGAGGCGCTGCGGCCCAGGATGGGGCAGAATGCTGAGCTGGCAAAAGCGTTCGCGGCGAAGATGCCGAATGCGCGAGCGGAGGTGATCCCGGACACCGGCCATCTCGTCTTCCTGGAAGCGCCGGACAAGTTCAAAGAATTGGTGCTGGGATTCCTTCGCCGCTAGCGCCATCATATCCCCCGAAGGCCGCACGCGAAAAATGTTCATGCCGCATTCAGGTCATGATCGGGAGGTTGGGATCGCGGCGTGCCGACATGTCGCAACAATTAGCATGTCGGATCGTATTGTTTGATCGATTGTGCGCCGCAAGTGCCGCTCCCTGGAACCGTCCCCCAAAGACTTGCCCCAAGGACGAGAAGGAAGATCAAATGAAATATCTGTTCGCCGCCGCAATGCTTGCCAGCGCGGTCGTCGGCTTCAGCGAGGCGGCCAGCGCCGCCGGTGGTTGCGGACCCGGCTGGTACCGGGGCCCCTACGGCGGCTGCCGTCCGATGGGCCGTGCGGTGGTCGTGGCCCCCGCCCCGGTCGTGGTTGCTCCGCCTGTCGTCGTCGCGCGTCCGCGCGTGTGTCCCTATGGCTTCCGCTGGTACGCCGGCCGCTGCCGGCCGTTCTGATCTCTCGCCCTTGCGAATGGCCGCGCGCGAAAGTGCGCGGCCAACGTCAGTGAATGGCCCAAACCAAAGAGGGGATCGCAATCGCGATCCCCTCTTTCAGTCCAGCGCAGCCCTTACCAGTAGCGCCAATGGCGACGGTGCCAGCGACGGCGCCAACCCCAATGACGGTGACGCCAACCCCAATGCCGGTGACGCCAACCCCAGTGCCGGTGATGCCAGCCCCAGTGCCGGTGATGCCAATGGCCGTGACCCCAGCGCACCTGCTCGGGCTTGAGCTCTGCTACTTCCTCACTGGTGGTGACGGCGGGATGAGCATCCGGATTGGCTGATGGCATGCTGCCGTTCGCCAGCGCCCGCGGCGCAAGCGGCGCGGCCCGTGCGGCGGCGGTGAACGCGGCAGCTCCCGCCGCGACACCGAATGCAAATTTCAAAAAGTTCCGGCGCTCCATGACTTAATCCTCTGCTTCATCGATCAAGTGATGCAGAGGAAGTGTCGCGGCGGCGACATGAACTGCGGCTGAATCAACCGTTCAGATTCAACGCGTCTACGCTTGGCGAAAAAACATTGCCCCCCTGTCGGAATGCGCGGACCTCATGCGTCCTCTGCCAGACAGCACGGAGACACAGCATGGCCAACCTCATCCTCACCACGTTCGACTGGGTTCCCCCGCCTCCGCGCGGTTTCGTGCGCGACCTCAGGGTGCGCTGGGCGCTGGAGGAGGCCGGGTTGCCCTACCGCGTCGCGAGCGTACCATTCAACGACCGCGGCGCAGAACATCTGGCCCACCAGCCCTTCGGCCAAGTGCCGTGGCTGACCGACGGTGACCTTTCGATCTTCGAGAGCGGCGCGATCCTGCTGCATCTCGGCGGGCTCAGCCCGAAACTGATGCCATCAGATCAGCGCGGCCGCAGCGAAGCTGTGGAATGGCTGTTCGCCGCGCTCAATTCCGTGGAGATGGCAAGCCTGCCGTGGACGATGTCGAAGTTCATGCGCCACCCGACCGACACGGCGGCCTGGAAATTCGTCGACGATTTCCTCAAGCTCCGCCTCGAGCATCTCGAGCCGGTGCTCGCGACGCGTGAATGGCTGGCCGGATCCTTCTCCGTCGCCGACATCCTGATGTCGGATGTGCTGCGCGTCGTCGATCAATTCGACGGGCTCGCCGACAGCCCCGCCTGCCGCGCCTACGTCGCGCGTGCGATAGGCCGTCCGGCGTTCGCAAAGGCCCACGCCGATCAGATGGCGCACTTCGCCGCGGGGGACGCAACGCGTGCCGACGCGTAGGGCGGATTAGCGGAGCGTAAACCGCCACGCCGCCACCTTCTCCATCCGGAGAAGCCGGCGCTGGTGGGTTACGCCTTCGGCTAACCCTCCCTACGCAGTCATGCCGTTCGCGTGACCCACCGCACATCGTTAACCCGGTGTTAGCCATAGGCTCACGGCCGCTGGAACGAAGCAATTTGCTTCAAATTATCGCGGTGGAAGGTGACACATGACCCGCATCGACTATCTCAGAGAGCAAGTAGCCCGCGCCGAGCGCCTGGCGAAGGCGATCCTCGATCAGCAAACCGCGGAACGGCTGCGAGCCTTCGCCGCCGAATGTCGCGCGGAGTTGCAGGTTTTGACCGTCAGGACTGCTGCATAAGGCGGCGCGTCACACCAGCTTCATCGGCGTATCGGCCACCACGCGCAAATCCATCCCGCCGATCAGTGCCGCGCGGCGCGCCTCGGCAGCACCGATCGCGTCCTCCGACTGTCGCAACGTGCTGACGTTCGAGCCGAGCGAGACGATGCCGCCGAGCACCAGCGCGATCGAGCCGAGCGCGGCGGTCTGACCAAACCCAAACAGCCCGAGGATGGTGACCAGGAGCAGTACCGCGCCGCCCCCGATCGCGATCTTGGACGCCAGGATGTACTTCCGGCATCGCTCGGCGATCCCGGCGAGCCGCTCGATCCGATCCTCGATGTCGGAGATTTCGTCGATCAGATCGTCTTCGGTCATCGATCGCGGTTACCAGATCCCGATTGCAGGGCGGATTCTACAACGGCAAATTGTCGTGCTTCTTCGCCGGCATTTCCACCTTCTTGTCCTTCAGCATCGCCAATGCCCGCGCGATCCGCCGCCGCGTCGAGTGCGGCATGATGACGTCGTCGATGTAGCCGCGCTCGGCGGCAATGAACGGCGACAGGAAGCGGTCTTCGTATTCCTTGGTGCGCGCGGCGATCTTGTCGGGATCGCCGATATCGCTGCGGAAGATGATCTCGACGGCGCCCTTGGCGCCCATCACCGCGATCTGGGCGGTCGGCCAGGCGTAGTTCATGTCGGCGCCGATTTCCTT
>NZ_FOQM01000016.1 GCF_900113735.1 Bradyrhizobium sp. Gha
CCCGGCTCCGCCATGCGCGAACTCGCGCTGACCCGCTTGTCTTCCTTCGGCATCAAGAAGGCAAACGCAATGGCTTTGCGTCGCCCAGTCGACCCCGACGAACCATTGTGCACCGTCGACCATGATAGGGATCTCCTCCTCGTTCTCGAAGCGGGCCACCGCGATCCTGATCGATCCCTGTACTGGCGCTCTCGGCGCAATGACCTCCTACTGGATCTCGATCGCGGCCGCTCCGTCGGGGCGCGGTTCCTACGCAGGTGCTCAGGCACAGGTGGATAAGGCTGCTCCCGGCAGATCGGCCCGTGCTGCCAGTCTACATCATTGGACTGGCGCCGAACGACAAGAAGGGTACAGGGTGGGTCAGGCGAAGCCGTAAGCCACCACTTCTCTATCCGAGAAAGCAGAAGTCGTGGGTCGCGCTGCGCTAAGCCATCCTACGAGACCTTCTTCTTTGCTATAGTTCGACTCAAGCCCAACAACCCGGCGGTCGAACCATGCAATCTCCACCCTCCATCGCCACCAAGTCCTTCACCGACGCGGGTCTTGCCGTCGCCCGTCTTGAGGAGATCTACGAACGCAACACCAAATTCCTGCGCGACCGGTTCGAGGCTTATGTCGCCGGCGAGGCGATCACGACGCGGGTGCGGGCTTATTATCCCTTTGTCCGTCTCACCACTGCGACGCATGCGCGGCTGGATTCGCGTCTCGCTTATGGCTTCGTCGCCGGTCCAGGCGTGCATGAGACCAGCGTGACGCGCCCGGATCTGTTTCGCGCCTATCTGACCGAGCAGATCGGCCTGTTGATCCAGAACCACGATGTGCCCGTCGAGATCGGCGAGTCCGCCGAGCCGATCCCGATCCACTTCGCCTATCGCCGAGACATCAACATCGAAGCCGCCATCACCACCAGCGAGAATTCGCCGGTCGCGCGATCGCTGCGCGATGCGTTCGACGTGCCTGACCTGGCCACCATGGATGATTCCATCGCCGACGGCACCTTCGAGCTTCACCCCGGCGCGCCGGAGCCGCTGTCGCTGTTCCGTGCCGCCCGCGTCGATTATTCGCTGCGGCGGCTCTACCACTACACCGGCACTGATCCCGAGCATTTCCAGAATTTCGTGATCTTCACCAACTACCAGTTCTATGTCGATGCCTTCGCGCAGCTCTGCCAGCAGCGGCTTCAGTCCGGCGAGATCGGCCTCGAAGCATTCGTCGCGCCCGGCAACATGATCACGCATAGCGGCGGCGCAACGACCGGAGACGCGCCTGCGCGTGCGCCGCAGATGCCGGCCTTTCATCTGAAGATGCCCGGCTATCGCGGCATCAGCCTGATCAATATCGGCACCGGTCCGTCCAATGCGCGCAACGTCACCGATCATGTCGCGGTGCTGCGGCCGCATGCCTGGCTGATGCTCGGACATTGTGCCGGCTTGCGCAACACGCAACGGCTCGGCGATTACGTGCTCGCGCATGGTTACGTGCGCGAGGACCACGTGCTCGATCGCGAGCTGCCGCTGTGGGTGCCGATCCCGGCGCTGGCCGAGATGCAGGTCGCGCTGGAGCAAGCGGTCGAGGACGTCACCGGGCTCGAGGGGTTCGAGCTCAAGCGCCTGATGCGCACCGGCACTGTCGCCAGCGTCGACAACCGCAATTGGGAGATTTCCGGGCCCGAAGTGATCCGCCGCTTGTCGCAGTCCCGCGCGGTTGCGCTGGACATGGAATCGGCCGCGATCGCCGCCAATGGTTATCGCTTCCGCGTACCCTATGGCACGCTGCTTTGCGTCTCCGACAAGCCGCTGCATGGCGAGATCAAGCTCGCCGGCATGGCCAGCGAGTTCTATCGCCGCCGCGTCGGCCAGCATCTCGATATCGGGCTGAAGGCGCTGGAACGGCTCAAGCAGCAGGAATCCGAGCGGCTGCATTCGCGCAAGCTCCGCAGCTTCGCCGAGGTTGCGTTTCAGTAAGGACAACAGAACTGTCATACGAACGCTGATGTCTCCATGCGCACAGCGCCCCGGAATATTGCCGTCGAGGCAGGGTTATCAATTCGTCCGGGGCCGCTTGAAACGTCACAGGAGACGAAGATGTTCGCGAGAATGATCAGGCTCGTCACGCTGGGTACATTTGCGGCAGCCTTATTGAACGCGCCGGCGTTTGCCGCGGGCGGCGGAGGTGGGGGTGGAGGCGGCGGGGGCGGAGGCGGAGCCGACCCCTTTGCTGCGGCGTCTTCGAGCCAGCAGCAACCGCAGCCGGTCTATCCAAAGCGGACGGGCACCAAGGCAACCCAGAAGGGCAAGAAGCCGCAAAACCAGTCCAGTATCGACGATCCCGCATTCGCGGCCGGCTACCGCATGGCCTATGACACCATCTACGAGCGCAACGATTATGCGACTGCGATCGCGCAATTGAAGTCGCTTGGTCATGACGACCATCCGAACGTCGCCAACCTCATCGGCTACTCCTACCGCAAGCTTGGGGACTACGAGCAGTCGCAGGTCTGGTACGAGCGCGCGCTGAATGCGGATCCGAACCACGTCCTGACGTGGCAGTATTATGGTCTGTGGCAGCTCGAGCGTGGTAACCGCGAGCAAGCGCTCTATCACCTCAGCCGCATCGCAGCCATCTGCGGGACGGATTGCGAGGAGTATCGATCGCTGGCCGCGGCCCTCGACAAGCCGACCGGAACTGCGTTCGCCTATTGACGTCAGCGAAGCGCCCGCGCTGTTGCGGGACTCCGCATGACGGCCTGTCTCCTGGCGTGGATGGTGACAAAGCGCCAGATTTTCAGCATTGTCCCGTTCGGGGGAGCGAACGGGACAAATGGATGCCGCTGACGCGCGACAAGATCATCGGCCATGACGTCGAACGTCTGGCCTTTCGCTTCACCATGATGAGCGGCGACGAGGTCGTGCAATGCCAGATCAGCGATGCCGCGATGGACGAGCTCGCCGGCATGCAGGGCACCGAGAGCAGCGCGCGGCAGGCGCAATTTACGTCACTGCGCCAGACCATCGAACGGATCGCGTCGGATCTTTACGACGAGGCGCCGCGGTTCAAAGGCTATGTGGTGCGGATTTTTGTGCGGCATTTGGCAGGGTGATTGCTGCTGGCGCTCGAAAGCTCACCCCTCCAGCTTCCTCAGCAACAGCTTCAACGCAGAGGCGGCGAACACCTGCATGTTGGCGAACCTGTCGTTGCTCCCGGTCTCCAGCGTCATCACCTCCGCTGCCGGTCCGGCAACGGCCATGCAGCTATGGCCGGCGGCATCGCCGTAGCGGTTGCCGGTCGGGCCGGCCGCGCCGGTCTCGGACAGGCCCCAGTCGGAGCTGAAGCGGCCGCGCATCTGCTCGGCCAGGAGCTTCGCATAGGGCTCCGAGGACGAGCGAAACCCCTTCATTCCTTCGTCCGAAATATCCATCAGCACGCGCCGGGCGTCACGGGTATAGACCACCGCGCCGCCAAGGAAATACGCTGACGCGCCGGGAACGGCGAGCAGGCTCGCCGCGATCAGACCGCCGGTGGAGGATTCCGCGACTGCAATGGTCTGCTTGCGCGCGATCAGTTTTGCTGCGACCTGTTCCGCAATGCCGACGAGTTCTTTCATTCCTTGACCTCTTATTCCTGCGCAAACGAGCTCAGCCTTCCTAGCATATGCCAGCGGCCTTGGCCGAGTTGCGGGTGACGGGCAGGCCTGCTTGAATAGCGACAACGCGGAGCGGCCGGGTACCGCCCGCGAGAAGAGGAAACGTGAGAAGGGAGACGTGATGGCGTCCCTGATCGCGGGTGGCGTGGATTGCGATGTGCATCCAGCCGTGCCGCATCTGACCAGCCTGCTACCTTACCTGAACGACTACTGGCGCGACCAGGTGACGACGCGCGGCATGGTCGATCTCGTCTCGCAATCCTACCCAAAGAACTCGCCGATCGTGGCGCGGCCCGATTGGCGCCCAGAGAATGGCAAGCCGGGCGAAAGCCTGGCGGACATGCAGCGTCATGTGCTCGATCCCTTCCAGCTCAAGCACGCCATCTGCAATCCGCTCTATGGCGTGCAGATGGTGTTTTCCGAAGACATGCAGACTGCCTTCTGCCGCGCGCTGAATGAGTGGCTGGCGAAGGAGTGGCTCGATCGCGATTCCCGGCTGCGCGGCTCGATCGTGATCCCGACGCAGACCGTCGAGAAATCTGTCGTCGAGATCGAACGCTGCGCGCAGGACAAGCGTTTCGTGCAGGTGCTGATGCTTGTCATGGGCGACACGCCGCTCGGCAAGCGCGCGCTGTGGCCGATCTATGAGGCGGCGGAGCGGCTCGATTTGCCGATCGGCATCCACGCGGGTTCCGCCTATCACAATCCGCCGACTGCGGTAGGCTGGGGTTCCTACCATATCGAGGATTATGCCGGTCAGGCCCAGGCGTTCCAGACCCAACTCACCAGCCTCATCGTCGAGGGCGTGTTCGCCAAATATCCGCGGCTGAAAATGGTCATGCTGGAATCCGGCGTCTCCTGGCTCTCGCCCTATCTCTGGCGCCTGCACAAGTTCTGGCGCGGGGTGCGGATGGAGACGCCCTGGGTCGATCGCGCGCCGCTCGAGATTGTGCGCAGCAACATCCGTTTCTCATTACAGCCATTTGATGCGCCGCCGGACGAGGCGACATTAATTCGCCTGTTTGATCATATGCAGTCCGACCAATTGGTCCTATTCTCCACGGACTATCCGCACTGGCAGTTCGACGGCCAGGACGCTCTGCCCGCGGGTCTTACCCCCGATCTCGTGCGCAAGATCATGATCGACAATCCGCATGCAACCTATCCCCGTCTGACGTGAGCCCGCTGCCAAAGGAGGCAAGGCGATGAATATCCAGTTCCGTGAGAGCCAAGAAGCCGCTTCCCCCCTGATATCAAAGACTGCGATTGCGGACTGCGACATCCATCCGGCACGCGCAACGCGGACCGAGCTCTATCCTTATTTGGCCAAACGCTGGCAGCATCACCTCGAAGTCTACGGCGTTCATGCCTATCAGGGCATGATGGAAGGACCGCCTTATCCGAAGGCCCAGCCAAACGCGTCGCGCCGCGACGCCTATCCGCCGGAAGGCGGGCCGCAGGGATCGTCGCTCTCCTTCATGCAGAAGCAGCTGCTCGATCCGAACAATGTGCAGCTTGGCGTGCTCAATCCACTCAACACCGGGCAGGGTATCCGCAATCACGACCTCTCGGCGGCACTCTGCTCGGCGGTCAACGACTGGCAGATCGACAAATGGACCAGCAAGGACAAGCGGCTGAAAGCCTCGATCGTCGTCGGCAATGAAGACGGTTTGTCGGCCGCGGCCGAAATCCGGGAGCGCGCCGGCGACAAGAACTTCGTTCAGGTGCTGCTGCTCAGCCGCAATGTCGAGCCGCTCGGTCAGCGCCGCTACTGGCCGATTTATCAGGCCGCGGAGGAGGCGGGCTTGCCGGTCGGTGTCCACGCTTTCGGCTTTGGCGGCAACCCGATCACGCCGTCAGGATGGCCGTCTTATTACATCGAGGAGATGGTCGGGCATTCGCAGTGCCAGCAATCGGCGTTGGCGAGTCTCGTGCTCGAAGGCGTGTTCGAGCGCTTCCCGAAATTGAAGATGGTGATGATCGAGGCCGGTTTCGGCTGGGCGCCGTCGCTGGCTTGGCGGCTCGACAAGGTCTGGCAGCGCCTGCGCAGCGAGGTGCCGCATGTGAAGAGGCCGCCGTCGGAATATATCCGCGAGCAGGTGTGGTGGACGACGCAGCCGATGGAAGATCCTGAAAGCCGCGAGGACCTGTTCGATGTCATCAAATGGATCGGCTGGGATAGATTGTTGTTCGCGACCGACTATCCGCATTGGGATTATGACGAGCCGTCGCGCGTGCTGCCGGCGGGCGTGAGCGAGGCCAACCGCGAGGCGTTTTATCTTGGGAATGCACGCGCGCTCTACGGGATCAATTGATGGCGCGGCATGTGATTGCCGCGGTCGATGAGCTTCCGCCCGGCACGCGAAAATTTCTGGAGATCGACGGACGGCCGATCGCGGTCTTCAACATCAAGGGCGAGTATTTCGGGCTGATGAACCGTTGCCCGCACCAGGGCGCGGCGCTGTGCGAGGGACCGCTGATCGGGCTCGCGCAGTCAAAGGAACCGGGCGAGATCGCGTATACGAAGCTCGGCGAGATCATTCGCTGCCCCTGGCACGGCTGGGAGTTCGACATCCGCACCGGCCAGTCCTATTGCGATCCCCGCCGCTTTCGCGTGAAGGCCTACCCGGCGCGTGCTGAGCCGGGCGCGGCTGTGGTGAAGGGGCCGTATGTCGCCGAGACTGTCACGGTGAAGGTCGAGAGCGACTACGTGGTGGTGGAGCTCTAACCCTAGTGTCCTGCCGCCGGCTCCGTTGCCGTATCGTATGCCGGCACCGCCTGCTTGCCGCCGCGATAGACGATCAGTGCGGCGATGATGCCGAGCGCCGCGCCGAACATGAGCCAGTATGCCGGCGAGGCTTTGTCCCCGTTGGTCGCGCTGATCAGTTTGGTCGCGATGGCGGGCGTGGACGTGCCGAAGATGCCGGCGGCCAATGCGAAGGCGATCGAGAAACAGGTGGTCCGGACATGTGCCGGCACGATCTCGACCAGGCATCCCAGCATGGTGCCGCTGTAGACGCCAAAGTAGAACGAAAACATCATCTGCACCGCCAGCAATTTGCCGAGGGTTGGCTCCGCGGCGAGCCAGCGCAACGCCGGATACGCGGTGAGCAGCGAGAGGATGGCGATGGTGACCAGGACTGGCTTGCGGCCGATCCGGTCAGATACCGCGCCGCCGACCGGATTCCAGATGAAGTTGGTTACCGCGACCAGAAGGGTCACCAGCAACGTCCCCGTCGGTGAGAGGTTCAGCTGCTTGCCGAAGCCGGGGGCGTAGACCGTGATGAAGTAGAAGGTTGTCGTGGTCAGCACGGCGATCATCATGCCGAGGATGACGATGCGCCAGTTCGCGATCGCCGAAGCAAACACTTCGCGCGCGGTCGGATGCTTCTTCATGGCCAGGAAGGCCGGCGTTTCCTCGAGCGAGCGCCGTAACATGAAAATGACGGGGATGATGATGCAGCCGACGAAGAACGGGATACGCCACTTCGCGATTCCGCCGAAGACATCCAGGAAGGTGTCGCCCGGCATGGCTTCTCTCAGGATGAAGCCGATGATCGCCGCGACGAAGATCGCGACCTGCTGACTGGACGACTGGAACGAGGTGTAGAAGCCGCGATTGCCTGGTGTCGCGATTTCGGACAGGTAAACAGAGACGCCGCCAAGCTCCACGCCGGCCGAGAACCCCTGGATCAGGCGGCCGATCAGGACGATGACCGGAGCGGCAACACCGATCGCCGCGTAAGACGGGCAGAACGCGATCACCACGGTGCCGAGCGCCATGAGCGCCAGCGTAACGATCAGGCCCTGGCGTCGACCGATGCGATCGATGTAGGAGCCGAGCACGATGGCGCCCACGGGGCGCATCAGCGCGCCGAGCCAGAACACGCCATATGCGTTGAGCAGCGCGGCGGTGTCGTCGGCAGCAGGGAAAAACGCCTTCGCGATGTCCTGCGCATAGAAGCCGAACAGGAAAAAGTCGAACTGTTCGAGGAAATTGCCCGATGTTGCGCGCAGGATCGCGCCGATGCGAGACTTGATCTGGGGCGGATTGGTTGATGCGGCTGGTCCGGCCATGACGCTATTCCCTCAAAACGTGGCCGGACCGAAGCTGGTTTCTCGCAGCATGCGACAGATGTGTGGTGCGGCAATCCGACATACCCCTGCGGGCTGCCCATCCCGGAGTCAATGAATTTCAGGCTCCAGGCTGTTGATTCCGTGAGTCTTATTTTGCGTTGCAGCAATCAGCCATTGCCGGAACGCAGCGAGCTTCGGTGTCTCGCGGCGGCCGTCCGGTGAGACGAGATAGAAACCGGCATTCGACGGCAGCGCGATTCTGAAGGGCACCACGAGACGGCCTTTGGCGATGTCGTCCTGCACGTAGGACGTCCGTCCCATCGCGACCCCCATGCCGTCGATTGCCGCCTGCACGGTCATGAACGTCATGTCGAAGGTGATGCCGGGCTGCTGCGACATGCCCGTCGCGAGGCCCGCCGCGGTCAGCCAGAGGCGCCAATCATCGCTGTTGTTGGTGTGTAGCAGCACGTGGTCTTTCAGATCCGCAGGTGTACGCAACGGCTTGTCGCCACGCAGCAGCGACGGGCTGCACACGGGAAACAACTCATCCGCCATCAACCAATCGGCTCGCACGCCCGGCCATTGGCCGCGCCCATAGCGGATGGCGGCATCGACGTTGTCGCGCTGGAAATCGACCAGGCTCGTCGATGTGGTGATGCGGACGTCGATGCCGGGGTGGCTCTCCTGGAAATCGGTCAGCCGCGGCAGCAGCCACTTTGCGGCGAGGGATGCAATGGTCGAGACCGTCAGCACCTTGTCGTCGTCCTTGCGCAGCAGACGGTCGGTGGCCAGACGAAGGTCATTGAACGCGGCGCGCACACCCGGCAGGTAGTCGCGCGCTTCCGGCGTCAGCGCCAGTGCGCGGTTCTGCCGGATGAACAGGCGGATGCCGAGTTCCTCCTCCAGCCTGCGGATCTGATGGCTGATCGCGGTCTGGGTCACGTTCAGTTCGCTTGCCGCCAGCGTGAAGCTGAGATGGCGCGCCGCAGCCTCAAACGCCCGCAATCCGTTCAGGGAGGGTAATCTGGCAGTCATTTGGCAGCAGGGTGCATGAGCTTATATCATGCGAAAGGGTACAAAATGTCGTTTGTGGCAGCGCACTGAGAAGCAGATATTAGCCTGCAAGTTAGCTCAAGGCGCTGAAAATGTCCACTTTGACCCACAATTCAATGACAAATCGTCATGCACCGGGCCTGATCCAGCAGATCGGCGAGACCCTCCATATCTGGCATGAGCGCTACCGGACCCGACGTGAGCTGAGCAATTGGACCGCCCGCGACCTCCATGACGTCGGCCTGTCCTGGACCGACATTGCCTACGAGGCCGACAAACCCTTCTGGCGGGCCTGATTGGCCGCCAGGCCGGCGTCGCCTGATCACAGGGGCGCCGGCGGTCCCTTCTTCAGACATTCTCCCTTCAGGGCTCATGTCATGAGCACTTATCGCCTGGAAGACCTGGCGCAATATTCGGACAGGCTGCGCACCCGGCAAGGCGAGGCCCTCAACGTCCGCTTCGTCGAGCCTGGCGACACCGACGAGCTTCAGCATTACTTCCGTTCGCTCTCGACCCGCTCCCGCTACAACCGCTTCTTCGGCGCGATCAGTGAGCTGCCGAAGGGGCTGTTGCACGACTTCCTCGCGGTCGGCGAGCGTGAGCGTTTCACCGTCGTTGCGACCAGGGCGGTCGATGGCTTCGAGACGATCGTTGCCGAGGCGCGCTATGCTCTTCATGAGGAGACATCGACGCTCGAGTTCGGCCTCTCGGTCGACGACCGCTGGCATGGTCACGGCATCGCGACTGCGCTTCTGAAAAATCTCGAATGCCGCGCCGCCGCGCTCGGCGCCCAGCATATCTTCGGCGACACGCTGCGCTCCAACCAGACCATGATCTCGCTCGCGCGCAAATCCGGGTTTGCTTTCGTCAATCATCCCGACGACTGGAAGCTGGTGCGCTTCGAAAAGGAGATCCACGTCGCGCCAAAGGACATTCCGTGCGCGAGTTGGCGTCTCGCCGCACTTTCCCGTCAGGCCGAACGCCCCTCAGCCTCGGCCTGACATCACTCCAAGCCCGGCCTGGCCAAGCCAGAGCCGGGCTTTTTTTGCTCTCACACAGCGAAGCGCCTACTTCCCCGTGAACACCGCTTTCCGTTTCTCGATGAACGCCTGCACCGCCTCCTTGTGATCCGCTGTCGTGGTCAGGCGGATCAGGCGTTCGGCTTCGTGATCCCTGGCGGTCTCGAAATCGAACTGCAGGGCCTCGTCGAGATTGTCCTTCATGTAGCGCAGCGCCAGGCGCGGGCCCTCGGCGAGGGATTTTGCCAGGGCGATCGCCTCGGCTTGCAGCCTGTCGTCGGGCACGACACGGTTGACGAGGCCGATCGTCTCGGCGCGCGCGGCATCGACGCGATCGCCGGTGAACAGCAGCTCGCGCGCCCGCGCGGTGCCGACAAGGCGCGTCAACAGCCAGGCGATGCCGTAATCGCCCGAGAGCGCGACGCGGGCGTAGCCGGTGGCGACGAAGGCCGATTGCGCGGCAATGCGGATGTCGCAGGCCATGGCGAGGGCCAGCCCGGCGCCGACCGCGGGGCCGGGCAGGGCTGCGATGGTCGGCTTGCGCACCGACACCAGCGCGCCGGTCAGCAGCCGCTGTCGCTCCTGGAGATCGGCGACACGATCCTCCAGCGACATTTCCAGCTTCTTGGGGGCGCGATGCGCACCCATGCCCTTGACGTTGCCTCCGGCGCAGAACGCCGCCCCGGCGCCGGTGATGAGCAGTGCGCCGACATCGGGATTCTCGCCGCAGCTGCGGATCATCGTCCGCAGGGCCGGCGTCAGGGTGTCCGACAGCGAGTTGCGCGCCTCCGGCCGGTTCAGCGTGATCACAGCGACACGGTCGCGAATGAGGCAGAGCAGTTCGCTCGTGCCGGTATCGATGGTGGTTTCCGTGCTCATGCTACGTCCCTCAAAACTTCTCGACCCAGGGACGCAGCTCCAGCTCCCAGCTCCAGGCGCTGCGTGGTTGCTGCAATACGTTCCAATAGCTCTGCGCGATCGCATCGGGATCGAGCATCGAATCCGGCCTGTCTGCTGCCTCCGCGCGTGTCGCGCTGCGGATGCCCCCGTCGATCACGAAATGCGCAACATGGATGCCCTGGGGCGAGAGCTCCCGCGCCATGCTCTGCGCCAGCCCGCGCAGCGCGAACTTGCCCATCGCAAATGGGGCGGATTGCGCATAGCCCTTGACGCTGGCCGAAGCGCCGGTGAACAGGATCGCGCCATGCTTGCTCGGCAGCATGCGCTTCGCCGCCTGCTGCGCCACCAGGAAGCCGCCATAGGCGCTGACCGCGATCGCGTTCGCGACGTCGGCCGGAACCAGGTCGACGAACGGTCCGCGGGCGCGGCCGCTGGCGTTGTAGACGACGAGATCGGGCGCGCCGATCTCGCGCTCGACCAGGCCGAACAGGCGTTCGACCTCCTCGGGCTCGGTGGCGTTGCAGGCATAGGCCTTGGCGCCGATCTCGCCACAGAGCGCGCCAAGCTTCTCGATCTTGCGCGCGGCCAGCGCGACGCGGATGCCTTGCGCGGACAGCAGCCGCGCCAGCGAGGCGCTCAGGCCTTCGCCGGCGCCGACGATGAGTGCGATCTTGTATGTCGGGTGTTCCATGATGTGGTCTCTGGCGTGATCTCTCGGGGACGGGAGCCGCTGATCTATGCATCCGCTATGCGGGCAACCAGCCGGGGCGTTGGAGCAGTCGATCACAATTCCGCAGAGCGAATTGCTCCTTCATGGCGATCATGCCTCCTTGACAATTTGCGGCTTTATCGCTGCTCGCGGCGGGAGCATGATCGACATCATCTCAAGCGGCAAGCGTCAAGAATGCCGCCGGGCGGAAGCGAAGAGGACGATCATGCACGAGCCGGTCACAGCGCAGCCGAATGATGTCGCGGCCGCACCGTCGGGTCTCCTGGCGCCCGATACATCAGGCATGAACTTCTATCGTGCCGATCAGGCGCTCACTGATGTCCTGCGCATCCATCTGCCGGACAGCCTTTTCCGCCATATCGAGCCGCATCTCGATCGCCTCGGCGAACTGGCCGGCGGCCGTCTCGACGAATGTGCGCGGCTTGCCGACCGGCACACCCCGGTGCTGCACCAGCGCGACAAGTTCGGTCGCGACGTGCAGTGGATCGAATATCATCCTGCCTATCGTGAGCTGGAGAACGCCGCCTTTGGCGAGTTCGGCATCCATGCGCTCTCGAACCGCAAGGGCATCATGGGCTGGCCGGACAAATATCCTGTTGTGGCCAAGCACGCCTTCACGTTTCTGTTCAACCAGACCGAGTTCGGCATGGGATGCCCGGTCAACGTCACCGACGGCTGCGCCAAGCTGCTGGCGAACTTCGGCAGCGAAGCGCTGAAGGCGAAATATCTCGATGGCCTGACCCAGACCGACATGAGCAAGCTGACCCAGGGCGGCCAGTTCATGACCGAGAAGGAAGGGGGCTCCGACGTCGGCACCCTGACCACGCGCGCGGTGCAGGAGGGTGATCATTGGCGCCTCTATGGCGAGAAATGGTTCTGCTCGAACGCCGATGCGAAAGTCGTGATGCTGCTGGCGCGGCCCGAGGGCGCCGGCCCCGGCACGCGCGGTGTCGGGCTGTTCCTGATGCCGCGCTTCCTCGATGACGGCTCGCAGAACCAGTACCGGATCGTGCGTCTGAAAGACAAGCTCGGCACGCGTTCGATGGCCTCGGGCGAGATCAAGCTCGAAGGCGCGATCGCCTATGCCGTAGGCCGGCTCGACCGCGGCTTCGTGCAGATGGCCGAGATGGTCAATTCGTCGCGGCTCTCCAATGGCGTGAAATCGACCGCGCTGATGCGCCGTGCCTATCATGATGCGCTTGCCGTGGCGAAGAACCGCGTCGTGTTCGGCAACCGTATCATCGATCTGCCGCTCGGCCGGCGCCAGATGCTGAAGATCATGCTGCCGGTCGAGCAGGCGCTCTCGATGAGCTTTCTGACTGCCGACGCGCTCGATCGCGCGGAAGCCGGTCGCCAGGATGCGGCGGCGCTGCTGCGTATCCTGACGCCGACGCTGAAATTTCGCGCCACCCGTGACGCGCGAAAAGTCTGCGGCGATGCGCTCGAGATGCGTGGCGGCATCGGCTATATCGAGGAATTCGCCACGGCGCGTTTGCTGCGCGACGCGCATCTCGGCTCCGTCTGGGAAGGCACCGGCAACATCGTCGCGATCGATGCGCTGCGGCGCGCCGTCGGCCGCCACGGCGCGGAATCCGCGCTGGCAGCCGATCTGCATGCCCGGCTGGACGACAGTGCCTCCGTGCCGCAGGTCTGGCGCGACAAGCTGCGCGGCTTTGTCGATCGGGCCGTCGGCTTTGCGCGCGAGGTCGCTGGCAAGGCTGACAACGAAGCCGATGCGCGCCGGGCGACGAGCCTGCTCTATCACGTCGCAAGCGCGGTCGCGCTGGCCTGGGAAGCGCACCGCATCCACGAGATGCGGGGCGACGCGCGCCGGCTGCTCTTGTCGCGGCTGGTGATCGACCATCGCGTGATGCCGAGCGATCCGTTCCGGCTGACGGAAAATGTTGCGCGGGCGAAGATCGCGGAGCTGCTGCTCGGCGATCGCCACGCTTCCATGAGCGACGTTGGCGAACTGGTTGTGGCGGCGTAGGCTTACTTCACCTCTCCATTCGGGAGAGGTGAAGAGCCGACGACAAACGACAAAACAGCAAACGAGGGAGCACTCGATGAAGGCCGCCGTCCTTTATGAAGTCAACACGCCGCTGGTCATCGAGGATGTCAGCCTGCCGAAGCCCGGCCCGCGCGAGGTGTTGATCCGTACCGCGGTCGCGGGCCTTTGCCACTCCGACCTGCATTTCATGGAAGGCCTTTATCCGCATCCGCTGCCGGCGGTGCTCGGGCATGAATCGGCCGGGATCGTCGAGCAGGTCGGCTCGGATGTCACCTACGTCAAGCCCGGCGACCACGTCGTGACGTGTCTTTCGGTGTTCTGCGGCACCTGCGATAATTGCACGACCGGCCGCACCGTGCTCTGCACCGACACCACCGTGAAGATGTTGCCGGGCGCGTCGAACCGGATGCAGTGGAACAGACCGGAGAAGCTGAACCAGTTCCTCAACCTCTCGTCCTTTGCCGAGCAGATGCTGGTGCACGAGAACGCGATCGTCAAAATCCGCGAGGAGATGCCGCTCGATCTCGCGGCGTTGATCGGCTGCGGCGTCATCACCGGCTACGGCGCAGTGGTGAACACAGCGAAGGTGACTGCGGGTGAGACCGTCGCCGTGATCGGCTGCGGCGGCGTCGGCATGGCCACGATCAATGGCGCGCAGATCGCCGGCGCCGGCCGCATCATCGCCATCGACACCAATCCGGCCAAGCTGCAACTCGCGACCAAGCTGGGCGCGACCGACATCATCAATCCCGCTGACGGCGACGTGGTGAAGCAGGTGCGCGATCTCACCAACGGCGGCGTGCATCATTCCTTCGAGGTGCTCGGCCGCAAGGAGACCGCCGAGCAGGCGTTCGGCATGCTCGCCTCCGGCGGCACCGCCACCATCGTCGGCATGATCCCGTTCGGCCAGAAGATCGAGCTGCACGGCTTTGACTTTTTGCGCGAGCGCCGGATCCAGGGCTCGTCCATGGGCTCGAACCACTTTCGTGTGGACATGCCGCGCCTGGTCGATTTCTACTTGCGCGGCCGGCTGCACCTGGAGGACTGGATTTCGGCCAAGCTGAAGCTCCCCGAGATCAACGAGGGTTTTGCCAACATGAAGGCGGGCAAGACGCTGCGCAGCGTGATTGTGTTCGATAGCTGAGCCACGAAGCGCGAACGGGCGCCGTCATTGCGAGGAGCGCAGCGACGAAGCAATCCAGATTGCCGCCGTGGAAAGATTCTGGATTGCTTCGCTGCGCTCGCAATGACGAGGCGGACGTCAATCGTCAAACATCTTCGGCGGCACGAAGCCGCCGAATTCGCGCTCGATCAGCTCGGCAAGCTTCAGCGGCGTGCGGTCTTCCAGCCACGGGCCGACGATCTGGACGCCGACCGGCAGTCCGTCCGGGGCAAAGCCTGTCGGAATCGCGGTCGCGGGCAGGCCGGGCAATGTCGCGATGCCGGGCCAGGCGAGCTGGTCGGTATAGACCCGCTCCTTGCCGTCGATCACGATTCGGCGCTGCTCCTGATCTTCCGAGTGATCGTGAGGATAAGCCGGCGTTGGCATGATCGGGCAGATCACGGCATCGAAGGATTTGAACAGCTCGTGCCATTGCGCGCGCAGCCGCGTCCGGCCGCCGCGGGCGATCAGCCAATCGCGATGGCTGAGCGCGATGCCGCGCAGGCGTTCGGCCTGCAGGCTGTTGTTGTCGGCCGGCAATGTGGCTGCTGCTGCAACTGCGCCGGCGTAGAATTCGGGCAGAAAGCTGGCAGCGAGGAACGACAGCAGCATCCGCATATAGAGGCGCGAGGACGCCGCGAAATCCGGCAGCAGCGGACTGCTGCGCTCGATCTTGACGCCAGCCTTGGCGAGGTTGTCGGCGAGCGTGTTGATGCTGCCGCGCACGGCGGCGTCGGTCGGTAGCACCGGATCGGTGTCAATCACGAGGACGCGGAAGTCTTTCAGCGAGCCGTGACGCGCGGCAGGAAGTTCGAGCCGGTAGGCCTTGCCGTTCTCGAGCGGATCGGGGCCGGCCATGACGTCGAGCAGCAAGGATAGATCGCCGGCGCTCCGTGCCATCGGGCCGATCACCGCGAGATCGCGCTCGTAGGCCAGGGGCGGAGCAGGCGGTGGCGTATGGCCGCGCGATGGCAACAGATCGAAGGTCGGCTTGTGCGCGTAAACGCCGCAATGAAACGCCGGCACGCGCAGCGAGCCACCGATGTCGGAGCCGATCGAGAGCGGACCATAGCCCGCGGCCAGCGCCGCAGAGGAGCCGCCGGAGGATCCGCCGGGCGTGCGGCCGAGATCGTAGGGGTTGTTGGTCGTGCCGTAGACGTCATTGTAGCTCTGCCAATCGGCGAGCGCGAGCGGCACGTTGGTCTTGCCGAGCACGATGGTGCCGGCGTCCTTCACGCGCGTGACCGGCAGCGCGTCTTCCTCGGCAATGAAGTCCCTGTGCGCGGGATCGCCCCAGGTCGTGGGCAGGCCGGCGATATTGTAGGATTCCTTCACCGTCATGGGCAGGCCGAGCAGCGGTTTCCGCTCGCCGCGGGCCAATGCGGCGTCAGCCTCGCGTGCGGCGTCCAGCGCGCGGTCGAAGTCGCGGACACAGATCGCGTTGACCTTGCCGTCGTGACGTTCGATGCGGTCGATCGCATCCTGCGTGAGCTCGACCGAAGAAACCTTCTTCGCGGTCAATGCGGCCGACAGCTCGATCGCGCTCTTGAAACTCCATTCCGATTTCGCCACGGCATGCTCCTGCGCTTGACTGAGAAATGATGCGCAGTTTTATCCCATGTCGCAACCGCTGTTTGATCGTGGTTGATCTGTCTGGAATGTCATCCGGGCAGCATTCGCTGCATCACGCGGTCGCGATAGACGAAGATATGTACGAGCGCGGACGCGATGTGAATGCCGATGGTGACGAGCAACGCCCATTCCATGGCCTGGTGGAGGCCATCAATGGTCCGGCCGGCCGCCGCATTGTCGGACGCGAGCATCGGCAGCGGCACGATATAGAAGAACGAGACGGACCAGCCGCGGAAGGACGCAAACAGCCAGCCCGAGACCGTCGTTGCCAGCACCAGCGCGTAGAGCAGCCAGTGGACGGCCTCCGAGGACAAGCGCTGCCAGCCGGGCAGCGAGCTTTCAGGCGCGACGGGATGGGTGAGACGCCAGATAAGGCGGAGCGCTGTCAGCAACAGGACCGTCAGGCCAATCGACATGTGAAAGGTCATGCCGGCCCCCGGGTTCATGCCGCGATGGATATCCGGCATCAGCCAGCCGATGGGGTATTGCACGGCCAGCAGGGCCACGATGAGCCAGTGGAAGAACTTGGCGGGCGTGCCGTATTGAAGGCGGGTGGTCATGAGGATCCTGGCATTGAGCGGTCGCGCCCGTCAGGGCTGGAAGCCGCGCACGGCAGCATGGGTGAACGGATTGACTGGTCCGCTCATGCGATAGCTCCCCTCCGGCTTTTGTCCCGGCACGGGAAAGGCATAGCCGATGATGGTCTTCACCACGAAACGGTCGGACGCCGGCGTCAACCCGTAGCCGACGCCAAAGTTCACATCGAACACGCCGGCCTTGAAGTCGGTGACGGCAAACAGCGTGTGCTGCTGGTCGGCGAGCTTGCTGAAATTTCCGATCTGGCCGAAGTCGGCGTAATATTCGAACCCGGCAAAGACATCGTTGCCGAGATTGCGGGCCAGCCGGGCGGCGGGTGCAAAATCGGCTTCACCCTTGCTGCCGAAGCCGATATCCACGATCGGGTTCACGATGAATTCATATTCCGAGTTGCGCACGCCGATGATGGGGCGGATCTCCAATCCCCATCGTGTCTGCGCGAATTTCGGCATTTCGTAGCTCAGCTCGAAATTGACGCCATAGAAGAAATTTCGTTGTTCGGCGTGTGGCGAGACGAACAGCGTGCGCAGCTTGAACGCGTCGGACAGGAATTGCCGGTCCTGCACCGCGAACGGCAGATAAAGCCCGAGCTCCCACCAGTCGGTCATGCCGTAGGCGAATTCGGGCGTACCGTTGAGGCTGTGGTTGGACGGAAAGCCTCCAGGGAACGGCGGATCCTTCTGTCCGAGCGCCACATAGTTGAGATGTTGCTGGATGGTGAACTGGCCCACCTCGGCAATGCCGGCATTGTAGACCTGGATCTCGTCGGTGGCGCGAGCGTTCGACGCAAGCAGGATCAATATGCTAGCCAGGCTCGCGACAGCAAGAACATGTGAACGGTGTTGCTTCATCACGCTCGCCTCAGGCCGCCCCGATCAATATCCCCACCGCCAGCACGATCGCGCCGCCGAGCACGATCTGGAAGACGGCCTGCAGGAACGGCGTATCCATATAGCGCGCGCGGATGAAGGCGATCGCCCACAATTCGAAGAACACGACGATGCCGGCGATTCCGGTCGCGATCCAGAATGCGTTGGCCCAATGGTCGGGCACGAGATAGGGCATGGTATGGCCGAGCCCGCCGAGCGTCGTCATCGCGCCGCAAGTGATGCCGCGCAGCCAGGGCGAGCCGCGTCCCGTGAGCGAACCATCGTCGGACAGCGCTTCCGCAAAGCCCATGCTGATGCCCGCGCCGATCGAGGCGGCGAGGCCGACGAGGAAAGTCTGCCAGTTCTGGTGCGTGGCGAAAGCCGCCGCGAACAATGGTGCCAAGGTCGAGACCGAACCGTCCATCAGGCCGGCGAGGCCCGGCTGCACATATTGCAGCACGAACATGCGTCGCCGCGTGCGGTCTTCCTCGGCGCGCACATCCGGTTTCAAGATCTCGTCGGTGAGCGCGACCGCGCGGTTCTCGTGATGTTTTTCTTCCTCTGCGAGGTCGCCGAGCAAACGGCGCACGCCGACATCCTCGGCCTGCTCGGCGGCACGCGCGTAAAAGCGCTCGGCCTCGAGCTCCATGGTCTCGACCTCTTTCCGGATCGTGTCGAGCGGCAGGTTCTTGGTCAGCCAGATCGGGCGCCGGCGCAGAAAGCCTTTGACGTCCTCGCGGCGGATCGGCGGCAGATGCGCACCAAACCGTTCTTCATAGAGCTTCAGCAGCCGATGCCGGTGTCCCCGTTCTTCCTCGGCCATTTCCTCAAATATCTTGGCCGTATCAGGGTAGCGCTCCCGCAGGTCCTCGGCGAAGCTCATATAGATGCGGCTGTCCTCCTCCTCGGAGGCAATCGCGACCGCAAGCACCTCGCGCTCGGTCAAATCAGCAAAGCTCTTCACCGGATCGCCCTGTTTAGGTAGTTTAGAATTGTTCTAAACTCATATAGGCCGCAATTCGTTCAGGGTCAATTCACGCCTCCTGCGCGAACGCTTGCATCCGAAGGGGCATGACAATGTTAGTTCAATGCATTCAGACGGGGCCCGGCTTACGGCTTCGAACTTTGCAACTGTGGCTGGACGGGTGAACGATGGACAAGGTCAAGTTTCGTCTCAACAATCCGCGGCTGGCGCCGCGTCGCACCAAGCTTGAAATCCCCGGGTGGGCCGGCAAGCGTGAGCCTCGTGCGGATGGTTCGCGAGAGCAGGTCTGGCATTGCGTGCCTTTTTCCGAGGGTGCGCAATACGGCATCGAGCTGTTCTATCCCTATGATTTCGAGCTTCACGTCACGACCAAAGCTGGTCAGTTGCTGCTCGAGGCCGATTGGGGTGATCCGCCGGAAGGCGGCGCGGAATGGCCGCCGTTTCGCAAATTTGGTGACGCCTTCTACACCTATCAGATATTGCTCGATCTGAAGGTCGAAAAAGGCCTGGCGGTTCGTACCGAGCCGCATCCGCGATTCTATACGGATCCGACTGACGCAGTGCCGATCGCCGTCCCTGCGCTGATCCGCAATTGGTGGCCCATGATGTTCTTCTGCGTCTTCAAGGCCCCGGCGGAGGGGCGAACCCACATCTTCCGGCCCAACGAGCCCTTCGCGCAAATCATCGTCATTCCCGAGGAAGCCAATTTCGAGCTGGAGCACATGGGCGAAGAAGAAGCGGCAGAGCGCGAGCTGCAGGCGCGCCGCATCTACCACAACAGGCCCAAACTAGCGGCCGGGACCGAGTGGACCTCCTCATCTGATACGGTGTTCGACGGCACTTACCGGCACCTGCATCGCGCGGCAAAGGACAAGGCTCGCAACGAACAGGGCGGATGATGTTTCTGGCCGTGGTCCTTCGTCCGGAATAAGTGTTCCCGGCGCTGATGCGCGATTCTGCTTAAATTTCTTGGTTTCCGGCCAACGAAAACAAAACAGGACCCGGAGGTCCTGTTCGTCTCATTGCTGACGTCGCGCCTTCAGTAGTCGCGGCGATAGAAGCTGTGGTGGTGATGATGGTGATGATGGTGGTAATACCGCCGATACCGCGGCACCACGACGACCGGCGCTTCGTCGTAATAGCGATAGCGCCGATAGAAGCTGTGGTGATGATGGTGATGATGGTGGTGGTAGAATTGAGCCACCTGAACATTTTCGCTGGCTTTTGGCCGGGGCGCTTCATCGATGGCTTGCAGAATGGCGCCGGCGTTTGCGATCGGCTCCAGCAAATCGGCGTAGGAATTCGCCTGTAGGACGTCCGTCGGTGCAGGCGCCGCTTGGGCGGTGCCGAGCGTTCCGAGCGTCGCCACTGCTCCCAACAATCCGGCGATCTTCTTGTCCAATGTCGTTCTCCATCGTCGCCGGACCCAATTTCCGGTATCTCGCAACGCCAGATGTTGCCGGATGTTCCCTGAACCGCAGATTAATCCCTTATGGCGAGAGCTTGGCGTCGCTTCAGCCGAAAGAGGGTGCGGTGCGGTAGAGAAATTGTAACAACAGGGCGCTCACCTCGGCCGGCTGCTCCTGCTGCACCCAATGGCCGGCGCCATCGATGAGATGGCAGCCGAGCATCTTCGTGCAGCCTCGCCCCTGCATGGCCTCAAACACGCCGGGGCGCTGATAGGTGCCCCAGTCCTGTTTGCCGGAGATGAAGCAGGAGGGGACGTCGATGCTGCGGCCTGAGAACAGCTGCATCTCGTCGTTGAGCATGCCTGACGTCACGTAACGATACCATTGCAGTCCGCCCTGGAATCCGGTGCGGCCATATTCGGCAGTGTAGAAGGCCAGATCGCTGTCCGGCAGCCATTGGTTGGCCGCGATCGCGGCGGGCGAGGGCATTTCCTTCGCAACCGTCTCGGCCATCGTCTTGCCGAGGTCCATCACGTAATAGGTCGGCAGCTTGGCGAGTTCGTCCGCTGACCACGACTTCAGCGGGTATGGCTCGTTGCCGGCCCAGTCCGCGCTCTTGTGATGATAATAGGCGCGCAGGAAATCATGCACGCCTTGCGGTGCATGCTGCATGTCGGCGTTGGCTGGGCGTGTCGCATAGTACCATTGATAGTGGATGCGCGGACGCGGTAACGCGGCGAGCTCGCGATGCACGTGGTCTTCGACCGCCGGCTTCGCTGGCGCATCGGCGGTGTTGAACGGCAACGGCGGTGCTCCGCCGAACGGCGCGCTCATCAGCGTCACCGAACGAAACACGTCGGGCCGGATCAGCGCGCACCAGGCCGCGACCGGACTGCCGAAATCGTGTCCGGCGAGATCGACCTGCTTGTAGCCGAACGCCGATACCAGCGAGAGTGCATCGCGCACCAGGTTGAGGAGCGAGAACGGCGTGAGATCGTCATCGTAATCCGCTTGCCATCCGGTGGTGCGGCCATAGCCGCGCTGGTCGGGCGCGAGCACGTGATAGCCGGCGGCCGCGAGTGTCGGCATCACCTTGCGCCAGGAGAAGGCGAGCTCGGGAAAGCCGTGCAGCAAGAGGATGCAGGGTCGGCCCTTGGTCTCAAAGCCGGCTTCCAGCACATGCATGCGCAAGCCGTTGACACCCTCGACATAGCGCGAGCGGATACCGGCCGGTAGGGGGATATCAGGGAGTGCTGTCATCGTTTCTGTCTACCCTACGGAATCTCGCTAAACCGCCGCACACACAAACGCGTTGCCCTTGCGCTTGATCTTGCCGACCGAGGGAGAGGGGAAATGCGCGGTGCAGCACAGGGTATCCGTGTCAGCATAGCGCTCCAGAAACCTGCGGCGCGTCGTGGCCGCCTTGACCGGATCGACATCGAATTTGATCGACAGCTCCGGATAAAGCGTCTGCAACGGCGAGTGCATGAGGTCGCCGGAGAACACCGCGTCGTCCTTGCCGCGTCCCATCACGATCGCGACGTGGCCGGGCGTATGGCCGGGCGTCGGCACGATCCGGACGTGGTCGCCGATCTGGTGATCATTGCCGACCAGCTCATGCCTGTTGGCCTCGACCACCGGCAGCACGCTATCGACGAAGGGCGGGATCGCCGTCGTCGCATTCTGCTCGAACCAGTGATCGTATTCCTGCTTGGCGATAAGGTAGCGCGCCCTTGGGAAGGTCGGCACCCAGCGGCCGTTCTCCAGCCGCGTGTTCCAGCCGACGTGATCGACATGCAGGTGCGTGCACATCACGAAATCGATGTCATCGACCGAGACGCCGGCGGCATTGAGCGCGCGCAAATATGTGTCGTCGGTCTTCATGTTCCATTTCGGACGATTGGGCCGCGGCTTGTCGTTGCCGATGCAGCTGTCGATCAGGATGGTGTGATGCGGCGTCTTCACCACATAGGACTGGAAGCACAGCATCAGCACGTCATTGTCGTCGAGCGCTTTGGCCTGCTTCATCCAGGCGCGGTTCTCGGCCAGCAATTCCGGCGTCAGCCCGGGGATCATCTCCAGTGCCGGGACGAACGAGGTCTCCTGCTCGATGACACGCTGAATGCTGAGATCGCCGACCGCATATTTCAGGCTCATGCTCGCTTTCCTTCGTGATCAATGCGCATCGCGCACGGATGGAATGACGATATTGGAGAGGATGTCCATCGCGGCCAGGCCTTCCTTCGGTTGGCCGTATTGCGCGGCTGAAGTCATCATCACGAGATCAAGCTCGGGCACGATGAAAAGGCGCTGACCGCCCCAGCCGAAGGCGGCGACCCATTTGATCTCCTTGCCGCCGGCCAGCGAGCGGCCCATCCACCATTGATAGCCATAGAACAGCGTGCCGCCGAAATAGCCGACCGCCTGGAAACGCGGCGTGACCGATTGCGCGATCCAGTCGGTCGAGACGATATGTTGGCCCTTCCACGCGCCGCGATTGAGCACCAGTTGGCCGATCTTGGCCGCATCGCGCGGCCTCAGGCGCAGGCCGGCGGCCGCAGCGATCTTGCCGTTCTTAAAAGGCTTCCATTCGAGATCGGCGATGCCGAGCGGCTGGAACAGTGCCTCGCGCGCGAACGCCTCCAGCGGCTGTTTCGAAACGCGCTCGATGATGTTGCCGAGCAGTTCCGTGCCGCCCCCACTATAGGTCCATAGCGTGTCGGGCGGTGCTGCGATCGGTCGCGACAATATGTAGCCGAGTGAATCCGGCTCGGTGACGAGATGCGGCTCGTCGTTATCAGGATCGGTCCAGGCCCGCGCCTCGTCCCATTTGAAGCCTGATGACATCGTCAGCAGATGGCGCAGCGTGATGGCGTCCCATCCCGGCTGCTTCACCGCCGCGTAGTCGGGAAAGAATTTCAGGACGGGCTCATCGATGCCTGCGATGAGCTTGCGGTCGATCGCGATTCCAACCAGCAGTGACGTCACGCTCTTGCTCACCGAGCGCATATCGTGCTTCGTCGTTGCGGCGAATTCGTACTGGCCGTCGGGCTGTCCCCAAGGCTCGTCGTAGCCGGGAAAATACTGCTCGAAGACGAGCTTGCCATGCCTGATGACGACGACCGAATGGACCGCGGTTGCCCGCTGAGCGAGTCGCGGGGCGATGGCGCAAAGCTTCGCGGCGTCCATGCCCACACTGTCGGGCGAGGCGATCTCCCAGCCATCGTCGATCGCTGCAGGCGCTCCGCAGGCCTGATCGGTCGGTCCAGGCGGCATGCTCTCCGCCCATAGATTGGTGGCTGAGACGGAGAGCGCGAGCACGAGGCTCGCACTGAGACTTGTGAGGCGGGAGAAGCGATCGCGCATCCTTACCCTGCCTGTTCCCACTACGCCGCTGGCGGCACCGAGATCTTCACCGAGTGTCGCTCCAGCATCTTCTGGTGGAAGGCGTCGAGTTTCGGATAGGCCTTGCGCCAACCGCAATCGGCGAAGCGGAAGTCAGCGTAGCCGAGCACGCAAACAAGGCCGATCTGCGAAATGTCGAACGGGCCGTTCAGCACATCGGGCATGTTCTCGAAGCGCGCCATGCCGGTCCAGGCCCGGTTCCAATGGTCATCCGACCACGCCTGCCATTGCAGGCCCTGCGGCCGCACCATCTTCTCGTAACGGCACAGCAGCATGGAATCGAGCATGCCGTTGATCAGCGAATGATTGGTCTTGGCTTTCCAGCGCCGCGGACCGTAATCCGGGATCAAGCTGCCGCCGGCCATCTCGTTGAGATATTCGACGATGACATAGGAATCCAGAATGACGTCGCCGTCATCAGTGATCAGCACCGGCAGCTTCTTCAGCGGCGTGATCTTCGAATAGTCCTCGTTGACCGTGCCGGGCGTGACCGTTGCCGGCGTGAATTCGATCTTGTCGATCAGCCCGAGCTCGATCGCGGCGATGCGCACCTTGCGGGCGAAGGGCGAGGCGGGGGAGAAGGAAAGTTTCATGGGAAATGTCCTGCGGGGTGATCGGCAGTTGGCTTTCGTCATTGCGAGCGAAGCGAAGCAATCCAGTCTGTTTCCGGCGAAATAGTCTGGATTGCTTCGTCGCCAGCGCAAAGTTGCTTCGCAATTTTGTCGCGGGCTCCTCGCAATGACGAGGAGAGAGCGCAGCCTTACGCCGCCACGATCTCCTGGCGCTGCTCGCCGAGGCCTTCGATGCCGAGCGTGATGACGTCGCCGACGTTGAGGAAGGTCGGCGGCTTCATGCCGAGGCCGACGCCGGGCGGGGTGCCCGTCGTGATGATGTCGCCCGGCAGCAGCGTCATGAACTGCGAGACGTAGGAGACACACTTGGCCATCGAGAAGATCATGGTCTTGGTCGAGCCGGTCTGGCGCCGCTGGCCGTTGACGTCGAGCCACATCGACAGGTTCTGCACGTCCTTGATCTCGTCCTTGGTGGCGAGCCAGGGCCCGAGCGGGCCGAACGTGTCGTGCGACTTGCCCTTGGTCCATTGGCCCAGGCGCTCGGTCTGGAAGTTGCGCTCGGAGACGTCGTTGCAGACGCAATAGCCGGCGACGTGGTTCAGCGCGTCGGCTTCCGAGACGTATTTGGCCTGGGTGCCGATGATGGCCGCGATCTCGACCTCCCAGTCGAGCTTGGTCGAGCCGCGCGGCTTCTCGACGTTATCGTTCGGACCTGACAGTGAGGTGTTGGCCTTCATGAAGATGATCGGCTCGGACGGAATAGCGGCGCCGGTCTCCTTGGCGTGGTCGCTGTAATTGAGGCCGATCGCGACGAATTTCGAGATGCCGGTGACGGGCGCGCCGAAGCGCGGCTTTCCGGAGACGGCGGGCAGGGAGGCCGGATCGATGGCCGCGAGCTTCTTGAGGCTGTCAGGCGAATAGGCCTCGCCGGTCAGATCCTTCACATGCGCCGACAGGTCGCGCAACTGGCCGGATTTGTCGATCAGGCCGGGCTTTTCCGCACCCTTTTCGCCATAACGAACAAGCTTCATTCTCGTCTCTCCCTGAGTGGACTGATCGGTTGAACAGCTTCATGGAACAGGGCCGCGGTAAATTCAACCGCCGAAAAGGACGCGCATTGCAGCCCCCTTAATTCGGTGGGACGAGCGAGGTTTCTTGCCTCGGACGCTTCTCCGCGTCCGGGACACGGCATCATCCCAGCGCCACAAATTTGAACGCCTCTCCCTCCCGCCTGACATGCCCGGCCGAGAAATGCCCGCCGATCACCAGCGTCGGCGTATCGGCAAATCGGCCGAACAGCGCGGCCCGCGTCGCGGCCGACTGAGCTTGGTCGGAATCCGCGGTGGAGGACCAGCCGAGATGTGCCATCTGGCAGGGGTGATGGGCGACGTCGCCGGTCAGGAGTCCCTGTTCGCCGTCCGAATGGATCAGGATGCTCATATGGCCGGGGCTGTGGCCGGGTGTCGGGATCGTGCTGATCTCGTCCGAGAGGCGGTGGTCGCTCGGGATCAGATCGGCGCGGTCGGCATCGACGATCGGCTTCACGGAATCGTTAAAGACGGCCTGCTTGTCCGGCTCGGACGAATTCTCGCGCCAGTGCTCGTACTCGGTGCGGCCAAACACGTAGCGCGCCCTTGGGAAGGCCGGCAGCCATTCGCCGCCGACCAGTTTCGTATTCCAGCCGACATGGTCGACATGGAGATGCGTGCACAGCACGGTATCGATGCTGTCAGGCGGAAAGCCCGCAGCCGCCATGATCTCCAGAAACGGCGTGTTGCGGTTATTCCAGGTCGGGACGCCGCGGCCCTGCTTGTCATTGCCAAGGCCGGTGTCGACCACGATGCGCCGCGTCGGCGTCTCCACCACCAGCGAATGGATCGACATTTTCAGCCGGCCTTCTTCGGTGGCGAAATGCGGGATCAGCCAGGGAAGCTTCCGAATTTCATCATTGGTCGCGGCCGGCAGGATGAACCGGGTCGAGCCGACCGTCTCCATCTCCACCACTTTGGTGATTTTGACCTTGCCCACCTTCCACTGCATCGGGCGTCCCTCGTTTTCTTGGTTTCGCGAAAGATGCGGCGTCGCGCCCTCGAACGCAATGGATCATCTGCCGTGATGTCGCGTTGTCTCGGGAACCTGAAATCAGTCACGCCACGAGCTAAGGGGAAACTCATGCCAGAGCTTGCCATTTCCGCCGACAAGATCGCTTTTATCATCGAGAAGGCCCGCGAATTCGACGTCAAGGAATCCGCCACCGATGAGGATTCCGGCTCGAATGCCACCGATGACGACGAAATCGACGTGCTGGAGGACACGGCCTCCGACCCGGTCGCAGCCGAGCTCACTGGATTCATCCGGGCGCTGAACGAAGACGAGCAACTTGACCTCGTCACGCTGATGTGGCTCGGCCGCGGCGATGGCAACGTGGACGAGTGGGACGATCTGCGTAGCCGGGCGATCGAGGCCCGCGCCGGATACAAAGCGCCCCGGCGCGAAGTGGTGCAATATCTGCTGGGCGAGCCGATGCTCGGTGATCTGCTCGCCGACGGCATGGACGAGCTCGGCATGAACTGGACGGACGAGCGAACCACGCCGGTGTCATAGCGCGTTGTGATGTCACCTCTCCAGCCAGCGGGAGAGGTTGCAGCATCACGCTCTCACAGGGTGCCGGGGAAGGCGCCCCCGTCGAGCAGGATGTTTTGTCCGGTGATGAAGCCCGCCTTGGCGCCGCAGAGGAAGGCGCAGGCATAGCCGAACTCGTCGGGCTGGCCGAAGCGACCGGCTGGATTGAGCTTGGCGCGCTCGGCCAGGATCTGCGCCGGCGTGACGCCACGCTTGTCGGCTTCGCCCTTCGCGGTGCTGGTCAGGCGATCCGTTTCGAACGGGCCCGGCAACAGGCCGTTGATGGTGACGTTGTTGATCACGGTCTTGCGCGACAGGCCGGCGATGAAGCCGGTGAGGCCGGCGCGCGCGCCGTTGGAGAGGCCGAGAATGTCGATCGGCGCCTTGACCGCCGCCGAGGTGATGTTGACGATGCGGCCGAACTTGCGCGCCATCATGCCGTCGACGGTCGCCTTGATCAGCTCGATCGGGGTGAGCATGTTGGCGTCGATCGCCTTGATCCAGTCGTCGCGAGTCCAGTTGCGGAAATCGCCGGGCGGCGGGCCGCCGGCATTGTTGATGAGGATGTCAGGCTCGGGGCAGGCTTTCAGCACGGCCTCGCGGCCGGCTGGCGTGGTGATGTCGCCGACGATCTCGGTGACCTTCACGGCGGGAAAGGCCTTGCGGATTTCGTCCGCCGTCTTCTTCAGCGCCTCGGCGCCGCGCGCGGTCAGCGTGACGTCAACGCCGGCGTCGGCCAACGAGAAGGCGCAGGCGCGGCCGAGGCCCTTGCTGGATGCGCAAACGATGGCGCGGCGACCTTTGATCCCAAGATCCACTTGTTTCACTCCCATAGTGTCAGGCAAGTTTTTGGATGGCCGGCACTCTAGCCAACTGCGGTGCCCCTGATAAGGGACGGGCCCGCGTCAAAATGCATGGCGCGGCGCTTGGCGATGCAAATGCGCAGACATGATCCGTGGGTTTTCCGCAAGGTTCATGCCCAAGAACGATCAGATGCGCCGCTCCTGCTTGAGGCGATCGATTGCCTCGGCCGCCTCTGGAGGGAGTGACTTGAAGCCCATCTGCCCGACCGCCGAGAACAACGGCCGCAGATGCGAGCCCGCGAGGAAGGGCGGCTGGCGATTGGCGGGCACGATCTGGTCGAACACCAGCACCAGCGAGGTCGCGACGAGCCCGACCCTGACGGCGCCGAGCGCGGCGCCGCCGAGGCGGTCGCCGATCCCGGCGTCCCGGATGGTGTCGTCCAGGACGAAGCGACCGATATATCCCAGCAACATGCCGACCACCATGAAGATGCCGAAGAACCAGATCCAGCCCTGGACCAGCGGCACATTCGGGTTGCCCGCAATTTGCGGCGCGATCATCGGCATCAGCGAAACCGCGATCGGGGCGGCAAGGAGATAGGCGAGAATGGTCATGGCGCTGCGGAGCAGGCCGGTTTTGAAGCCGAAGCCGATCGCGATTGCCAGCGCGGCACAGACCGCGAGATCGAAACTGTTCATGAGCGAACCCTGCCGATGGAACGAATGGACGGCGAACCGGTCGTTCGGTTTCAGATCGCTAAAATCGTCTGTATTGTTGTTGGCTCCAGAGGGACAAATGCTGCGCCTTTCAGTATTACTCGAGACGGGTAAAGAAAACATCTTCTGGTTGTCGTCGCACCCTGGTGCGTACTTGCGTAGGGGCTGCGACCCATAGCCTCAGGTGCTGGGGAGAGCGTCGCCCTACCGCATCTCCGCCCGGATCATATCCGCCGCCTTCTCCCCGATCATGATGGTTGGCGCATTGGTGTTGCCGCCGATCAGCGTCGGCATGATCGAGGCGTCGACGACGCGCAAGCTCTCGACGCCGTGCACTTTCAGTTTCGGATCGACCACGGCCATCGCATCAGTGCCCATCTTGCAGGTGCCGACGGGGTGGTAGACCGTGTCGACGCGATTGCGCAAAATGTTGCGGATGTCGTCGTCCGTCCTGACATCGGTCGTGAACATGTCCTTCTTCTGCAACGCGCGCAGCGCCGGCGTCTCCATCAGCCGCCGCGTGGTCTTGAAGGCGCCGACCATCGCCTCGAGATCCTCCGCCTCGCCCAGGAAGTTCGGATCGATCATCGGTGCAGCGAGTGGGTCGGCAGTTTTCAGCCAGACGCTGCCGCGGCTCTTCGGCCGAAGCAGGCAGACATGGCATGAGAAACCGGCCTCCTTGTGCTTCTTGCGGCCGTGATCGTCGAGCATCGCGATGACGAAGTGCAGCTGAATATCAGGCACGTCGAGGTCGGGGCGGGTCTTCAGGAAGCCGCCACATTCGGCGAAATTGGTGGTCATCAGGCCGCGCCGTTCGCGTCGATAGCGCTGGATGGCACGGAGCAGGGACGGCAGGCGGCCGAGCGATGCGTGCACGAAGTGCGGATAGTCGGAGGCGTAGACGAACACGAAATCCGGATGGTCCTGAAGATTGCGCCCGACGCCCGGCAGATGATGCGTGACGCTGATGCCGTGCTTGCCAAGCGCCTCGCCATCGCCGACGCCCGACAGCATCAAGAGTTGCGGCGATTGGAACGCGCCGGAGGCGAGGATCACCTCGCGGCGCGCGCGCAGCTGCTTTCTCTGCTTGCCCTGCACATATTCGACGCCGACGGCGCGTCTACCCTCGAACAGGATTTTCGTGGCGTGCGCCCCGGTCTCGACGCGCAGATTGGTTCGCTTGTCCAGGTGCGGATTCACGTAGGCCCGCGCCGCGCTCCAGCGCTCGCCCTTGTGCTGCGTCACCTGATAGCTGCCGAGCCCCTCGTGGTCCGCTTCGTTGAAGTCGTCGCGGATGCGGAACTGCGCCTCGCGCGCGGCCTGGTGGAAGATGTCGTGGATTGGATTATCCGAGCGCAATTTATTGACATGCAGCGGGCCGCCCTTGCCGTGATAGTCGCCCTCGAAATCACTGTTGTTCTCCGAGCGCTTGAAATAGGGCAGCACGTCCGCATACGACCAACCCGCATTGCCGAGTGCAGCCCAGTGGTCGTAATCCCATTTGTGGCCGCGGATGTAGACCATGGCGTTGATCGCGGAGGAGCCGCCCAGGCCCTTGCCGCGCGGCTGATAGCCGATGCGGCCGTTCAAGCCCTTCTGGGGCACGGTGTCGAAGGCCCAGTTGGCCGTCTTGTATGGCAGCGCGAGCCCGAAGGGCGTGGTGATGCGCCAGGTGTCGTTGCGCCCGCCGGCATCGAGCAGCGCCACTGACGTCGCCGCATCCTCCGACAGCCGCCCCGCCACCGCGCAACCGCCGGAGCCCGCGCCCACGACGACGAAATCGAATGTGTCAGTCACTGACATGTCCCCCTTGGAATTGTTTCTTCTCGTCATTGTTAGCGCGCGACCATGGTCTGAAAGCTGTCCGGGAGCGGCGCCAGGGGCGCTCGCAAGGGGGCGGTCCATAATCCATTCATTGGCGGTCCTCCCGATCAGGCGTTTTCGCCGCTGTTTTGTTGCCGCAGGCTGGCTCTTTGTGGAACTTCTGGCAAGTCCGTGGCATTCGGCCGAAATCCACGCCCGTTCCCTGTCACAAAGTCGAAAAAAACGTCCTCGCAGCCCTTTCCAAAGACGGTCGGGGTTGGTACATACCGCCCGCACCCGACGGGTTTTGCCCGGGGTTGCCTTCCAAGGAAGCCTTCGGGACGGGAGAAGCAAGCCACGCGCACAGCGTCGGCCCTCAATCCACCGTCCCCGGCCTTTTCACGAGGGCAAGGCAACAGTTTAACGCGGGGTGGAGCAGCCCGGTAGCTCGTCAGGCTCATAACCTGAAGGTCATAGGTTCAAATCCTATCCCCGCAACCATCGCCCCCTGCGACTCTCCGGCCCCGGTCACGGTGTCGGAAAGTCGCAGGATCGCGGCAAGTTGGCCGTCAATTTCGATCCCTACCGGCTCACCCGGCCCGCGCGGATGGATCGTCACTTTCTCGACAATCTCACGGATGCCGGCGAACGCGGCCTGACGCGCCTCATCACCCGTGCCAGCCAACCACTTCTTGAGCGACCTGATCTTGAGCCGGTAGGCGTCGGCCGCGTTCGGATGGAACTCGACGGGATCGGCGCCGACGGTCGCGCGCTCGCGCTCGATCTCGTCGCGCTCGGCCTCAAGGGCCGCAAGGCGGTCTTGCACCGCGCGGGCCGGGGTGCCCGATACGATCGCATCGACAAGGCGGCCGATCGCTGTGTTGACGGTCGAGAGGCGTTTCTCGATCGCCCGGATTTTGCCGGCGGCTTTGCTGTTCAATTCGCGGCTCATGCGGTGAAACTCGGCGACATACTCGGCGACGAGATCGGGATCGGCGAGGTGTTGCTCGATCCCCTTGAGCACGCGATCCTCGACAACGGATCGCGGCACGCCGAGCGCGTTGTCGCACAAGCCGGTTTCCTTCCGGCGAGAGCACATCAGGCGGATACCGTCTTTGCCCGAGCCGCACGCGATCATGCCCGAACCGCACTTGCCGCACTTCACGAGGCCCGACAACAGATGCACCGGCCGCGCCTTGTGTGGCGTGCCGGCGCGATCGCCGACGCGGCCTTGCGCGCGCGCCCATGTCTTTTTGTCGATGATGCGCAGATGCTCGGCCTCGGCCTGCATCCATTGGTCACGCGGATTGGGCCGGCTGATCCGTCGGCCGGTTTCCGGGTCTTTGACGAACGATTGCCGGTTCCAGATGATGCGACCGGCATAGAGATCGTTTTGCAGAATGCCGTTGCGACGCGTGCGACTGCCGCCGATCGTCGAGGCGTTCCAGACGCCGCCGCGAGGGCCGGGCACGCGTTCTTTGTTGAGCCGAGCGGCGACGTCGCGCGGCGTATTGCCGTCGAGGTATAGCTCGAAAATGCGTCGCACGGTGTCGGCTTCGGCCTCGTCGATTTCCAGAATGCCAGGGCGGCCAAGAACGGGGCGATAGCCGAAACTGCGCCCGCCATTGTGGCGGCCGTCGCGCACGACACCGGCTTGCCCGCGCCGCGTCTTTTGCGCGAGGTCTTTGAGGTAGAGGGCGCCGACGAGTCCTTTGACGCCGACGTGAATCTCGCCGACCGTGTTATCGACGAATGTTCTGATCTCGACGCGGGCGAAGTTCAAGCGCTTATGGATGCCGGCCAAATCTTCCTGATCGCGCGAGATGCGATCGAGCGACTCGGCGACGACGACGGCAAACTTGCCGGCCTTGGCGTCGCGCATCATGCGTTGCAGGGCAAGGCGGTTAAGGGTCGAGGCGCCGGAAATGCCGCGATCGGAATAGACCTGCACGACAGTTAAACCGTCGCGCGCACACATCGCGCGGCAGAGCGCGACTTGATCCTCGATCGACTTGTCGGTTTGCTTCTCTTTGTCGCTAAACCGGGCGTAGATTGCTGCTTTCAACGCCGCCCCCCTCAACATTGCCATTCCGGCACTGATAATCCTCGATCGCGTCGGCTCGCGCAAGCGCCCGTACAAGCGCGCGCATAGCCTCGCTCGGCCCACCACTGGCGGCGCCTTTCTTGGCGCGCGCATCTGATGGGCGTTTCGAGGTCATGGGTGATTTTGGTCCTTAGGAACCAAAAACCCCGCCGGTGAGGGCGGGGTCTTCGAGGAGAAGGTCAGCGTTTGGCCTGAGGCCCTCGAGCACTTCGAGTAGGCTGGAGCACTCGTTAAATTGCGGTGGTCTCGACAGCTTTGTCGGTGCGTACCGCGAGGTATCTTGCGGCCGCTTTCGGCGGAAGAAAATCAACGCCCGACCAGGGCATCGCCGCGACTGTTGGCCCCGTTGGCTCGAACGCGTCTAATTTGCCGGCGAGCCCAAGCGCAAGGGTGCTCATGGCGCGGTACCATGCCACGTATTCTGCTCGCGCCTCAGCAATCGCGAGAGGAGATGGATCGCACCATTCCAGCGGAGACCGAGGCGAGAGAGCGATTGCATATTCCCCGTCACGTTTGCGCGCCCGGCCTTCGTTGCGTTTCAATTCGATCAGATCGCCCGCAGTGTCGATGCCGTACACTAACGGTCGTGGGCGTCCTGCTGTCGGCACGAACCTTTGATGCGGTTTAGGCGCGTCGAAGCGCCAATTAGGCCGCTTACCCTGCGCAGCGTTACTAACGACGATTGCTTGCGGATTAAAGGTCGATGACAGGATTGCGATCAAGGCGTCGTCGGCGACGATGTTGGCGAATTCGCCGAATAACCGCAGTGCCTCAGATCGACCTGAGAGCCGTACCTCGGTATCAAGTCTTCCGATAGCATCCGCCACGCGGCGAGCGTCAGCACATGGTTCTCCCGGCACATAACCCATCGATCCAATATCGATGGTTGGCGTTCGGCCCAAACTACGAGCGATGCTGCCCGGACGGATCGGGCTGCGACCGATTGCAAAGCCGATGTCAGCCAACACCGGGCGCCCTTTCGGCAGCTCTTCACGAACGGCCCACTGCACCAACCGTTCGACGTCGATCCCGGCTTTCATGCTTCCTAGCTTCTTTTGCGGGTAACTTACGTGAGGTGCACATTGGGTATTTGAACCTTTCCTTCCAGTCAAAGACCCCCCTCAACCTGGTGGTATCGAAAATGCAAAAAGTGCCTGCCCCGCAGGGACATCTCAGACTTATTTTTGTCGAATATTGAACCAGCGAAATTGGGCTCAGGGCGAATCACGCAGTTGCTATGTCGATAACACGTTGGCAGGTAAACCAGATTTCGCGAACGTACTTTTGTATTAACTTGCACGCGAATTCTCGCGTTCGTTACGGAAAAGCTCCGATGCTGGAGCGGCGAAATGCTGGGTGGTTTCGTACCCAGTACGAGGAAACTCTCGCTCTTCAGCGACCCTGGGCGGGAGGCTGGTTCGGCCACGTCTGTCGCCGCACCCGAAGGTTTAAGTTCGCATCGCTCCGGCAGTAGTCTGGATAAATGTCAGCGGCCCAAAAACCTCGCTTGTTATGCACAAATGATGCATTTTTGGCGATCGTTTTCCGTCGCAGTTTCTATGGGGCGATAGCCTCCAGACAGGATTGAACTGTGATGGAGTGCACGTTATCTACTGAAACTATTGAGGTTTCTCGCCTCGCCAATTGCGCGTGTGTATCAGCGGTGGGAGCAGCGCGCAAGCGGGTTGCGCTGAATGCAGTTAGCTTCTACCCGGCCGCCTCGTTCTCATATGTCCGTCGTATGGGGCGTCAGCTGGTGAACGATTTCTGCCCCAGGCGGTAGACTCTTGAATTCCCGATCGCGGCCGCTAGGCCAAGAATTCGTCTGCGCTAAAATGAGATCAGCAACAGGTAGCGCCACCGTCTGTCCGGTCGAGAGCGGCGATCCAATGTGTCGGTAAATCACTCGCTTTCCGACACCTGAGTACGGCGAAACTGCAAGCGAGCCCCCGTGAGAGCCCGTATTGCAAACGACGACGTTGCAAAAGATCATTCGGGAAAGAGCCTCGGCCGCATGGTCGAACGTTGGCAAGTCGGTATTGTAGGCCAGAATGAACAAATGCTGGATACCGAGGCGATACATTGCAACGCGCTCGAGGTCTAAGAAGTCGTAGCAAACAGCAACGGCAAATTTACCTAGGCTCCCCGCGTTGAATACCCAAACCTCCGGAATCGACTGGAAAGTGTAGCCGTGCGCCTTTAGATGTTCTTTCTCTCGCCAAGCCGCGTACGTCTTTCCCACGTATCGAACTGTAGCTCGTGACGAAACTTTGTCCGTTCCCCACGCGTTTGGGATGACTACGGCGGCTCGATTTCTAGCAATCTTTGCCTTCCTTGAAGCGATGTTGAAATCCATCCCGGCGATGATGACTGCATTCATTTGCGCCGCAATGACTCTCAGGCTGGGCAAAAATCCTGTGGGAACCGTAAGCTCCGGTAACAGCACGATCTGCGGCCTTGTGGACTGTTGCGCCAGAGAAGCTAACTGGTGCTGAATCTGGGCGATCACGGCCCGCTCCTCAACGGGGGCCATGTGTAGTGTGCCATTCCAAGCGTTTTCGGAGTGCACCGTTGTCTGGATTATTCCCAGTTTAAGAGACTGCTCAAATTGGATCATTCTTGATCATCCGGAAAAAGATCTAATGGAGTGGCCACTCGTGTGAGCTGAAAAACATTCATCGGCACCAGTTGGCGAGGGGCATGATGCAGGACGCTGATTTGCCGCCCTTCTAGGACGGTCTGCGCGGCGCGAATCTCTTTGAGCAGCGCCTCAACGTCCGAAATGAGGGGCGGATCCGTTGCAGTATCATTTACAGTCTCGGACTTCCGAGATCCGAAGAAGATCTGTGGATTGAATCGAATAAGCGCGGTTTCAACGCTCCTCGACAAGAGCGCGGCTTCGATGATGCCTTGTGTCCGAGATGAGATCGTCGCTTCCTCTAATCGAACCCTGACGTATCTGCCGACGTCACGTTCTGCTCCTCTAATGTTCCATGCTGCCGGAAGCGCTAGATTCTTGCTGCATAAGCCGAGTAGCAATAGGCCGATACCTCTCAAGCGTCTGAGCCAAAGGTGCTCGGGATCGCTATCTTCATTTGGCTCGGTTAGATCACGGCGAAAGTCAGATATCGGAGGCTTGACGATAGCCACACTCGCCCCATTCTCGCGAATTACTTGCTTCCAAGACTCCCATGTCCACCGTGGCAATGTGAAATTACCGGGCGGTTTAGGTTCGCGCCAACTCGCCGGAACCATGATGTTGGATGGATGAAGCTCATCGAGTGTCTCGAGCCTTCCGGTGGGAAATATCTCTACGGCTGCGACCAACTGTCGAATAATTTCTAGTGCCGTCCACTCGCCAACGCGTGGGTCGTCACTCGGAAGCTCGGTAATGAGAGCGACCCAGTCTTCAAGCGAAAGCCCTCCCGACCTTTCCAATGCGCGGGTGTGGCTGACAATCTTGCGAAAGAGTGAGGAACGTCTCGACGTCTCCTCAATTCGGATGGGATACTCGGATCGTCTCTGTTCGAGTAGCCAGCCTGCATCCGACATGTTCAAGAACCGTGGATGCTCGCCCCAGAAAGCAGAGCCTCGTGAGGACATCTGCTGAGGGCCCTTTCTCAAGCTATTGCGGTCAAATAGATCGCTTGGGTCGTGGCTATCGCGCGACAGTTGCCACGCTAAGCCAGGGCCAAACTCTCTGTCGGGACGAACAGAGTCCAGCCAATGCACCCACACGCCGATCGGCGAGCCAGTGCGAGCAAGCCATCGCGACGAGGCTGTTGTTAGGCTCGGCGCGTCCAAAAACGCGGCAAGCGCCTTCATCTTCTCTTTGGATCGCTCATGCTCAATTGCTTCGGTGGCGTACGAAACTGCGGCTAACAGCGCATTTCTTGATGCCACTCCGGCGAATGTATCCTCCTCTAGCGCTAAGATTTGGCGCAGCAGAAGCTGCGTCGGCTTGCGAGTTAGGCTGATTAGGTAACTTCGTGCGGCCCTCCTTTGTCGTTCGAGCAATTGATAGTCTGACATATCGAAGGCAGCTGTCACGATATGGCGAGCTATCGTCTGGATCGCTAACGGGCCAAGATAGGTGGCGAGAGGCCTCTTTGAACTAGTCTCAAGCTCAGAGACGATCCACTTCAATAGCTCGGGTGTTCCCCTCTGACCCGTGGTCCGGCAGTAGTCCAGTGCGCGAATGAACAGCCGGGGCTTGTCCGGATAGTCATGGAATGCCTGAAGCAGCAGTTTGAAATAGTGATTGAGGCGACGGCGATCCGAATTTGCCTGTGATAGCCGCTGTTGATTTGCAATATTTTGGGCCTCGGCAATGAGTTCTCTGTTGGCTTGCGGCTTGGCTTGTAGATCTGACAATCTTCTGTGGCTCTCTAGCAATTCGATCGAATGATCAAATGACATTGGAACCAAGGCGGATATTCTGCCTGCTGCGAATGCGGCTCTAGTATCAGAGCGAATTTCATCGTCTGGCAGGTTGGCCAGCAAGAGCCACTCAAGCTCGCTCAGCCTTTGCTCACGAGCATGATCAGGCATGATCTCGAAGCCTGCGCCAGCCAAGTCTGAAACAAGAGCAAGTGTCTTCGTCATAAGCTTGGCCGGACGCAGGCCGTCGATCTCGCACTGAGCTTTAACCGCATCTGCTGCTTCAGTTGGCGCGTCTGCATTAATCACCGCCGCGAGATTGGCTGGGCTGTATTTCTTGTCGGAGATGATGGGCCCGATCGAAAATGCAGCGAGATCGCTCTTGTAGGCCCGAATCCAATCAACCAAATCCTCGAAGCGATATGCCAGAATGACGTGATCGTCGACAAACCGAAAGTGCGCTATTCGCCTTCGCTCTTGAACTCTGGCGTTGATTGCCAGATCGAGAGGAAGCATTGCTGCATTCGATAGGAAGCCAGCTACCATTAATCCCGTTGGAATCCCGCGGAATGCGCCGGGCCTTGTCTCGGGCTGGCAGATGGGGTCCCGCAGATAAGCGCTGCGTCGAGTTCCAATGGTGAACGAGAGCATCCTCGCTAGTAGCGCCTGAAGGTCTTGCTCTTGTTCGTATTCATCGAGATTCTCTTTTATCCCGCGAAGTACAGCCTCGATCGTAGTGTTGGGATAGAACCTCTCCAGGTCGATCGACGCGTAGTATAGTTGATGCCCTTCCGTCTTCGGCCAGAATCCTTCGTTTAGATATGTTGGTCGTTCGGCAAAATTCAAAGCATTTCGTTCGGAAGCATCTAGTTGCTCTTGGTTGTCCAAGCCGTTCGCCATAGCCCTCGCAGTCAGCGACACATGTCTTCTGAATAGCGGCCAGCTGTGTTTGAAGCGACGATAGAGTTGTCCGCTTGAGTGTCTGTAGGGGCCTGTTTCCAGCCGATGTTGGCCGCGCTCCGTTTCGTACCATGCAGCTTTGTAAAGTCGATGCCCATAACTCCAAGCGGGCATCTTTGAATCTAGGTGTGGTCCGACCGCATTCGCTATTGCAATCCAAGCGACTTGATCGCGCACGGCTACATGGAAACTCTGGCGCATCTGGGGATTTCCCTGCGCGTCGGATTTCTTTGGCTGTGGCAATAGAACGAGAGGCGTTAGCTTGTACGAGAGGGATCTAAATGCTCTCTGTATCGATTCCAGTTCATTTTCTAAGTTGAGTTCGAATGCCGAAACCTCAGCAATGTCGTACACGCCGTCGGCCATTCGATATAGCCGCCGAGCTTTTTGCCACGCCCAATTAAGGTTTTCAGCGCTGACAAGAAAATCGAAAATCCTGCTCACTTCTGTTTCCGCCATACCAGGTAGTCGTTTAGATCTTTTCCGTGCGGTACCCGTTGCACTACGAATTGAATCCCGGCTCGTCGAAATAGCGCGGTGACGCGGGCCTCCATCGCTTTCCCGGCTTCGTCATTGTCAGGAATGATATATGCCGTTTTACTCCGCATCGATCTCAAGAGATTGGTCGAGAAAGTTGTGCTGGCACCAGTCAGGCCGATGGCGGTCAACCCCATCTCGGTGGCGGAGAGGGTGTCTGTTACGCCTTCGCAGATGTAGATGTTCTTAGCCTGAGACACTGCGTCTTGATTGAAGATCAGTTTGCGGACGCCATTGAGGCCCATCCAACGTCTTGTAGAGTTGGAAATAGAGCGGCTCTGAAAGTACACAATCTCGCCGCCAGTGACGAACGGAACTAGAAGGCTTCTGCTCGGAAAGACCAGTTCGGGTGCCTTGTCTGGAAATATAAGCCCACAGCTCACCAGCGCCGCCGTTCCATATTTGCTCAGTAGCCGCTTCAAGACATCGTCGCTGTTCCCAATAAAGCCGATGCGAAATGATTTTTGTGTGTGCTCCGATATTCCTCGATTGAGCAGGTACTGTTGTCCACGCTCTGCAGGGGGGCATAACGAAGCGAAATGATCAAAGATCGCAGGGTTGGCGACACATTGCGCATCCTCCGTCTCAGGCTCTTCTGCGGGAGCGATCCTCGAATATTGGTGTGAACTCGTCTTGGATTGCCGAATTGACTGGCTTAGCCAAGAAACGACTTCAGAAGATGACTTTCCAGTTATGATGGATGCAAAATCAATGACCGATCCGCCTCTCCCGCAACCGTGGCAAAAGCAGAGGTTCTTCTTTCGATCTATCGAGAATGAAGGGTTCTTATCTTTATGGTCAGGGAACGGACATCGCATTCCAGCCCGGCGCGAGAGTGGAACACCGAGCCGTTGTGCCACTTCGTCGATGGGAATTCTTTTCACCTCGTCCCAACGTGATGACATTCGCCTAATTCAGTATGTTGCGAAAACGGTTTCGAGCACTCATGGAAAATGTCTCCGGCAATACGGAATCGCCTAAACCTCTCAGAAATGAGATCTCATCATCCGCATCAGTCGGGGCGACGTCCCGCCACCATGCCCTTGGATACTGATTGATGCTGCCATTCCACCGATAGCCCCTCCGCTTAAGTAGAAGACGAAGCTCGAACGGTGCGCCTGTTGCAAAAATGCGAGTCTCTATACGGCGAGCTCTAGTTAGCAATGCGCTCATCGCTAGTTGCCCGGACTTTGGCAAAGTCAGAGATAGAACTTCGGCAACTGCGTTGCAGTCGTCCTCGGCTCTGTGGGCGTCATAGAAGAAGTCGAAGCTTTGCGCGATGTACTCCAGTCGTGATCCGACGATGCCCTCGTCCCGCCAAGGAATCTCCGTGGCTGAGCACCCCCACGGATATGAAGCGAAGAGGTTTGAAAGCTTTTCACAAAAAGGTCGATCGAATGCAGCGTTGTGGGCTATTATGAGCGCTGCATCGCCAAGAAAATCATGGATATCTTGTTCTGCAATTCGCTTTCCGGCTACCATCTCGTCGGTAATACCGGTTAGGTCTGTAACTGACGACGGTATTGGCTTCTGCGGTTCATTGAATGCCCGGAAAGAATCCAATACGGCGCCTATGTGACCTTCGCGATCGAAGTTGAACTTAAGCATCGCAAGCTCGATCACTTCATCTAGTTCTGAATCCAGGCCAGTCGTTTCAACGTCCAAGATAATGCCCACCAACTTTTCAGCTGCTAGGTCTGCATTCGTCTTGGCAGTTGGGACAAGTCGTCGGAGAACTCGGAATTCGGAGCTCTTCTTCAAGACGGCGGCGGCTTCCTCTAGGCTGATATTTGGCACCCGAAATCTCCTGGCGTGACGCCTGAACGCGGCAGTTTAACACGCGCACTCGATGCCCGCGACGCGGACAGGATTTCCAAGCGGGCGTTTACTTGCATTCAAATCTGGAGTTATCGGGAAATAAGGAATGGGCGATCTCCGGTGGTGCCAGCATTAGTGCGATTCGGATCGACTTCGGATAGAAGCATAGTTTTCCTACACGTAAATGGAAATGCGCCAAAAGTCTGCTAGTTTACCCCCAATCTTTGCGCTGCGCCTGCGAACGCTCGAGGTAGTACTATGCCCGTACATGCTTCTAAGTTGCGTCTTCGTTGGGCGTGGGCCTACTCACCTGGCTTCAGAATCTGCATCGGAACTGACGGCAAAACGGCTCGCCGAGCATCTAACCGGGATGAAACTCATCGTCCTGGACGAACTGGGCTACTTGCCCTTGGCGCAGTCCTGTGGCCAGCTTCGCTTCGGTCGGCTCTATGAACGCGGCTTGCGCGGACCAATCTCGCCTTCCAGGTGCAATCGGTGCCGACCTACCGCGGCGCCCGGCGGCCCGACTTCGCATCCTGAGAACCAGCGTTCTCAACGGAAGGATTGCTGGGCTGGCCCTTCTGTTTTTCTACTAGCCGGCGCTATCACCCATTTAAGAACGAAAGCGACAGGCATGAGCAAATTATTGGAAGGCAAAGTGGCTCTGGTGACAGGGGGATCGCGAGGGCTGGGTGCCGCGACGGCTTTGCTGCTCGCTGAGCGCGGCGCACATGTCGCGATCAGTTATGTCAATTCAAGTGAAAAAGCGGACGCGATTGTTCGGCAAATCACTGACAAGGGTGTCAGGTCGATTGCATTCAAGGCCGATCAAGCAGATCCGGCGGCCGCTTCAGGTTTAATCGGAAGCGTGGTCGAGGAGTTTGGCCGCCTCGACATTCTGGTGAACAATGCTGCCTTGGCTATTCCCGGCAAGGTAGACGATGTAGGTGCCGACGTTTCAGCCTTGGACCGGCAGTTTGCGGTCAACGTCACCGGTGTCATCGCGACTATTAGGGCAGCCTCTCAAGTTATGCGTGATGGCGGTCGGATCATCACCGTGGGATCGGGAGTCGCGGTTCGCACTGGAAGGCCGGGCACGGCAGACTACGCCGCAACGAAGGGGGCAATCTTAGCATACTGCCGTGGGGCGGCGCGCGACCTCGGATCCCGCGGCATTACGGTCAATATGATCCATGCCGGCCTGATGGAGACCGACATGACTGCACCTTTTGCAGCCGTTCTTCCCACGATCGTCGCTCAGCTGCCGATTTCCCGTATTGGCAAGCCCGAGGAGATTGCGGAGGGGATTGCCTTCTTTGCAGGGCCCAATACCGGATACATTACGGGCGCCGTGCTAAATATCGACGGTGGCCATAGCGCCTGAGTTCGTGCGGAAAGGAATGGGCCGCCCCGTCGATCGTCGTCAAATCGGTCTAGGGCCGCTATCCTCGAGCGAATTTCTTCTGCACGACAGCTCGATCCGTACCGAGTTGAGACGTACAAAGCTTAGCATCTCCCGCATGTGAGCAGAACGCTCTCTTGGTGCACCGACAAGACAAGATCGTCAGAAGGTCGGTGAGAGCCTGGTGCTCCACGCCTGCGGCGACGCTGGAAACGGTAGTCCGACCGAATTCGGTCGGACTTGGGAACGCTAAGTCACAGCTCGGAAAGCGTCCCGTACACGAGCAATCGAGAGGCCTCCTTGCAGAGCTTGGGTTTAGTAACCTTCAAGGCCGGAATCCGTCGCGGCCCGCGATGCGAGAAGCAGCGATATACGCGAAAGTCATTGCCGGTCCGAGTGTAACGCCTGCACCGGGATAAGTACCGCGCATCACGCTGCCGGAATCGTTGCCGACCGCATAAAGGTTCGGGATCGGCGCTCCTTCCTTGGAGATCACTTCAGCTTTTTCGTTGGTGCGGATACCCGCGAATGTGCCGATGTCCCCTGGAATGATCCTGAGTGCGTAATAGGGTGGGGATTTGATCGGCGCTATGTTGGGGTGATATCCTCTTTCGTGCATCGCGCCATGTATTCGCTGATATGCGTCGTTCCCACGCCCGAAGGCTGGGTCTTGGCCGAGCTCGGCAGATCGATTGAACTCCGATAACGTGTCGACCAACCCGCCTGGATCCATTCCCAAAAGCTTCGCTAGACCTTCCACCGTGGATGCGCGCTTGAGATAGCCACTTCGTAGGAATGGCGCGATGCTGAGCGGTGATGGCGGAGCTGCCCCCATTCCCCACCGTCGGACGGACTGATGATCGGCGATTATGAACGCCTCGACGGTTTCATCATTCCGGCAAGCGTCCAACATCAAGGGAACAAAATCGTGATAGGACACGGTCTCATTGCAAAAACGCCGGCCCCTTTTGTCGACCACTATGAAGCCCGGCTTGGCTCGGTCGTTGAAATGAGGAAATCCGATCGTGGAGCCGTCGGGCTGCGGGACTTCCGATACCGGTGTCCATGCCGCATAATGATGGACGTCAAAGTCGGTGCCCGCTCCCATCGAGCGCGCAAGCCTGAGGCCATCACCGGTGTTTGTAGTCGGCGCGAGAGAGCGAAAGCGGATGCCGTTGTGTACGTCGCGATCTAACTCTTGCCGCTGCTCTTCGTCCGCTGGAAAGCCGCCGGTGGCGAGGATCACGGCCTTCTTTGCAACAACTCGGATGTCTTCGCCGTCCTTCGAGACGATGGCTCCGTGAACAGCACCGTTGTCGCTAATCAGTGCGGAGACCGGCGAGGAGCGCCATATAGCGATCTTGCGATCATTGGCCGTCAAAAGGAGCGCAGCGATGAGCGCATTGCCGTTGGTGAGGCGCGTTCCTCGGTCATGGCTGATACGATCAAGGCAGTATCGCGCGAACATTTTCGCCGCATGGCTAAACGACGACAATGACCTTTTGAAGTTGTACAGGTGCGGAAGATCCGCGCTACCGACCATCATCCCACCGAAGATGGTCATCGTCTTAATGGGCGGCCTGAGGGAGGCGAAGCTTTCGCCGAGCCGCCGACCGTCGAAAACGCGCGGCCTCAACGACCGGCCACCCTTTGATCCGCCGGGATAGTCTGGATGGTAGTCAGGCATTGATGGCAAGGCGTCGAACTGAGCCTGGCTTTTGGACTGCATGAAGTCGAGCATTTCCGGCGCGTAGTGAATATAAGCGGCCGCCTTTTGCTCGTCGATCTTATTCCCGGTTTCGGACCGGAGGTATCGGATCGCGTCTTCGGGCGTATCGATGACGCCAAGCTTTCGCGCCGGCCCGTTGTTCGGAATCCAGATCACCCCGGCGGAAAATGCGGTGGTACCGCCGATGAACTCGGTCTTCTCGACAAGCAGAACCCGTAGCCCAGCTTCTTCAGCGGTGATCGCAGCGGTAAGGCCGGCTGCACCGGACCCGACGACAAGGACGTCGCAATCTACTTCGCGCATAATTTCCCCGTGGTTCTTATCTAGCTCGAACTAACTGTTAGTCCGAGACGTCAGTGACCGCCGTTCGAAAATCGCGAACGGGCGATAAGGTCCGACGACCGTTCGACCCTTCGCGTTCCGAGAAAGGCTATTCCATCACAGCGACTCGACGACCCCGAGGCTGTCGTCGTAGGCCTTGAGATAAGCACAGCTGCTGGAAAGAGCTTATAATTATGGCCGATGAGGAACTTGCGACTATTCGACAGATGCTTTCGGAGGCGCCGCCACCACAGTCGCTAGATGATCTGCGGCGTCTCGTTGATCTCGATGCCGAGCGATATCCTCTGGTCGGCTTTAAGGTAGAAAAGGTTGATGCGGGAGGAGTAGCAGGCGAATGGGCCGCTGCCGAGGGTGCGGATAAGAGCAAAGTTGTCCTATATCTCCACGGTGGAGGTTACGGATTCGGATCGATCCTCAGTCACAGGCATCTTGCCGCGGAGATTGGAAAATCCAGCGGTTGCCGATCGCTGATCGTCGATTACCGGCTCGCACCAGAGAATCCGTTCCCAGCGGCGATCGAAGATGCCGGCCGCGCTTATCAATATCTCTTGGATGTAGGTGTCGACCCTCGAAATATTGCGGTCGCGGGGGACAGCGCGGGGGGAGGCCTCGCCGTCGCGACGATGCTTTCATTGAAAAACGCCGGAAAGCCGCTACCGGCGTGCGCTTGGCTGATCTCCCCTTGGGTCGATTTGGAAGCCAAAGGCTTGAGCTTCGACACACAGGCGGCGGTCGATCCAATGGTCAAGCGCGAAATGATTCTGCAGCTTGCTGGATCCTATTTGAATGGGAGCGATCCAAAAGAAGATCTTGCTTCGCCAATCCATGCGGATCTGCGCGGCCTTCCCCCCATGTTGATTCAGGTCGGAGCTGCGGAGGTTCTGCTTGACGACGCTGTGGGTCTGGCCAGACGTGCGGGCACTTGCGACGTTGAGGTCCAACTGGAGATCTGGCCGGAAATGATCCACATCTGGCACACGTTCTTCCCCGTACTTGCAGCGGGGCGGCGGGCGATCGCGCGCGGTGCCGAGTTCGTTTACCGCTCAATGTGCGACACGGTATCTCACGATGGAGTAAGAAAATGAAGAAATTCGATGGAGATGCGCTGGTCGGCTCCTGGGAGTTCGTCTCCGACATCAACAAAATGGCGCAAGATCCCACCAAAACGATGGGCTTCTTTGGATCTAAGCCGAGTGGCATATTTATCTTTCTGGCGAATGGTCGTTACTCAGTGATTCTGATGCATCCAGATCTGCCGAAATTTGTGGCGAACGATCGCCTCAAAGGAACGGACGAAGAGAACATGGCGATCATCAGAGGTGTATACGCGCACTTCGGTCGTTATTCCTTCGAGGCAGAGTCGGGAAAGCTCTCGTTTTTTGTCGAGGGTAGCACTTTTCCGAACGAGCGAGGTCGCGAGACCCGTAGACAGGTTGTGCAACTCGACTCGGAAAAACTCGTGTTCACAAACGACACGCCGCCAACCGGCGGAGACTCTCTCAAGGCTGCCACCGAACTTCGTCGGACAGGTTAGATACGGCGATCGAGTTGTTCTCTTTGCGCGAACGACGTTTTACCTGAAACGATTCGACTCACTCCGTCACACCGTTAGCTTGTCAGTCGGTGTCCATCGAACGACCAATAAAGCTTACTGATTGTGGGGAGGGTTAATTGACTGTCGGCGCGGCACGTCAGCTTTTGTCCGTGGAAGATGTCGGCATCAGGTTCGGCGGGGTCGTCGCGCTCGATGGCGTGACATTCGATATTCGCGAGCGTGAGATCCTGGGACTGATCGGGCCTAACGGCGCAGGCAAGACTACGCTGTTCAATTGTCTAAGCCGTCTATACCAGCCCACCAACGGTGATATTCGCATCGGCGGCCGTAGCATCCTCAAGTGTCCTGCTCACGCAATCGTTCACGAGGGAATTGCGCGAACGTTCCAAAACGTAGCTCTCTTTCAAAAACTGTCGGTCCTCGACAATGTGAAAATCGGCGGGCATTCGCGCGGGCCACGCAGCGTAACTGCAGATGTGTTTGCATTGCCGTCATGTGGCCGGCGGGAGCGTGAATTGACCGCGCAAGCCAGGGACGTAATTGAATTTTTGGGTCTCACGGAGGTCGAGAAGAAGACGGTCTCCGATCTTCCGTTCGGCACACAGAAGCGCGTTGAATTGGCGCGTGCTCTAATCTCGCGCCCCAAATTACTTTTGCTAGATGAACCCGCCGGCGGACTCAATCATGAGGAGGTATATGCGCTTGGGGACGTCATAAAGCATATCCGAGACAGGATGGGCGTAACCATTCTTCTGGTCGAGCATCACATGGGCCTCGTCATGTCCATAGCCGACCGCGTCGTGGCGTTGAATTTCGGAAGAAAGCTCGCGGAAGGAGCTCCGTCCGAGATACAGACTCATCCAGACGTGATCCGTGCATACTTGGGAGGAGATAAGAAATGACGGCGTTGCTCGAAGTCAACGACTTGCGGGCGCAATACGGTGCTGTCCGCGTATTGCACGGAATGTCGTTCGCTCTGAATGAAGGCGACGTGACGGCCCTTTTGGGCTCGAACGGCGCTGGCAAGACGACCACGCTCAGAGCGATCTGCAATTCGGTCTCCCATACGGGCGATATGGTCTTCGACGGCATCGCATTACGGGGCAAGAGCACTGAGGCGATCGTAAAACTCGGCATTGCCCATGTGCCGCAGGGGCGAGGAACTTTCACCAAGCTGACAGTTGAGGAAAACCTGCAGTTAGGAGCGATGGTACGAAGAAACCGGCCCGACATCGTCTCAGACATGGACCGCATGTACGGCTACTTTCCGAAGCTCAAGGAGCGTCGGACGCAGCAGGCCGGCACTCTTTCCGGCGGAGAACAGCAGATGCTCGCCGTCGCTCGCGCACTCATGCTCCGCCCGCGCCTGATGTTGCTTGATGAGCCCTCGTTCGGGCTCGCACCGTTAATCGTGCAATCGCTTTTCGACATCCTTCGAAAGATCAACGTAGAGGAACGGGTCACAGTCCTGGTTGTCGAGCAAAACGCGAACCTCGCGCTTCAGATTTCGAGTCGCGCTTACGTGGTGGAGACTGGCTGCATAGTACTAAGTGGGAACGCAAGCGAAATCGCGAGCAACGAGGCTATTCGCAAGTCTTATCTAGGTTGTTGAGGGGGTCATGGAACTATTTTCCAATCAAGTGCTGGCTGGGCTCGCAACTGGAGCGATATACGCCTGCATGTCTCTCTCCATCGTCATGATTTATCAGGCGATCGATCATCTGAACTTTGCGCAGGGCGAAATGGCGATGGCTTCGGCCTTCATCGCTTGGCAACTGATTCAATGGGGCCTCCCGTACTGGGTGGCGTTCGGCTTGACAATCGGCCTGTCGTTTGGAGCCGGTTTCGCCATCGAGCGGTCGCTTTTCCGACCGCTGGCGGATGCGCCCGTACTGACCCATGTGGCCGGCTTCATTGCACTCTTCGCCATCGTAAATAGCGGCGCGGGCATGATTTGGGGCTTCACGATCAAGGAATTTCCCAGCCCGTTTGGCAACGGTCAATTCCTCGGCAGTGAACTTTTGAGTGCGCATCAGGCGGGCATGATCGGTGCGACCGCGTTGCTTCTGCTCAGTCTGTATGTGTTCTTTGAGTTCACTAGAGTGGGCCTTGCGATGCGAGCGGCCGTTTCCAATCCGGAATCAGCGCGTCTCGTTGGGGTCAATGTTAGTTGGATGATCGGATTGGGTTGGGCGTTGGCCGCAGGCATTGGGGCGGTCGCGGGAATGTTTATCGCTCCATTGGTATTCCTTGAGCCGAACATGATGGGCGGCATTCTGGTGTATGGCTTCGCTGGGGCCGTCTTGGGTGGGCTTTCGAGCCCGCTGGGGGCCGTTCTTGGCGGCTTCATGATCGGCGTATTCGAGAACCTCATCGGGACATACGTCCCGGGCGCTGGCAATCAACTAAAATTGCCGATAGCGCTCTTTCTGATCATCGCAATCCTTCGCTTGAGGCCGCAAGGTCTCCTTGGGCGAGCGTTCGTGGAGCGGGTGTGATATGTCGGTGCTTCCGGACACGTCGATTGCAAGAAACGACAGCACATCATCGATCGGCATCAGAACGATACTTCTGCGATGGTCTCGGCCTCTCGCATTACTGGTGCTGGTATTGCTTCCATTGGCAGCCAGCGATTTCGTCACATTTCAATTGACGATGTTGCTCGTCTATGCGGTGGCCTTGATCGCTCTCAACGTATTGACGGGCTTCACCGGACAATTTTCTCTTGGGCAGAATGCCTTTTTCGGGATCGGAGGCTATTCGGCCGTAATCGTTGTCGAGCACTTTCATCTTAGCTACCTCCTGGGCATTCCGGTCGCGGGGGTAATCGCAGCGATCGCTGGAATTCTGTTCGCATTTCCCGCATTGCGTCTGAAGGGGGTCTACTTGGCTCTTGCCACGTTCGCGCTCGGCACGACGATACCGCAGCTTCTGAAGCTCGATTACATCGAACAATGGACCGGCGGCGTTCAGGGCATGATGATCGAAAAGCCTATGACGCCGCTAGGCTTGCCGCTCTCTCAAGACGCGTACCTTTATTACTTGACGCTGACGATTGCTCTCGGGATCTACATTCTGTCCGTCAACCTCCTTCACAGTAAGACTGGTCGGGCGATGTTGGCCATTCGCGAAAACGAAACTGCGGCCGCGGCAATGGGCGTTGACGTCGCATACTACAAAACGATCGCTTTCGGACTCAGTGCTGCCTTCACTGGCGTTTCCGGGGCGCTCGGAGCGATCGTGATCCAGTTTGTGTCGCCTGACGCGTATACGATCCAACTGGCGGTCGCGATATTTTTGGGAATCGTCATTGGTGGAGTTGGTTGGCTACCAGGCACCATTGTGGGCGCCGCATTCATAGTCTTCGTTCCTAACGTGGCGGAATCAATTTCCAAAGGCCTGTCCGGTGCCGTTTTCGGAGTGCTGATCCTACTCGTGATCTTCGTCTTTCCTCGAGGAGCTCAGCAAGTCTGCGATCGTCTGTTGGGTGTCGAGCATAAAAAGGACTAGGGAGTGCCGCTGACATCCGCAAATGCATGGTTCTCGCGCAGCGCGGCGAACTTGGCGGTAAGGAAGTCGAGAAAGACGCTGAGTTTCGGTGGTACGTGCGGGCTCGCCGGCCAAACTGCCCACCAGACTATTTCCCGGTGCACCTCTTTCTCCAGGACGCGTGCAAGCTCGCCCGACCGCAGATGGCGATCGACCGTGAAGTCAGGGATACAGGCTATGCCTAGTCCTGCTCGCGCGGCCTCAATCAGCATGAGGTTCTCGTTGGAAATGAGTCGAGCGGGCAGACGCGCAAGAGAGGTTTCGGCGTCCTCAGGGACGGGCCACTTCGCGATCTTTCCACTGCGCACATACCGAAAATGCAAGCAATCGTGAGCGGAAAGGTCCGAGACAATCTTCGGGGTGCCTTTCTTGGCCAGATAGTCGGGAGAAGCGGCGAGGATCAAGCGGAACGACCCGCACTTCCTCGCCATCAGGCGCGAATCGTCAAGATCGCCAACTCGAATGGCAAGATCGAATCCCTCTTCGATCAAGTCCACATACTTGTTCGTGAAATCCAAGTCTAATTCGATATCGGAATATTGCCGCATGAAATCGGCAAGCATAGGAAGCAGAAGGCCGCTAGCCAGCGGCAAGGATATTCGCATGCGGCCGCGCGGAGTGCGTCTTGCACCGGATAGTTCCGCCTCGGCCGTCTTGAGCTCGGACAGGATCCGCCGGCAGCGGTCTAAGAAAGTGGCCCCCTCCTGAGTCAACCTGATGCTGCGCGTACTCCTGTGGAAAAGCCGGACGCTCAGACGTTCTTCTAGCCGCGATACGCTTTTCCCAACAGCCGACGGAGATACGCCCAGAACTCGCGCTGCTGCCACGAAACTTCGCAGCTCGGCGACCTGCACAAAAACGGCGACACCGGAAAGGTCGGACATTCCGGACATAATGGTCCGCTAAGAATGGAATTCAAGACATATTTTCATCTCTACTACCCGCTCCTAGGTTCGAATTGGATCCTCGAAGCCCAGAAAAGCGGCAGAGCGGTCCGCGCAAACAGGGAGGATATGCCATGGACCGACGTCTCGTCCGCGATCTGGACATCTTGACGCTTCAGCTGTTCGTCGCGATTTGCGAGGAGGGCAGCCTTACTCGTGCGGCGCGCCGAGAAGGGATTGCGCCCTCTGCGGCGAGCAAGCGGTTGTCCGACTTGGAGAAAGCCCTTCAATCCGAATTATTCCACCGCGGCACGACCGGTATGGTCTGCACCTCGTCCGGTGAAACCGTGCTCAGATACGCGCGAAGCATGTTGCACACCGTTCAGCAGATTCGGAGCGAGCTGAAGGATTACGCCAAGGGCAAAAGAGGGTTCGTCCGGGTTAGAGCGAACATGGGTGCCGTTGTTCAATTCCTGCCCGAGGAGCTCGCGGGGTTTTTCTCCGAGCACCCTGAAATCAAGGTCGACCTTGCGGAGCGATCCAGCCAAGCGGTTATCGACGAGATCGAGAAAGGTACGGCCGATATCGGACTCTGCTCCAGCATTGTCGATAGCCGGCAGCTTGTACGCATACCTTACAAGACTATGCGACTGGTTCTCGTGGTTCGCCCAGATCATGTCCTGGCGGAGAAGGACAGCGTATCGGTCAGCGATGCGCTCGATTATCCACAGATCGGCCTGCAATCGTATAGTGCATTACATCAGTTGATGGCGTCATATGCCCAGCACGTGGTGAAACATCTGAACGTAAGGCTTCACGTCACCGGATTCGATGCCCAGCTTCGCATGATTCAATCCGGGCTTGGTGTTGGTCTGATGCCCGACGGCGCATTCGAAGCGATCGGTAGGCCGATGAACTTGACGGCGATTGCGCTGACCGACGATTGGGCTCGCCGGCAAATCGACGTGGTTCATCGGGGAGACAACGCGTTGTCTGCAGCAGGAAAGCTGCTCCTGAGGCATTTGACGGGCGAGCCCGAGCGGCGATCTTCGGTCGCCCAAGGTGTTACCCGCCCGCTTCTTGCCGGACTTCCTGAATGGCCGAATGAAGGCCATCACAGTATCCAATGATCAAGCTCGGGAGAGCAAAGAGCTCTCTCCGTGGTCATTCTCCTCGCGGGAATAGCCGTTCTTGCAGAAAGTTTGGACGGCGCCGGCGAGAATGCCGATTACTTGTCTGCGGCATTTTCGTCGGACCAAGGGGAGAATTGAATGTCCATCGTCGATACGGATGTCCTTGTCGTTGGAGCGGGACCCGCTGGTCTTACGGCTACAGCGCTTCTCGCGCGCCTCGGTGTGAAGGCGGTCACGGTGACGAAGTACGAAGGCACGGCAGACTCGCCCCGAGCGCACATCACTAATCAGCGGACGATGGAAGTCTTCCGCGAATTGGGTATCGAAGCCGAAGTCGCTGCGCGCGCGCTTCCACAAGATAAGATGGCTACTCAAGTCTTCGCGACTAGTTTCGCCGGTTTGGAGCTTTGCCGCATGATGACGTGGGGAGGCGGCGCGGACCGAAAGCAAGATTATGAGAACGCAAGCCCGACCTCGATATGCAATATCCCTCAACATCTGCTCGAGCCAATCATATTGTCAGCTGCGAAGAAGTACAGCGCCGACGTTAGGTTCGAGTTTGAATTGACTTCGGTTACCCAAAATCGAGACTTTGTGGAGGCAACGGTTCTCGATCGAAATTCGCGGGAAATCAGCAAGATTCGCGCGAAGTATCTGATTGCTGCCGATGGTGCCCGAAGCGTAGTGGGCAAAAGCGCAAACTTCGAATACGAGGGTGAAACTGCCCTTGGAAACGCTGTAAGCGTGTGGCTGAAGGCAGATCTACGAAAGTTCGTCGAGCATCGATCTGGCGCGTTGACGTTCATCTGCCATCCCGGAAGTGATATCTGGATGAGTGTATGGCCATGCGTGAACGCTTGGGACGAATGGAATCCCTTTTTCTTACGCTACAATCGAGCGTTCGGCGATGCGTCTGAAGACACGCTACGAAAGCACATTCAAGAGGCGATAGGAGATCCTTCCGTTCCATTCGAGATCAAGAAGATCACGCGTTGGCAGGTCAATCATATGGTTGCAGCGCGCTATCGAAATGGTCGAATCTTCTTGGTGGGGGATGCCGCACATCGGCATCCTCCGTCGAACGGGCTCGGTAGCAACACTTCCGTTCAGGATTCCTACAATCTAGTCTGGAAGATAGCTATGGTTCTCAGTGGAAGTGCAAGCGAAGGCCTTCTAGACAGCTTTAACGACGAGCGGCAGCCTGTTGGTCGACAGGTCGTCGATCGAGCGATCAAAAGTCAGAAGGACATGATTCCTTGGGCCGACGCGATCGGTTTACGGGAAGGACAGTCCAGAGACGAAGCCTGGCACGTAATCAACGATATCTTTGGTTCGTCCGAGCAGAGCGCAAAACGTCGTCGACGGATCGCTGAGGGAATCGATCTAATGAACTGGCAATTCAACGCCCATGGCGTAGAAATGGGCCAGAGGTATTCGTCCAGCGCGGTCGTTCCTCGAGATGCCGAATGGCCGCCGTTCGAAAGAGATCCTGAGTTATACTACCATCCGATCGCCCGGCCTGGTGCGCCGTTGCCCCATGTTTGGTTGCAAACGCCCGAGGGCCCCGTTTCCACTCTGGATCTAACCGCATACGATCGATTCACTTTAATCACCGGGATCGGTGGAGATGAGTGGAGGCAAGCCGCCTCCGATGTCGCGGCTGAGCTTGGGATCACGATCGAGGTACGTGTCGTCGGTCCGAGGCAGGCGTTCGATGATGCTCTCGGGGGCTGGGCGCGCGTACGTGAGATATCCGACGGGGGCTGTCTACTGGTCAGGCCCGATCGAATAGTCGCGTGGAGCGCTGACCGTGCATCCTCGGGTGCCACCACCCAGCTGCGAGAAGCCATGAAGAGCATTCTTTCTCGCCTGGAGCAGTCGGTCGTAGAGCCGGTCCTGGCCACCTCCCATTGAAAAGGAAATAGCCGAATGAAATTCGTCATGTTCAATGAAGGCCGGCTCGGCTTACTCGAAAACGATCAAGTGAAAGACATTACCGAGATCGTCGCGCAAGGAAGCGAAGTTGCAAGGGAGAATTTGCCTCTAGCCCTAATCGGATCATTCGATAAGCTAAGGGAGCGCATCTTGGGCGATCGAGGTAGCTTCCTCTCCTTAGCCGAGGTAAAACTCGGTCCGCCAGTTCCTCGGCCGGGGAACATCCTCTGCATGGCAGTCAACTACAATGATGGCCTCATCACATCGCCCCATGTAAACGCCTTTCATAAGGCCGCGAACGCGATCATCGGGCCCGGCCAATCCATGGTCCTGCCGAATATCCCGGCGACCGCCTTCGAAGGCGAGGCAGAACTTGCGGTGGTTATCGGCCGCCAAGCGAAGAACGTGCTTCCAAAAGACGCGATGGAGTATGTCTTTGGCTACATGAATTTCATTGATGGTTCCGCCCGCGGCGTTCAGCCTGCTACGAATTCCTTCTTCCAGATGAAATCTCGCGATACGTTCGCTCCGATTGGACCATACCTCGTGACGAAGAACGAAATCGCCGATCCGCAAAATCTTGACATCAGAGCCTGGGTGAACGGGCAACTGAAGCAGGATTTCAACACAAGAACGATGACCACAACAATAGCGGAGAGCATCGCCTGGCTGAGCGAGATCCAAACGCTGATGCCAGGCGATATCGTAGCCACGGGCACGGATCATTGCGGCCTGAATGCCTTCCAAGACGGAGACTTAGTCGAGATGGAGGCGCTCGGCTTGGGACGCCTTCATATACTGGTTAAGGACGATCTGAAACGTACGTGGTCACGGGAGACGCGGATAGATCGTAAGAACCAAGGCTTCGCCGGAGCCGAGACAATCGCGCCTCAACTATCGGGCAAGTACTCCAAGGCGGACCAACTTTAGCGTTCAGTTCGCGAAGTGCCGCGCCACAACGACCGCTCGCTGTCGCCGACAAGCGGCGTTCTCCGCTCGTGAACGTCCCTGAATATTTACCGATTCGACAGTTGGTCGTTGACGAGCCTAATTTGCGCTCGTTGACGACCCGCGAGGAGGTCTGTCGACCTTGAACAAACCAAGGCTGGGTTCCCCGCGGAAGTGCGTTTAGAAGGGCGCATCGAGTGCGGGAGCCCGAATGACCTCGGCTCAATGAAGCATGAGTTCGGTAGCGACCGGCGGGGCAATACATTTTGGATAAGCGTAACGACTCCGCCGAGGATGAGAACCTTCTCGCGATCGGGGGACGGATCGCCGAAAGTTCAACGTTCGGACGTCGACTTCGAGAGGGATTTGCGCTTTCGGTTCTGGCCAGTGCGTCAGCCATGACCGCGCTTCATTTCAACATCGTTATCCTGGCTCTTCCCCACATCGCCCGGAGTCTTGATGTGCCGCTGGCGAAGCTCCAGTGGGTCGTAACCGGATTTTCGCTCGCTTACAGCGGCTGCTTGATGCTTGGAGGGCGAGCAGCTGACCTGCTGGGTCGAAGACGTACCTTCGTCTTCTCTCTAATCGTGTTTGGGATAGGATCGGTGATCGGCGCCGCCGCGAAGTCGATAGAAATGGTAATCGCCGCTCGCATCGTCCAGGGCGTCGGAGGGTCTATATTGTTTCCTTCGACTGTCGCCTTGATAAACACCATCTTCGCAGAAGGCGTTGAGCGCAATCGGGCTCTCGGAGTATGGAGCCTTATCTCTTCGTCTGGTGCTACGATGGGCGCCTTGGCGGGAGGTGTCCTCGTCGCCTCGTTCGGCTGGCAGTCGGTCTTTCTCATAAACGTTCCGATCGCGGCCGCGACCGCGATTAGTGCATTATTCGCCCTGCCTACTGACGGGAGGAGCATACGTCGGCGATCGTTTGATATCCGCGGTGCGATAGCAGCTGCCGCGAGCGTGACGTTGCTGTTGTGTTTTTTAACGAGCGCGCCGGTCGATGGACTAATTTCAATGCGTTCGATGTTGCTTTTCGGCGGTTCGATCGCAAGTGCAATCATCTGCATTGCTGTTGAGCGATCGGTGGCCGATCCGCTCATCGATGGAGCGCTTTTACTTTTGCCCGGTGTCCGAATCGCGATGGTGTTGGCCGCGGTTTTGATGGGCACATTCATGACGGTGCCCTACTTTCTTACACTAATGTTTCAGAACGCATACGGCTATTCGCCGATCGAGACGGGAGCAACCCTTTTTGTTCCGAGCCTAAGTATCATGCTCGGTACACAGATGGGTGCTCGCATGGAGGCGCGTGTCGGTGTGCGCAAGCTGCTAGTTTCGAGCCTGCTCGTAGGGGCCGCAGGTACATTCAGCCTTGCTCTCGCTATCGATCCTGCGTACGGGCTCATTCCGATGATTCCCTCGCTTCTCTTGTTCGGCTTCGGCCAAGGGGCGACATGGAGTGGTTTGTGGATCTTGGCAGGGCAAGGTGTTTCTTCGGATCGTCAAGGCGCGTCTTCCAGCCTTGTCTCAACAGCGATGTGGATCGGCGGCGGCACTGGACTAGCTCTGCTGGTGGGTATCGCCCATTGGGCTCGCGTCTCGTGTGTCGCCTGCTCCGGGATATCCCAAGACGTCACTGGTACGAGGGCCGTGTTGATCACTGCGACCGCCTTCATTTTGCTTGGTGCGCTTACTGCAATGGCCGCGCGGTCCAATCGAGCAACTTGAGGTCTACGCCAAGACGCCGCCATCGATGACATTGACGGATCCAGTGATCATCGCCGAGGAGGGCCCGAGCAACCAAACCACCAAATCCGCGACATCTTCGGCCAAGATCGGCTTGCCGAGAGGGCGATTGCGCAATTGAGAAGAAGTCGCCCGATCCCGCTCCGCATCGACGTCCACAATGCCATTGGAAGAGGATCGTAGTGCGTGCCATAGCTCCCGGCTCGGCCGATACACCACTCGGAAGCGGTATTGACGATTGATCCACTGGACAGTGCAATCACCGCTTTCGCGACCACCTGCAGCCCGAGCGGCATGCCAAACACATTGACATCGAAGACATCGCGATAGCTGTCGTCTGTGAAATCTAAGAGCGGCGTCCGCAGGCCAAGAACGCCGGCGTTGTTGTGGAACATATCGAGGCGGCCATAGCGATCGAGGGTCGCTTGAACCTAGCGTCCGACCTGGCGCCTATCGGTCACGTCCGCCTCGATAGTCAGAATTTCGCTTCTTGTTCCGAGAGCCGTTTGGAGCGCCGCACGGTCTCTATCGACTATGGTCAGCTTACTCCCCAAGGCCAAGAGCTTGGAAGCGATTGCCAGCCCGATGCCGCTTGCGCATCCTATAATTATAGCTGTCCGTTCCGCGAACCAATCGGCCATGTTGCACCTTTTTTCAGATTGGCGAAGTCAAAGCAAATTGTCCCCAAGTCGATTCGCAAGCTGAAAGCGGCCCTTCGGGCTTGGAGAATTCGGCGAGCGCGGCAAGCGAATGACTTTTCACGAAATGCGAATTGATCAAGCGGCGAGCTATGGGGTTAATTGAGCTACGTTCGGGCCGCTTCGCTTGGTGAATAGTAAGAAAACGATCGGATGGCTTGAGAGACATGGACCATTTTGACAGCGAGCGGATGCGTGACGAGGCGGAGATAAAGAATCTCTCACACCGTTACGCGCTTGCGTTGGATCGAAGCGACTTCGATGAGTGGCGGCAGCTCTTTACGCAGGACTCTGTTTGGCAAACGGCTGGGCGCCCTGCGTTCACTGGCCTTGACGAGATAATGGACGTTCCCCGTCGGCTTCATTCCACTTTTAGAAACACATTTCACGCTGTCCTCACGCAGGTCATTCAGTTCGGAGCAAGCGAAACCACGGGGGTCGTGTACTGCGCGGCCCATCATCTCTTCGACTACGACTTCGTATCGCCGGGCAGGGACCCCGTAGGCATGTCGTACCAGTTTTTGATGCGATACGAAGACGTTTATAGCAAAGACGATCGCCGATGGAAGTTTGCGGCGAGGAAGTTGATCATGGTCACAAGGCAGATTGAGCAAATCGTTCAATTTTCCCCCGGTGGGACTTGGTCGGCCGTGACCTAGTAGAGAGGAGGGCGGTCGTAGGATGCGCAGCGGCTTTGCGCCTCGACTATTGGGGGCGGCGGTCGCAAGAGGGAAATCTTAAAGATGCTCGACATGGTTCAGCGCAAAAGGCTCAATCGGATCAAATTGGCTCTCTTGGAGGGGCGTTCAGCGTGGGGAATTGGCGTGCAGACCAACTCCGCCGAAATCATCGAAATGGCCGCGGCGGCAGGATTCGATTTTGTCTATCTCGACTGCGAGCACGGTTCTTTCGGCTTCGACGGTCTGATTCCGCTGATTAGAGCGGCGGAAGCATCCGGGGTCACGCCGGTCGTAAGGGTGCCGGACCAAACTCCAAGCTTTATCATGAGGGTTCTCGACGCTGGCGCAATGGGTGTCATTGTCCCGAACGTCAAAAGCGCGGACGAGGCCCGCGCGATCGTATCCGCGGCCAAATACCTGGACGGTGCAAATGGTGGCACGCGAGGAGCGTGTCCCGGAACGCGGGCGACTTGGCATCAAGTGAGAGATTGGAAAGAATTCGCGACCACCAGCAACTGCGATACGACGGTGTGGCTGCTATTGGAGTCACCCGAGGCGCTGAAGTCTGCGAATGAGATCTCGGCCGTTCCCGGCGTAGATGCGATCATGCTCGGACCGTTCGATCTGGCGCATGCCCTGGGCCTGCCAGGTCGAACATCGCACGCTGCGGTAATCGAGGCTTGTCGAGAAATTGCTAACAGCGCGAGATCGAACGGCGCGGAAGTTGTGTGGACGATCTTCGGATCGGGTAGCTCCACTCAGGATCAAGAACTGATCGCATCGATGGGATCGAGGATCGTTGTGGCAGGCACCGATCGGCGGATTGTTATGAACGCGCTGCGGGGACGGTTACCGGAGGCCGTCCCGTCGTCCGCGAGTAGATCGGAGATGCACCATGAAAAAAGCGGATCGTAGGTTGAATGCGACCGAACGACGACGGTGTTTCCGGGAGCGTCTCGCGGAGCCGAACACGATCGTAGCTCCAGGAGCGTACGACGCCCTAAGCGCCAGGTTAGTTGAGAGCGAAGGTTTCCAGGCGGTCTATCTTGGAAGCTATGCCACGTCAGCGGCACGCTTCGGTGCACCGGACGTTGGATTGGTAACGTTAGAAGAGATGGCGTCGCACGCGTCGACCATCGTTCGAGCGGTGGACTTGCCGGTTATATGCGACGCAGAAACCGGCTGGTTCAATGCCGCAAATATCTGGAAAACCGTTGAAGCCTTTGAAACGAGCGGCGTTTGCGCGATCCATATCGAGGACCACGAATTTGGTAAACACGCTCAGGTCGCTCCAAGAATGACGACCACGAGTGAAGCTGCGGCTCGTATCCGAGCGGCAGTCGAGGCGCGCTCGGATCCAAATTTCCTAATCATCGCCAGGACGGATGCACTATGGATTTCCGGTAGCCTTGACGAAGTCGTAGATCGACTGAAGGCATACAGCGACGCGGGCGCAGACCTTGTGATGCCAACGCGGGTGTCGCCAGAGCAGGTAGTCCGCATCCGAGAACACATTTCAACTCCGATCGTGATCACCGACAAGCCGGGAGTCGCGCTGGCAGCCGAACAAGCCGCCGGCGCAAAGGTCGTGCTCTACTACGGCCTCGCGCTCTACGCCGCCTTCCTCGGGGTACGTGAAGTCTTGAGAGATTTTGCGAGACTGGAAAGCGCTGACGCGATCCCCGGTGTCCGAGACGTAGTTCCAGAGTTCGAAGCAACGCTCGACTACGCCATGTTCGCCGAGCGTGCCCGCCGCTACGGGTTGACCTGAACGCTCGAAGTGCAGACCCGATCGCCGTCCGTGGTCAAAAGATACGTTTGGGTGAATACTCGCGGCGGACATTTCGACGCAGGGCTTTACGTCCTCCTACTTGGTCGGCCGAACTGAAAAAAGCATTATCGAATGAACGAAGCCTCGATTGGCCGGTTTTGGCACGCCGCTCGGTCGCCGGCATAATTTGCCCGCTAGGGGCTTCGCCCGGTGCGAAAAGCAAAGCGCCACAGACAAATAGACCTCTAAAAGGTCATCGCCCTAAGGTCCACCGCGAATGGACATTTTCGGCCGGAGGGGAGTTGTGGCGATTCGATTTACCTTTAGACCGAAGGGCGGAAGCGCGAGCGATGCTAACGAAATGGCCCGACGTTCCGCGCTCGTCAGCTTCGTCGGGAGCATGCTTGAATACTATGACTTCATCATTTACGGCGCTGCCGCGGCGTTTATCTTTCCTAAGATATTCTTCGTAGGGCTGGACCCCGCTTCGGCCAGACTCGTCTCGCTCGCAAGTTTCGGGGTTGCTTTCCTTGCGCGACCTATCGGAGCTGTCGTCATCGGTCACTTCGGCGACAGAGTAGGGCGCAAGTCTGTTCTCGTTGTAACGCTTTTGATGATGGGAGTTTCCACGCTGGCCATCGGGCTTCTTCCCGATGCGAGAACGATCGGCAATGCGGCGCCGATTATTCTCGTCTTGCTCCGGCTCATACAGGGTCTTTCCGCAGCAGGAGAGCAATCGGGCTCGAACTCTCTGACGCTCGAGCACGCGTCCTCGGGCGATCGGGCGTTCTTCACAAGCTGGACGCTCAGTGGAGTTCAAGCGGGAGCGATATTGGCAAAGTTCGCTTTCATTCCCGTCGCGGCGCTCCCCCAGGAACAGCTTCTAAACTGGGGCTGGCGTATTCCCTTCATTCTTAGCTTCGTCGTGCTTGTCGTGGCCTATTTGGTCAGGCGAGGGATGCCGGAAGCGCCCGAGTTTGCGCGGCTGAAGGATCGGCGCGAGATCGAGAGATTTCCGATCGTTTTATTGATGCGAGACTACTGGGCGGACGTGAGCCGCGTCATTGTCTGTTCTCTAATCTCTTGCATCAGTTCGCTGACGACTGTGTTCGCGCTCAGCTATGGTACGTCGGAGTTTAAAGTGTCTGGGCCGGTCATATTATGGGCAGGCGTCATGGGAAATGCGCTGGCACTCGTAGTTCAGCCATTCTGGGCGATGCTCGGCGATCGTGTCGGCCGCAAGCCTATCTTCATCGTGGGCTCCGTAGGGTGCGCGTTGACGGTGTTTCCATATCTCATGGCCATCGCTCATGGCAACGCGTGGTTGATCGTTGGCGTCGCCATGCTCATGTCGGGCGTCTTCTATGGCGCTACCAATGCGATTTGGCCCTCCTTCTTCGGCGAGATGTTCGAGACACGAGTCCGCTACTCTGGCATGGCGGTTGGCACCAATCTCGGTTTCCTAGCAGCAGGCTTTACCCCCGCAATTAGCCAAAGTCTGGCGCAAAGCGGGCCGACGGGGTGGCTTCCCGTGGCGATCTTTATCGCGTGCTGTTGCGTCGCAGCTGCCGCTTCCGCTGCGACGGCACGGGAGACGCATAAGATCAAGCTGCATGATCTCGGGCGATAAGCGGAGGTAGCGAAACCCGCGGTCCCGTCTCGGCAAATGACTGATCGTCCCGATGTGGCGGTGCGCCTTCGCGGAATGAGAAGGCGAGCACTCTTGAAACGAATCGACCCGGCGGCTCGCGCGCGCATAGCATCGCGAGCCTTTATGTTAGCCCTGCAGGAGCATTTCTTATGAACGAGAACTACACAAGCATTTGGACTGATTTGTGCAAATTGCCCCTGCGGCAGGATTACGTCGATGCCGGCGTCCGTACGCGGTATGTCAACGCAGGGCCCAAGTCGGCTCCAAAACTGATTATGCTGCATGGTATGGGGGGGAGCTGGGAGAACCTCTACTGTAATCTCGCAGCGCATGCAGAGCATTTCGATACGTACGGATACGACATGATCGGTCACGGCTTCAGCGGAAAGCCGGATCGAGCGAGGAGCACCGTGGAGTATGCCGAGCACCTCCGCGCATTTATGGACGCGATGTCGATTGAGAAAGCATCGCTGCTCGGCCTGTCACTGGGGTCGTGGGTCGCGACAAAGTTCGCATCTATGTACCCTGAGCGCGTCGAGAAGGTGACGATGTTGTCGGCTTGGGGGCGTCCCTATGTCGACGAAGCAGAGATCGAAAAGAACAGGAAGCTCATGGGCGCAAGCCGTGATCGGCGCATCGCCGCCGTCGTAAATCCGACGTGGCAGGCAATGGACGAGGTCTTTGCTCACTTGATCTCAGATCCGACCAAGCGGCCGGCCGATCTTCTCGCGCTGCGTCAGATCATCTATCGCCAACCCGAAATGAAGCGGGCGATGGAGAACATTCTGGATGGTCTCGATCCAGACACATGGAACAAGAACGCGATCAGCGATGAGGAAGTAAAGAAGATACAGGCGGAGTTTTTGATCGTTGCCGCTGTAAGCCACAAAGACGTATTCTTGGACAGCGCTTACGCTTACGCCAAGCTTCTGAAAAACTCGAAGATTGTAGAAATGACTGGCGTCTCCCACTTCCCGCATCTTGAAAAGGCGGACGAATTCAACCGCATCAACATCGAGTTTCTCCAGGCGAAATCGAAGGAGAAACGCGTCGCTTAAGCAGGAAAGCGCGTTGGACGCGGGGGGCCGATCGGGCTGGGGTCTTGCGGCCGCCAGCCCGAAAATCGTTCATCGGCCGCTCGAGGCGCTTGGCGCAAACACCGAACCCCTGATCTTGCTGATGCAGTAACTGAGGCAAATCGGCTCGCCTCCGTTCGTAGCCCAAAATCTGGGTCAGCACCACCGTCGGCTAACAAATCGATGCCGTTGAAAAAGCTGTAGCCCTAGCTAGGCAAGCGAAGACTTCGCTCACCCCCATCTCGCTAACCCGCGGCGCCCTTTCCCAATGATCCTGAAATGAAGCCCAAGCTTGTAAGCTCTGGCTTTCACGGCCGGTAACGAGCGACCAAGTTCCTGGCAGATCTCGACCAACGGCATGCCGGCGATGACCTGCGTCCGAAGCGCTTCGTCCGCGTCCGGCGTCCAAGGTTGTCTATCTTTGTTCATAACTCGATCGCAAAAGCCGCAATATGTATGGAAAGTCGACAGCAAAAGTGTCGGCGTCAGAGTGCCAGAAGTCCACCGTCCACCGGCAAAACGACACCAGTTATGTAAGTGGCGATATCCGACGAAAGAAACATCGCGGCATCGGCCACATCCCCTGGTTTCCCGACCCGCCGAAGGGGGGTGCGCTCGAGAAAGTAATTGACGTAGTCAGGATTTCGCCGCGCTGCGAGAGTCAGCGGAGTTTCGATCAGCCCCGGGGCAACCGCGTTGACTCTAATGCCGAACTCCGCGAGCTCGACGGCGCTGGCTTTCGTGAATTGCGCCACCGCGCCTTTAGATGTCGTGTAAGCCGAACTTCGAAAGGGGAGCGCGACGAACGATTGGATCGACGCGACGTTCACGATTGTGCCGCGTGACTCTCGAAGGTGCGGCAGGAACGCCTGCGTAACGTTCACGACGCCATGAACATTGACTTCAAATATCCGCCTGAACTGCTCGGTGAATTGATCGCCACCTATCACGCTTCGTCCTGCGATGCCGGCATTGTTGACTAGGCCCGCGATAAGAACTCCCTCCTTTTTCAAGGATTCGGCGAGCTGAGACGCAGCGGAAAGATCGCCGACGTCGAGCGGCTTTGCGATCGCATCTCCGTGGGCGGAGCGGATCTTGGAGGCGACCGCTTCGGCGGCGTCACCGTCGTGGTCCGTTACGATGACTCGCGCTCCCGCCTCAGAGAAAGCCATTGAGACAGCCCGACCAATGCCGCTGCCCGCGCCGGTTACGAGCATCGTTTTGTCCGTAAAATTAAAGCCGTTCTGCGGCATAGTACGAAGTCCTCATTCGGGGTGAAGTCTTGTAAAGTGAAGCACGAACGACTGAGTGTGGTCTCCTATTACGTGGCGCTCTCTGTTTCAATTTGAAGAACGGCCGTTAGTTGTCGGCGCATCACCCTAAACATCTGCCAATAAGTTGAGGGCGACGCCTCTCACTCGGGAGGAACTGATGGCAATTCGATCGCTAGCGAGAGCATCCAATCTTTTTGGCGTTCGTGAGCGGCGAAATTCCGTACCTTTCTTACGATTGGACGCGCGGACGGGGTCTCCTTACGAAGGAATTCGGCGCTATCGAAGTAAGGGGGCTGCCATGATTGTTGAGATGCGAACCTACACACTGAAGCCGGGCTCGACCAAGCAGTTCGAGGCCAACTTCGAGAAGGGATTGACCGTTCGCCTGCCGCTATCACGCCTAGGTGCCTTCTGGCACACAGAGGTTGGCACGCTCAATCAGGTAATTCACCTCTGGCCGTACAAAGACGTTGCCGAACGCGATAGCGTTCGGCAGGCAGCATACAAACTGCCAGGCTGGCCGCCAGACATCCGTCCGTTCGTCGAGGAGATGGAATCGAAGATTCTCATCCCCGCGCCCTTTTGTCCCCCGCTGTCGGACCGCAACGTCGGACCGTTGTTTGAAATCAGCACATTTACGTACTCTCTTGGATCGATGCCCCTTGTCATTGAATCCTGGGGTGAGAAGATTGAGGCGAGAGCCGAAATGTCACCACTTGTTGGTGCCTGGCGCACCGAGATTGGCGCGCTGAACCAGTGGATTCACATCTGGGGCTATCGTGACGCTGCAGAGCGACAGGATATCCGATCGCAGGCCATGGCCAAGGGCATTTGGCCGCCGAAGCTCCATCCGGACGCTAGAATAATGAGGCAGGAAAGCATTCTCGCGATGCCGAGCAGCTTCTCGCCGATTCGCTAAAGAGTACAGGAGATCAAGCCATGACAAGCCAAGCAGAGAGCAAGCAGGCGCCCACCAAGCCAGTCATGCCAAGTGGTATGAACCACCTGGTTTTGAACGTGTACGACATCGAGGAGACGCACAAGTTCTGGACCGAGGTCATCGGTCTCAAGCAGGTGGGCCAACTAGCCGCCGGATTAGGACCAAACGGTCGTGTTCGCCCGAAGATGCGGTTCTACAGCGGATACGACGAAGGTGCGCGCCGACACCACGATATTGCGTTCGTCGAGAACGCAAATCTGCCTCCGAGGCCGAAAGAGGGGTGGGATATCTATACTTCGCCGAACTCTATCAACCACATTGCGATCGAGCTCCCGACCCGCGATGCCTGGCTTGAGCAGTTGCAGTACATGCAGGCCATAGGCGTGAAGTTCAATCGAAAGATCGATCATGGCATGTCGCACAGCGTATACGTCAGTGATCCAAACGGATATGGCGTCGAGCTTCTCTACGAACTGCCGCGGGAGAATTGGGAAAATGACCTGAACGCTGCATTCAATTACGCTCGCGAGCGCCCGTCCGAGGGACCGGAAGCTCTTTTGGACGAAGGCGAAGTGCCGAAGTTCGGCTAGCTCAAAAGATAGCGCTATGAATCAACATTCGTCTACTTCGCCGCTGTTTCGCGGCATCGAACACATCGGGCTCTCGGTTCCTGACCTCGAGGCCGCAACTCAATTCTTTTGCGACGTGTTGGGGTGCCGACTTGTTCATTCGCGTGGTCCGACCGCGGCTGCTGATCCCACGCGATCGAAGGAGGCGCTCAAATTTCTGCGGGACAATCTGGGGGTCCATGAGGGGACCACGGTCACGGGAATTGCAATGCTCCGTTCCGGGCACGGAGCAAACATCGAACTGTTCGAGTTCAAGAGCTCTGCCCGTCGGGAGGAGATGCCCAACAATGCCGATATCGGCGGTCATCATCTCGCATTTTATTCGGAGGATATCGGCCGTGCGGTTGAACATTTGAGCGCGAGCGGCGCCAGGATACTCGGAGAAGTTAAGACCGTAACGACGGGACCTGAAGAGGGAATGTCGTGGGTCTATTTCGTCGCACCCTGGGGCCTTCATATGGAGCTTGTCTCCTATCCTCAAGGAAAGGGATACGAGAAATCGGATCCCCCCGTGAGGCTTTGGACACCGACTAGGCCGGCCGACTAACTGTCAGCCTTTCGTTCGCCGGAGAACAACCCAACGACATCGATCCTTGGGTCGTTGATCTGATCGCAGGCGCGGTCTGCGCGCTCAAATTCCGTTGGAAGAAGTTTCGCAAGCGTGCGCGAGTAACGTCTAGATACTGTCCCCGGAGCGGTCATCCGTTCTCGGTGGGCGAACAGCATTTCGACGGAGACGATTCGACCTGGCGAATGCTGCATCGGATAGATGCAAGAATCCAGAAGAATAGAGGCCGGTCGCGGGATGACCGGCGATAACAGGGAGATGATCGTGCGCTTGATGATGCCTTCTATATTGCGTTCGAGCGCATTTTTGCTCGGCTTTCTTACTGCAACAGGTAGCTTCGCCGCCGGCAAATACGATCCTGGAGCGACCGATAGCGAAATTAGAATCGGCCAAACGATGTCGTATAGTGGCCCAAATTCATCGTTCGCGACCATAGGAATGGTTCACGACGGATACTTTCGCAAAGTCAACGACGAAGGCGGTATTAATGGCCGCAAGATAAATTTCATCTCCTATGACGATGCATTCAATCCAGCAAAGACTGTCGAGCAGACGCGGCGCCTCGTAGAAAGCGACCAAGTCCTCTTCACGTTCGGCTCACTCGGAACTGCTTTGCAGTTGGCTGTTCAGAAGTACCTGAACAGCAAAAAAGTGCCGCAGCTCTTCGTCAGCGCGGCGTCTTCGAAATGGGAGGACCCTGAGCACTTTCCATGGACGATCGGATTTGTGCCGAGCTATCGTGCCGAAGGGCGCATCTACGCCAAAATGATCCTCGCGCAGAATCCGAATGCGAAGATCGCGATCATCTACCAGAACGACGACTACGGTCGAGACTTGCTTCGCGGTGTCAAGGATGGTCTTGGCGAGCGCAGCTCGATGATCGTTGCGGAGGATAGCTTCGAGATCACCGAGCCGACGATCGATACTCACATCGTAAAGCTGAAGGCCTCGGGAGCCGATACGCTGTTCGACTTTACGCCTCCTAAATTCGCGGCCCAGGCCATCCGTAAGGTGGGGGAGCTTGGCTGGAAGCCGTTTCATGTGCTGAATACGGTAAGTTCCTCGATCGGGACCGTGTTGAGGCCGGCCGGCTTCGAAAACGCACAAGGCATCGTTTCCACGGCCTATCTGCGAGATGTGAGTGATCCGAGATGGCAGAATGACTCGTCTATTGTTCAGTACAAAGAGTTCATCAAGAAGTATGCCCCTACGGCCGACCTCGGCGACCTTCCCGCTTGGAATGCTTACGGAGCGGCGCAAACCTTGATCCAGGTGCTCAAGCAGTGCGGCGATGACCTCACAAGAGAGAACGTCATGAGGCAGGTCGCCAACATCAAGGGATTTCATCCCGACACCCTTCTTCCTGGGATCGATATCGATACAGGTCCGCTTGACTATGCTCCTATGGAAAGCCTCCAACTGGTCAAGTTCGAAGGAAATCGGTGGGTGGCTATAGGTGATGTCCTTAGCGGCCAAGCGGAGAAGCGGTGACGGCGGGATGCGGAGCACCGTTGGAATCCAAGGTGCTGCCAACGGGCGGCGCCTTTGTTTCTGGATATTCCTCGTATCGATTTCCCTCGAACAAGACTTCGATGATCGAGCCGGGAAGGACAGCACAAATTCGTCGTTCGATAAATTGAGGTCGTAAACCTCTCGCGTCAGAACGTTCGAGCTATAATTCACTGTGCTGGCCGAACCGATGATGCTAGTCACGTTTGCGATGGAAGAGAGCGAATAGCTCTCGTTGCTGTCAGTCACGTCGCAAGCGGCAACGTTCAACGGGCGATAACCCGAGATGTGAATCGGCGCGGCGTTTGACCCCGATCTGCGCTCTGACGTTGACCCCGCTTGATTAAGCGCCCGCATCCACTTCGAATTGGAGCATTGGGCGGCGGTCAATGTTGGAAGCCAAAAGGGGTCAATGTTCGGAGCCACGACACAGTCAACCCGGCCGGCGGCTGGGCTGGACCTCGGCGGACGAAGAGACGAAGATCGATTAGGAGGATCGCGGTTGAGCCAAGTGATCGGCCAGGAAATCGCTTAACGCTTCGATTTTTGCCGGACGAGTGCGAGCCGCGGGTGTGATGAAGTAAACCCCGCCTCCGGAAAGCTTCCAATCTGGCAGCAAGACCTTGAGTGCGCCGCCGCCCAGGTGAGGGTCGGCGACAAAGGAAGGAAGCTCGGCGATCCCGATCCCATCTAAGAGCGTGGGCAGCAAAGCATCGATGTTCGTCACGGAGAGCTGCCCGATGGGGGTCACAGAGGCCTCTCTTCCGTCTGGATGCGTAAAGCGCCAGCTGCTCGTTCGCGCGCGGTAGGCATAGCCGAGGCAATGATGCGCATTGAGTTCAGCGGGCGACTGCGGCGCCCCATAACGTTTGATGTAGGAAGGCGCAGCCACAATCACGCGGCCCATAGTCCGAAGGCGGCGGGCAACCAAAGACGAATCCGGAAGTGCGGCAATCCTGATTGCTGCATCGAACCCCTGGCCAATCAAATCCACAGTCGCGTCGCTCAAATGCAGATTGAGCGATATCTCCGGATATTGCCGCAGGAAAGCAGGCACGATCGGAGCTATCTCGCGCAAGCCGAATGACATCGGGACCGCGAGATTAATCGTACCGCGTGGCAGGCTCGATAGCTCGCGTGCTGCCGCTTCAGCCTGCTCCGCCTCTGCCAGTACCCTGGCGGCTCGTTCGGCAAGGCGTCGGCCAAAATCCGTGAGCGCGACCTTCCGTGAGGTTCGGTTGAACACCTGACCGCCAAGACGATCCTCGAGGCGCGTGATGGCCCGAGAGACGGTAGCCACCGATAACTTCAGGGACCGAGCGGCGCCTGCGAAGGAGCGTTCTTCGGCGACTTTCGCGAGAAGCGCGAGCCCTTCGAAATCGGGGAGTTTTGACATGGTGACGACAATCCTGCAAAGATGACTTTCGATCATTTCTATATCGAAATGATGGGGGCGTTGTCATCTTGTGTGTGTGCAACATGCAGGAGTGACCAACATGTCTCAGAAACTTAATGGAAAAATCGCCGTCCTTACCGGCGGCACCAGCGGCATCGGCCTCGCCACGGCTAAGCGTTTCGTTGCAGAAGGTGCCCAAGTCTTCATCACTGGCCGCCGAAAGGCCGAACTGGATGCCGCCGTGACCGCGATCGGTCGAGGTGCAACGGGTGTTCAGGCAGACGCCTCGAAACTTTCCGACCTCGATCTGCTCTACCAGACGGTCAAGGCCGACGCGGGTCGGATCGACGTGCTCTTTGTGAATGCGGGTGGTGGATCCATGTTGCCGCTCGGTCAAATAACCGAACAACAATATGCGGACACTTTCGATCGTAACGTCAAAGGTGTGCTGTTCACGGTTCAGAAGGCGCTGCCGCTGATCCAGGACAGTGCCTCGATCATCTTGACGGGCTCTACCGCCGGAACCGAGGGAACGGCTGCATTCAGCGTCTATGCCGCATCGAAGGCTGCGGTTCGATCTTTCGCCCGCAACTGGATCCTTGACCTCAAGGAACGGCGCGTGCGGATCAACACGCTTAGTCCCGGCGCTACGAAGACACCAGGCCTGGTCGAACTGGCAGGGCCGGACCCTGCTCAGCAGCAGGGGCTGCTCGATTATCTCGCCTCCCGCATTCCTATGGGGCGCGTCGGTGAGCCCGATGAAATTGCCAAGGCCGCAGTGTTTCTGGCTTCCGACGACGCCAGCTTTGTGAACGGCATCGAGCTCTTCGTCGACGGCGGCCAAGCTCAGATCTGAGCTGGGCACAAGCACCAACTGCTCTCTCTTCATCCCGGATGGCGCCGCAGATCCTCAGCTGCGTCGCCAACGATACTACGGAATCTGAAAGGACCGACTATGACCGAGAACGAACGCATTATCCGCATACTTTACGATGTCGCAGAAGCCCAGGATTCTCGCGCATTCACCGACCTATTCACTCCCGATGGATATTTCTGGGACGTGTCTGCCGGCCAACGCTATTTCGGTGCCGATATAGGTAAGACCGTCGATATCTACGCTAAGGCCTTCCCGGATATGCATCGCGCGCTCGAAGTCATCTACGTCACCGGAGATGTGGTGATCGTGGAGCTATCCCTGAACGGAACCCACAAAGGTCCACTTGCTCTTCCAGCCGGCACTATTCCTGCGACCGGAAAGGAAATCCATGCGCCGTGTTGCGATGTCTTTCATCTCGAGAACGGGAAGGTGAAGTCCTTCCATTGCTACACCGCCGCGACCATTCTGATGGGACAGCTCGAGGTGCTGGGGAATCTTCAAGCGGCAATAGCCGGCTAATTTATTTGCCAGATCGTCGGCGTCTATAACTTTCAAAACCAGGGCGCGCCTTCTAGGCGCGCCAGCCCTTCAAAGGAGCAAGCCCAAGCCGAGCTGAGAACCGGACTACGACCGTATTCTGCATTCAAATCTGGAACGCGTTTTCAACGACAGGATGCCGCAAAGCTGTGAATCGGCGCGGCCTTTGACCCTCGATTGCCGCTCAACGTTGACCCCGCCTGATATGCAGTAAGCGCCTGCATCCATTTGAATTGGAGCATGGGCTGGGTTCAATGTTGTAAGCCGAAAGGGTCCAATATTTGGGAGCCGCGACACACCCATGACATGGAGTGTCGAATGAGCCGCCTGGAGCGATGGTCAGATAAACGGCTAGAGCTTGAGCTGTATGTGCATATGAAGTTAAATCTTAGCGTCGATAGCTGAGTTCCTGTAGGCGCACTCGATCATCCGCGGGGAACCGGGCTTGTGGTCCGGATTGCTGCCTCCGTATCGAGTCCCAGAATTCATTCGAGCAGAGATGGAAGCGACATTGGCGGTCTCCGGATAAGACGTGAATCAATTGCTTTGCTGATCGGCACTTACCGAGGTTATTTTGATCGGCTCGGAAGCGGCTTGCTGGCCAGCTATCGCTCCAAAAGCGGTGGCCAAGCCCATCGTGGCACCGGGACCCCAATAGGCGCGACCTCCGGGTGACGCTATACAGTTTCCAGCACCATACAGGCCAGGGATTGGATTTCCTTCATTATTGAGCACGCGGGCCTTGGCATCGATCACGGGACCGCCATTGGTGTCGAGAAGGCTTGGCGCGATGATGATGCAGCAGTAAGGACCGGAAGATTGAAACGGGTGCATCGTGATGTTAGGCAGATCATGGGTCGGCCAAGAAGTATCTTTCCGCGCAATTGAGAACACTTCCCGATGCAACTCGATGTCGTAGATGTTTGATCCGCGCTGAAATTGGGTGTCACAACCCGAGCGGGCGCTCTCGTCGAACGTTAGAATTGTACCCGCGAGATTTTCAGCGAAATTGACACCCAGCATGAAGGGCGGAATGTTTGGAATCAGAGAATCGAGTCTCCTCTGAATCTCCACCGCGAGCTGCTCAATAGTCTCAGCCTGGATAACGTAATCCGCATGCTCTCCGGGGTGAGGAAGCGGATAGTTGCCCGCGAAGACTTCCGCGCAGCGGCGGTCGTAGATCATAAACAGGAACTGATTGGTGAACTCCGAGTCGACGGCATCCCAGACCGAGTGAGCCAGAGATACTTCCGGTGGAGCGCGCTTTTCGTTTACCACGCGAACACCATTCTTGTTCACTAACATGCAGCTGTCTCCGGGTGCTTGCCAGTAATGCCTTGGTACTCCGGACGGTTGTAGGATGTGGCTCGGTGAGTGCGGTTCGCGCAACGCTTGTTCCAAAACGATTTGCGAGCGCCAACCATGGGCCATGTTTCCCAGCTTTGCCCCTATTCTTCCAGCTATGCGAACAAAGTCGCCCTGCACGCTCGGCACCGCGGTTCCCCCGTAGACGGGGCTAGATTGATGGGCAAGTACGAGCTCAGCGTCGTGCACAAATCCACCGCTGGCGAAGACAACCGCTTTACGGCTCACGATCCTTCGGTTGCTGCCTTCGGGCGTGGTGACCCGTACCCCGGTCACTTCGCCGAATGCGTTGAATTCAAGGGAAGTAACACGATGCCCGAGCAAGATCGGAATTCGGTGTTTCTCCAGGTAACTGGAGATCTGCATCATGATGTCCTCTCCGAAGCCCCTGGCTCCATCGGGCTTCTTGACGACCAATATGCGTCCCCGAGACACTTTGTTGAACGGCGAATGGTCGAACATGTCCGTACGGTCAGCGTGACGCGTGACCAAAGCACCGACATCCTCCAATTTCTTGAACGCCTTAGATGCCTCGTCGTAGAAGGCCTCAACGAGCGAATATCGAAGCTCGCCCACCCCGTAGTAGCGCGCCGATTCACAAAATTGAGTAGGGTACGCCGTGGACGCCATGAATTTGATGGCATCTTCGCGTGTGTCGCGGACTCCCTTCTGTTGCTGGAAATGATTGTTCGGCAGCCAGAATGCGCCGTCGGACCAGCCGGTCGTTCCGCCGGGAGCATTCGCCTTTTCTACGATCAGAACCGAGCACCCCGCCAGAGACGCAAATATAGCGGCCGTGAAGCCCGCCGCTCCTGAACCGACGACGATAACGTCAGCCTCTGCTTGCGACTGAGATTTCATGTCAGGGTGGGTCATTCTCGAAGCTCCGTCCTACGAATTCCCGCCGAGCTTATTTCCATGAGAAGAGCTGTCCATTCCTCGTATGTTACGAACTGTTCTTCCGGATCGAAGGCCAAAGTCGGCGGGCAGCTGAGCATCGCTGCACAGTCTTGGCTGTATTCCCAAGTCCTACGTGCGACCGCTTCTCCGACCGCGAAGAGTCGTTGATGTCAAAGGGTTGGACATCCTCGCCTTGCTGCGCCTCTTATCGGCGTACACGATAACCGCACTGGAACAACATGGCTGAATGGTTTGACCAAAAGATCGCAATCGTGACCGGAGCCGCGAGCGGTATTGGGCGAGCGGTTGCAAGCGAGCTCGTCGCTCTTGGTTCTCGCGTTACGCTTGTGGACCGCAACGCAGAGGCTCTCGATCACCTTAAGGAGGAATTTAGCTCAGACTCCGTTCTGCCAGTCGTGGCAGACGTGACCGTCGCCCGCGACGTCGAGATGTATGTCGCCAAGACCCTCGATCGATGGGATCGTATCGACTTGTTTCACAACAATGCTGGGATTCTGGGGCCGTTGCGGAAGTTGATCGAGCATAGCACGGAGGAGTATCGTGCCATATTCGATACGAACGTGCTCGGTGTACTTTTGGGACTTCAGCATGTCGCGCCTGTCATGATCAAACAGGCGGAGGGCAGTATCGTAAATACTGGTTCGGTCGTCGGCCTACGCACGGTGCCAGAGAACGGACTGTACGGTGCGTCGAAGGCCGCGGTTCTTCGACTAACACAGCAGGCGGCTGTCGAGCTCGGACCTCACAACGTCCGCGTCAACGCAATAGCGCCGGGTTCGACGGACACGCCGATGTTCAGGAACGCATTTCGCGTTGAAGGCAGATCTACTAGGGAAGCCGACGAATTGGTCGATGGCATGCTCTCTACAAGGCCCTTGCGGCGCGCAATCCAGGCCGCCGATGTCGCGCAGCTCGTTCTCTGGCTGCTGGGGTCCGAGTCGAAAATGATCACGGGCACGATCAGCGTCATCGACGGTGGGGTCTCCGCTTAGAACGTCGTATCGTTCGGCTTTCACAGTATCTTCAGGGGGTCGACTGCGAAGGCTGAAGCGCGGCTGACAAGGTCCCTCATCTTATGGAGCCCCTCCGAGACAACTTGGGCTGCACGTTCACGATCTTCAAACCACAGTTCGACGAAGCTGTCTGGCCCAGATGATTCATTCTTAAGTCCGGCCCGGAAGCCAATCTGCGACGTCCAGTTGAAGCACCGTTGCTGGACCCCATCAATTTTTGAGGAATACGTTGCTTCCAGTTGTGACTTGTAGTCGACGAGGGCGACGCCTTCGCGACGCTCGGATATTACGATGGTCTTCCAAGAGGCTTCAGATAGGCTCAGATCTTCGCCGACCGGATCGACGACGCATTCGGTCAGTCCATCAAGAAAGCGCAGCTCGTCCGCGATCATCGCCTGAACCGCGCCAGACGTCACCGCGCTAGCAGGCGGCTTGGGCGCCGGCACGTGCAATTCGACGATACCGTCGACCTTGAAGGCATCTCGCAATCGAGAAATTTCCTGGAGCGTCTGTATCACGCGATTTTGCGTGTAGCGAACTGTGTCCGGTGAGGGAAAGTGGGCGATGATGCCCTTAATGATTTGAGCGTGAGGGCCGGCCCAATGCGCTTTGAATTGTTCGGCCGACAGGTCGCGCCGGCCGGTCAAAAGGACGAGCTTTTTGATCATCGGAGTCGAGTGTTACCTGACTAATGCAGCTCGGATTGACCGCTAATGACGGCACCAAGAGGCACCCAGTGATCCTTCTCGAACTTGACGATCTGAAGGTTTTCCATCGGAGCATAGTCCGTAGGGCTGGTGTTGATATCAATCCCGGGCAACTGTCCATCAGGATGAAAATCCTTGATGTTGGCAACCTGCCTCATGACGTTCTCCCTTGTCAGGTCATCCCCGCACTGCTCGAGAACATGCACGATAGTTTGAACTTCGTCATAAGCGTTTAATGCGATCAGATCGTTTAGGTTGATTGTAGGCGCATACTTCTGGACGAACGCCTTGAACTTCACGATACCCGGATCGCTGTCCCATCGGGGATCGCTCGCATCTTTCAGATAGGCCGTCGATACAATGCCTTCGGCATTCTCCAGGCCTGCCGGTTTGAGAACGGTCGCGATTGACGAGCTTACCGTATTCAACACATGAAACGGATGCCAGCCAATTTCGGCGACCTTGCGGATGGACTGCGCAGCGAATTTTGGAGGCGTGAAGTCGAACAATGTGTCTGCTCCGGATGCTTTGAGCTTCACAATGTGCGTATCCATGGTCGGCTCGGTGATGTCGAAGCTCTCTTCAGCGACGATCATCGAGGCTCGTTCGCCGAGGCCCTCTTTTACGCCACGAAGAAGATCTCTCCCGTAATCATCATTCTGGTAGATGATGCCGATCTTCGCGTCGGGCTTTTCCTTAAGGAGCATCCTAGCGTAGACTCGTCCCTCTGAACGATAGCTCGTGACGAATCCCATCGTCCAAGGAAAATGCTCGGGATCTTCCCATCTGGATGACGAGCCATTGATGAAGAGCTGGGGTACTTTCTTTCCGTTCATATATTTCTGTACGGCCAGTTGCAATGCCGTCCCAAGCGATCCGACCGTAAAGAGTACTTGATCGCTTTCGATCAGCCTTCTCGTCTGCTCGACCGTCTTTGCCGGATTAAACCCGTCATCATACGAGATAAAATTGATCTTGCGGCCCCGAATGCCGCCCTCCTCGTTGATTTTGCGGAAATAGCCATCGTAGATCGTTCCGATCACAGCAAAGGGCGAATTAGGGCCGCTGTAGGACATCGTTTGACCGATCTTGATCTCGGAATCATTCGCGCCAGGATCATACTTTCCGGCCGCCAAGGAGCTGGTGGCAAATGTAGCGCTCGCAAGTAGCGCGGTAGCGGCGGAAAGCTCCAACAGTCTGGACGGTCTTTGCATATATCTCACTCGCCTGATTTCTTGTTGCCGAAGCGTGGAGGCCGACATCAGTGGGCCTCTCCAAATGCCGACGAATTAAACTGTGCGACGGCCTGAAGGTCGAGTCATCTGCTACTAACACTCATTCGTCGGCCACGAAGGCCGCGTTTTCGAGCGTCGGCCTTGAGATTGTCAGGCCGGTTCATGGCACCCGGTAGACTACGTTGCAAGCCTGAGGTGTCAACCTGACAACCGTGTCAACCCAGAATCTGAAATCTGCGGCTGGCAAATTTCCGGGGCGCGCTTGGGCCGTGTGGGGTGGGGGTGCGGGAAGGACCCGCGCCGCCTACAGTTTGCCTCGCCTGATCATGTGCGAAATTGCGCGGCCGGCATCGGTCGCGCCCCATGAGAGACGGCCATCAATGCCGGGTTGCACCGAGTACATCGCAAGTTTCTGACGGACGAGCTCTCTCAACTCTTCATCAGCAATCTCGCTAGCGCTCATGTAACAGTCAAACATGCAGAGAGAGTTCAGCACCCCGCGCTGTTTGATGGTCATCACCTTTGCGAAGTCGATTTGCAGTCTGGTAGGCTTAGTCATTTCAATTCCTCAAAAAGAAAAGGCCCCGCACACCGGGGCGTCGTCATGACACCTCGGCGGACAGAGCCCGTTTGGTTGGTTGTGAGTTTGCGTCTAGGGAGTCTAGGCACCGGCATGATGCCTAGACGGGAGAAAACCCCTATAAATTAAGGGTCGGTCTAGGATGTCTAGGCAGTCTAGGGAAAAGAGAAAGTCAGAACAAAACAGCCGACCTCAATTTGAGACCAGACCGATAATTTTGCTTACACGCGCGCGACCTAGACTCCCTAGACATCCTAGACCGGCGTTTGATTTTGCTGATGAATTCGTGTCTAGGCACGCTCGCCTAGCCTAGACTGCCTAGACTGGAAAATTGTCATCCGGCGACGGGCAGCGCGCTCGCTCGCCCTCTCCCGGGGGAAGCGCCGGCCAATCGATCGGCTGGCCGACGCATTTATCGAATGCGTTTCGACACTCGTCAAGAGAAGGCATTGAATAGCACCACGTTCGTTTAACAACACCGGGCTCTCTTTCAAGCGAGGGCCGAATATCCCCGATGCCGGGAATAAGCTTCTTAAGCCGCTTGCCAAAATCAGCGCTGCTACGCTTGCGGCCAATGCCCATGCGAGAAGCATCCTTCAGATACTCCTCGTACAGGTCATCCCTAACAACAGTGCCGCGCCAGCCGTCGTCGCCGTGGAGCCATGATCCTGCGTAAAGTCGATTGAACACGAAGTCGTCGATTGGATCGAGCGACCTTAGCTTTTGATCGAGCAGCGCCTTTGTTTGCGGAATGCGCCAGATGTTGAACTCGCTGAGATCGAACGACAAAAGTTCATGCAGCAGCTTTTCACGGCCGCCCTCGTCCAATTCCTCGTACATCTCTGCGAAATATTCGTTGTTCTGCTCGGCGTAGGAGCCAACGTCGAGCACGAAAAATCGGCGCTCGTCGCCGGTTGCAGGAACAACCCAATCCTCATTAGACGTCATGATGACGCGGACCCGGTTTTCCATTCTGATCGGATCAACGCCTTTTTGTTCGATCATTTGGATTCGAGAGGTAAGCAAGCCCTTAAGCCGGCCCTCGGCGGCCTTGTCGCCCGCCCACATCGCTTCATCGGCCTGCAACAGCAAGCAAGATGACATGTGGGCGTTGAATTGCCCCGTGAGATACCTCGCGTCATCAACCGGGAAATAGTGCGGCGCGAACAGCGATCCCAACACCTCGCCGACCACCGTCTTACCTGTGCCCTTCCTACCGCGCATCACCAAGGCGATACCCGGCCGCTCTCGCGGCCGTTGCACAAGGTGAGCCATCCAGCCGAGCAGATACTGGTAATATTCGTCGTTATCTCGGCAAACATTCACTCGGAGGTGGTCCAGAAATCGGCCGCAAGAGCCCTTTGGGGACGGCGTGACGCTGAATCCGCGCCAGAGGTTGAGATAGTTGGGTGTGCTGGCGGTGCCGTCCGGATTGGGGAAGAACTCCACGCCGTCATATTGCCGTCGATCCCGGTGTTGGTGCCAAGCCTTCGCCCAGGTTACCGACTTGATCTTGCCGTCGCTTCCCACGATCTCGGTCTGCCGGTTCGCGAACCATGAATTCATCGATTCGAAATTCATCAGCCGCACCCGATCGTTGAGCGGTCCGTGAGGCTGCTCGTTCACCACCAGCGCCTTGCCGCCCCAAATCGCCAGCGCGTAGCTGCGGTTGATTTCCTCGACATCGAACCCCCAGGAACGGGGGGACGCGTTTGGCGCATCCACGGCGCTCTTGTCGGCGCTTTGCTCCCCCTCCGGGCGGGGGTCGCCAGCCGCGAAGCCGGACAATTCGGTGTCGCTGTCGGTGTCGGTGGACTCGATCCAGTCCGCAATCCGCTCGTGCGGCGGAATGTCGTCGGAAACGGGTTTTGTGGCGGCCTCGGGGAGGCCACCGAACGCAGTATCGGTCATTTCGGTCTTTTACCTCTGGGACGCCAAAGAAGCGCTAAGCGACGTCCTCAATTCCGGGCTCCACAACCCATTGAATTTATGCAGTAAATCGAAGCCGTGGTAATCGCAGGGGGCGCTTGTTGCGTGTCCCCGCAACCAAGTTGATAACCCCGGCAATGTGATTTGCCGGGGTTATTTTTTGCGTCCGAATTTGGTCATCGCCGGGTGTGCCCGCATCGCGATGCCGCGACGCGAATTTATCTTCGACGCCTGTAACTCTTTCGCACCTGAATCCGAACCTTGGAGCATGAACCCGGCGGCGCCTGCCGGGATGTCATCAGCGACCAGGAGATTGCGATGCGCTTTTCGAGAACGATGGCTGCGGCCGTGTTGGCCCTGGGCCTGTCTGCGGGACTGGCGCCCGCTTCTTTCGCTGCGACGGAGATGCCGTTCACAGCGCAGGCATTCGATGCGGCCCAGCACGAGGGTAAGCCGATCCTGGTCCACATCACCGCCCCCTGGTGTCCCTATTGCGCCAAGCAGAGGCCGATCCTGGACAGCATCGAGAGTGAGGCGGCGTTCAAGCATCTCGTCGTCTACAACGTCGACTTCGACACGCAAAAGGACATCGTCCGGAGTTTGGGCGCCCAGAAGCAAAGCACGCTCATCGTATTCCACGGCGCCGCCGAAAAGGGTCGCTCGACCGGCGATACCGATGCCAACTCGATCAAGACGTTGCTGCAGAAGGCGAACGACTAGCTCGGCTCGTTGGTTCCGGCGCGCTCTCGTTCCTTCCAGCGCTGGTTTCGCCAGGACGTGCTGCATGAGGAAATATCGGAGTGACCTTGTCATTCGTCAGCGTGGGGTTCGGCTTTATCGCCGGCATGCTCTCGACCTTGTCTCCTTGCGTCCTGCCGTTGCTGCCGCTCGTGCTCGGGCCTGCGCTGGCCGCGCATCGTCTGGGTGTGCCGGCACTGCTCGCAGGTCTGGTGCTGTCTTTCACCGGCATCGGAATCTTCGTCGCCACGATGGGTTTCGCGATCGGTCTCGATGGTGACGTGTTCCGCGACATATCTGCCGTTCTGCTCGCCGGATTGGGCGGCATCCTGCTCAGCGACGTCCTGCAACAGCGGTTCGCGTTGGCCGCCAGCGGTGTCAGCAATGCCGGGAGCCGGCTTATCGCCCGTATGAGTCCGACCGGCCTCAAGGGGCAGTTCGCGGTGGGCATCCTGCTGGGAGCGCTCTGGAGTCCCTGCGTGGGACCCACGCTCGGAGCCGCATCGCTGCTTGCGTCCCGCGGCCAGAATCTCGTCAGCGTGACGGCCGTCATGATTGCCTTCGGGCTGGGAACGGCGGTCCCCTTGCTCATCGTTGGGGCGCTGTCCAGAACAGCGTTGATGCGCTGGCGGGGCAGAATGATGAATGCTGGAAAGGGCGGCAAGTTCTTGCTCGGTGCCAGCGCGGTGACAGTGGCAGTCCTGATCCTGACCGGCGCGGATCATGTCCTGGAAGGCGCGCTGGTCGCCGCGTCGCCGGCTTGGCTGGTCGATTTCACCACGCGGTTTTGAAATGTCCGGCTTGCGCGCGGCGGATCCGCAGGAGTGGACGGCGCTCATGGTGCAGGGGCAACGCGGCGATACACATGCCTATCACCGGCTGTTGCTCGGCATCACACCTTATCTGCGGGCCATTGCTCACCGGGTGCATCGCAACCCGAGCGATGCGGAAGATACTGTACAGGATATTCTGCTGACTCTGCATGAGGTTCGGCAGACCTACGACCCGGCACGCCCGTTCAAGCCCTGGCTGGCCGGCATCGCGAGACATCGTGTTGCCGATCGCTTGCGCGCGCTAGGGCGGGTGGCCGCAGGAGAAGTGATGTCGGACATCGAACATGAGGCCTTTGCGGCCGTCGACAAGAGCGGCGACGCGGCACTGAACAGCCGGGCCGTGGAAGCAGCGCTGCTGGCGCTTCCGGCGGGCCAGCGCCAGGCCATCACGCTGTTGAAGCTGCAAGAACAATCGTTGAAGGAGGCCGCCGCGCAGAGCGGGATGTCCATTGCATCTCTGAAGGTGTCTGCTCATCGTGGCATCAAGGCGCTCAGGCGTCTTCTGGGCGAGGGATACCCGTAGATGGAGACCTCCGATCTCATTCAGTCCCTTGCGAATGCGGCGCGGCCGATACGCGTCATTCGCCCCCCGCTGCTTCGCGCGGGCTGCTGGTTGCTGATCGCGCTCGTCGCTCTGGTTCTGCTGGCCCTCGAACATGGTCTTCGGTCGGATATCGCGAACCAGCTGCGCAACCCGTCTTTCGTCGTTGGGACGACGGCCTCTTGCCTCACCGGCGCGCTGGCCGCCCTCGGTTGCCTGATGGCGAGCCTGCCGGACCGTTCGCGCTATTGGCTGCTGCTTCCACTGCCGCCGCTCGCCGTGTGGACGGCGACCCTTGGATATGGTTGCCTGACAGATTGGGTTAGCTACGACGCCGGTGGCCTGCGGATGGGCGCGGCGTTTCAGTGCTTCGCCACGGTTCTCCTCGTCAGCTTGCCGCTTTCGGCGTCCATTTTCGTGATGCTGCGTCATGCGGCCCGCCTGCGTCCGACCTTGCTGACGCTGGCGGCAGGATTGGCCGTAGCGGGCATGACGTCGACGGCCATGTCGCTGCTCTATCGTCTCGATGCGACCGTCATGAACCTGATCTGGAATCTTGGAACGGCCACGCTGATCGTGCTCATCGAGGCCATCGTTGGACGGCGGGTCCTGACGCGAATGGCGAAGGCGGCCGGACGCTGATCCGACCGGATTCAACGTGCGGAAGCGGTCTGCTCTAAAGCGCCGAGTTTGTCTCGCGCTTCAGGTTATTGTTTGCGCATGGTCTTTTCGGAAAACCGCTGCACACTTGTCTGGAACATGCTTTAGCTGAGATCGTGCAGATCCTTGCCGAGCGGCGCTTCCAGGGAAAATCCGGTGAAGGTGACCGGCAATCCCGCGCGTTCGGGTGTGCAAGCCATGGGACCGACGAGATAGGATTGCGCTCTGGTGAAAGGAGCCAGTCGCACGAGCGGCCAGCTTTTGCCGTCCGCCGAGGCCTGCAACCGAACGACGCCGTCGGAGACGGTGACGCGCATCCGGAAATCGCGGGCATCGTGCTGATACGGGGCCGTTGCCCAATCCGACTGCCCAACGGTCAGTACGCTCGACAGCATGGCGCGGCCGTCCGAAAACTCCATTCCGGCCTTGATCCAGTGCTCGGCGTCGATACGCACCATGATGCCGGCCTGATCGTAGAGGTCCTTAAAATCGCACTGGACGCGAAGCTCGGCCGTAAACGCCTCCGCGGTCCGAAAGCCCAGAAAATGGCCGTTGTCGCGGCAGAACCCGTAATGCGTCTTCTGCCAGAAATCGGTGGCGTTGTCGGTGACGATCTCGAGCCTGTCGCCCTGCGCGCTCCACCGCTCCGGTTCATTCAGCCAAACTCCGTCGTGCCTCGCGAAGATGGCAGCGCTCATGTCAAACCTCGATGAAAGTTTTCGATTCCGCCTGACGTCGATCTGGCGCGGAAACGCAGGACGAACGGAGAGTCGCGGTCGCGATGGCGACCCGGCTCTCCGAGACGTATGTCAGGGCCTCAAATCACAGCAGCCCGTTCTTCTTCAGGATCTCAGGCGCGTTCTCCTTGGTGATCAGCATGGTCGGCAAGGTGATGACGGGCTCGAGCTTCTCGCCCTTGAGCAGCTTTGCCGCCTGCCTCAATCCTTCCGCACCGGGCGTTGCGTAGAGGAAGGTCGCGGCGAGCTGGCCCTTGGAGACCCAGGTGACGCCTTCGTCCGGCAATCCGTCGATGCCGATGATGAACTTGATGTCCTTGTCGCGGTTGGCGTCCTTGGCGGCGAGATAGGCGCCGTAGGCCATCGGATCGTTATGGCCGTAGACCATGTCGATCTTCTCGTTGTTGCGCAGCGCCGTCGTCATGATGTCGTAGGCTTTGTCCTGCTTCCAGTCGCCGGACTGGTTGTTCAGCAGGTATTTGATGCCGGGCTCCTTGTCGGTGAAGGCATGGAAGCCGTCGTGCCGGTCGTGCGCCGGCTGCGTGCCCATGCCGCCCCAGATTTCGACGACGTTGCCGGCCGCCTTGCCGGGGCCGCCGAGCAGCTTCACCGCGTGCTCGCCGGCCGCCTTGCCGATCGCGACGTTGTCGCCGCCGATGAACTGCGTGATGCGCTTGGTATCGACATTGCGGTCGAGCACGATGACGGGAATCTTGGCGTCGATCGCCTTCTCGACCACGCCGGTCAGGCCGGCCGATTCCTTGGGTGAGATCAGCAGCACGTTGACCTGCTGCACGATCAGATTGTCGCAATCGGCGACCTGCTTCTCGGTCTTGTCCTGGCCGTCCGTAATGATGAGGTCGATATCCGGATGGTTCTTGGCCTCGGCCAGGATGTCCTTGTTGAACTGCACGCGCCACGGCTCCAGCGTGGTGCACTGGCTGAAGCCGACTTTCGACTTGCCGGCGGCCTTCGCGGGCGTCCAGCCGGCCGGCAGATAGATGGTCATTGCGGCACCTGCCGCGGTGGTCGACAACTTCAAGAACTCACGACGCTTCATCGAGATCCTCCCTTGCGAGTTGGGCCTTTGCGGCGCTTGGCAGCCGATGGGACTCGGCTGTTTTCGGATCGGCCTCTGCCTCGCCCGATCGGCGGAACCGCCATCGCGCGACGAGCTGACCGAGATTCTGTTCCTGCACCAGCACGGTGCAGACGATGATCAACCCCTTCATCACGAGCTGGACGTTGGAGTCGATGTTCTGAAGCTGCAGGATGTCGGAGAGCAGGCCGAAGATCAGGACGCCGACGAAGGTGCCGGCGAGGCCGCCGCGGCCGCCCATCAGGCTGGTGCCGCCGATCACGACGGCGGCGATCGCATCGAGCTCGAGGCCGGTGCCGGCGTCGGGCTTGCCCTGCCGGTATTGCGCGACGAACAGCACGCCGGCGATGCCCGCGAGCAGGCCCGACAACAAATAGGCGGTCAGTTGCACCTGCGCGACCTTGATGCCTGAAAGCTTGGCGGCCTCGACATTGCCGCCGATCGCATAGGCATAGCGCCCGAACGCGGTGAAGCGCAGGATCGCGCCGAACAGGCAGATGGCCGCGAGGAAGAACACGCTCGGCACCGGCAGCACGCCCCAGAGCATCGAGCGCAATAGCTCGAAGGCCTCGGTCGCATTGGTGCCGGTGTAGACAGGGACCACGGCGTTGTCGGACCCGGCCGTCAATCGCGCAATGCCGAGTGCGCTGACCATCATCGCGAGCGTCGCGATGAAGGGCTGCAGCCGGCCGGTGACGATCAGGAGCCCGTTGACGCCGCCGAGCACCATCGCGAGGCAGGGCGCGATCAAGAGGACACCGAGCACGCCGAATTTCGCCGGCACCTGGTTCACCGTCCACCAGCCGATGGCGATGGCGGTGACAAGGCCGAGCAATCCCGGAATGCCCATGCTCTGCCACCGCGTCAGCGCGATCTCGCGCCGCCGTCCGGCACTGACATCGCGGCCGCGCGCGAGGCCGGCGAACACGAAGCGCGCGGTCAGCGCCACGGCCGCGCCGCCCACGAGGATCGCGGCCGGCACGCCGATCACGGATGCCGAGGTCCAGCCGCGCTTGGTCAGCAGCATCGCGCAGATCACCGTCGAGAAGCCCATCACCGAGCCGACCGACAGATCGATGCCGCCGAGCAGGATGACCATGGTCATGCCGGTCGCGACCAGTCCGGTGATCGAGACCTGGCGCAGAACGTCGGTGAGATTGCCGTAGGACAGGAAGATGTTGTGGCCGGACGAGGTGTGCGGCGAGGTGAGGGCGCCGACCAGGCAGATCAGCAGCAGACCCCAATAGAGCTTGGTGCGGGAGAGCAGGCGGAAGAGCGCTTTCATGACGCGGCTTCCTGCGACCATCTCGCCATCCCCGGTGTCGCAAGGCGCATCACCGTCTCCTGCGTCGCATTCTCGCGCGCCAGGATGCCGGTTTGCCGTCCCTCGCACATGACGAGGATGCGGTCGGACAACAGCAGCAGCTCGGGCATCTCCGAGGTCACCACGATGATGCCGAGCCCCTGCGCGGCGAGATCGAAGATCAACCGGTAGATCTCCTGCTTGGCGCCGATGTCGATGCCGCGGGTCGGTTCGTCGAGCAGCAGGATGCGCGGTTCGGTCGCCAGCCATTTGCCGATCACGACCTTTTGCTGGTTACCGCCTGACAGCGCGGCGGCCTCCTGACCGATGCCGGTGCAGCGAACCGAGAGCCGCTTGACCATGTCGGCCGCGAGTGCGCGTTCGCGGGCGAAGGTTCGCAGGCCAAATCGCGACAGCACGCCGATCGAGGGCAGCGCGACATTGTCGCAGATCGAGGCAGCCAAATGCAGGCCGCGCTCCTTGCGGTCCTCGCTGACGAGCGCGACGCCGTGATGGTAGGCGTCGGAGGCAGAGACGATGTCGACCGCCGCACCGTCGATCGCGATGCGCCCCTCGCGCCAGCCGCGCGCCACGCCAAAAATCGATTCCAGGATCTCGGTCCGCCCGGACCCGAGCAGGCCGCCGATACCGAGGATCTCGCCGCGCTTCAGCTCGAAGCTGACGCCGTGCAGCGTCCTTCGCCATCCGTGCGGCCCAAGCGTATCCAGCGTCAGGCCCTGCACCGAGAGGACGACCGCGCCGTCCCGCGCCGTCGCGCCGCGCTCGTTCGCGGTCATCTCGCGGCCGACCATCGCCGAGATGATGGCGCCGCGCGAGAGCTCGTCGATGGGTGCGGTCACCACGCGCCGGCCGTCGCGCAGCACGGTGACGCGGTCGGCAAGCTCCAGCACCTCCTCGATGCGATGCGAGGTGTAGATGATCGCGACGCCTTCGCGCGCGAGCTGGCGCACGATCTTGAACAGCGTGTCGCATTCCGACGACGACAGCGCGGAGGTCGGCTCATCCATGATGAGGATGCGCGCGTTGAGCGACAGCGCCTTGGCGATCTCGACGAGCTGCTGCTCGCCGACGCGCAACCCCGCGATCCTCGTGTCAGGCGCGATGCCGACGCCGAGGCGCGCCAGCAGGCGTCCGGCCGCCCTGATCATCCGGCGCCGATCGATCAATACGCCGCCGATCAGCGGTTCCCGGCCAAGGAAGATATTGTCGGCGACGCTCAGCTCGGGAACGAGGTTGAGCTCCTGGTGGATGATGGCGACGCCGGCCTCTTCGGCATCGCGTACGCCGCTGAAGGATGCAGCACGGCCTTCGACCAGAATGGTGCCGTCGTAGCTCGTGTGCACGCCGGCAAGAATCTTCATCAGGGTGCTCTTGCCGGCACCGTTCTCGCCCATCAGCGCATGCACTTCGCCGTGGCGCAGATCGAAGTCGACGTCGTGGAGCGCCTGCACGCCGGCAAAGGATTTGGAAACCCGCTCCGCGCTGAGCACGGCATGTCCATCCGGCACGCCGGCGCGGCTGCCAAGCTCGACCACGCGAGAGGAGCGCGGTGCACCACGCTCGTCGTCTGCCCCGAGCGCGCCGAAGCGTGTCTCCATCGGCTTTTCCTCCCGGCGTGCCCTCAATCCTTGGCAAGACATCGAGCCGCAGGTGATGGTTTATTTGTTGACTGATATGCTAGTTATATCAGTTGATGCTCGTCAAGCCTTTTGGTCAGCGCGATTGGCGTTGCGCCATCGAAATGTGTAGATCGGCCGGGGGATCACAGCATGCATTCAGTCGGCGGGTTCAGTGGCGGCGCGAGGCCAGCGCGTGGGCGCAGCGCAGGCGGGTCAAAGGTCGACCAGGCCTATCTTGCGCTGAAACGCGCCATCGTCTCCGGCTCGCTCGCGCCCGAAACGCCGATCGACAAGAACGAGTGGTGTGCACGCTTCGACGTGTCGAAGCTGTCGATCACCACGGCGATCAACAGGCTCGCCTTCGAAGGACTGGTCGTGGTCGAGCCGCAGCGCGGCTCCTATGTCGCCAGGATTCATCTCGAGGATGTCAGGCAGTGGATGCTGATGCGCCGCGCATTGGAGGTCGAGGTCGTCGGCGTCTGCGCGTCCAGCATGTCGGATGACGCGATCGGCGCGCTCAGCCAGAATCTCGCCTATCAAAAGGCTGCGATCGCGAGCGGAGACCTCGAAGGCTTTCATGAGCTCGATACCAGGTTTCATCACCAGATGACCGAGCACCTGAGCCTCGCGCGCGTCGGCGAAGTGCTCGATCCGATCCGCACCCATCTTGAACGCGTTCGCCGCACGCTGCTGCCGGAGCCTGGCCGGCTCAAGGGAACATACACGGAGCACGAGGCGATCTACCGCAGCATTGCCGATCGCGATCCCGAAAGAGCAAGGGCAGAGATGGCCAACCACCTCGACCGCGTCGCGCGCGAGCTGCATGCATTCGTGGAGAAGCATCCGGGGTTCTTCGACAGTTAGGCTTGGGTGTGGTGCTTATCGCCGCCGCGCCAGTCAACGAGAACAATCTACGAGGAAGCGCCATGACGACCAGGCTGATCGACATCTCCGTCCCCCTCCAGAACGACGTGCCGGCCGACCCGCCCGGCAATCATCCGACGATCCAGTATATCGATCATCAGCAGGGCCTGCCGCGCATGCTGCAGTTCTTCGAGGGACTGAAGGCCGAGGATCTGCCTGATGGCCAGGGGTGGGCGGTGGAACAGGTCACGCTCTCGACGCACAACGGCACGCATCTCGACGCACCCTGGCATTTTCACCCGACCATGAATCGCGGCGAGCGGTCCTGGACCATCGACGAGGTGCCGCTGGAATGGTGCTTCCAGCCCGGCGTGAAACTCGACTTCCGGCACCTGCCGGACGGCTATGTCGCAACGGCCAAAGATGTCGAGGCCGAGCTCAAGCGCATTGGTCATGAGCTGAAGCCGCTGGAGATCGTCGTGGTCAACACCAGCGCCGGCGCCAAATATGGCCGGCAGGACTACGTCACCTCGGGCTGCGGCATGGGCTATGAGGCGACCATGTATCTGCTCGAGCGTGGTGTGCGTCTGACCGGCATCGACGGCTGGAGCTGGGACGCTCCGTTCGTCCATACCGCGAAGAAATACGCCGCGTCGAAGGACGCCAGCCTGATCTGGGAGGGCCACAAGGCCGGCCGCCACATCGGCTATTGCCATCTCGAGAAGCTGCACAATCTCGACCTGCTGCCGTCGACCGGCTTCAAGGTGTCATGCTTTCCCGTGAAGATCGAGCGCGCCTCGGCGGGTTGGACGCGAGCGGTCGCGATCTTGGAGGGCTAGTCTAGCTTCTCCGGCCTTCGCGCGCGCCGAACAGGTGTGGAACGGGAATCACCGCAAATTGGTCCGCATCGCGGTACGCGGCCGGAGGAGAGGGACGCGCCTCAATACCTCTTCACGTGCGCGCCGAACACCAGCCACAGCGCCATTGAGGCGAGACCGAAGCTGCCGAGCAACAGGAAGGTCGGGCCATAGCCGATCCACTGCGCGATCCAGCCGCCGAGTGCGGGGCTCAGGCTCGCGCCTACGCCTTGGACGGTGATGACAGCGCCTTGGCCGAGATTGATGCGGCCGGTGCCGTCGAGCGAGCGCGCGACCATGCCGGGCACTGCAACTGTTTGCAGTCCGGTTCCGATGCCGTCGAGCACCTGCATCGGAACGACGCCCCACCACCCTGTCACGAAGAACGCCAGCACGCCGCGGATCGGCAGAAACATGAAGGATACCAGGATCACCGGCCAATAATTGCGCTTTCCTGCGACCTGCATGGCAATGAGCGACGTCACGACCATGACGCCCTGCGCGATGACGACGGTGGTTGCAACGAAGCTCGGGCCGTTGGCCTCTCCCTGAGCCACCGCCGCAAGGCCGTAGAGCGGAACGATCGCCGCATTGCCGAGATGGAAGACGGCAAGCGCGAGCGCCAGCACCAGGAGCGGCTTGTGCTTGAGGAGGACGGACATGGCATCCGGCGGGTTCTTGCTTTCGTCCTCCTTGCTGCCGCGGGCCTGGCGATCGTCGATGGATTTGGCAGGGATCATCAACACGCAGGCGATCGCGATGGCGCCGAACACCGCCGCCAGCACGAACACGGCGACGTAACCGAACTTGTAGCCGAGATATCCGGACAACGCCGCGCCAACCATGTTGCCTGCATGGTTGAAGGCCTGATTGCGCCCGTTCAGCGCGTTGAAGCCTTTTTGCTTGGCGATGCCGAGCGTGATGCCGGTGACCGCTGGAACGATTGCAGCACTCGCCAACGACTGCGCCACTTGCGAGAACGTCACTGCCCAGAAATTTTGCGAGACCAGGATGATCGTTGAGGCAAGGACGACGCAGATTCCGGGGATGATGACCCACAGCCGCTTGTTGCGACTGGAATCGATGAAGCCGCCGATCGGCGTCGTGACCAGCATGCCCGCGACATTGCCGATCGTCAAAGCCGTGCCGATCAATCCGGTCGCCCAGCCGCGCTCTTGAAGGAATACGCCGACGAATGGTCCGATGCCCGACTGCATGTCGGCCATGAAGAAATTGACGGCGAACAAGGGCCAGATTCGGGAAGGGCGCGACATCATCGAGACTCTGAACGTGATGCTGCGGAGCGCATGGGGTCTCGTGCAAGCGGAGATGGCTGACCAATCGTGCCCAAGGCGGACAGAAAAGTAACATGCGCTCGTCGCGTTGGTTCCTTCGGACTTGCGATTGGAGAGCCGCCATGCCACCTCACAGGTGTCCTGTTCTCCTCCGGATCACAGCCATGCCTCTCTGGACCTGCGAAACCTGCGGCGCGCAATTCCCGAACAGCGGAAAGCCGGCCGCATCCTGTCCGATCTGCGAAGACGAACGGCAGTATGTGAATTGGAAAGGGCAGACCTTTCTGACCCGTGAGACGCTCGCCGAGCGCCACCGCCTCGTCTGGCGCGACGATCTCGGCCTCACCGGCATCGCGCTCGATCCGAGTTTTGCGATTGGCCAGCGCGCGTTGCTGATTCCCAATGGCAGGGGATGCGTGATGTGGGACTGTATTCCGCTGGCAACCTCGGAGGCGATCGCACACGTCAAATCGCTCGGCGGACTGACAGCGATCGCCATCTCGCACCCTCATTACTATGGCGCGCTCGCCGACTGGAGCGAGGCCTTTGGCGGCGTGCCGGTCTATCTTCATGCTGATGACCGTCAATGGGTGACGCGTCCGCATCCTTCGATCGTGCACTGGGCCGGCGATCAACGTCGCATCTCTGAAGATATTCTGCTGCTGCGCACCGGCGGGCATTTTGCAGGCGCCACCATGTTGCACCATGCGCGCGGTGCCGAGGGCAAAGGCGCGCTGCTCACTGGCGATATTGCGCAGGTGGCGATGGATCGCCGCTTCCTCAGCTTCATGTATTCCTATCCGAATTATATCCCGCTCAACGCCGCCGCGGTGCGGCGGATCGCGACGGCTGTAGAGCCGCTCGCCTTCGACCGCATCTATGGCGCCTGGTGGGGCCGCAACATCGCCGCAGGCGCCAAAGCTGTCTTCGCGGCGTCGGTGGAGCGATACATCGCCGCCATCGCCTGAGCCGGGCAAAGGCGGGACTCCCCATTGCCTTTTCCAAATAAATGGACTAATAGTACAGTTATTAGGCGCGACGCAACGATGCGTTTGCTGGTCCGGCATGATCGATGCATCGTCGTCGCGGCGGGGCGCACTCCGCGCCGCGTGAGCGGGAGTTGGGCAAGTGACCGGGCATCGCGGCTACGAGATCTTTGAGGCCGGCGACGTTGTGCTTCAGTCGGGCGCGGTGTTCCCCGCCATGAAGCTCGCCTACAAGACTTACGGCACGCTGAATCAGGCAAAGGACAATGTCATCCTTTATCCGACCTCATTCAGCGCGCAACATTTTGATACCGAATGGTTGATCGGGCCCGATGGCGTGCTCGACCCTCTCAGCTATTTCGTCATCATCCCGAACCTGTTCGGCAACGGACTGTCGTCCTCGCCCTCGAACTGCGGCGCCAGGCCGTTTCCGCAGCTCACCTATCACGACGCAATTGCGGCCCAGCATCGGCTGTTGACCGAGCACTTCGGCATTACAAAGCTGGCGCTGGTCTATGGTTGGTCGATGGGCGGCATGCAGACCTATCACTGGGCGGCGCTACATCCGGATATGGTTGAGCGCGCCGCGGTGGTCTGCGGCAGTGCGCGTTGCTCGCCCTACAACCATGTTTTTCTCGAAAGCGTGAAGGCTGCGCTATCGGGCGATCCCGGCTTCCGCGACGGCCGCTTTGTCGAGAAGCCGACAGCCGGCTATCGCGCGATGGGCCGCGTCTATGCCGGCTGGGCCATGTCTCACGGCTTTTACCGTGACGAACTGTGGCGCGAGGCGGGATTTACGTCGCTTGAGGATTATCTCGTCCGACATTGGGATTCGACCTTTGCCCGGCGCGACGGCAACGATCTGCTGGCGCAAGCCGGCATCTGGCAGCGCGGCGACATCAGCGCTTGTGCAGCCTTCGGCGGCGATCTCAATCGCGCGCTGGCGGCGATCAAGGCTCACATGCTGCTGATGCCGGGCGCGACCGATCGCTATTTCGACGTCCGCGACAACGAGGACGAACTCGGCATGCTGATCAATGCGAAATCGGCCGTGCTGCATCCGATTCCGTCGCTGCACGGCCATCGCGCCGGCAACCCCGTCAACAATCCGCGCGACCGGGCCTTCCTCAAGGCCGAGATCGCAGAGCTTCTCAACAAGTAGTGCAGGTCCCTGCTCATGACTGACGCGACCATTTCAGAACCCGGCGACCGCCTGAAGCCGTTGTCCCCCGCGATGCTGCGCGAATTGTCGGTTCGCTCCGATCTCCAGGGTACCCTGCGCAGCCTCTGCCACTACGCCGTGGTCGTGCTGGTCGGATCGTCGATCTGGAAGGTGAGCTCAAGCTTCGGGATCCTTTGGGCCTCACCGCTGATGGTGATACAGGGCTATTTCATCGCCTTTCTGTTCATGGCGCTGCACGAGACTGCGCACAAGACCGCGTTCAGGAGCCGCGGCCTCAACCTCGCGGTAGGCTATCTCTCGGCCTTCATCATCGGGCAACCTTACGAATATTACTGCCTGTTCCACTGGGACCATCATCGCTACACCCAGAATCCGGAGAGGGACCCCGAGTTGATCGTCGGCGTGAAGCCCAAATCCGACACCCAGATCGCGCTTGCCTATAGCGGCCTGCTCCAGGTTGCGGGCCGCCTCCGGCTGATGCTCGGCCATGCCGTCACCGGCAAGGTCACGGTGCCCTGGATTCCCGAGAACAAGCGCGCCATTATCGTCACAGAGGCGCGCGTCTATGCCGCCCTCTATGCTCTGCTGCTCACGCTGTCACTGTGGTTTTCTTCCGCGCTGCTGCTCGAGGTCTGGATCGTCCCGCTCCTCATCGGGCAATTCTTCTTAAGGCCCTATCTCCTGGCCGAGCACACCGGCTGTGAGCGCACTCGCAACGCCTTCCAGAATACCCGCACCACCTATACCGGCGTGGTCGTCAAGTGGATTGCGTGGAACATGCCCTACCATGTCGAGCATCACGCGTACCCTTCAATTCCGTTTCATGCGCTGCCAAAGCTGAACAGCATCGTCGACGGCGAGATCGTCTATCGCGGCCGCGGCTACATCAGAACGACGCGCGAGACCTGGGCGTGGTTTCGTCGGAATCGACAGAGCGCCCAGGACTGACGCAAAACTCCGGCCGCGGCGCGACCGGAGCTTCGAAGGCGTGACATCAGAAAACGGTGTACCCGCAGACATTCACGACGCGCACGCGTGCGCCGTGGCGGGTCTGGATCACGCGCTCCTGGTAGCAATTGTTGAAGCCGGTGTTGACGTAGATGCCGCCATAGCCCCAGCCGGGACCCCAGTAGTGGTGGAAGCCGTGCGCCGACGCGGCGGTGGGCGCGAGAGCGGCAGCGCCGAGCGAGCCGGCGGCGATCAGACCGAGTGCAAGCTTACGAAACATCTTCATTCTCCAGTGTGGCGCGAAGCCGTTGTTGTGTCCCTGCTTCTCGGTCGAGGCGAAGCGCGATTACGTTCACATGGAGGCGGGAGAATCGTGTTTCAGGATTGTTTCGCCGGCCGCGGCGAGATGCGCCGCGATCCGGCTTTGCGCGCCGTGCGATAGCGCGCGGCCATCGCCTGCGTCATCTCGGCCATCTTCTCGCGGAGATCGGCGGGCTCCAACACTTCAGCTTCGGCCCCGAGCCGTAGCAACTCAGACGCGGCATGCCATGACGTTTTCCCCGTCGGCACTCTTGCAATGCGCCAGCCGTCGGCATCGGTGGTCGCGTCGAGCTGCGTGCGCGCCCTGACGTAAGGCTGGGTCAGCGCATCGAGCAATTTCACGCCGAACGGCGACAGCCGCACGATCGCGACATTGGGATGCATCTCGGCTTCGAGCCGCAGCGTCGCGTCCTGCCAATAGGCGGCGAGATCGAAATCGGCGGGACGGTCGAAGCGCTCATCGAGCGCGGTGCAGTCGAGCACGCGCGCGATGCGATAGGTGCGCACGCTGCCGTCGACTTGACCCGCGAGATACCAGCTGCCGCCCTTCAGCACCAGACCGAGCGGGGCAACGCGGCGCTGCTTCTCGGCACGCCAGCTCTGGTAGCGGATCTTTATAAGAGTCCCGCGCAGTGCGGCGCCGGCGATGGTGCGCAGATGTTTTGGCTCTTCCGTCTCGCCGAACCAGCCAGGAGCATCGAGATGGAAACGCTCTTGCATCCGGCCGGCATCTTCGCGCAAGTTCGCGGGCAGCGCCGCCATCAATTTGTTCTGCGCGGCGATCATCGCCGCATCCAGCCCCAGCGCCGCCGCCGGGCCGGGGATCCCGGCGAGGAATAGCGCGCCGACCTCGCTCTGCGACAAGCCGTTCAGGCGCACGCGATAGCCGTCGAGGAGGCGATAGCCGCCCTCAGCACCACGGTCGGCATAAACGGGGACGCCGGATGCGGCGAGCGCATCGATGTCACGATAGATCGTGCGCACTGAGACTTCGCAGGCATCCGCAAGCTCAGGCGCAGTGACCTGTCCCCTGGCCTGCAGAGTGGTGAGGATCGACAACATCCGGCTCGCGCGCATGACCTCTTAAACCATACCTGACACAGGATGTCGGGTATGCCCGGCTACAAGATGAGCCATCGCAGCCGGCCAGATGGAGCCTCGCCATGACCAATCCAAACCGAATCACCTTGTATTACTCGCCCCAGAGCCGGGCCACCGCCACGCGGGTGCTGCTGGAGGAGCTTGGCGCGCCCTATGATCTCCATATCCTCAACATGAAGGCCGGCGAGCAGCGGCAGCCCGCCTATCTTGCCGTCAATCCGCTCGGCAAGGTGCCGGCCGTCAGGCACGGCGGGGCGCTCGTGACCGAGCAGGTCGCCATCTCCATCTATCTCGCCGACTTGTTTCCGGAGGCTGGGCTTACGCCCGCCTTGAACGATCCGCTCCGCGGTCCTTACTTGCGCTGGACCGCCTATTACGGCTCCTCGTTCGAGCCAGCGCTGATCGACAAGTTCATGCAGCGCGAGCCCGCGCCGATCACGCAGTCACCCTACGCCGATTACGACACAATGCTGGGTGCGCTCGAGGCGCAGCTGTCGAAAGGGCCATATCTGCTCGGCGAGCGCATGACCGCCGCCGATGTGCTGTGGGGCGTCGCGTTCAACTGGACCATGATGTTCGGCATCGTGCCGAAGAAGGATGTGTTCGTCCGTTATTCGGAGCGCATCACCTCCCGGCCGGCGTTCCAGCGCATCAATGCAGCTGATGACGAGATGGCGGCACAGCATGCCAAGGCTCTGGGTGGGTGAAGGCTCTCGGTGCGTGATCAGAACCTCGGCAGCCGCTTCTCCGCGAAGGCCCTGATGCCTTCCTTGATCTCGTCGCCGCGCATGCTGTCGCGGTGGCGCTGGTCAGCGGCTTGCTCATCGAGCGCGCCGCGGGCGAATTCGTTGATGGCACGCTTCATGCCGCGCATCGCGTTCGGAGCATTGCCGGCGAGGATGTTGGCGAGCTTGTCGACCTCCTCGTCGAGGGTTTCCACCGGCACCATGGCCGTGAGATAGCCGATCCGCAGCATCTCCGGAGCGGTGATCTTCTGCGCTGTCAGGAACAGCTTTTTGGCGTTATCCACTCCCAGCCGGGTCACGTAGCGTTTGATGCCGCCCTGTAGTAATGCAAGCCGAGCCGGGCCGCCGGCATGAACATCTCGGCGGTGTCGACGCCGATGCGGAAATCGCAGGCGAGCGCGAGATCGGTCGAGCCGCCATAGACGCCGCCATTCAGCCGGCAGATCGTCGGCACGCCGAGATCCTCCAGGCGGTTGACGACGACCTCGAAGGCCGAGCCGGCGCTCTGCTGCTCGTTGGGGCTCACCGCCCGCTCGGCGACAGAATTCAGATCATAGCCTGCGGAGAACGCTCGTCCCGTGCCGGTCAGCACCAGAACCCGGATATCAGGATCGCTCTCCACCCGGTCGAACAGCTTGACCAGCTCACCCAGATCCTCCGCCTGGAGCCGGTTGAGATGCTTTGGCCGGTTCAGGCGGATGGTGGCGCGTGCACCGCTGAGTTCGAGCACGGGGGGACTTGCCGCGTCGGCTATATCCGACATTCTTGCCTCCATTTACGTGTTTTCGAGCGCGCGGCGCTTGGCTTCGGCGTCGATGGTCTCGGCGAGATCAGGGTGCCGTGCCATCAGCACGCGGAAGTCGACGAGGTCGAGCACCAAAAGCCGCGACACTTTCGTGGTCGAGACGTTGGCGCCGCGCACGTTGTTGCCGAGCAGCGCCATCTCGCCGAAGAAGGCGCCTTCGCCGAGCTGTACTTTCTTGCCCGGGAGATCGACCTCGACGGCGCCGGCCGCGATGAAATACATGCAGTCGCCCTGCGCACCCTTGCGGATGATCATGGTGCGCGCCGGCAGCTCCATTGTGCGCAGCACGTGGGTGACGTCCGCGATGGCCGCTGGCCCCAGCGCTGCGAAGAATGGCACCTTGCTGACGGATTCCCAGGTCTTGAGGAAATTGTCGCGCCGGGTTTCCGCTGCGAACCCGGTCGCCAGAATACCGGTCCACAGGCCGAACACGCCGAGGCCCGAGATCATGACCAGGGCTGCCACCATGCGGCCGAGCGGCGTGACTGGCACGACGTCGCCATAGCCGGTCGTGGTCAGCGTGACGACCGCCCACCACAGGGCGGCCGGGACGCTGCCGAACGTTTGCGGCTGCACGTCCCGCTCCAGGAAATATTCAGCGACGGAGGCGAGGAAAACCACCATCAGGAAGATGACCAGCACGCTGATCAACGGCCCGGATTCGAGCACCAGCACGCGGCGGAGCTGGCGCAGGCCAGGAATGCCCGGCACCACTTTCAGCACCCAGAGCACGCTCAGCAGCCACGCGGTCTTGGGTTCGGCGCCGAGGATCAGCGCGACCGGCACGGCCAGCGCCCCCAGCGCGTCGACCAACCCCGCGGAGGAGGAGATGTAGAGCCCCAGCCGCTGCTGCCGCGCCATGTGGCGCAGCCGGACGAGCCATTCGAACACGAAATAGATCAGACAGGCCCACAGCAGGACATCCATCCAACGGTGCGCGGTGTCATAGGCCGGGTCGACCGTCAGCAGGGCCATGCTGAGCACGCCGACTGTGACGGCCACATAGGCCGCCTTGGTCATGTTGCGGCCGGCGGTCGCGGCCATGAATTGGGCCAGAGCGGAAAACATCGGCTTGGACATACGGGACGGCGGCTCGGTCTGGTTCCTGCGGTCCCGGGCTGGGACTTCGGCGCCAAGGTGCCCGCCCGCACCGGGGCCGTCAACGACAGGCCGGGCAGCGGCGCCATCCGCTCAGGTCAGGGACGGTCAGGATGCTTTGGGGGCAGATGCCACCGCGAGTGGTCGTTATTTGAAATGCGGAGGCTCATCATAGCCGCGGCGGCTGCTCCAGAACAGCAGCATCATCAAGCCGACGCCGACGACCACGGAGAACCCTGCCCCCAGCGCCAGTGCCACATAGCCTTCGGTCGGGATCGGGTCGCCTGCAACCGACATGGCTGAATAGGCGAAGTACCCGACGGCAACCAGCATTCCCAGCAGGATGATGACAAGGAGCATACGCATCGTGCGTTCTCGGGTTGTGCCAGTAACCAACGGTTGCGCCGCCGAAACGGTTCCGGGGCGGGAAGCGATTCGCTTGAAATGCGAGAGCCCCCGCGGCGCGAAGCACGAATCGATAGGTCAGGCACTCTGAGCTGTTTTCACCACCACGACATTGGTGTCGTCATGCGGGGGAGGGAGGGCTCCGATGGCAACCTTCTCGATCTCGCTGGCGTGGCGTTTCAGGAAGTCGCGACGCATGCCGATTTCGTCGCGGACGAAGTCGTAGCCGAGCTTGAAGGTGTCGAGCCCGTCTGTGCTGATCGTGCCGTCGCGCAAGCCGATGATCGCGCCGCGCAAGATGCTCTCGAGCTCGTCCTGCAGACATTCGAGCTGATCCAGCGAATGCGCATGCTCGATGCGTTCGCCGATATCGAGAATGGCGGTGGAGAGCTCGCTTGCCTTCTCCGGAGCGATGCGGGTGATCTTGGCGTAGATGGCGGCGAAGATCGAGCCGATGACGCTGAGCGCGGCTGCGCCCAGATACATCATGTCGCTATACTTATCCATGAACGACTTGGTGTCGTCGTTGATGTAGTCGGCCGCCCCCTGATGCGCCATCACGTAGGCGTCCTTCTCGACGGAGGCCGGTTCGATGTGCGTCGCAAAGCCGTCGTCGAGCCCGAGCGCGGACTTGTTCTCGTAGACGATCCGCGCAATGTCGCCCGCGGTGGTCGCCGACATCCTGGATTGCGCGACGAGCAGCCATTCGAGGCCGATCGTGTCGAGATCGTCATCGGGAATTTCCGGCGAGGCGGACAGCGTGCCTGCCGACAGCGTCTCATCGGAGATACCGGGGAATTTGAGCGCCAGTGCCTTGGCCTCGTCGATCGCATTCAGCGTGAAGCCGCCGTGCCTGGCGACCTGCTCATAGGCCTTGTCGCGCACGGCCTTGGAGGCATGGACGATCGCAATCACCGCGCTGAAGCCGCCGGCCGGCGCGAACAACCTGTCCAACGTCGCGCCCTGCGGCCCCATCTGGATCCTCGCCGCGTCGGGACCGTCGGGGATGTCGAGCAGGCTGCGGACGAATGCGAGCGAAGAGTCGTTCTCGGCGAGAACCGCGACCTTCTTCTTTTTCAACTCGGCCAGCGCTTTGATCTTCTTGTTGCCGGCACCCAGCAGCAGCACGAGATCGTGCTCCAGGATCGCCAGCGTACGTGCTCGCAGCGGCACCTTGGCGTCGGTGCGGAGGACGGCAAGATCGGCCTGCCTACGATCGAATTGCGCGAGCGCCTTGGCGTTATCGGCATTGTTGACGATCTTGATCCGGAAACGAGAGGCGTTGTTCTTCAGCAGCGTGGCGAGCTTGGTCGCGAACAGCGCCTCGTCGCTGTTGGGAGGGCCGACAGCAAAGGTCAGCGTCTCCGAATTGTGCAAGAGGGAGCGGCCGGCCCAGACGGTCGCAAGCGACAGCAGCAGGGTCAGCACGACATACAGCAGGACCTGCTGCTGATTGGTCTTGATGACCTTGGGGCGGCGCGGCGGTGGGAGCTCGGTCGACGAGGTCGGGCCTTCAGTACCCATGGCAGCCCCCTGGCCTTATTCCTGAAAGGGCGGGCGGCGCGGCCCCCGCCGGCGGCCTGCGCGAAAAATTTGCAAGCGTCTGAAAAATAAGAACGACAATCCGCAGCTTGGGAATGATAGCGCGCCGGCGAGAGAATGCAAATTCCGCGCCGGAGGTAACCTTACTCGACCGATCCGCGCCGCTTGGCCATCCTATTACCCTTTAGCCACAGTTCGCGATTTTCCGGTTCCCCCTAGCTGCATTCCGGCACGGGAGGTGTCATAAATCATCGGTCCCGATGACTTGACGGGTCCAAGAAGAAGTTGCGCTGAACGCTCCATTTTTTCTTTTCGGGTCAATGAGGGCGTCAGCTTTGTCGTTTCCACCCCTGTCATCGGCGGTTCCGGTCGAAGCGCTTATTGGCTGGATGTTGCTGCTCACCTTCAAGCACGTCATCGCCGATTTCGTCTTGCAGACGGCCTGGATGGCGCAAGGCAAGGACCAGAAGCACGGCTGGGCATTGCCGCTTCTGGTGCATTGCCTGATTCATCTTGCGGTTGCGTTGCCGCTGATCCTGATCGCAGCGCCGAGATTCTGGTTCGTGGCTCTGATCGATTTCGTCATCCACATCACGATCGACCGGGCCAAGGGACTCGTCTCGGCCAATTTCGGCGTCAACCAGGAGCACCCCTGGTTCTGGACCCTGATCGGCGTCGACCAGGCGCTGCATCACCTGACCGGCTTCGGCCTCTCGATTTTCATGGCGGCGAACTGAGGCTCAAGACTCATCCTGAGAGCCCGCCGAATGCCGGCATCTCGAAGGATGGCTGCAACCCCGTATTCAACCCGATAGGGCTCCCCTTGAATCGCGGCAGGATGGCAAGGACCCCGGGTGACTACCGCCCAGGGTGGTTAACCTTTCATTAGAGAATTGCGCTGCATCTTCCCTTCACGAGGGAGAACTGCAATGTTTTCAAGCCGCGACGCTTATGAAAGCGATTTCTGCCCGGTTCGCGAAGAGCTCCTTGGCGAGATGTACCGCGCCAGCGAGGGTGGCCTGCCGAGGCTGATTGAGAGTGTTTCCCCTGACGCGCGCGCCAGGCTGGCGCTGTTTTGCTATCGCCGCAGCCACCTTCATTCGCTGGCCGTCGCGATCGCAGGAAGCTGCAGCGAGCGCGACCTGATCGAGAACGGCGGCCGTGTCGGCTCGACGCTCTATGCGCTGTCGCGCGGGAGCTCGGTCAAATCGTCACCGTCACTGTCGGGAGGCCGCAAGCCGATCACGCTGTCGACCAAGCCGCTCTCGGTGCTCGCACCGCTTGATGACGAAATCGACGACGAGATCAGCGAAGCCGTTCCGGCCTAAGGGCTCTATTTGTTTGCGCATGATCCGGCGGAAAACCGCTGCACACTTTTCCGGATCATACGCTCTCGATCACAGGCAGCCCGAACTTTCGCCGCGCCATCGCGCATTCGGCATCGCCCGGCATGCAGGTGCGGCACACTTCGGGCCGCACTGCGTAGACGCCGCACGCGGTGGCTTTTCCAATTTCGCCCTGCAACGCCGAACAGCGATCGCCCTCGCAGCGCATCCCGGATTGACGCTCGTTGACGAGCGCCTCAGGGATCGCAGCGAGCTCCTCGTCGCTCTCGATCGAGAATCGCGGCCAGTTCTGCGAATAGCTGCAGCAGGCGCCGCAGCTCTGGCAACAGCTCGACAGATCGATGCTAGAGGTCTCGTCCATCGCCGTCACGTGTCCTTTGGCGGCCCCCAGACCAGGCTCTGCCGCCATTTCGCGCGCAGCACGTCGCGCCTCTCGGGATATCTTTCGTCGAGATAGGTGGCGTCCACGACGCGGTCGGTGCGGAAGCTGCGGAAGTCGCTGCGCAGCTCGCACCACGCCGCAAGCAAACGCACGGCTTCGAGATAGCCGACCGAGATCGGCCAGATCATGCGCTCGCTGGAGCGGCCCTGCTCGTCGCGATAGCGCAGCATGATCTTCTTGCCTTCGTGGATCTGGGTGCGCGTGCGCGCCATGTCCAGCCGGTCCGGCTCCCTGTTCCAGCTCGGCCGTGCGCGGCTCGCCGGCTCCAGCACGAAGGGGCGCAGCCGCTCGGGCACGGTGTCGGCGATCTTGGCCATCAGATCTTCGGCCGCGCGTGCCAGCGTGGAATCGGCATGGCCGGCGACCCATTGCGCGCCCAGCACGGCCGCCTCGATCTCGTCAGGTGTCAGCATCAAGGGCGGCAGGTCAAAACCCTTCTCCAGGATGTAGCCCATGCCGGCTTCCCCGCGGATCGGCACACGCTGGCCCATCAGCGTTGCGATGTCGCGATAGATGGTGCGCTTCGACGTCTCGAGCTCGGCGGCAATCGCGTCCGCCGTCAGCGGCTTACGGGTGCGCCTCAGCACCTGGATGATCTGAAACAGCCGGTCGGCGCGTCTCATGACAATTCTCTCATCGGGGGCGGATCAGAAAATGGCGCGTGGCTGCTGACAGGATGTTGGCAGCAGGGGAGTTCTATACCGGGACAACACATCGACTGAAGAGGATTTGTCCATGATCATTCCAAGCCATTTCGGTCCGGCCGGTCCGCTGTGGCGGGCACAGGCCTCACTGCACGGGTTGCCGTATGCCCGGGCCTTCAGCCGCCTGATGTTTTTCGATCTCACAATCGTCGACCTCCGCGTGGCGCTCGTGACCATGCTGGCACGCTCGCTGATCCGGGCTGCGGACGCGCTGGTCCGCCATGTCATGAGCCGCGCCTGGCAGGGGGCCCGTTTCGCAGAAGATATCACGGCTGCTGCCACCATGGTGGCAGCAGCGCGTCACTAGGTTCCGTCAACTCTTTCGGTCGTTCAGGAGAGCTCGCATGATCACGCTTTATGGCTTTGGCGCCGGCTTCGGCCTGCCGGAAATCAGCCCCTTCGTCACCAAGACGGAGGTGCAGCTCAAGATGGCGGGCTTGCCCTACCGGAAGGAGCGTGCGATGCCGCCGGCATCGCCGAAGGGGCAGCTGCCCTTCATCGACGATGGTGGCGAGGCCGTGGCCGATTCCACCTTCATCCGCGCCCATGTCGAGCGCCGCTACGGCTTCGATTTCGATGCCGGTCTCTCATTGCAGGAGCGCGCGCAGGCCTGGGCGTTCGAGCGCATGATCGAGCATCACGTCTATTGGGCGCTGGTCGGCGCACGCTGGGTCGATCCGACCAATTTCGCCAAGGGCCCTGCCCATTTCTTCGACGGCGCGCCGGAACACAATCGCGAAAAATTGCGCGAGGATGCGCAGTTCCGCGTCGCCGAGAACTATCTACTCTCCGGGCTTGGTCGCCATGGACCCGACGACGACGTCGAACTGGCGGTGCGTTCGGTGTTCGCATTGTCCGTGCAGCTCGGCGACAAGTCCTATCTGATGGGCAACAAGCCCAGTGGGGTCGATGCCACGGCGTTCGGCGCGCTGGCCGGCATTTTGACGCCGTTCTTCGAATCGAGCCTGCGCGAGCGCGCGGAAGGATTTCCGAACCTCACCGCTTATGTCGACCGGATGATGGACATCTACTACCCGGAATTCGCCTGGACGCCGCTGCGGCAGGCGGCCTGACGCGTACGCGGGCCGCAAAAAGAAAAGAGCCGGCCCTGTGGGCCGGCTCTCGTCGTTTCGGCAACGGCGGCTGCTTATTTCGCGAGCGTGTATTTGCCGTCCTTGACCGTCAGCAGTATGCGCGAGCGGTCGTCGAGGCCGTAGCGATCCTTTTCGGTGAAGTTGTAGACGCCCTGGCTGGCGGCCATCTCCCGCTCCGACAGCAGTGCCTGACGGATGGCATCGCGGAATTCCGGCGTGCCAGGCTTTGCGGTCTTCAGCGCAACAGGGATGACGCGCTTGAGGATCTCAAACGCATCGTAGGAATGGCCGGCGAACTGGCTGCGGCTGTTGGGGCCGTATTTGGCCTCATAGGCGGAGTTCAGCGCCAATCCCGGCTTTTTGGTGAGGGCGCTGTCAGGCTGATCTTCGGGATCCATGACGGGGCCCGACGCCATCAGCACGCCTTCGGCGGCCTTACCGGCGATACGGATGAAGTCCATGCTGGCCGCGCCGTGGGTCTGGTAGATCAGGCCCTGATAGCCGCGCTCGCGCAATTCGGTCTGCGGCAGTGCTGCGGCAGTGCCGGAGGCGCCAACCAGAATCGCGTCGGGATTGGCGGCGACGAGCTTCAGCACCTGTCCAGTGACCGAGGTATCCGGACGTGCAAACCGCTCTTCGTCCGCGAGCGCGAGGCCCATCGGCACGCCCTGGGCCTTGAAATCGTTGAACCAGAGGTCGCCGTAGGAGTCGGAGTAGCCGATATAGCCGACCGTCTTCACGTTATGCGCCTTCATGTGCTCATAGAGCACCTTGCCCATGATCGGAATCGGCTGTGGCATCGCCACGGACCACTTCATGCGCTCCGGGGTGATCGGAAAAGGCGCGAGCCCGAAATGCGGAATGCCGGCTTCATTGGCGACGTTCGAGACTGCGATCGTCGGCGGCGTCAGCGCCGATCCCATGATGATGTCCGCCTTGGACTCGGTCACGAAACGGCGGGCGTTGGTGGTCGCGGTGGTCGGATCGCCGCCGTCGTCGAGCACGATCACTTTCAGCGGCACGCCGCCGATTGCCTTCGGCACGAATTCCAGCGCGTTGCGCTCGGGGATTCCGAGCGCGGCGCCCGGACCAGTTGTCGTGGTGGTGATGCCGATGGTGATCTCGTTGGTCTGGGCCAGCGCGGGCAGAGCCGGCAGCGCCAGCGTCGCCGCCGCGATCGCGGCGGTCAGGTAACAGCGTTTCATCAGTTCCTCCCTTGACGTTTTTCCTTGAAAGCAGAATTCGGGGATGAGTTCAGCCCCGTCTTTTGTCGATGCGGCGATTTAGCTCCGGACTAGCTTCCCGTGAATTTGGCGACCATTTCCGGAGGGAATGGCGCCGACTTCAGTCTGTCGGGGTTGTCCGGGTCGCGGCCGACCAGAACACGCGTCTCGAACCCTTCGATGGCGAGCGCCTCGCCCTTGTAGACGTTGTGCTTCACCTCGAAGCTCGAGCGCTTGATGCTTTCGATCTTCGTCTCGATGGTGATCCAGTCGCCATAGGTCGAGGGGATGTAGAACTTCGACCTGGTATCGACCATGGGGATGCCCACCAAGCCGTATTTGCGGACCAGGTCCTGCTTGGAGAAGCCGGCGACTTCGAACAGGGTTGACGTCGAATCGTCGAACATCGCGAAGTAACGCGGATAGTAGACGATGTTGGCGGGGTCGCAGTCGCCCCACTGGATCTGGACGTCGCGCCGGTTCACGAACATGCGTTGCGCGCCCTATTTCGGCGCCATGCGCAGCGAACCGTCGAGGCGCACCACTTCGCCGTTCAGGTAGGAGTTCTCGACCATGTGCAGCGCCAATGCCGCGAACTCGTCAGCGTGGCCGAGCCGGCGCGGGAAGGGGATCGCCGCGGCAAGCGAGTCCTGGGCTTCCTGAGGCAGGTTGGCCAGCAGCGGCGTGAGGAACAGGCCGGGTGCAATGGTCAGCACGCGAACGCCGAACTGGGCGAGCTCGCGCGCGATCGGCAGCGTCATGCCGACGATGCCGCCCTTGGAGGCCGAATAGGCTGACTGGCCGATCTGGCCGTCATAGGCGGCAACGGAGGCCGTGTTGATGATGACGCCGCGCTCGCCTGTTGCCTGCGGCTCGAGTTTGGACATCTCGGTCGCAGCGAGACGCAGCATGTTGAAGGTGCCGATCAGATTGACCTTGATCACCTTGTCGAAATCCGCAAGTGCCATCGGCCCGTCGCGACCAACCACGCGCTTCGCCACGCCGATGCCGGCGCAATTGACCAGCACGCGGGCCGGGCCGTGGGCCTTGGTCGCCTGTGCGATCGCAGCCTCAGCCGAGGCCGCATCGGAGACGTCGCAGGTCACGGCCACGCCCTTGATCTCGGCAGCAACGGTTTCCGCGAGCTTGGCATTGAGATCGCACACCGCGACCTTGGCGCCCTGCGCCGCCAGCTTTCGCGCGGTCGCCGCGCCAAGCCCAGATGCGCCGCCGGTGACGATGGCTGCCTGATCCTTCAACAACATGGCGTTCTCCTTCGATGAATTCTTTAGCCGACCGATATCACACGGTCCGATGGATTGGCAGCATACAGCTCCTCGATCAGAGCGCCGCGATGCTCGAGCACCGCGCGCTGGTTGATCGAGCCCTTGTCCGTGACCTCGCCCTTGTCGATCGAGAGTGGCGTGTCCATCAGGATCGCGCGTGTGACCCGCGTCGAGGACCCGGTGGCCTGGCTGAGGAAGTGCGTCAGCCGCTCGCGGAAGGCTTCGCGCACCAGGCGGTCGCGTGCGGTCACGGTGAGATTGTCGGCCGGCAGTGTCGGGTTGACCAGGCGGCAGCCGTCGAGATCGAGCAGCACGAGCGCGGAAACTTCGTCGCGATTGATGCCGGCGATGACGACGTCGCGCACCAGCGGCGCGCAGGCCGCGGTGAGGCGCGCGCGCAGCGGGCCGACGCTGACCCAGGTGCCGCTCGCGAGCTTGAAATCCTCGCTGACACGTCCGTCGAAGTCGAAGCCGGCGTTGAGATCATCGGGATCAGCGGGCTTGAGCGCATCGCCCATCTTGTAAAATCCTTCCTCGTCGAAGGATTTCGCGGTGATGTCGGGTTGACGCCAATAGCCGGGCATCACGTTCGGCCCCTTGGCTCGGACTTCCATCTTGCCGTTGTTCGGCACCAGCTTGGCGTCATTGCCGGAAACAGGAAGGCCGACATGGCCGGAACGGCTGGTGCGCGGATTGACCGACATGAAGAACGGCGCGGTCTCGGTCGCGCCAAGTCCGGTCAGCATCGGCACGCGATAGCCCTTCTCCTTCACCGCCAGTTCGTCGAGGCTGTCCCAGACGAAGGGCGATAGTGCCGCGCCGGAGAAGAACATCGCGTGCAGGCGGTCGAAGAATTTGGCGCGCAGCCCCTGGTCGTCGCGCAAATAAGGCAGCAACGATTCGTAGCCCTTGGGCACGTTGAAATAGACCGTCGGCGAAATCTCCTGGAGATTGCGCACGGTCTCCTCGATGCCGCCGGGCACCGGCTTGCCGGCGTCGAGATACATCGAGCCGCCATTGTACAAGGTCAGTCCGATATTGTGGTTGCCGCCGAAGGTGTGGTTCCAGGGCAGCCAGTCGATGATGACGGGCGGCTCGTCCTTGAGGAAGGCGAGCGTCTCGCGCAGCATCACCTGGTTGGCGCAGATCATGCGCTGGGTGTTGATGACGGCCTTGGGGTTGCCGGTCGAGCCCGACGTCAGCAGGAACTTTGCGATCGTGTCGGGGCCGATCTTGCCGTGCACAGCGTCGAGGTCGTCACGAACAGGAGTTGCCATGAGGTCGGCGAGCAATGTGACGTCGCGGCCCGGCACGCTGCCGTACGACGCGGCGATCTCGGTGCCGAGCGAGACATTGGCGGCGAGCGCATCCGCGAACTTGCCGGCATCCTCTGCGAAAACCAGGCCCGGCGTCAGCAGCTTCATCAGATAAGAGAGCTTGCCGTAATCCTTCGACACCAGCGAATAGGCCGGCGACACCGGGCAGAACGGAACGCCGGCATAGAACGCGCCGAAGGCGAGCAATGCGTGGTCGATCGAATTGCCTGACAGGATGACGACCGGCCGCTCTGCCGAGAGGCCGCGCCGGATCAATCCCGAGGCAATATGCCGGCTCGCGGTGAGCAGCTCGGCATAGCTGATCTTGCGCCAGCCCCGGCCGCCTTCGCGCTCCGCCATGAACACGCGGTCCGGCGTCGTGATCGCCCAATGATGCAGGCGGTCGGTGATGCGGACGGGATAGTCGCCGAGCGGGTGTTTGGGCCGCAGATAGATCGTGCCATCGGCGCGATGTTCGATGTCGACGACGGGATCGCCGAACGAAATGGGCCGCAGCGGAGAATTGCTCACGCCGCGCTCTGTGCTGGAAGAGGACGGCTGGGGGCTCATGATTTCGGCTTCACCTTGGCGGTCTTGTGCTCGAGGAACTCGCGGATCCTGCGTTTTGCCTCTTTGTCGCTCTGCGCAACCGTCGCCATCAGCGATTCCATGAGCAGGCCAGTCTGCGGATTCGCTTCCGCGATCATCGGCAATGCCTGGAGCACGGCGAAATTCGTCAACGGCGCGTTGGATGCGATCTTGGTCGCGAGTTCCAGCGCCTTGGCGAGGCCGTTACCGGCCTCCGTGACATATTGTGCAAAGCCGTAGGATGCGCCTTCCGTCGCGGAATAGACGCGCCCCGTCAGCATCATGTCCATCATGCGGGCGACACCGATCAGCCGCGGCAGCCGCACCGAGCCGCCGCCGCCGACGAAGATGCCGCGCTGCCCTTCCGGCAGCGCGAAATAGGCCGTGGGCTCCGCGACGCGAATATGGGCGGAGCAGGCAAGCTCGAGCCCGCCGCCGATCACCGCGCCCTTGAGCGCCGCAATCACGGGCACGCGGCTATATTGGATGCGGTCGAACACCCGGTGCCACATCTGCGAGTGCAAGAGGCCGCCGGTGGCGTCGTGATCCTGCAGTTCGGAGAGGTCGAGACCGCTGGAGAAATGGTCGCCAATGCCGTGAATGACGACCGCCCCGATGTCCTCGGGCAGGGACGTAAAGCATTCGCCAATTTCGAGGATGATGCCGTCATTGAGCGCATTGCGCTTGGCCGGCCGGTTCAGACCTAACGTCAGAACCCGGTCCACCCTCTCGATCTGAAGCAACCCGGAGGCGCCCGCGCCAGCGGTCTCGGCGTTTCCCTGTGTCATTTGCGTCCTTATCAGAATAGTTATGTTGTATAACGAATTCCGCAGGAGTCAAGGAGGCCCTCCGGTGGGCTTCACATTGGGGTCGTCCCGGCCAGCGCCGGGACGACGGCGGAGCGTGTATTCACAGCACCTGATGCACGTCGATCACCACGCGATCCGAATGCCGTGCGGCTGAGCCGATAAAGATGTGCTCCATCAGCCAGCGATATTTCTCGTGCCCCGTCTCGAATTTCGGCACGGTGCGAAAATAGATCAGTTTCGGATCGACCGGCTCGCCGCGCTTCAGCTTTTGCAGCAGCTCGACCGGCCCGAAGCGCATGCCCTTGTTCTCGACGTAGACGATTGCGCCGTCGTCGGTCTCGAAGGCGTATTTGGCTTCCAGGTCGATCAGCTCGTTGGGGCGGATGGTCTGGAAGTCGGCGCCGAACGGCAGCACCTTGCCTGATATCGCGCCCGACACCGCGCCGCCGAGGATGGGGATGATGCGGCGGACGCCGGTGCCGGTCTCGCCGGCGGTGATGACGTCGCCGATTTCGGCGGTGATGGTGAAGACGTATTTCGTCGCGAGCGTCGGCGTGGTCATCGCTTCATCTCTCTAGTGTGCCATCATCCGCGTCGGCAGCCAGGTCGCCAGTAACGGGAAGGTGATCAGGATCACCAGGCGTACGAGATCGGTCGCTACGAACGGGATCACGCCCTTGAAGATGGTGGCGAAGGAGACGTCCTTCACCACGCTCTTGATGACAAAGACGTTCATGCCGACAGGCGGATGGATCAGGCCGAGCTCGACGGTCATGACGATGATGACGCCGAACCAGATCGGGTCGAAGCCGAGATGCATGATGACCGGGAAAATGATCGGCACGGTCAGGATGATCATCGCCATCGCGTCCATCAGGCAGCCGAGCACGAGATACATGATCATGATCAGTGCCAGTACGCCGTAGGAGCCGAGGCCGAGACCGGTGAGGAATTCCGTCACCTTCTGCGGCGTCTGCGTCACCGTCAGGAAGTAGCCGAAGATCAGCGCGCCGATCAGCACGGTGAAGACCGCGGCGGCCGTGCGCGTCGCCTGCAGCAGCGACATCAGCACCTTCTCGCGGTCGAGCCGCCCGGTGACGATGCCGATGATAAAGGCGCCCGTGGCGCCGACGCCGCCGGCTTCGGTGGGCGTGAAACGCGGCAGGAAGGGCAGGCCGTAAAGGCCGCCGATCACGAACACGAACAGCAGCACCGGCGCCCAGATCTCCTTCACGCCCGCGAAACGCTCGCGCCAGGGCAGCACCTTGCCCTTGGGCAGGAAGTCTGGGCGGAAATAGCCGATCAGGAAGATCGTGATCATGTACATGGTCATCGCCAGCAGGCCGGGGATGATGCCGGCGATGAAGAGTTTTCCGATGTCCTGCTCGGTGATGATGCCGTAGACCGCGAGCACGGTGGAGGGGGGCAGCATCGCACCCAGCGTGCCGCCGGCGGCGATCACGCCGGTGGCAAAGGACTGCGGATAGCCGAAGCGGCGCATCTCGGGATACGCAACGGCGGAGAAGGTCGCCGCGGTGGCGACCGAGGAGCCGCAGATCGCGGCGAAGCCGCCGCAGGCGCCGACCGTGGCGATGCCGAGGCCCCCGCGCAAGTGGCCTACGAAGCCGTTGGCGGCGCGGAACAGCTCGCGGCTCATGCCCGAATTGCTGACGAACGATCCCATCAGCAGGAACATCGGGATCACGCCGAACGTGTAGTCGGTGACGGTGCGCATCGAAGTCTGACCGACCAGCTTCAGTGCAGGTGTCGCACCGACGAGATAGGCGAAGCCGGAGACGCCGACGAGGCCCATGGCCATGCCGACAGGCACGCGCAGCAGCATCAAGGCGAAAAGGGAAACGAAGCCGAGAACGGCGACGACATCGGTGCTCATGACTACTCCGTCGCCTTCAGCTTGGGGTCGTGCATCTCTTCGGGATGGAAGATCAGTCGGTAAGTGCGGATTGCGATCAGCAGCACGGCCGAGACGTCGCCGATCCATGCAATTGCGAAGAATGGCCAGGTCGGCATGTGCATGTCGAACGTCTGGACGTTGTCCTTGTAGGTGCCGCGGACCTTGTCGAACAGCGTCCATGTCTGCACGGTGACGACGAATAGCAGCACCAGGGTCGCGAACACGTCGATCCAGCGCTGGTAGCGTGGGCCGACATTGCCCCAGACCAGGTCCACCGTGATGTGCGTGCCGCGATACGAGGTCGCCGCAATACCCCAGAAGATGAGGATGCCGAGCAGCATGCGGCCGATGTCGAAACTGTCAGGAATCGAATAGTTGAGCGTGTTCCGCAGCAGCACCGACAGAAAGATGTCCAGCGCGACGAGGCCGACGAACGCGGCCGCGATCCATTCGATCGTGTCGATGATGCGATCCATCCAAGAGCGCTTCATGGGTGGAGGCCCTCAAGTTTGCAGGAAAACGGCGGCGGGAGGATTCCCGCCGCCGTTTCTGTTTCGTGAAACCTATTCCGCCAGCGCGTTGTACTTCTTCAGCGACGCCTTCAACTCGGCGAGGGCAGCGTCGGGATCGATGCCGGCCTTTTTGGCACCTTCACCCCAGGTCTTGACCAGCGGCTCGGCCGCCTTCTTCCAGGCGGCGGTCTGGTCCGGTGTCAGCTTGTAGATCTCGTGACTTTCTTCCGCCTTCACCTTGTCGATTCCGGCATCCTCGAACTTGCCCCAGTGCTCGCCAACTACGCCGGCCATTTCGGTCGTGCAGTTCTTGTCGATCGCGGCCTTTTGCTTGTCGGACATCGCGTCGTACTTGTCCTTGTTCATCACGAACACGAACGTGGTCGTGTAGAGTGGTGCGTCCATGTCGTACTTGGTCACCTTGTCGATGCCGAACAGCACCAGCGAGCCCCAGGGGAAGGTCACCGCGTCGGCAACGCCGCGCTCGATGATGTCGCGCACTTCAGGTGCCGAGGACTGCACGTTGGTGCCCCCGAGCGCGGTCACGAAATTCGCCATGGTGGCATGGGCGGGCCGGATCTTCATGCCCTTCACGTCCTCCGGCACCACGATTTTCTTGGTGCGGGAGTGGAACGAGGAAGGTGAGTGGACGAAGGCGAGGCAGTATTTGACGTCCTTCATCTCCTTGGCTGCATATTTGCGATACCAGGCGTCCAGCCCCTCCGACCCGCCCTTGGCATCCGAGACCAGGAAGGGCAATTCGCCGGCGCCGATGATCGGGAAACGACCGGGCTGGTAGCCGGGATTGACATAGGTGACGTCGGCGATGCCGTCGCGGGCCATGTCGTAATGGTCGAAGGCCTTGCCGAGCTGCTGGGCCGGGAATACCTTGCCCGTGATGGTGCCGCCGGAGTCCTTGTTCACCGCGGCCACCCAGTCTTCCAGCGACTTTTGCAGCGGGTGCGAGGCCGGCACCCAGTGCGAGACCTTCAGATCGATGGTCTTGTCCTGCGCGAACGCAGGCGTCACGCTTGCTGCCAGCAGCAAAGCCAGACAGGCTTTCCTCATCACGTGTCTCTCCCTCATTGTGACGGCGGGCTTCGATGGCCCGGTTTCGTTAATTAACATGTTATCTAACTGGCTGGCGCGTTCAAGCCGGAACTGCTGCGTCGTCTACGTCAGTGATGCTGCATGGATTTGTCGCTGCCCCGGCGACCGGCCTCCCCTTTTTCCAACCGTTATATGATATAATTATCCTGGGCGGATCAACGCGACAAGCGAGCCGCGACGAAAGCCTACAGGATCGGGAGGAGCAAGTATTGCGGACAAAAGTCGCAATCATCGGGGCCGGGCCGGCAGGATTGTTGCTTGGGCAACTTCTGCATCAATACGGTATCGACAACGTAATTCTCGAGCGGCAGAGCCCGGATTACGTGCTGGGTCGCATCCGTGCCGGCCTTCTGGAGCAGGGAACGGTTGGACTGCTCGACCAGATCGGCGCCGGCGCGCGGGCGCATGCCGAAGGGCTGTTGCATGAAGGCATCGAGCTTGCCTTCGCCGGCCATCGGCATCGCATCGACATGAAGGCCGCGACCGGCAAGACGGTCATGATCTATGGCCAGACCGAGGTCACCCTCGACCTGATGGACGCGCGGAAAGCGGCCGGCCTCACCACCGTCTACGAGGCCAAGGATGTGCAGCCGCATGATTTTGATGGTAGCCGCCCGCGCGTAACCTGGGTCAAGGACGGCCTCACCCACACGCTCGATTGCGATTTCATCGCCGGCTGCGATGGCTTTCACGGTGTCAGCCGCGCCAGCGTACCCGCTTCGGCGATCGAGGAGTTCGAACGGGTCTATCCGTTCGGCTGGCTCGGTATCCTCTCGGAGACACCGCCGGTCAGTCACGAACTGATCTATTCCAACCATGCCCGCGGCTTTGCCCTCTGTACCATGCGATCGATGAAGCGCAGCCGCCATTACCTGCAGTGCTCGCTCGACGACCATGTCGATCAGTGGTCCGACGATCGCTTCTGGGACGAATTGAAGCGCCGGCTCGACCAGGAAGCGGCCGACAATCTGGTGACGGGCCCCTCGATCGAGAAGAGCATCGCGCCCTTGCGCAGCTTCGTCGCCGAGCCGATGCGTTTCGGCAAGCTGTTCCTGTGTGGCGATGCCGCCCACATCGTGCCGCCGACCGGCGCCAAGGGGCTGAACCTCGCGGCCAGCGATGCGCATTATCTGTCGAGCGCGCTCCGCGAGTTCTACGACGAAAAATCGAGCGCCGGCATCGAGGGCTATTCCGCCAAGGCGCTGGCGCGGGTCTGGAAGGCCGTGCGCTTCTCCTGGTGGATGACCTCGATGCTGCACAAATTCCCCGACAATGGCAGCATCGGCGCGCGTATCCAGCTCGCAGAGCTCGACTATGTCACGCAGTCGCAGGCCGCGATGACGTCGCTGTCGGAGAATTACGTGGGCCTGCCGTTCTAGGAATGGTGCTCTACGTCATTGCGAGCGAAGCGCTTCGCTTGCAATGACGGGAGTGGGCGCGTTTCAAGCACCCGCGCAAATCCCGTTTAAAACTTTGTAATTGATGCGTCCGTCACATCCATCGCGTTCAATGGCAACAATCATTGCAACGCATGGGACTGACATGCCTGATATTCCCGACGGCTTCGAGCCGCTCTCCCGCAAGAGTCCGCTCACCGAACCCTGGGAGCCGCTCTACGCAAAGAAAACGGAGAGGACCGTTTTCATCGGCCTCCGGTTGGCAAGGCCACACACCAATGGTCGTGGTCTGATCCATGGCGGTCTGATCGCCGCGCTCGCCGACAATGCCATGGGCTACAGTTGCGCGCAGGCGACGGGCTGGACGATTTCGTTCGTGACGGTTTCGCTGTCGATCGATTTCGTCGGCTCCGCGGAGATCGGCCAATGGTGCTCGATCGAGAGCGACGTGATCAAGACCGGCAAGACGATCTGTTTCGCGCAAAGCCTCATCAAGGCCGACGGCGTCGTGATCGCGCGGGCGAGCGGGACGTTTCGGGTGGTGCCCAAGAAAGGGTGATGCTCCCTCGTGTCCCGGACGCGGTGCGGCGCGAAGTGCCGCTCCGCAGAGCCGGGACCCATGTCTTGACGGATACCAGGCCGCCTTCTGGGTTCCGGCTCAGCGCAGCAACGGTACGCGTTGCAGCGCGTCCGGAACACAGCCACTACCCAAACCGCCAATCGGCCGTCTCCACCACGAGATCGATGAACGCGCGCACCTTGGCCGAGAGCAGGCGCGAGGTTGGATAGACGATGTGAATCGGCAGCGCCGGCTGCTCGTATTTCACCAGCAAAATCTTCAGCCGTCCGCGCTTCAGCCCGTCTGCGGCCTGATAGGCCAGCACGCGCGTGATGCCGCCGCCGGCCTCGGCATATTGCAGGGCGGCATCGGCGCTGTTGCTGGTGAATCGCGGCGACGGCGTCACCTCGAGGTCGCGGCCGCCTTGCGCGAAGCGCCACGCCGTCGCGGGACCGAACAGGATGGTCCGATGCTCGGTCAGCGCCTCCGGCGTCTTCGGCTCGCCATGGCGCTTGAGATAGCCCGGCGCTGCCACCGTGATCCGCCGCATCTCGCCGACCTGGCGCGCGACCAGGGAGGAGTCGGCGAGGTGGCCGATCCGTACCGCGGCATCGACAGCGTCTTCCACGAGGTTGACGAGGTTATCCGATAGCCGGAGTTCGCAGGCCACGCCGGCATAACGCTTCAGATAGGCGGTCATGACCGGACTGACATGCAGCCGGCCGAAGCCGACCGGCGCCGACACCACGAGGCGCCCGCTTGGCCGGTTGCGCTCCTCCCGCGCGGAGCCGTCGGCTTCCTCGACATCGGCGAGGATCCGCCGGACGCGTTCCAGATAGCGCGTCCCGACGTCGGTCAGTCTCACCTGCCGCGTGGTCCGTTGCAGCAGCCTTGCGCCGAGATGCTCTTCAAGCGACGCGATCAGTCGCGTCACCGCCGAGGGCGACAGCCGCAATTTTCGCGCTGCCGGCGCGAAGCCACGCAGGTCGGCGACGGTGACGAAGACGTGCATGGCTTCCAGCCGGTCCATCCGCATTATTGCATATGGCGCAATGATGAAGTGTCAACAGGTAAGATTGTTTTGATAGGTGGAAGGTCCATTTTAGCCGCCGATAGACGCAGCAATGCGCCGGAATTTCAGGAGATGTTCCGATGACGGCAACTCACGCCTACGCCAGCGATGTCGCCTTCTCGCCGGCAGTAAAATCGATCCAGACCCGAAAGGGGTCGCGCGCAGGCTATGCCCAGGCCGAGCAGCGGGGGTGGCGCACCGAGGTCGATGAGAATCTCGCGGCTTTTCTTGCGGATGCCAATAGCTTCTATTTCGCCACGGCCTCGGCCGACGGCCAACCCTATATCCAGCATCGCGGCGGGCCGAAGGGCTTTTTGAAGGTCTTGGACAAGCAAACGCTGGCCTTTGCGGACTACGCGGGCAACCGGCAATACGTCACTCAGGGTAATCTCTCCGAGAATTCCAGGGCCTACATCTTTGTCATGGATTACGCCCATCGCCGCCGGGTGAAGATCTGGGGCGAGGCACGGGTGGTCGAGGATGACGATGCGCTGACGGATGCGCTGATGCCGAAGGGCTATCGCGCCCGGCCGGAGCAGGTGATCGTATTCAAGATCGCCGCCTGGGACACCAACTGCCCGCAGCACATTCCGCAAAAGTTCGACGCCCCCGATGTGGCGGCGGCGCTGGCGGCAAGAGACCAGCGCATTGCGGAGCTCGAGGCGCAGCTTGCCGAGCTGAAGGGGCAGGCAACGGCAGAACGGGGCTAATCGTCGACGTCGTCCTGCGTGCGGCCGAACAGGTGCACGATCCCAGGTGTCGCGATGGTCACGAACACGAAGCGCGAGAGGTGATGGGCGCCGACGAAGATCGGGTCGATGTGCAGCGTGAGCGCCAGGGCCAGCATTGCGTCCATTGCGCCGGGTGCGAAGGCGACGACGACGTCGGAGAACTTCACCTGGGTGGTGAGCGCGACGATGCCGACGAAGACCGCGGACACGGCGATGGCCACGGCAAACGAGCCCAGCGCGGCGTTGATGTGGCCGGCCAGCGTCTTGATCCGCATCCGGGCGAAGCGGCTGCCGATCAGCGCGCCAATGCCGACCAGCGACACGCCGCGGACCCAGTTCGGAAGACCGCCGTCGACCCAGCCGGCGCCATGCAGCACGCTCGAGGCGATCATCGCCCCGAACATCCAGCTCGCCGGAAACCTGATCAGCCGCAGCACCAGCGATGCCGCCAGCGAAGCGGCGACCAGTTCCAGAAGATCGAGCGGTGAAGCGATCGTCGTTGTCAGCGACGGTCCGACAGAGGGCGCGATGCCCGCGATTGCCAGCACCATCGGCAGCGCCGCCGTGAGGATGATCACGCGCATGGTCTGCACCACCGCGATTCCAGGCAGATCGGCGCCGCGCTCAACTGCCAGGATGGAGATCTGCGACAGCGCCCCGGGGCTTCCCGCAAGGAAGGCCGAGGTGCGGTCCCAGCCATGGACGCGCTGAAGGTAATAGCTCGAGCCGAAAGTCGAGCAGAAGGTGGCGAGCGCCAGGAGCCCGATGGTCAGCGGATAGGCGCTGACCTGTTGGATCAGGTGACGGGAGACCACGGAGCCCAGCGAAATCCCGAGCAGCACCAGCACCGTCTGGGTCAGGAGCGCCGGCACCGCAACCTGGCGTCCGGCTATCGCGGCGATCCCGACCGCGATCATCGATCCGGAGATCAAACCGCCCGGCAAGCCCGCGGCCAGAAAGGCCAATCCGCCGGCGGCACCGATGACGAGCGTCTCCGCAGTGCTCAAAAACTTGGCACGGCTCGGCCATTCGAACGGAAGGAGGGAGGCGGTGATTTGCTTCACGCCGCCTTATCGCAAATCGGCGAGAGGCGCACAATTGCGGGCTCGTCATGCCGCAATGCGCGCGCCTCTCGCCAAAGGCGAGGAGAGAAATGTGACGGATTTACTTCTTGTCGGCGGCGGCGGCGGCAGGCGCGGCGCCGGCCTTGGCGGTCTTGATGCACTCGGAGCGGAATTTCTTGCGCTCCTTGCCGTGCAGGCCCTTGGCGTCCGCCTGCTTGGAGCATTCGAGGGATTCGGCCGAGTGCTCCTTCGGCGCCTTCTTGTCGGCGGTCGTGGTGGCATCGGTCTTGGCGGCCGGCGCCGCGGTCTGGGCGTAAGCCGTGCCGGTGGCGAACAGGGAGGCAATGGCAACGACGGCGAGGCGGGAGGCGAGGGTCATGGTGTTGCACTCTTCTTGCGGGAATTGCGAAGGGACGCAAACCTCGGCCCGCGTTGCTGAACGCGACATGAATAATCTGAACGGCGCGGGCACTATATTTTGGCCCCGGCCCCCATCGCTTCCTTGTCGGAAGGCGTCGACACGCTAGGATAGCAACCCTCGTTTTGCTTCCCGGAGGGAGACCAAGGATGACCATTCAAGCCAAATTGTTGTGTGCAATTGCGGTGTCGGGCGTTGCCGCGCTGGTGGCGAGCGCGCCGGCCCAGGCGCTGACCTCGCAGGAGTGCAGCGCGAAATATCAGGCGGCCAAGAAGGACGGCTCGCTCGGTACCATGAAGTGGAATGACTTCCGCAAGGCCCAGTGCGGGGCTGATGCGACGCCGGCCGCTGCACCGGCTGCGGCCGCGCCTGCGCCTGCTGCCGAGCCGAAGCAGGCCAAGAAGGAGGCAGCGCCCGCTGCTGCTCCGGCGCCGGCCGTGCCAGCCGGCCCCGCGATCTTCCCGAACGCGGTCGATCCGAAATATGCCAAGGAGACGGCCGGCAAGGCGCGCCTGCACACCTGTGTCGACCAGTACAACGCCAACAAGGCCACCAATGGCAATGGCGGCATGAAGTGGATCGAAAAGGGCGGCGGCTATTACAGCGAATGCAACAAGAAGCTGAAAGGCGCCGCCTGAGGTTTCGAAATGACGCCGAGGCCGGAGCCAAGCTCCGGCCACTTGTTTAGTCCAATGGCCTCTCGGCCAGTTTCGGCACCAGCTGCGATCGCTTCCGCGGGCCCACTGCCGGATCGCGAGCTCGGTAGATCCGGCCGCGACCCAGACGTCGCTCTTGCGTCATTCATGAAGGAAGACTCGCTTTTCAGGCGACGAATACGATCCAGGCCTAGCCTGAACGGCCCCATGCACTCGTTCGCGGAGCCCGCCCGCCGCCACGCTGCTGCTGCGATGACATCGTCCCCGTGACACTCTATATGGGGCGTAACATTTCCCGGTTCCGACGCGTATCTGCAGAGATGGGACCGAAACGGGACGAGATATGGCTGGATTTAGGAATAAGGGCCTTGATGGAGGCCTTCGGCCGACGCGCCGTACGGCGCTGACGTTGATCGGCGTAGGCGCCTTCGCGGCCGGCGGTATGACCCTGGCGCGTGCGGCTGCCGAAGATGATGAGGTACTGACCGAAGCCAAGGTGCTGCGTGATCCCGACGTTCCCGTCGCCGGCAATCCCGATGGCAACATCTCCATCATCGAGTGGTCCGACTATAATTGTCCCTATTGCCGCAAGCTCGAGCCGGAGCTGCGCCAGGTTATCCAGGACGACGGCAAGGTCAGGCTGGTGTTGAAGGACTGGCCGATTCTCGGGCCCGTCTCGGTGACGGCGGCGCGGATCGCGCTGGCCGCGAAATTCCAGGACAAGTACCATCAGGCCCATGACGCCATGATGGGCGTCAGCTCGCGCCTGACCGAGTCGCGCGTCAACGAGCTGCTCGCATCCGCCGGGGTCGACATGGACCGCCTCAAGAGCGACCTCAACGCGCACGGCAAGGACATCGAGGCGATCCTCAAGCGCAACAACGACCAGGCCGAAGCCTTTGGCTTCCGTGGCACGCCGTCCTTCATCGTCGGCAAGTACCGCGTGCCGGGTGTGCTCAGCATGAGCGAGTTCGAGCAGGTCATTGCAGATGCGCGCAAGGCCAAGATGAACTGACCTATCGCTGCGCTGGTCGCAGACAAGACAAAGGCGCCGCCGCGGACCCGCGACGGCGCCTTGTTCATGTCAGGTCGACGGAAGACTACTTCGACGAGATCCGGACCCAATCCTTGTGCGCACGATCGCGCAGCAGATCCCAATCGGCTTTCGCGACATCCCAGTTCACGATGGTGCGATTGCTGGTCGCGACCTCGCCATTGGCGACTGACGACGTCTGCATGGAGTCATAGACATAGACGCCGCAAGCGAGCAGCAGTGCGCCCAAAATCATTCCGAAAAAAGTCTGCATGCGAACCTCCGGTGACGGGCGATAACGTCGGCCCGGAGTGATGGTTCCGCGACAGTGCGGCGCAGGTAAGGACGGCTGGTTCATCCCTCGTTCAGCCAATCCAGCAGCTCCGCGTTGATCTCGCGGGGATAGGTGTGACTGAGATCGTCGATTTCGCGATAGGTGACGTCAGCGCCGGCGGCCGTGAGTGCGGCTTGCGTCTGCCGCGCGCTCTGCACGGGAAACATCCAGTCGAGCTTGCCGTGGGTGATGAAAACAGGCAGCCCTTGCAGGCGCGTGGCGTCGGCCATTTCAGCCATCAGCGGATGGAAGGTTGCCGACACCGGAGCGAGATGAGTGAACGGTGAGGCGCCATCGAGCCCGCTGACATAGCAGAAGGTGCCGCCGTCGCTCATGCCGGTCAGCAACATGCGCGAGGGGTCGATGCTCCAGCGGCTGCGCACGGTTTCGAGGATGCGCATGAGGTTCGGCGTGTCGGTGTCGTCGCCCATCAGCGCCCAGGTCTGTCCCGTCGCCGTTGGCGCGACCAGGATCGCGCCGAGGCTGCGGGCATCGCGCAGCCAACTCCACAGGAAACCACGTCCGTTGCCGCTGCCGCCATGCAACGCGATCACCAGAGGCCAGGCTCGATCGGCTGTGTAATATTCGGGCACATACACCGAGAAGCCGCCGCGGCTGCCGGGCTCGTTGTGATCGTGCAGGATACCGGTGTTGTCCCCCGCGCCGGCTTCGAGCAGCGTCAGCAGATCGCTGTTCCCGCGGGCGGCCGGATTCAGGAAGAAATTGCTGACCGGCGGAAACTGCAGCGACAGCGGATAAAGCGCCTCCTGGGCGCGCGGCAGATGGCGCAGCGCGCGGAACACCGCGACGAGATCGCCATTGCCGCGCTCGACGTCGCGAATCCCGGCAAAGGCGGCGAGCGTCTCGTTGCAGCTGCGATCGAGCCGTTCGCGCAGGCCGGTGAACTGCTCCGGCCATTGTCCGATGGCAGCGTGTGTCGTCTGCAGCGCATCATCAGGCGCGCCGATTGTGTTCATCACCGAGCCGAAAGCCGGCGGATGCAAATGCCGGGCGAAATAGCCGAGCGCTTCGAGCGCATCGAGCAGCGGCGGCAGCACGGCCACGATGTCGTCAATGACGGCCTCGGTCATCGCCGCTTCCTTTGCTTGGCGTCAGTTCGGTCTGGTCAGTGCAGCTTCGGTGCCTTCAGAAGCTTGAAGCGGTCGGTCGACGTGACCGTGACGTCGAAGGTGACGCCTTCATGATGCACGGTGAGTGGCACGTCGACCCCGGCGGTGCCGAGCGCCCACAACTTCTTGTAAAAGGCCGTCTGGCTCGTGACCTTGTCGCCGTCCACCGCCAGAATGATGTCGTCGGTCTTGAGCTCGGCACGGGCGGCAGGACCGTTGGCGGAGGTCCCGATCACCACCACGCGGTTGTCGATCTCGGTCGAGTAGAGTCCGAGCCACGGCCGCGCCGGCTTGTTGACGCGACCGAACTTGCGGAGATCGTCGAGGATCGGCTTCAAGAGGTCGATCGGAACGATCATGTTGACGTGCTCGGCCCTGCCGTCGCGTTCGCGCTCGAGCTGGAGCGAACCAATGCCGATCAATTCGCCCCGGTCGTTGAGCAGCGCGGTGCCGCCCCAATTCGGATGGGCGGGGTAGGTGAACAATGCCTCGTCGAGCAGATACTCCCAGTAGCCGGCAAATTCCTGCTTGGCGACGACCTGGCTCGCGACCGATCGCGTCCGCCCACCGGCGCCGCCGACCACGACGCTGTCGCCGAGCCGGGTCTCTGCCGAGGAACCGAGCGGCAGCGGTTCGATCTCGAGCTGGCCGAGCGCTTGGACCAGGCCGAAGCCGGTGACGCCATCGAAGCCGAGCACGTGTCCCGCCACCACGCGGCCGTCGCCGAGATGCAGCCATACCGACTCGGCCTCTGTGATGAGGTAGCCGATGGTGAGAACCAGCCCGTCATCGATCACGACGCCGTTGCCGGCGCGTTCGGTGCCGAGAGTTTCGGCGGTGAAGGCATCCGACGGGATGATGGCGTGCAAGCCAACGACGGATGCGAGCACGCGGTCGAGATCGAAATCGTAATCGCTCGCATGCGGCTGGTTGGCCGGCGGCACTCTCCATTCAGTCAGAGCGGGCATGGAGTTCTCCTGGCTGAGAGCATTGCTCCGCCGTGGCTGCGGGACGACGCGCGAAGCAAGCATAATTTACGCCGGAGGAGGCCGTCTTGAAAGGCTTGACCGCAACTATTCCAGACTGGTGACGCGATTTGCGAATATGACAGGAATCGTTCGCCTAAAGCCGGTTGACGATTGCCTGATCCGGCAGCGGTCGCATGGCTGGTGTCCGGCGAGGTGCTAGGCGGGGTCCGGTGAAGCTGCTAACCATTGCCGCTTCGTTTGACCAAGAGATCACGGACCGAACCATGGACAATCGCAGCGACATCTGGCGTGGCATCGACACCATCAAGGGACGTTTCATCGACCTGAGCGACAAGGTCTGGGGCATGCCCGAAGTCTGCTACACCGAGGCGCGTTCCGCGGCCGAGCATCTCGCCGAGCTGCGCCACCAGGGTTTCCGCATCACCGAGAAGGTGGCAGGCATTCCGACCGCGCTCATGGGCGAATGGGGCGAAGGAGGTCCGGTCATCGCCTTCATGGGTGAGTATGACGCGCTGCCGGGACTGAGCCAGGAGGCGGGCGTTGCCGAGCACCGTCCGGTCGAGACCGGCGGGCATGGCCATGGCTGCGGTCACAATCTGCTCGGCTCTGCGGCGCTGCTGGCTGCGACCGCGGTCAAGGACTGGCTCGCCGAGAACAAGGTGCCCGGCCGGGTGCGCTATTACGGCTGCCCGGCGGAAGAAGGCGGTGCGGCCAAGGCCTTCATGGTGCGCTCCGGCGCGTTCGAGGACGCCGATATCGCCATCACCTGGCATCCGCACAGCTTTTGGGAAGTCGCGGTCACCCCGTCGCTCGCCAATACGCGCGCCGACTTCATCTTCACCGGCCGCACCTCGCATGCGGCGGCTTCGCCCCATCTCGGCCGCTCCGCGCTCGATGCGGTCGAGCTGATGAACGTCGGTGTGAACTACATGCGCGAGCACATGCCGAGCGACGCACGCGTTCACTACGCGCTGCTCGATACCGGCGGCATCGCCCCCAACGTGGTGCAGGCCCATGCCCGCGTGCGTTATTCCATTCGTGCCCGCGACCTTCCCGGCATGAACGAACTGGTCGGGCGTGTCAGCAAGATCGCTGAGGGCGCTGCCCTGATGACCGAGACCAAGGTCGAGATGAAGATCATCTCCGCGGTCTCCAATATCCTGCCGAACACACCGCTGGAGCAGGCGCTGCATCGGGTCATGGAAGAGCTCGGACCGCCGCATTTCGACGATACGGACAAGGGCTTTGCCAGCCAGATACGCGCGACGCTGACCGAGAAGGACATCGCGTCGGTCTATTACGCGATCGGCATGGAGCCGACCGATCGGCCGCTCGCCGACTTCCTGGTGCCGCTCGATGCCAAGCGCAACCCGCTGGTCGGCTCGACCGACGTGGGCGATGTGAGCTGGGTTGTGCCGACCGTGCAGGTTCACGCACCAACGGTTGCAATCGGCACGCCTTTCCACACCTGGCAGGTGGTGGCACAGGGCAAGAGCCCGCATGCCCACAAGGCCATGGTGCAGGCGGCCAAGGCCATGGCCGGCCTCGGAATCAAGGCGTTGACCGAGCCGGAACTGATCAAGGCTGCGAAGGCCGATCTGACGAAACGGACCGCCAAGACGCCTTATGTCTGCCCGCTGCCGGACCATGTCGCGCCGCCGCTCACGATGTCCGTGGCGTAGAATTCCATCTCGATACTTCGTCTGATCTCGCGAACAAATTTGTCGCAGTGCAACTTGGTTTCCGGCGGATTTTGACGCCGGAATGCCGAACCGTTGGGCTTGGAAGCGAAGTTTTGCTCAACGGACAGCCAGAACACCGTTTGCATACACACGGTCGCAGTTGACGTGCGCCCTATTCAGTGTGCCATCTACCGCCAGCGAAAATCAGGCGGCCTTCCCGCGGTCGCCTGCAATCCATCCGGGACCAGACGGGGGACAACCATGCTGGACAAAGAACTGCGTTCGATGATCGGTGACGTGAAGGACGGGCGGATGGATCGCCGAGCCTTCATCAAACGTTTGGCCGCGGTCGGCCTCACCGCGCCCCTCGCCAACCAGATACTTGCGCTCGGCGGCGTAGCCATGGCCCAGAGCCCGTCTCCGTATGCTCCGACCAAGCGCGGTGGTGGCGGCCCGCTCAAGCTGTTGTGGTGGCAGGGCCCGACCTTGCTCAATCCGCATTTTGCCACCGGCACCAAGGATCAGGACGGCTCGCGCCTGTTCTACGAGCCGCTCGCAAGCTGGGACATCGACGGTCACCTCAATCCGATCCTTGCCGCCGAAATCCCCTCGGTCGCGAATGGCGGCCTCGCAGCCGACGGCAAGTCGGTGACCTGGAAGATCAAGCCTGGCGTCAAATGGCATGACGGCAAGCCCCTGACGGCCGATGATTTCGTATTTACCTGGGCCTATGCCAGCGACCCCGCGACCGCGGCGGTCTCCATCACGGCCTACAGTGACTTGACCGTCGAAAAGGTGGATGACCTGACCATCCGCCTTCTGTTCAACAAGCCTACGCCGTTCTGGGCCAATGCGTTCGTCGGCGCTTACGGCTGCGTCATTCCGAAACATCTGTTTGCGGACTACAAGGGATCGAAATCCCGCGAGGCGCCGACCAACCTGGCTCCTGTCGGGACAGGCCCCTACAAATTCGTCGAGTTCAAGCCGGGCGATCTGGTCCGCGGCCAGCTCAATCCGGACTATCACATGCCCAACAGACCGTATTTCGACACGATCGACATGAAGGGCGGCGGCGATGCCGTCTCCGCAGCCCGGGCCGTGATCCAGACCGGAGAATTCGATTTCGCCTGGAACATGCAGGTCGAGGACGAGGTGCTGCTGCGTCTCGAGAAGGGCGGTAAGGGCAAGACCACCTATGCCGTGGGCGGCGACATCGAGTTCATCGCCATCAACTTCACCGATCCCAATACCGAGGTCGACGGCGAGCGGTCGTCGATGAAGACCAAGCACCCGACCCTGTCGGATCCCGCGGTGCGCCAGGCGCTCGCGCTACTGGTCGATCGCGCCTCCGTGAAGAAGGCCATCTACGGCCGGGCCGGACGCACCACCTCGAATTACCTCAATGGCCCCGACGACTTCGTGTCGAAGAACACGAAATGGGAGTTCAACGTCGACAAGGCGATCGCGTTGCTGGAGCAGGCCGGCTGGAAGGCCGGCGCGGACGGCATCCGCGAGAAGGACGGAAAGAAGCTGAAGCTTCTCTACCAGACCTCGACCAACGGTCCACGGCAGAAGACCCAGGCCATCGTCAAGCAGGCCTGTCAGAAAGCCGGAATCGACGTCGAACTAAAATCCGTCGTCGCCTCGGTGTTCTTCTCTTCCGACGTAGCCAATCCCGACACCTACTCGAAGTTTTACGCCGACATCGAGGAATTCCAGATCCCGATGACGCAGCCGGATCCGGCGCTGCACATGAAGCGCTACATCTCGAGCCAGGTGGCCAGCAAAGACAACAAATGGCAGGGGCAGAACTTCCCGCGCTGGGTCAACAAGGACTACGATGCCGCCATCGATGCGGCCGAGACCGAGATCGACCCGGTCAAGCGCGCCGCGCTCTACATCAAGTGCAACGACATGTTGTGGCAGGACACCGTGTTCATCCCGGTGATGCATCGTCTTACGGTTGATGCCTGCGCCAATACGCTGCGACCGGTCATCTCGGGCTGGGCCAACCGGACTGACAACATCCAGGACTGGTATCGCGAGGGCTGAGCACGGGCGTCTAAGCGGATTATTCGCTCATGAGTCAGTACGTCCTGCGTCGTCTGATGATCGCGATTCCGAGCCTGCTCGGAATCTCGCTGGTCCTGTTCGTCGTCCTGGCGCTTGCGCCAGGCGATCCCTTCAGCGAGCTCGCGACCAATCCGAACGTGCCGCCCGAGGTGCAAGCCGCGCTTCGGGCGAGGTTCGGCCTCGACGATCCGATCTACCTTCGCTATTTGCACTGGCTCAACGCCATGCTGCACGGCGACTGGGGCTTCTCCTTCGTCAGCCGGATGAATGTGGACACGCTCATCCTGCAGCGCCTGCCGGCCACGCTTTACGTGATCGGCTCGGCGCAGATCCTGGCGCTGCTGATCGCGATTCCCGTCGGCGTCTATGCCGCCACAAAACCCTATTCGCTGTTCGACCAGGTCGCGAACACGCTCGCCTTCGTCGGCTTCTCGCTGCCGACCTTCTTCACCGGCATCCTGTTCATCCTGATCTTCTCGGTGACGCTGGACTGGCTGCCGTTCGTCTACTCCACCGACATCAAGGCCACCGGTATCAACTATGTGCTGGAGATGATCCGGCAGGCGATCATGCCGGTGGCCGTGCTCGGCCTGTTCCAGGCGGCCTCGATGACGCGTTTCGTACGCTCGGCGATGCTCGACGTCATCAGGCTCGACTATGTCACGACCGCGCGAGCCAAGGGCCTCGGCCAGACCAAGGTCATCGTCAAGCACGTGATGCGCAACGCCATGATCCCGGTCGTGACGCTGATCGCGCTGCAGATGCCGGCGGTGTTCGGCGGCGCCATCGTCACCGAGCAGATCTTCCGCATTCCCGGCATCGGCTCGCTCCTGATCTCCTCCATCCTTTCCAACGACACGCCGGTGGTGATGGCCGTCACTTTCGTCTTCGCGTGCCTCGTGGTGCTGTTCAATCTCATCGCGGACGTCCTTTATGGCTGGCTTGACCCTCGCATCTCCTTCCGCTGAGCGGCGCGTTTACTCGCCCTGGCGCGAAACGTGGCGGCGCTTCAGCCGGCACAGGCTTGCCGTGGTCAGCGCGTTTCTGCTCCTCATCCTGATTCTGGCGGTGGTGGCCGGCCCCTTCGTCTGGCGCGTCAAGATCGACGACATCGATATCGTGGCGGGCCTGCAGGGGCCGTCGTTCGCCCACCCCTTCGGCACCGACGATCTCGGTCAGGACATCCTCGCCCGCATGATCTATGGCGGCCGTATCTCGCTCGCCGTCGGGCTCGCCGCGATGCTGGTGTCGGTGTTCATCGGCACGCTGATTGGTTCGCTCGCCGGCATGTCCCGCGGCGCGCTCGGGTACGGATTGATGTGGCTGACCGACCTGTTTCTGTCGCTGCCGCAACTGCCGCTGCTGCTGTTGTTGATCTATCTGTTCCGCGACGGGCTGAAGCAGGTGTTCGGCCCCGAGGGCGGCATCTTCATCCTGATCGTGCTCGTGATCGGCGGCCTGCGCTGGATGCCGGTGGCGCGTCTCGTCCGCGCTCAGTTCCTGTCGATCCGCGAGAAGGAGTTCGTCGAGGCCGCGCGCGCGCTCGGTGCGAGCCCGGTGCGTCAGGTGGTGAAGCACATCCTTCCCAATGCGCTCGGTCCGGTGATCATCGCCGGCACCATCGACGTGGCCGCCGCGATCATCGCGGAATCGACGCTGTCCTTCCTCGGCCTCGGCTTCCCGCCTGACACCCCGACCTGGGGCCGGCTGCTGTACGACGCCAAGGACTTTCTCGACATCGGCCCGCACTGGGCCCTGTTTCCCGGCGGCGCGATCTTCATCGCGGTCGTCGCCATCAACTTCATCGGCGACGGTCTGCGTGACGCGCTGGATGCGCGACGGGTGATCTGATGGCGGCGCTGCTCGAGATCAAAGGTCTCAAGACCCACTTCTCCACCGATGACGGCATCCTCCAGGCTGTCGACGGCGTCGACATCACCATCAACAAGGGCGAGACGCTCTGCGTCGTCGGCGAATCCGGCTGCGGCAAGACCGTCACTGCGATGTCGATCCTGAAGCTGATCGCGATGCCACCGGGCCGCATCGCGGCCGGCGAGATCATCTTCGAGGGGCGCGACCTGGTGCCGCTGACGAGCAACCAGCTCGACGACATCAGGGCCAAGGAGATCGGCTTCATCTTCCAGGAGCCGATGACCTCGCTCAATCCGGTGCTGACGGTCGGCGAGCAGATCGCCGAGAGCCTGCGCCGGCACGAGGCCGTGACCAAGAAGCAGGCGCTCGAGCGTACCATCGAGATGCTGAGGCTGGTGCAGATCCCGAACGCCGAGGGCCGCGTGCACAATTATCCGCATCAGTTTTCCGGTGGCATGCGCCAGCGCGTGATGATCGCGATGGCGCTCGCCTGCAAGCCCAAGCTGATCATCGCCGACGAGCCGACCACCGCGCTCGACGTCACCATCCAGGCTCAGATCCTCGATTTGCTGCAGGACATGAAGGAGCGCTTCGGCATGGCGGTGATGCTGATCACCCATGCCATGGGTGTCGTCGCCGAAACGGCACAACGTGTCGTCGTGATGTATGCCGGCAAGGTGGTGGAAGAAGCTGGTGTCGACGCGCTCTTCGCCGATCCGGGCCATCCCTATACGCAGGGGCTGATCCGCTCGATCCCGCGCATCGATCTCGACAGCGCGCACAAGACGCGGCTCGAGGCGATCGGCGGCTCGGTGCCGATCCTGATCAATCCGCCGGTCGGCTGCCGCTTTGCGCCGCGCTGCAAGTTCGCCATGAACGTCTGCACAGCGAAGGAGCCGCTGCTGCGCGAGATCGCGCCCGGCCATCGCATGGCATGCCACCTCGGCGATCCGCAGTTGGGAGGCGCGGCATGAGCGAGCCCTTGCTGCGCGTCAGCGGCCTGAAGAAACATTTCCCGGTGCTCGGCGGCCTGATGTCGCGCCAGGTTGCTACCGTCTACGCCGTCGACGGCGTGTCGTTCTCGGTCAATCGCGGCGAGACGCTCGGTCTCGTCGGCGAGTCCGGCTGCGGCAAGTCGACGACGGGGCGCTGTGTGCTGCGCCTGATCGAGCCGACCGAGGGCGAGGTCGTGTTCGACGGCCAGGACGTCGGCAAGCTCGACGGCAACGACCTGCGCGCGATGCGGCGGAACATGCAGTTGGTGTTCCAGGATCCGTTCGCCTCGCTCAATCCGCGCATGACGGTCGGCTCCATTCTCGGCGAAGCCTTTACCATCCACAAGCTCGCGGCCAACGCCAAAGAGCGCGAGGAGCGCGTGGCTGGCCTGCTGGTCAAGGTCGGCCTCAAGGCCGAGCACATGCGCCGCTATCCGCATGAATTCTCCGGCGGCCAGCGCCAGCGCATCGTGATCGCGCGTGCGCTCGCGGTCGAGCCGAAGCTGATCGTCTGCGACGAGCCGGTCTCCGCGCTCGACGTTTCGATCCAGGCGCAGGTCATCAACCTGCTGGAAGATCTGCAGGCCGAGCTCAACCTCACCTATCTGTTCGTGGCACACGACCTGTCGGTGGTCGAGCACATCTCCGACCGTGTCGCGGTGATGTATCTCGGCCGTATCGTCGAACTGGCCAAGGCGAGCGATCTCTATCGCAATCCGCAGCATCCCTACACCAAGGCGCTGCTCTCCGCGGTGCCGGTGCCCGATCCCAAGCTCAAGCGCAACCGCATCCGCCTCAAGGGTGACGTGCCGAGCCCGATGAAGCCGCCGCAGGGTTGTCACTTCCACACCCGTTGTCCGATTGCCCAGCCGCGCTGCGCCGAATCCGCCCCGGAGCTGAAGGAAGGCGCGGGCGGGCATTTCGTGGCGTGTCACCTCGTCTAAGTTGCGCGGTGCATAGATCTTCGGGGTCTTGATCGCAAGGGATCGGCTGGCGTAGGGGGATGCATGAGCCAGGTACAGGATGCGACTCTCGGCGCGGTGGAGATGGCGCGTGCGAGCGATCAGGACGTGGAAGCACGTCGGGCGCTGTGGGGATCGGCGCTCGGATACGCCATGGATGGGTTCGACCTGCTCATCCTCGGCTTCATGCTGACGGCGATTTCGAAAGACCTTCACCTCACGCAGCCGCAGGCGGCCTCGCTGGTGACCGGCACTCTGGTCGGCGCGGTCGTCGGCGGTCTCATCTTCGGTGTGCTGTCGGACCGGCTTGGCCGCGTGCGGGTTCTGACCTGGAGCATCGTGCTGTTCGCGGTCTTCACCGGCCTGTGCGCGCTGGCGCAGGGCTATTGGGACCTGCTGGCCTATCGGGCCATCGCCGGTATTGGTCTCGGCGGCGAATTCGGCATCGGCATGGCGCTGGTGGCCGAGGTCTGGCCGGCGAGCAAACGCGCGCGGGCCACGTCCTATGTCGGGCTGGGCTGGCAGTTCGGCGTGCTCACGGCGGCGCTGGTGACACCGGTGCTGTTGCCGATCATCGGCTGGCGCGGGATGTTTGCGCTCGGCGTGTTTCCGGCGTTGATCGCCTACGTGATCCGGCGCAAGCTGCACGAGCCTGACGTCTTCATTGCGCACAAGGCAAAGGCGGAGAGTGCTGGCTCGTCACTTCGCGCGCTCGTGGCCGATGCGGAGACGACCCGGATCGGTATCGGGATGATCATCCTCTGTTCGGTGCAGAATTTCGGCTATTACGGCATCATGATCTGGCTGCCGAACTATCTCTCGATGCGGTTCGGCTATGGCCTGACGCAATCGGCGGTCTGGACCTCAGGCACCATCGCCGGCATGGCGCTCGGCATCTTCCTGTTCGGTCATGCGGCCGACCGTTTTGGCCGCCGCGCGACGTTTCTGACCTATATGCTGGGTGCGGCCGTCATGGTGGTGGTCTATTCGCAGCTCACGACCGCTGCTGCGCTCTTGATCGGCGGAGCCGTGATGGGCTTCTTCGTCAATGGCATGCTCGGCGGTTACGGCGCGTTGATGAGTGAGCTTTATCCGACCGCAGCGCGCGCCACCGCGCAGAACGTGTTCTTCAACATCGGTCGGGCGGTGGCCGGCTTCGGTCCGCTGGTCGTCGGCATCATCAGCGCCGCCTATGGCTTTCCGACCGCGATCGCAGGACTTGCACTGCTCTACCTCATCGACATCGTGGCGTTGCTCGCGCTGATTCCGGAGCGGCGCGGCGTCGATCTGGCCTGATGTCGAATTCGCTCATCGCTCGCCAAGCAGGCCGTAACCCGAAAGGGCTTGCCTGAACGTGTCCACGGACGTGTGGTGATGCGCAAGCAGGCCGGCTTCCCTGGCGCCGGTGACATTGGCCGGGAGGTCGTCGACAAAGAGAACGGTCTCGGGTCTGACTTCGAGTTCTGAAACGCAGCGCCGGTAGCACAGCGGATCGGGCTTCGCCGTCTTGAACTGCGCCGAGGTGTAGATCTTGGTGCCGAACAGCGGTCGCAATTCAGGCAGCAGCGTATCGATGTGATCGGCAACCAGGGTGGTATTGTTGGTCAGGGCCGCAATATCTACGGTTCGGCGCAACTGCCCGACAATCTCCAGCATCGCGCGATCGGCCCGCATTGAGCAGCGCCGCGCCTCCACCCATTCATCGAGCGACAGCGGATAGCCGATGCGCTCGCCGAAGCCCCGCAGGTAGTCGACGGCATCGAGCGTGCCGGAATCGCCGAGCAGTTCAAAGCCGCTGTCCCAGATCGCCTGGTGAACGAATTCGTCGGTCGATCCCGCAAGCTCCGCCAGGCGCGCCACGCGCTTGCTCCTGTCGTAGTCGCAGAGGACGTTGTCGATGTCGAAGAGGACGAGCTTGATTTCGTCGGTCACTGCTGCGCTCGCGGATAGGCCGAACATTCGGCGACGACTGCAGTCATAGCCCGTCAGAACGTGGCCGACAATTCGTCACGCGCTCTTGGCGGGCCAGGGGACAACCTGCCCCGACATCACCAGCCGGTCGCGGCCGCTGTCCTTGGCCGCGTAGAGTGCGCGGTCGGCGGCGGCGACCAGCGTATTTGAGTCCGGGGCCTGGGATGGAAGGCTCGTCGCGGCGCCGACGCTGACGGTCACGAGGCGGGACGGCGGATTTTGCGCGTGCAGCATGGCGAGGTCGTGCAGTGCCTGGCGAATGCCTTCGCCGACCTCGGCGCAGCCGTCCGGACCGGTGTTCGCCAACAGCACGGCGAACTCCTCGCCGCCGTAGCGCGCGGCGAGGTCGGCGGGGCGCCTGGCGGTGGCGGATAGAATCCGGCCCAGCGCGCGCAGGCAAGCGTCGCCGGCCAGATGGCCGTAATGGTCGTTGAATTTCTTGAAATGATCGACATCGATCAGCAGGAGCGACAGCTGCGTTCCGTCGCGTCGCGCGCGCGCCCATTCGTCGGCCAGGCGTTCATCGAATGCGCGTCGGTTGGCAAGGCCGGTGAGGCCGTCGGTCGTCGCAAGCGAGGCGAGCTTGTCCTGAAGGTCCTTCTGCTCGGTCATGTCGCGCATGACGGCGACGACGCCGTCGATCTCACCGCTGTCAGACGCCAGGGTCACGTGCAGAGCCGCCTCGGCCCAGATCTCGCCCTTGTCGCGATGGCGCTGCCGATAGATGAACCGCGCCTCCTCGGCTTCGCCGTTCTTCAGCGCGGCGATGGCCTGCTCGACCCGTTCCACGTCATCCGGGTGAATGCCCGCCAGGGCCGACGTATCGAGCAGTTCGTCGGCCGACCACCCGGTGATGCGCACGCATGAGGGTGAGACGTAGAGCAGCCGGTTATCCAGCCCGATCCGGGTCACCATGTCGCTGGACTGCTCGGCCAGCAGGCGGAAATTTGCTTCCTTGGCGACCAGGACCTGTGCCGTGCGCTGCCGTTCCAGCAACTGACGGACCAGGTAAAAACCGATCACCGCGATCAGCAGCACGAGACCGAGGACGAAGACCATGCGCGCGCCCGCCGCGCGTCGCCATGGGGTCAGCACGTCGTCCTGCGACTTGCTCGCCAGCACCATCAGGGGATAACGGCTGCTGCGCTGATAGTAGCTCAGGCGCTGCACCCCATCGAGCGGCGACTTGAAGTAATAGACCGCCGCTTCGGGTCGGCTTCCCCGGTCCCTGAACAAAGGCGTATTGGACAGGTCCCGACCGACGAAAGCATCGCTCTTGTCACCGGTCCGGGCCAGCAAGATGCCGGCATTGTTGAGCAGCGATGCCGAGCCATTCGGTCCGAGGTCGAACCGTTCATAGAAATTCGAGAAATAGGTGACGTCGATCGTGAGCAGCGCGACGCCGGCGAAGCTGCCATCGGGATGGTTGATCCGGCGCGACGCCGTGATGATCCACTGGCCGCCGGAGCGGCTCTTGACGGGCCGGCCGATCAGCGTGCCCTTGTCCGGGGAGGCGCGGTGCTGCTGGAAATATTCGCGATCGCTGTTGTTGAGTCCGGAGAAGTCGACATGCTCGGTCGTGGCGAGCCAGCGGCCGGTCGCGTCATAGACGAAGATACCGCGGATGCGGTCCGATGATTTGCGTGTCGGCAGATAGGTCTGGAGCTTTGCGATCGTGTCCGGACCCAATCCGTCGAGCTCGAGCCGGTGCACCAATCCGACCAGAATCGTATCGGCGAGCTCGAACGTGTCGTCCGCGTGCTGGATCAGCGAATGCGCGAGATTGGCGACATCGATCTCGGCGTTCCTGAGCTCGGAATTGCGCGCTTCCCATTCGCGCCAGGCGCTCATGCCCAGGATTGTCACGCAAATCAGCGCAACGAATCCCGCCGCCCAGAGCGGAAGGTGGGTCTTGCCGAGTTCGCGGCTTGTGACCATCGGGTTTGCTCCAATTCGGGGCAAACCTCTCACTTTGGTCTTAACGGCCTGTTGCAAGAACTGTGATGATTGCGCGGGGCCGTACTCAACCGGTCGGAGTTTGTCGAGATTTGATCGACTCTCGTATGTGGATGTTAACCACGCAGCCGCGGTGGAATGGTCACCTCGCGCTCGCCGCTTCACTCATCGAGCGTGAATCCGACGCGCAGCGTGACCTGGTAGTGGCGCACCGCGCCGTTCTCGATGTGGCCCCTCGTCTGTACCACCTCGAACCATTTCATCTCGCGAACGGTCTTGGAGGCGCGGCCGATCGCGTTCTTGATTGCATCGTCGATCGAGGTCTCGGACGATCCGACCAGTTCCAAGATCTTGTAGACGTGATCCCTCTCGGCTGCGGGCATGGTGGACCTCCGTTTGCTGGCACCACGGCCCTCGCCGCGGCTTGGCCTCTCATCTGAACGGGCGCCGGCCATTCCGGTTCCGTCGTGCAAGTGCGGGAGGAAAGTTAGGCAGGCTCGCCGTGCAGGCGAACCGCGGCAGGGCCCGCCTGGCGCAGCAGGACCCACAGCAGCATCACGAGCACGGCCATGAGGGCGACGCCTCCGACGGCCGGCGTCATGGTGCGCTCAAGGCTGTCAGCCTGGGCGTTTTCCGCCGACAGCCGCGCCGATTGCAACAATCCGTAGGCGTTGGCCAGCAGCAGGAGCGCATAGATGGCGCCGCGTTCGCGCCGGCAAGCCAGGCGGGCAAGGTCGGGAAGCAGCAGCGCGAGACCGATTCCCACGATCGGCAAGTCATAGTCGTAGGCATAGGGGCTGATCATCACGGAGGTGACCGCGACGACGCCGAGCGCGAAGCGGGGGGACGGTCCGCGCGCAACCGCGAGTGCGACGGTGACGAGCGCCAATGCGGCCATGGCCATTTGTCCCCAGAACGCTCCGGCTGGTGGAACACCGGCATTGTACAAGGCCGCATAGGCCGAGATCATCCGAAACAGCTGATAGCGGCCTTCCTCCAGATAGCTCGCGGCTTCGCGGATGCTGCCGAGCCACGCGCTCCAGATTTGCGGGCCGAAGGTGAGCGCGCAGACGAGCGAGCTCGCGATCACCACGATTGCGGCGGTCAGCACCGCCGTCCAGCGGCGCGTCATCAGCACGTAGATGCCGGCCGCAACGGCCAGGTGAGGCTTGATGACCATGATTCCGAGGGCGATGCCCGAGAGCACCGGGCGCCGCTCCGCGTTGATGCAGATCAGTCCGATCAGTGCGCCGGTCAGGAGACCATTCTGCCCGATGCCGATGGTGATCGCGATCGCCGGGAAAAACACGACGAGCACGAGCGCAAGGTTGTTTCCAGCAATCACGCGGAGCGTCATCAGATAGGCCGCCAGCGTGACGGTCGTGAAGAGAGCATAGGCGGCCCAGCCCGGGAGGAACGCCAGAGGGGCGAGCAACAGATCGAATTGCGGTGGGTAAGTCCAGGGCATGACGCCGGTGGTGCCGCCGGCTGCTGCCATCTGCATCTTCGTGAACGCAGCGAACTGGTAGGTCAGGTCGAGGTCACCGAGCCAGATCCGCTGCGCGACTATGTGGAACGCTGCGAAGTCGACGGTCTGGCCGCCATACCAGAGGCCGCCCTCGAAGAAGCGGATCGCCTTGAAGACGAGGATGGCTGCCAGCAGTGTGACGATGGTGCAGACATAAATGGTCCGCTTTCGCGGCGAGGCCTGGATCTGCTCCAATGTTGCGGTGAGCATCGGTTCGCTAATCTCTACAAGGCACTTGGCCGGCCGATCTGTCGGCGAGATTGCGGACGGAGTCTTAAGGTCCGGTAACGAAAGGCTGAGGGTTGGCCGGCATGGCCGGACCTTGCCTGCGTTCCGTCGCTGCCGGGGAGGGCGACGAGACGAGGACGCAGCGATGCCTTACGGATCCAGCTCCGTATCCCAGTACAGGTAATCCAGCCAGCTGTCGTGCAGATAGTTCGGCGGGAACAGCCGGCCGTTGCGGTGGAGCTGGTGCACGGTCGGCGCGAACGCGCTCTGACGCGGAAACATCTTGGCTTGCGCCGGCGTCAGATTGCCCTTGCGCAGGTTACAGGGCGAGCACGCCGCGACCACGTTTTCCCAGGTGGTCTGGCCGCCCTTGCTGCGCGGAATGATGTGATCGAAGGTGAGGTCTTCGGGCGAGCCGCAATATTGGCAGGCGAAACGATCGCGCAGGAAGACGTTGAACCGTGTGAAGGCGGGATGGGTGGTCGGCTTGACGAAGGATTTGAGCGAGACCACGCTCGGCAGCTGCATTTGCAGCGTGGGACTGTGAACCGCCTGATCGTAATGCGCTACGATATTGACGCGGTCGAGGAACACCGCCTTGATCGCGTCCTGCCACGACCACAGAGACAGTGGGTAGTAACTCAGTGGCCGGAAGTCCGCGTTCAGGACCAGCACCGGCCAACTGCCTTGCGAGACATGTGCGTTCAAGTAACGCTCCCGGCCTCCAATATTCGCTGCGAAGCAGCATGTACTGACATACTACATGCAGCGTGACGGGATTGTGAAGCCCGTTGAGCGACTTATTCAGGCGCAAGCAATGCGGCGGCGGGGTGGCGAAACGCGCAAAAACGCCGCGATTGGGAGGGCTGCGCGGCGGTTGCGTTCGGGCCGGTTCGCATGGACTACCGCGCACCCGCGCCAGCTTCTACAGGCACCCCGTGCCGTGCATTTCCGCTGGCATCTCCTCGTCCGGTAAGTCGGTCTTCCAGTCACGCCGACCTCGCCGGCCCAGACGTGCCCTTCGAATCCCGCGGATGCCGCAGCGCCAGGAACTTTCCGCGCAACAGCATGGCGCGCACGCCCGGTGCGGATTGTTCCACGATGTTGAACTGCGACCGCACCGTGCACCAATGCACGACCGTATCAAAAGCGCTTTACCCGAACAGCGAGAGCATGTGCCCCTGCTCGGGCGGAATGCGCCCTTTCAACGTGTCGAGATAAACTTGCTGTACGGCGTCGGGCCCACGGCTCTCGACGACGCTCAGACATCTCTCCAGCATAGGAGCAAAGCCGGACCAGGCCGCCCCAAAACGTTGCTCGATGCCGCCCGGGCCCCACTCCTTGGCGCGCTTGCGGATGTGGTCGGGCGCAAAGAACCAGCGCGGCTTGGCGCCGGGCAGCACACCCTCGTTCGCATCGGTGGCGCGATGCGTCAATCCGACGCGCACGGAGCATTTCATCTGATCGCGGAAGTGCTGATGCAAGGCGGCCCGCAGCGCGCTGTTGCCGGCCATGTCGACGAAGGCGACCGGAATATCCGCCGGTACCGACGCGATACGGTCATAGGTGACGACATCGTCGTAGCAGCCGAGCTTCGAGACGAAGCCGGTATTGCCGGATGATGTCAGTCCGGTCACCTTGCGCCCGCGCGTGTGCAGGAGATGCGCGAGCCCGAACGCCGTCTTGCTCGAGGCGCTCGACAGCAGCACGGTGCGTGCGCCGAAATCGTCGTTCTCGGCGAGGAAGTCGTCGACCAGGAACGACAGCATGAACAGCGGCCGCAGCAGCGCCTGGTAATCACCCTGCCTGCCGGCATAGGCGGGATCGCCGCCGACCCGGGCGTAGGCGTTGTAGACCGGCGCCACGCCTTGGCGGTGCGCGGCACCGTCGCGCAAGCCGCGTTTGCTGACATCGGTGGCTTCGATCACGAGATGCGTCGCCATGGGGAAATAGCCGAACAGGCGCTCACCCGCGGGCACGCTCGGATGCGCCGAGGCGATCACCTCGCCAAAGCCCCACACCGGAATGTTGCCGAACCCCTGCGGCGCCGGAAAGATCTGCCAGTATTTCAGCTCGTCGCCCATCACGGCATAGGTGACGTTGTTGGCAGTGAATGCGAAGCGGTCGACCTTCACCAACAGCGTATCCGCGGGCAGTGCGGCCGCATCCGGAAGGGTAGTGTCGATCAGCTTGCATTGCTCGAGATCGTTGCGTGCGACGACGAAGTCGAACGATGTCATGGTGAAGATCCCCGTTTTCTCCGCGCCGGCACCTTCTCCTTGACGGCTGTGCGCTTTGCAACAGCAACATTGTTTGAAACAGCGTTCGCTTCGCCTGCGATGATGCCCTCGCGCTTCTTCACCGCGCGGTAGTAGCTCCACCACAGATGCGCGGCGGCACCCCGCAGCGGGCGCCAGGGCTCGGCGAGCGGGGCCATCTGTTTTTCCGTCGGCCGTGCCTGAAGGCCAAGGCCGATCTTGACGCCTTCCTGCACGGCGAGGTCGCCGGCCGGCCAAGCATCGCCATGACCGAGGCAAAACAGGAGATAGACGTCGGCGGTCCACGGTCCAATGCCGGGCAGCGAGATCAGCGTGTGATGCGCGGCGTCTGCATCTTCCTCCGCGAGCACGTCGAGGTTCAGCCGTTCCTCGATGATCTCGCGCGCGAGATGCTTCAGGGTCTTGATCTTGGCCGCGGAGAGGCCGAGCCGCCCCAGCCGGTCGGTCCGGGCGCGGCGTACCGCCTCGTGGTCGAACGGATCGAAGGCCGCGGACAGCCGCCCCCAGATCGCCGCCGCGCTCGCGGTGGAGAGCTGCTGCCCGCACACGATGTGCGCAAGCCCAGCAAAGCCCGGCTCGCGCCGCCGCAGTGCCGGCATGCCGGCGATATCAAGCACCGGCTTGAGCCGCGGATCGCGCTTGACCAGCGTGCGAACAGCTTCTTCGAGGTCGGATTGGGTTTCGAGGTGGATGGTCATGATGGCTCGGCAAACTCCCTCGGCGTCATGGCCGGGACTTGACCCGGCCATCCACGTCTTTCTATCCGCGCGTCATTATTAGCATGGTGCGTGGACATCGTGTTCGTTCGCGACCTTGACACGGTTGGTAAGTCGCACCGAAGAACGTGGATGGCCCGGACAGCCCGGCCATGACGAGATCTTTGCCTATGTCGCCACCCGTTTTCCGATTTGCCCCCAGCCCGAACGGCCATTTGCATCTCGGCCACGCCTACTCGGCGCTGCTGAACTTCGATCGCGCGCGGGGCAGCGGCGGGCGTCTGTTGCTGCGCATCGAGGACATCGACGCGACGCGCTGCCGGCCGGAATATGAGGCCGCGATCTACGAAGACCTTGCCTGGCTGGGCATCACCTGGGAAATGCCGGTACGGCGACAGTCGGAGCATCTTGCCGACTATCGCGCCGCGCTGGAAAAACTCTCGGCGCTCGGTCTCGTCTATCCCGCGTTCGAAAGCCGCGCCGAGATCGCCAGGCTGGTGACCGCCCGCGAGGCGGATGGGCCATGGCCGCGTGATCCCGACGGCGCGCCGCTCTATCCCGGTAACGCACGATTGCTGTCTGGCGGCGAGCGGTCACGCTTGATCGACAGCGGCGTGCCTTATGCCTTGCGCCTCGACATGGCAGCGGCCTGCCGGCGCGTCTCCAGCCTGACCTGGAACGAGCTGGGCGAGGGGCCCGATGGCGAGCGGGGCCCGGTCGCAGCGCGGCCTGAGGCCTGGGGCGACGTGATCCTGGCCCGCAAGGCCACGCCGACCAGCTATCACCTGTCCGTGGTGGTCGACGACGGGCTCCAGCGGACGAGTGAGATCGTGCGCGGTCAGGACCTGTTTCACGCCACCTCGGTCCACCGCCTGCTCCAGGCCTTGCTCGGCCTGGCCGAACCGGCCTATCGCCACCACGCCCTGATTCGAGACAGTGACGGCCGGAAGCTGTCGAAATCGGATCGCTCGACCGGGCTGCGGGAGTTGCGCGCAATCGGAGCCTCGCCCGCCCGTATTCGCCAGCTGGTGGGATTAGGTTAGATTTCTCTGGGGTTTAGCCCAACACCGCCGTGACTCCACCTATCCCGTCGTGCCATGCTTGCCTGACAGGCTGGGGTTCGAAGGGTACTGCTTCGAAGGGGACTCATGGCGGCAGAATCGCGCCCGGCGCGCACCACGCGGACGTCTAGGCGGTCGCCTCGGAAGCGACCCGGGCCGGCCGCGAAGGTGCGCAAGCGCAGCACCAAGGCGGTCACGCCGGACGTGGTCCAGGCTGCCCTCGCGGCCTTTGCCCATGAGGTCCGCACGCCCCTGACCGGCATTCTCGCGATCAGCGACCTGCTCGCGACCTCCGATCTCGGCGAGCGGGAACGGCGCTGGGCCGACACCATCAAGGCCGGCGCCGAGCATCTGGCGAGCCTTGCGACTCTGTTCGTGGACGCCGCCAGGACCGGCAAAGGCAACGGGAGCGGCGGCAGCACGCTGCGGGAGGATTTGTTCGATTTGGGTGCACTGGCTCGCAGCGCCGGCGATTCGCTCGCCGGGCGCGCTGCAGCCAAGGGCCTTCAGGGACAGGTCGATATCTCAGAGAAGCTGCCGGGGCTGGTGGTTGGCGATCCCGTGCGTCTGCGCGCCGCACTCGAGAACCTGATCGATAATGCGGTCAAATTCACCGACCAAGGGGGTGTGGCGTTCGCGGTCAAGCCTTGGCGTCCCGCCAAGAGCAGGAAAAGCGAGAAGCGCCGGGTGGGCGTTGCCTTTGCGGTCTCCGACAGCGGCATCGGCCTGACCATGGCCGAGATCAAGCGTCTATTCCGCCCGTTCACCCAGGCCAATGTCACCATCGCCTCGCGCTTCGGTGGCGCCGGGCTCGGCTTGTCCTCGGTGAAGCAGCTGGCGCGCGCGATGGGCGGCGACATCACGGTCGCGCCGCGCCGTGGCGGCGGCGCAACCTTTACGCTGACAGTCACGCTCGACGCGGCGGGGCCGGTGAAAAGGCGCAAGCCCGCTGGTGAGGCAGCGGATGCGCTGGCCGCGTTGCGCGTGCTCAGCGTCGAGGACAATCCGTTCGGCCGTGTCGTGCTCAACACGATCCTGACCGAGCTCGGCCATCATGCCGAGTTCATCGGGCGCGGTGAGGATGCGGTGAACCGGCTCGCGCAGGGCGGCTTCGATGCCGTGCTGATGGACATGGTGCTGCCCGGCATCGATGGCGTCGAGGCGATCAGACGGATCCGCACGATGCAGGGGCCGCTGGCTCGGATCCCGATCATCGGCGTGTCCGGTCGCGGCGAGGATGAGGCGGCGTCGCGCGAGGCCGGCGCGGACGCTTTCCTGGTCAAGCCTGTGTCCCCGCGTGCTCTAGCGACTGCGCTGCTTGAAGCGACACGCCGTGTGGAAGCCGTGACTTGATGATCGCGGCGTTGAGCTCGCCGCCGTAAACGAAGATCGCCGCGATGAAATACAGAAACACCAGGGCGATGATCACCGAGGCGAGCCCCGCATACATCGTCACGTAATTGTTGGCGAAGCGCGCCAGATATTGTCCGAACACCACGCCGGAGATCAGCGATGCCACCATCGTGAAGACGATACCGGGCAGGATCTGAAGGAAGCTGCGCCGCCCCGCCGGCAACCAGGCATGCAGGATGAAGAGCGCGACGACCAGCGCGGCGATGGTGATGCCGTAGCGCAGCCAGGTGAGGATGCTTTCGTTGGATTCGACGAACAGTGGAATATGGCGCCGCGCAGCTTCGATCAGCAGCGGCCCGAGTACGATCAGGAATGCCATGGCGAGTGCGGTGACAGCCGCCACCAGCGTGTAGCCGATCGATTCCAGCCGCAGCCAGTACCAGCGCCGCATCTCCACCACCGCATAGGCGCGGTTGAGCGCGACCCTGAGCGCCTCGACGCCGTTCGAGGCGAAATAGACCGACAGCACCGCGCCGATCGTCAGCACGCCGGAGCGGGTCGTGGTCAGCACGTCGTGGACCTCGCCCGAAATCGAATCGGACACTTGCTTGGGCCAAACCTGAAGCATCAGGCTGGCGGCCTGATCGGCGAGCTCCTTGGAGCCGAAGAAGCCGGCGAGCGAAGTCAACACGATCAGGAACGGGAACAGCGCCATCAGGGTCGATAGCGCGATGTGGCTCGCGATCGCCCAGCCGTCGTCGGCCAGGAAGGTGTAGAAGGCGTCCTCTACGACGACGTAGATGGTGCGGATTGCTCTCACTGCTTGCTCCGACTTCGCCTCTTCCCGCGTGCGGGAAGAGGCCGGAATGCGCGCCCAGCGCGGATTCCGGGTGAGGGGGAGTCTCCGGGAATCCCTCTGTCACCATCCTTGCGGAGAGCCCCCCTCACCCGCCGCGCGTTCCGCGCGTCGGCCTCTCCCCGCAAGCGGCGAGAGGCGAAGAGGGCCAGCGATGGGCGCGGATCGGAAATCATCTCATGAGTTTCTGATATTATCGTCTCAAACGCCAGATTGGGAACGCCATGGCGGAGCGCCGCACACGGTGTTATCACCCCCAAATGGCATCTCTCCTGAGTACTTTCATCCTGCCGGTGGCAGCCGGCGCCGTGGCGTTGGTGCTGTTGCTCGGCCTGGTCAACATGATGCGCGGCGGCTCGCCCAACACCTCGCAGAAGCTGATGCGTCTGCGCGTGCTGCTGCAGTTCGTGGCGATCGTCATTGCCATGCTCGCCGTCTGGATCATGGGACGCTGATCATGGTTATCCTGAACCGCATCTACACGAAGACCGGTGACGACGGCACGACAGCGCTCGGAACCGGCGAGCGCCGCCCGAAATACGATCTGCGCATCGCGGCCTATGGCACCGTCGACGAGACCAATGCCGCAATCGGCGTGGTCCGCCTTCATACCGAGGATGCTCCCGAGCTCGATGCGATGCTCGGCCGTATCCAGAACGATCTGTTCGATCTCGGTGCCGACCTGGCTGTGCCTGAGCGCGAGGGTAAAGCCGAGCGGCTGCGGGTGGTGGAGCGCCAGGTCGAGCGGCTCGAGCACGACATCGACGCGCTCAACGACAAGCTCGCGCCGCTGACGTCGTTCGTGCTGCCGGGCGGTACGCCGGCCGCCGCCCACCTCCATCTCGCCCGCACGATTTGCCGCAGGGCGGAACGCATGATCGTGGAGCTGGCCGCCCAGCCCGGAGAGTCGGTCGGTGCAGCTGGCATCCAATATATGAATCGCCTGTCGGACTTCCTGTTCGTGGCCAGCCGTGCCGCTAATCATGATGGCGCGGGTGATGTCCTCTGGGTTCCGGGCCAGAACCGCTAACCCATTGAGATCAGCATTTCAGGGGGCTAAAATTAGGCCTGCCGCGCGTTGACCGGGCCGGATCAGGCCTTTAGGTTCCGCGCCAGTTGAATAACCCCTCCCAAGTTGAGTGAAAGAGGATCGATGAAGGTCTTGGTGCCGGTAAAGCGGGTGGTCGATTACAACGTCAAGGTCCGCGTCAAGGGCGATGGGTCGGGCGTTGAACTCGCCAACGTGAAGATGTCGATGAACCCCTTCGACGAAATCGCGGTCGAGGAAGCGCTGCGCCTGAAGGAAGCCGGCAAGGCGACCGAGGTCGTGGTGGTCTCCATCGGACCGGCGCAGGCATCGGAGACGATCCGCACCGGGCTCGCCATGGGTGCCGATCGCGGCATCCTGGTGAAGGCCGAGGGCACCGTCGAGCCGCTCGCCGTCGCCAAGATCCTGAAGAAGGTTGCTGAGGAAGAGCAGCCGGGCCTCATCATTCTCGGCAAGCAGGCGATCGACGACGACAGCAATCAGACCGGCCAGATGCTGGCCGCGCTGCTCGGCTGGTCGCAGGCGACCTTTGCCTCGAAGCTCGAAGTTGAAGGCGGCGACTTCAAGGTCACCCGCGAAGTCGACGGCGGCCTGCAGACCGTGAAGCTGAAGGGACCGGCGATCGTCACCACCGATCTCCGTCTCAACGAGCCGCGCTATGCCTCGCTGCCCAACATCATGAAGGCCAAGAAGAAGCCGATCGCGGACAAGACCGTCGCCGATTACGGCGTCGACGTCACTGCGCGCCTCGAAGTTCTGAAGACGGCTGAGCCCGCGGGCCGCAAGGCCGGCGTCAAGGTGAAGGACGTCGCCGAGCTGGTGTCGAAGCTCAAGAACGAAGCCGGGGTGCTCTGATGACGACGCTGTTGATTGCCGAACACGAACACGAGGTCCTCAAGGACTCCACCAACAAGGCGCTGACCGCGGCCTCCCAGCTCGGCGGCGACGTCCACGTGCTGGTTGCCGGCGGCGGCCAGGGCACCAAGGCTGCGGCCGAGGCAGCCTCGAAGCTTGCCGGCGTCGCCAAGGTGCTGGTGGCCGAGGGCGAGGTTTACGCGCACGATCTCGCCGAGCCGCTGGCCGCGTTGATCGTCTCGCTGGCCCCGTCCTATGACGCGATCGTCGCGCCCGCGACCTCGCGCTTCAAGAACGTGATGCCGCGGGTCGCCGCACTGCTCGATGTCATGCAGGTCTCGGAGATCACCAAGGTGGTCGCCCCCGACACCTATGAGCGTCCGATCTATGCCGGCAACGCCATCCAGACGGTGAAGTCGAAGGACGCCAAGAAGGTCATCACGGTCCGTACCTCGACCTTCGCGGCGGCAGCTGCCGGCGGCAGTGCGCCGGTCGAGAGCGTCCAGCCAGCGGCCGATCCCGGCCTGTCGACTTTCGTTGGCGAGGAAGTCGCCAAGAGCGACCGCCCCGAGCTGACCTCGGCCAAGATCATCGTCTCCGGTGGCCGCGCCATGCAGAGCCGCGAGAACTTCGCCAAATACATCGAGCCGCTCGCAGACAAGTTAGGGGCCGGTGTCGGTGCCTCGCGCGCGGCGGTCGACGCCGGCTATGCGCCGAATGACTGGCAGGTCGGCCAGACCGGCAAGGTGGTGGCCCCCGAGCTCTATGTCGCGGTGGGCATTTCCGGCGCGATCCAGCATCTGGCCGGCATGAAGGACTCCAAGGTGATCGTTGCGATCAACAAGGACGAGGACGCGCCGATCTTCCAGGTCGCCGATTACGGCCTGGTCGCCGACCTCTACCAGGCGGTTCCGGAGCTGACGGCCGAACTCGGCAAGCTCGGCAAGTAAAACGCGTTAAAAACACCGGCCGGAGGCATAAACTCCGGCCGGTGTTGCATTTCTCACCCCTTTTCTTTGGCGTGGGCACGCCTTCGAAGCGATCCAATCTAGGTTTCGAGCAAGGATTCTGATCTAATCGGGTTTCTGATGAAATCAGACCTCCCGGCTCAGGGGATAGGCAGGGCGCGATATGCGCGCCGTTCCGGTGGATGACATTATGGCGGCAGTAATCAAGAAGGTCGGCGTGATCGGCGCGGGGCAGATGGGCAATGGCATCGCGCATGTCGCGGCCCTGGCCGGATTCGACGTGGTGCTCAACGATATCTCGGCCGATCGTCTCAAGTCAGGCATGGCGACCATCAATGGCAATCTGGCGCGCCAGGTCTCCAAGAAGGGGGTCACCGAGGACGACAAGGCCAAGGCGATCGGGCGCATCAAGCTCGCCGAGAAGCTCGACGACCTCGCCGACTGCGATCTCGTGATCGAGACCGCAGTCGAGAAGGAAGAGGTCAAGCGCAAGATCTTCCACGACCTCTGCGCGATCTTGAAGCCGGAGGCGATCGTTGCCTCCGACACGTCCTCGATCTCGATCACCCGCCTTGCCGCCGCGACCGACCGGCCGGAGCGCTTCATCGGCATTCACTTCATGAATCCGGTGCCGCTGATGGAGCTGGTCGAGCTGATCCGCGGCATCGCCACCGATGATTCGACCTTCGAGGCGTCCAAGGAATTCGTCGCCAAGCTCGGCAAGCAGGTCGCGGTCTCCGAGGATTTCCCGGCCTTCATCGTCAACCGCATTCTGCTGCCGATGATCAACGAGGCGATCTACACGCTGTATGAAGGCGTCGGCAACGTCGAGGCCATCGACGCGGCGATGAAGCTCGGCGCGCACCATCCGATGGGCCCGCTGGAACTCGCCGATTTCATCGGCCTCGATACCTGTCTGTCGATCATGCAGGTCCTGCATGAGGGGTTGGCCGACTCCAAGTACCGGCCGTGCCCCCTGCTGGTGAAATATGTCGAGGCCGGCTGGCTCGGGCGCAAGACCCAGCGCGGCTTTTACGACTATCGCGGCGCCAAGCCGGTTCCGACGCGGTAAGGCCGTCAATCCGCTCCGTGACAATTCATGTCCAGTTAACCCACTCCGCCTAGGCTATCGCGGGTACGAGGGTTGCGTAATGGACACCATGGCGATGGTCAGCACCATGCTGGCCTCTCAGCAAGGCGCGTTGCAGTCGAACATCGCGGCGACGCTGATGAAGCAGAACGCGGATGCGGAGAAATCCGCCGTCCTGACGCTGATGGGCGCCGGTCAGCCTTCGCTTGCCAATGTCGGCCCCGGCGTCGGCGGCAACCTCAATATCTCTGCTTAAAAGGACGCAGCCGCCGGTCCTAGCGCGGCCCGCAGCAGCTTGAGCGCGTCATCGCTCGCCCATTCCGCCGGCCCCGCGATTGTCGCGATCTCGCAGCCCTGCGGATCGACCAGCACCGAGGTCGGCATGCCCAGGGCCCGACCTATTGATTTAAGATCTTGAAAAACCTTCGCTTTCTGATCCGTGAAATAGCCGAGACGGGTCAGATTGGCGTCCTTCAGGAAGTTTTTGGGCTTCTCCGGGTCGCGGGTGTCGATGTTGATCGCCACCACCTCGAAGTCAGGGCCTGAAAGCTTGGTCTGGAGCTGGTTCAGCGCCGGCATTTCCTTGCGACAGGGCACGCACCAAGTGGCCCAGAGGTTCACCAGCAGCGTCTTGCCGCGGAAATCCGACAGCTTCCTCGGCTTGCCGTCGGCATCCTCGAAGGTCAGATCCGGCAGCTTGAGGGGCGCGCTCGCCATGGTCAGCGCCGCCACCTCGCCATGGGCAAGCGGAGCGATCTTCCGGGCCGTGGCGACAGCGGCCTTGCAGGCCGGATCGCCTGACGGGGCCCGGCTCAGGCCGAGCCCATACAGCGCGGCGAAGCCGGCCAGCCCACCGACCACTACGGTGGCGATCACGATGGGGATCCGGCGCGTGGCGGAGGGCTTCTGGTCGAGCATATCGTTTGTCATCCGGTCGCAGATATGGCTATCAGGGGCCTCTTAATACGGCTGGCTTCCGCCAGCAAACATGCGGCAAAGGCGTGAGCAGGGGATCATGAGCAACAAGATGTGGGGCGGCCGGTTCTCGGAACGTCCCGATGAGATCATGGAAGAGATCAACGTCTCCATCGACGTCGATCGTCACCTCTTTGCCCAGGACATTGCCGCGTCCAAGGCCCACGCCGCGATGCTGGCCAGCCAGGGCATCATCACGGCCTCTGATGCGAAAAATATCGGCAAGGGTCTAGACACGATTTTGTCAGAGATCGGCAAGGGCGACTTCGAATTCAAGCGCGCGCTCGAGGACATCCATATGAATGTCGAGAGCCGCCTGTCGGAGCTGATCGGTCCCGCCGCCGGCCGCCTGCACACCGCACGCTCGCGCAACGATCAGGTCGCGACCGATTTCCGTCTCTATGTCCGCGATATCGTCGACGAGACCGACGCCGCGCTCGCCGCGTTCCAGCAGGCGCTGGTGGATCGTGCGCTCGAACACGCCGGCACCGTGATGCCCGGCTTCACCCATCTCCAGACCGCGCAGCCCGTGACCTTCGGCCACCATCTGCTCGCCTATGTCGAGATGGCCGCGCGCGACCGCGGCCGTTTCCAGGACGCGCGCAAGCGGCTCAATGAATCGCCGCTGGGCGCCGCCGCGCTCGCCGGCACCTCGTTCCCGATCGACCGCCACGCCACCGCGAAGGCGCTCGGCTTCGATCGGCCGATGGCGAATTCGCTGGATGCGGTGTCCGATCGCGACTTCGTGCTTGAGACGCTCTCGGCGGCCTCGATCTGCGCCGTGCATATGTCGCGTTTTGCCGAGGAGATCGTGATCTGGACCTCGCCGCTGGTGGGCATGATCCGCCTCAGCGACAAGTTCACCACCGGCTCCTCGATCATGCCGCAGAAGCGCAATCCTGATGCCGCCGAGCTCGTGCGCGCCAAGACCGGTCGCGTCATCGGCGCGCTCAACGGTCTCCTGATCGTGATGAAAGGCCTGCCGCTCGCCTATCAAAAAGACATGCAGGAGGACAAGCAGGGCGCCATGGAGGGCTTTGCCGCGCTGTCGCTCGCGATCCGCGCCATGACCGGCATGGTCCGCGATCTCGTGCCTGACGAAGCTAGGATGAGGCTTGCTGCCGGCGAGGGTTACGCCACAGCGACCGATCTCGCCGATTGGCTGGTGCGGACGCTGAAGATGCCGTTCCGCGAGGCCCATCACGTCACCGGCCGCATCGTCGCCAAGGCTGCCGAGAGCGGCATGGCGCTGCACGAGCTGCCGCTGGCGGAGATGCAGGCGATCGAGCCCAAAATCACCAGGGACGTGCTCGGCGTGCTCTCGGTCGAATCGTCGGTGAAGAGCCGGACCAGCTTCGGCGGCACCGCGCCGAAGAACGTGGCGTCCCAGGCCAAAGCCTGGGCCAAGCGGCTGGAAAAAGAGCGAAAATTGGGCTGAGGACCGAAATTTGACCGACCTTCCGTGGCCTTCCGGCACTCGCCAGACCGGGCCAACCTCTGTATGGTGCGGCCGCATCGTGGGGATTTCGTCGTGACGTCAAAGTTTCGCCCGGCCGGCTCGGGGTGGGCCATCATCGTCTTGAGCCTGAGCGCGCTTGCGCTCGCCGGTTGTGGCCGCCGGGGCCCGCTCGACCTTCCGCCGACCGCCTCCAACGCGTCCACGGCCAACATCGCCGCGCCTGGTGACACCGAGACCGAAGCCCAGAAGACGCCGAGCGTGTTCAATCCGACCTATGGTTCGGAGGCACCGCCGGCGGCGGCCAAGGGCAGGAAGAAAACGTTTATCCTCGACCCGCTCCTGGACGAAACGCCCAGCCGGTAGGCTGGGGCAATCGAGCTAACGCCATGAACCATTTCGACTACCGCAACGGCGTGCTGCACGCCGAGGCCATCAACCTGTCCGAGCTGGCTGCGACCGTCGGCACGCCGTTCTATTGTTATTCGACCGCGACGCTGGAGCGCCATTACCGCGTCTTCGCCGATGCCTTTGCCGGCGAGAAGGTCCTGGTCTGCTACGCCATGAAGGCGAACTCCAACCAGTCGGTGCTGCGCACGCTGGCGAGGCTCGGCGCCGGCGCTGACGTGGTTTCGGGCGGCGAACTGAAGCGCGCATTGGCGGCCGGCATCCCCGCCAGCAAGATCGTGTTCTCCGGCGTGGGCAAGACCGAGACCGAGCTGCGTTCGGCGCTGGCCGCCGACATCCGCTGTCTCAATGTCGAATCCGAGCCCGAGCTGGAGCTGCTGTCGCGGCTTGCGACCGAGATGGGCAAGACCGCGCGCATCTCCATCCGCGTCAATCCTGATGTCGATGCAGGCACCCACGCCAAGATCTCCACCGGCAGATCCGAGAACAAGTTCGGCATTCCGATCGTGCACGCGCGCGAGGTCTACGCGCGCGCCGCGAAGCTTCCCGGCATCGAGGTAACAGGCGCCGACGTTCACATCGGCAGCCAGATCACTGACCTTTCGAAGATGGAGATCGCGTTCCGCATCCTCTCCGAATTCGTGCAGACACTGCGCGCCGACGGCCACAACATCAGCCACGTCGATTTCGGCGGCGGGCTCGGCATTCCCTATTACATGGATCGCGAGGCACCGCCGGCGCCCGATGCCTACGCCGCGATGGTCAAGCGCGTCAGCCACAATCTCGGCTGCACCCTGATGTTCGAGCCGGGCCGCATGATCGTCGGCAATGCGGGCATCCTCGTCGCCAAGGTGATCTATGTGAAGCACGGCGACGGCAAGAACTTCGTCATCATCGATGCCGCCATGAATGACCTGATCCGCCCGACGCTGTACGAGGCGCATCACGACATTCTGCCGGTGACGCAGCCGGCGAAGGGAGCGGCGACCATCATGGCCGACGTCGTTGGCCCGGTCTGCGAGACCGGCGACTATCTCGCGCTTGATCGCACTTTGCCGGCGCCGAAGCCGGGCGATCTCATCGCCATCATGACATCAGGCGCCTATGGCGCGGTGCAGGCCGGTACTTACAACACCCGCCCGCTGGTGCCGGAAGTGCTGGTGAAGGGCGATCAGTATGCCGTCGTGCGCCCCCGCATCGAGGTCGAGCAGCTCATCGCCATGGACACGCCCGCGCCTTGGCTGTGATGGGTTCGGGCCCTATTTCCCCGCCGATCCGCCCTTCGCTCCGCCGACCACGACGCCAGCCTTGCTCTCGATCGGCTTGATCGCCGCGGTGAAATCGGACTCGGCGCCTTCCGCAGCTATCACCGTTTCCCACAGCCGTCCGACGGCATCGGCAACCTCCATCGACAGGCCGAGCTGCTTCATCTCCTCCAGCGCGAGCCGGACGTCCTTCACCATCAATCCAGTGGCGAAGCCGAAGTCGAAGCTGCGCGGCAGCACCGAGCGCGGAAACTTGTCGCGGCTTGCAGTGTTCATGCCGGAGCCCGCATTGATGACGTCGATCATCACGGCCGGATCGAGCCCGGCTTTCACGCCCATCACCACGGCTTCCGAGGTCGCCACGATGGCGGTGGCCGAGAGGAAATTGTTGGCGAGCTTCATGGTCTGTGCCGCGCCCGGCTTCTCGCCGATGAAGAACACTTTTCCGATCACGTCGAGAACAGGCTTGAGCAGCTCGAAGTCGGCCTTGGGCCCCGATACCATCACCGCGAGCGTGCCCTTCTCGGCGCCGCCGACGCCGCCGGACACCGGGCAGTCGATCTGCACGATGTTGCGCGTGGCAAGACAGTCGTGAATCTTCGCTGCCATCGCCGAGCCGACGGTCGACAGATCGATGAAACGCTTGACGCGGCTCCCCTCGATCACGCCGTTCGCGCCCGTGGCAACGTCGAGCGAGGCTTGCAGCGATGGCAGGCTCGCCATCACGGTCTCGACCTTGTCGGCGACGTCCTTCGGCGATGTCGCAGCGGTGGCGCCGCGCGCCACAAGCTTGTCGACGACCTCGTTGCGGGTGTCGAACACGACGAGGGTGTGGCCGGCCTCGATCAGCCGCCGCGCCATCGGAAAACCCATGTTTCCGAGGCCGATGAATCCGATGTCCATGGTGCTGTTTCCTCAGGTCGTCATTGCGAGGATCGAAGCGGCGAAGTCAATCCAGGCTGTTTCTGCGGGGGGATCTCTGAATTGCTTCGCTTCGCTCGCAATGACGGAACGATACGTTGAATGCTTGGCTCACGCCTTACCCGTCGATCTCGGCGAATACCTCGCGCGCGATGCGGAAACTGTCGACGGCGGCCGGCATGCCGCCATAGATCGCGACCTGCATCAGGATCTCGCGGATCTCGTCGCGGCTGACGCCGTTGGTGAGCGCGCCCTTCAGATGGGCGCGGAATTCGTGCTGGCGGTTGAGGATCGCGATCATGGCGATGTTGAGCATGCTGCGGGTCTTGCGCGGCAGCTCCTCGCGGCCCCATACCGTGCCCCAGCAATATTCGTTGAGCATCTCCTGGAACGGACGGTTGAAATCGTCGACGTTCTTCAGTGCGTTGTTGACATAGGCCTCGCCCAGCACCGCCTTGCGGACTTCCAGGCCCTTGTCGTGCATCTTCTTGTCCATGACGTTTCCTCTTCTCGCTTCATTCCCCGAGGGATGGCGCCGCGGAAGTTACGGGGTTGCCCCTCGCCAGTCACGTCCCCGTGTTATGCGGGAAAAGGGGTCTCTCCCGTACGGGAACGGATGCCTCAGTGCTGCCGTTGTGGTACGCTTCTCTACCGGGCAACCTGGAGAGTTGATTGAACGGCGCCCCCCCCGACCCGTCAGACCCGATCCGTGATGGCGATGCTCTGTCGCGGTTGAAGCTGGCGCAGGCCCTCGATCGGTCCACCTACGCTATCGCATGGGAGCGGGCCTGGCCCGGTCTGGCGCGCGTCCTCACCGTTATCGGCCTGTTTCTGGTGGTGTCCTGGGCGGGCCTCTGGCTGGCTTTGCCCTCCGTGGCGCGCGCCATCGGCCTCGTCATGTTCGCGAGCCTTGCGGTCGCCGCGCTGTTCCCGCTGGTTCGTTTTCGCTGGCCGAGCCGCGAAGAGGCGCTCGCACGGCTCGATCGCGGTTCGGGCATCCGCCACCGTCCCGCCACGACACTCACGGACACACTGACCTCGCAAGACCCGGTCGCGCAGGCGCTCTGGCGGGCTCAGCGCGAGCGCACGCTGGCCTCGCTCAAGCGCATCCGGGCCGGTCTGCCTCATCCGCGGCTCGCCATCCACGATCCCTGGGCCCTGCGCGCGCTGGTCATGGTGATGCTGGTCGCGACCTTCTTTGCCGCCGGCGACGAGCGCGCGATGCGGTTGGGCGCGGCCTTCGACTGGAACGGCGTGCTGGCGCCGACCAATGTCCGCGTCGACGCCTGGGTCACGCCGCCGCTCTACACCGGAAAGCCGCCGGTGATCCTGTCGGCCGCCAACAAGGAGGCGGCGGCGCTGCCGGTCTCCGGCCCGCTCGCCGTTCCCGCGGGTTCGACCCTGATCGTGCGATCCTCCGGCGGCAGCCTGGATGTCGTGACCTCCGGCGGCCTGAAGGAAGTCGCGCCGACCGAGGCCGCACCGAAGGGCACCAACGAAAAGCATTTCACCATCGCCGGCGACGGCACCGCGCATGTCCGCGCGCCCTCGGGCCAGCCGCAATGGGCTTTCGCAGCGACGCCGGACCGTCCGCCGACCATCGCGCTCGCCAAGGATCCGGAGCGTCAGGCGCGCGGCGCGCTCCAGCTCGTCTACAAGATCGAGGATGATTACGGCGTCACCGGCGCCGAGGCGCAGGTTGCGGCGCGCACCAATGATGCCGCCAAGGGCGGTGACGGCAAGGCCGATAACAAGACCGACAAGACCGCGGCGCGACCGCTGTTCCAGCCGCCGCAATTCCCGCTCGTGCTGCCGAACGCGCGCACCCGTAACGGCGTCGGCCAGACGGTGAAGGATCTTAGCGAGGATCCCTATGCCGGCGCCGACGTCACGTTGACGCTCACCGCCAAGGACGAGGCCGGCAACGAGGCGCGAAGCGAACCCTTCAACATGCGCTTGCCGGAGCGTCTGTTCACCAAACCCTTGGCGCGCGCGCTGATCGAGCAACGTCGTATCCTCGCGCTCGACGCCAACAGGAATTCCGACGTCTATACCGCGCTCGATGCGCTGATGATCGCGCCCGAACTGTTCACGCAGGAGACGGGACAATATCTCGGCCTCTACAGTGTCACGCGCCAGCTCGAGGCGGCGCGCACCGACGACGCGCTGCGCGAGGTGGTGGCGAGCCTGTGGGCGCTCGCGGTGACGATCGAGGACGGCAACATCTCCGACGTCGAGAAGGCGTTGCGCGCGGCGCAGGACGCGCTCAAGCAGGCGCTGGAGCGCGGCGCCAGCGACGAGGAGATCAAGAAGCTCACGCAGGATCTGCGGGCGGCGCTGGACAATTTCATGCGCCAGCTGGCCGAACAGTTTCGCAACAACAAGGACGCGCAAAATCTCGCGCGCCCGCTCGATCCGAACACGAAGATCCTGCGCCAGCAGGACCTCCAGAACATGATCGACCGTATGGAGCGCCTGTCGCGCTCCGGCGACAAGGACGCGGCCAAGCAGCTGCTCGACCAGCTTCAGCAGATGCTGGAGGGGCTGCAGATGGCGCAGCCGGGACAGTCCGGCGAAAGCGACATGGAGCAGGCGCTGAACGAGCTCGGCGACATGATCCGCAAGCAGCAGCAATTGCGCGACAGGACCTACAAGCAGGGCCAGGATTCGCGTCGCGACCGCATGCGCGGCAAGCAGCAGGGCGACCAGTCGATGTCGGACCTGCAGCAGGACCAGCAGGCGCTGCGCGACCGCCTGAAGAAGCTCCAGGACGAAATGGCCAAGCGCGGCCTCTCGCAAAAGGGTCAGAAAGGCCAGCAAGGACAGAAGGGACAGCAGCAGGGCCAGCAAGGCGACCAGGGCCAGGACGGCGATCAGGACGCCGACCAGGGCGATGATGACGGCGGGCTCGATTCCGCCGACAGCGCCATGGGTGACGCCGGCTCGAAGCTCGGCGAAGGCAATGCCGACGGTGCAGTGGATTCCCAGGGCAAGGCGCTGGATGCGATGCGCAAGGGTGCGCAGAAGATGGCTGAAGCGATGCAGCAGGGCGACGGCGACGGCCAGGGAGATGGTCCCGGCAATCGCGCCGGCCGCCAGCAGAGTGGCGGGAATCAGACTGATCCGCTCGGCCGTCCGCTTCGCCGCGGCGATCTCGGTGACGATTACACGGTCAAGATTCCCGGCGAGATCGACGTGCAGCGCGTCCGCCGCATCCTCGAAGAGCTGCGCCGCCGCCTCGGCGACCCCTCGCGCCCGCAGATCGAGCTCGATTACATCGAGCGGCTGCTGAAGGATTTTTGAGGGCTAGGCTCTCGATACTCCGTCGTTGCGAGCGCAGCGAAGCAACCCGGAATCTTTCCGCGGAGAGATTTCATCGCCGTCACCCCGAGATGGCCCGCTTCTTCAGCGGCCCTCGAAGGGCGACGGCTCCACTGGTGCCCGTACATCCTTCGAGGCTCGCAAGAACTCGCACCTCAGCAATGACAGATCAGGAGTTGCGCTACGTAGGGGTCAGCCCTTCTTCGCCGCGAGCGCGTCCGCCACCGCCGTGCGGATATCCGCGACCGAGAACGGCTTGGTCACGACATCATGCACCAGCGCATTGAGGTTCGAGGCGCGCTCGCGCTGGTCGGCAAAGCCGGTCATCAGCAAAATGGTCAGCTGAGGAAATTCGCGCGCGGCGGAGAGGGCCAGCGCGATGCCGTCCATGACGGGCATCTGGATGTCGGTGAGCAGCAGGTCGAACGCGCCGTCCTCGCGGGTCAAAATTTCCAGCGCCTCGGCGCCGTCCTCTGCGGTGACGGTCTGGTGGCCGTCCATGGCGATGGCGCGCGCCACCAGCTGGCGCATCGAATCCTCGTCATCGGCGATCAATATTTTGGGCATGGGACAACTTCCCGTGCGGACTCTACAAGGCCTGATTACACGCTGCCGCCGGCAATGTCGCGCCGGTTGAAGAAGCGAACGTCGATATTGCGGCCTTCCGGCGGTGGCGAGGCCAGACGCGAGCGGAAGAAGGCGCGTTCGCCGGGTTGCAGCACGGTCTGCTCCAGCACCGAATTCCAGGCGTAGATCTCAGCGCCCTGCGCATCGCGCACCGCAAAACGCAAGCGCGGGACATCGAGCGGCTTCTTGCCCTGGCCAACGATCACGCCCTCGATCACCAGCACCTGCTTACCATCCACGGTCTCGCTCGAGAGCTTGACGTCCTTGAAGGCGAGGCCGCGCAGGTTCACGTCCAGCCCGACCAGTTTGTAGAAGGCCGCGGTCTGCGGAAGCAAGCGCACCATGTCGCCGCGCCAGATCACCAGCGCCAGCACCAGCGCGCCCATGGCGGCGCAGGCGGTCGGCAGGCCATAGTAGGATTTGCGTGGGGCCGCGGCAGGCTTCGGCCGGCTCACCTTCGCGCCGCGGCGGCTGAACAGGCCACGGAACCAGGATTGGTGCTGCGCGCCTGCAACTTCCTCCTCGGCTTCCCGGGCTGCTGCTGACCATTCGTCCTCAGCGGCATCCTCGGTCGGCCAGTCGCTGACGATCGAGGGGCTGTCGACCACCGGCGTCTCGGCGGTCGCGTCCGAGGCGTAGGAGTTCCACTGGGCGGCGAGGTCGGATTGATCGTCGGTCCGGCTGGCCGCGGCCATGGCCGGTACGGTCGCCTCCTCGATGGCATCTGCAGGATGCGCCATCCAGGTTTCCTTGCAGCGCGAGCAGCGGACCGTCCGCCCATTGGCCCCAAGGCTGGCAAGCTTGATGGCGTAGGAAGTCGTACAATGGGGGCAGACGATATGCATGGACGGCCTCGACGCTGACCCTGTCGCGGGGAACCTGGTGCCAAGATTGTCCCGAGGCAGGGTTCTCCTGAGAAGGGACTTCTAAGGATGCTGCCGGGGATGCTACAGGGCGACCGTTAACGAACCGGAAACCATAACGGTCGCACAACCCCTTGATCGCATGCGGCGAAACCTCGCTGGCCATGCGGCTTACGTCCCCTCTCGAACGGAGCTGAGCTTGGTTCGGTTCGAAAATGTCGGATTACGCTACGGTCTGGGGCCGGAGATCCTGCGCGACCTCAGTTTCCAGATCCCGGCGCATTCCTTCCAGTTTCTCACCGGCCCGTCCGGCGCCGGCAAGACGTCGCTGCTGCGCCTGTTGTTCCTGTCGCACCGGCCGACGCGGGGCCTCGTCAACCTGTTCGGCCACGACATCTCCACGCTTGGCAAGGACGAGATCGCCGATTTGCGCAAGCGCATCGGCATCGTGCTCCAGGACTTCCGCCTGCTCGACCACATGACGACCTACGAGAATGTGGCGCTGCCGTTCCGCGTGATGGGCCGCAGCGAATCCAGCTATCGCAAGGAGGTCATCGATCTCCTGCGCTGGGTCGGGCTCGGGGACCGCATGGATGCGCTGCCGCCGATCCTATCGGGTGGCGAGAAGCAGCGTGCGGCGATCGCGCGCGCGGTGATCTCGCGGCCGCAGTTGTTGCTCGCGGACGAGCCGACCGGCAGCGTCGACCCGACGCTCGGGCGACGCTTGCTGCGGCTCTTCATCGAGCTCAACAAGTCGGGCACGGCCGTGATCATCGCAACCCACGACATTGCGTTGATGGACCAGTACGAGGCGCGCCGCTTCGTGCTGCATCAGGGACGGCTGCACGTCTATGAGTAGGACCGACGAGCGCGGCGTATTGGTCGATCTCGGGCAGGAGCGTCCGCAGCTTCCGGCCAGGGCCCGCAACATGTCGCCGATCGTGCCGCGCGCCTCGATCCACGGCCGCGCGCTGGTTGCCGTCGTCGCCATCATGACCTTCCTCGCCTCGATGACGACGGGCGCGGTGCTGCTGGTCAGCGCGTCGGCTGCGGAATGGCAGTCGGATGTCGCGAGCGAGATCACCATCCAGGTGCGTCCGCAATCCGGGCGCGACATCGAGCGCGACACGGCTGCGGTCACCGAGGCCATACGCGCGCAGCCCGGTATCGTCGACGTCAAGCCGTTCACCAAGGAGGAGAGCGGCAAGCTGCTCGAGCCCTGGCTCGGCACCGGGCTGTCGATGGACGATCTGCCGGTGCCACGCATGATCATCGCGCGCGTGCAGCCCGGTACGGTGCTCGATCTCGGCGGCTTGCGCGCGCGCGTGACGCAGGTCGCGCCGAACGCCAGCGTCGACGATCACCGCGCCTGGATCGAACGGATGCGTTCGATGACCAATGCCACCGTGCTCGCCGGAATCGGCATCCTCGCGCTCGTCATCGTCGCGACCATCATCTCGGTCTCGTTCGCGACCCGCGGCGCGATGGCGGCCAACCGGCCGATCGTCGAGGTCCTGCATTTCGTCGGCGCCGGCGACCGCTACATCGCCAATCACTTCCTGCGGCACTTCCTCCGTCTCGGTCTCGAAGGGGGCGTCATCGGTGGCGGCGTCGCCATGTTGCTGTTCGGCTTCTCCGAGTCGATCGCCGGCTGGTTCTCCGGCACCCCGGTCGGCGACCAGTTCGCAGCCCTGCTCGGCACCTTCTCGCTGCGGCCATCAGGCTATGTCGTGCTCGCAGTGCAGGCCGTCCTGATCGGTGCGATCACCGCGGTCGCCTCGCGCCAGACGCTGTTCGCAACGTTGAATGACGTTGATTGAGCCCGATAAACCGGACTCCACTTCGTCTCAAAACGTCCTAAAATCATTCGGGAAGGGACTACCGACATCATAATGACCTCGCCGACCGACGATCGATCGCCGAAACTGCCGCGCGGCTGGCTGCGCGCGACCGTCGTATCGACGATCGCGTTCGCCTTTGTCGCCGCTGCGGCGGGATTCGTCGTGTTCCTGTCGCAACTGCGCGGCGCCGAGATCGCCCCTGACCGCAAGGCCGACGGCATTGTGGTGCTGACCGGCGGCTCTTCGCGGGTGCCGGACGCGATGGAGCTGCTGGCGGCCGGCTACGGCAAGAGGCTCCTGATCTCGGGCGTGCACCCGACCTCCACCGCCAATGACATCTCCCGGACGCTGCCGGAGAACCAATCCTTCATGGCCTGCTGCGTCGATCTCGACCGCACCGCGCTCACGACCCGCGGCAACGCGGCAGAGGCGCGGCGCTGGGCCGAGGAGCGAGGCTTCAAATCGCTGATCGTGGTCACCTCGAACTACCACATGCCGCGCGCGCTGGTGGAATTCTCGCATGCGATGCCGGCGACGGTGCTGGTCCCGTTCGCGGTGGTGGGTGACAAATGGCGCGAGGAGCCGTGGTGGACCTCGGGCTCGACGCTGCGGCTCTTGCTGTTGGAATATGTCAAGTACATCGCCGCCGAGCTCAGGGTTCGGCTGGAGGATTTCGGGATTGACCTTTCGCCCGAGATGTCGGAGCAGCCTGCGGGTCTGCAATCCAGGCGGCCTGCAACGGCGCAGGCGAATTGATCGGATTTTCGATGTTCCTGATTTTCCTCCGTTCGCTGCTGTTCAACGTGCTGTTCTACGTGGTGCTGGTATGCCTCGCGATCGTGGCGCTGCCGACCTTCGCGTTGCCGCCGCGTGCCATGCTGACGGTGGCCAAGTGGTGGGCAAAGGCCACACTGGTGCTGATGCGCGTGGTCTGCAACATCAAGGTCGAATTCCGCGGGGTCGAGAAGATTCCGCAAGGACCGCTGGTGATCGTGGCGAAGCACCAGTCGTTCTGGGAAACCTTCGTGCTGCCGGGCTTCTTTCACCACCCGATCTTCATCCTCAAGCGCCAGCTCATGCAGATTCCGGTGTTCGGTCAGTTCCTGGTCAAGACCGGGATGATCGCAATCGATCGCAATGCCGGCGTGAAGGCACTGCTGGACATGACGCGGCGCGCGCGCGAGGCCGTGCGCGCAGGCGGTCAGCTCGTCATCTTTCCCGAAGGCACCCGTCGCGCGCCGGGGGCGCCGCCGGATTACAAAACCGGCTTTGCGCAGATCTATTCGTCCTGCGGTGTGCAATGTCTGCCGATCGCGCTCAATTCCGGCCTGTTCTGGCCGCGCCGAACCTTCATGCGCTATCCCGGCACGTTGGTGGTGGAGTTCCTCGATCCGCTGCCGCCGGGCCTGCCCAAGGATCAATTTCTCACGCGCGTGCAGACCGCGGTCGAAGATGCGACCGCTCGCCTCGTCGAGGCCGGCCGTAAGGAGCAGGAGCAAATGATCGGCAGCGCGCCGAGTTATGCTCCGTCGGGCAGCTAGCGGCTGTCTCTATTTTCGTCAGGCGCCGGCGCGTGCGAAGTATGCGCATCACCATGCAGCATCATCGCGAGCTGATGCAATTGCGCGTCGCGAAAGCCCTCGGCCTCGATCGCCTTCACGGTCGCCGTCACGTAATCGCGGTTGGCGCCGGACTGGCCGTGGCCTTGCAGCACATGGCGGTGCTGGTCGGCGAGCGACAGCCGCCCGGCATATTGGACATGGCCGCGGTCGACGACGTAGGCGAGCGCCGAGACGCGCTCGCGCGCTTCGTTCTCCAGCCACACCGAGCGCATCACCTCGCGATAGACCGACGTCACCTGCTCGCGCGCGCGCAAGTAAGCGACGACGTCGGCGCGGTTCTTTTCAGCGACGCGGAACGCGATGCCGCGGCAGGCGCCGCCGCGGTCGAGCCCCAGCACCAGGCCGGGCTGTTCCGGTGTGCCGCGATGCACGAAGGAATAGACGCAGAGCGCCCGATGCTCGCCGACCAGCCGCGCCGGGACGCGCTCCTCGAATTCGAAGCCCGGCCGCCACATCAGGGAGCCGTAGCCGAACACCCAGAGGTCGCCCTTGGCTGATGTGACGGAGGGGAGGGTGATTTCCGACATTTCGGGCACGGCTACCAGAAGTGGTTGCCCAAGCGAAGCGAATTCTCCGCCTTTTGTCCGGGGCCTGCCTCGCTTACATTTGACAAAATCTGGGACCAAAGGGTCGCCGCATGTCCGATATGACCATTGCCGTACGCCGGCGCTCCCGTTGGGGGCTTTTCATTGCTCCCGTCCTCCTCCTGATCCTTGCTGCCGCCTGGAGCGGCTTCTGGTTCTATGCGGCCTCGCAGGCCGGGGTGGCGGTCGATGCCTGGCGCGCGCAGGAGGCCAAAGCCGGCCGCATCTATGATTGCGCCAAGCGCTCGATCGCGGGATTCCCGTTCCGCTTCGAGATTCAGTGCTCCGGCGCCAGCGTCGCCTTGGTTTCGCAGAATGCGAGCAAGACGCCGTTCACGGCCAAGCTCGACAACATTCTGGTCGTGGGACAGGTCTACGATCCCAAGCACGTCATCGCCGAGTTCTCGGCGCCCGCAACGCTGGTCGACGGCGTCACGCAAAACACCTTCGTGGTGAACTGGAGCAAGGGCCGCAGCAGCGTGGTCGGCCTGCCGGCCATCCCGGAGCGCGCCTCGATCGTGTTCGACGATCCCAGCATCGTCAGGGTCGACGGCGCGGTGCAGGTACCGCTCGCGCGCGCCAAGGAAATCGAGCTGCATGGACGCCTCGCGGACGGATCGTCGGCAGATCATCCTGTCATCGAGACCGTGCTCCGGATTTCGCAGGGCAGTATTCAGGGCATCCATCCGTTGCTCGCCGAGCCGTTCGAGGCCGACACGCGCGCGAAGATCACCGGGCTTTCCGATCTCACGCCGAAGCCCTGGCCGCAGCGCTTCCGGGAGATCCAGGCCGCCGGTGGCCATATCGAGATCGTGCAGTCCCGGATTCAGCAGGGCGAGATGATCGCGGTCGCGGCCGGCACCCTCGGCCTGTCGGCCAATGGCCGATTGGACGGCGAATTGCAGATGACGGTGACCGGCCTCGAGCGCATCATCCCGGCGCTCGGCATCGAGAAGATGCTGGAAGAAGGCGTGCCGCAGGCGACGCTCGATCGCGTCGCGCCGGGCGTCAAGTCGCAGGACCTCAACAATCTCTTCGGCGCGCTCGACCGGGCCGTTCCCGGCCTCGGCAAGGTCATCAAGCAGAACGCCAATGCCGGTGTCGCCGCCGGCATCAACTCGATCGGCACCGAGAGCACGCTCGAGGGCAAGAAGGCCCGTACCTTTCCGCTCAAGTTCGCCGATGGCGCCGTGCTGCTCGGCCCGATCAAGGTCGGGCAGATTCCGCCGCTGTATTGATGCCCTCGTCATTCCGGGGCATTGGCGAAGCTGAACCCGGAAGCTACGGCTTCTTGTCGAGCTGCCCGTGCTGGCGGCCGAAGTCGGCTGCGGCCGAATCCTGGCCGATCTCGACGATTCCGCGACGGATGGCGCGGGTGCGGGTGAAATGGTCGAACAGCGCCTCGCCGTCGCCACGGCGTATCGCGCGGGTGAGCTTGGCGAGATCCTCGGTGAAGGTGCCGAGCATCTCCAGCACGGCGTCCTTGTTGGCGAGGAAGACGTCGCGCCACATCGTCGGATCGGAGGCTGCGATGCGGGTGAAGTCGCGGAAGCCGCCGGCGGAGAACTTGATGACTTCCGATTCCGTCACCTGCGCCAGCTCGTCGGCGGTGCCGACGATGGTGTAGGCGATCAGATGCGGCAGATGGCTGGTGATTGCGAGCACGAGATCATGGTGATCCGGCGTCATCACCTCGACCCTGGCGCCCATAGCCGCCCAGAATGCGCGCAGGTGCGCGGTCGCCTCGGCGTCGGTGCCTTCAGGCGGGGTGAGGATGCACCAGCGGTTGATGAAGAGCTCGGCGAAGCCGGAATCCGGCCCCGAATGCTCGGTGCCCGCGACCGGATGTGCCGGCACGAAATGAACGGTCTCCGGCAAATGCGGCGCCATGTCCCTGACGATCGCGCCCTTGACCGAGCCGACATCCGAGATCACGGCGCCGGGCTTGAGATGAGCCGCAATCTCCTGCGCCACGGGCCCGCAGGCGCCGACGGGAATGCAGAGGATGACGAGATCGGCGTCCTTCACCGCTTCCGCATTAGTCGCCACGACCCGGTCGACGATGCCGAGCTCCAGCACCCGCGCACGCGTCTTCTCCGAGCGCGCGGTGGTGACGATCTCGCCGGCCAAACCCTGGCGCTTCGCAGCGCGTGCGATTGAGCCGCCGATCAGGCCGAAGCCGATCAGCGCGACGCGCTGGAAGTGCGGATCCACACTCATTTGCCGGCCATGAAGTCGCGCAAGGCGTCGACGACGAGGCGGTTGGCCTCCTCGGTGCCGATGGTCATGCGCAGCGCATGCTGCAGGCCGTAGTTCTTCAACGCGCGCAGCACCAGGCCGCGCTTGGTGAGGAAGGCGTCGGCGGCGTCCGCCGTCTTGCCTTCCTGCGGAAAGTGGATCAGCACGAAATTGGCGACGCCCGGCGTCACCTTCAGCCCGAGCTTGCCGATCTCCTCGGTGAGCCAGTTGCGCCAGGTCTCGGTGAACTGCTTCGACATCGCCTGGTGCGCGGTGTCCTCGATCGCGGCGACCGCGGCATACATCGCCGGCGTGGACACGTTGAAGGGACCGCGGATGCGGTTGACCGCGTCGATGATGTGTTCGGGCCCGAACATCCAGCCGACGCGCAATGCCGCAAGACCGTGGATCTTCGAGAAGGTGTGCGTCACCACGGTATTCTCGGTGGTGGCGACGAGCTCGATTCCCATCTCGTAATCGTTGCGCGAGACATAGTCGGCATAGGCGGCATCGAGCACCAGCAGCACGTGCGAGGGCAGGCCGGCGCGCAGGCGCTTGACCTCGTCGAACGGCACATAGGTGCCGGTCGGGTTGTTGGGATTGGCGAGCCAGACCAGCTTCGTGCGCGACGTCACTGCGTTGAGAATGGCGTCGACGTCGCAGGTCAGGTTCTTCTCGGCCGCGACCACGTTCTTGGCGCCGACCGCCATCGTCGCGATCGGGTAGACCAGGAAGCCGTGCGTGGTCGAGATCGCCTCGTCGCCGTGGCCGAGATAGGTGTGGGCGAGCAGGTTGAGGATTTCGTCCGAGCCGGCGCCGCAGATGATGCGGTTCGGGTCGAGCCCGAACGAGCGGCCGATCGCCTCGCGCAGCACGCGCGAGGTCCCCTCGGGGTAGTCTTCCAGATGCTCCGCGACGTGCTTGAAGGCCTCGATCGCCTTGGGCGAGGGTCCGAACGGCGTCTCGTTGGCCGAGAGCTTGAACACCTTGCGGCCCGGCTCGGCGACCGGGCTCTTGCCGGGCGTGTAGGGCGCAATATCGAGAATGCCGGGATTCGGCACGGGGCGGGACATCTTCAACTCCGAAAATGGTCTTGAGGCGGTTCGCGATCTACGATTTCGACCCGGTCGGGGGCACCGTATAGCGCGTTGCGTGGCTGCCGACGAGGGCCGTGGAGCGCACGGAGGCCCCCGCTGCGATCAGGGCCGCCTTGATCTTGTCGATGCTGGTGGCTGATGTGACCGAGACCAGCAGCGCTGCGCCGTCGAAGGCGGTATCGGGCACGGCCACGATCTCGGCGAGCGGCGACAGCGCCCGCGCGACCTCGGCGTTCCACCCCGAGACACGCACGCTGAAGGTTTCGACCTCCGTCACCACGGCACTGTCGGCAACGCGCGAGACCGCGAACACGGGCAGTGCGGCCGGATGGTCGGCGCGCTCGACGAAGGGCATGCGCGCGATGATCTTCGGCGCGCCGTCGGCTTCGAGCTCCAGCCACCACGGCGTGCGGCTCGAGGTCGCCGAGACCAGCGCCAGATCGCCCTTGGATTTCGCCACCGCCTCGACCGCCGCCTGTGCGCTGAAATGTGCGACGTAAGGAACGGTGAAGCCGAAATGGAAGCGCACGGAATCGCGCATCGCGGGCTCGCTCACCGAGATGTCGGCATGCACGGAGAACGGCGCCTGGACATAGGTGAAGGTCGAGATGATGACGCGCCAGATGCTTTCGACCGTGTCGAGCGGCAGGATGCCGCGATGGCGCTGCACGATGTCGCGCATCATCGAGGCCTCGCGCGCCGGGCGGAACGCGGAGCCGACCTCCTGGGTCTGCTTCACCTGGATCAGGCGGTCGATGATGTCGCCGCGCTGCATCAGCAGGCGGTGCATGCCCTCGTCGATCGCGTCGATCTCCTTGCGCAATTCCTGGAGCGATGGTGGCGCGGGCGGGCGTTGGGACATATCTGACGGGACTGTTGGGAGCTGCGGGCAATGTCCTGATTAGGCAGTCGGGGCCGAGAAAGCAAAGAGAAATGACGTCCTGCAGAGCTGCCCAGTGAGAGACGATTTTGGTTCACCCTGAGCGCGACTTGACGAAATCGGCCCAAGCCGGTAGGTTTTTGCCCGTTCCGTGGTCATTTGAGCCGGCCGGCTTGCAGCCACGTTAAAAAACTCGCTAAACAGGCCGGGGACGCTTTCGATCCCGGCCGAACCTATCGTTCAGGCCGGGTTTTTTCATGGCCTGATGTCAGTCGCGATCTGAAGTCCGATCGCAAACGAGGTCGATGGTCAGAGATGGTTGGCGTCAAGTCCGTACCCAGTCCCGCGATCAGTGCCGACGATCGGTCGCATGAGGTCGATCATCCGAGTTCGGAGGTCGCGCTGTTCGGCGCGGACCAGCCGCTGCGGCTCGATTGCGGTGTCGATCTCACCCCGTTCCAGATCGCCTACAAGACCTATGGCGAGCTCAACGCCGATCGCTCCAACGCGGTTCTGATCTGCCATGCGCTGACCGGCGACCAGCACGTCGCCAATGTGCATCCCGTCACCGGCAAATCCGGCTGGTGGGAGACGCTGGTCGGTCCCGGCCGGCCCCTCGATCCTGCCAGGTACTTCATCATCTGCTCCAACGTGATCGGCGGCTGCATGGGCTCTACGGGTCCTGCCTCGATCAATCCCGCGACCGGCAAGGTCTGGGGCCTCGATTTCCCCGTCATCACCATCCCAGACATGGTGCGCGCGCAGGCGATGCTGATCGACCGGCTCGGCATCGATACGCTGTTTGCCGTGGTCGGCGGCTCGATGGGCGGCATGCAGGTGCTGCAATGGACCGCGGCGTACCCTGCGCGCGTCTACTCCGCGCTGGCGATTGCCTGCTCGACGCGGCACTCCGCGCAGAACATCGCCTTCCACGAGCTCGGCCGCCAGGCCGTGATGGCCGATCCCGACTGGCACAATGGCGCCTACGCCGATCGGGGCATCCATCCGCATCGCGGCCTTGCGGTCGCGCGCATGGCGGCGCACATCACCTATCTCTCGGACGCCGCGCTGCATCGCAAGTTCGGCCGCCGCATGCAGGACCGCGAGCTGCCGACCTTCTCGTTCGACGCCGACTTCCAGGTCGAGTCCTATCTGCGCTACCAGGGCTCGTCCTTTGTCGAACGCTTCGACGCCAACTCCTATCTCTATCTGACCCGCGCGATGGACTATTTCGACATCGCCGGCGACCATGGCGGGGTGCTGGCGAAGGCGTTCGCCGGGATCGAGACGCGCTTCTGCGTGGTCTCCTTCACCAGCGACTGGCTGTTCCCGACCTCGGAATCGCGCGCGCTGGTGCACGCGCTGAACGCCTCGAGCGCGCGGGTGTCATTCGCCGAGATCGAGACCGACCGCGGCCACGACGCGTTCCTGCTCGACGTGCCCGAATTCTTCGACATCTCGCGTGCCTTCCTGCAATCGGCGGGCAAGGCGCGCGGGTTGACCGGCAAGAACGACTGACGAGGACGGCTGGCGATGTCTGTACAGGAAGTGCTGCCGTTCAACGGCCTTGCGTCGGAACAGTCCGGTCCGTTTCGCGCCGACCATCTGCTGGTCGCCGAAATGGTCAAGCCCGGCTCGAAAGTGCTCGACGTTGGCTGCGGTGACGGCGATCTGCTGCAGCTCTTGGAGACCCGCGGCATCGACGGCCGCGGCATCGAACTGTCGCGCGAGGGCGTCAACCGCTGCGTGGCCAAGGGCCTCGCGGTGGTGCAGGGCGATGCCGACACCGACCTCGTCAACTATCCCGACGATGCCTTCGACTACGTGATCCTGTCGCAGACGCTGCAGGCGACGCGGCAGCCCAAGATCGTGCTGGAGAATCTCCTGCGCATCGGCCGGCGCGCCATCGTGTCGTTCCCGAATTTCGGCTTCTGGCGGATGCGCCTGCAGCTCTTGATCGGCGGCCACATGCCGCGCACGGAGAACCTGCCGGCGAGCTGGTACGACACCTCCAACATCCATTTCTGCACGATCAAGGATTTCGTCGAACTCTGCGACGAGATCCACGTCAAGATGGAGCGCGCCGAGGCGCTCGACCTCTACGGCCGTCCGCTGCGGCTTCGGCTGCCATGGTGGGTTTGGAATCTGTTCGGCGAGCAGGGCGTGTTTCTTCTCACGCGCGGGCAGGGGAAGTAAAGGTCGCCTTGCCCTGAGGAACTCAGCTCCATCCTATGCGAGGAGCTCGCGACAAAATTGCAAAGCAATTTTGCGCTGATGCGACGAAGCAATCCAGACTGTCTCCGTGGATAAGGATTCTGGATTGCTTCGCTGCGCTCGCAATGACGGAATGCCACGTCGGACGGTGTGTAGCCGCGCGCAGAGTAGGTGATGCAGCGGTGACCGCGCGAGAAGTAGCGCATCTGCGGCTCCCAATTGGTGTAATCGGCCGCGAACTCGTGCAGAAAAAGTATCGGCGTTCCCTGACCCGCTTCCTCGAAATAGAGGCGGACGCCGTCCATGATCGTGGCGTGGGCATTAACTGTTTCCCTCTCTTCAAGCCGCGACTTGAGAATTGCAGTTAATGCAGATGTCGGCAATGAGGCAGCTTCACACCAGCATTGCCGCAAAATCATCGCAGCTATTCACGGCCATGGTGTCTTTTTGTCGCCACATCGGGCGGCTTAACGGCCTTTGTCGATGTCAGCCACCGCACGGGCCGACTTGGCAGGTTCTCTTGGGAAGTGGGGGTGTCAACGAGGATGAAGTATGGTTGAGTTGTTTGCGTCCCGCCCGTCGCGTTGTGTTGTCGCGCTGGCGTTCATCTTCGCGGCTTGTGCCGCGTTCGTTTCTCCGGCCTCGGCGCGGCCGCATCATCGCCACAGCGCGGAGCGGCACGGTTACGTGCATCATGCCAGGCATCATTATCGCCACCATGCACGCAGCTCGCGCTTCGAGCGCAGCGCGGCGCAGTTGCAGGCTCGTGGATTCGCCAACACGCAGGCCAGCTATGATCCGAGCGCCAATGGCGGCACGGTCGCGAGCGATGGCTTCGGCGGCGGATCGGGGCTCGTGTCCGAGGCGCGCCGCTATCTCGGCGGCAATCCCACGGGGCGCGGCAGCCTGTGGTGTGCGCGTTTCATGAACATGGTGCTTCAGAAGACGGGCCATCAGGGCACCGGGTCCGACATGGCGAGCTCGTTCGCGCATTACGGCACGCGCGTCTCCGGCCCGCAGGTCGGCGCCATCGCGGTGATGTCGCGCGGCCGCCGCGGCGGGCATGTCGGCATCATCACCGGCATCGACGCGCACGGCAATCCGATCATGATCTCCGGCAACAACGGCAATCGCGTCCGCGAGGCCCCGATCTCGCGCGGCCGCATCTACGCGTATGTGATGCCGAATTAGCGCGCGTCGCCGTCGTCCTTGCGAGCGAAGCGAAGCAATCCAGGATCCCTCGACGGAAACAGTCTGATCTTCCCCCGAAAAAGTGGACAGGGTTCAAGCCGATTTTAGCTCCATCTCGACCGGGCTGATATAGCCGATGGCCGAGTGTCTGCGGTGATGATTGTAGAAGCCCTCGATGTAGGTGAAGATGTCGCGCTCTGCTTCATTGCGGGTAGCATATTGGCGGTGATGGACCAGTTCGGACTTGAGCGTGTGGAAGAAGCTTTCCATAGGGGCATTGTCGTAGCAGTCGGCTCTGCGGCTCATCGAAGGCAGGAAGCCGGCGGCTTGCAGCGCTTGGCGATATTCGGTTGAAGCATATTGGGTGCCGCGATCG
>NZ_FOQM01000032.1 GCF_900113735.1 Bradyrhizobium sp. Gha
ATTGCCGACGACGTGATTGAATGAAGGCATGTTGCTGCGGCGCATGAGTCGGGAATTGGCCCATCTCGAAGTTACGCCCCGACTGCCCAGATTTGCTCAACCTGAGTTCTTCGCATTTTGACCCATTGCCGACGTCAGACCGCACCATAGAAGTGTCGATATTGCCAAGCGGCTTCCTTTTGCAATTGAGATTCAGACCACGACTGGTTCTGGAAGCGCATGACAGACATAGGTGAGAGATCGACGGGCGGCTTGCCAAGCATAATCCAACTCGCAAGTGCTTCTCCGAGCGTTGGCGAGATCGAAAGGCCGGCGACATTGCACCCGCTAGCAAAATAGAAGCCTGTTGCTCCGGGGGCTGGCCCGAGGACATGGTGGCCGTCAGCGGTCATCGTCGGGATGCCGCCACGAAATTCCCGCACCTGAGCGGTTTCCAGGACTGGGAGTTGGTCCTTGACGTCAGTCGCGGCTGAACGAAGCACTTCGATGTCGAGCGGCATATCCTTCACATCGAAACTCGCTCCCAACGATTGCATATCGAAAAATTGGGGTGTTTCCTCGTAGACGCCCCAAAGCAAGCCACCGTGACAGGGACGCGCATACACGGCGGCATCCATGATCTGAACCATGGGCAGATCAGCACGCACGCCATCCAAAGGCTCCGTGATGATCAGATGCTGTCGGGTCGGTACCAACGGCACGCCAATCCCGCTTGCCTCCGCTACCTGTCGCGTCCATGCGCCGGCTGCGTCGACGACGATCGGGCCTTCAATGATGCCTTTCGCAGTGGTTACGCCGGTCACCTTCCCGGCAGTGATATTGACAGCAAGCACGTCCGTCTTCGGGAGCAAGGTGACGCTCTGAGCCGCAGCTGCTCTGGCAAACCCGACAGCCACTTGCGCCGGATCGAAATACCTGTCGTCACCGATCCTCATCGCCGTTACGACACCTGTCGGCTTCAAGAATGGATTGAGACGATGTGCCTGCTCTGGGGAGATCAGATCGACATCAAGCCCCATGCGGCGACCGCGCTCAAGGTCGTCCTTGATAACCTCTGCATCTTGCGGGCGACGCGCGATCCTCAGGCTGCCCGAATGCACCCAATCCAGGGGTTGCCCGGTTTCTTCCGTGAACGTTTCGATCTTCCGGCATGCGTCCTTGATGAGGCCGATCATCAAATCGCTCTTGCGAACGCAGCTCACCATACCCGCGGCGCGAGGCGACGTTTGCGATCCGATATCGTGCTTGTCGATGAGGACGACGCTGAAATCTTTGCGCTTACTCAGGTAGTAGGCAGTCGCCGCGCCCAGGGCGCCAGAACCAATGACAATCGCGTCGGCCTTGCTAATCATGGTGCAATGCCCTCGAAATGCGATGGCGACGACCAAAGACTAACACGCGGCGCTGACCATTGCGATCCCCTCAGTAGGTGAGGTCAGCTGTTGGCCCTTGGCTGCCCTGCACGACGTCCGTCGAAAGGTCGGCTGTCGAGGGAAAACCGGAAGCGGCTCGGCGCGGTGTAGAGGGCCCGGAGCACAGCACGCTCCAATCAGAGGCCCGATACATTGATGCAAGACCGCCATCTGAGAGGTTGAGGAAACCTCTTGCACCGCGCGGCCGGACCATACAGAAACCTCGCCGTTGCGGCCGCTTTTGGAGATACCGCGAACTACGAAGGTGCTAAACTTCCGCCAGAGGCGGGTGCTCCTTTAATGGGGACACATGCGGCGACGAGATTTCATCGCGGGTATCACGGTCAGCACGTTGGTGTTGGCCGGGCAGGCGAGTGCCCAGCCTGAGAGATCGACACGGCGAAAGCGGATTGCCCTAATCTCACCCGCCCGTCCGATTGAAGGGCTCAAAGCTAACCCTATTTTCGGGCACTCCTGGGCGAACTGAGCCGTCGCGGCTTTGTCGATGAAGAAAATCTGATTGTTGATCTCTATTCAGGCCGAGGCGAAACAGGGCGTTATGCCGAGCTCGCGCGAGCTGTCGTGGAGACTAATCCCGACGCCATATTCACGAGCGGCTACCCGATGGTAGCAGGGCTTAAAGCCGCCACAACGACCATTCCGATTGTCGTTACAATAGATGATCCGGTTGCTGAAGGGCTCGTTTCTAGTTTGGCCCGGCCCGGGACGAATGTAACGGGCGTGACCGTCGATGCTGGTTTGGAGCTTTATGGAAAGCGGCTGTCTTTGCTGGTTGAAGTGCGGCCCACATTGTCAGCGGTTGCATATCTCTCATCCCGCGGAAACTGGAACAGGCCAACGGGCGACGCCCTTAGGCAGGCGGCTCAACAGGCGCGGATAGCGCTAAGCCATGTGGACCTCGGAAATACGTTCAGCGAGGAGACCCATTCAGCAGCGTTCAATTGGATGCAAAACGCTCGAATAGACGCGCTTCTGGTTTCGGACGAGGCGGACCACAATGGGAATGTCAAGACGCTAACCAACCTAGCCGCGAGCGCACGAATTCCAACTATGTATCCGTTCCGAGACCTCGTGGTAGGGGGCGGGCTTATGGCCTACTGTATCGATCTGCTCTATACGTTTCGTTACGCGGGAGGTCAGATCGCCGAAATATTGCGGGGTGAGAACCCGGCCGAAATTCCGTTTTATCAGCCGACAAAGTTTCAACTCATCGTCAATACAAAGGCAGCACAGCAAATCGGACTTGAGATACCGCCATCGGTTCTCGCTCGCGCCGACGAAGTGATAGAATAGAGACGCGTCTGCTGCGGTGCAATGAGTCCGTTGATGGCCCATCTGCGAAGTTGCGCAGCGTCTGACGGAGGTCCGCTCATTGAGTCAGAGCTGGCCAGTTCTGCTCAACCCGAGTTCTTCGCATTTGACCCATTGCGGGCGTCAGGACCCCTAAGGCAAACTCACCATTGGCCAAGGCTTTCGCCGAACCGCAAAGGCATCTGCGCCGCCAGGTACGAAACCTCCGAAGACGATAGCCTTTCGTCCCTGCCATGTTGAGCAGTTTGCGCGCACCATCTGCGCCATGAACAAGCTGCTTAAAAGGGACTTTATTCATGTCAGCCAGTAATCCCGCCATAGCCGAATTGCGGCGCCGTATGCCGGACAATGCGTCCCCGCGTATCGCGACGGCTGTTGCGAGCGCTATCGCGTTGAATGATCGGCTCGCCACCAACAGCCAAGCGGTGGATGGGAATTTGGATTTTTCGGTCGACGGAAAGGCAAAAGCTAAGCGCACTTTCGCCGAAGGCAACCGCTCGGTCTTCAAAGATCTGCGCCGTGCGGTTGCCGATACGCAAGCAGCCCAGCAGACGGCGCGCGACGATCCCGCGTACGGTCGACCCCCGGAACGCGGCTTTTGCGGCCCTTCGTTCAGATTACCGAGGTAAAATCGCTAAGGTGCCGTCGCCGCGGAACATCACTTTCGGAGCATCGATTTCGGACCCGCAGTTTATCGTGACGATTTGGGAAGGAGATTCGATTTTGTCTGGGTTGACTGCCGAGCAGCGGGCCGAAATCACCGAAATCTGGTTACGCAAGTTTCGTGGGGCGCAACTGCGCGACATCGAGGATCAGGGCGAGGCAATCGATGTTTTGCAGGCCGTAGTGAACTTCGCGCAGTCTGCCATGTATCGGGCAAGCGGCGTGCGCACGCCTGCCGAATTTGAAAGCTGGCTTTCGTCGTGACACGCGAACAAAAGCGTCTGAGCCGTCAACCTTCGGATCGCCAGGAGCCGCGGCTTCCTGACGTGTCCGTGCTCGATGAGGACTTTGACGAGATGCCCCAGGCTAACGCCGAGTTTTCGCATTGGCGCTGGCCGGCGCGTGCGGAGTGAGCGACGATCGCGGGTTACGACGGGCTCTTAGAATCGAGCGGGCGACACGCCGGATGTATGGGCGCCGACTTCGATTGCTGATGAGCGCGAGTGCCTGGGCTGCGTTCAAGCGGTTTTGCCGGCAAACCACGCTTGCGGGATGCAAGGTGCAACAATCGGCAAAATCGATCGACACCGATCAGGGGACGCTCTGAGATGATGTCGATTCCAGTGGCCGGACGGGCGGACGCGCTTGCCCGGTCGTAGCCGCCGAAAAGGGCTGGGGCAGCTAGGCAAGGAGAACGGCCCCGGCTCCCAGATCGGCGGGTTTTCCTTTGATGAAGATCGTTGGCAGCGAGCTTGGTCCGATCTCGGCTAAGGTTGCCAGTCTGCACGTCCGCTTTGGCGCACCGACTGAAGATTTTCCGCCTTGGCCAAAACATGAGCCAACTAGATCGTTGCCTACGGAAATCAACATCACATTTTGGCCCTTCATGCCATTTCTTTTGCATTCCACTTGGGATGGCTGAATGTGGCGGCCTTTTGCGTTCATTCTCTGAATTGTTTGTTGCACAACGCCGGGAGGGCAATCAGCTAAGGCGGCAGTGGAAGAAAGTGTGAATGCCAATAATGCGAATGTCAGTAAGCGAGTGCTTTCCATTCTACTCCCCAAAACGTTTTAACAACGTCGTTATACAATGACGGTAAACGGGGGGGTCGAGCGTTTCAGTTCGTGGGCGTGCGGCGGGGCAGGATAGCCTGCTTAGTGCCGTTGCTGCCCGCCACGGTATCGAACGGTAGGCGATCTGCCGCCGGTTCACGCTGGCGGGCCGTACTCTGTTTGATCACGTGTGCCAAAAATGGATACACGCATTGGTTTCACGGCTTGTTCCGATTTTTCCTAACGCAAGTTACTGCCGAAAGGACACTCCGTTCGTGGCTCCCTGTCATTATTCTCGGCATTTGATCGTGCAAACTAGTTCGCACCTTATTGCGTCTTATCGATGCACATGCACGATAGGCCGGTGATCGGCGGCAGCGCCGATGCTCGGTTCCCGTGCCTTGGATTAAGGTGCGGACCTCCAAGCACGGGGACCGATTGCTTGCACAAACAAGATAAGGTGGTTCCGAGAATCGCTTTATCATGAGCCTAGCCAAACCTCACGGGGAAAGCGGGGAATGGTTAGGCCCGGCGCGCGGTACCGGACAAGAACCGCGCCGGGCCGCGAGCGTTTTGATCAGAAATCCCGCTGCTTCACGCTGGCGGGCCTTCAGCAACAAGCCCCTGCCGGTGCACGCGACAGGGGCCGTCCAGGTGGATGGCGCGAGGCTCACGCGGATGAGGTGTCGCACCAAGGACCCGCATAACTAGTGAACGCAATCCGCGCGCGATGGATGAGCGCAAATGATGTGCAAGGCGCGCAAATAAGAGGCCAGATGATTTCTCCGCTAGCCCCGCGCCGGTTCATACCGGCAAGCCTATCCTCCGAATTGGCTAAACTTTCGGGGATCGATTCTTTGGGCAATCGGTTGGAGGGGCATGTTCATCCGGGCGATGACATGGGCAAGTTTGACTGACCCTTGTGGGTCTTCTCGTCTCAGCTTTCGCAAGTCAGCCGACGCGATCAGCAACGCGTGCCAGCGCCGTGGGCGCGGGACCTCAATGAGCCGCCCCAAGTCGACGGCCCGCCAATGAAGCAGCAGTCGCTGGAATAAAAGCGGACCTGAATGCTGCGCGCGAGATAGCAAAGCGTTAAGGCGCGGGGCATCGGTCCCGTCGAGCACGAGTTCCTCGCCGCTTCACGCTGGCGAGCCTGTCAATTGGGAAATTTACGGGTGTCTACCGTGATCGGATGGCAAGCCGCTGATTGCCTCGTTCGAAGTCGGGCTACTGTCCGTATTCAACCATTCAAGCCCTTGTGTCCTAAGTTCATTTTTGGACTGTCCTAGTTCGTCAGTTTCCTTAGCTTGGCTAAATGCGGACTGCCGAAGAATGCCGGAATCTCGCCCGGCACTATCAAGACCAGGCCAACGCGCCGGGCGTCTCGCCCAGAATGGCAACCGTGCTCCGAAACCTTTCACGGACTTTTGCCGCGCTCGCGAGCCAATACGAGTTGCTTTCGCAGGTCTCCGCTGAAGAAAGGCGAGGGCGCACGAAGTAAGGCCGCCTCAGGTGGCGGCCTCTCTCGCCTTTATCGCTCGGCGCTGGTCACCTCGCTCGAAGTCGGGCCGGACATCGGCGCCGCGGCTACCAAAACCCTGACATACGAAGCGCGGCTCCAGATCCGACAGCCGCATGTCGTCCGGCCAGCGATCGGCATTCAGGCCGACGTGATGCCCGCAGTGCAGTAGACCAGGACGCCGCGCACGCCCATCTCGCGCATCTCGCCGAAGGTGATCTTCAGCAGGCGGCCGTCGGCGTGCGTGGGCGTGTGGCGTCGAGGGCGTGGCATGCCGTCATCGAAGCGCGGCGCCGGCCAGAGTCAAATTGCCAATTACTGGTGGCTTGGAACGCGCGCCGGCTACTGCGCGTCGTGGGTGTGGACAATCCACCAGCTAGCGAGGCTCGCATAAACGGTCGGGCCGAACGACCCGTGCGGAGCGGCCGAAGTCATCAATGATGCCGCCAGAGGCGTCGCACTGCTCGCGCCCAGGCTCGAAAATCGAACAGCGAAAGGGAGTCTGAGATGTCGGACGACGCGGTAGCGAAGATCATCGATGAGATGAGCCTCCCAGAGCTGGTGACGCTGCAAGCGGATCTGCTGGCGCAAGTCGCTGCGGGTAAGATGACGCCGGAGCAAGCAAACGCGATCTCTGCGATAGTCGAAAAACGCATCGAAGCAATTAGGCGAGAGACCAGATCTCACTGAGATAGTTGGAGCGGGACTGGGTTCCCCCATTCACATCGCCCCGCCGGTTCACGCTGGCGGGCCTACCTCTTCGATCACGTCGTATTCGAAAGCGACGCCTTCCGGATCGTTCTGATCGAACCACATTTCCGCTGCGTCCACAGTAGCGAAAACCTTGATGTGATCCTTGTCGCCCACCTGTTTGGCGGTGTTCACATACACGAAAACGGTCATTGTTCCCTTTTCAGTTTGGATCATGACATGTCAGAGAGACGGCCCCGGCTTCAGGGGGGCTATTGAGGGTAGGCCGGGGCCGCTCCGCCAGCTCGGTCGGCGAGCCAGCGAGACTCACAAGCTTATTCAGTGGCCTTTGTTCCTGACACACTCTGACCGACACGCGACGCGCGGGCACGTCTGGGGTTTGTCCTTATTTCCCGGAATGTTCCTATCGGGCTCGGGGTGCTGTCCGTATCTCAATGAGGCAGCGGCAGTGGCAGAAGACACGAAGGTGGAGAATGCCCCCGGTGCGAGGATTGCCGAGCCCCGACGACCTTCCGAGCGCGCATCTTTGACGTTCGCAAAAATAGGCAGGTCAAGGTCTACGATTGCCCGACCTGCAAACGGCTCTACTGGAAAGAGTAAGGCCGCCAGTCGCCGTCCCGGAGTGGCTTAATTCTCAACGCGCGCACGATCTTGTTCCCGTCACCGTGTCGATGGTACGATCGTCCCTATCGAGGAACGACTGCCATGGACTACCGCGCTTACATCTTAGAGGATGACGGGCGTATTACCGGCGTGCATGAGCTGGATTGCGCCAACGACGAAGAAGCCAAGGAGAAGGCGGCCCAACTACTCGATGGGCACGACCTTGATGTCTGGCGACGAGAACGGCATCTCGTTCGGCTGAAGCACCAGAAAAGGCAAGTAGAGCTGCCTTAGTCTGTTCTTCTTGTGATCGAAGCGAGTGGAGAAAGCCCCAGGGCCCGCGGTCCCATTTTGCGGGGCGCATCAACGCCAGAACGAAGGCCTTCTTGGAGATGGCGCTTGGAAGGGCGCCGCGACGTCTACGGCCCGGTCTGTGCTCACCAGCGCGCAATCGTTGCATTTGAACAACCTAAAGTCGGCTTGTTCGCTCAAGAACTTCATCGGCTCCAAGCACAGCTCACAGGTCTTGGTGGGATTGTCAGTGCTAGAAAAAATGATTTTCATTATGTGCTCCACGAAATGCGCTTCAGGAACGAGCACATAAGACGCTGATTCGACGGAGGTGTTAAATCCTCTTTAGGACTAACCTTAAAGCCGCTCGAGCTGTGTTGCCCCGAAGCCGCGGCGATTTCGAGATGGCCGCGGCCGGCGCATGGTCAAATCAGCCGGGTGAATTCGGCAACAACACATGTGAATCCGGTTGCTGCCTGTTGGGCCGACCGTTCGCGCTGGCGCGGCTACAGCGCGCGGGCCGCCCGACGAACCTAGGGCATGCCGCGATAGAAGCGCCGACGTAAGCACCTCGCAAATGATCAATTCCAAGCGGCTCGGAAAGGCGGCGAGCTACTGCGTATCGTGGCTATGGGTTTATCAGGTGACCATTAGCCAAGCCACCCCGGCGACCATTACATAAAATCCCGTCAGCGCGATAAGGATAAAAGCTCGCTCGGTTCTGTCCATGGATTCCCCCTACGCAAAACTACGCAAAATCCTGGCATTTCCAGAAACGAGGTTATCCGCCCGAAGGACCGAATCAACTGCGCTGTCAATCCCGCTCGCATCTGAGGCTGTGGATAGCGGGGGAAACACAATATGCACCGCGTGAACGGTGGCGGTCAGATCATCGCCGTATCCGGCCGGTCACCCGGGGGGCATCGGTCGGCTGTGTCCCTTGTGGGAGACTGCCACCGCGGGCGTGCCCACGACCCGAGGCCGGAAGAAAGGTCAATGCTACGTCGCCTTCACATAAGCGAAGCACTCGGGAAACGCCCTGCCACTCGTTCTAGAAAGGCAGTGATCATAAGGTGAGGATCGTAGGAAGCGAGGTGAGCGGGGACGTATGGTCCGAAATGAGATTGACATTGGTCTACAGCATTGAGGAAGAGGCGCTCACGTCGGAAAGAGGTTCGCTCACGAGTTCGCGCTAGCTTCCTCCGACGAAGAAGCCATGGAAGCGGGCCGAGATGCGTTCGGACAGATAAGGCAGGCCCTTGGCATTGTAGAAGTAAATGACTCTGCCGAACTACACGGCGCTGAGCTTCGAGCCATCGTAGGGAAAATGGGAAGCGTCAGTTACGCGCCGGCCTAGTTCTGCCAATCACTGCGTTTTTTTGGCAGAAACCACCTCGACGCATGCTGGCGGTGGTCAGGTCCGGTCCTATAGAACGCGCCAACGCACCCCCCCCGTCGCGCGTTTGAGGCTTTGGTGGCTGGTAAGCCTCGCTGCCAAAGAACGCACACGGCTCGCATTAGAGGCCGGGAAACGCCCACACGTTGATGGTGGCGGCGCCATCGCGAAGTTTCTTGATCGGGACGTAATCCGGCGAGTCCCAAAACGCGTGGATAGCGTCCATGCTCGGGAATTCAAACATGACCACAGGCCGGGTGTCGTGTTCGCCTTCGAAGACGTGCACCTCTGCACGCCTCGCTGCGATCTTACCGCCGGACTTGGCTATGAACGGAACGACGGCTTCGCGGTACTTCTGAAACTGCGCTTCGTCGTGAATGGTCGCTTGGACGATGAAATATGCGGTCATTACCGAGACCTCCTTCGAAAAAGTTACATACGCGAATGCCGTCTAACCTAGAGCGGCTTGCGCTCATTGTCGACGGCGTTCCGAATTGCGCGCATTAACAAGGGAAATCATGCCGACACGACCACAACAATTCCGACCAGCCCAATGGCGGCCCTATAAACGACCGACCCTCGGCGACGCGTTCTACAAGTCGGCGGGCTAGCGGGGCCGGTGGTGAGTTTTGCGACGTGGCCGTTGGGTAGGTCGCTGTCGTTTAACGGGACACCGGCCGCCGCTTCCTGCTTCGCATGGGCCGAAGCGCTTGAGCGGCTAGCTCGCGTTTAGTTCGTCACGAAAGCGCCGCACCTCGGCTTCGTGCAGTGCCAGCGTATGCACGAGCGTTCGAGCACTCGTTGCGCCTCCGTGGTCTCAAAGCCTTGACCGGCGAAATTGGCCATCAAGTCTTCCTGGCGGGCAACGAGCCTCCTGCCTTCGGTGGCGTGCCGTTCGGCTTGGGCGAGGCGTTGTTGGATCGTCTCCGGGTCCATTGAGTCAACTATACATACGGACATTGGTTCGGCGGCGCGCGTAGTTAGCGCTGCGTCTGGCTTAGGGACGCTGTCTGGCCACCCCGGCCGGCGCGGCTACGGTCGGTAGCGGGTCACCGGGAGCCCGGTCAAGCGGTTGATGGGGTCTCGCAAGGCCAGTCGTATACGGCGGCGCGTCGCTGCTTGCGGTACGAACGTTGACCTTTTCCATCGTAATTGCAGCCGCGATCACGATGACGGAGACCAAAGCGAGTGCAAACAAAATCAAGGCTGTCCGATGGTGATCCATCGAGAACCCTCCGCGAAAGGCGTAACGCGTTAGCGAGGGAGAGAGTTTCATCTGCCTCTTGCACAACCACGAAAGGAAATAATGCCAACACGGTCTAAACAGTTTAAGCCACCTCAGTGGCGGCCATACGTCAGGCCAGTCTTCAAATCAGATGCCTTCTACAAGTCTTCCGGCTGGCGAGCGCTGCGCGCCGCGTGCCTTCAGCGCGACGGCAATCGGTGTACAGAACAGTTCTGCACCACACCAACGGACAGGTTGACACACATCACGTCATAGAGCGCGGCACGGTCGGTTCGACGGACACCTTGGCGAACCTGCGTACACTTTGCTTGCGATGCCATAACGGCAGCATGGCCAGCGAGGCCGGCGCGTGCTGTGAGAAGGCTCATCTGCGTCGCCATCCGTCGCTTAAGGGTAGGGGGACTAGATTCGTTCTCGCGAAGGCCCTAAGGGCTGATCAGCCCGAAATTTTGCGTATCCACAAAATGAGGAGATTCAGAGGTTGGCTCCTGAGGGCGGACCGCTTTTGACCAAAGCTGACTTCCGCAGCCTGCCGAGAATATGTTGTCCCTGAGGAAGTGGACGGCCGGGTTCTAGTTGCACTCAAGAGCAGCTTCGATGGTCGTGTTTGCGCTCTAGAAGTTTTTGACGGCCTTCCCGGATGTGTCCAATGAAGGCTATTTTGCTGGCGCTTGGAAGCTGGCTACTTCTGAACGTGCTCTACGTTCTGATCGTCACTCCGCCGCGCCGGAAGAAACCATCATCGCGGCTGGCACGCGTGATCGACGCTGTGAGGCACTTGATACGAGGCCGGCGTCATCCGCCGTCATGAGGGGAGTCGAGGTTGTCTCGGCTACCGCCGCTGTGCGCGGGCATTGCACGCAACACAAGGGCAGCCGGTAGGGCTGCCTTTTTTATTGGAGTGATGATGACTGATTATTTCAATCCGCGAGCCGATCTGCGTGCCAATTGGGACCGCGTCACCGGAAATGCAAGCGGTAGGCCAATGGACCCGGTTTTGGCGAAAGCGATCAAGAATCGCCGAGTGCCGAAGGCGTATGGCGGCGGGGAGGGCGACTACAAAATTAGTAAGCAGGTTAGCGCCGTCGACACGTTCGTCAAACTGAATCGCAACGGAGACAAACGAACGATCCTAGCTGCGACGTCGTAGCGTGTTCGCGGTTGGTTCAACGCTGATGACCGAGCCCGATACCAAGGCTTGATGCCTTCATCCTTAAAGAGGGCGCGCTACGCTTCATCTGCTTGGCGATCTTCACGACCGGCGTCCGTGCCTTCGAGTGGGCGCGCAATTTCTTCACGTCCGCCGCCGTGTAAGTGCGGCGGGCAATCTTCTTCGTCTTCTTTGGCATTTGGATTCCCGAGTCGTTGTTGACCCGGGCCTTCTAATTAACATCGTCGAGAATAACAACCTCGCACTCGTTGCAACACACTTGTCAATATTTTTGTCGACCATGCTCAAAGCTATGTGCGGCCGGCGAATCGACGTTCTCAATCGCTGGCCAATTGCGCACGTTGTCCGGATGGGCGGTCACGGCGATCGCAGCGAAGCTCAAGCTGTCGGAGGCGCGCACCGCGCTTGCCCGGGAGCAGACCGCCGCCCTCAAGCTCAAGAACATGGTCGCCCGCCGCGAATACGTCAGCTTGGCGGGCGTCCGGCGCGAGGTGGAGACGATGTTCGGGATGCTGCTCGAACGGCTCCTGTCGCTGCCTGGCCCTCCAGCGCTCGCTTGCCCAGTTGGAAGCCCGCGTCGCGCAGCTCGAACAACCGACCGCGCAGTGGTTGCCGCTGAAGGCGGCTGCCCATGACGCTGGCGTCAAGTATGAGACCGCCCGCGTGTGGGCGGAGAGTGGCTTCATCGAGGCCCGTCGGGACGGCAAGCGCTGGCTGGTCAACTTGGTCACCGGACGGCGCGTAAGGACCTCTGGCTTCGCGGGTTGGGTTTCGGTCGTGAAGCCGACCAATAATGCTCCCTCCGAGCCTTTCGGCTCGTGACCGGGGCTCGGAAATATTGATCCTTCCCTCGACATTCGACGCAATTCCCGGCGCCAAACCAAAGTGCGGCCGGGGCCGCGCTGATTTAGACCCCCAGGGTTGTCAGGCTGCGTGGCGCGGAGACTCCAAAGGAGGCGTTCCCTCCTTGATCAAGCCTCTGATCTGGTCGCGCAGTTCGGGCGTGTCCTGATGCCGGTGCACCGCCACTGCATGCTGGACCGCTGCTTCTAAGAGTTCGGCCTCGCTGTCGGCGCTGAGGGCGATCGTGCAATTCATGTCACTCGGGAACTCACGGCAGTCGATGAACTTTCGTCCCATTGCTTCCTCCATGCCCGGATGAGAAATCAGGCTCGGAGGTCATCCGGCAACGGTCCGAACCAACTCTAACCTCGACATTCCACATTAGGCCTGCACGGTCCGATGCGCAATCGAGGCCGGCGAGCGGCTAAGTCGGGCGCCGTCACAATGGCAGGCGACCGAAGTGGCGGCAGCTCTCATTGAGGTCCGCTTAGCGGGGCATAGCCGGCCAGATTTGCTCACTCTGAGTTCTTCTCATGTTGACCCCAATCCGGTCGACGCATAGCGGGTACGAGCATCGCGGGCCGAGCCCGGTCAGTCGCTAGGCGGACACCCCAGCAATTACGTACATCCTGCCGACATGAGGCGCTCAATCCAAGATATTACCGCCCTGACCCGCGCCAGATGCTTGAGATCAGGATGGACCATCAGCCACATCTCACGCGAGAGAATGGGGGTTGCGCCGCTTAAACGCGAAAGTTCAGGAAAGTTATCCGCTATACGACAGGGTAGCAGCGAGCGGCCCAAGCCGGCACGGACGGCGGTGAGGGCCAACTCCGAGTCATTGACGGTGACAAATGTTTCCGATTTCGGATCGGACGCTATCGCTTCCGTCATCCAAAGTGCGTGCGGCAAGTTAGACCAGATGGCGTCATAGGTGATCCAAGGCAAATCGTGGTGCCCCGCTGATGCAGCATATACCGCGTATTCAAAGGTGCCGACACGGCGAGCTACTACCCGATGCTCACTTTCCGGTCGAGTCAGACGCAGTGCGATGTCGGCTTCCCGGTTTGTCACGCTGAGATTGCGTGGATCGGCGACAAGTTCGATTTGCAACCGCGGGTGCAATTGGAGAAAACCGGGCAATGCGGGGATTAGAATATGGTTTAATACTAGCGGCACCGCGGTCACGCGCACTTTGCCGACCTCAACCCTGTCGGCATCCCTTACGCTTTCCTTGATAGCCTCGACATCGAGTTCGATGCGCTCGGCTTGAGTGATGACAATCTGCCCACTGTCGGTCGGCGTTAGATTACCAGCGTGGCGCTCGAACAAGCGCACGCCCAGCAGCCGCTCAAGACGCGCAATGCGACGAGCGACTGTGGTCTCATCCACCCCAAGCTCGCGCGCCGCGCCAGCAATGCGCCCCGAGCGCGCCACCAAGAGAATGTAACGCAGGTCATTCCAATCCAAGTCCTGCATTTTTGCAGTTTAACACAGCAAACTTGTCGCTCCGGCAGCATTTTTGCCGATGTAAGATTCGCGCCGCGTCGTAGCGTGCGACCGAATGGAAATCGATAGAAGTGCGGCAACCACCTGCAAGAGGAGAGGGCCAATGTCGGCTATACTATACCAAACGAGCCTACTCACCTCAGCGATTTTCGGTTTGGCAGCCAATTTGGTAGTGTTTTCGACGGCTGTTGGTGCCGCCGAGGCGCAAGGGCAAAAACCGATACAAGCTCCAATCACAGGTAGCGAAGATCTCGGAGACCTAAGCCAGCCTCAACAGGCATTGGCTCAATTTTACCGCGGGTTCAACACTCGTGATTTGAAGATGATCGACGATAACTTTGCTCATTCCGATGAGGTCGCCATTGATAATCCTCTCGGAGGGATTCGGCGGGGAGCAGATCAACCACACGCGATGTATCAGGGAGTCTTCAAGAGCCCGGCGGACGTTCACGTTGAATTTTGGGACTATACCATACATCGCGCCGGCGATGTATTTTGGGCCGTGGGGCGGGAACGCGGCACGTACCATGATGGTGACGCCGTAAAAAGTCTGAACGTTCGCACGACCCGCATTTTTCAACTGATCAATGGTCGCTGGCGGCAGATGCACCATCACGGGTCAATCGAAGACGCCAAACTGCTTGGTGATTATCAGAGCGCCGTACGATCCGCAGCGTCGAAAACCCAATAGTGCGGGCGCAAACTTGGGCACTCGCTTTTCGAACTTGATTGCGCGTGCCCGAACAGCGCGAGTGTCCGGTGCTGGGCGGACATATCCACACCCGCCATTGCGGGTAGCTCGGCCCGGACCAATCCTCAACAATTTGCCTAACGACCGCCGGCCCGCGCACGAGAGAAGATCTATGGCGGTTCAGTCTGCCCAAGTCACGAGAGAGCCTATGGCGCCTCGGTCCACGCATTGGCAGAGCGGGAGACGGAGGCGCGCAAGGTCGCCGAAGGGCTTGCCTTGCCGCGTGGCGCAATCGATCAAGCGTCCGGCTTCCCGGCTAACGCCGCTTTCAACCTGACCCCAACACTCGCCAGCGCCAACCAGTCTCGCATGAACTCATCGCCAAGCGCTTTGATTTGATCATCTTCCATAGCCGCGACGGCGACCACATGCGAGCAGATGCCCATCTGCTCGAACTTTGTGCAGTTGCACGACCATTCGGCGTACCGATCCCGCTTCACCAAATTGTCTGGACCGATCAGCCACCCTTCTGGGATTTTGACTATCCGACCGTTCTCTACGGTCATGCCGGTTTGAATTTCATACAGGATCATGCGCGCCCCCGCCTCTTGACCAATGGTGATCTCTATGCTTGTGGCCGTGCTGTCGCAACTACGCTGAGGTTGTCGGCCCTTTGCGCTACACCGGCCGCAGCGCGCTTGGTGTTGAGAACGCTGCGGCTGTCAGTGCTGTTAGTAGCCTCGGCACGTCGCACGAGAGCGCGAGCATGGCAGCTTGGTGGATGCCGTAGAGATTTGCAGATGTGGACGGCCCCCACTTGTCAGGATGGTAGCAGACTTTTGACCTGATCGCTTGCTATCAGATGTCCGGCCTGTTTGCGCGGACAAAGTCCGCTGGCCAAGATGGTGTTCGCTACGCACGCTCCAAGCACATAGGCAACCTTGATGATGCCAGTGTAATCTACGGAAGCTCGCGCGTATCGACCGATCGGTCCTTCCATCTACTGCGTCCTGCAAGTTCGTAGGCTATCCGCCGAGCAACCTCGCTCGCGGTGCCGATTTCAGATCAGGCGGGCATGGCGGCTACCGGTCGGTTGTATACTCCGCCCGATATCATCAATCGCCAAGCGATACGGGCGAACTTGTTAGCCAAGGCCACCGCCACCAATTTCGGCGGCTTTCGCTCCAGTAGCGATGCAAGCCAGGGTGTCGGCTTATGGCGGCCCTTTCGAATGTGCCTTAGCAGCGCGGTCGCGCCGACAATCAACGTCGATCGGAGCATTGAGTCTCCGGCCTTTGTGATGCCGCCATATCTTTGCCGGCCGCCCGTCGAATGATCCTTGGGTGTCAGTCCGAGCCAAGCGGCAAAGTCGCGGCCTGACCTAAACGTCTCCGGCGGCGGCGCCTTCATGCTTAGCATGGACGACCCAATCGGACCGACGCCGGGAATCGTCGCGATCCGCCTGCTGACATCATCGTCGCGGTGCCACCTCATCAGCTTGGCTTCGATTTTTGCCAGGCGGGCTTCGACCGCGGCATATTCCTCTGCTTGGAGTCGGAAGAGATCCTTTGCCATTTCCGGCAAGCTATTATCCTCGAGCACCCGCTTGATAAGTTGCGCGACATTCTGCCGACCGGCGGGGCCGACGATGCCAAACTCAGCCGCATAGCTCCTGAAAGCATTGGAAAGCTGCGACTTCACGCTGACCAGGCGTTCCCGCACAGTCATTAACATGCAGGCCGCTTGGCGATCCTTCGATTTGACCGGTACAAACCGCATATTCGGCCGTATGACCGCCTCGCACAGCGCTTCGGCATCGGCCGCGTCGTTCTTGCCGCGCTTCACGTAAGCCTTCACGTACTGAGGTGGGATCAGCTTCACCTGGTGACCGAACGACTGCAGCAGGCGCGCCCAATGATGCGAGCTGCCGCAGGACTCGATGGCGACGAGAACCGGTGGAAGCCGCTCGAAGTAGCGGATCATCTCGGCTCGCCGGAACTGGCGGCGGACCACCACCACCTCGTTCTCATCAACACCATGAAGCTGGAAAACCGACTTGGAAGTGTCCATACCGATGCGAACAGGAAGATTCATCAGACTTTCCTCTCATCTAGCTGTGACGCTGACAGCGCCATAGAACCGTGGGGATGAGAGGCCGTCCACACCAGCACATGAAACCTAGTCACGTGAATCTAAAGTTCGCCACATAAAGTCTGCTGGGCTTTGTGGCAGAAGCGTTTGACAGAAGCCAAGATCTGGTCTGCGGACTTGGTCCATTTGAAGGGCTTCGGGTTATCATTGTGCCTTTCGATGAAGGTACGGATATCGGCCTCGAGCTGCCTGACGGAGGTGTGAACACCTCGCTGGATCTGCTTTCTGGTGAGTTCAGCGAACCAGCGTTCGATCTGATTGATCCATGACGCGGAAGTCGGCGTGAAGTGGACATGATAGTGCGGCCGGCGAGCGAGCCACGCTTTGATCCTGGGTGTCTTGTGGGTGGCGTAGTTGTCCATGACGATATGGACAGCGAGCCCCTCAGGGATTTGAGCGTCGATCTCTTTGAGGAACTTCAAGAACTCGATCGCCCGATGGCGCTTGTAGCATTTGCCAATGACGAAGCCGGAAGCGACATCGAGCGCGGCAAACAGCGTGGTCGTACCATGCCTCACATAGCTGTGCGTACGCCGTTCCGGCACCCCAGGCACCATCGGCAAGACCGGCTGCTCGCGATCGAGCGCCTGAATCTGGCTTTTCTCATCGATGCTGAGGACGAGCGCACGGTTGGGTGGGGATAGATAAAGGCCGACGATATCGCGCACCTTGTCGACGAACAACGGATCGCTCGACAGCTTGAATGTCTGGCTACGGTGCGGCTGCAAGCCGAACGCCGACCACATTCGGCGGATCGTGGTGTGGGAAAACCCAGTTTCCGCGACCGGATCGACCAGTGCGTCGCGTCGGCCGGCGTCGTCCGCAGCGTCCGCTCGATCACCGCGGCAACCTGATCGTCGTTGATGGTGCGAGGGCGGCCAGGTCGCGCTTCGTCAAGCAGGCCATCACAGCGATCCTTCAAAAACCGGCGACGCCACTTACCAACGGTATGTTCGTGAAGGCCGAGTTCGGCAGCTACGGACCTGCTTGCCAAGCCATCGGCACACCGCAGGATCGCACGGCATCGATCAGATAGCGACCCGGCTACCCGATGACGACGAACTTGCCTCTCCAAGTACGCCCGCTCCTGCGGACTCAGCAGCAACGGCGGGATCGGCCGGCCTTTCACCCCTGCATTCGCCACGAGCGCTCCCCTCTCTAGAGATTCGAGCGATCAACTAATGTCACGAACTTGCGTTCCAGATGACTAGTCCGTCGATCTACTCCTCTTCGATCACCAACTCCTTTCTGGGCCGCAAGTGTCGAGGCCGAGGAAGATCATATCGCTGATACCGGTCCCGACTACACTAACCGCAACGCCAGCTGCCGGTGGTGGCCTTCGTGTCGCTCGACAAAATCCTGCAGGGCCGACGGCACGTCGGCGAGCTGCAGGTCGAAGCGCCGGCGGATCTCGCGGGCAATGTCCTCCGAGACATCCTCTGACCAACGCTCGTGGGTGTTGAAGGCAATGACGCGGAGCGGGTCTTTCTACTCGCCCGCCATCAGGTCGGTGAGGACAGTCTCAAGGTTAGTTGCCTCGGCGTCGGCCTCGCGCCAAACGGCGCCAAGACGCCCCAGATCATCCTTCGCAAGGTAGACCGTCTGATCGTCGCCGGAGGGCACGATCGAGGGCGTCCGGCTGCTACGCGGCATACTCAAAACTCCACGCTTACTGACCCTGAAAAGATAGGTGCCGAAGGGTGGAATTGCGAATCATTGGCGTGGCTTCGCCCGGAGGACGCGGCCCCGGTTGGGGGGAGTCGAGACGTATGGACCGGGGCCGCTCCGCTAACCCCTGGGATGGGGCAGCACAGAACCATAAACCAGAGGTTTCGTCCTTCCAAGGGGCGTATCGCCGCGCTATTGGCGGCGAGTTCCGGGTTCCTATTGGCGGCTCAACAGGTCGGCAGCAATGTCACGTAAGTCCCACTCTCATGCCGCTCTAGCCAACCTTGTTCGATTGCGTAACGGATGCCGGCGCCGAACTCAGGCCCGGTGGTTTTGCGGGCCCGCTCTTCGAGAGAAACCGCGCGTTGATTCTTCTCGATGTGAGTGCGTCCGTCCTGGACCGCCTCTATGCGTTTTGCGAGCTCGATCAGCTTGCGCGCCGCGGTCTCTGGGTCGGGGTAAGGACGTTCGTTCATCAGCTTCATTGGATCAGCCCCAGCCGGAAATGCCGCTGAGCTATAGGCGTTTCTCAATTCACCGCGATGGCGTGCCCCTGGGGCAAGATGGCTTGCTCGGTACCGTTGCTGTCGGCGACAATGTGGAGCCCGCGTGCCGCACCTCGGGCAGATAAACCGTCTCGAGGAAAGGAGCGAGACCTCCAGCAGAGAAGTGGAGTCACCAACACCGTAGAAGTGCTGTGTCGATATGGCGCGGCCTTTCCTCAAGGCCAGCTCTCGATTATGCTCCGCATAATCCGAGCAAACATTCTCGCCCAATCCAAAGCTTTCTCGCGGGGCACTTGCCCTGGGCGCAGCCGTCGCGATGGAAGGTCGTCGAAATAGAAATATCGACTTCGGCGCCCATCAGTGCGGCACAGCTTCGTGCTTGAAAATGCGGACAGTCATCCCGCCATCGAAGCGCGCCGCCAACGAGAGTCAAGTTCTCAAGACGTAGTGGCTTGGAACGCGCGCGAGCTACTGTTTGTCGTGGGTGTGGAGAAGATCCGACGGAGCGGTTCTATATGGAGGGGCTAACGGACCCGCAGGGCTCACGGGCTATGAGCGAGTGCCCGTGGCGCCAATTTTTGAGCACGTGCCCGTTCCAACATTCATGGCGCTTTCGGCCAAGCGCCCCGGCTATCTCCGACGCGACACGGCGACGCGACAACCACCCGCCGCTCAGCCACTGTCCATTCCTTGGGCTTCGGTGATTTCACTTCCAAATGATCGATCCGGTCTCAGCCGAGCGACATTGGGAAATTTCCGGGTGGCGATTCTTGACTCGATGGTGCAGCCGGGAGTGTCATGCCGCGGCATGGGGCAGCATCAGCACGACATCGACGAGCTCGCGCGCATGGAGCGGCTGTGCCGGGATTTGGCTGAAGAGAGCAGGGTGCCTGGCGAGGCCGGCGCGTTGCTCGAGCTGGCCGAAAACTACGGTCGCGAGGCTACGAAAAGGACCGTGGTTGGGACCGTAGATTGCTCGCGGCGTAAGCGAAAAAGGTTGGCGATTTCAGTAAGGTTGACAGGACACCCCCCTCGCCGAAGGGCCCCCTCCTGTCGAAAGCCAAGATCTGCAGTTCGTCGACAATTCTGGCACTCGGCGAGTATGCAATTCAGGGTACGCGCGGTCCCCAGCCGAAAACTTGAAGGTAGCCCGCATCAACTGGTCGCATTTCAGTCGCGGTATGGCAGCGACTGGTGCGAACCATCGAACGAGCGGACCGGGGCACTCCTGATCTATGATGGTATTTGAACACACGCCCAACTCCAAGGCCGTAACGGCAGCATTGACCACGCCGGCAACGCTGATCAGTCGATTGACTCCGATAGGTGGCGAAATCGCCGAGAGCGCGAACGACTCAAATTTTTCTGTGAATTCAAGACCACAAAATTGCGGCGGGTATACCGTCGGCATTTGTCCGTCAGACTTGAAGAATTGTGCTTGCAAATCAACGACGATGCGCTGTCCGAAATGATAGAGTGGGAGTAGTGCGATGGGATCCTCTGGCGAGGCTTGGCGTAGTCTCGGCCGGGTAGTCTCGATGGCGTTGTCGTGAACCTGAACTTAGCCGATCAAGATCGGCATTCCACCGCATTTTCGCTGCCAGCGTACAATAGCGTATGATGGCGTGCGGAACGGCTGGGCATGCTTGAAAATCCCATGGCGGATGAGCGGCGGCTGTTGGCTGAGGCTTCCAACGGGAACGTGCTCCAACTCCTCAAATGATATCGTGAGTCTTATGCGGCGCTTCGCTTGCCGCCGGATCTAAGAAAACTGAACATTCAGGGCTGACAACCCGAGCTCGAAATCAGACGCCCAGGCCGGAGCGCATGCCAGCGATAGTGATGTAATCTGTCCCTTCGAGAGCACGAGCTGACCAAGCTCGGGGACGAGTCTGACTAGGCGTTTGCCTGAACACCAATCACACGGACCGATGCGCTTGGCTTGGCCGCGCTGCGGCGAGTCATTGAGCCCGATGGCGTAGTCACTCCTGATGATTGGCCACTGGCTGGCGCTAACGTCGGTGCCGGCTCGTTGTGACCATCTTCGCGGCGTGCGATCGTACAAGGCTCAATTGACGCTACGGCACAGCCCGGTCGCAGGTCGCGCCAGAGCTGCAGCCACGGCAATCCCGCGGTATCCCCACGAAAAGCCATGGTCGCCGCCTTTCCGCGCACGCTGCAGCACGCCTGAGTGCCGGCGGTGGGGTACAGCGAGGCCTGCTGTGGCTCCTCCTCTGGCACGGAGAGGGGGCCGGTCAGAGGACGGCCATCGAGCGCGATCATGCTCTGCTCGATCATCGGATAGCCGAAAGCGGTGCGGGCCGACGAGAATGTGGTCGCCGCGTCCGAGGTCCGGCGGCTGGAGGAACGGGTTCAAGACCTCGAACGCCTGCTGGGCCGCAAGACCATGGAGATCGAGATCCTCAAAGAGGCTCTTGATCTTGCACGGGTAAAAAACCGACCTTGCTGTCGCGATCGCAGGCACCGGAGGATACCCCGTGAAACGGATCGCAGAGACCCTCGGGGTGGCCCGTTCCAACCTGATTGAGCGAGCGGGGTGGCAAGCGTCCGAAGCGCGGTCCCCAGACCCCGCGCCGGGATGCGGAGCTCACGTCTGATATCTGTCGCCTGGTGGATAGCCGCCCAAGCTATGGATACCGGCGGATCGCCGCGCTCCTCAAGCGCGAGCGGCGATCCGCCGGCCACGACCCTGTCAACGCCAAGCGCGTCTACCGACTGAAGAGCGGCTTGTTGCTACCCGGCATACAGGGCGCCGCACCTCACGGGCCCAGACGGAACGATCATGACAAGCCGCTCCAACGAGCGTTGGTGTTCGGACGCGGTGGAATTCACCTGCTGGAATGGCGAGATCGTGCGGGTTGCCTTTGCCCTGGACAGCCACGATCGCGAGGTCATCAGCTGGGTGGCCACAACGGCTGGGATCTCCGGCGAGATGATCCGGGACATGATGGTCCACTGTGTCGAACAGCGGTTCGCCGACATCCGGGCTCCGCGCAAGGTGCAATGGCTGACCGACAATGGATCCATCTTCGCCGCCTATCGCACCCTTGAGATTGCCGCTGCCCTGAACCTCGAGCCCTGCTTCACGCCGATCGAAAGCCCCGAGAGCAACGGCATGGCCGAGGCGTTCGTCAAGAGCTTCAAGCGTGACTATGTTCGTGTGAACCCGATCCCTGACGCGAGCACCGCCCTGCAGCGGATCGACCAATGGATGGAGGATCACAACTCAGAACACCCGCACTTCCGGCTGGGCTACCGCTCACCGCGGGAGTACATTGCATCACTCAAACCAGCCGAGTGTCCGGTCTGACGGGGGTAACTCCAGATGTTTGCCCCCGCTTCCGGGTGAACACGAACTTGCCACCTGCCGGGAATTTGACCGCATATTACCCCGGCGATATCCTGTGCCGGCTGAACCCTTGCAATTCGTATGGGGTGCTCATGGAGTGGTCGACCAGACCGGGACGCGCGGATCAACCGTTTGGAAGCTGGGCGGACGACCTTGCCGCGGCATTTGTTCGCCTGGAGCCGCGAAGGGTTGCGGAAGAGCCGTTTCAAGGCGCCATTTCCAGAGCTGATGCGGCGCCGATCCAGGTCTCCCTGGTGAGCGCGACGCAGCATACGGTGGTTCGTCTTGCTTCGCATATATCCGGCAGCACCGACGATCTCTGTTTCATCAACCTCCAGATCGAAGGGCTCGGGCGCACCAGGCAACGCGACCACGAGCAGACCTGCGCGCCCGGTGACCTCGCAATTGCGGATACGACTGAGCCGTTCGAGATCGCCAACTGCCACAGCTTCAAGCTCTTCTGCTTTGCCGTACCGCGACGAATGCTGCCGAGCGGGCTGTTCGATCGTCCGCAACTCTATTTGTCCCGGACCGAAATCGGCCGTGCCCTGTCGAAGACGCTCGCCGGCTATGCCGAAATCTGTCTGGCGGACCATCGGGGGTCAATGACCTCGGCTGCGGTCGGCGCGCATGTGGTCGATCTGATCGCACACGCGCCTGCCGTGTTGGGCGATATGTCCGCCGAGCGCGTGCATGTCCCCGTCCTGCTGTCAATGATGATGGACCATATCGAACGTCACAGCGAGGATCCCGAACTTGGCGCGGCGGCGCTTGCCACGAAGTTCCGTTGCTCCGAGCGCTATGTGCATCGTCTCTTTGCCAGAACGGATCGCTCCGTCAACGAACGCGTCAATGAGCGGCGGATTGCTGCCTGCGCGCGCGTGTTGGTTGACCCCAAGTCCGCTTACAAGACCATAGCCGAAATTGCTTTTGCCGCGGGCTTTCGCGACATCTCGCATTTCAACCGTCTGTTCAAGCGCAGCCACGGTTTAGCTCCGCGCGAGTTTCGGCGTGCGAGCAACGCACCCTGACTGATCCAGTTCACTCCACGCCAAGAAATCGGACGCTGCCGTCCGAGATTTTCTTCTGATCCCGGGATAGCCATGGCCCGACGGTTGATATCCGGGATCAGAGGACATCGCCATGGCAATCGATTTCACGCTTACGACACAACAGCGGGATCTTCAGCGTGCGTCGCGCAAGTTCGCGAGGGAAGTGCTCAGCGAGGCCCGGCGCGCTGAGCTGCTGGCAACACCGGAAGAACGCTTTCTCGCGACCCGGCCCACCTATGAAGCTACGGTTGCGGCCGGCTATTTGCGCAAATGCATCCCGTCGCCGGCGGGTGGCGAGAATGCCGGCTTGATCGACATGGCGATCCTGGCCGAGGAATTCTACAGCGTGAACGCCAGCGTGACGCTGACGATGCTCGGCACCGTGCTCGGCTTGCTCCCGATTCTGCTCGGCGGCACGCCGGACCAGTGCCAGCGCCTGCTCGTGCCGTTCTTAAGGACGAGTGGTGCGCCGCTCGCCGGATTCTGCTCCAGCGAGCCCGGCGGCAGCGCAAATGCCGGCTCGCCTCCGCCGGGCGAAGGGGTTCGCACCACCGCGAGACGGGAGGGCGACACCTGGGTGATCAACGGCCGCAAGAAATGGGTGTCCTCGGCAACGGGCTGGAACCGCGGAGGCGCCGACGTCCTGTGTGTCGTGTGCCGAACCAATTCCGCAGCGCCCCCTAGTGAAGCGATCTCGATCATTGCTGTCGAGGGACCGGTCAAGGGCCTTGTGTTCGAACGCGCCATCGACACGATCGGCCATCGCGCGCATCTTGTGCCGCAGTTCGGATTGCAGAATGTTGCGACACCGCACCGCAATCTATTGGGTCAGGAGGGGGCCGGTCTCGCGCTTACGGCGGCCGCTTTCACGGGGACTGCGGCGCTCGTCGGCATCTTTGGCGTGGCACTCATGCGCGCGGCGTTTGAGTTCGCGCTTCAATTCGCCCGGACCGAAAAGCGCGGCGGCGTTCACCCGATCATCGAGCATCAGGCCGTCGGATATGCGCTGGCTGATGCCAAGACCACGATCGAGGCCGCACGCTATCTCAGCTGGCGGGCGTGTCACGCGGTCGATACGCAGTCGCCAGGGGCGGATGAATTCGCCATCGAGGCAAAAATCTTTGGCTCGGAAGCGGCAGTGCGCGTAATCACCGATCTTATGCGGGTGGTTGGCGTCGACAGCTACGATCACGAAGCGCCGTTCGCTCGTCTGCTCCAGGATGCGCTGGCACTGCCAATCTTCGACGGCGGCAATATTGGGGTGAGGCGACGGCAACTCCACATGATGCTTCGGCAAGGCAGCTACGATCCGCTTGCGGCAAGCGGCGCATCTTGAAGGGAGACGGTCATGGGCACAGAACGGAAAGTTGCCATCGTCACCGGGGCATCCCAGGGGATCGGCGCCGGGATTGCAAAGGCCTTTCGGCAGCGAAACTACGAGGTCGTCGCGACCTCTCGATCAATCAAGCCAGGCGTTGATGCCGACATGCTGGTCGTGCCGGGCGACGTCGGCGATTCCCAAACGGCGCAGCGCACGTTCAGCGCGGCGCTTGAGCGTTTCGGCCGGGTCGATACGCTGGTCAACAACGCCGGCATGTTCATGGCGAAGCCGTTCATCGCTTACACCCAGGCCGATTATCAGGCCTACCTCTCGACGAACGTTGAAGGGTTCTTTCACATGACACAACGGGCGCTTGAGCTCATGGGCAAGCAGGGGCGTGGCCATGTCGTCACGATCACGACGAGTCTCGTCGACCAGCCGATGAACAGCGTCCCGGCTGCTTTGGCATCGCTTACCAAAGGCGCCCTGAATGCGGCCACCAAGGCGCTCGCGATCGAGTATGCGAGCACGGGTGTCCGCGTCAACGCAGTCTCGCCGGGCATTATCAAAACGCCGATGCATCCGCCGGAGGCGCATCAAGCGTTGGCCGCGCTCCACCCGATGGGCAGGATGGGAGACATAGCCGACGTTGTCGATGCGGTACTTTACTTGGACGGCGCAGGGTTTGTGACAGGCGAAATTCTCCACGTCGATGGAGGACAGTCCGCCGGCCACCACCGCACCTAGAAGCAGGGGCGGTCGAAAACATTGTTCTTCGGCGGGCTTCCTGCCGATCGCCGATTGCGCTCCTGGCGAGCGGGCCTGGCAGCGAGGCTTGATTTCAGGCCAGCGCTTGAAGTTGCGAAGGCCTATATACAGAGCGCTCTCGAGCGCGTTGTGTGGAGATCGGATTGGCCCCACCCGGCAAAGGGCATTTTTGGCGCACCGAACGATGCGCTCTTGTTCGGACCAGCATGCACTTCGAAGCCGTAGTCCGTCCCGACAGAGAGATGGGAGCAGAGGCAATCAAGATCCACCGTTTGCGTCGGTCAGATGTCGAGTCAGCGCCAATCGTCTGGAAAGTTCTGCCGAGTTTTCTGCACTTCATCGGGACGCGTCTCCTGATCGGCTACTATGTCGATTTCGACATCGCTATGCTGGATAAGTACGTTCTCCCGCTGCTGGGTATCGAGCTGCCTAACAAGCGTATTGAAATTTCCCGGCTGTATTACGAGCGCAAATACGGCGATGCTCCGCCCAACACGTCAATCGACCTCTCGTTCGCTGCGATCCTCCGTGACCCCTGCATTCCTCTGCCGGAACAGCATGATGCTTTCGACGATGGATGATGACTGCGATGATGTTCTTGCAGTTACGCGACCTGGCCAAGCGGGGCGTGCGGATCGCGCGCCAACGCGCCAGCCCGGTTTTCAATCCGGCTGGGCGTGACCAGGACTCGGTGCGTCGGAGCCGGGATGTAGAGTGTTCGTTGCTGGCCGCGAAGCGGACGGAGGCAGTATGCTTAAGAAGCTGACCGGGTAGCTATTCTTCGCGTCGGAGTTAACGCGCCATTCATGAGATTGTCCGCGTGTTGCGAATGTAATCTGTGAGTTGCCGACGCATCTCGATGAGATCGAGCAATCCGTTGTTCACAAGGAGGCAAGGGAATTTTCGGAAATTTGCAGGCTGGTAGTGATTTTGCCGGCGGATCTCGCCAGCGCCGGTCGAAACGGTCCGGAAACACGATTAGGGCGCCGACGACATGAAGTTGAAGCCGAAAGGGCGAATGATTGCCTCCATCTCAAGGGACGGAGAGACATCTGTGACACACTATCGGAACGCCCGGGCTCTTGCTTTCACCGCCGCGCTGCTCATGGCCGCCATCGCGCTTATCCCGCGCCCGGTCAGCTCCGATCTCGGCGCCGGTTGGAAATGCAGTCAGAACGTTCTTATGACGAGCTGCCGACTGGCTCAGCAATGACCGATGGCACCGGCTCTAGCGGCACGGCCCGAGAGGCTCGTCGAGGGAATTTCATTGTTTCAGCCTCTCGTCTCCCTACCGACAATTGTCCTGCTCTGACGAGGACCGAACCTTTAGAAGCGCGATGGGGAACTAAAAATAGCTCCTCGGTCACGCACATCCCCGAGATTGATCCTGGTCTAACGGGAAGTCTGCAGTCCGACCGAACTGTTTGCTAGAAATCAACGCCAGAGCGAAGGCCGTTTAATTGACAGTGCTTGGAAGGGCGCTGCGGGCATGATTGTCTCGCTGGCCACAAGCGCGCAATCGTTGCATCTGAATACTCTACAGTCGGCCTGTTCGCCCAAGAACTTCATCGACTCCAAGCAGAACTCACACGTCCTGGTCGGATTGTCAGTACCGGAAAAGATGATTTTCATTATCTCCCTCCGCGAATGAGGACATAAGAGTCTGATTCGATGAGAAGTGTTAGACCTTCTTTCGGACGATCCTGCCGCTCGAGCGTTATGTCCGCCACATCTGACGGAGCTACACGGAAGACGGTGCACCTTGCCGTCACTCAGCGCCATATTCGAGGGTGGCTTCTTGCGGGGCGCTGGGGCGATGAATATGAAGCTGAACAGGGGTCGCCGGGTATTTGCTTTCAAGCGACGCACAGGCTCGGCTGCGGAATCCGCTGTTACGCGTTCTTCGATGATCCTGCTATCGGACTTGCTCTGAAAGCCCGCTATGAAATTTGGCAAGATGCATCGGTCTCCTAAGATTCTTCTTGAACCGCAGGGCGCCCACGCCGCACTTCATAGCCATTGAGAAGCGACGCACCTCATCTGCAGGTTGTGAGCACGATAGAAGCCTCTGGATCAACGACAACTTAACTCCTCTGGTAAGCTTGATGTCGGCGCTGCGCGTTATTTCTGAAACGCGACAGCAGCGCTTTGTTGTCCACAGTGTCGATCGCGACACACAATACCGACTCGACTCATCGTAGGCTTTGTTGCGTCTTCAGGGGCGCCTTTCCTCCAGCCTAAAGCCCGACGCCAATGCCGGGCTTTCCTTCGGTGGGTGTTCTGATTGGAATACATAGGGCTTGCCCGGCTCGCTCAGCAGGGGAAATACCGAGATGTCGGACCCAGGCACCGAAGACGAGGCCATTTCGTGTTACCGTCTCCACATTCTGGATGAACGAGGCGACTTAGTCGGCGCGGTAGAATTTGAATGCGCTAACGACGCGGTGGCAAAACGGAAAGCCCAAAAGGTATTGGCTGGCACCCCGGGGGAGCTTTGGCGACGTATTTCCGGAGGGCCCAGATACAGCTGAAGCGGGCACACATCGCGCCAATGACCAGCCAAGAGCGATCGATTAGATACCAGGGGTCCTGCGGCCTTTTCATTTCAGCTACATGTCTTGAGGGACGCGACCAACGCGAGGCTCTGCAGAACTGCTGCCATGACCATGTCCTCCCCAAAGCGGGGGCCACGCTCTGTTACATTCGGGCCTTTGCCCATGACTAGGCAAAAAGTTTTATCGAGGAGATCAATTGGATGGCGACAAAGCTCCGCTGACGACAATCTGTAAGTTGCGTTTGGCTTGTGGCGAATCCGAACCAGCAAATAACACTTCGACCAGATGCTCCAACTCGCCCGCTGGCCTCACAAATGTTAAAGCACAGGCAAGCAATTTTTGGAAATGGGGAGTGTTTGCCACCTACGCGGCGGCAGACCGCTCGGTCCCAGCTCGTTTTTCGATCCGGAAAAACCTCCAGGCTGGGGCCGATGTGGTCTACTCCCTTCCTGCCTGCAAGCTCACGGCCCGCCGGTTCAGCTGGAGGGCCACAGATTATAGCTCCCTTCCCATGGCTGGGTGGCTCCGATTCTTCACCTTGATCCAGTGCTTCTGCCGGCCGCCACGGTACGGCCGATCGCGATGCTTTGAGACCAGCCCTTCCAACCCCATGCGGCAGGCTGCTCGGAATAGATCGGGACCGATCTCGCCGCGCTCGAAAGGCGCGATGGTCATGCCGTCCGGACGGCGCGCCAAAAGCCTTTTCAGGTTGGTCTTGCGCAGGTGCAAGGGCAGGACGCGCAGATCATCGCCACCCATGGCGAGAATGTCGAAGGCGTAGAGCTGGACTTCGTGGTCGTGCTTGCGGGAGTGCAGCGCGTTAAAGTCGCTGATGCCGTCCACTCCAAAGATCACGGCCTCGCCATCTATCACAAACCTCTTTTGCCGATTCTTCAGCGCGGCCTCAGCAATCCAGGGATAACGCTTCGTCCAGTCGGTGCCGTTGCGCGAGAGCAGGCGCACGCGCACGCCGTGCCTCGGAGGGTAGGGCAAGCTGCACGTAGGCGCCTCGTGGCGTTGGCCTGGACGAAAGCCTCAAGCGCGGGCGAGAGAGCGAGCCTTTCATGAGCAGCGCGTTCGGCGAGCGCATCGGCGATGTCCTCGGTAGCATCGCGAGATCAGCCGTCGATGGCATTGCATGCGACAATCCTGAGCGGAGAGGCGTACTGGCGCGCGATGATGTCCCGCAGCACAGTCTCGCGATCCGTGTCATGCTCGTCGGTTTCGCGCCAAGCACAGCCGGCCCTCGCTCCAAAATCCTCAAGCACCAGGTAGATGTCACGGTCCAGGCGATCGGTTGGCACAATCGAAGGCGAGGCACGCATACGCTTACTGCGATACTCTGCGGAGAGACGGCCGCGGCTTGCAGGGGGCTAGGGGATATGGCCGGGGCCGCTCCCCCAGCTCGGTCGGCGAGCCAGCCAGACTCCCACGCTTATGCAGTGGCCTTTGTTCCTGACACTCTGACCGACAGGCGACGGGTGGGCACGGGCCCTGGCCTGTTTCCGACCGCACTCGGTGGCTGAGAGACCGATTGCGCTCCCGCCTGCATAAGCAGGCGGGGCCGCCTGCTCGACGAGCCGGGGCTGGAAATCCGAGCCCGAAGGCCATCAGACTAAACGCAGGTTCACTCACCCGCCCTACCCATGAGATGGATCAAGGCATTTGATCCCAACGAACGGTCGGGGCACACATCGTTTTGTTAGTATTCTAGTCTCCGAGATCTGCTAATGCGCTCCGCATGATGGGGACCGCTCTATGAAAGACATCATCGCTCACCTAAAGACGCTCCGCGCCAATATCGATGCGACGAGCTTGAGCGGTCGGCCAAAAGCGACATCAAGCGCAACGCTTTTCGCCGCACGGCAGCGCACTACAGGGTTCTGGCTGGCGAGCTGGAGCGCGCATTAGGCGAAATGCAGACCAGAGACGCCGCAGAGTAAGGCCGCCTCAGTGCTTTCAGGTCAAACCCGAGCGGCGCGGCCCGATATGCGACGTTGGATGCTGCACCCGCTGACCTGGACACTGACCGCGATCGCTCTCGCCGTCATGCTTTCGATGCTGATGCAGTAAGGCGGCAACTGAGGCGGCCCCTTGGTTTCACGGGAGGTTGTTGTTGTTGTCTATTGTGTCGCCAAAGGAATGCTGCCAGAGGCAAAGTTTTTAGCCTTAATCCCCGCAATGATCTGCGCTTCATTCGTGGGTACGGACATTCCGCCGCTGATTTGGTCGAGCTCAGCGATCGACAGTTCGAGAGTTTCGGTTCGCGCAATCTGCGTCATGTTCATTCTCCCTGCTTAACGCGGGGATTGCTTCCCGTTCGACCTGATATCGCAGGCTTAGACCGTATAATTCATCTGCGCCGTGGCGAAGGTCACACACTCCAGGGCGCGGGCTTCGGTCCCGCGCTTGACGCTCGTAGACTTTCGCGCTGGCGGCCCGGTCACATGGGATGTCCAATCTTTCTCCGGAGGCTTTTCGTACTATGCACGCCGCCAGGCATTAGGTTCCAACTGATTAATAAATATAAGGAATATTCGCCGTCCTTTGATCGCCGGTGTGGCAGGCCAGCTACAGCAACGTACGCGCGAGAGGCACATACTCTTGATCGGCAGGTAGGCGACGCGCCGATTCATAAACTGGTCATCTGGGGAGACTCGAATGAAGAAACTGACTGCGGCTGCGGCCGGGACACTAGCACTGGCACTGGGACTGGCAGCTCCTGCCAGCGCCGCCGATCTTGCAGCTCGACCGTACACCAAGGCGCCGACGCCAATGGTCGCGACCATCTACGACTGGAGCGGATTCTACATCGGCATCAACGGCGGTGGCGGCTCCGCCCACACCTGCTGGGACTTCGTCGACACCACCGGTGCCGTGACCGGAGTCCCCGGCGCTCTTGCGAGAGAAGGCTGCCACAACGCAACGGGCGGCACGGTCGGTGGTCAGATCGGCTACCGCTGGCAGTCCGCCAACTGGGTATTTGGCCTCGAAGGTCAGGGCAACTGGGCTGACTTCAGTGGCGACAATGTCAGCGTCGTGTTCCCCGGCAGCGCGCTAGTGACGGGCGACCGTAATCGATCGCGGATCAACTCCTTCGGCCTGATCACCGGTCAGGTGGGCTACGCCTGGAACAACGTGCTGTTCTACGTCAAGGGCGGTGCGGCGGTGGTTGGCGATAGATATGACATCTACGCTGCCGCTGGCACGCCCGGTGCTGGGACACGGCTCGCAACTGCAGATGACACCCGTTGGGGCGGGACAGTGGGCGCCGGCCTCGAGTTCGGGTTCGCACCAAACTGGTCGGTCGGTTTGGAGTACGACCACATCTTCCTGAGCAATCAGAACAGAACGCTCACAACCGTTCCCGGGGGCTTCCCCTTCCAAACCGACCGTATCAGCCAGGATGTCGACATGGGTCTCGTGCGTCTGAACTACAAGTTCGGGGGCCCGATCATCGCCAGGTACTGAGTCGCATTGTTCGAAATAATCGTAAGGCCGGCTCCGATGAGCCGGCCTTTCTTTTTTGGAGATTGAAGTGATGAAAACGTACCGGCCAGTCGTCCCTTCAAAGCTAGCTGCCGAGCTAAAGAAGGCCTTCGCTTCGGCTGAGCCCCACACAATTTGCAAAGCCATGGAAAGGCACTTGGCGATTTTCAATATCGCTGAAATGGCAAGGGAGACGGGCTTACAGGGGCTCTATCGTGCCTTTCAAACGCACACGAAACTCCCGAATTTTACTACTATCCTCGCAGTGCTCATGGCCATGGGGTTGCACCTCCAAGTAGCGCCCCATTGCAAGCCGTCCAAAGCAGGCAGTATTCGCCCGAAGACCTAACGCGGTTTGTTAACAGCCTTAGCGCACCGGTCGCCTTGGGGGCAGCCTGGCAGCTCAGTTGGCGGCGCCTGCGCTCCAATGCGTGATCTGGCTTGCTGCTATGTCCGGAATCGAACAATCAGTTTCGATGGCCAGGTTATGCTCGATTTCCCGATAATCCTTTTTGATTCGGAGATATGGACGGGGCGATGGGTAAGGTGAAGTGGTTCAACGGGTTCAGCCTGATGACGGCAGCTCAGACGTCTTCGTGCACATCAGCGCCGTCGAGAAGGCCGGCAATTCGGGCTTGGCTGAAGGCACGCGGATCAGCTACGAGCTGAGGGCGGGTCGGTCCGGAAAAATGTCAGCGGAAGATCTGAGGATCGGCTGACGCGAGTTAAAGGCTGAACCACTTGCTCGCGAGGCCGAAGCGGCAGCCCGGAAGCACAAAATGCCCCGCTCTCCGAATGTGCCGCTTTGAATGTGCCGCTTTCCGCTGACGGAGCCGACATGCTAACGAAGCATCTGCGGTCGGTGCCCGCCGATTGCCAATAATCTCAGTCAAACTCCCGCCGGCTTACAAGGTCGGCGGGTTACTTTTGGGCTAGCCGTCTCGGCAACGAATGCCAAAGTTGTCGCAAGTGAGCGCGAAAACCTCTTTCGCCTTCGCATCTTCAAAACAGAAGCGTGTGCCGACTTCGGCCCGATCGGTCCACCAGTTGATCTGTTTTCCTTTTGCGATCCGTGAAGCTTCTCCGCGCAACAGGTCCAATTGTCTTCCGGCTGCGTGGACGATCAGGCAATATTCATTCGGCATGCAACTCCACCCCTAAATGGAATTGGGAGAGCACGAAGGCCGCAGCTGCAGCTGCGGCCCGCGCACGGTCAAAAGAACCGGGTCAAAACGATCTAGTGAAATATGCACCAGCCCCGGTAGCACCAATAAAACATTTCATTGTTTCAGCTGTGTTTCTTCGCGCGAAGAAATGGTGTTCCCTTTGGGGAACTTAGTAAGTGTGGCAATGGCGCCTCACCGATTGGCAAAAAAAGACCGCTGCCCCTACCGGCAGCGACTCGATTGGGGTTTTCAGACATTCAAGCCCAAATGTCTTTGTCCCGGACTGTCCCGAATATTTTCCCAATCCATTCGGTTCCCGCTAGTCGGCGGTTCAAAGGATCAAGTACGGGCAATGTCCAGCAAGTCACTCACTGGGGGCAGCAGTGTACGTAGGTGCCGCTCTCGGTCCTTAGCCAGGCGGAAGGTAGCCGCCCTTCGGCAGCTGCTTCACCGACTTAGGCCGGGCTATGCCGGAAGATGTACGCAAGAACAATGGCTCAGTTCGTACCCTCGCAAGTCAGGTAACATCGCTGGCGACCCGACCAAGCACCTTTAGGCCGTCTCAGTATGGATCACGCCGCATGAACCGTCTACGCGAAGAGCAAGCAGAGCAGGCACTGGCCCGATGTTTCGCAGCGCTCGCCCGGGAATATGCTTACGCATGGACGCCCAGTACCGGCGTTGGAAAAGAAGCTTCTATCGCAGCTCCGAAGCCTTGAACCTGACTTCGTAAAAAGCCGCCAAACCGGGGCGGCTTCTACGGTCGCGATCCTCGGCGGCCTCGATGCGGTCGTGTTGTGCGGCGGCATCGGCGAGAATGCCTCTCGCATCAGTGCGCGGATCTGCGAGGATTTCGAATGGCTCGGCCTGGAGATGGACCACGCCCGCAATGATCGCGCGCCACACCGCGCGGCTTCTCGCCGGTTCGCCGTAGGAGTCGCGACTATCATTGCGCAAAAGCTATGCAGGCGGAAGCTGCAACATTGCAAAATGCCGTTCCATGGAAATCGGCGCGTTGGAATTGCTAATCAAGTCTGTAAAGGTGACAGTCCATCGCCTGCATCCCGGAGGTCGCAACTTCAAACGCTGTTTGAAAGATCGCGAGGAGGTGATCAACCGCAGCTTGCGAAATGTATTTGACGAGGCCTGAAAGCCGCTTCAAACTCTCGACAAAATAAGTGTTGGAGGAAACGAATGCGGTGGCCCCTGGCATCGCGCAGCCTTGCCGTTCCTGAGACCGCTCCGCGCATTCCCTTCAATATCCCAAAGCCAAACCAGGAGCAGATCGTGCTCCTGATCACGATCGTGCTGCTCGTCGTGTTCGGTTTCACGCTAAGCGGCTTTGCCACCGTCTCCAACCTGCTCAACCTGTTGCGCAGTATTTCCATCCTGGGCGTGCTCGGCCTCGGCATGGGGCTGATCGTGATCAGCCGCGGCATCGACCTAAGCCAGGTCGCCACCCTGGCAGGCTGCTGGGCCATTGCCCTGATCGAGATGCAGCGCGGCGTGCCGGTCGGCGCCGCCGTCCTCCTCGCGCTCGCTATCGCGCTGCTGATCGGCGTCACCAATGGCGTCATGGTCGCCTTTGTCGAGGCGCCGCCACTGTTCGTGACGCTGGCCGCCGGCTTCGTGATCTATGGGCTGGCGTTCTGGTTGGCGCCGGCCTGGGTGGTCTACGCGCCCAAGGATGCAGCAGGGCTGATGTTCGCCGGCGCCGGGCGCCTGTTCGGCGTTCCCGTCCCGATCCTGGTGTTCGCCGTTTCCGCGATCGCCATGCATCTGTTCCTGTCGCGCACCTCGATCGGCCGCTTCATCTATGCGCAGGGCGATAATCCCGAGGCCGCGCGGCTCACCGGCATCCCGCTGCGGCCGCTGATCGTGCTCGAATATGCGCTGGTCGCCTTCCTCGCCTGGCTCGCCGGCCTCGTCTGGGTCGGCACCACCGGCAGCATGCAGATGGCGATCACGCAGGGCACGATGATCTTCGACGTGGTGCTGGTCGTCGTCATCGGCGGCATCAGCCTAATCGGCGGACGCGGCAGCGTATTCTCGGTCGTGGTCGGCTGCATCCTGATCGGCACGCTACTGAATGCGTTCACCATCATGGATGTCAACAGCGAAGTCCAGAACATCATCAAGGGCGTGGTTCTGCTGGCAGCCATCGTGCTCGACAATTTTCTGCATCCGCGGGACGAGGAAACAGCGCGGCAGGGAGACTGACGAGACTTACTCAACGAAGTAAAACCTAACGAGCCAAAACTTAACGAGGAAAGCCGCCAAGGCATCCCGTCCCATCAACAAAGGAGGAACCCATGAAGATCAGGACACTCTGGACGATCGCGATCACAGGCGCTGCGCTGGCCGCGCTGCCATCCCTGGTGCTCGCGCAGGAGGAAGGCGGCACCAAGACCGCGCGCGAGCTCCGCGCCTCCTATGACAAGGCGTTGCAGGGCAAGACCATCGCCTACCTGCCGATCGCGCTCGGCGTTCCCCTGTCCGACGAATGGGGCAGGGTGGTGCAGGAAGAGGCGGAGTGGCGCGGCATGAAGTTCATTGTCCGCGATCCCAACAACAATCCGTCGGCGATGCAGCAGGCGCTCACCGCGCTGGTCGACCAGAAGCCTGACGTGCTGATCGTGCAAAATCCCAGCGTCACGCTGCTGATGAAGGACCTGAAGCGCGCTGAAGTGCAGGGCACGTATGTCATCCAGATCAACATGTCCTCGAACTACAAGTCGGGCGCCTTCGTCGGCGCGGACTGGCGAGAGATCGGCAAGATGCTGGCTACCGAGGTTGTCAAGGCCTGCGGTACCGGGTCCGGCAAGTCCGGCAAGGTCCAGATCGTGCAGGGCGAGTTGACGGCGGCGGCGAGCGTCGACCAGGTCGGCGGCATCATGGAGGTCCTCAACAAGGATACCAACATCAAGGTGGTGTCGAACCAGGCTGCCAACTGGGACGCCAATACCGCGCTGAACATCACCGCAACCGTGATCCAGCAGCATCCGGACCTCTGCGCCTCGATTGGGTTCTGGGGCATCATGGAATCCGGTGCCGCGCAGGCGATCCGCAACGCCGGCAAGATCGATGACGTCAAAGTGTTCGCGTCGGGCGAGGGCTCCTCGCTCGATTGCGACCAGGTGAATTCCGGCAATTTTTACAAATTCCTTAGCTACAAGGCGACCGAACAGGGCCACGATCTGATGTTTGCGGCCGAGACGCTGCTGATGTCCGGCGAAAAGCCCGGCACGAAGAATCTCGAATATTACACACGCCCGATCTGGCTCGATAAGAGCAACGCGTCGGGTGCGAACTGCTTCGCACTTCCCAAGAAGAGCTGACGCGAATCTGAGCCGGCGTGCGCGGTTGCACGCCGGCTGCTTGGGAGTGCTACGACCATGTCCACGATCGAGGCCTTTGCCGAATCCCTTACGCAATCGGCGCGGCGGTTCTCGCCACGCCTGCTGCTCTCCGAGTTGCTGCTGAAGCAATGGTTTGAGCCGGTCGTCCCGTTCACGGTGATGATCGGGCTCTGGCTGTATTTCGCGCTGACGATCCCGGATTACGCATCGGTGCAGAACGGGTTGTCGCTGCTGCGTCTCTTCGCCGAGTTCGGGTTCGTGGCGCTGGCGATGGGCTTTTGCCTCATCAGCGGCGGCATAGATCTGTCGGTCGGAGCCATCTTTGCGCTCTGCAATTTCGCCGCGCTGTTCTTCCTCCTTGTGATGGAGTGGCCAGTTGGCCTCGTCGTGGTCGCGACGCTTTGCGTCGGAGCCGCGCTCGGCAGCATCAACGGCCTCCTGATAGGCTTCCTGAAGACGCGGCCGTTTCTGACGACTCTGGTGACGCTGATCATCCTGCGTGCCTCGGTTAACCTGCTCAACACCGGCTATGCGCAGGTGTTCGCCACCAATTCGGTCGACAGCGATGCCTGGGACTTCATCGGCACTGGCAGCGTGCTCGGCGTTCCTGTCAACGCGGCAGCGCTATTCGCAGTGCTGCTGATCTGTCACATTTTCCTGTCGCGCTCGCGCTATGGCTGGCATCTGACCGCGATCGGCGCCAGCCGCAAGGCGGCGCGGCATGCCGGCATCCGCGTCCGGCTGATGCTGTTCCTGACCTACGTGCTGTCGGGCTCGCTGTGTGCGGCGAGCGGCATCTTCTATGCCGCGCGCCAGGCCTCGACCGATTCGACGACCGGCGTCGGCTGGGAATTCCAGGCGCTGACCGCGGTCGTGCTGGGCGGCATCTCGCTTGCCGGCGGCAAGGGCACGGTGTGGCGGGCGATGATCGGCGCGCTGATCGTGTTCCTCCTCATCAACGGCCTCGTGCGGATGGGCATCCCCGGCTACGTGACATCGGCGGTCACCGGCATGATCCTGCTCGCCGCCGTTGGCATCGACGTCAAATGGTCGAAGAACCGCGGCAAGGCGATCCAGAAGATCTACGTCAATCCCGCCTATGTGGCGTTCTCCCCCGCGCCCTCCGTGCAGCGCGGCTCGGCCTCACCCTTTGCCCAGAACGACCGCTTGATTCACGCCCAGGCCATCGGCCTCGACCAGGTCGAGGGGCCCGAAGATGTCATCGTCGACCGCCAGGGCCGCGTCTACGGCTCGACCCGCGACGGGAACGTGATCCGCTTTTCAGGAGAGAACTTGGAACAGCGCGAGGTATTCGCCCATATCGGCGGCCGCCCGCTTGGCATGCAGTTCGACCGCGACGAGAACCTGATCGTGGCGGTTGCTGGCATGGGCGTCTATGGCGTCGCCCCGGACGGCCGCGTGTTCAAAGTCACCGACGAGACCAACCGCACCTGGTACAAGCTCAATGACGATTCCCGCCTCCGCATGGCTGATGATCTCGATATCGCGCCGGACGGCAAGATTTATTTCAGTGATTGCACCACGCGCTACGAGATGACGACCAACACGCTCGACATTCTCGAAGCGCGGCCCAACGGTCGCGTGGTCTGCTACGATCCCAAGACCAGGACGACGCGTACCGTCATCAATCACTTCTACTTCCCCAACGGCGTGTGCGTGTCCCATGATGGACAATCAGTGCTGATCGCGAGCACCTCTCTCTGCAAAATCTTCCGCTACTGGATCGAGGGGCCGAAGAAGGGCAAGACCGAGGTCCTGATCGACGAGCTTCCGGGCAATCCCGATAACATCAACCGCGCCTCCGACGGCAATTACTGGCTGGCGCTGGTCGGCATCCGCACGCCCACCTTCGACCTCTCGGTACGCAAACCCGGATTCCGCTTACGCATGGTCAAGCAGGTGCCGACCGATGAGTGGCTCGCGCCGGCGCTCAATCACGGCTGCGTGCTGAAGTTCAACGAACGGGGCGAAGCGCTGGAATCCTGGTGGGATCCGACCGGCATCTCGCATTCGACGCTAACCTCTATGCGCGAGCACAAGGGCTATCTCTATCTCGGCGGCCTCGAGAACAATCGTATCGGCCGCATCAAGCTCGATGGTGTCGACGAGAGCTGGACCGGATACGACGCCTACTGGGGCGACAAGAGCAGGGTCAGGGGATAGCGATGGGATTCTTCGATCATCTCCTGCGCGATATCCGCAGCGTCATCGACCGCGATGGCGGCGAGAACGCGATCCCGCCGCTCGACGGAGCGTTGAGCCCCAACGACCGGCTGGATGGCGCGACCGTCGTCGGCGAGCCCTTGCCTGGGGTGGACGACGTCGTCGCGGCACCCGACGGATCGATCTTCGCCTCGGCTGGGCGACAAGTGCTGAAGCTCTCAGGTGCGGGTTTTGCGACGCGGACGCTGATCGCCGAATTCGACGGCGATGTGGGTGGACTTGCGGTTCACCCCGACAGCCGGCTGCTCGTGTGCGTGGCCGGTCGCGGCCTTACGGCGATCGATCCGGCCAAACCCGATCCGGTCTGGCTGCAGTCCGCGGACGGCCGCCCTATAGTCGGGCTGTTGTCGGTGGTCGCGCATCCCGATGGACGCATTTTCGCGGTCGAAGGCACCGCTGGCCGCACGCCGGACCAATGGCGGCGTGACCTGATGGAAAGGCGGGGCCAGGGGAGGCTGATCGCGTGCGGGCCCGATCTCGGGAAAGCCGAGGTGCTGCTGCGCGATCTGTCCTATTCCTGCGGCATTGCGGTGTCCGCCGACGGCAAGAGCCTGTGGCTCACCGAGAGCGGAGCGTATCGCTTGAGCCGCTTCCCGCTCGCCGCAAGCGCGCTGGGGCAGGGCGAAATCGTCGCCGGCAATCTGCCGGGCTACCCTGGCCGGCTGCATCCGGATGGTCGCGGCGGCTTTCTCCTCGGCCTATTCGCGCGGCGCACGCATCTCATCGAATTCGTGCTCAAGGAGGACGATTTCCGCGAGGAGATGATGCGGACCATGCCGGAAAACTATTGGATCGCGCCGGCCCTGGCCGGCGGTTCAGATTGCCTCGAGCCGATGCAGATCGGTGGCGTCAAGGCGCTCGGCATACAAAAACCCTGGGCGCCGCCGCGATCCTATGGATTGCTCGTGCATCTGGATAGCGAGGGCGAAGCAACTGACAGCCTGCACAGCCGTGCCGGCGGCCGCTTCCACGGCGTCACTGCGGCCTGCGCGACGCCGCAAGGCGTGGTCATCGCCGCCCGCGGCGCGGGATGTCTTCTGCTCCACACGGGAGAGTTCCGATGAGCGACGGCGCAAACCTCGTCAACCCCGCCGAGGCGGTGCTCGAGATCGTCGGCGGCAGCAAGATCTATGGCGGCGTGCACGCCATCGAGGGTATCAACTTCAATCTTTATCCGGGCGAGGTTCATGCCCTGGTCGGCGAGAACGGCGCCGGCAAATCGACGCTGTGCAAGGCGATTGCGGGGGCGATCCAGCTCACCTCCGGCGAATACCGGCTCGATGGCAAGCAGGTGAAGCTCGAACAACCGCGCGATGCTCTGAACGCCGGCATCTGCATGGTCTATCAGGAGACGAGCCTGGTGCCGACCATGACGGCGGCGCAGAATATAGAGCTCGGCAACGAAAAGCTGCTGACGCGCTTCCGCACCCTCAACATCCAGGCACAGCAGCTGCTGCAATCGCTCAATTTCCACGTCGACCCGGCGACCCCGGTGGCCATGCTCGGCACCGCCAAGAAGCAAATGGTCGAGATCGCGCGCGCGATCTACAACAAGGCGCGCATCATTATCTTCGACGAGCCGACCGCCTCGCTTACGCCAGAGGAGATCGTCCATTTCTTCCACCTGGTGCGCGACCTCCGCGCCCGCGGCGTTTCCATCATCTACATTTCGCACGCGCTGGAAGAATCCTTGCAGATCGCCGATCGCATCACGGTGCTGCGCGACGGACGGCACGTGATCACCGCGCCGGCAAAACAGCTCAGCCGGAATAGCCTCGTTCAGCATATGGTCGGGCGCGAGGTGGCGCAGGCGGTCTATGGCGGCAGCAAGAAAACTCACCACCGTCGCGAGAAGGTGCTGACGGTTGAGAACGTCACCATGGGCATGGCGGTGAAGAACATGTCGTTCTCGGTTTATGCAGGCGAGGTCGTCGGCATCGCCGGCCTGATCGGCTCGGGCCGCACCGAGATTGCCAAGGTGATTTATGGTGCGCTCAAGCGCAATTTGATCAATGGCGGCATCATCCGCCTGCGCGGAAAGCCGATCCGTTACCGGGTGCCGCGCCAGGCCATCAACGACGGCATCGCCTACATCACCGAGGACCGCAAGGCCAACGGCTTCTTCGAGACCATGGTGGTCGATGACAACGTCTATCTCGGCAAGCTCGCCACCAAGGGCGGCTTCAGCTTTCTGCTTTCGCGCGCCCGCCGCGGCAAGCTCGCGACCTATTGGGTCGACCGGCTCAAAATCAGCGCCCTGCAAAGAAAAGCCAAGATCATCGAGCTCTCCGGCGGCAACCAGCAGAAGGTCGTACTGGCAAAAACGCTGGTGCAGGATCCATCGATCATCATCTTCGATGAGCCGACACGCGGCGTTGACGTCGGCACCATCCCGCACATCCACGCCGAGATCCGCCGCCTCGCGGACGAGGGCAAGGCGGTGGTCGTGATCTCATCCTATCTGCCGGAAGTGCTCGCCGTCTCCGACCGCATCCTGGTCGCCCGGACGGGGCGCATCGTCGCCGAGTTCGATTCGGCGGAGGCCACGCAGGACAAGATTCTCTACGCGGCGGTGCATTGAACAGCGAGACCACGACCGAGGCTCGGGGCAGCAGCGAACCGCAATGCTGACGCGAGACGCGCGGCAAACTCGCCTTTACATTTCGCTCCTAACGTTCGCCCCAGTGCAGGCGGTAAAGATATCCCCCAAGTCTGGATGACATACGCCGAATAGGCGAGCCTCTGCGGCTGCAGCCCGTGCGAAGCAAGATTGCGCGCCATCCAGCAGTCGCTCGACCGCCTGAGGAGCCATGATGGCGCAACCCGAGTGAAATTGGACCTAGCGCGCATTGTCCCCATCGCTCCATCGACCGCCGGTGACCGCGACGCGCTTGTTGCTCTTTGCTACTTTCCGTTCTCCGAGTTGGCCGCCGATCGCCTGCGACCGGCGGCCATATAACCAGCGCTGCCCGAAAGGCTGCGCTGCAGAACTCAACGCTGAGTGCAACTGAGCTCACGAATCTAGTCGCAGAAGCATAGCGTCGGTGGGCCCAAGAGCAGGAACGCCGATTGGAGGTTGGGACTCCCAAAGGCGGCAAACAACCGGAATTCAAGTTTCTGCAAAATTCACTGAAAGCGCGGGCCCACCAACCTTCTCTCCGTCGCTTCTCGCTTGCATCTGCTGGCCCGAAGTAGGGCAGCAGAATTAGGTAACCGATTGCCGCTGCCGCGCTTCGGCGAACCGGTGTCGATCGGATAGCAGCGCTGGCCCAGGTCTGAAACGGACGAGCGTCAAGTATAGATTCCCAGAGCAGAAAGCGGCCTGAGTGCCTGAAAGGAAGCCGCTATCTCCGCTTATGCGGGTTGTTCAAATTGGGGCTGCCACCTCAGCAGATAGGACTGCAGCGCACGCACGGCGATCGCGAGCAGGATTCCGAGGAACATCATGACGAAGATTGCCACCATCATCTCGCTGGCGTTGGCGCGCGCCTCCGCCTCGATGATGAGCTTACCGAGGCCCCGTTCGGACCCGATGAATTCGCCGACGATGACGCCGATCAGCGCAAAGGAAACCGCCGGCAGGAGGGAAGCAAACACCCAGGCGAGTGCTGAGGGAATGACGACGGTGCGCAGCACGGTGAATTCGCTGGCGCCCATCAGGCGGGCGGCTGCGATCTGGTCCCGATCGACCGCGCGGGCGCCCTCGAAGGTGTTGAAGAACACGACGAAGAACACGACCAGCCAGGCGGTCGCGATCTTGGAGAGATCTCCGAGGCCGAAGATGAGAATGACGAGCGGCACCAGCGCGATGCGCGGGATCGAGTTGAGCGCCACGATGTAGGGCCCGAAGACGCGGGCGAGGAAGTCCGAACGGCCGAGCATGAGCCCGGCGGCAATGCCGCTGACCGATCCGAACAGGAATCCCCACCAGGTGTTCTTCAGCGTGACGAACGTCGCAAACCACAAATTATTGTCGTTGCCTTTGATACAGGCGGCAAAGCCGCCGGCATCCAGGCAGCCGAGCCGGAGAAAACTCCGCCAGATCAGCGACGGCTTGGCGACGAAATAGGGGTCGAGGATTTTCGGCACGTAAGCCTTGGGCAGCAGCGCCTTGCTCCATTCAAAGCCCCACTGCCAGACGACCAGCACGAAGGCAAGAATCGCGAGTTGCCAGAACACGATGACGGTGCGGCTCTTGGGCATGGTCAGTCGGCCCTAGTGCGGCGGAATTCTTCGCCGAGGGAATGCCAGATGTGGGAATAGAGGCGGCCGAACTCGGCGGTCTCGCGCAAGGCCACGGGATCGCGCGGTCGCGGGACTGCGACCTCGAAATCGTCCTTCAGCCGCCCGGGTCGCGCCGAGAGCAGGATGATGCGGCTCGCCAGGGTGATGGCCTCGCCGAGATCGTGCGTCACGAACAGCACGGTCTGCCGCTCACGCTCCCATATGTCCAAGAGCGTCTTGTGCATCTCGAGCTTGGTATGGGTGTCCAGTGCGCCGAACGGCTCGTCCATCAAGAGGATTTCGGGCTCGAGGATCAGCGTGCGCATCAAAGCGACGCGCTGCCGCATGCCCCCGGACAGCATGCGCGGAAAGCTCTGCGCAAAGCCGGTCAGCCCGGCCTTCTCGACCGCCAAGGCGACGCGCCGGGCGCGCTCGGCCTTCGGCAGCCCTGCGATCTCCAGCCCGTAGCCGATGTTCTGCTCCACGCTGCGCCAGGGAAACAGCGTGTCGCGCTGGAAGACATAGCCAACCCTGGGGTTGACTTTGCCGGTCTCGACGGCGTCGTCGTCGATCAGGATGCGTCCGCCGGACCGAGGCAACAATCCTGCGACCATGTTGAGGATCGTGCTCTTGCCGCAGCCGGACGGGCCGAGCAGCGCGACGAATTCGCCCTGCTTGACCTCGAAGGACACGTCGTCGACCGCCACGAAGTCGCGTCCACCAGCGTTGAAGCGCTTGACGAGGCGCTGCACGGCGATGCGTGTGCGCGCGGCGGCGGCGACATCGTCGGATCTGTCGCGCGCGAGGCTCGACCCCTGCGCCGCCGTCATTTGTATTTCGCCTTGGCAGCCCCGAGGAAACTCATGTCGACGATGTCTTCGTATTTCGTTTCGGGGATATCGGTGCCCTTGCGGTACCAGGGCTTGGCGCCGCGCTCGAACGAGGCCTTGTCGATGCTGCCGTCATAGGCCCACGTCGACTTGTCGAAGCCGAGCTCAGCGCTGATGGCATCCGGATCGATGCCCGAGAAATATTTCGGTGCGACCAGCGCCTGCACCTCCCCGAGCGGTGCCGCCTTCACGTAGGCCATGGCGCGGTAGATTGCGTTAATGAAAGCTTGCACCATGGCCTTGTCCTGCTCGATCGTGTCCTGCAGCGCGTAGATCACCAGCACGGGCAGCGTGCCGCCAAAGTCCTTTTCGAACACGCCGGGCTTGGATGTGTCGTAGATGGTCTTGCCAAAGCCCTTCTTCTCGACTTCGACGATCCAGCTCGGCGGCGCCATGATAGCGTCGAACTGCTTGGTCTGGAGCGAAGGGAACATCGTGCTCGGGCCGCCGCCGGCGACCCAGTTCACCTTGTCGCCGAGCCCGCGCGCCTCGAACACATAGGTGCCGAATACCCAGGTGCCCGAGCCGATCGCAGTGGCGGCAACGATCGGCTTGGCGCCATCCCGCTTGTACTCTGCAAGCTTTTCGACCGATGTAATGCCGCTCTCGTAAAGGTCCTGGCGCACCATGATGTTGGCGTAGGAGCACACCATTTCGGTCGCGAGCAGGATCTTGCAGGGCTTGCCGCGCGCGCTGAGCTGGAGCGGATGGCTGGCATCGCCATGCGCGAACAACGCCTGTCCCGCAGCCAGTGTCTGGCGGCCGAACGTGCCGGCATTGCCGGTAACGAGCTTGGGATCGAGGCCTTCGTCTTTGAAGTAGCCCTTCAGCTCCGCGATCATGCCGATGGCGTAGACGGGCGAGATCGGCCCAAAGGCGAGCGAAACCTGCTTGGCCTCGGCGTAGAGCCGCCCCGGCAGCAGCGATGCGCCGGCCAAAGCGGAGCCTGCGATCAGCGCCTGGCGCCTGGTGATGTTCATTTGCTCCTCCCTTTGCTTGTTTTTTGACCACGCCGAGTATCAGGTCGGCGCGATCTTGATCGTCCCTGCTTGTCGCAGCGTTTCGATGTCGTTCGCGGAAAGTCCGATCTCGCCCAGGATCTCGCTCGTTTGCTCGCCAATCTGCGGGGGATCGTAACGGTTGGGCAGGCGACGGCCATCCATTGAGATCGGCAGTAGCGGCGTCTTGGCCTCGCCGCCGTCAGGCAGGCGAATGTCGGTCAGTCCGCCCGATTGGTTGAGATGCGGATCATCGAAGAGATCGCCGGGCTTGTTCACCGGCGCGTAGGGAAGGTCGAGCTGCTCGAGACGTGTGGCGAGGGCAGCCTTGTCCCATTGCTTGAAAATTTTTGCGATCTGGGGGATCAGCCATCCGCGATGATCGACCCGGTCGTTGCTGGTTGCAAAGCGCGGATCGGCAAGCCAGGCTTCGCGATCGAAAGCGCGGCAGAATGCCTCCCACTGCTCCTCCCCGACGATGGTGACAAACAGTTTTGAGCCGTCCCTGGTGTCGAAGAGGTCGTAGACCGGCCAGGGGCTGTCCTTGATGGAATAGGGGATCGACGGCTGGCCGCTGACGACCTCGCACATCATTGCCTGCGCCATCAGGAACACGTTGTTTTCGTACAATGCGCTCTGGATGTAGCGGCCTCGAGCTGTGCGCTGCCGCTCAGCCAGCGCAGCCTGGATCGCGATCACACCGAACATGCCCCCCATGATGTCGTTGACCGAGGCGCCGGCGCGCATCGGGCGGTCCGGCAGGCCGGTCATGTAGGCGAGGCCGCCCATCATCTGCACCACCTCGTCGAGCGCGAGGCGGTTTTCGTAAGGGCCCGGCAGATAACCCTTAAGCGAGCAGTAGATCAGGCGTGGCGCAAAGGCCGCAACGCTCTCGTAGTCGAGACCGATCCGCTTCAACAGGCCCGGCCGGAAATTCTCGATCAGGACGTCACTGCTCTCGATCAGCCGCCGCGCTATGATCTGGCCTTCAGCCGTCGACGTATCCAGCGCGATGCTGCGCTTGTTGCGGCTGTAGGTGGCGAAGAAGCCAGCGGCGGGCCCCTTGAAGTAGCGGGTGCGGTCGCCCTTGGGCGGCTCGACCTTGATCACGTCGGCGCCGAGATCGGCGAGGATCAGCCCGCAGCTCGGGCCCATCACCATCTGGCTGAACTCGATGACCCGAACGCCGGCCAGCGGACGAAGCTCCGATGTCGTCTCGCGCGCAGCCGCCGTCATGCCGCCCTCCGCAGCACCTTTGGGATACCTGCATCGTGCAGATGCCCCGTCAGGTGTTTCGCAGGGATATGGCCGGCGAGAATCTCCCGCGTTTGCATCAGGCGATCAAGATCGATCCCGGTGGAGAGCCCCATGCGCTCCAGCATGAATACGAGATCCTCGGTGACGATGTTGCCGCGCGCACCCGGGGCAAAAGGGCAGCCACCGAGCCCGGACACCGCGGCATCGAAACGGCGGATCCCTACTTCCAGGCCGGCAACGGCATTGGCAAGGCCCGCGCCGAGCGTGTCGTGCAGATGCAGCCGCAGCGTCATCTGCGATCCGACCTCGCGCCTGACGGCTTCGACGATCTGCCCGATCAGTTTGGGGGTGGCGTAGCCGACTGTGTCGGCCAGCCCGATCTCGTCGGCACCGGCTTCGGCGAAGGCGCGCGCAACCCGGCACACGGCCGCTTCGCTGACCTCGCCTTCGAGGGAGCAGCCGAAGGAGGTGGAGATCGCGCCCATCAGTTGCGGCCGCCGGTCCATTGGCCGGGCATCGATCGCCGCACGAACCGCGCGAAACCCATCGAGTTGCTCCTCTACCGAGCGACGCACATTGGCACGGTTGTGTGTCTCACTTGCCGAGATGACGAAGTACACGGCGTTGACGCCCGCGGCGATTGCGCGCTCGGCCCCTTTGGGGTTCGGCACCAACGCACCAATTGTGGCCGTCATGTGCGTGAGCGCATGCGCCATCACCGCATCGACGTCAGCGAATTGCGGCACGACTTTCGGCGGCACGAAAGATCCCGCATCGATCTCGCGCACGCCTGCGGCGGCGATCATGTCGATCAGCGCGCATTTGGCTTCGGTCGGGACGAACACATCCAGGTTTTGCAGGCCGTCGCGTGGAGCGACCTCGCAAATGTGGACGTCGGGCGCACGCGCCATCGGGGTCTCCCTAGCTTGATTGTATATTGTTGCCTAAAAGAACAATCCGTGAGACAATCTGTCAAGCCTAAACCTGGCGTGCACTGCAATGACAGCGATCGACAGTTCCCGACAGCGCTCCGCCAGAAACGGCGGTTCCGAGCGCGCCGAGCACCTCGCCGGCTTGATCATGGCACTCGCCCGCCGAGAAGGCATGAAAGCCGGCGATCGCTTGATAGAACAAAGGCTTGCCGATGCGCTCGATCTGTCACGCGCGCCGATCCGGCTCGGCCTGAAGGCTCTGGAGGCGGCGGGGCTGGCGCGCGGCGAGCCGCATCGTGGCTTCGTGCTGGCGAAGAATCCGACCAGCGGCGCGGCTCAGCCGGCGCTCGCGGCCATTAGGCGCAGCGAGCAAGTTTATGCGAACATCGCGGGCGACGTGCTTGCGAGCCGGCTGCCGTTTGATGTCACCGAGGCCGAGCTGATGCGCCGCTATGATCTCAGCCGCGCCGAATTGCAGCGACTCCTCGATCGGATCGCGGCCGAGGGGTGGATCGCACGTCTGCCAGGCTATGGCTGGCGCTTTGCGGAGACCGTCTCCAGCCCCAAAGCGCAGGCCAAGGCAATGGCGTTTCGCGCGGTGATCGAGCCGGCGGCGATTGCACAGCCGGACTTCATGCTGTCGCAGGAGGTGATTGCACGTCTGCGCGAGCGCCAGCAACGCCTCCTGGAAGGCGAGCTCGAGAAGATGACGATCGGCGAGATCTATCACTCCGGCTGCGAATTTCATGAACAGATCATCCGTGGCGCCGGCAATCCCTTCTTCATCGAAGCGCTGCGGCGCGTGAACGCTATCCGGCGGCTCTTTGCCTATCGTAGCTTCACCGATCGTGACTGTATGCGGCGGCACATACGCGAGCATTTGCGCCTGCTGGAAATCCTGGAGGCGCAGCAATATGCCGAGGCGGCGGAGTTGTTGGCAAAGCACCTGCAGCGGCCACTCGTGCAAGGTGTGTCGTAGCGCCAGGCGTTTCCGGCAAAGCAGATTTGGGCGATTGTCTAGTCGCAGGCTATTCGGTCAGCCTGCATCGACGATAACGCGGTATGCTCTTCGATTGTTTCCCAACATACGCAGCTTACTCGTCTTCAAATTATATGCCTGCCTCGTTGCGTGAGGTCTCAAGTAGCTCATCGATCCTCGCTGACTGAGCCAGTAATGTGGCCCGAGTTGTTTCATTCAATGTGGTATGCCCGACAAACAATCGGATACAACGGTTCGCGAGTTCAAGAATGAAGATGGCTTGGCGGACCTCCTCCAATGTTTGAATTTCTCGGGCTTGAACTTGCGATAGCAAAGCGGTGACGTTCGCTAGTACATCAGGAAGCTGCAGGCGCGAACGTTCCGATCCAGAGTCTTGTTTGTCAGGCCGCTTAAATTTTAGCACTGTCGACATGTCGCAAATCTCTTTTGCGGGCCCGCAATAATTCGATTGTGGCGTGCCTTCTTCGAGGCAATCAAAGCGAAGTAGAAAAATACAAAATTCCGGCGAAATTCACGCAAGTACCACACTCGGACAGGCAAACCCCGGCCTAGTTTTGCCGTACAGCGAAGGCTGCACCGCTCTGCAGCGGAATGTTGGTTCAAGTTTCACGCGAACTGATTAACAAAAGATTTAACAGGTTGCGCGGAGACGGCATACACATATCCAAGTTGCACAAAACACAACCGAAATTCGGCAGACATTGCTGGCAAGATCGATCGCGTGCCTGTTTGGCACCTACTAGGCTCCAATTTTTATCAAACCCAGGAACAGCCCGTTGCGTTCCGCAGACGTAGTACTCGCGGCTTGCCGGGTATTGTAAGGTGGTCGCAAGAAGCATCCTCGGGCGCGATACTCGGATCTCGCGGGGCCCTGCTTACTTCGCTCATGTCAGGGGCCTCTGTAAGGGGATGCTGATGGCGCGCTGCTCAGAAGGACTCAATGAGGCTGCACGTATTACGTGAGACACTTGAACGTCTTGCTTAGATGCAGCTGCTCTCCAAGAGCAACTCGACCTATTATTGTCGATGCTCGTGCGGCTGCGCACGACAATCGATCGACTCTAGGCGCACAAGCGACGCCGCAGACGTTCCCAGAGCCGCAGACGTTCCCAGAAATGACGCAGATGCGGCAAGGTGCGATCAATTGCGCCCAACACGCGAATGTGGAGGTGGACTGACGGCCAGCTGGAGCATACGAACGTGAGTGGTCAGCCAGAGGCAGGACCGATCTGGACAGCGGTGCGCTTCGATGCAGCTGGGAGTTGGGCCATTAATGCTTCGTTGACCAAGGTGTTCATATAATAAGCGGCTGTTTCCTTCGAGGGAGCCGATGAAGGTCTGGGTCAGCCTGGCTTTGCTTGCGGCGTTCGTACCGCTAGGGCAGCGCTTTGGCTCAACGGCGGCGGAGACATCAAGTGATCCGGCGCAGATCCGCACCAGTTACCGTCCAGCAGAAATGAGCTGCTGCCGGTTTGATGGACACTGAGATTAGGTGTTTCATGAAGCCGGAGGTGGGCGATGAAGGTCGCGAATTCAAGATCGAGGCGGTCAAGCTGGTTAGGGAGCGTGGCGTTTCGCTGGCGCAAGCCGGCCGCGACCCGGATGTTCATGAGAACGTTCTGCGCAAATGGGTGAAAGAGTTTGGCTCGAATTCGGTGCAGGCCTTTCCCGGCCACGGGCAGGGCAGGCTGAAGTTGATCCGGGCCGACTCGTCCTTGAGATTGCTGTGAACCCTGTTCGGCGGGCGCTCGAAGAGCTATGGTTGGACGCTCATCCTAACGTCCAGATCTCCCGAAATCGCCGCGACTTGTTCGATCAATGTCCTGTATTTCGCATCACATAGGCCGCCGGATCACCACTATCTGTCGGATTTGCGATTGCGAGCTTCAGCGCCGCACTCATAGGGACATTGAGGCTGATTCCGTTCGGCGGAATCGGGTCGAGAAACCATTTAGTATAGATCCTGTTGATTTCGCCGTTGCGAAAGATCGTTGCCAGTGCATCGTCAGCCACTTTCTTGAAGGCGGGGTCGTCGCGCCGCAGCAGGATTCCGTATGGTTCGACTGACAGCGCGTCGTCGGATACGACGTAGTCAGCGGGCGCTGCCGAGTTGGCTACAAGGCCGTACAGCAGGATATCGTCCATGACGACAGCGGCAGCGCGATCGGATTCCAGCATCCGGAATGCCTCGAAATTATCCTTTGCCGCAAGGATGGTGAGCCCAAGATGGCGCTCCTCGTTGAGTTCACTGATCTGCTTGAGGTTGGTTGAGGCGATGGTCGACACCACCGTTTTGCCCTTGAGGTCATCAAGGGTCCGCAGGTTGGCCGCTACCTTGGAGGCGAATCGATTGGCGGCGACGAAATAAGTCGATGAGAATGTCACGACCTTCTGACGATCGAGATTGTTGGTCATCGTGTCGCATCCAAGATCGATCTTCCCGCTCAAAATTGAAGGAATGCGAAGCGCCGGGGTGATTGGCACCAGCTTTACCTCCAGCTTTGCCAAGCCGAGGTTGTCCTTTACGGCATCGGCGATGCGATAGCAGAGGTCCACCGCATAGCCCACGACCTTCTCGTTCCTGTCGTAATAAGAAAACGGGATCGACGATTCACGATGTCCAATCGCGATAGTTCCGGTGTTCCTGATCTTCTCGAGCGTGCCGGTCGTCTGTTGAGCGATACCCTCATGGCTCGTGAAGCACAGCGTAACTGCAGCCAGGATGACCAATTTCAGGCGTATCATGCTCTCCTCGCCGTGATCTCCGGTTCATCTTCAACATCATCTGGCGCCGGCCAATTTCGCCTGTCTTGCCGGTCGACCGTGCCGCTTCGGGCAGGCCGGCCCACGGCCTGCGCATAGCTGTCGATCGAAGCCGGTCGCCCGATCAGGTAACCCTGTACGAGATCGCAGCCGGCGCGGACGAGGACGTCGAGCTGGGCTCGCGTCTCGACGCCTTCGGCGGTCACTGGAAGCTCGAGCCCGCGTGCCAATCCTATGACACCTCGCAACAGCGCCTTCGATTGCGCGCTACGTTCGAGGTTCGATATGAAGCTGCGGTCGATCTTTATCGTGTCGAACGGGAATGCCTGCAGATACGACATCGATGAGTAGCCGGTGCCGAAATCGTCGAGCGCAATGCGTACCCCCAACGCTTTGAGCCGCCGAAGGATGGACAATGCACGGGAGAAGTCGTCGATCAGAACGCCTTCCGTGATTTCCAACTCAAGCAGGCCAGCATCCAATCCGGTCTCGATCAGAACCTCGTGGACCAGCCGCACGACGTCATCGTTCCTAAACTGGACCGGCGACAAATTGACGGAAATCTGCAGCTGGTTCGGCCAGGACGCGGCTTCCTCGCACGCGGTACGCAGAATCCATTCACCCATCGCGACGATCAGTCCGTTCTCTTCCGCGAGCGGAATGAAGGTTCCAGGTGCGACCACCCCGCGCCTCGGATGATGCCAGCGGACCAACGCTTCGAAACCCGCGATCTCGCCGTCGATTTTTGCAAGCGGCTGATAATCGAGCCACAGTTCGTCGTTCGCGAGAGCAGATTGCAAATCGTGCTGCAATTCGCGTCGATCCCGCAATTGCGCGCCCATCTCAGCCTCAAAGAATCTGATCGCATTGCGACCTTCCGCCTTGGCACGGTACAGTGCGACATCCGCGTTGGCGAGCAGGGTCGTCGGGTCGTTTCCGTGAAGCGGACAGGATGCGATGCCGATACTCAAGCCAATGCGCAACTGTCGTCCGGCGATCTCGATGTCGCCACTCAGGGCGTTCCTGAATTGCTGAGCCAGTTGACCGACGGCATCTGCCTGTGCGTCTCCGGTCGTGACCACAATGAACTCGTCGCCACCAACGCGCGCCAGGAAGGCGCCGTTCGCAGCGGCTTGGAGACGCCGTGCCACTTCGCGCAGCAGCGCGTCGCCGACCAGATGGCCGTAAAAGTCGTTGATCTCCTTGAAACGATCGAGGTCGAGGCAAAGGATCGCGAACGTCCCGGCCGCGCGCAGCGTCTCATCAATGGCCGAAACCAGATAGTCGGAAAACGCCGCGCGATTGTGCAGACCGGTAAGTGAGTCATGATGTGCAATGTGTGCAATTCGCTTCTCCGCGCGCTTTTGCTCAGTGATGTCCTCTACGGTGGTGACGAAACCGCCCCCCGGTGCCGGCCGGAACACCGTCACCACGGACCTCCCGTCCGCAAATTCCGTCACGGTACGCGCCGGCTCGTGTGCTGCAATGATAGCCATCATCCCGCTGAAATACTCCTCGGGATCTCCCCCCAAATTCAGGCCCAGCCCCTGATGGTCGAAGACATGGCGCAACGGAGTTCCCGGCGTCGTCAGCTCATGCGGCAGGCGGAAGAGCTCGGCGTAGCGATCGTTGCACAGGATTAGGCGCTGGTGTTCGTCGTACATGCAGACGCCCTGCGACAGATTGTTCAGCGTGGAGTCCAGCTGGATACTTTGCCTGCGAAAAAACTGAACGACCACGGCGCCGGTCCCCCCGATCGCCACCACGAGGACAATAGTTAACCCAATCAGGTATCCCGCCTCGGTTCGCCAGTCGGCGAGCGCAGCTGCTACGGTTGCGCTGGCTGTCAGATTGATCGGAACGTTAGGAAGCCGCGCCTGCGCAACCAGCCGCTCGGTCTCATCCACGCCGCTGGCGGACTGCGGTGCGGTCCCGTTCGCCAAGCTGCGGCCAGACCGTTTTCCTATGATGGAATCGATGTGCGGATAGCGCGCGAGGAGGAGCCCATCGTCCCGAAGCAGCGCTGTCGACTCATCAGTCGCGCGTGCGAGAGTTCCAAACGAGTCCTCGAAGTACTGCGAGGCCACCGTGCCGACGACCAGACCGAGGAATTCACCGTTTGATCCCCTAAATTTCCGGGCAAGGTACATGGTCCAAGCGCCGGTTTGGTCATCCCGTATCGGTCTGCCGAGCATCGAGCTCAATCGCGGGTCGGCCTTCAGCGCCTCGAAAAAGTCCTGACCAGCGAAATTGACCGGTGGAGTTGGCCATGCCTGCGACGAATTGATGAGCGTGCCATCGGCGCCCACCAACATAACCGCGCCGATGTGAGGGAAGCCGCCGATCTTGTCCTTCAGCATTAGATGGATGCCGCGTCCCACCATGGCGCGAGCGTAGAGTGCGTCAGAGACGATCGCCAGCGTTTCCATGTATTCGATCATGTTGGCCTCGATGAGGTCGATCGACTGGAAGTCGCGCGCCGCCTGCCTGGCAAGTACGGTTGCGGTCGCCAACAGCCGCTGTTTGCTTTGTTCGATAGCCTGATGACGCAGGTTGGACAGTATCAGGCCGATTACGGCGACCACCAGCGCGATGAGGAATGCGCTGCATAGCACGAGGATGACAATTGGGCGCGAGGCGGTCCGGCGCACCCGACGCGTTGCGCCCTCCAGCGCCGAGTTCGCTAAAAGCCGGTCCGCAAGCAATTGGCCCCACGACATGATTCCAGCGATGGTCGACATCCCGGAAATTCTGGGTCCGACCGGTTGGCTTCGCGTTAACAGGAGGCGTATTAACCATCGTGAACCTCGGGACGGTTAAGAATGCGTGCTATCGCCGAACGGCGCCGCCAGCGCCCACAGAAGGCTCGCCAAATCAGAGACATCCATAGATCGGGCTCTGTCTGCGGTTAGGGAAGACGCTCCCAATGGGTTGTCTGTCGGAGGGGTAAGCTCCCAGTAACCGACAAGCAGGTGCTCCATACAATCACGGACCAGCGACAGGTCAGCGGAGCCGTTGCTCCTGCCCCGGCCGGGCGAAGCGGACATCGCCGACGATTTATGATGGGGTGGACGCCCCGCCCGACGGCATCGATGTGCCAAAGTGGAGGTGTTGAGCACCAGTTAAGGGAGGCGTCCGTGTCAGAGGTTATCATAATCGGTCTGGATATCGCCAAGCATGTTTTTCACGCGCACGGAGCGGATGGGCGGGGGCAATATTCAGCAAGCGGATCAGCCGGGGAAAGCTGCTGGATTTCTTCGCGGCCCAGCCGAGTTGCACGGTAGCGCTAGAGGCATGTGGTGGAGCGCATCATTGGGCCGTCAGCTCACCCAGCTTGGCCATGAAGTTCGGCTGATCATTGGTTCCGGTCCGCGAACTCCCATACAGGCCCGCAGCTCCATCGCTGCATCAGAGGCCGGACAGATGGCAGCATCCGACTACGTGCAAGTCTCTTCAAAATACCGCTTGCTCTGGGGCGTCCACAGATGAGTACGCGCCCGAATAGGCGCCGTCTCGATAGATCGGCTCCTTCGTTTTGAGCGAGTAAGCAACGAGATCAAACTCGCCGTTGCTCAGGGCGCAGGCTTCTCGAGAACCAGCATTTGACTTCTTCCTTCCGACTTCACGCGGCACTCGCTCGCGAGCAGCTTTGGGTCTCCAAGGCCATCGAACGTCGAAGAACCCAACCAACTCAAGTATGGCTCCCAACTCGGCCAGATCGCGCTTGGCCGGCGGTGTTCGCCATCCGTCAAGCACGCCCGCCAAGCTCTCAGTGCGGCACAGCAAACGAGATCACCTGGTCGCTCACCTTCGGCAGAAGGATAGAATTTCCTCCGGCGGCGAAGGTGACGTACTCCCTGCCGTTGTAATTATAGATGGTGGGCATCGAGACGGCCGGGGCGTTCACCAAGCTGCTGGCCTTCCTTGTTCGAGATCGCCGAGGGCGGGACGAGCGGGTCGCCGGGAAAGCTTTGCGACTCGATACCGAGCTTTGCCAGCGCAGCTTCCAGTCGCTTCTCAACCGCCTGATGCTCGGCCTGCGCGATCTCATTCCAGTAAACACCACGTGCTCCGCTCTCGCGCGCCAGCTCAGGGATCACTGTGTCCGCCGATCCCTTGCGCAGGACGAGCGATCCCCCCGCGCCGCCGCGACATCAGCGCCCAGCGCGCGCAGCGATTGCACCAGCTACCAGCGCGCCGCACGCCCGGCGCTCGTCCAGCCGCATCGTCCAACACATACAGACAGATCACCGGTGCGCCGGTCTTGGCGGCGGCGTGGAGGCCAGGATGGTCGGACACCCGGAGGTCATCGCGAAATCAGACAATGACAGGCGCAGGACTTTGCGGGGGCAGGGCGTGTCCTCGTTTACATCTTGGAAAGCATTCGGGTTCCGTGTTGTGAACCCTCGTTAATGCGGTCGTAAGCGGATTGCATGAATATGCAGAATCCCGGGGGGTAGTTCCGTCCATGTCCGATTCGTTAACGGCCAAGTTGGTGCCGCAATTCAAACTGGGTACCAAGGCCGTGTTGTGTGCGGTCCTGCTGATCGCGATGAATACGGCACTGGTGGTCGGCGCGGGCTATTGGTCGCTCACCTCCGCCTTCAATGATCGCGCGCTGCGCGACATCGAGGTCAGCCTGCGCACGCTGGCGCTGGCTTTCGCCGAAATCGTCCCCGACGCCAGGATCGCTATGCAGGATGGTGTGGTGGCGCGCGCCGAGATCGCCAAGATGCCCGACATCAAGGATCACTCCATCGTCGATCGCGCGGTGTCCTATGTCGGCGGCAATGCGACCCTATTCGTGTTTGACGATGCGAGCGGGCAGTTCGTTCGCCGCTCGACTAATGTGAAGAAGGAAAATGGCGACCGCGCCGTCGGCACCCAGCTTGCCGCCGATCATCCAGCGCAGGGCTTCTTGCGCCGCGGCGAGGCTTATAAGGGACCGGCCACACTGTTCGGTAAGTCCTTCATGACCGCTTATTTCCCGATCGCGGATGCTGGCGGCAAGGTCGTCGGCATTCTCTATGTCGGCACTCCCATGGCCCAGTACGAGGCCATGCTGGCCCAGGCAATCGAGAGCATGGCGGTCGCGGCCGGCATCGCCGCGCTGCTGGTCCTGGTGCTCACTTTGCTGGTCGTCCGCCGCGTCACCCGGCCGCTGGCCTCGGTCACCCGCTCGCTGACGGCGCTTGCCAACGGCCAGAGCGACGTCGGGATCGATTGTGAGGATCGCGCCGACGAAATCGGCGAGATCGCGCGCACCGTTGCGGTGTTCAAGAGCAATTCGCTGGACCGGGCGCGCATGCGCAGCGAGCAGGCGGAAGCTGCGGCTGCCGCCGTCGAACAGCGCAGGGCCGACCTTCGCAACTTCGTTGCTGAATTCCGCAGCGGCATCGGCGGTATCCTCGACAAGGTGCTGCATTCCTCCGGCGAGTTCGAGCGCGTGGCGCGACAATTGACCGATACCGCGCGGTCCACCGCCGAGCTGTCGGCGAAATCGGCTGGCGCCTCCGAGCAGGCCTCCGACCACGTGCGTGCGGCAGCGTCAGCCTCGGACGAGCTCTCGCAGTCGATCTCCGAGATCACCAAGAGGATGCAAGAGTCCAATGCGATTTCCGCCGAGGCCGTGCAGCAGGCCGTGGCGACCGACCAGCGCATCGCGCAGCTTTCGGAAGCCGGCTCCCGCATCGGCGACGTCGTCAAGCTGATCACCTCTATCGCCGAGCAGACCAACTTGCTGGCGCTGAATGCCACCATCGAGGCCGCGCGCGCGGGCGATGCGGGCCGTGGCTTTGCCGTGGTGGCCCAGGAGGTCAAGACGCTCGCCGGCCAGACCGCGAAAGCGACCGACGAGATCTCGACCCAGATTGCGAGCATGCAGCAGGCGACCGAGGAGTCGGTCACCGCGATCAAGGCGATCACCGAGACTATCGAGCGCATCAGCGGCATCGCGAGCTCGATCTCGGCCGCGGTCGAGCAGCAGCGCAGCGCCACCCACAACATCGCGGCCAGTGTTCGCGCGGCCGCTTCGGGCACCGCCGACGTCGCGGTCAATGTCCGCCACGCGGCCGAGGGCGCGAGTGAGACCGGCGAGACCTCGAGGCAGATCTTTGCCTCCGCCCAGGCGCTGTCAGGCGAGAGCCTGCATCTCAAGGCCGAGGTTGAGAGCTTCTTGGACCGCGTGCAGGCGGCTTGATCGTCAGAGAGCGGGCTGAAACCTTCGGCCCGGCGTGACATGGCTGACGGCATAGTGTGAGTGCCCGCGCTGCGGGCAGGGAGGCTGCCAATGAACCGCATCGCCGCGCTGTATCTCGCGCAACCCTTGTCGTCCTGCCCTGGTTGGATTTCCTGTTCCGCGGGCTGATCGCCAAGGCTTCTTCACGTCCGAGGCCGGGACATGCTCGCCGAGCTGAAGCCCTTGCGATCTGTTCTATTTGCACAGGCGCGGCGTTGGCGCGGATCGCCGCTTCTCCGATAGCTTTAGCGATTAGTCTAAACCGCTCGCGAGTGATGGTGGTTGTCCTGCTGGCGCTGCGCTTGGTCCTGTCTGGGCGGCAGGAAAGCGCCCAAGTACAGCTCGATCCGCAAAGTCCGCGCTCAATATGCGGCGTTCGCCGACATCATGGCGGCAGCTGCGGTGAGCGTGGCCAAGATTCCCGGAGATGTCTACTGCAAACAGAACAACCTCATCTACCGAGCTGCCGGCAAAGCCTTCGTGGTGGACGATTTTGGTGTCGGATCAGCTCCACCGCGCTGCTATTCGCCGCAGCTCCGACGACGCCGAATGATGTCGCCGAGATGGTTACCGATGCGGAATTCGATCAGCTCCTCCGACGGCACGTGGCCATTGCGCTCGACCATCGCCTGCTAGATTTCAACGGCCCAACGCGCGGCGTCAACGGCGCTGAGAAATTCGACCAGCATGCCTGGACGATCCGGCCGCGATGCGCGGTATCGACCAGCGTTTTGCGAAGCCCTTTCAGCTCGGCCGGGGTGCGCTCTTCATCGCGGCCCATCAATCGACTGTAGCCGGCGACATCAGCCGCCAGCACTGCCGCCAATCTCCCTCCACCGCTCGCCGGACAAAAGCAGGCCTCTTGTGGCAAAAATTTCGGTCAAACCAATAGAAGAACGGAACGACTATCATTCACAGCCGCATTGTCGGATAATGTGACCGCATATTCAATGTCGGCCGATTGGGTGAAGCCTCCATCCTTGTATCTTTGCAAGCAGGGCTGACGGTAATCTGCAATGCGGTTTTTTCGCACATTTTTGTGACGAGGAGATACCATGGGTCATCAATATCAGAGCATTCTCGACACTATCGGCCACACACCCGTTGTGCGAATCAATCGTCTCGCGCCCGCGGAGGTCAACCTCTTTGTGAAGGTGGAGGCCTTCAATCCGCTTGGCTCAGTCAAGGACCGGCTCGCTCTCGGCGTCATCGAGGCCGCGGAGGAATCCGGAGAACTCAAGCCCGGTCAGACCGTGATTGAGGCGACGAGCGGTAATACAGGCATCGGCCTTGCGATGGTATGCGCCGCCAAAGGATACCCCCTGGTAGTCACCATGGCCGAGACCTTCAGCATAGAGCGGCGGCGGCTGATGCGGTTCTTGGGCGCGAAGGTCGTCGTAACACCGGCAGCCGACCGGGCGGTTGGAATGATCAACAAGACCATTGAGCTTGCCAAGAGCCATGGCTGGTTCATGACGCGGCAGTTCGAAAACGAAGCCAATCCCGACTACCACTCCAAAACAACGGCGGTCGAGATTTTGGACGATTTCGCCGGAGATCGGCTGGACTATTGGGTCACGGGCTACGGGACTGGCGGCACGCTGAAAGGCGTGTCGCGAGTGCTCAAGAAGGAACGTCCCGACACGAAGATCATCGTCTGCGAGCCCCAGGATGCGCAACTGCTGGGCAGCGGCGTCGAACAGAAGCGTAACGACGATGGCACGCCAGCGGCGCCGCATCCGACATTCAAGCCGCATCCGATGCAGGGCTGGACGCCCGATTTCATCCCGAAGCTCGCCGGTGACGCCGTCACGATGAAACTCTTCGACCGCATCCTGCCCATCCCTGGCCCCGAGGCCATCAGGTGCAGCAAGGAACTCGCGACCAAGGAAGGCATCTTTGTCGGCATCACCTCGGGCGCAACCCTGGCCGGCGCGCTCAAGATCGCGGCAGAGGCCGAGAAAGGCGCAAACATCCTTTGCATGCTGCCTGACACCGGCGAGCGTTATCTTAGCACGCCGTTGTTCGCAGACGTTCCGGTCGACATGAACGAGGAGGAGCTGGAGATCTCGCGCTCAACGCCAACGGCCCAGTTCAAGACTTAGGAGTTTCGAAGGAGGTTGCTGAACGGGTTCGCAGGGCCGATTAGATGGGGGGCCTGAGTCGAAATGCGGCCATTGAGTGCTCGACGTTCATTTCGCCGAGGATGGCAATCGTGGTCAAAGGACGCCCAAGAACCTCGCCGTCCCGCGCGGCTGGGCGCTCAACATTCCGCGATCTCACCCGGATCGCGCCTCGAATCGCGCTTGCGAGCAGGCGGCTAGTTGGCCGAACGAGTTCAACGTTGCGGTCAACGTCTCGCCGATCCAATTTCGAGATATGCATCGAGGGGCAGGGGTCGAGTTGGAGGTTGCTGGGCCTCTAGAGGAAGGCCGAGCACGAATGACCTTACTCGAAAACTTCTATTCTTTCGATGCCAATCGTCATTCCGAATCCAAAAAGGAGAAGCGACTACGACTTTAAGGGGACATCACAGGAAATCCGTAGCAAAACGCCACTAATTAGTCGGGGACGTTCTCCAGCCGTAGGACTGACCGGGAATTTGTCCAGTAATCTCCACGTCCTCTCCATCAGAAATGCGCCAAGCCGCCACGCCGAAGCAGATCGTCAGAACGACCGCCGTAGCCAGCAAAAAGGTTGAGAGAAACTGACTCAAGCCGGCGGCCCCTGAATGCAACATCTGGGAGAGCGACCACGCTACGCTGATTCGGAAAACGGAGACGTGCTGACCTATCCCCGATTTTCCACACCAGTCAGATGGAGCCAAAAGCGCTCACGATTCCAATCGTCATTGGTATGAGCGCGACGATGGTCCACAAAGCCGGCGAGCTGGTGGAGAGCCCAGCGATGAGTATCACGGCACCGAAGCCCACAAGGAGTGCCGAGATGGCATACCAAACGGCTTTTTCCATCGTTCGATGCACGAGCAAACAGAGGATCGATTGCGCCTCTAGGACTCAAAGTCATCGGAAACGTTCCTAGCCGCTGCGGTGCTTAGTGTTCGCTGTTGGCAGCCCGCTTGCTGGGTTCTTCTGGCGAGCTCCTTCCGTGGCCTAACTTAGGTTCCTGAGCATACGAGCACCGCTCACTGGCTGCTACGAAGGACCAATCTGTTCGCCGGCAGCGGACTTTCACTCACGACGCCTCCCGATCGCCTGCTCGTGATAGGTAAGTAAGCCGCGCTAAGCCTTCCGCGCATTTGTTTATATGAGGCAGGAAATGAGAACCGTGTTGTTCCCTGGAATAGCCCTGAACTGAAGGAGCAGCGGCCCCGGCCTTGTTCAAAACGGCACGGGAAGTGATCGCCACCGCATCGTTCTTGGCTCGGTTGCTGAGCGATTGCTGCACTTATTCGTGCTCGCAGTTGCTCGCCTTCACGCGGAAATGCTCCGCTCGTCGTCGTCAGTACTTGTGAGAGTGCACACGCTCGGGGTTGGCGCCCTGAGGAAACGCCCGGGCCGCTAGTGGAGCAACCCAGGCCCTTGCTCATTCGGAGGAGAGAACGCTTGGCTAATCAGTGCGGAGCACCTTCGTTCCTAAAGTGCGAGCAACCCCAGCCGCCTCCGGGGACTAATGTCTGGCGAGACGTCGTCCAGTTATCGCGAAGCTTACGAATGGTCATCCTGGCATGAGGGTATCGCCTGGCGCCAATAACCGGACAGACGTACCGCTCTCGTGCAGCTCGAGCCAACCTTGGTCGATCGCATAGCGGATGCCGGCACCAAATTCTGGACCCATGGCATTGCAGCCGTTCTTCGATGCGGAAAGGGGCGTTGGTCTTCTCAATGTGTATGCGGCCATCCCGAACCGCCTCACTGCGCTTGGCGGCCAGCCAAAAGCTGCATGCCAGGAACATGCCCTCACCGCGCGGCAGGCCGTCCTTCGTTACGCCGGTTATCGTAGCGACGGACAAAGCCGTCATCGATCAGCTCGCGCTCAATTGCATTTCACCGTGGAAATCACTCTTGAATCCACGGGCGGCAGGAATCCGACTGCAGGAATCAGCAATAAGCTCGCGTCGAGTTGTGGCTCGCCGTAAACCTGGGTAAAGCTCTGCCGCTGTTCGTCGTAGCCGCAGCGACAAACGTCATCGTGAATTGCGGCGCGCTGTGCCTGCCACTCGTCCACCGGGCCTTTCATGCCGAATTCTGTCGCCGACTTGATGGCTCGATCAAAGGCCACCCACGCCATCATCTTGGAGTAGGTGAATTGCTTTGCTCCACCCCGGACCTCCCAAATGCCTTCGTCCGGTTCGGTCCAGATGCCTTTCAGGTGATCCAAGAGGGCGCATTGGACAGCCCACGCACGCTTGTTCTCAGGAAGCCCACCACGGCGCGCCTGATAGAGGGCATCCATCAACTCACCGTAGACGTCGAGCTGGAGCTGCGTATGTGCGGCGTTTCCGATCCGTACAGGCCTCGAGTTCTCGTAACCTGAGAGCCATGGCACTTCCCACTCCGTCAGCCGGCGCTCGCCGGTGACGGCGTACATGATCTGCAGTTGCTGAGGACTTCCCGCGACTGCCCTCACCAGCCAGTCCCGCCATGCGCGTGCCTCGTCGTAATAGCCGCCTCCCATGAGTGCCAGAAGCGTCAGCGTGGCGTCGCGTACCCAGCAGAAGCGATAATCCCAGTTTCTGGGACCACCGATCTGCTCGGGAAGGGATGTGGTGGCAGCTGCGACGATGCCACCGCTGGGGCCGAACGTCAGAGCTTTTAAGGTTATCAATGAGCGGAGAACCTGCTCCGAATAAGGGCCTGCCGCTTCACACCGACTGGACCAATCGCGCCAGAAGCTTTCGGTCCTGTCTAATAGATGCGCTGAGTTCTCCCGTTCTGCGGGATCCTGGTACGAAGTCTGATGAGTGAGGACGAAGGCGACTCGCTCGGCTTCACCGATGGAAAAGGAGCCCACAGTCTTCATAGACTCGCCCCGCAGAGGCACATCACTCCTGAGCAGCAGCATGGATGCCCCTGCGACCGGGGAGATCGCACCGTCTTGAAGGCGACTGACCCAGGGAACGCTGACACCGTAGTCGAAGCGCGCGACCAGTTCGCTGCGCATTTCGACCTTGCCTTCGAGGCCTTCTACGATTCTGACGATCTTCGACAGATTTGCCTTGGCGGCATGAAGTCGATAAGGCGGACTCGACCTTGATCGCTCGTGAAGATCGTATCTAGGATCAAGGTGCCCCGATGGTACCGGCGCTCGCTTTCGTATTGACCGCCGGGGCCTATCTTCCAAAACCCGTTCTTCTCATCTCCGAGCAGCCGCCCGAAACAACTGTCGGAATCGAAGCGCGGAAGGCAGAGCCAATCAATCGAACCGTCGCGCCCGACCAATCCTCCAGTTTCACAATCACCGATGAGGGCGTAGTCTTCGATCCGCGCCATTCGAGCCACCGAACGGATCAATGTGCAAAAGCAATCGCGAGTTCCGCGGACCCTTTTAGAAGGCTGTAGACTTTCGCAGTACGGTGGGCCGCGGACTTGCGGGGCCTCGTTTATGCTGAAAGGGTGGATGCAGTACGCATTATCCGAGACCGCAACATCGTCACGGGGCAGAGACTGTCGCCCAAGCCGGGCAGAACCAGCAGATCGGGTTTTTCGGCCGTTGTGGATTGACTGGGAAGAGGACCGCCTGGTGGCGGCCGTCTTAACATATATGACTCCCAAGGCTTGAAAAAGCCGCTATGCTTGTTGGGTTTTCCCGTCTGGGGGCAATTCATGTTCGATACCGCCACTACCGTGCTTTTGCGCGCGGTCCTCGATGAAGTTTGCGATAGCATTTCGCAGCGCGAGATCGGGCCACACACGCACGTCGAATATCTTGGAAGCCGCTACCAACGGCCAAATCTCGCCCGAAGCTCTCCGACAGGTCGGTCACCACGCACTCTCGCGCCCGCCGGTCATGTAGCGCTAACCGGGCAGGGGCCGCGGTGAACTTCCAGATTACGGTGCTAAAGATTTTGGTGAGTTATCCGGCTGGCTTCGCCGTGATGGCCGACCTCAAGCGCGACATGGCGATTCTGGCGACGAGCGGCCGCGATTGGGCGGAGCGCACGCGGCGGCTCTCTGCGCGCATGCCGGATCTCGACATCTTCTCGCAAGGCTTGGTCGAGCGCGAAAGCGGCGGCTGGAAGATCACCGCGAAGGGGCGGAAAGCGCTGGAATTCCTGGAGGCTCGCCCTGGGACCGACCAGATCGAGGAGCCTGCGCCCGAGGCTGCCGCAGCACAGGTGCCTGTGCTGCGACAGCCCGCGGAGCGGGCGAAACGGCGGCGCGAACGCCGCGAGCGGCGCCGGGAAGCTTGCGGACGGGCACGGGCCAGCGCATCTTGAGTTCGGAGGTTTCGCAAGGTCGAGGTTGGCCGTCATGACGTCCGCGGCTCCTTGGCGGAGACAAGAGGGACGAAGCGGACCTCCTCTATTCTTTCGTCGACGAATTGACCGTCCGCCTTTCTTGTCAGCTTCGTGAGCCACTGCACACCGTCAGGATCGCCGAGCGGGATAAGAAGTCGTCCCGACGGAGCCAGTTGAGTCTTGAGGATCACGGGCACCTGTGCGCTGGCCGCCGATACCAGGATCACGTCGAACTCGCCGCCCTGCGGCCATCCTGCGGTCCCATCGCCATGACGCAGATCCACGTTGAGACAGCCGAGATGCCGAAGGCGCGATCGGGCGCGTCGCACCAATGTCTCGTGGCGCTCGATCGCGCAAACCTCTCGCCCGAGCTTGGCGGCGAGTGCCGCCAGATAACCCGAGCCCGCCCCGATCTCCAGAATCCGGTCCGACTTGGTGATCGCGGCGGCCTCGAGCATTCTCGCGACGATGTAGGGCTGAGAAATGGTCTGCCCTTTCGGGATCGGTACCGCACTGTCTTCGTACGCGGCTTCGGCGAACCGCCGATCAAGGAAGACTTCGCGGGGCACCTGCCGCATCGCCAGCAGGACCTGCCTGCTGCAGATGCCGCGGCTGGCAATTTGCACGTCGACCATCGCGTCGCGGAGGAAGCGGGACCTCCTGGACCGTCTGCTCTCCTTGATCCCGCGCATAACCTCTCCAGGCATGGACGATCCGTTCCAGCAGATGGGAAACTCGGAGGCGAGCGACTTGCTCCTTTGCGAGACGGTTCGCCGACGAGGCCGATTTCCCTGGATGACCAAATTGCGAACCTGCAGTCAGGAACGTGCTCGCAGCGGGAACGACCGCCTCCTGATCGAATTGATCTTGCGAAAACGAGGGAGGAGAAGCTCATGAAATTGATGTTCACGGCGGCGTTCGTGGCCGCAATAGCGCTGGCTTCCGCCTCCGGCGCGGACGCAAAGGGCTGCATCAAAGGAGCCATCGTAGGCGGTGTCGCGGGCCACATGGCCGGTCACGGCAAGCTTGGCGCTGCGGCGGGATGCGCAATCGGGCATCATGAAGCCAATAAACAAAAGAGCCCGAACGATTCGAATGCGCAGGCGCCCTCCGGGCAGAAGTAGCTACCGCCGAGCGGGACGTCAGGGACGCGCCGGTTGAAGATCCACTCCCATTCCGGGAGCCACATCGTCGAGCTCAAAGACGGCTCGACCTGGCGCTCGACTGGAAGCCCAAGACCGAGCTGACGGTCGCCGAAGTCGATAGTGAGGCCGCCAGATGCTGTGCGGCGGCGGGAGGGTGCGGGTCAGGGCGAGCGTTGGCCCGCGAAGGATAAAAGTGATGCGCCGAAGGACGGCTGACGCACGTGTGCCGCGCGGAAGGGCCGTGCCCCGCCCCGGCGGGGTGGAGCTGAAATGGAAGACGAGAAGACCCAATTACTCGCCGAAGCCCAGAGGTGCAGGCGCTTGGCTGCTTCCATCACCGATCCTGAGGTGATCGAGCGGCTCACCGCAATGGCAGAAGAATACGAACGCCGAGCCAGTGCTTCGTCCGACGCGAAGGACGGGAAGCCTTGAGTGAGGCCTTCGCCCATAGGCGCGGTCAAGGCTGCATGGCTTGGCTAATTGTCCTTGGCGGCGACGCCAGAGCGATCGCCCCGCTCAGCGCAGGTTCACAACGGCCAAGATATTGTAAGGACGAGGAACGGATGTGGGCGATGCCGGTTTCAAAGATGCCTGCGCGCGTTGCTACCGCGGCCGCGAATGGCCCCACATAGCCGGTTCGGATCCACTGCTACTTTGGTTCGTGTCATGAGCAAGAACGATCCTATCGACCGGGTCTGGGACATCATCGAAACGGCCGGTGTGTGCATGCTGACCACGCAGTTCGGCGGTGGGCTACGCGCGCGACCGCTAGAAGCAAGACCCGACCGCGATGCCGGTGCGATCTTCTTCGTTACGGACATCCATAGTCCCAAGGAGAATGAAATCGAAGCCGCGCCTGATGTCGGTCTCGTCTTCATCAATTCTAGCAGCAACGTCTATCTATCGATCACCGGCCGCGCCTCGGTTGTGCGCGATCCGGAAAGGACCAAGGTGGTGTGGCGCAAGACCGACGAGGTATGGTGGCCCGGCGGCCCCGACGATCCGGACGTATCATTGTTGCGCATAGAGCCTGTCACCGCAGAATTGTGGGACGGCCCGGCGAGCTCCGCCGTGGTGGCATTTGAGTTCGCCAAGGCCAGGTTGACCGGCCAGCAGCCGAATCTCGGCGAAAACCGTAAAGTGACGGTCAAGATGAAGGCCGCAGGGCCAGCGAGCCCGGCTTTAGGCCCAAAGTCTTAGCGACCTGAGCGGCAGGTTGTGCGGTTAAGCATTGAACAAAGCCGGTCGCGATACGTCCACGGGCAGTGTGCCCCATCTAACATGGATTAAAGGATTGCCATTTTTTCCCGGTATGCTGTACATAGAGTCTTCGCGTGAGGATTTCGAGAGATTAGTCTCAGTTCAGTTCCAGATTTCGAAAATACCTTTACAAATTTCTGGGGGACATTGCGATGGCAAAGCCTTCGGTTTCCCGCGAGGCCTTTCGAGGGTTGTTCGCTTTTTATGCGGCCAAGGCCCACCACGATCATAACGGTGTGGCTGAAGGCCGGCTCCTCAAACTGTTCGGATCGAGCGAACACATCCCGGATGGGCTGTTGGAACTGTGGTCATCGCGGGCGGAGCTGATTGGCCCTGAGGCTGTTGGCAACATAATGTCACCACTCGCTCATCAGATTCTGGACGGCGGCGCACAATATAATCACGCCAGCGACTTCCTTCATCGACTGTTGCGAGAGCTAGACCGAGACGGCCACTAACCACGATTGCGAGTGGCTGCTGCTGAGCTGTGGCAGGCAACTCTGACGGCGTTGCCCCATCGCCAGGATTTTCGTTCGACGCTGCGCCTCGAAACACTGCGACCCGCCGATCGCGGTCCCAAAGCCTCAACGTCGTCCTCGCCATGGATTTGTTCGGCTGGACGTCTCGCCGCCTGCATGGCGCATGCGGTGATCCCGCCCGGTGCAGTGCGCCTCAGAAGTGTAATCTGACCGCGTGCCGAAGCGAGCGGCTCGAGCTCAAGATGGAGAGCATTCCCAGCACCATCAGTAGTACGCCCAGCCAAGTTGCCGTCCGGCTCGGCGCCTCTGCGGTGGGCATAAGCACGTCGACCGGCATAGTCGGAGATTCGGACGAAGTCCGCGTGTCGTTGGCCGGCGCGGCCGCGAGAAGTTGCTCAACATCGACTTGATCTTGGCCCGACACCGAGAGCGTGGGCCGGGGGCTGTGCTCGGCGATGATGGTCGCCGACGGCAGAGCGGTGGTCGCACTGAGATCGGATCCAGCATCGGCAACGTTGACTTCCGGATGAGGCTGCTCGACCGGCATTGAGCGCAGCAACTCCGCGCGCGCATCAAGGGTTCCGCTCTGCCTGGGCCGCGCGGTCCCACTCTCGTCCAAACTGGCGACACTATCTTTATCTTTGGTCACGCGCCGACGAACGGGCTTCTTCACCTTCGCGATACCCTCGGTCAGGAACCAGCATTTGCGATGCCCGTCCACTCGATAGACCCAATGCTGGCCGTCGGGGGCCGAGTTGCCGGGGCGTCCCACGCATTCCGCTTCTGGCGGAGAGGTCACCGCAGGCGCGGGTGCGGTAGTATTGAAGAGATCCGCAAGAGAATTGGAGGATGCAGGCGCGGTCGAAAGAGCTTCAACAAGAACGAAACTGACGAAGTACAATCGCAAATAACCGGACATCGAAAACTCCCGGTGTTGCGCCCCGCCCGCCATAACCCTTCGGGCAGACCTAGGCACCTATGCGGCTCAAATCTGGCGGCGCGATGGATTCATTGTGCTCGTGCCACGAGATCGGGCTCCGAATGCAAGGACGAGCCAGCAGCTCGCGGTTGCAAAGGAGCGGTCATGGCGACGAGCTGCTGCCGGAGGCCACACATCACGCCGTTTGGAGAGCCGATCTACCACTTCAATCGGTATAAGCGCGCGGTCGCTCAGTTTCGGCAGTCTCGTTTGAGGCCAAGCAACGTCGCGCTCGATCGATCTGTGCGTCGGTGGCGCCGTGACTACGGGCGTACATCTCAGCCATTTGTGCCGAATATTTCGCGACGTAGTATCTGACCTCGCTGCACGAGATGCGCCCCGCGGGCCTGTGATGACGCGAAGCGAAGGCTTCGGACCCCAGCGGGATCAGCAACAACGCAACAATAGCCACCCGTACGATCATTCTCGACGTCCCCCTGCCACTATCTGCTTCGCCAGAGAGCAGGCCTGAATCGCGCACACGACGCAAATTAAGAATCGCGCACTGTTCAAAGGGCTGTGAGACTGTTGCTCCAATGCTTCGGTTCTGCGCGGAAACTGGACCATGAGGTGGAGGTAACGCGATCTGGCGCGAGCTTCCCAACCATGTCGACGTGGCAAGCTCGATCATCACCTGAACGCTCTGCGAGCTCGCGACAACTAGCTCCGTCGAAGCGCTCTCCTTCTACCGCTGGCCGTGGGGATACGGCTCGTCCTGGCAATCCTTCTCGCGTGAGCGGCTCGTAGGCGACGCTAGATCGTTCTCGCACTCCACTCCTTTCGCTTGTCTTTCGGATCGGTTTCACTCCGCAAGTTTGATCTCGTCGGCAAAGCTGCAGGGGGCATTCACGCGCTCTGCGACCCCTCAGGCTTGGTCGTCCCCTTCTGCCCTTTGGTCGCTGCCTAGCACGTGGGCCGGTCCTATCCCTTGGGCAGCCTTCGCGAGCGACTGCTCTCTTACACGTGCCGAATGCCCCGGCTGTTAAGGGTTGGTTTAGGTTCCGGCATGATCATTGACGACCGCAAGGGACCCGAGCATGCAATCGCATCATGCGAATATCTTGGAAAGGATCGTGACCGTCGCGGATGACGGCAGCGGCGAGGTCGCGACGGCGCCCGTCACTCTCGATCACCTTGATTTCTCGACCTCTACTCGAGATGAGGTCCTCGCCCTTTTGGCGCCAAGCAGTCATTCGATGCTCAGTACTTGGCTCGTCGTGGCCGCCTTGGCTGGGGGCTTTGGACTGGGTTGGGCTGCTGCTTGGTACGGTCCTGCAGCTATCTCAGCTCTCAAGCCAATTGCCCAGGTAGAAACGGGCTGGCGCCGCATGCCGGACATAAAGTCAGCCGGTAAGGCTGAAAGCGCCCGAAAGATTGCATCAGCATCAGCCTCGCGGACGCCACCTGCTTTAGGTCAGCCCTCCACAGTCATCGCTAGCATTGTTCAGAAACCCTTGGCTAAACCGTCGAGCGGGACGCAATCGACGGACGCTTCGAGCCTAGCTTCTTCGACTCTCGACGCGGACGTGTCTGTGACTGGCTCGCTCGCGCCTGCGGGGCCGCGCCTGTCGGTCCCCGAAACAAGACCAGCGACCATTGCGGGTTGGGCAGTCCTCGAGGTTCGCGGCGGAACGGCCGTGCTCGAAGGGCCGGATGGGATTCGCATGGCAGCGCAGGGCGATGTGGTCCCTGGCATCGGCCGAATCGACTCCATCGTGCGTTGGGGTAATCGCTGGATAGTTGCGACAGCGAATGGGCTAATCTCGACGCGATAGGCGTGAACGCTTTGGACCGCTCGTTGGAGTCGGCGACCTCATGTAGATCAGGTCTTTTGGCGCACCGGACGTATCGAACAGGTGGCGCCCGATCCTGGACCGCGAGGCAAAGCCGAGGCCGCCGCGTGATGTGATGCGGACGGAATCCTTAAGGCACTTCTGCCTCTCGCGCCGAGACCGGCAGCATCAATTGCCACCGAGCTCTTCAGCCGGTTCGGATGACGCAAGGCGTATCTGTTTTGGTGACGCGACCAGCTTACCAACCTCCTTGCTCAGGTTAGCTATTTCTTGGGCGTCGCTGGATTTCCTGTGTTCGATCCGGTAGTTGCCGTTGTCGGCGAAGTGGATTGGTTCGACGCGGTCGTATTGTGCCGGCCCGAGTAGTAGACCCCGGCAGCAATGATGAGGACCACACAGATGGCCAAAACCACCCAGCCTCCTCGGTTGTTCCGTCGATACTGGTTTGCGGGTCGGTTGTCGTTTGGATAAGTCATGTGCAGGTTCTCCTAGAGGCAGAAATCGGGGAGAAAACAAGTGTTCCTATCGGGGGCACGGCGATGGTGTGGCCCTTTCATTCGAGAGTGCAGGCGAACACGAGGGACGGTAATTCAGTGGCCACGACGATCGGCCCGCATGGTGTGTCCGTGTTTGAGCCCATGAAGACCGGGCGTGCGCACCCTGCGATCTGGCGCGAAGGGCGCGGCCGCCAGCCGGTCGGTCCCGGGGCTCGCCAGCTTCCAAGAAGTTCCGGAAAGCGGAAGTAGCGCAGATCCAGCGAGGCTGAGGGGGTGTTGCTTGCGCTCCAGAATGGCGCAGCGTGTGCAGTATCGGGGGAGAGGCCCCGGGTGTGCAGCTCGGCCCCGGGCGTCTGAACGACCACTCGGAACGATTGGGCGCTCTTGTGATTGAGGTGCCGGCAAGGAGGCATACGGGTGCCTATTCGTTTCCTGCGCGTGGTCATCGCCTGGGTGCTGGTATTGGCCACCCTCTGGGTTTTACAGCCCTACGTGTCAGCTCTATGGTTTTCTGCCTCCGCTCCTCGCACTGTCACGCCGCGGGCCGACCTGGCTAAAAGCGAGCAGGAGACGATTCGTCTCTTCAGGGAAGTCTCTCCATCCGTCGTACACGTATTCGCCCGCGGAAAGCCAAGCACAACGATGTTTTCCGACGATCAGGACAACGTCGTGCAATCTGGCTCCGGAATCATATGGGATGTCGCCGGGCACGTGATTACCAACAATCACGTCATCAGTGGCACGGGCCAGATCGGAGTTCGGCTGACGTCGGGCGAGTTTGTCGGCGCGCATGTCGTGGGCGCCGCTCCGAATTACGACCTCGCCGTTCTTCAGTTGGAGCGGCCAAGATCGGCGTTGCGCCCCATTGCTGTGGGCCGTTCGGCTGACCTGCAGGTGGGGCAAAGCACGTTCGCGATCGGCAACCCTTACGGTCTCGACCAGACTTTGACCTCCGGCATCGTGAGTGCGCTTGGCCGAAAGCTGCCCTCGGTCACTGCGCGCGAGGTCAAAGGGATGATTCAGACTGACGCGCCGATCAATCCGGGGAATTCCGGTGGCCCGTTGCTCGACAGCGCAGGACGGCTGATCGGGGTGAACAGCGCCATTCTTTCCGGTTCCGGAGCTTCTGCCGGAATTGGATTCGCCATTCCGGTAGACATCGTCAACCGCGTCGCGGCCGAGTTGATCCGCAATGGTCGCGTGCCGTTGGCGGGTATCGGTATCGTCGCTGCCAAGCAAGATGAGGCCACAAGCCTCGGGATCGATGGAGTGATCATTTTACGCACTCTGCCCGGTTCTCCCGCCGCGCAGGCGGGAATTGAAGGTGTGAGCGAGGACGGGGTAATCCGGGACATCATAACCGACGCCAACGGGAAGCCGGTCCACAGCATGGAGGAATTGACTTCGATTCTTGATGATGTGGGGATCGGCAAGGAGTTGGAGCTGACCATCGACCGTGCTGGACAAACCCGCACGGTCAAGGTGACCGTCGCGGACATCTCACGGCTGGCCCAGCGATAACGGAATGTCCAGCTCCCGGATGAGCGCTTATCGCCGCCGGCGTCGACGTGATCATGCTCAACGCAGTGGACGCAAAGGCGATCGCTCCGGTGGTTAAGAAGGCGCTGGCGGCGGGTGTCTAGAGCTGCTCTAAACGTCGGTGCGGTCGCCTCGCTGCGGCTGCACCCAATTTCCCGGCAGCCGGAGATGATCATGTCGCGCATTGGAATCCATTCTTTCGTCTGGTCGGCCAGTTCGGCGCAAGCCGACCTCGAACGGACGCTGGCCAACACCAAGGAGGCCGGCTTCGATCTCATCGAGTTCTCCTATCTCGATGCCGCCCATGTCGATATCGACAGGCTGGCCGGGCGCATTGCTGACCTGGACCTCGGCGTGGTGATCAGCATCGGTCTGCCGGCTGAAGGCGATATTTCCAGCGCCGAGAGCGCGATCGCCGCGCGCGGCATTGAAATCCTGAACAGAACGATAGCGCTGACGCGCGATCTCGGTGGCCGGAAGCTCGCCGGCATCCTGTCATCCGGTCATGGACTGCAGACCACGGCGTCCACCCGTGATCAGTGGAATCGGAGCGCGGCGACGCTTGCCGAGGCCGCGGTAAGAGCCAAGGCGGCCGGTGTCACACTCAATCTGGAGATCGTCAATCGCTTCGAAAGCAATCTGCTCAACACCACCGCACAAGGGCTAGCCTTCATTGAGGACAGCGGCTCTGACAACATCTTCCTTCATCTCGACACCTTCCATATGAACCTGGAGGAGGCCGACATCGGGCTCGCCATCCGCCGTGCCGCGAACAAGATCGGCTACGTACATATCGGCGAGAGCCATCGTGGCTTCCTCGGCACCGGCAACATCGATTTCGCAGGAGCTTTCGACGCGCTCACGGCGATCGGCTACAAGGACGATCTCAGTTTCGAATCGTTCTCCTCCGAGATCGTGGACGAGAACTTATCCAGGAAAGCCGCCATCTGGCGCAATCTGTGGACCGACAACATGGAGCTGGCGCGTCATGCTCGTCGGTTCATTGCGCTCGGTTTGGAGACGGCACGGCGGAAGGCAGAGCTCGTTTGCGCGGCGCAAAGGCCGTGAAAAGCAGCGGTAGCTGCCTGCAGTTCGCGATGCCGGCAAAACGCTCGCTGTGGTGCGATGGTGCGATCGGCTAGAGGGCTTTTCGTTCGTGGGAATCCCGTTGAGGTGTTCACCTCAGCCAGATGTAGCGGGTCGAGATTGTCAGCTCGATAAATTGTGTTAGCGTGTGCCCCACTCGGCATAAAGAACGAGTGGCCGCTGCATCGGCCTTCTAGGATAGACATGGGAGCAAGGCATGAGGAAGACAGTTTTTGGCATTGTTTCTGTGGGTCTGCTGGTCGCCGCCAGCGCCGCGGTCGCCGACACCAAGGACAAGAAGATCGCGCTCTCGAACAACTACGCCGGCAATTCATGGCGTCAGGCGATGTTGAAGAGCTGGGACAAGGTGACGAAGCCCGCCGTTGCCTCCGGCATCGTGGCAGCCGCCGACGCTTACACGACTTCGGAGAACCAGGTCACCGAGCAGGCAGCCCAGATCCAGAACCTCATTCTGCAGGGCTACAACGCGATCGTCGTGAATGCAGCCTCTCCCGACGCGCTGAACGGCGTCATCAAGCAGGCCTGTGACGCAGGGATCACGGTGGTGTCGTTTGATGGCATTGTAACCGAGCCATGCGCTTGGCGTGTCGCGGTCGACTTCAAGAAGATGGGGCGCGTCGAGGTCGATTACTTGACCAAGAAGATGCCGGCGGGCGGCAACCTGCTCGAAATTCGCGGCCTTGCCGGCGTGTTCGTGGACGATGCCATTCACTCGGGCATCGAGGACGGCGTCAAAGCCAATCCGCAGTACAAGATCGTCGGATCGGTGCACGGCAACTGGGCGCAGGAAGTGGCGCAGAAGGAGGTCGCGGGCATTCTGCCCTCACTTCCTGAGATCAAGGCGGTCGTCACCCAAGGCGGCGACGGTTATGGGGCAGCGCAAGCGTTTGCGGCGGCCGGACGACCGACCCCGCTCATCGTCATGGGCAATCGCCAGGACGAACTGCAATGGTGGAAAGAGCAAAAGGACAAGAACGGTTACGAGACGATGTCCGTTTCGATCGCGCCGGGCGTCTCGACTCTCGCCTTCTGGGTCGCGCAGATGATCCTCGACGGGAAGCAAGTGCCGAAGGACTTGACCGTACCCTTCCTTCAGATCGACCAAGCAGACCTTGAGAAGTCGCTGGCCACGACGGAGAAGGGCGGTGTTGCCAATGTCGAGTACACAGCCGACGACGCCGCGAAGGTCGTCGCCGGAGCGAGCAAGTAAGATCTGATCCTTGAGCACTGAAGCCATTAGACTGGACGGCGTCGAAAAATCGTTCGGCGCCGTTCGTGCGCTGGCGGGCGTCGATCTCGTGGTCGCCGTCGGCGAATGCCTGGGACTGGTCGGCCACAACGGCGCTGGTAAATCGACCCTGATGCATGTGCTGGCCGGCGCGCTGCTGCCGGACGCCGGCAGATTGACCGTGGGGGGCGCGGAGCCAAAAGCGCAATGGTCGGCCGCCGCCTCGCAAGCGGCGGGCATTCGCTGCGTATTCCAGGAGTTGTCGCTCTGCCCCAATCTTTCGGTCGCAGAGAATGCCCGCATCACGCACGCATCGCTGCGAGGCTTTGGCTGGAAAGGGCGCGCACGCGCGCTGATCTGTGCGAAGCTCGACGAGATTTTTCCCGGACACCGCATCGCTCCCGACGACGAGATCGCGCATCTGCCGATCGGCCAGCGCCAGATGGTCGAGATCGCGCGCGCTTTCACGGTCACGAGCGCGCCGCTACGACTGGTGATCCTGGACGAGCCGACCTCCTCGCTTGATGCGGTTGCCGCCGGCCAGTTGCTGTCTTACATCCGGAAGGAAACGGCGCGCGGTACCGCAATTATTCTGATTTCGCACATCCTCGGTGAGGTCCTTGCGACCTCCGACCGCATCGTCGTGATGAAGGACGGCAAGCAAGTTGCGGCTCGTCCGGCCCAGGCCTTCGATCGCTCCTCGCTGATGGCCGCAATGGGCTCGGACCTCAAGGAGGTCGAGGCGAGGGGAGATCGGCGGCAATCCCCTAAGGCCGATTCTGCCGTGGTGGTGCGTGCAAGCCCGCAGCGTGAAGGCGGGGGCGGCGAGCTTGTCGTCCGCGAGGGCGAGATCGTAGGGCTTGCCGGCCTTGCCGGGCATGGCCAGACCAGGCTGCTGTTGCAGATTTTCGCGGGCCAGGCCGATATCGACCGGCCGGTGGCCTTCGTTGCCGGCGACCGACAGAATGAGGGCGTGTTCAACCTTTGGTCCATCGCCGAGAACGTCACGGTCGCTTCGCTACGTTCTCTTATCCAGCGCGGCTTCATCAACGTGGCTGCCGAGGCGAAGCTTGCGCGCGCCTGGCGCGAGCGCATCGGCATTCGAACCTCCGACATGGGCCGGAATATTCTAACCCTGTCCGGAGGGAATCAACAGAAGGTCCTTTTCGCCCGGGCGCTCGCCTCGGACGCCAGGATCATCCTGATGGATGACCCCATGCGCGGCGTCGATATCGGCACCAAGCTGGAAGTCTACGCCATGATCCGCGCCGAGGCCGCCGCGGGCCGCAGCTTCCTGTGGTACACGACAGAACTCGATGAGCTTACGCATTGCGACAAGGTCTACGTCTTCTGGAATGGAAAGATCTCCGATTCCATCGAGGCTGCCGATTTCTCCGAGCAACGCGTCCTGCGAGCGTCCTTTGCGGAGAGCGGGACATGACAAACCCACGCTTGCTCCGCGCGGCTTTACCGTTCCTAACGCTTGCATTCGTGCTCACCGCGACCTTCTACGTGCAGCCGCGGACCATGAGTTATTTCGGCCTGAACCTTATGCTGCAATATGCCGTTCCGATTGCTCTCGCAACGATCGCGCAGATGTTCATCATCACGGTGAACGATCTGGACCTCTCCATCGGTCCTTTCGTGGGCCTGGTCGGCGTTATTGCCGCAACGGTGCTCAATTCCAACCCCGTTTTGGGTGCCTCGGCGCTCATGGCCTGCGTGCTGGCGTACGGCGTGGTCGGGGCCCTGATCCATGTGCGGAATCTGCCTTCGATCGTGGTGACGTTGGGGCTTTCTTTCGTCTGGCTTGGAATTGCCGTCATGATGCTGCCCTCGCCGGGCGGTAAGGCGCCCGCCGTATTGAAGGCGATAATGACGGTGCAGACGCCATATGTCCCATTTCCGATCCTTGCTGCGGTTGCGATTGGACTCGTCGTTCACCTTGCGCTCATGACTACAAGCTTTGGCGTCGTCGCGCGCGGCGCCGGGGGCAATCCAAAGGCGCTGGACCGAGCCGGCTGGTCGATGCTGGGTACCAAGGTCGTCATGTACATGCTCGCCGGCTTGTTTGGGTTGCTGGCCGGATTGGCGTTACTCGGCCTTACGACTTCGGCAGATGCCCATGTCGCCGACCGATATACGCTTTATTCGATCGCCGGCGTCATTCTCGGCGGTGGCGAGTTCATCGGAGGCCGGATCAATCCCATTGGTGCCGTGGCCGGCGCCCTGACGCTGGCGCTGGCCGGCGCCTTCCTGATCTTCCTGCGGATCTCACCGGACTGGCAGATTGGAGCGCAAGGCGCGGTTCTTATCATCGTGCTGGCATTGCGAGCACTCGCGGGCAGCCGGGAGAAAAGCTCATGAAAGGCCTTCTAAGCCGGCTCCTCGGTCAGCCTTGGGTTGGCTCCTTTCTTGCCGCCGGTCTGGTCTGGCTCTTGGCTGTCGTATTCGCCGGAGGACACGGCGGTGGCGAAATTCTCTCCTCGGCGCTGGCCTTCGCGACGTTCACGGTCATCGTCGGGCTCGGCCAGATGATGGTGATCACCACGGGACCTGGAAACGTGGATTTGTCCATTCCCGCGACGATGACCCTGTCAGGCGTTATCGCGATGAAATTGATGGACACCGAGAGCGCGCTCATCCTGGTCGGGATCGCAGCCGCGATGGGCGCCAGCTTCTTGGTCGGAGTGGCTAATTACGGCCTGATCCGGCTGCTTCGCATTCCACCGATCATCGCTACGCTCTCCTCGAGCTTTCTCGTGCTATCGACGGCGATCTCCATCGGACGAGGCCTTCGCATCAAGCCGCCGGCACCTCTGGCGGACTTCGCGACGGCCCGGGCCTTCGGCGTCCCGTTCGCGGCGATTGCGGTAGCCGCTCTGGCGGCGATCATCGGCCTGACACTCAAACACACGATTTATGGCCGGACGGTTGCTGCGATCGGGCAGAACGAGCGGGCCGCATGGCTCGCTGGTCTCGACGTCCGACGCACGCGATTTGCGACCTACGTGCTCAGTGCAATGCTCGCTGGCCTCTGCGGCGTCTTGCAATCGGGGTTTTCAGGCGGGTCTGCGCTGAACATGGGCGACGACTTCCTGCTGGCGTCGATCGCCGTTGTCGTGATCGGCGGAACATCGGTCGCGGGCGGCCGCGGCAATGTTCCCGGCATCTGGGGCGCCGCGCTGTTCATGTATCTTCTGGTCACGATGCTCAACATCTTTGGCGCTAGTCCCGGCGTGCGCTTGGTCATGACTGGGTTGATTATCATAGCCGTGATTGCGGTCGCGGGCAGCGAGAATCCGAGGCGGGCGTGAGCTCATCTTCTCGGGCGACACGAGCCCCTCCCGATCCCGGCTCTCGGGCAGCCCAAGGTCTTTTAAAATCCTTGTACGAGCGTAAAGCTCGTGCGCTTCGTTACGGAAGCAGCTTTGCGCAGGGGCTCTTCCTTCGCGTTGACACGTCGCGGCAAATACATAGGCTGCGCATTACCACTTACGAGACCAGCGCGTCATTGAGACCGCGGAGAAGGGTAGCAATCTATCATGGTTTCGCAATCGGCTTTACCGCGTCGCACCCTTGGCCGGACCGGACTTGAGGCTTCCATCCTCGGATTCGGAACCGCGCCACTGGGCGACCTATTTCTTGAGCTCGACGACCAGACTGCGATTGCTGCCGCAAGCCGCGCCTTCGAGCTCGGCATCAATTTGCTCGATACATCGCCTCACTATGGCAATGGCCTGTCGGAACATCGCTGTGGAACGGCGCTCCGACGTGTGCCACGCAAGGATGTTGTGCTTTGCACCAAGACCGGTCGCTGGATGGATCCCTTTCACCAGCCGGAGACTCGGTCTGGATTTGTCGGCGGACAGCCGCACCGGGCCGTCGTTGACTATTCCTACGACGGCACGATGCGCTCGGTCGAGCAATCGCTGTTGCGGCTTGGCACCGACCGCATCGACCTGTTGCTGATCCATGATGTCGATGTGTGGACCCACGGTAAGAACGCGATCGAAGACCGTTTTCGCGAAGCGATGTCCGGGGCCTATGTAGCGCTCGACAAGCTTCGTTCCGAACGCGTGGTCGCGGGCATTGGGATTGGGGTCAATGAAGCCGAAATGTGCGTGCGCTTTGCGCAAGCCGGGTCGTTCGAGGTGATGCTGCTTGCCGGACGCTATTCGCTGCTGGAGCAGCCGGCACTCGAGGAGTTCATGCCGCTGGCGCTGAAGCAGGGCATTGCGGTGCTGCTCGGCGGAGTGTTCAATTCGGGGATTCTGGCGACAGGCCCCATCAAGGGCGCCAAGTACAACTATCAGGATGCGCCGCCGCACGTCCTTTCGAAGGTGGTCGAAATCCAGCGTATCTGCGCGGCTCATGGAGTACCGCTGCCGACGGCCGCTCTACATTTCGCGCTTGGTCATCCCGCTGTCGCGAGCGTAGTGCTCGGCGCGCATGATGCGCAGGAGGTCGAGCGCAACGTAGCAGCGTTGACCGCCTCCGTGCCCGCCGCACTCTGGAGCGATCTCAAGGCAGCGCGCCTGCTGGACGCAGAAGCGCCTGTTCCGGGGTAGCGCGGGCGATATCGAATCGCTGAGGCACTTGGCAGGTTCGTCGTCGCTTGAAGAACTGACGCTGGCGGCTGACGTGCTGCTCTTCGGCAGCACATGGGGGCGCGCGGGCTGCGAGGTCGACTACCGAGGGGGAAAGGTGGTCCTGGCTGACAGGGCTATTTCGGCACCAGGGATGTCACGGCCGCCACGGAGCCCGGCCATTGGTGGGGTGCCTCCAGACCCTCCAGCGGCACGCGAGGTCGTTGTCGCCAATCGCATCGCAGGCGGGCTCGCCCTCGGCGAAGCTGAATGGATGTATCGCGTTCTTGACTAGGCTTGGTGAACACTGCCGACGCTGGCGGACTATTACAAGTTTGGCGTGGACGACGGGAGGGCAGAGTGAATTATCGCGCGGCCGAGATGGCTCTCACGCTCGAAGAGCTCGACCATGCGCGGGCCCTGCTCGAGGCAAGACTTGACCCGGCTCGGGTCGTAGCCGTCCGCGAGCTCGTGCTGCAGATCGAGTGCCGCTGCTCGGGAGCCTCGACCACTCGGCGGCTTTCGACAGCGGAATGCGCGGAATCCACATCCAGCCGTCCGACCAGGCGGCGGTCCCGCTAAGCCGTGCTTCCTTCTCGATCGGGATGACGTCGAGACCAAGGCAGGCGCCGGTGAGCGCCGCCGCCAGACCGCCCGCGCCTGAGCCGACGACGAGCAGATCGCAGTCGAGACTGTAGTCACCAGTCAAATCAGCCTCCGGAGCTCGCTGCGCGCCGCGCCTGGGCTGCGCCAAGGGCGTGCCGCACCGCGCGGTAGGCGAACGTGATGGCAGGACCGATGGTGATGCCGGGCCCGGGATAGGTACCGCCCATGATCGAGTTGGCCTCGTTGCCGGAGGCATAGAGCCCCGCTATCGCACTGCCGTCCGCGCGCGTGATTTGCGCCCATTCGTTGATGACGAGACCCGTGGCCGCGCCGATGTCGCCGGGATAGAGCCGCACGGCATAGTAGGGCGCGATCGAGATCAGACCGAGCGTTGGATTGGGCCCGACCGACGCATCGCCATTGCCGCGGTGATAGGGGTGGTGCCTCGGCCGAAATCGGGATCGGCGCCGGTTGCGGCATAACGATTCATCGCAGCGATCGTCGTTTCGAGATTGGCTGCCGGAACGTCGATCCTGGCCGCGAGGTCGGCGATGTTCGCGCCTTCCGTCAGGTAGCCGTCGGCCAGGTAGGCGGCGAGCTTGCGCGCGCCCATCCTCACGATGCCGAGACCGTATTTCCAGAGCCCGACTGCGTCGGTGATGATGAAGCAAGGGATGCACGGCACCAGCTTGTTGTGCTCGAACATCGCTCGTCCGAACACGTGATAGGAGACTGATTCGTTGATGAAGCGTCGTCCCGTCTGATCGACGCAGACCGTACCCGGCTTGCTTCGATCCATGACGAAATGTGGGAAGCTCGCCGTGCTGCCGTCGGCACGCTTGCGGATCGACACCGGCGCCCAGAAGGCGCTGTCGAGATTACCCTCGCCGAGCCGCAATGCGATGTCCTGCATGGCGCCGGTATGTCCCGGCGCCGGAGGGCTGTACGTCTCGCCTTGGGGCATTAGTTCGGCGAAGCGTCGCGGATGCCGGTTGAAACCGCCGGCCGCGAGCACGACGCCGTTCGTGGCGGCGACGCGGCGGATCGTTGCTCCCGATTTGAGGATCACGCCGGTGACGACCTCGTCCTCGGTGGCGAGATCCTGCACCTTGGTCCGGATCAGGATCTCGACCCCGCGCGCCTTCAGCGACGCCAGGAAACGCCCGATCAGTGCGCTGCCCATGACCAGTCGCGAGCCGCGGCGGCCCCTGAGCCGATCGCCGGCATAGTGAGAGATAATTTTGAAAGCGTGCGCCGCGGAGCGCGCTGATTTTTTGATCGCGAGCAGGTGGCCGATGTCGGTGCGGTCGACCATCATGCCACCGAAAATCGTGAACTCCGGAATGGAGGGCGGATCTTGTCGAGATCGGGTCCCAGGCTGCGGCCATCGAACGGCAGCGGCTCTAGCGCTCGGCCGCGCATGATCGCACCCTCGAACTGCTGCTCGTAGTCGGGATGGGTCGCGTAGGGGCGGAAGTTGACCAGGCTGTCCGCTTCCAGCGCCGCGATCGCCTCCGGCGCGCTGTCGAGGAATGCTTCCCGCATCGATGGGGCGGAATGATTGCCGACGACGCCGTCGAGGAACTTGCGGGCCTTGTCCCGGCTGTCGTCGGGGTTGACGCTGCTGGAATGGTGAGAGTTGGGCACCCACGTGGTTGCCGCCGACAATGCGCTGGTCCCGCCGACATATTCGGTGCGCTCGACCAGGAGGACCTTGCCCCCTTCGATGGCGGCGAACAGGGCGGCTGCCATCCCAGCGGCACCGGAGCCGATCACGACCAGATCGTAGCGCGCGCCGTGGGGAATCTCGTCGGTGTTCCTGAACATGGCGGTTACCTCGAGCCGCCGCCTTCAAGCAGGAAATCGACTGTCGAGTTCTGCAGCGCGTTGTACATCTGGCTGCCCGTCGACGTCTTGCAGCCGAGGCGGCGCGCCGCTTCAACGAGCCTCGAGAGCACAAGGCTCGTGATGGGGCAGCCGACGAACATACGCTCGTCGAGCTTTGACACGTCGAGCGGCAGCGGATCGCCGGTCTTTATGCCGAGCGGTGCCGCGTTGGCGACGAGATCGAAGTCGGACTGATTGGCGGAGCGCCGGTCGACCTCGCCTTGCCGAGGGTCTTCAGTTTGTTGATCTGCTGATCGCGCCAGGGCACGTCATTGTCGTAGATGGCAAGCGTGCCTACGCTCACCCTGGCGATCGCCGACCCGGCTCCGCCGGCGCCGACCAGTAGGGCGCGCTTGCCGGCCGGATCATAGCCGTTGGCGCGCATCGCGACGACGAAGCCCAGCCCGTTGACGTGATCGCCATGCCAGCCGCCTTCGCGGCGCCGACGCATCATGTTGACCGAGCGGAGCAGGCGGGCGCCGTCGGTCACGCTCGGACAAAACTCGTAGGAGAATTTGTGCGGGACCCTGACAATGATGCCGTCGACATTGCGGATCTCCGTCGCGGTCGTCAGCCGGGCATTGAGATGGCTGCTGTTTAGCCGGAAATGGGCCACGCGCCCAGCGGCGAATGTTCCCTTCTGCAGTGATTTGACGAATTTTGGACGGGCTGCTCGATCACCGGGAATAGTCTGACTCTCCTGTCGGCACAGAGGCCGCAATCGTTCATGCACTACGTTCAACGCGGCGCCGGCAGCTATCCCCATTTTATTGGTCGGCCCACTCCGCGTGGCTCTGCCATAAAACGCATTGTTGTGCCAAGGGGCGCGTCGGGTGCATTGATCAGCGTGTTGTAGACGATCGGCGCGCCGCACATGTGGGTGACGCCGTGCTGCCTGATCAGCTCTACTGGTTGCTTAATCTCAGCATTACATTTTGGGCGATGCGTCGTCGATCACTTTCTCGCGAGTGCGCCAAGATCGCGCGGTAGAGGGCCGGCTTCAATCTACCTTCGTTCGATGATCCTTGCCGTATATTTTCTTGGGCGCGCTTTGATCAATCGTCTTATCGGGTGCCAGCGCTCTCGATTGCGTTGAGTGCGCGCGCCGGCTGAGACGTCCCGTAGCTAAAGCGACCCCACCGTGCTTGCATCTGATCCCGTCGATCCGCTCGCTGTGCGATATCATCTCAACGTGCGTGGCAGCGGGGAGCGGTTGTACAAATGCTTTAGGGCCGCTAAGCGAATTGTGGTGGCGTAACGTTGGCTGGGGGCTGTTCGTCCGGGTCTCATGGACTGGACTCTACTCGACCTGACGTACTCAGCCGACAGCGCCCGGCTCAACCGCCTGGCAGGGCGACTGCCGCCAGCGACCTCTCTCCTTTCTTGCTTCGGAGACTCTGACCATGGCCACCCACACATTTTCCTGCATCGATGGGCATACCTGCGGCAATCCAGTGCGTCTCGTTTGTGGCGGGGGGCCGCATCTGGAGGGCGCGAACATGCTTGAAAGGCGCGCCCACTTCCAGCACAACTATGATTGGATCCGCACCGGCCTGATGTTCGAGCCGCGCGGCCACGACATGATGTCGGGCTCGATCCTCTATCCACCGACACGTCCCGATTGCGATGTGGCAGTGCTGTTCATCGAAACATCCGGCTGCCTGCCGATGTGCGGCCACGGCACCATCGGAACCATCACCATGGGCATCGAGAATGGCCTGATCACGCCGCGCGAACCTGGAAAGCTGTCGATCGACGTACCGGCCGGCAAGGTCGATATCACCTACCGACAGGAAGGCCGCTTCGTGGAGGAGGTGCGTCTCACCAACGTACCGGGTTTTCTCTACGCGGAGGGGCTGACGGCTGAGGTCAATGGTCTTGGCGAAATCGTGGTCGACGTCGCCTATGGCGGTAATTTCTACGCCATCGTCGAACCGCAGAAATCTTTCCGCGACATGGCCGACCATACCGCCGATGAGCTGGTGGGGTGGTCGTCGCGTCTGCGTGCAGCGCTCAACGAAAAGTATGAGTTCGTCCATCCCGAGCATCCCGAGATCAACGGTCTCAGCCATATTCAGTGGACGGGAAGGCCGACGAAACTGGAGGCGCATGGGCGGAACGCCGTCTTTTACGGCGAGAAGGCGATCGACCGCTCACCATGTGGTACCGGCACCTCAGCGCGCATGGCGCAGCTTGCCGCCAAAGGCCGGCTACAGGTCGGCGATGAATTCGTACATGAATCGATCATCGGCTCGCTGTTCAGGGGACGGATCGAGGCCGCCGCCAGGGTGGGCCACCGGGGCGCGATCGTACCCTCGGTTTCCGGCTGGGCTCGCATGACCGGCTTCAATACGATCTTCATCGACGATCGCGATCCCTACGCTTACGGCTTCGTCGTCAGGTGAACGTCTGAGCTAGGATCCGCTTCCAATCCTAACGAACTCGCCTGAAACTCGTCGGACCTCTCAAACTGAAATCAGCGTGCATCGTGACGCCGCGCCGAAATCACATCTTCGGACCCGCTTTCGATAGCTGCCGGGAGAGCCATGCTTCCGCTGCCTCAGAAACAACAGCGTCCTCGCAAATCGCCGGCCGACCGGAATACCCCAGCAGGAATCCGACAATGCATGACAGAGTGCGACGATCGCACAAGCCGCCGGAAGGCGAATTGCTGAAGGAGCTGATTGCGGAAGCACAGACATAGTTCCGAGATGCAGACGAATCCGCTTTTTATCTTTTACGTCGTGATCGAGGTGTATCGCTCGCTTGAGCTGAAAGACGGTAACCCTCCGGCGGGGGCCGCCTTGCGCCGTGTGACGAGGCAGTGAATAGGCGTATGACTGCAATACGTCTGTTTCGAAGGTCTCTCGGCTCGACGTGATCTTGACGGGCGCCCGGCGCTGGGACGCTCTAGCGTTTACCCGCCAGCGTCGTGGAAAAGCTGAATCGCTTCGTCAGCAATATTCCACACGGCGTTTCTCTGGTCCCCCTTGCAGTGAACTATGCGCTCTGGAAGACGCTATCGACCTGATCGAGGCGATCCGCGGTACCGGGCTGAAAGCGAGCATCAATTTGATGCAGATAGATCTCGCTTCAGATGGCGCGCCGCCGGGATCACCAAGATTGGCAAGGACCGAGGGGAGGGTCACGGACGTGGCAACATACCGGGGTCTCCACTCCCTTCGGCCACTTCTTCGCGAGTTGGTGAGGCGAATACAAACTCGACCAAATTGGCTTGCGCCAATGGCAGAAGTTCGCGCGCGAAACGCGGGCAGATGCGGAGTGCTCATTGCTACCCTGATTTCCATGGCCGGGCAGATCCCCGACCTCGTGGCGGACATTCGCGCGCGCGCGCAAAAGGACGGATTGCAGAACGCCATCATCGAGCGATTGGCAACGGCTTTGGGCAAGCGAGCCAAGGATTGCGAACGCTTTCTGAAGGGAAGCTAACTTCTTGGGGTGCATGGCAACTAGACCAGCACCGGCAGCGCCCAGCAGCAGCATGCTGATCTTCGGCGTCGGCATCGATGCGATCATCACGGCCAAGGTCGCCGTCGACGGCGCGAGCGCCGGAATTGCCGGCCCAGATTTCTAGAACGTCGGCGCAGTGCCTTACGAAGATTGATTGAGATTGCTCCCTTCGCGCGGCCTGTTCGCCCTGGCGATAGCGCGCTCGCTGCCATCGGGCGATCGTTGCGTTCCTGGACAACGGCCGCGCCTCAGGGATCACATGGTGTGACGCCCGTCAGTCAGCTCCTAGTCATGGCTCTGCTCTCTTGAGCGGATAGTTCAGCCAGTCGCCGAATCTGTCGTTAGCGCGTCAGTCGAACTCCGGGGTGGTTGCCGTCGATAAATTCAACCCCTGCTTCCTCTAAAGCACGTCTGACTGCGGCTAAGTTATTTATTGAAGGGACCCTGCGGCCTTTTTCGAAGTCACGAATAGTGCTCTCGCTCAAATTGGACCGAGCAGCCAATTCGGCTTGAGACCAGTCGAGCAGTCCACGCGCTGCCCGAGATTGATCGGGAGTCATCCATCCGCCATTTCATGAGACACGTTTTGCGTCTAACAGGCACGAAAAGCGTTGACATCCGCGAATTTAAACGTTAATCGTTTATCGCAGACGTTTTTCGTGTACTGGAGTTCAATTTAATGGCCAAGCGTCTTGGGAGCCTTTGCCCGACCTGTGACACGTCGTCAGACGCAGCTCTTTTGGTGCTTGAGAGGCGATTCGTCGCCATAGCAGCAGAACTCCAACGCGAAGTTGGCAATCAGCTTTCCGACGGCTACTCCACGACAGAGGATGAAGCACTACTAGCCTGCCTCGATCCTATCGAACGGGCGATCATGGAGACCCCGGCACACACGGTAGCAGGATTGGGGGTTAAAGCCCGCCATTTGGCCTCTGTTGTATCGGAGTACTGGGAAGGACCGATCGATCAAATCGCTTGGGAAGCAAGAGCGGTACGTCTGCTAATCGAAACAGTCTGCAGGATCGCAAACGCGCCTTTGCGCATCGAATACGGTGACGCCGATCCTGTGCTCAAACCGACGAATGAATCGGCTCAGGATCGAGTGTTGAACAGACCGCAACTCGGCAGCCTGCCGGATAGTCCCATGATCGGCGGGGGCGATCGCGGACTGACACTACTGCGCGCCAACAGCGAGCATCCGCGACACCGGCATCTTACCGTTTCTCACAACTTTCGAAGCGAGGAAGGATGCGCCCCGCGAAATCGAGAGTTGGAGCACTCCATACACAATTGCGATTAGACGAACCAGAAGGCTGGCGTTTCCGCGAGCACGCCGGCGATATCCTGTGAGTTGTTTTAAGAATCAATAGCACGCGCCAGGGGGACCCAGGCGTATTACCGGAGGACGCGTGGCATACGCCTTCGATTTCACGGCTGTCGTCGCGCATTGGCGCGAACTTCTGAAGGGCTGCCTGCTGACGCTGCAACTGTCGCTGCTCGCGATGCCGGTCACGCTCGCGATCGCCGTCGCAGCCATGCTCGTGCTGCAGCTGCGGGAGACCATCAGCACCTGGCTCATCGGAACATTCGTCGAGATCGTGCGCAACACGCCGTTTCTCGTGCAGATATTCTTTCTCTATTTCGGACTGCCCAGCATCGGCGTGCGGCTCGATCCAAATGTCGCGGCGATCATCGCGCTCGGCCTGAACGGCGCCGCCTATACGATCGAGATCCTGCGTGCTGGCGTAGAGGCGGTGTCGCGCGGCCAGATCGAGGCGGGGCTCGCGCTCGGTCTCAGGCCGACGCAGATCTTCCGCTATGTCGTTCTCAAGCCGGCCCTGCGCACCGTGTATCCGGCGATGACCAGCCAGTTCATCTTTCTGATGCTGACATCGAGTATCGCCTCGTCCATCACAGCCGCCGAGTTGACACACGTCGGGGCGGAGCTCGAGGCTGTGACCTTCCGCAGCTTCGAGATCTACTTCACGATCGCCGGGCTCTACCTGGTGATGTCCTTTGGGCTCTCAAAGTTGTTCGCGCTAATCCGGCGCATCAGTTTTTCATATCCTGCGCGGTAAGAGGTACGCATGCGAGTCCAGCCATGATCACCTCACTTGGGCCCGCACAGTTTCATCTGCTGCTGGTCGGCACCCTGTGGACGCTGGCCTTGTCGACAGTCGGCTTCCTGTTTGGAGGGCTCGGTGGACTCGCCGTGGCGTTATGTCGGACGTGCGGTTTGATGGCGCTGGAGCGGTTCGCCGCCGCCTTTATAGAGATATTTCGCGGCACTCCGCTGTTATTGCAATTGTTCATCGTCTACTACGGCATCGGCCTGCTCAACATATCGATGAGCCCTTGGATCGCGGTATCGATTGCATTCACATTTCACGCGAGCGCCGTCCTTGGCGAGATCTGGCGCGGATCGATCGAATCGATTCCGCGCGGCCAGACCGAAGCCGCAAAGGCCCTCGGCATCCATTACTGTTTCCGGATGCGCTATATCATCCTGCCGCAAGCCCTTAAGATTTCGCTGCCGCCGACCATCGGCTTCTTAGTTCAGCTTATCAAGGGCACGTCCCTAGCCGCGATCATCGGTTTCACCGAGCTGTCCCGGACCGGAACGCTGCTGTCCAACATCACATACCGGCCGCTGTTGATTTACGCGATTGTCGGCCTGATCTATTTCATCATCTGCTGGCCGCTATCGCGACTCGGACGAGCGATGGAACGCCGCCTCTCGCCAGTGATAAGCCAATAAGCCCAAATGAACCAAGGAGGAATTGTGATATCGAAATGTTTTCATCGTCGCGTGATTGTTTGTGGGCTAGCGCTCATCGCGCCGCTCGGATTGGGAGCCCTGTCTTCACAGCGGGCAGGCGCTCAGACGATCGCGGAAATCAAGCAGCGCGGCATAGTCAGGATCGGTGTATTGTCGGAGTTGCCCCCGTGGGGCTTCCTCGATGGGTCGGGCAAGCCTGCGGGCTATGACGTGGACGTCGGCGAGCTGCTCGCCAAGAAGATGGGCGTTAAGGCGGAGTTCGTCGGCATGACCGTCGCCGCGCGTATCGCGCAAGTCATGACCGGTAAGGTCGATATGCTGCTTGCGACCATGGGCATGTATCCAGAGCGCGCCAAAGTGGTGCAGTTCACCGAGCCTTATGCCGGCATGAAAATCATCCTGCTTGCCAAGAAGGGCCAGATGATCGAGAGGCTCGAAGACGCAGCCGCACTTCGCATCGGTGTCGTGCGCGGCGGGGCGCAGGATATTGCCATTACCAAGGGACTGCCCAAGTCCGCCGACATTCGCCGCTTCGACGATGACTCCGCCGTCATCCAGGCCCTAATTACTGGGCAGGTGCAGGCCATCGGAGCAAACACCACCTACATGATGAACCTCAACAAGATATTCCCCAACAATGAGTTCGAGCAGAAGTTGGTCTTCAACGAGCAGTGGATGGGTATTGCGACCAAACCCGGCCAGAAGGATCTGAACGTCTGGCTAAACACCCTTATCGACGAAATCCGGGCCAGCGGTGAATTGGCTGCCGTCAACAAGAAGTGGATCGACCAGCCGCTGCCCGAATTCCCGACCAAGATCGAGGGCGTTCCCTTTACCGTGCAATAAGCGAGACGCTCCATGCCGGCTACCGTCGATTCCCAAACCGCCATCCTGATGAATGGCGTCAACAAGTACTTTGGCGGATTTCACGCGCTGAAGAACATCAATTTCACAGTCGGTAACGGCGAGCGCATCGTGCTGTGCGGACCGTCCGGTTCCGGAAAGTCGACCCTTGTGCGTTGCATCAACCAGTTGGAGTCCGTGCAGAGCGGCACGATCGTCGTCGATGGTATCGATCTGACTGCAGGAGGTAAGAACATCGACGCGGTGCGGATGGAAATCGGCATGGTGTTCCAGCAGTTCAATCTCTTTCCGCACATGACCGTGCTTGAAAACTGTATGCTTGCGCCGTTGAGGGTCCGGGGCGTATCCCGGGACGAAGCGCGGGCAACAGCGAGACGCGTACTCGGTCGCGTCAAGATCGGCGATCACGCGGAGAAGTACCCAGCTCAGTTGTCCGGCGGCCAGCAGCAGCGCGTAGCGATCGCCCGCGCGCTGTGCATGAATCCAAAGATCATGCTGTTCGACGAGCCGACTTCGGCGCTGGACCCGGAAATGGTCAAGGAGGTGCTCGACACCATGATCAGCCTTGCCGCTGGCGGCATGACCATGGTCTGCGTCACTCACGAGATGGGCTTCGCACGGGCGGTGGCCGACCGAGTGGTCTTCATGGCTGATGGTGAAATCGTCGAAGAGGCATCTCCCGAACAGTTCTTTTTCGCGCCCACACACAAGCGGACGCAGGCCTTTCTCGGCCAGCTTCTCGTCAATTAGATGTCGTTTGAATAAGGAAAAACATGAAGACAATCTTCCTTCTGAACGGACCTAACCTCAACCTCCTTGGCCAGCGCGAACCCGAGATCTACGGGCGAACCACGCTCGCCGAAATTCGCGAGCTTTGCATCGCCCGCGCCAAGCCGCTTGGCTACGAGATCGACTTCCGCCAGACCAATTTCGAGGGCGAACTGGTTGAGAGCGTGCATCAGGCGCGCCAAGAGGCCGCAGGTATCATCGTTAATCCGGCCGGCTACACCTTCACCTCGATCGCGCTGCTCGATGCGCTGAAGATGTTCGACGGTCCCAAGATTGAGCTGCATATCTCGAACGTTCATGCGCGCGAGAGCACCTACCACAACTCGCTGATCTCGCGCACCGTGAGCGGGATCCTAATTGGCTTTGGCGCAAACGGATATGAGCTCGCCATCGATGCCATGGGTCGATTGTTGGCCTCGGCTTGAGCGACGGCTAGTGGAACGGGTGAACGATTTCGAGCTGCGGCATGAGGCTGGCGAGGTACTCAATCGTTCCAGGCGACGTTCTTTCGCGGAAGGCGGACGGAGCCTCGTCCGGGCCCTTTCGAGTCATAGACGTTGTGCCTGCAGGTACTGGCTGGGCCGGTGTCGGTCCTGACGCCCGGCGTCGGGTCCAATGCCGCTCGCGTCCAAGGCGTGTTGGGGTCGATGCAAAGGGCGGTTATCGGACTCCGGAGCTGGTTACTGTAAAGTCGTGCGTTGTCCGGACAGTAATGCTCGAGTGACGGCCTCGAAACGAATAACTGCCGCCGCCATTCGCTTTGCGGCATCCCTGGCTGCAACGGCATCAACGCTCTTTGCGATTAGCAATTCATTCAATTCTGCTTGGACGGCTACTAGCTGGGCCTTGCACCGGTCCAATTCGGTGAGGAGCATCACTTCGCGAGCTTGATCAGTTTCGATCGACATGGTTCTCTCGGGATGGCAGGTGATTTGCCCGCGCTAACAGAGGAGAGACCGTGGCCGCCACGGCCACGAAGCGCAAGCCGGCAATGGCAAAGGCCACTAAGAAGGCCGCGAAGTCCACGGCACGAAGGACGTCAGCAGCGCGCAAGCGCTGACGTTCCCCAAGCCGAGCAATACGAGGGGCTGTCGAAGCTAGTGAACAGGAAAGCACACCATGGGTGCGACGAGATTTTGGCACCGGATCATCGTTGCCGGTCTGGTCACGCTGCCGTTCGGCCGCAATCGGGTGAGCGGCCTGATGGCTGATATCGGGAACGGCATTCGAGATTTCCGCAGCGGGGGTTCGCAATAGCCGTCTTCGGCTTAGGCTTATCGTGCGCCAGCTTCTCGTCGACAGCATCGGGGACGAATTGCGACATGCCGCTGTCGCCCATGAGTTCGCGGGAGCCTTCGCGCTGTTCATCGGTGAGGTGTAGGTTCTTCGCCGTCCACTTTAGCGCAAACCAGCTCTGGCGGACTTCGGGACCAGGCGGCCGAGCAGCAGGTACATCGCGGGCGTCGTGTACAGCGTCAAAATCTGCGACAGCAGCAGGCCGCCGACCAGCGCAATGCCGACCGGCTGCCTCAGTTCGTGACCCGCACCCGTGTTCAGGGCCAGCGGGCACGCGCTCAGAATCGCAACGATGCTGGTCATGAGAATAGGCCTGAAACGGGCGCTCGCAGCCTCGCGGATGGCTTGTGTTGGGGAGAGGTCATCTTTGCGTTCTGCGGCGATCGCAAAATCGATCATCATGATCGCATTCTTCATCACGATGCCGATGAGCAGGATGCAAGCGATGGATGACATCAGGTTCAGCTCGAGCTTGGTCAACAAGAGCGCGAGGAAGGCGCCAAAGGTCGCCGATGGGAGGACCGAGAGAACAGTGATGGGGTGAACGACGCTTTCATAGAGCACACCCAGTACGATGTAGATCGCGAGCAGGGCGGCGGCAAAGAGCAGGATCGTCGTGCTTTGCGACTGCGATGCCTCTCCGGCTTCGCCACGGAAGTGGGTCTTGACGTCATCCGGGAGATTGGCCTCGACCTCGGCCTTTCGATACAGGTTTTCATAGGAGATTTCATCGATGACAAGCTCCATTGAGAAGTTGTTCCGACCCTTGGTACCAGAGGAGCTCAGCTTATCGAACCGTGATCGCGTCGTGAGGTCCATGCTTAACCGGATGCATGATTCTTTATTTTCCGTCCGTCCGAATGAGGGGCGAGGGAATGACGACGTCTAGCGATGCGCCATTCGGCAAATACAAATCGCATAAACTGGATCTTGGAATATATCCTAGCCGCAAGCTAAGGTTTCGCGAGAATCGCCTGCGCCCTGCTGGCCAGGCGCTGCGCGCAGTTCTCCTGGGATTCCGCGCCAAATTCATGAGCCGCGCGAGCCCCGAAATTCCCTCTGGACCGACCTGAGCTTAGGGGGAGGGCGACCCGCCACCTGGAACTTTGGGTCGTTTCGTTTGTTTCACTTGTTGCGTTTATTTCGAATAGAGCGTATATGCAAAGCGGTACAAGGGGAAGAACTGATGACAATGCCAGCCTACGCCGAAGAGCTAGGAGGTACTCGCCTGCCTTCCGCGAGCGAGAAGGCGGCAGCCAACCAGCTTCGTCAGATACTCGCGTCGCATGCGACGGGAGACGCCAAGCTACGCGTGCTCGATGATGCTCAGAAGGCTGCTGAGATAACCTTGTCGCCGGCCCTGTCGAGTCTCTTAATGGAATTGCTTCGACATATCGGTCGCGGCGACGCGGTGACGCTCGTGCCTGTGCATGAGATGTTGACCACGCAGCAAGCTGCCGACATCCTAAATGTCTCACGTCCGTTTCTGGTCTCGTTGCTCGAGAAGAATGAAATTCAGCACGTGACGGTGGGCCGTCATCGCAGAATTAGGGCGGAGGACCTATTCGCCTATAAGCGCACGCGTGATGAGAAGCGAGGCAACGCGCTTGGGAAGCTCGCCGAGCTGGACGCGGAGCATCTGTAAGCTTGTTTGCGAATCGTTTCACCGCATTCGTCGATGCGTGCTCGCTTGCGAGCGCGCTCAAAAGAAACTTGCTGCTCTCCTTGGCGGAGGCGGAATTTTTCCGCCTCCGCTGGTCGGCCCGTGTCCTGGATGAGACCGAAGCAGCTATTGAAGAAATTCTGAGCGGCAAGGGCTTCGAGGATGCGACGGCTCGCGCAGAACGGGCGCGCGCCAGCATGGAAGCTGCCTTTGACGACGCCATGGTTACGGATTTTGATAACTTCTTGCCGGTTGCGGCGGGTCTGCCTGATCCCGACGATCACCACGTGGTTGCTGCGGCGACCAAGACGCAAGCCGCAATAATAGTAACGGAAAACATTAAAGATTTTCCGGCGGCAGTTCTTTCCGACCTGAATATGGAGGCGAAATCCGCCGACGCTTTCATTGCCGATACTATCGCCCTCGACGAAGCTCGCGCCGTTGCAGCCATTCGGCGTATGCGCGAACGCTTCAAAAAGCCGGAAATGACGCCAGCCGAGCTATTGCTCGTGATGGAGGCTGCTGGACTGATCGAGACGGTTGACTTGCTAAGGCCGCACATCGAATCGATCTAGTCTAGCCGAACAACGGCTCGCAACCGGACGTTCGGCAATCAGCTGGGCCTTTCGGCAGCTGAAATTTCGACGCAAGTTTTGATTTCGGATATTCCATAATGAAGGTTATGCGAATCTTTCGTGTAGACCACCGTTAGAAAGGTCACACCTGTCCTCATTACAGATGTCACTGTCCCGGCCATGATGGCTTGGGAGTTTTGGTGTGATGACGGTGCTGTCGATGAGCCGAGCGGAGATCGACCGGGTTCACGTGCTGAAGGACTTGCTGGCCGAGCGGATACGACCGAGCGAAGCGGCGCAGCTGATGGGCGTGACGAGACGCCAAGTGTTCCGATTGCTCAAGGCATATCGCGCTGGCGGCCCTGTAGCTCTGATTTCCAAGAAGCGCGGCAAGCCGAGCAATCGGGCGTATCCGGCGGTTGTCCGCACCGAGGCGATGGCGCTGATCAAGGCCAATTACGGCGACTTCGGCCCGACGTTAGCGGCAGAGAAGCTTTCGGAGCGGCACGGGCTGCATTTGGGGGTTGAGACGGTGCGGCGCTGGATGCTGGCCGACGGGCTCTGGCAGGATCGCCGGCAACGGCTCAAACGGGTCTACCAGCCACGGCATCGTCGCGACTGTGTGGGCGAGTTGATTCAGATCGACGGTTCTGAACACTGGTGGTTCGAGGATCGCGGCCCACAATGCACCCTGCTCGTCTTCATCGATGATGCGACCAGTCGTTTGATGCACTTGCGCTTTGCAGAGACGGAATCGACCTTTGATTATTTTGCCGCGACGCGCGCCTATTTGCAGCGCTACGGCAAGCCGATCGCATTCTACTCGGATAAGCACGC